>NZ_WAAO01000001.1 GCF_008868005.1 Microbacterium algeriense
ACGAGGATAATTTGGCATTTGACAAGTGCACGCTGTTGAGTTCTCAAGGATCGGATGCTCCCACGACCCAGTCATCACAACCAGGCCCGCAGGGCAACTTCTCTATCTTACTAATCTCGCCGCCGTTGTCAAGTCCGAATTTCTTCGGCCTGACCGTGGGAACGGACCAGATCCTTCATCCTGTTCACTCAGTGAGTGTCTGGGATTCGGGAGGTGTTAGCTGCTTGACGGGAGCCGGTCCGAGGACCTCCGCTCAACCGTTTGGGGCGAACAAGTAATAAGTTACGTGGGTTCTGGGGATCCGGCAAATCAGGGCTGACCGCCGGGCGTGTCGCAGTCTGCGGCGGGGAGATCGGCCGCCGATCCTCTGCTCTTGGCGCGCGTCACTCGACGATCAGGGGTGTGGTTGTGACGTCAATGGTGCCGAAGGGGAACGGGTGGACGATGGACCAGGAGTGTGCGGTGAAGCTCTCCATGGGGATGAGGGAGAACCAGAGGTGCGAGACCACGACGCCGATGCCCACGAGCACCACGATTCCGATGACAGCCCGGTTCAGTGTCTGGAGCGCAGCGGCCTCATCGTTCGCCTTCATCAAGCGGCCGAGTGTGAGCAGCACGATCGCGGCGATACCGACGTAGACCAGAGGGCTTGGCGCGAGCGCCAGCTCGATGCACACGGGGGCTTCGTCCGTCGGCTGCCCAGACGCATCGATGAACCCACCGCTCCCGTCGATGCCGCCAGGGCAGTAGCTGCGACTTGCAGCCATGAGGGTGGGGAACACCAGTGCGCCGATCACGGCCACGATCAGGACTCGGCGGATCTTCGCGACGATCGCGACGCCGGGGAGTCCAGTGACGGCACTGGTTTCCGGCGGGGTCTGCGCGAGTGACATGGAGGCTCCTCCGTGGGCGCGGTCGTCTCATGATGGCGCACGGGGTGGAGAGAAGGAAGGGTGGGTTGTCGGCGCCGGCACTTGTCCGTTCTGTGCGCGCCTCCGGAATATCGGTATTGTTCGGCCATAGACCATGGAGAAGGACGGCAACGATGCCCGCAGCACCTCAAGGTTGGTATGCCGACCCCGAGCACCCCGCACAGCAGCAGCGGTGGTGGGATGGCACTCAATGGACGACGCACACCGCGCCTCTAGGCCAGGCGCCGGCGGTAGCTGTCGCCGCGGGCGTTGCCGAGGCCACTCCCGCAGCGGCGAAGTCCTCTCGGTGGAAGATCATCCTCATCGTGGGAGCAGTGGTCCTCGCGGTCCTCCTGCTCACCCGCAGCCTGGGCGTGATCATGATGCTCGCGGGGCTGGTCCTCTTCTTCGTCGCCATCTACGGCATCGTTCGTGGCTCGGCGAAACTCTTTCGCGTGCGCTCCCGCGGGGCGGCATGGGCTGCCCTCGGGATCGCCTTCGTGCTGATGTTCGTGGGCACGGGGGCGAACGCCGCTCTCGGCGGTCCGGGTTCGGACTCGACGGGTTCAGAATCATCGTCATCGGATGCCAAGCCGTTCGTGTCTGCACCGACCGAGAAGCCGACGCCTGCAGAGACCGAGGAGCCGACGCCCTCACCGAAGCCGACGACCTTCGAGGACCTCGAGGAGTCGACGGCGATTCCGTTCGAGCGGACGACGGTCGACGATCCGCAGCTCGACGTCGGGCAGACCGCCGTCACGACCGCGGGAGTCGACGGCACCAAGGTCACCACCTACCGCGTGACGTACATCGACGGGGTTGAGGCGTCGCGCGAGGTCGTCGGCGAGGTCGTCACCGTCGCCCCGGTGAATGAGGTCACGTCGAACGGGACGCGACAGCCCGCTCCCGCACCGGTGCCTCTGGTGCAGCCCGCAGAGCAGTGCCACTCGAGCTACGCAGGAGTGTGCGTGCCGATCGCGTCGGATGTGGATTGCGCAGGCGGGAGCGGCGACGGGCCGGCCTATGTGCGGGGGCCGCTGCAGGTGGTCGGCTGGGATGAGTACAAGCTCGACCGCGACGGTGACGGGATCGCCTGCGACTGAAGCGGGTCCGCCTTACGCTGGAGCGTCTGCCTCTTTCTCTGAGGCGCCTTCCCCTGGAGCTCCATGTCTGCAACGACGGTCGATGATCGTGCCCGCTATCGGGCGAACCCTTCTGTCCTGACCGCGCTGAAGAGTCCGCGGATGCTGACCCGCGAGGTGCTGGCCGGACTCGTCGTCGGCCTCGCGCTCATCCCCGAGGCGATCGCGTTCTCGGTGATCGCGGGCGTCGACCCGAAGGTGGGGCTGTTCTCGTCGTTCATCATGGCGGTCTCGATCGCGTTCCTCGGCGGGCGTCCGGCGATGGTGACCGCGGCGACCGGAGCCGTGGCGCTCGTGATCGCACCGGTCGCGCCGATGTACGGACTGGACTACTTCATCGCGACTGTCATCCTCGCCGGGATCTTCCAAGTGGTGCTCGGGGTGCTCGGCGGAGACGTTCACGATCATCGCGCCGTTCGCGCTCGGGGTGGCGCTGGTCGGGCTCATGGAGTCGCTGCTCACCGCGAAGCTCGTCGACGAGATCACCGACACCCACTCGAACAAGACGCGTGAATCGTGGGGGCAGGGCGTCGCGAACGTGCTGTCCGGGATCTTCGGCGGCATGGGCGGGTGCGCGGTGATCGGTCAGAAGATGATCAACGTGAAGGCGTCTGGTGCGCGGACCCGCATCTCGACGTTCTGCGCCGGCATCTTCCTGTTCCTGTTGGTCGTGGTGTTCGGCGACTTCGTCGGGACGATTCCGATGGCGGCGCTGGTGGCCGTGATGATCATGGTGGCGATCGGGGCGTTCGACTGGCACAGCGTGCGTCCGTCGACGCTGAAGCGGATGCCGAAGAGCGAGACGTTCGTGATGGTGGCGACGGTGGTGCTGGTGCTGATCACGCATAACCTGGCGGTCGGGGTTGTGGGTGGAGTGCTGGTCGCGTCGGTGCTGTTCGTGCGGCGGGCGGCGCACTTCGTTTCCGTGTCGCGGGTCTTGTCTTCGGCTGGGGACGTTGTGACGTACGTCGTGGAGGGGGAGTTGTTCTTCGCTTCGAGCAATGATCTGACGACGTTGTTCAATTACTCATCCGACCCATCTCGGGTGGTGATTGATCTGACGGGATCGCATGTGTGGGATGCGTCGACCGTTGCTGCGCTGGATGCGATTGAGACGAAGTATCAAGCGTTGGGGAAGACGGTGGAGATCGTCGGGATGAACGACCCGAGCGGAACCATGCACGGGCGGTTGACGGGTGGGTTCGAGTAGGCGGAACAGGACAAGGGCGATTGCGGCCCGTCTAGCACGTTGCAGTTCCCACCGCGATCGACACCAAGGCCAAGCGACTGAGGCCGAGGTCGAAGTACACTCAGGACTACGAAGCTGCTGCCGGCGGACCTATGGCAACCTAACACGGGATAAGATACGCACCTTGTTGAGATGGTTCACACCGATCAAGCGCGGTTCGCACTGAGCTCGAACACAGTGTTGAATTGGTTCAGAGAAGCGGTGCGTCGTTTCGCCCAGAAGTGACGCAGATGTTCTCCTGGAGTTGAGCACCGAGAGGATGTCCTTGGCGGAGTATGGAGTCAAGCTTGAGCGTTCCGCGCCGTTAGCGCTGGACCGCCATGAATCCGCACCCAACGAAGACGCATTCGCTTCCTGGTGCAGCGACGAAAAGTCCGCGGGCCGACCGTTGGCTCTTGACCTCTTCTCTGGGGCAGGTGGACTCGGCCTCGGGGTCCAGGCTGCCGGCTGGACCGTCGTCGCAGCCGTCGATCACGACCGCCGCGCTCTCGAGACACATCAAGCCAACTTTCCAGGACTAGCGATCCACAAAGACATGAGTGACCCCGAGCAAGTGCGCGAGCTTATCTCACAATTGCGCGAGATCGACCTTGACTTGATAGTCGGTGGCCCACCATGCCAGCCATTCAGCCGAGCCGGGCGCGCGAAGATTCGCAGTCTCGTGAATCAGGGCGCAAGAGAGGAAGATGACCATCGGCGCGAGCTCTGGCGCTCGTTTGTTGACGTCGTTCTTGCGCTGCGGCCGCGCGCGGTCATCATGGAAAACGTTCCCGACATGGCAATCGGTGATGACCTACTCGTGATCCGGACCATTGCCGACATCCTAGAACGGTCGGGCTACTCGGTGGACTACCGGCTCCTCGACGCATGGCGGCACGGCGTGCCACAGCATCGAAAGCGCTTCATCCTTCAAGCACGGAAGGATGGCGCTCCCCGATGGCCCGAGCCCCAGAGTGATCGCGTGAATGTTCGCGATGCCATCAGTGATCTTCCGAAGCTCGGGGCCACCACCGGTGCAAGAGAACTCCCGTACGTCGGAGAAGCCCTCTCCGAATTTGCAAGGCAACTACGCGGAGATGCCGGCCCCCTGGTTTTCGACCACATGACCCGCCCCGTGCGCAGTGACGATCGTGAAGCATTTGAGCTGATGACACCCCGCACTTTGTACTCAGACCTGCCCGAGCACCTTCGTCGATACCGTTCCGACACCTTCAACGACAAGTACAAGCGGCTCGACTGGGACGATTTGAGCAGAACAATCACCGCGCACATCGCTAAGGACGGATACTGGTACATCCACCCTGGAGAGCACCGCACACTTACAGTCAGGGAAGCCGCCCGAATTCAAACCTTTCCCGACAGCTTTCGATTCTCCGGAACACGGAGTGATGCGTTCCGACAGATCGGCAACGCAGTCCCTCCGATGCTCGGCAAAGCAGTCGCGGAAGCCGCAGCCGATCGTGAAGGCAGCGCGCCGGTCGCCCAGGTAGAAATCACCGCGCTCCGAAACGGGCTAACCAATTGGGCAATGCACGACCGCGAGACGTTCTGGTGGCGTTATCCCGGCCACCGAATGACCCCGATGGCTTCCGCGCTGGCCGCATTGCTCGATGTTCAGCGGCTATCGCCTGACCTGGCTCGAGCTATCATGACTCCGATCGGATCACAATCGTCCCTAGGCCTCGAGCAGCTCACGGCCCTTCCGACCGATCGTTTGAGCCGCGGACGCCGAATACTCGTACGAGGACTGAGAGAGTCAGTCCGTCGAACCGACGCGCCTGCAACCCCCGATGACCTCCTTGAACACATGCGACCTTCTCAACGCCGAGTCATGTCGATCCTGCAAGGCGGACCCGAGCTTGTTGTGAACGCTCACGTGGGCAAGGCAGTCACAACGTTGATGCGCCTTCCTTCGCATCTGCGGGGGCTCCATACTGACGTAAAGGTAGCCGCGGCCCAGCTAGTGGGCGTCGGTGAGAACGCGGCACTACGGATGTGTGCGTTACGCCACGTGGACATCGCTGCAGCACCGAGAATTCGCGCCGAGTCAGAATTTTGACGCGCGGACCGAAGAAACCCGATAGCGTGCGGTAGAACGGATCAATCGTTTCCGAAGGGGTAGAGGGTGGCAACCACAGACAGCTCGGGTCGAGGCAGGCTTAGACCCCGCGCGCGACTCCTACGAACGCTCGGAAACGACCTAATCAGCAACGATAAAGTCGCGATCATAGAACTCGTCAAGAACTCGTTCGACGCCGATGCCAAGAACGTGGTGGTCCGATTTATCGGGCCCCTCACCCCCACCGACGGGCGGATCGAAGTCTGGGACGACGGCACTGGCATGGATGCCGAAACGGTGGAATCAGCGTGGCTTGAGATCGCCACCGACAACAAGCAGAAGCGCACGCACAGCGACGGCGGGCGACGCGTTCTCGGAGAAAAAGGAATTGGACGCTTAGCGTCTGCGCGTATCGGCAGCGAGCTCTCCTTGATAACTCGGAGAGGGGACGCACAAGAAGTGGAGCTTCTCGTCGATTGGGCGGACTTCGATCGCGAGGGCGCGTTCCTCGACGAAATCGATCTTGCTTGGGAGATTGGCGGTAGCGATCTATTTGCACCCAATGGCACTGCGAGCGAGATCTTCGCCAGCAATGCCGAAGAATGGCACAGTGGTAGCGGGACTCTACTTCGAATCGAGAAGTTGAACCGTAGTTGGACCGAAGAGGACGTCGCTGAGCTGCGAACCTCACTTACGCGGCTGGTCCGCCCTCGACCCGCTCACTTGGAATCGCCGGAGTCAGATTTTGTAATTCACCTTGACTTCGTTTCTACAGTTGATGAGCTTGAGAAGTTCTCCGGATCCGTTCAACCCCCGCAAGACTTCCAGCAGCCCCACTACCGTCTTTCAGGGGACGTGGACGAAAGTGGTGTGGCAACGCTTCGATATGAGCAGCTCGCGCCAGAAATCGATGAGACGCTTGAGGAGAAGGCTCTTTGGGTAAGTGACCGTCGCGCCCCCCTGTGCGGAGGTTTTCAGTTTGAGCTAAGCGTCTGGGATCGAGATCGGCAAGGTTTTGACAAGACTGTGGCTGCGGCCGAGCGGTCAGGGACGGCGCTCATCGCAGCGAATCTCAGAGGTTTTCGGGCCGATCTTAATGAAGTTGCGGGCGTTAGCGTCTACCGTGACGGCTTCCGCGTCCTCCCCTTTGGCGAAAAAGATGATGATTGGCTGCGCCTAGACATAAGGCGAGTTCAAAATCCAACGTTGGCAGTCTCGAACAATCAGATAATTGGACACGTGTTCATCGCCGCGGATAGCAATCCGCTGCTGCGTGACCAATCCAATAGAGAGGGCTTGCTCGACGGCCCCGCATATGACGATCTTCGAACCATAATTCGTGCCGCACTATCTATGCTCGAAGTCAGGCGCTATGCGGCCAGACCTAGAGCAGAGAAGCCCGCTTCGACCAGAGGTGGACTTTTCGACAGGTTCGAGCTCACAACCCTACGGGATGCGATTGAAGCGAAACACCCAGGCGACAAGCAGATCATGGGACTTCTCGATGAGAAGGACCGCGCGATCCAAGCCGGAGTCGAGGAAGTTCAGCAAGTCTTATCGAGGTATTCACGCCTCGCGACGCTCGGCTCGCTGGTCGACAATGTTCTACATGACGGCCGCACTATCGTTGCTCAGATTATCGCTAGAGCACGTATCCGCCGACGGGAGCTCGCGAAAGAAGCAGTGCCTTGCCGGGAGCGTCTCCAAGTTGCAGATGAGGCGCTCGCAAGGACCATGGATCAAGCGAATCAGATCGATCAGTTGTTCGGTCGCATTGAACCTTTTGGTGGAAGAAAACGTGGTCGCCCCAGACAAACGCAGATCGCTGACATACTTGAGCGAGCCGTTGCCATCCATCGAGTTGACGCCGAAGAGCGTGGAATCGAGTTAAGTGCGGACGTCCACGACTTCGAAGTTACGGTCGATGAATCTGAGATGCTGACGGTCCTCGCCAACCTCATCGGTAATGCACTCTACTGGACTTCCACCAATCGGCCGGACTCGCCAAGGAAGGTACGAGTGAGCGCCGTCAGGAATGCCGATGCGTCACTGTCGGTGTTTGTAGGAGACACGGGTCCCGGAGTCGAGGATGACGTTCGTGATCTGATCTTCGATCCCTACTTTTCAACGAAGCCTGACGGAATCGGGCTTGGCTTGAGCATCGCAGGAAGCTTGGTTCAGGACGTGTACGACGGCGACCTACGACTGGTCGATAATCCCCAGTTCGAAGGTGCGACCTTTGAGGCTATTTTCAGGAGGCGCTCATGAGTAACGAACTTGTTAAGATCCTTTTGATCGAGGACAATATCGAGCTGGCGGAGCTCGCACGGGCCGAAATCTTTGATGCTTTCGAAGACGATAAAGAGATGTCGATTGCCCTTGACGTCGAGAATGATTTTGATCGGGGATATGAGCGAGCTAGCACAGGTGGATATGACCTGATCGTTCTGGATCTACGCCGCGAAGATGCCGCAGGCGACGATGACGACGCGGGCCAACGGACCTTTACCAATATTCGTGGGGCTCGGTTTATCCCCATTGTCTTTTGGACTGCCCTTCCGGACCACGTTGCCGATAAAGTCAAGCCACCGTTTGTGACGGTTGCCAAGAAGACGGCGCTCGACCAAGTTCCGCTGCTGATCCGAGAGGCTGTCAAGAGTCATGCCGCCCACGCCATGCGAGCGATCGAAGCCTCCGTCTCGGAGGTGCTCCGCCAACACATGTGGGACGAGCTGGCACCCAATTGGGATGAGTATTCTGGCACCCCCGATGAGGCTTCGCTCTCGCAGGTTCTCATCAGCCGATTGGCGCGCGTACTTGAAGCCAAGAACAACGAACAGTTCACATCGCATCCGCATCATCGATATGTTTATCCGCCTGCAGCGGAGCACCGCGCACCAGGAGACGTGCTAATGCGCGGAGGGGAGGGAGATGCTACCTGGTGGATCGTCCTGACCCCGGCCTGCGACTTCATTCCCCGTAAGGATGGCATACCGAACGCCGAAAGGGTCGTACTCGCCGCCGCGACCCCCGTGGAAGACGCTGATAAATATAAGGCATGGGCGAAGAAGATCGATGACAAGTCCAATTGGAGCATTCTGCGGCGCGACATCCTGACTGCGACTCACAGCCGGTTCTCGTATCTACCGGCTTTCCGGGACATCCCCGACCTTGTTGTGGATCTCCAACACTTGGCATCGGAGCCAATATCTCGAATCGCCGAATATCGCGCAGTTGCCTCGTTGGCGGGACCATTTGCTGAGGCACTGTTGGCCCAACACAGCCACTACGCAGGTCGCATTGGGATCCCTGATCTTAATGTCGACTTGATAAGGCAACGGTTCGAGGCTTCGATCGAGGCGGAGCTGTTGGCAGCCTCTGCGGTCGATACGCTTCAACCGACGGAGGCTGATGACCGCTAACCGGACACCGCCTGTGCCCCTCCGACACGATTGGGGCTAAGAGCACCAGTGCGGGAGAAGGTGTGGATTAGCGACCTTCGCGGCTGATACCGTCGGTCGCGTGCCGTCCTCAACCACGATCTCCGCGCTCCGCAACTTCGTCGCCGAACGGGACTGGGATCAGTTCCACTCGCCTGAGAACCTCGCCAAGAGCATCTCGATCGAGGCCGGCGAGCTCCTCGAGTGCTTCCAGTGGTCCGCTGACGTCGACCAAGAACAGGTCGAAGCGGAGCTCGCAGATGTTGTCACCTACTGCATCCACCTCGCGAACAAGATCGGCGTTGACCTCGACGAGATCGTCATGAAGAAGTTGGAGTCGACGAAGGCGAAGTATCCGGTGGAGCTGGCCAAGGGCCGCATGACGAAGTACACGAAGCTTTCCGAGGCGCCGGAGTGACAGATTTCAGCATCCAGCGCCTCCCTTTCCGTCGTGACGCTGTTGATACGTGGGCGCGCGACGACACCCGGCACACCAACTGGCCGGTTGTCTATGTGATCGAAGGCGACGCCCAGCGCAGTTCGCCCGGGCTCTACGTCGGTGAGACGGTGAGCGCCGCTACACGGATGCGTCAGCACCTCGCCGGCTCGAAGAAATACGAGTCGCTTGAATCGATTCGCGTCGTCGTGGATCACACGTTCAACAAGTCAGTCTGTCTCGACCTGGAATCGCATCTCATTCGTTGGTTCTCGGGGGACGGCCAATACCGCATCCTCAATGGCAACGACGGTCTGACTGATGCTCAGTATTACGACCGCGCCCTCTACCGCGAGTCGTTCCGTGACGTGTTCGAGGCGCTGCGAGCAGAGGGACTTTTCTCGCGGAGTATCCCCCAGATCGAGAATTCCGACCTGTTCAAGCTCTCGCCCTTCAAAGCGCTGACCGACGACCAGGGCATCGCGATCATGGACATCCTGGAGGGTCTGCTCGAAGACCTCCACGACCCCGGGGCTCGGTCCACACTCGTTGTACAGGGCAACCCGGGAACAGGGAAGACGATCATCGCGATTTTCCTGATGAAGTTGCTCGCCGACATCCGCGATTACGACGACCGCGACGGGGTGGAACCGGACTCGATGTTCTCGGAGTTCTTCGTCCCCGAGAATCGCGAGCTGCTCAAGACGCTTCGTATGGCGCTCGTGATCCCACAGCAGTCTCTGCGGATGTCGGTGAAGAAGGTTTTCAAGAAGACGTCCAAGCTCGATGCCTCGATGGTGATGTCGCCGTTCCAGCTCGGTGAATCGAACGAGGCTTACGACCTCGTCCTTGTCGACGAGACCCACCGACTCGGGCAGCGAGCCAACCAAGCATCAGGTGTGCAGAATAAGAAGTTCCGCGCGATCAACGAGGCGCTGTTCGGAAGCGACGATCCTCAGTACACCCAGCTCGACTGGATCAAGGCGCGGAGCAAACATCAGCTCCTACTCGTCGACGGAGAGCAGAGCGTGCGCCCTCATGATCTGTCCCCTGCGGCGCTAAAGGTCGAGATCACCGGGGCTAAGGATGCGCATCGCTTCTTCCGCCTGACGACCCAGATGCGCGTGCAGGCTGGCGCAGACTACGTCGAGTTCGTCCGCGCCCTGCTTCGGGATGAAGTGCCGTCGCTCCCTGACCTCGGCGAGTATGAGCTCCGCCTCTTCGACAACCTCGGAGAGATGCGCGACGCCATCCGGCGGAAGGATGCTGAGGTCGGTCTTTCGCGCCTCGTCGCAGGCTATGCGTGGGATTGGGTGTCGAAGAAGGACCCGGATGCCTTTGACATCGAACTCGATGGCGAGCGGATGCGATGGAACCGCACCGACAAGGACTGGATCAACTCGAAAGGGTCACTCGAAGAGGTTGGCTCCATCCACACCGTTCAGGGGTACGACCTGAACTATGCCGGTGTCATCATCGGGCCGGACCTCCGCCTCGACCCGGCGACCGGGCAGATCGTCGCGGATCGCGAGAGCTATCGGGACAAGAAGGGCAAGGAGAACACCGGGCACCTGAAGGATGCATTCGGAGACGATGACCTGCTGACGTTCATCCGGAACATCTATGGGGTGCTGTTGACGCGCGGGATGCGTGGAACGTACATCTACGTGTGTGACATTCATCTTCGCGAGCGCCTCCGAATCGCGATACAGACATCACCCTTGCTCGACACGGCTCCATGAGCGAGTTGAAGCCATGACTGGAGACCCGCAATGAACTACCCCGCCTGGAGCTATTTTCCGCGCAACGCTCGACCGCCAGCCTGGGCAGTAGCACTCATCGAAGTGGTGTCTAGCGCGCGGACAGTTATCGACACGGAACCGTCGCGCCCGACAGATGACGACCGCCTCACCAGTGACTATGTGCTGTCCGTTCTCCGCCCAGGGATGGAACACCTTGGCTACGTAGTGGAATCCGGAAAGCTTGCGACACAGCGCATCCGGAGACCGGTGCTTTTCGGCGATAACGGTCGCGCAGAGGTGTCCTACGAGATCGACGCCTTCCACGACGAACTGGGCATTGCGGTCGAGGTCGAAGCTGGTCGGGGAGCGATGGGAAACGCCGACTACCGTGACATCATCCGCATGTCCTTGTTACTCGACGCCGAGTACATGGTGCTAATGACGCCGTCAACGTACCGCTACGGGTCTACCAGCACGAGCGCATTCGCTCGGACTCGCGACCAGCTGTCTGCCATCTACGCTTCCGACCGGTTCCGGCTTCCTTTCTCGGGTGTGCTCCTCGTCGGTTACTGAGCGCGTCAGCCCTCAGCCTCCCCCAAACCGCTCCCCCGAGCTCACCTGCTGCGCCACCCGCCGCAACGCCAGCAACAACGGCTCCACCAACACCGACCCCAACACCACGTACCGCACCGCGGCTTCCGCAGACTCCCCCGGCACCCCCGCGATCTCCGCATCCGCGATCCGCCGCGCACTCGCGAGGTATTCCGCCATCGCCGCATCCGGAACGGTGAACCCGACGCGCTCCAACCCCTGCAGTGCCCGCGCGACCGCATGCAGCACCGCGGGGTCGCACATCCCCGGCTTCCACCCGAGCTGGGCGGCGTGCGCCTCCGCGTCAGTCAGGTCCAACGACTCCTCCACCGGCGGAGTGATCGCCGCATGCGCAGCCCCCAGCAGCTCGTGCGCACTCTCCGGCGGATCATCCAGCGCCCCGAGCACCCGCCGCGTCTCGGCAATGCTCACCCCCGCGTCGAGCAGCGCCCGGATCACCCGCAGCCGCTCCACGTGCTTCTCGCCGTACGCGGCCTGAGTCGCAGACGACCGCTCACCCTCGGGCAGCAGTCCCTCGCGCAGGTAGTACTTGATCGTCGGCACAGTCACGCCGGTCTGGGCTGACAGTTCGGAAATTCTCATGGCCACCTCTTGACTTCGATAGTAGCGCTATCCATTATGGATAGTGAAACTATCCAATCAAGGAGACATCATGTCAAAAGTCATCACGGGCCGCATGACCCACCGCCACGACGGCGAGCTCGTCGTGTTCCACATCGGGATGCAGATCAACCGCTGGTGGCGCCCCGACCTGTGGATGCCGGCCTTCTTCGCCATGCCGGGGATGCTGCGCGAACTCAGCACCGACCCCGACTCGGGCATGCTCGGCTACCACCTGCTCTTCGGATCGGGCGGGCCCTACGTCGTGCAGTACTGGTCATCCGTCGACAAGCTCTACGCCTACGCGTCCAGCCCGAACCAGCAGCACCGCCCCGCCTGGACCGCCTTCAACCGCGCAGCCCGCAAGGCTCCAGGAGCGGTGGGTGTCTGGCACGAGACCTTCCGCGTCGACACCGCCGAAAGCGTTTACGTCTCGACGAAGCCAATGGGGCTGCCGAAGGCCACGGAGCTCGTCCCCGTCGGCAAGCGGCACGACCGGGCGCAGGCACGGTTCACGGATGGGCGGATAGAGGCAGGGCGTAGCGGGTCGCTCGAAGCCTAGTTGCGCGGTCGCGAGACGAGCGCGCGGATTGACCGAAGCGGCGATGATCCCCCCAACCGCCCGCAAGCGCTACGCCGACCGCGAGTCCGCCCCCATTCTGATCGCCGAGTTCAGATAGAAGGCCGCAACGATGAACAACGCCACCCCGCCGACGAGCACGAGAGGTGGATTCGGTGACTGCGACGCTGCGACAGACGCGTACATCGCCTGAAAGAGGAAGAGCAGGGTGAGCGCGACGCTCGTGCTACGCGTGTTGGTCATTTTCCACCAGGGTCGGCGACTGTCCGGCTCTCCCCGGCCACGAAACGTTCTGGCCGCCACGACCACGGCAGCAACGAGCGCCACGACCGCCCAGACGAATCCGAGATCGAAGCTCGCGATACTCAGGGGAACAAGGACGAGCGTGATGACGATCACAACGACAAGCAGGTACCCCACCTGCGCTGAAGGTTCCTTGATGCGCATAATTGCCTCCCGTCCTACTTGACTGCTTTGAAGGTCGTGTAGCTGCAGTAGTTGAAGCCGCAGTTGTAGTACGTCACCTTGATCCGCAGCTTCTGCCAGTATGCTTTCTCGACTTCTGCCGACGGCGCAAGCCCAGCGCATGTGATGCTCGCTGGATAGGGGATCGGGAATAGCCCGCAAATGTTGTTGAGATTCTTCAGACCCTTGTACATGCTGGTGACCTGGGTGCGGCTCAGGTAGATCACAGACGTCGTGTACGTCGGATCAGCGACCACGGGGTATGCGTAGTCTGCGCTCTGATGTTCGACAACCTGGACAACGCTCGAACCCTTGATCTCGTATCTTGTCGGAACCATACGACCGTCCGCATCTCGAGCCCATGGCTCAGCGAACGCACCGAGAACTTCTCCAGTGGCGTTCTCCACCACATCGAATCCCTCGCCGGAAGGCAGCAACGAGGCGCCGGCCGGCAAGTCAATCGGATACTCATACGAAGTTGGCGCGGAAGAGTCGTTCAAGACGGTCGCCACCTGGAGCCGCCCGGTATCTTGGACGACGGCCACCGTGTCTGTTCCATTGTTGTTGTCGAACGTCATCGTCCCTGGTGCCTCAGAGACTCCGTCGCTCGCCGCGCTCGCGAACGGCAGCCCAATCGCGATCTCGCCGGTCCCCACCGCGACGGACACCCCGCGCGCTGGGTCGGCGGGGACCGACAACGATATGCCCCCGAGCGTCCCAGCCAGGCCTTCACGAGTCACCGGCATATCGACTGCGCTTTCAACGGAAGTTTGGTCCGCGCCCTCAAGCGCATCAAGGGGACCCTGGTCGTCACCGTAAGCGGGGTTGACCACCGCGAGCATCAACGCTCCAGCCACAAAGGCGCCCAGGGCGAGGTATGACGTGCGTGATTGTTGTGCTCGCTTCATGCGGAACTCCTCAAGATTCTCCGTGCGGACCCGCCCTTGTGTGCTTCGACCTGAACGCTCGCACAATGCGGACCCAGATTCCAGGAGTTTGGCGTCCGTCAGGCGTTGTATTCCGGAATCCGATCTTGAGACGCCCACATAGAACCGCACTTCACCGTGATCGTGTGGTCGACGATCGCCGCAGCGTGGTCGAGATGTGGCGGTCTCGCGGGCTGGCCGGCTTCCAGGTGGCCGAAGGGGACTTCTGAGGCGCACCCACCGGAGTCCAGCGACTTCGGCGTGGTCCGTCATTTTCCAAATCTGTGTCCTGTGCGCCGGTGGTCGTCCGTCGTCTGGGTAAGTGGATGTAGAAAGACCTTGAGGAGAACACATGCGCTACGTACTTTTCATCTGCACCGACCCGACCGCTGAGCCCTACATCGAGGCCGAGGACAACGCCGGGGAGTGGGTGGCGTCGCTGCAGGATAGCGGCTCCTACGTCTTGGGCGACCGTCTGCGGCCTGTCGAAGACGCCACGACCGTGCGCGTCCGAGCCGGCGAGCGGATCGTGGCCGACGGACCGTTCACCGAGAGCCGCGAATGGATCGCCGGGTTCGACGTGATCGACGCCGACGACCTCGACGCCGCGATCGAGATCGCCGCCGCACACCCGATGGCCCGGTTCGGCCTAGTGGAAGTGCGCCCCGTGTGGCCGCTCGGGGCGACGATGTGACCACCCCGGAGGAGCCGCCGGGCACGCCTCCGGATGCCTTGGCTGCCGTGCGGCACGTGGCATCGACCGAGTACGGCCGCGTGGTCGCGAGCGTGATCGGCACAGTCCACGACTGGACTCTCGCGGAAGACGCCGTGCAGGACGCTCTGGCCCGAGCGGTCGAACGGTGGCCAGGCGACGGGGTTCCGGCGAACCCCGCCGCCTGGGTCACGACCGTCGCCCGCCGCCGCGCGATCGACCTCGTCCGGCACGCGGACGCCGAGCGGCGGGCGGTGGCTCGCCTGGAGCACGAGCCGCACGAAGGCACCGATATCGCCCCGGGATCCGACGACCACGACGACGCGTTCCCGCACGGGGACGAGAGGCTGAAGCTGATCTTCACCGCCTGCCACCCCGCACTGACCTTGGAGGCCCGCGCGGCGCTGACGCTCCGCACCGTCCTGAACGTGTCGATCGAACAGCTCGCCGCGATCTTCGCGGTCGCACCCGCGACAATGGAGAAGAGACTCGTGCGGGCGCGGGCCAAGATCGCGCACGCGAACATCCCGTACCGCGTTCCGGATGCCGCGCAGCTCGACAGTCGAAGTGCCAGCGTCTGCGAGGTCCTGTCCGCTCTGTTCACCATCGGGTATTCCGATCCGACCCTGCAGCCCGACCCCGGCGCCGAGGCCATTCGACTTGCTCGGCTGTGCCGGCAGCTGCTCCCCTCGGACTCCCCGGCACTACTCGAGTTCACGGGGCTTCTCGCCCTCCTGCTCCTTCAGCACTCCCGCCGCGCGGCGCGCACGACGCCCGACGGCCTGTCCGTGCCGTTCGACCAACAGGATCGCGAACTGTGGGATGTCTCCGAGATCGAGGAAGGGCTACGGCTTCTCGATGACGCCGTCGAGGAGGCGGCACGGGCGGGAATCCCCGGCGGACGGCACCTCATCCGCGCCACCGTCGCGGCCGAATATGTCCGCCCCGCCCCAGGGACGGAGATCGACCACACCCGCATCGCCGACATCTACGGGGTGCTGGAGCAGGTGGATGCATCGCCGTTCGTCCGCCTGAACCGTGCGGTCGCCGTCGCGAACGCGGGACGACCGGCCGAAGCCCTTGCGCTGACGGAGGCGCTCGAGAGCTCGCTGGGAGGACACCACCTCTACTCAGCGGTTCGGGGAGATCTCCTGCAGCGCCTCAAGCGCGACGATGAAGCGAGCTCCGCGTTTCGCGATGCCGCACGCACCGCTCCGACGGAACGCGAGCGACGGTCATACTCCCAGCACGCTGACGACATCTCCTCGGCATCGACCTAGCCTGCACCCCCCGGCTCCCTGTGGCCTTCGATCCTCACGGCCGGAGCCTGCGCACGGGTCTCGGACCCTAGGGCAACTGTCAACGCGCAGGCCGGAAACTCGTTGCCGATTCCGAGAGTCATCGTCCTTCTCCTCAGGTCGTCAGCAGCGGAGCAGCCGCCGGAGTTGACACGACGTCGTCGAATATATTGCATCAGACCTCACATGGGGACTTACATATCTCATATACGTGCGATAGGGACACGCTCTCAGGAGGACTCATGAAGATGTACTCCCCGTTCTCAATGCTGTTCGCCACGACCGTCGTGGCGACTGTTTCGCTCGCCGGAGCATCCGCGGCATCGGCCAGTACGGACGTTCTCACGGAAAGCCAGGAGACAGCGATCCGCGCGAAGATGACGAGCGGAGGCATTGCTTCCGGGACCCAGGATGCACTCATAGAGAAGATCGAGGCAGGCATCGCCCCTGACTCACTCAGCGGAAAGGCACCAGTCGAAACCGTCAGAGAGCGCACCGCGACGGGCGTGCGCACGATCGACATCTTCGCCGACGGCTCACGAAGCTGGACCGAGATCCAGACGGCCTCCGCAAAACCGACTGGCCCGGCACCCCGCTCTTCGATAAGCGGGTGCCAGAACGCCGGAGGCTGGAAGGTGGGGTGCCGTGTCGGCATCTACGACATCATCAGCAGCGCGACCTTCGTGATCGACTATCAGACGAGCTCTCGAGGGCAGGCGAAGGTGCGCGACATGCGGTCACTGACCTGCGACAACGTCGCCGGCTCCTGCACCCGCTCCGGGAGCATCAAGAGGGCCACGCAGAGCAGCGCCGGACCGGCCTGGGCCGAGCTCTCGTACTCGGCGAACGCAGGGTGGGTCACCACGAAAGGCGCCTCTGGCATCCGAGTCAGCGGCACCACTGTGACCACCTATTGAACCTCACGGGCTGAATCGGAAAGGACACTCATGTTCGGAAGCGGCCTCGACATCGTTGCGCTACTCGCTTGGCTCACGATCGTCGCCCTCGTCGTCGGCGGCACCATCCTCGTGGCACGCATCGTGATCACAACCCTCCGACAACGCTCCTCACCCACGAAACCGGCGGGCGGACGGCAGTCGGACTCCTCAACATAGGTACCGGCGGCGCTGCGACGCGGTCGGTTCCACTCACTGCGCTCGCACAACAAATGAGATCAGGCTCACGCACCGACCACGCAAAGACGGGGATTGCGCCGCGATCCCCCGCAGCAACCGCACCACGGTCTCCTCCACTGGCTCCGCACTCGAGGGCTGCCCACAGCGTCCACTCCTGGCGGCGCTCACCGATCGCGACGTGAACGGTGCGTCTGCATGCGCCCATCCGTCCGACGCTGGACGAATCGGGCAACGCCGCGCACGAGGAAGTATGCGCTGACGAGAATCGCGACAACCACGGCAGCGCTGACGAAAAGACCCCACCAGCTGAAGAGCGATGCATCCACAACCCTGACTCCTTAATGCAGTCCGAAGGACCCGGCGCTCGTGTAGACGAACGACCGGCAATCCATCTGCATGTACGCGACAGCGCTGGTGACTCTCCCACTCCGCGAGAACGACCAGCTGCTCGGCCGAGGAGAGAACCGAGGGAAACAGCAGTCAGAAGGCTGACGGCCAAACCCGGCCATGACGACGGAGCAGTACGTCCGTTTCGACGATGCGATTCGCACTGTTCTCACGCAGAGGAACTAATCACACATATGAGGGCATAGCAATATTCTTGAGTTGCTGCCGAACCCCCGTGTTGGTCGCCAACTCCCCGCATACCGCGCGCGCCCAGCCCGGCCGAATCCGCGCCCGTCGGCGAGAGCCCGCACTCACCCCGCGATCCCCCGGAGCAACCGCACCACGGTCTCCTCCACCCGCTCCGCGCTCAACGGCTGCCCGATCAGAGCCGAGTACGAGGCGATCGCGATGAACTCGTCCGCGACCGCGGCGGCATCCACATCCGCCCGCACGTCTCCGTCCGCACGCCCGCGAGCGATCCGCTCCGCCACCCATTCCCGGATCGGCGCCGCCAGCCGCTCGTTCAACACGAGCCCCAGCTCGGGGTCCGCCGCCGTCACCTCGATGAGCGCCCGCGCCAGCGACACGCCCTCGGGCCGAGCCAGCCCCGCGGACACCGCCGTGAACCACGCGCGCAGGTCCGCGCCGAGGTCGTCCGTCATCGGCACGACGACATCCGAACCAGGGACGGTCCCCTCGAGCAGCGCTTCCCCGAGAATCGCGGCCTTCGACGGCCACCACCGGTAGATCGTCTGCTTCGACACCTCCGCCGACTCGGCGAGACCCTCGATCGTCACGGCCTCGTAGCCGTCCGCGGCGAGCGCACGACGCATCGCCTCCAGCACGGACTGGCGGGCCTTTTCACTGCGAGGACGGGGCACCATTCGAGCGTACAGAGGCGTACACTGGAACATAAGTAGACGCACCGTTGCGAAACCCGAGCAAGGAGAAAGAGCATGGCCCTCACCGCACACTCCACCATCGGCGACTGGATGAACGACCCCACCGGTGGCCCGCTCATCCGTGGCCTCTTCGAGCAGACGGGCGCCGACCCCGAGCTCCTCACCCCCGTGCTCGGACTCCCCCTGCAGCAGCTCGTCGCCATGAGCCAGGGCCAGCTCCCGCAGTCGGTCGTCGACGACCTCGTCCGTGCCGCGAACAACGGCGAGATCCCCGAAGACGACGCCTCCGAGGGCTGGGCCGAGAAGGTCACGGCCGGCCGCTTCGCCGGCAAGACCGTGATCGTCACGGGCGCCGCGTCCGGCATCGGCAAGGCCACCGCCTCGCGCATCGCCCGCGAAGGCGGACGCGTGATCGCCAGTGACATCGCCGCCGAGAAGCTCGATGCTCTCAAGGCCGAGCTCCCGGACGCCGACATCGTCACGGTCGCGGGCGACCTCACCAAGCAGGACGCGATCGACGCCGTGCTCGCCGCCGCGGGCGACCGCATCGACGGGCTCGCGAACGTCGCCGGCATCAACGACGACTTCTCCCCTGCGGGCGAGACCCCGGATGCCGTGTGGGACCGGGTCATCGCGATCAACCTGACCGCTCCGTTCAAGCTCATGCGCGCGGTCATCCCCGTCATGGAGAAGGCCGGTCGCGGCGCGATCCTCAACGTCTCGAGCGAGGCGGGCCTGCGCGGCAACGCCTCGGGCAACGCCTACACGGCCAGCAAGCACGGCATCATCGGGGTCACCAAGTCCGCCGCCTTCATGTACGGGCCGAAGGGCATCCGCGTGAACTCCGTCGCCCCCGGCGGCGTAGCCACCGGCATCCCGATGCCCCCGAACATGTCCGAGTACGGCTCCGGCCGCCTCGCCCCGTTCCAGCAGGCCATCCCGACCGTCGCGACCGCCGAGCACCTGGCCGCCTCGATCACGTTCCTGCTGTCGGACGACGCCGTCAACATCAACGGCGCCATCCTCGCCTCCGACGGCGGATGGTCGGTGCAGTAAGCACCGCGCCTGCGAAGCCGACGCCCCCGCCGACCCGAACGGCGGGGGCGTTTCGCGTGTCGAGTCAGCGCGAGGCGCGTCGGGCGTCTTCGCGATCCTGCCGGCGGAACTTCGCGTCGGTGACGCCCTGCCAGATCACGCAGGACCAGAGCGGAATCACCGATGCCAGCCCCAGCCACTCCGGTCCCCCACCGTTCCTGATGTACACGGCGTTCGCGGCGATGGAGAACAGCACAGCGGCGATGAAGAGGCTGAACCTCACCGGCGAGAACAGGATCCGGACCCGCTTGCCGAACGAGTTCGTGTAGGAGTCCGGATCCATCGACATGACGAACCATGCCACAGATGAGGTCGATGTGCAGCAATTCACGGTGCGGCGTATCGGAATTCTGCACGCGGGGAGGCGGGTTCGTCACAACACCCCGAGCAGCTCCTCCCGCGCCCAGGACCGCAGCGTGGTCGGCGTCGTGGTCGCAACCGAACGCTGCTGCTCCGGGACGAAGTCGTCGCGCAGTCCGGTCGACATCCCGAGCACCGCATCCGCCATCGCCGGCGGCATCCCGGCAGACAGCAGCCCCTGCCGCATGTCGTCGTCCGTGATCTGCTCCACGAGCACTTCGCGCCCGAGCTCGTGCGTGAGGATCTCGGCGACCTCCGACCAGCTCAGATCCGCAGGGCCGTGCACGGCCCGGACGCGCCGGCCGGTCCAGTCCCGGTTGAGGAGGGTAAGCGCCGCCACCTCGGCGATGTCGCGCGGCGCTACCCAGGGCATCCGGGCCTCGAGAGGCAGCACGGTCTGCAGCCGTCCGGCCTCCAGCGCCTCCTGGTCGAGCAGCAGGTTGCTGAAGAAGTACCCGCAGCGCAGGTGGGTGACGTCGATGTCGAGGGCATCGAGCGCGAGCTCGGTCGCCGCGAGACCATCGATCTCTCCGGCGCCGTGACGCTTCTCCGCACCGACACTGCTCTGGAACACGACCCGCCGGATCCCGTTCGCCTCGACCGCGCGCACGAGGGCGTCGGTGGCGCGGTCGTAGTCGGCGAGCGGGTCGTCGGACATGACGGACGGATCCACCCAGTACAGGGCATCGACGCCCCGGGTCGCTGCGACGACCTCGGCCCCGTCCTGCGAGTCCGCGGTCGCGATGTCGACATACGGCCGCAGCTTGTCGGCGATCCGGTCGGGATGCCGCGTGAGCAACAGCGGGCGAGCGCCGGCTCGCACCAGCATCCGCGTCAGGTGGCTGCTGACATTGCCATTCGGGGTGGTGACAGCGATTCGCATGATCGTCCTCTCGTCGATGTCCGACCACGGTAAAGTCAGATACGGCCTGATTCTGGCCGCATCCGGAGCGATGATGGATTCCGTGGAGTCACCCTCGAACCGCACCCTGCATCTGCTCTCCCTGCTCCAGACCGGCGGCGAGTGGAGCGTCGTCGAGCTCGCCGAACGCCTCGACGCGAGCGCCCGGACCGTGCGCCGCGATGCCCAGCGCCTCCGCGACCTCGGCTACGACATCCACTCCCGTCCGGGTCCCGGCGCGGGATACCGGCTCCGCCCCGGAACGAAGATCCCGCCGCTGCTGCTCGACGCCGACGAGGTCACCACGATCATCACCAGCCTGCTCGTGCTCGAGACCTGGACCCCGGAAGACGCCTCCGCAGCGGTCGCACGAGGCAAGCTCGAACAGGTGCTTCCGCCCGCTCTCCGACGCCGCGCCGCCGCGACCGCGCTGTCCACACAGATCCTCCGCGCCGACCCGGCGCCGGTCGACTGGGCGCTCGCCGGACTTCTCGCCGACGCGGTCGCGCAGGGCGCCCGCATCGCCTTCGACTACACCGACCAGCACGGCCGGGAGACGCAGCGGGTGGTCGAACCGCACCGGCACTTCCTCCGCCAATCTCACTGGTACGTGGTGGGATTCGATGTCGACCGTGACGACTGGCGGCTGTTCCGGCTCGACCGCATCCGGTCCGCGCGGACGCTTCCCGGCACCTACGCGGGGCGCGAGTTCCCGTTCGCGTCGATCGAGGCCTGGCTCGCGAGCGACTTCGGTCGCGCGGAGCAGGGAGCGGACGGCTGACGCCCTTGCCTCGGACCCGCGCCTGCTTCCTCGGACGAGCTAGGACGCGGGTGGACCGGAGGCGGCGCGTTTCTCCGCGAGCACCGCCGTGGCGATGGCGACGGCAACCGTGCCCAGCAACCCGCTCCCGAGCAGCGTGAGTCCCGCCGGCCAGACCGTGAGGAACGTCACATCGACGAAGCCCCCGCCCGCAGGGGTCTCCTGGGCGATCGTCCCGTTCGCGGTCAGGGCGATTCCGACGATCAGCGCCAGCAGCGGCAGCACCCAAGCGGTGCCCCACGAGAGACGACGGAGAAACCTCTGCCGCTGCTGCCAGTCCTCGGTCTCGAGGTCGACCACGGCAGCGTGCTCCACGGCACGATTATCGGCCGGGGCACCGGACTCGGACGGAATGCTCATCCCCGCACCCTACGGAATCGCCACGACATCCCGGGTCCCACGCGCCGGCCATCTCCGCAGAGTACCGATATGCGCGCGTCCGCGGTTCGCCCCTGAGCACGATCCCCGGGTCGATGCAACCCCGTGGATCCTCGCCGCGCCCGACCTAGGCTGACCGCATGTTGAAGATCGTGTCGATCGTCCTCCGCGTCAATGACCTGCCCGCCCAGGCCCGGTTCTGGAAGACCGCGCTCGACTACGTGGAACGGGACCCCGCCGAAGACGACTGGGTCATACTCAAGCCGCGCGACGCCGAGACCCCGTGCATCGCCCTCGACGCTCACCACTCCGAACGGGTGCTGCCGCCGCGCATCCACCTCGACATCTACGCCGAGGACCAGGCGGCCGAAGTCCGTCGGCTCACGGAGCTCGGCGCGCGGGAGGTGCACTGGGACGGCCGCCCCGCCGACGCGGACTACGTCATCATGGAAGACCCGGAAGGGAATCGCTTCTGCATCGTCGACCGCCCGGACTGGGCTGGGTGGGACGACGGGCGCTGAGCAGGCCGCTCACACCTGACCGGGCCGTCCTTCCCGCTCCATCGCCTTCCGGTGGGATGTCAGTGCAGCGCGCACGGCCGAATAGATCACCAACCAGGCGACGACGACCCCGACCAGCAGGTAGCCGAGGTTCATGAGGAGGATGGCGAGAAGCGAGTCGCTGAACATGGGCCCAGGATGCCGCATGCGCCGAGCCGTCGGGGTCAGACGCCCCGCATCCGCCCGACAGCGGCCCGGACGAGCGCGGCATTGCCCGGGGCGGTGCTCCCGTCGGGGAGCAGAAGCGTGTCCTCGAGGCCGATCCGCGAATCCCAGCCGCCCTGCACGGCGACGTCGAACGCGGGCCAGGTCGACCCCTCCTCGCCATGCAGCAGGATCGGGACCCCGGGTTCTTCCAGCTCGACGTGGGCGATCATCCCCTCAGCGTGATCGCGCACGGTCTCGGCCGCCTCATCCGGAAGCTCGATCAGCACGCGCAGGCACTTTCCGCGCACGGGCGACCGCCTCCACACCTCGAAGCCCGCGGCGTCCCACAGTCCGGCCTCGACGCCGACGCCTCGCCGCAGCAAGGCCGCGGCCACATCGTCGGCGCCGGCCTCGTGCCAGTTGACGGAGGCGAAGTCGGGCAGTTCCTCCCAGGCCTCGATCGCCGCGAGACGCCGCGCGACGTCCGGCTCCGCCCAGGCCCCCGTGGTGACTCCGACCGGCACATCGGGGCACGCCTCCCGCACAGCTCGCAGCCACCGCGCGACATCGTCGGGGGCGAGGCTGTCGCGGCCGGCGGCGTCCTTCGGATGCACGTGCACCTCGGCAGCTCCGGCAGCGACCGCGCGAGCGGCATCCGCCGCGACCACCGTCGCATCCGCGCTCAGCCACGGATGCTCCGCGATGTCGCGCGCGCCGTTGACACATGCCTGCACCAGCATGCCTCGTCTCGACGGGGCGGGAGCGGAGCCGGACGCCACGCGCTCAGCCGATCAGGTCGCGGGGGTGACGGTCGTAGACGCTGTCATCCGTCGACGGACCCTCCTCGGTGCGCACGCTGTGTGCGACCTGACGTGCGACGGCCGCACCGCGTCCGACCTTCACGGCTTCTTCCTGGGTCTCGAAGCTGCTGCCCAAGGTGTGCGATTCGCCCTGGATCCGGTTGAACCAGATCCCGTTGCGCTGAAAAGTCTCGATGTCGCCTGCGGCCATGCGGGGATCCCTTCTCTCAGATCCCTTTCTACGTCAGGCGACGGACATACGAGAGGCCCTTGACACCCTCGGCCCGCACGTCCGATATGCCGGTCAGGGCCTCGCTGCGCGCACGGCCTCGCCCATCGCAGCGAGCGCCTCCCGCAGGATCGGTCGCGGCGTCGCGAACACCACCCGCACGAACTCCTCGTACCCGCGTCCGAGCAGCCGGCCCTCCGTGAGCACGACTCCCGCGTGCTCCCGGAAGAACTCCGCCGGCGGACCGTCGATCCCCAGCGCGCTCGTGTCGATCCACCCGATGTACGTCGCCTCGGGTTCCCGGTACACCGCTCCGGGGAGGTGCTGCGCCACGAGCGTCGCCAGCTCCCGCCGCGACCCGTCGAGGTAGGCGGTCACATCCGACAGCCAGGGCTTGCCCGCGCGGTATGCGGCCGTCGACGCCACGACGCCGAGAGTGGCCGCGCCGTGCTGCACCGCGAAACCGAAGCGTCGGTACAGCTCCTGATCCGCATGGTTCGAGGTGATCAGCTGCGCCGTCTTCAGCCCCGGGATGTTCCAGGCCTTCGACGCGCTCGTCCCTGTGACGGTGTGCGCGGCCGTCGCGTCCGACACGGACGCGTAGGGCACGAACGGCGCACCGTCGTACCGCAGCGGAGCATGGATCTCGTCGGCGAAGACGCGTCCGCCATGCCGCTCCACCACCTCCGCGATCGCCTCGAGCTCCTCCCGCCCGGCGATCGTGCCGGTCGGGTTGTGCGGATTGCAGAGCACGAGAGTCCGCGCCCCCGCAGCGAACGCCTCGTCGATCCGCTGGAGGTCATGCTGCCAGCGACCGTCCACCTCGACGCCGGGCACCTCGATCACCGGATGCCCGATCGCAGGCAGGTATGTCAGGAACGGCATATATGCGGGAGTGGGCACGATCACGGGCGAGCCCGCGGGCGCGTACTCCTGCACCGCCACCCCGAGCGCTGCCATGACGTCGGACACCGGATGCACGCGCTCCGGGTCGACGGTCCAGCCGTACTCCTCGCGCATCCACCCGGCCGTCGCCTCCCCGAGCTCCGCGGCCTGCGGCGGCGACAGATAGCCGAGGTTCTCGTCGTCGATCGCCCGGTGCAGCGCCTCGGCGACCACGGGCGCCACACCGAAGTCCATCTCCGCCACCCAGGCGCCGATCCGTCCCGGATGCAGGCTCCACTTGCGGCTCTGCGGCCGGTCGAGCGAGATCCGCGTACGCGCATCGAACGGGTGGGACGGACAGTCGTCGGGCATGGCTCCTCCACGGCAGGGTCCGACCAATCTACGGACGGGCGCTCCGCCGTGCACGTCGCGTTTCCATCCATGACGTCGACTCCGCTCCCACGCGCGAGGGGCCGCTGGTAACGTTCCCTTGGATCGTCGGCACCACACCCCGGAGGGCAGTATGAGCGAACGCGCGCGCCGCCCCACCGTGAAGGAGGTGGCGGTCCGGGCCGGCGTGAGCCCGATGACCGTGTCTCGCACGCTCTCCGGCGGACTCAACGTCAAGCCCGATGTGCAGCAGCGCGTCATGGAAGCGGTCGCCGAACTCGGCTACCACCGAAACGAGAACGCCCGCAGCATCCGCCCCGGTCACTCCAGCGGACTGATCGGCGTCGCGATCACGAACATCGCCAACCCGTACTACAGCACCTTCGCGCTCGGCGTCGAAGAGGAGGCGGCCCTGACCGGACGCCGCATCCTGCTCGGCAACACCTCCGAGGATGCCGCCCGCGAAGCCGACCTCGTGGGCGACTTCCTCGGCCGCCGCGTGGACGGCCTGATCGTGGTGCCCGCCGGCACGACCTCCGCCCACCTCGCGCACTCCCAGAACCAGGGCGTCCCCGTGGTGCTCGCCTCCCGGCGCATCGACGGACTCGCTGCAGACAGCGTGGTGCTCGCCGACGACGACGGCGCCCACCGCGGGACGAGCTCACTCCTCGATCGGGGCCACACCCGCATCGGCTACCTCGGCAACGCCCTGTCGATCTTCACCGGCGGACGCCGCTACGCCGGATTCGTGCGGGCCCTGGAGGAGCGCGGTCTCACCGTGGATCCGCAGCTCGTCGCGACGAACCAGCAGACCGTGGACCAGGCCCGCGAGGCCACGCGCACCCTGCTCGACGCGGAGCATCCACCCACCGCCATCTTCTGCGCCAACAACCGCAACGCCATCGGCGCGCTCAAGGAGATCAGCGCCCAGCTCGGCGACGGGACCAGAGCGCCCGCGGACTTCCCGGAGATCGTGAGCTTCGACGACTTCGAACTCGCGGAGCTCTCGCCCGTGCCGATCAGTGTGATCGACCACGACCCTCGCGAACTCGGACGCACCGCCGCACGGCTCCTCCTCGACCGACTCGACGGCGGCGAACGCGAGACCCCGCCCCGCGCCATCGAGCTCCCCGTGTCCCTCCGCGGCGTCCGCTGACTCCGGCCGTTCGGCATCGGGGGACGATTCCCCGAGGCCCGGACCAATCCCGGACGAAGTCGTAAAGGAAGGACGGGGGATCGTCCATCCCTCGGTCGATCGTCACCGGAAACAAGGGGCGTCGGCACGGGACTCTTCGGGGACCGACGACTCCTCCGTCCGAACCTCGGCCGGACGATTCCCCGAGGCCCGGACGAATCCCGGACAGAGTCGTGGAGGAAGGACGGGGGATCGTCCATCCCTCGGTGGATCGTCGGGTGAACGAAGGTGTTGACACCCCTCGACCTCATTGATAACGTTACCAATCATCGACGAGGAGGCCGGATGGAGCTGTGCATCGATTTCGGGGGCACCGAGATCAAGCTCGCCGTGATCGACGGCCACCGTGTGCTCGCCTCAGGCGGCGTCGCGGTGCAGGGTGGTCCGTCCGACCTCGCCGCCGCGGCCGTCGAAGCGCGCCGTCTCCTCGAGCAGACGGGCGCGCCGGAGGCCGTCGGCATCGCCGTGCCCGGGGTGGTCGAACCCGGCACCGGGCGGATGCTGCACGCCAACGCGAAGTACGACTTCCTCCGCGACCTCGACCTCAGCGCGTGGTCCCTCGCCGAGTTCGGAGTCCCCGCGGCGGTGGAGAACGACGCGCGCGCAGCCCTCATCGGCGAGACCTCGACCGGCAGCGCCGCCGGCACACGCGACGCGGTGCTCGTCACTCTCGGAACCGGGATCGGCACGGCTGTCCTGATGGGCGGGATGCCGCTCCGCGGACGCACCGGGCATGCCGGGATCCTCGGGGGACATCTCACGGTCGACCTCGACGGACCCGTCTGCCCCTGCGGCAACATCGGCTGCGGGGAGGCCCTCGCGAGCACGTGGGCGCTGGGCGCTTCGACGGGGGACGACTCTTCGACCACCCGACCGGAGGACGAAGCGGCGCACGTGGGGGGCGCTTCGACAAGCTCAGCGACCCGGGTCCAAGACTCCGCGACCCAGGACCAAGACTCCGCGACCCAGGACCAAGAATCACCGACCCAGGACCGAGGGTCAGCGACCCGCACGAACGGCTCCGCGACCCAGGACCAAGACTCCGCGACCCAGGACCAAGAATCACCGACCCAGCACCGAGGCTCAGCGACCCGCACGAACGGCTCAGCGACCCAGCCGAACAACTCCGCGACCCAAGACCAAGGCTCGGCGACGCAGGCGGGGCGGGTCACGATGGCGGAGGTGTTCGCGGGGGAGGCGCACCGGGAGATCCGGGAGCGGTACCTGCGGGTGTGGGGCGCGGTCGTCACGTCGCTCGTGCACTCGTACGACCCGGCGGTCGTGATCCTCTCCGGCGGCATCCTCCGCGCGGGGGACGCCGTGAGCGCGCCCATCGAGGCCTACGTGCGCGCGCACCTGTGGCCGTCGCTGACACCGCCCCGTTTCGTCGTCCCGCCGGAACCCGAGCTCTCCGTCGCGCGTGGACTCAGCGTCCTCGCCCGCGCCGGGCACCTTCACACCGCAACACCGCAGGAGGAACAGTGACCACCCCGATCAGCGACATGCACGAAGGGCACACGACCCGAGGTCGCTACGACACCCAGCCGACCGTGGCGCTGCCGGAGGGGGAGCGCATCCTCCGCGGTGCGGACGCATGGACTGCCGCCGCCGAACTCGCCGAGGCCTGCGCCCGCGTGACGGGCACCGCCCCGGTGCTGCTGGTCGACACGTACCCGGGCGTCGATGTCGAAGCCCTCACCGTGCAGGTGCGCGGGGCCCTGCCGGACTGGACGCTCGTCGACGTCGAGGTCGCCGCACGCCCGGTGGCGGAGGTCGAGCAGCTCATCGCGCCGAACCTCACGGACGACCGGGTCTTCGGCGTCATGAGCCACTTCACGCTCGACGACTTCTACGACGCCGGACAGCTCGACACCCTCGCCTCCTCCCTCGCCGACACGCCGACCGTCGTGATCGGGTGGGGTGCGGCACTGCTCGCCCCGCGCCTGGCCGGTCCGGCCGCGACGGTGCTGGTGGACATGGCCCGGTGGGAGATCCAGCTGCGTCAGCGGAAGGGCGCGACCAACTGGCGGGCTGCGAACCCCGACGAGGACAACCTCCGCAAGTACAAGCGCGGCTTCTTCGTCGAGTGGCGGGTGGCCGACCGCCACAAGCGCGGCCTGTTCGACACGGTCGACTTCGTCCTCGACGGCAACGCGATCGCCCCGGCCGAGCAGCACCCCGACTCCCCCGAGGCGGGCATGATCACCGGCGCCGCGTTCCGCCAGGCGCTCAAGGATGCCGCGCACCGGCCGTTCCGCGTCGTGCCGTTCTTCGACCCCGGCGTGTGGGGCGGGCAGTGGATGAAGAACCTCATCGGCCTCGACCCCTCGAAGGACAACTACGCCTGGTGCTTCGACTGCGTCCCCGAGGAGAACTCCCTCCTGCTCGAAGGGGAGGGCGGCGTGGTCGAGATCCCCGCGCTGGATCTGGTGTTCAGCCGCCCGGTCGACCTGCTCGGACCGAAGACCTTCTCCCGCTTCGGGGCCGAGTTCCCGATCCGCTTCGACTTCCTCGACACCATGGACGGCGGCAACCTCAGCCTGCAGGTGCATCCGCTGACCGACTACATCCAGAACACGTTCGGCATGCACTACACGCAGGACGAGAGCTACTACATGCTCGATGCGGGAGACGACGCGGTGGTCTACCTCGGCACCAAGGAGGGCATCGACCGCTCCGAGATGCTGCAGGACCTCGCGACGGCGCAGGACGGAGAGCACCCGTTCCCCGCCGACAAGTACATCAACTCGTTCCCGGCCCGCAAGCACGATCACTTCGCGATACCGGCCGGCACCGTGCACTGCTCCGGAGCGAACTCCATGGTGCTGGAGATCTCGGCGACGCCGTTCATCTTCACCTTCAAGCTCTGGGACTGGGGCCGGGTCGGCCTCGACGGCATCCCGCGCCCCGTGCACCTCGATCACGGGGCCCGCAACATCCAGTGGGACCGCGACACCAGCTGGGTCGGCGACAATCTCCTCGACCGGGTCGAGACCGTCCGCACGGACGGAGACGTGGTCGAGGAGAGCACCGGCCTGCACGAGCTCGAGTTCATCGAGGTGCGCCGGCACTGGTTCTCCCAGGGCGCCGACCACGACACCGAGGGCACCGTCAACGTGCTCAATCTGGTCGAGGGGGATGAGGTCAGGGTCGTCAGCCCCACCGGCGCCTTCGAGCCCTTCACGATCCACTACGCCGAGACGTTCATCGTCCCGGCGGCCGTGGGAGCGTACCGGATCGAGCGCACCGAGAACGCGCGCAGCACCCGCTTCGCGACCGTCAAGGCGTACGTGCGCGGTTCGCGCACGAGCGACAACTGAACACAGCACCTGCAATGCCGCACCACCCGAACGCAGGGGCCTCCTTCCCAGGAATCCCTTGCACCGCACTCATCACCTTGGTAGCGTGAATCCAGATTTCTGGTAACGATACCAAACGAACAAGGGAGTTCTGAATGATTTCGCGACGCAAGATCGCCGCCGCCGCTGCCGGTCTCCTCCTCGGCAGCCTGGCGCTGGCCGGCTGCTCCGGCGACTCCGGATCCGGAGACGGCGGAGAGGTGACCGGCACGCTGAACTTCTACACCGACAAAGCGGCGTGGAAGCCCGACTTCGAGTCGCTCAACGAGGTCAGCGGCGACGCCGTCGACATCACCCTCAAGACCACCGGCTACTCGGACGCCAACCAGTACGACGCGTTCATCAAGCAGTCGTTCCGCACCGACAAGTCGCCCGGCCTGTTCACCTGGCACACCGGCGACTCGCTCAAGCAGCTGGTCGACGAGGGGCTCGTCGCCGAGACCACCGACATCTGGAGCAAGGCGGTCGACGAGGGCTGGGTGAGCGAGGACCTGCGCGACAGCTACACGTTCGACGGCAAGCAGTACTGCGTGCCGATGAACATCGCCTACTGGATCATGTTCTACAACAAGGCCGCCTTCGCCGACAACGGCATCGAGGTGCCGACGACGTGGGACGAGCTGAACACCGCGGCCGAGACGCTGAAGGATGCCGGGGTCACCCCGTACTACCAGACCAGCGTGCTGTTCACCTTCCAGTGGTTCCAGCACCTGGTCGCCTCGACCGACCCCGACCTGTACGAGGGGCTCACCACGGGCGAGGTCAAGTACACCGACCCCGAGATCGTCGACATCATGAACGTCTGGCTCGAGGAGCAGCAGAACGGCTGGTTCAGCGACGCGGGCAGCACGACCGATCCCGCCGTCGGCCTGAAGCAGGGCGACTACGCCATGATCAACTTCGGCACGTTCTTCGCGGGCAACCTCGAGGGCGCGGGCATGACCTCCGACGACTACGGGATGTTCGCCATCCCCGCCGTCAGCGACGACCTCGATGCCACCCCGGTCGCCGTCGAGTCGGGCCCGATCTGCACAGCCGAGAACTCGAAGCAGCGCGACCTCGGACTCGCCTACGCCGAATGGTGGATGTCGCCTGACGCGCAGACCGCGTGGAACGATGCCCACGGCGACGTGGCGTTCAACCCGAAGGCGAAGGTCTCCGACCCGGCCCTGGCCGAGATCGGCGAGCAGATCGCCGGTGACGACTACATGCTCTACGACCGGTTCTTCGAGGCCATGCCCACCGAGATCGTGACCACCGCGATCGAGCAGTTCGGCGCGTTCAACGCCAACCCGGGCGACCCGATGCCGTTCCTGGAGAAGATCCAGGCCACCGCCGACAAGTACTGGGCAGAGCAGGAGTAAGCGGGCGGATGGCGCATCAGAAGACGCCGTACCAGTGGTCCGCCCGGGGCTTCGTCGCCCCGGGCGTGATCCTGGTCGCGATCCTGCTCTACCTTCCGCTGCTGTGGACGGTGTTCCTCAGCTTCACGGAGTACAACGGCCTCGGCAGCCCCGACTGGATCGGGCTCGACAACTACGTCGAGATGTTCACCGACGGCGACTTCGTGGGCTCCGCGATGAACACCGTGCTCTGGGTGATCGGCACCCTGATCATCCCGGTCGGCATCGGCCTGGCGATCGCGCTGCTCACCTGGAACCTCGGCGGCGGCATCTGGCTGCGCCTGCCCTTCCTGATCCCCTACGCCCTGTCCGGCATCGGCGTCGGCGTGGTGTGGTCGTTCATCCTCTCCTCGGGCGGGGCGCTCGACCAGGCGCTCGCCGCGTTCGGCGTCACCGATCCGCCGCGGTGGCTGCTGGATGCTCCGCTGAACACGATCGTGATGATCATCGCCTCGTCGTGGCAGGGCGTCGGCGTGAACGCGCTGCTGTTCACGATCGGCCTCCAGGCCATCCCGAAGGAGCCGCTGGAGGCCGCGCGCATCGACGGAGCCGGCGGGATCCGCCTGTTCACCAGCATCCTGTGGCCCATGCTGCGTCCGCTGACCGCCGTGGTCGTCGGACTCTCGATCGTCGCGAGCCTGAAGACGTTCGACATCGTGTGGGGCATGACCAAGGGCGGACCGGGCACCGTCTCGGAGACCCTCGCGCTGACGATGTACAAGGAGACGTTCGTGAACAGCGACTACGGACTCGGCTCCGCGATCGCGGTGTTCCTCACCGTCATCACGCTCCTCGCCTCCGTGCTCTACCTGCGCCAGCAGCTCTCCCCGAAGAAGGAGATGTGATGTCGAAGTTCATCCGCACCGCCGTGCTCGTCATCCTCGGGATCGTGTGGCTGCTGCCCGCTTACCTCCTCGTCGTGAACGCGATGAAGGACCCGATCACCTTCACCTCGAAGGAGTCCTGGGTCCCGACCGACTTCCACCTGTTCGAGAACTTCGCGCAGGCGTTCGAGCTCTCCGGACTCGGCAACAGCATCCTGAGCACCCTCATCTACTCGATCGTCTCGCCGACCATCGCCGTGCTCGTCGGCGCGGCGGCCGGCTTCGCGATCGTGGCGCTGCGCCTCAAGCGCGGGTTCCTGTGGTTCGTGGTGATCTTCGGCGGCACGGTGTTCCCGCTGCAGATGGTGCTGCTGCCGCTGTTCGACGCGTACTCGCGCATCGGTCTGTTCGACACCCGTGTGGGCATGGTCATCATCTACACCGTGATCTCGATCCCGTTCTCGGCGTTCGTGATGCGCAACTTCTTCACCGGCGTCGCGCACAACGTGTTCGAAGCCGCGGTGCTCGACGGCGCGACCACCTGGCGCATCTTCGTCCGGCTCTACCTGCCGATGGCGTCGAGCGCACTGGTCGCGATCTTCATCCTGCAGGCGACGTTCGTGTGGAACGACCTGCTGCTCGGTCTGACGCTCAGCCAGTCCGACGACATCCGTCCCATCATCACCACGCTGTCGGGCATGCAGAGCACCTACGGCGGCGCGCAGATGTCGGTCGTGCTCGCCGCGGCCGTGCTCGTCTCGCTCCCCACGGTGGTGCTGTTCCTGTGCACGCAGCGGTTCTTCGCCAAGGGCCTCGCGCTCGGGCAGTACTGACCCCACCCCGCCGCCCCTCCGCCGCGAAAGGCATCATGCATCCGCTCATCCCCACCGTCGAGGATCTGGCCGCCGATGCGGTCACCCACCACTATGACGACATGATCGCGCCCTCGGGCCTGACGAACATGCTCGGCACCGTCCGCGTCGACCACGACCTCACCGCCCTCGGCGCCGTGCAGTTCCCGCCCGTGTCGCAGGGACTCACGCAGACCGCCGTGCTGTTCGTCGACGGGCGACTGTTCGCCTCCTTCGGCGTCCCGGTGACGCACGAGTGGCGCCCGGACCGGGTGGTGCGACGCGCGACCGCGGGCGAGCTGGAGATCGAGACGACGACGGTATGCGTGCCGGGGCGGACGGCGGTGGCGATCGACATCGCGGTGCGGAACACCGGGGCGGTGGAGCGGGAGGTGCGGATCGGGCTGTCGGCCGCGGCGCGGGTGACCCGGTCCGCGGCGGCCTGGCTCGATGCGGAGTCTCCGTCGGAGCGCGACAGCGTGCTCGTCGACGGCGACCGGCTCGTGTTCGCCGCGGAGGATGATGCAGCCTGGAGCGTGCAGGGACTGGTCGGCGGATCGGCGGCGCTGAGCGGAGTGGCCGACGCCTCGGCAGGCTCAGCGACCCCGGAGTTCGACGTCGGCATCGGCGGGAACGGGCGCGGCGGCGACCTCGCCGTGACACTGTCGGTCCCGGCCGGAGGTGCCGACCGCACCGGATACGTGCAGGCGGTCGGACTCTCGGAAGCCGAGGCGGCGGAGACGTGGACGGCGGTCGCTGCGGACGTCCCGGGTGCGGTCCGGGCGGCGGAGGAGTTCTGGAACCGGCAGCTGCGCGCCGCCTTCGACCCTGACGACGACGAGTTCTCCGGTGCCCTGCCCGTACTGGAGACCACCTCCGCTCCCCTGCGTCGCCTGTACTGGTGGGCGGTGCTGGGCGTGATCTGGTTCCGGCGCGACTTCGCGGGCAACGTGCTCGGCCGGTCCTACGACACCCTCATGCCGAACTACTGGGGCACCACCACGTTCATCTGGGACTACAGCCTCAGCTCGGTCAGCCATGCCCTGCTCGACCCCGCCGAGATGCGCACCCAGGTGCGGCACTGGATCTCGCTCGACATCCACTCGCACTTCGGCACCTCCTCGCTCACCGGCGGCCCGGTCGGGCGCTGGTACTCGGTGAACGACTACGCCATGACGCGCCTCGTGCACGACTACGTGCGCTTCACGGGCGATGCGGCTTTCCTCGACGAGGTGGTCGCCGACGAGACGATCGCCGCGTCGGTGCGGCACTGGGCGACCGCATGGAAGGACTTGCGGCAGGACAGCGCGCTCGCGGACTACGGCGAGATCGACAACCTCCTCGAGTGCGTCAGCTCGTACACGCACGAAGTCGCCGGGCTCAACGCCGCGAACGTGTGGAGCATGCGCACCGCCGCCGACCTCGCCGACCTGCAGGGCGATGAGACGGCATCCGCTCGGCTGCGCGCCGAGGCCGACGCCCTGCTGCCGGCCGTGATCGACCGTTACCTGCCCGGCACGGGAGTCTTCACAGCGGGTCAGCCCGACGGCACCCGACTGCCCGTGCGGCACTGCTACGACTTCAGCGTGGTCGGCACCACCATCGCCGACGACCTGGCGCCGAGCGTGCGCGATGAGATGGTCGCGTTCTTCCAGCGCGAGCTGCAGACCGAGAACTGGATGCGCGCGCTCTCGCCGTGGGATCAGGATGCGAGCTACAGCGTGCGCCCCGACCATCAGTGGAACGGCGCCTACCCCGCATGGCCGGCCGACGCCGGACGCGCACTCGCGGCCCTCGGCGCCCCCGGCGTGCTCACCGACTGGATCGAAGGGCTGTCGCGCACCGCGAACCAGGGTCCGATGGGGCAGGCGCACTTCGTCGAGGAGGCCGTGCCGGGGATCCACGGCGGCGCCCGCAAGGCTCCCCCGCAGCTGCCGTACATCATCGACTGGGCGTGCTCCTCGTCCGGTGCCTGGATCGAACTCGTGATCGAGGCGCTGTTCGGGATCTCGGTCGCCGCGGACGGCACGGTGCGCGCGGCGGGCTGCGTCGCGGCGCTCGACCCGCACGCCGTGCTGCGCGGCCTGCGGGTCGGCACGCGCATCTACGACATCGACGCCTCCGGAGGCATCACCGAAGCTCCCGGACGGTGACCGGCACCACCGAAGCAGTACCCGAACACGAAGGAGTGATCGACATGAGAAGACGCACGATCGCGGCGACCCTCGCCGCGGCATCCCTCTGCGCCGGCGCGCTGTTCGCCGCCCCGGCGACCGCAGCCGTACCGACGGGAGGCGGACACGGCGGAGGCCACGGCCCCGCTCAGTGCTCCCTCGTCGACAAGACGCTCACGGCGACGGCGAGCGTGGATCAGAGCCTGACCGACGCCTTCACGACCTACGGCGACACCGGCGGCGCATGGACCGGCGGCGACAGCACGTACTCCCTGCCGCTGGGCAAGGGGAAGACGGGCTGGTTCTTCTCGGACACCTTCCTCGGCACCGTGAACCCCGACGGCTCGCGCCCCACCGACTCCCCCTTCGTGAACAACTCGGTCGTGGTGCAGGACCGTCGCGGCACCCTGACCACCATCACCGGCGGCACCCCCGACGACCCGGCCGGCATCATCCCGCCCGAGCCCGACGGCAAGTGGTACTGGATCGGCGACCCGACACCCGGCCGTGACGGGACCGTGCAGGTTCCGCTGCTGCAGTTCGCCCGCACCGGCACCGGCCAGTGGGACTTCGCCTGGACGGCGAACCGGCTCGCCACGCTCGACGGCGACACCCTGCAGCTGCAATCCATCGTCGACCTGCCGTCCGCGACGGGCATCAACTGGGGGTCCTGGACGCTCGAGGAACGCGGCACCACGTACATCTACGGCATCGCGGATCCCGGCGGCGTGCGGTCGGCCTACGTCGCGCGCGTGCAGGACCGGAACGGCCTCAAGGGCACGTGGACGTACTGGAACGGCACGGGCTGGTCGGCGGCCGAGACGGATGCGGTGCCCGTGGTGCCCTACGTCGCCAACGAGTTCAGTGTCGCTCCGTTCCGCGACGGGTACCTGCTGGTGACGCAGGACACGTCCGAGCTGTTCAGCACCCGCATCGTCGCGCGCACCTCGTGCTCGCCGACCGGGCCGTTCACCGACCCGGTCGAGCTGTACCGCACGCCCGAGACCGGTGCGCTCGGCAGCTACGGCGACCCCGACGTGTTCACGTACAACGCACACGAGCACCCCAACCTGCGTCAGGGCAACCGCATCCTGGTGTCCTACAACGTCAACACGTTCGACAACGTCGGCGACGTGTACGACGACGCGTCGATCTACCGTCCGCGGTTCATCGACGTGCAGCTCAAGGTCACCGGATGACCGACGACCGTGCGGCGCTCCGGGGGCTGCTCGCCTCCGGGGCGCCGCTCACCTGGGTGCTCACGGGCGACTCGATCACGCACGGCCTCATCCACACCCGCGGTGCGCGGAACTACGTCGACCACCTGCATGAGCTCATCCGCGGCGACCTCGGGCGCGTGCAGGATGCCGTGATCAACACCGCGATCACCGGATGGCGGGCGGATCTGATCCTGGACGACTTCGACCGCCGCGTCGCACACTGGCGGCCGGACGTGGTGACCCTGATGATCGGCACGAACGACTGCACCACGAAGTGGCTGGATCCGGTCATCGAGGCCGCGGACTTCGCGTCGTCGGTCACGGACTTCGTGGGACGGGTGCGCGCTCTGGGGGCCGTACCGGTGCTGCAGACGCCGCCCACCGCAGACCTCCGGCATGCCCCGGACCGCGCCAGGATCGGCGAGTTCGCGCAGGCGATCCGGGACGTGTCCACGCGGGAGGGTGTGATCCTCGTGGATCAGTTCGCCGCGTTCGCGGAGTTCTCCGCCGGGACCGGCCCCGGCAACGACGACATCGCCTGGGGACTGCTCGACGACGCGTTCCACCCCGGCGCCGCCGGCCACGCCCTCCTCGCGCTCGGCCTCGCGGAGCAGCTCGGGCTCGACCTCCCGGACTCCCGCGTGCGCACGGACCTCGCCGCGCGCGTGGCCCTGGCCCGGCACCCCGCCTGGCCCCCCGCCTGACCCCCCCCGCCCCCTGCCCCGCCGGGACGGATGTCGGGCCGCCCCCTGCCCCGCCCGGGACGGATGTCGGAGCGTGGCCTGCCCCGCCGGGACGGATGTCGGACCGGTCACCGGAGCCTGCGGACACCTGTCGGGCCGCGGGACGGATGTCGGGCCGGATGGGCTCGAACCCTCCAGCATCCGTCCATCCGCCCGACATCCGCCCCACCCGACATCCGTCCCGCCCGACACCCGTCCCACCCGGCATCCGCCCCGCCCGACATCCGTCCGACCCGACATCCGTCCGGTCCGACATCCGTCCCGCCCGACATCCGTCCGGTCCGACATCCGTCCCGTCCGACACCCGTCCGCGGAGGAGGCGTCAGGGCTGCACGTCGAGGACCCAGGTCACGCCGAAGCGATCCGTGAGCATGCCGAAGCCGGGCGACCAGGCCGAGGCGGCGAGCGGCTCGATCACGGTCGCACCTTCGGCGAGGGCGTCCCAGGACGACCGGAGCTCGTCGAGCGAGTCCGAGCGCAGGGACTGGAAGAACGTGCGGTCGGTGATCGTCGCCCCGTTCTCGCGCGTGGTCGTCCCGGCCGTCGCCGCGGGGTCGGCGTCGTCCACTCCCGGGATGTCGTAGGCCATCAGGCGGATGCCTCCCGGAGCGTCCAGCTGCCCGAAGACGAGCTTGTCGAAACCGGGCGTGCCCTCCGGCAGGCCGAACTGCCCGTAGGTGGCGGCGGTGACCGTGCCGCCGAACACCGACCGGTAGAAGTCGAGGGCGTCCCGAGCGGTGCCGCGGAAGTTGAGGTGGGTGGTCGTGATGAGGGTCATGACTGTCTCCTTGTGTCGCGGCCCGCCGTTCGGACCGCTCTGAGACAACGATCTCGACAGTAGAGGTCTGTTTCTGTCCTCTACCTGCGACAGACTGAAGAATATGACTGGAAGCTCGTCACGGATGCTCGCGCTGCTGTCGCTGCTGCAGACGCCGCGGGACTGGCCCGGCCGTGTGCTCGCCGACCGGCTGGATGTGAGCTCTCGCACCGTGCGCCGCGACGTCGATCGGCTGCGCGAGCTGGGCTATCGGATCCGCGCGATCAAGGGCCCCGACGGCGGCTACCGTCTGGACGCCGGCTCGGAACTGCCCCCGCTCCTCTTCGACGACGCGCAGGCGGTGGCGATCGCGGTCGCCCTCCAGACCGTGCCGTCGAGCGGCATCGACATCGACGAAGGCGCGGCGCGCGCTCTGGCCACGGTGCGGCAGGTGATGCCCTCGCGACTGCGGCACCGCGTTGACGGCATCCGCTTCACGGGATCGGAGAACACGACCAGAGTCGATCCGGCCGTGCTCGAGGCGGCGAGCGCTGCCGTCCGGGATCGGCAGGTGCTGCGATTCGACTACGGCGATGACGATCGTCCCGCCCGCCGCACGGAGCCGCACGCCGTGGTCGCCCGCGAAGGACGGTGGTATCTGCTGGCGTGGGACCGGGACGCGGACGACTGGCGCACCTTCCGTCTCGACCGGATGCGGCCGCGCGTGCCGACCGGCCCGTCATTCGCTCCCCGGCCGTTGCCTGCCGCCGACGCGCAGACCTACCTCGCGGCGAGGGCCAAGGGCTCGAGCACCGAGGATCGCTGGCCGTGCACGGGCGAGGTCGTGATCGAGCTCCCGGCGCGCGAGGTGAAGCCGTGGGTCGAGGACGGGGAGCTGGAAGAGCTCGCCGAAGGCTCCTGCCGCGTGCGGCTCGGCTCGTGGTCGTGGACGGGGATCCTCGCCGCCGTCGCACGGTTCGATGCGCCGTTCACGATCGTCGGACCGGAACAGCTCAAGGAGGCGGCAGGCGCTCTGGCGGAGCGCTTCACCGCGGCGACGGGCTCCTCCTCCTCTTGATCCGCCACCCGAGCCGGGACCTACTGCGGAGAAGGACGCCCCCGGGTCAGGTGCTCGACGGCCATCGTCGCGATCGGGATCATGTCGGCGGCGGCCCGCCCGTCGTAGAACGTGAAGCGCAGCCAGTCCGGGCCGACGCGGACGTCGAGCGCGGAGCGGCCGTAGAAGTCGACGCTCGAGAGCGCGGCATCCGCGCCCGCGACGGTCTCAGGGCTCGCGCCGTCCAATTCCTCGAACGCCCATGCACCGGCTGGAAGCGTGGTCAACGAGACCAGGGTGGCGTCTTCGTAGATGTTCAGCCCCTCCGCATACAGGCAGAGCTGGCCGCCGTCCTTCACGTAGTAGACCTCCGCGGGGATGCCCCATCCACCCAGCATGGTGAAGTCGGTGATCTCGACGTGCGTGCCGAGCTCCGCGGCGACCTCCTCAGCGGTGAGCAGGCTCTCGCAGCGCGCAGCGGCGATCTCGCTCGGACCGACCTCGACCTCTCGGAGCGTGTTGGCGGCGGACACCAGGATGCCCTCGAGCGCTTCGTGGACGCGGCCTTCGTCCGCCTCGGTGATCCCTGGGGCCCTCAGCGAACCGGACATCAGGACCTCGCCGTCGCGGAGGTCGATGATGCAGGAGCTCGGATAGCACCGGACCCCTGTTGCGCCATTCTCACCCGCGCCACGTTCGGCGGCGCCGTCGAGGATCCGCTGCGCATCCGGGACGATGGCGATCCCCCAGTAGGCGTCGGGCGACGACTCGGGGTCGAACTTTTCGGGGTCGCCCGCCGAGCAGGCGATGCCGCCCGCCCGCTGCATCATGTGCTGGGCAGGACCGGGGTACCAGTTCGGAGCGGAGGTGAGGCCCATGACGTCCTTCTCTCCGCCGACGGAGCCGCCCAGCAGATCCGCGATCACGTCGTTCACGTCGGCGCACGTGACATCGAACGCCGCCTCGGGCGCCTCGATGGGCTCCTCGGTGGGAGTAGGCGTCGGGGAAGGAGTCGGCGACGAGGCCGACGGACTCGGAGACACCTCCGGAGTCGGCGCACACCCGGTCAGGATCAGGACGGTCACGAGACTGAAGAGAACGAGAGGACGCACACGCACGCTGCCACCCTAGGGGCGCGCGGACGGACGGCTGCGGAGCGGTGCACAACGATCTGATGACGACCGCAACGCGGTGCCAGCACGCCGTCCGCCGCACCCGCACCGGCCCGAGATCCGGCCCCCACCCGCGCCGGTAGACTGAATCTGCCCCGCCGGCCCCTTCCTTTGGAGTGCGCGTGACCACCGCCCCTGCACCTTCCCCCCAGCACGTCCCCGACTCCGTCGAGAACGCGATCGCGACCCCCGAGAAGGAGCAGCCGTACGGCGCCCTCGGACTCAAGGACGACGAGTACGCGCGCATCAAGGAGATCCTCGGCCGCCGACCCACCTCGGGCGAGCTGGCGATGTACTCGGTGATGTGGTCGGAGCACTGCTCCTACAAGTCGAGCAAGAACTACCTGCGCCGCTTCGGCCAGAAGGTCTCCGACGAGATGAAGGAACGCCTCATGGTGGGCATGGGCCAGAACGCGGGCGTCGTCGACGTCGGCGAGGGCTGGGCCGTCACCTTCAAGGCCGAGTCGCACAACCACCCCTCGTTCATCGAGCCGTTCCAGGGCGCGGCCACCGGCGTCGGCGGCATCGTCCGCGACATCATCTCGATGGGCGCCCGCCCGGTCGCGGTCATGGACGCCCTGCGCTTCGGTGCGATCGACCACCCCGACACCGCCCGCGTCGTGCACGGCGTGACCAGCGGCATCAGCTTCTACGGCAACTGCCTGGGCCTTCCGAACATCGGCGGCGAGACGGTCTTCGACTCCGTCTACCAGGCCAACCCCCTCGTGAACGCGCTCGCCGTGGGCGTTCTGCGCCACGAAGACCTCAAGCTCGCCAACGCGACCGGCGTCGGCAACAAGGTCGTCCTCTTCGGCGCCCGCACGGGTGGCGACGGCATCGGCGGTGCCAGCATCCTGGCCTCCGACACGTTCGCCGACGGCGGCCCCACCAAGCGCCCCGCGGTGCAGGTGGGCGACCCCTTCGCCGAGAAGGTGCTCATCGAGTGCTGCCTCGAGCTGTACCGCGGCGAGCTCGTCGAGGCGATCCAGGACCTCGGCGCCGCCGGCATCTCGTGCGCGACCAGCGAGCTCGCGGCCAACGGCAACAGCGGCATGAAGGTCTCGCTCGACAACGTGCTGCTGCGGGACCCCTCGCTCACGGCGGAGGAGATCCTCATGTCGGAGTCGCAGGAGCGCATGATGGCGATCGTCGCTCCCGAGAAGCTCGACGCCTTCATGGCGGTCGTGAACAAGTGGGAGGTCGAGACCTCCGTGCTCGGCGAGGTCACCGGCGACGGACGCCTCATCATCGACTGGCAGGGCGAGCGGATCGTCGACGTCGACCCCTCGACCGTCGCGGTCGACGGCCCCGTCTACGACCGCCCGGTCGCCTACCCGACGTGGATCGACGCCCTGCAGGCCGACGCCGCCGAGAACCTGCCGCGCTCTTCCGAGCCGGCCGTGCTGCGCGAGCAGTTCCTCAACCTCGTCGCCTCCCCGAACCTCGCCGACACGAGCTGGATCACGAACCAGTACGACTACTACGTGCTCGGCAACACGGCCCTGAGCTTCCCCGACGACGCCGGCATGATCCGCGTCGACGAGGAGTCCGGCCTGGGCTTCTCCATCGCGACCGACGCCAACGGCCGCTACTGCCAGCTCGACCCGTACGCGGGTGCCCAGCTGGCCCTCGCCGAGGCGTACCGCAACGTCGCCGTGACCGGCGCCGTGCCGACGGCCATCACCGACTGCCTCAACTTCGGCTCTCCCGAGAACCCCGAGGTCATGTGGCAGTTCGGCCAGACCGTCGACGGCCTCGCGGACGGCTGCTACGAACTGGGCACCCCGGTCACCGGCGGCAACGTCTCGTTCTACAACCAGACCGGCGACGTGCCGATCCACCCGACCCCGCTCGTCGGCGTGCTCGGCATCATCGACGACGTCTCCCGCCGCATCCCGTCCGGCTGGCAGGACGAGGGGCAGAACATCTACCTGCTCGGCACCACGTCGACCGAGCTCTCGGGTTCCGCGTGGGCCGAGGTCGTGCACCAGCACCTCGGCGGCCTGCCTCCGAAGGTCGACCTCGCGGGCGAGAAGCGTCTCGCCGGGCTGCTCGCCGCGGCCCGTGACGAGTGGCTCATCTCCTCGGCGCACGACCTCTCCGAGGGCGGCCTCGCGCAGGCCCTGGCCGAAGGCGTCATGCGCTTCGGCGTCGGTGCCCGCGTCTGGCTGAACGAGATCATCGAGCGCGACGGCGTGGATGCCGCGACCGCCCTGTTCTCCGAGTCGACCGGTCGCGTGCTCGTGACCGTGCCGCGCGAGGACGACGTGAAGTTCCGCGGACTCTGCGAGGGACGCGGCTACCCCGTCGCCCGCATCGGGGTCACGGACAGCGAGCCGCAGCTCGAGGTGCAGGACGTCTTCACCGTCTCGGCCGCCGAGCTCCGCGAGCGCTCGCAGGCCACGCTGCCGTCGTACTTCGGTCCGACCGTCACGGAGCCGGTGGCCTGATGAGCGGCGACGGCCTCAGCGAGGACTACGGCGACCTCGGCGAGAAGCGCAACCGGCGCATCCGCATCATCGCGTGGACCGTCATCGTCGCGCTGATCCTCGGTGGCGGCGGCGCGACCGTGCTCACCCTGCTCCTCGGCTGACCCGGGCCCGCGTCGCAGATTCGCATCCGCGTCGCAGATTCGCGCCCGCGTCGCAGATTCGCATCCGCGTCGCACATTCGCATCCGCGTCGCACAGATCCAGGACATCGCTGCGACCTCGGTGCGAAACTGCGACCCCGCGACGGGTCCGTGATGGCGCCCGCCTGCTGCTGAGGCCGCGACTCCCGCACTCGAGGCGGCCACGACCACCCGCGCCGCGTCGCAGATCCGCACCCGCGTCGGCCGGATCCCGCACATCCATGCGACCTCGGTGCGAAACTGCGACCCCGCCCCTGCCGCAGCCCACCCCCGCCCCGCGACACCCCGGCCCCGCCCCCCCCGGCCCTACACGCCCGCCCCGCAGAGCCGCGGAGCCAGCACCGGTTCTGCACCGCGGCGGGTTCTCGGCAACTCTCCCCGCTCTCCTGCGCGCACTCGTCCCGGCACCCGCCCTTGGGGGAACCCCCGAGAAGGATGCGAGGCACACGAACGAAGGGGATGGCATGGGCGACGGGAAGCTCGAACTGATCGAGAAGCTGCTGGCGAAGGCCGAGAGCACGACGCCGGAGGAGGCGGAGGCGCTGACGGAGCACGCCGAGCGGCTGATGCTGAAGTACGGCATCGATCAGGCGCAGGTCGATGAGCGGCGGCGACGACAGGGGCAGGCGCCCGAGGAGATCGTGCAGGAGCAGATCCTCTTCACGGGCACATACGCGCGCGACTTCCGAGAGCTCGGAACGGGCATCGCGCTGGCCCTGGGCGCGGTCCACCCGCTTCACGCGGACCGCGGGGCCGGCTCGATCCTCTATCTCGTTGGTCATGTCTCGGATGTGGCTCAGGTGCGGAGGCTGACCGCATCCCTCGAGGTGCAGGCGAAGGTGGCGATGCGGGCGTGGTGGGCGGAGCATCGCGAGCGGTATCACGCGTGTACGGAGAGCGAGCGACGTCGCGCGAGGAGCGGGTTCCTCCGCGGATTCGCGGCCGGCGCGGTCGGCCGTCTCGTGGAGGCGCGGCGGGCGGTCTGGGAACACGTCGGTGACGGCACCGCTCTCGTGCTCGCCTCGCGCCGAGACCGGGTGGATGCTGCGGTCGATCGCATCCGGACGCGGAGAGGGCGGGCCCGAGGCAGCGCCGATGGCAGCGCATTCGTTCACGGGCACCGCTCCGGCCGACAGGCCCACACCGGCGAAGGCGCTGTCACCCAGAGAAGAGGGGCTGACGATGAGTGACCCCGTACGTCCGTGCGACGATCACCGATTCCGGGCATCGCCCGCCTTCCCGGAGGACGCTCAGCGATCGAAGAGGTACCGCGCCAACGCGACGACCGAGTCGGGGTCGTGCGTCTCGCGTCCGAGCGACTCGACGATGATGGCCCCGAGGATCGCACGGCCGAGCTGCTCCACGGGGGCCTCCTCCGGCAGCTGTCCGTCCCGGATGCCGCCGCGCAGACGCTCCGACAGGTACTTCTCCACTCCCAGGCTCTCGCCGAGGTGGGCACCGACCGCCGCGTCTTCGGTGGCGGCGGCGACGAGCGAACGGAGCAGGGCACCGCCCTCGGGGGCTTCGAGGATGCCGAGCACGCTGCGCAGCCAGGTCTCCACATCGGTGGCGAGGTCGCCGGTGTCGGGCACGACGAAGTCGACGGGGATGAGGCGGCCTTCGGCGAGACAGTCGGCGATGAGCGCCCCGCGCGAAGGCCACCAGCGGTAGATGGTCTGCTTGCCGACCCCGGCCTCCTTGGCGATGCCCTCGATCGTGAGGCGGTCGTACCCCTGGTTGTGGAACAGTCGTGCGGTGGCGTCGAGGATGGCCTCTCGGGCGACGGTGCTGCGCACGGGCCCGCTGCGATGCTCGTTCACCATGCGTTCAGGATAGCCACAGATCCCTAGACGAGACGTGCCGTATGCTCTTCAGGTCTGAAGGAGATCACGTGGCTGCACTGCTGTTCCGTCTGGGTTCGTTCGCTGCACGCAGGGCGTGGACGGTGATCGTCTCCTGGGTCGTGATCCTCGGCATCGGAGTCGGCGCGTTCCTCACGCTCGGCGGCACCTTGAGCAACAGCTTCGACATCCCGGGCACGGCCTCGGGCGCAGTGACCGACCAGCTCGCCGAGAAGCTTCCGGACACGGCGGGAGGCACCGGCACGGTCGTCTACCGCACCGACGACGGCGAACCCTTCACGGACGAGCAGAAGCGTGAGATCTCCGACCTCGCGGCGAGCGCCGAGGACCTCGACGGGGTCGCCTCCGTGGTCGATCCCTTCGACGCACAGCAGCAGCAGGACGAGCAGGCACAGAAGCTCGCGGACGGCACGAAGCAGATCGACGACGGACGCACGCAGCTCGACGCGGGTCAGGCCCAGCTCGACGCCGGCCGCGCCCAGCTGGAGGCCGGCAAGCAGCAGCTCTCGGACGCCCGTGCCCAGGCCGAGGCAGCCGGAGCCCCCGCAGCGCAGCTCGCCGCCCTCGATGCGCAGCTCACCGCGCTCGACGGCCAGCTCTCCGAACTCGAGGCCCAGCAGGAGACGCTCGACGCGAACCGCTCCGAGCTCGACGACAACGAGAAGCAGGTCGAGCTCGGCTCCACGCTCCTCGACCTCGCCGACGGCATCGGCGTGGTCTCCGAAGACGGCTCGACCGCGATCGTGAACATCTCGTTCGTCGACCCGCGCCTCGAACTCTCCGAAGAGGTGAAGCAGTCCGCGATCGCGCACTTCCAGGACGAGCCGATCGACGGCGTCGAGGTCGAGTTCGGCACCGACATCGCGCAGGGCGTCCCGGAGATCTTCGGCATCGGCGAGGCGGTCGGACTCGCCTTCGCCGCTGTCGTGCTGATCGTCATGCTCGGCTCCCTCGTGGCCGCCGCCCTCCCGATCGTCACCGCCATCGTCGGCGTGGGTGTCGGCGTGACGGCATCGCTGGCGTTCTCGGGTGTCGTCGACATGGCGTCGGTGACCCCGGTCCTCGGTGTCATGCTCGGGCTCGCGGTCGGCATCGACTACTCGCTCTTCATCGTGAACCGGCACCGCAAGCAGCTGCTCGCCGGCGTGCCCGTCCGCGAGTCGATCGGACTCGCCACAGGAACGTCCGGCACGGCCGTGGTCTTCGCCGGCACGACAGTGATCGTCGCGCTGCTCGCGCTCAACGTGACAGGTGTGCCGTTCCTCGGGCTCATGGGAACCGTGGGCGCCGTCTGCGTCGCGGTGGCCGTGCTCGTCGCCATCACGCTCGCCCCCGCGATCCTCGGCCTGGTCGGTCCGCGTCTGCTCAGCCGTCGGGCGCGCGCCACGATCGGCCAGGAGCACGCCGCGGGCAAGCCCGTGAAGCGCATGTCGACGCTGCGTGCCGTCGTCACCGCGGTCGTGAGCGTCGTAGCCCTGCTCATCATCGCCATCCCCGCCATGTCGATGCGTCTCGGCCTGCCCGACGGTTCCAGCGAGCCGAGCGACTCGACCAGCTACCGCGCGTTCCAGACCGTCGACGAGCAGTTCGGCGAAGGTGCGAACGGTCCGCTGCTGGTGACCGCGACCCTCGACGACGCCGTGAGCGACGACGACCTCCTCGCCACGCAGGTCACGATCGCCGAGAAGATCGCCGACCAGGACGACGTCGTGGCCGTGGCACCCATCGCCGCCTCCGACGACAACACCCTGCTCGCGTTCCAGGTGCTTCCCGAGGAGGGACCGAACAGCGCGTCGACCGAGAAGCTGGTGCAGGATCTGCGCTCACTGCCCGAGATCGACGGCGGTATCACCCTCGGCGTCGCCGGCCAGGCGGCCATCAACATCGACATCTCCGAGGCCCTGGCGAACGTGCTGCCGCTGTACCTCGTGGTGGTGGTCGGACTGTCGCTGCTGATCATGATCGTGGTGTTCCGTTCGCTGCTGGTTCCCCTCATCGCGACCGGTGGCTTCGTGCTCTCGCTGTTCGCGACGTACGGCCTCATCGTGGCGGTGTTCCAGTTCGGCTGGGGCGCCGAGATCATCGGCCTGCACAGCACGGGACCGATCCTCAGCTTCCTGCCCGTGATCCTGGTCGGCATCCTGTTCGGGCTCGCGATGGACTATCAGCTGTTCCTCGCCTCCGGCATGAGGGAGGCGTTCGTGCACGGGGCCTCCGCACGCGATGCCGTGGCACAGGGCTTCCGCGCCGGACGCTCGGTCGTGATCGCCGCCGCCCTCATCATGGTGTCGGTGTTCGGCGGGTTCATCTTCTCGGAGTCGACGATCATCCGCTCGATCGGCTTCGGCCTCGCGTTCGGCGTGCTGCTCGACGCGTTCGTCGTGCGGATGCTGCTGATGCCCGCGCTCATGCACCTCCTCGGCCGTTCGGCCTGGTGGCTGCCGCGCTGGCTCGACCGGATCCTGCCGAACGTCGACATGGAGGGTGCAGCGCTCGAGCGCGACCACCCCGGCATGAAGGCCGTCGCCGTGCCGACGACGACCGACAGCATCCCGACCACCCGCGGCTCCGGCCGTTCCGCCTAGCCGCTGACCGGCGCGTCCGCGGAACGGCCCCGGCGTCGGCGGTCGCGCCTAGAGTGGGCGCATGACCGCCGACGCCCGCGAACGCCTGCACGAGCTGCGGGTCCGCGCCGAGGAACGGATGCGGGCGACGGCCGCGACCCTCGACGAGCTCACCCACGACCGGGAGGGCTCCAACGACGACGACGAGCACGACCCCGAGGGCGTCACCCTGTCTTCGGAATGGTCGCGCCTGACGGGCCTGGCCGAAGCCGCGGCCGCCGAGCTCCGCCAGGTGGACGACGCGCTCGCCCGCGTCGATGCCGGCGCCTACGGGATCTGCGCGAACTGCGGCAGGCCGATCCCCGCCGCACGCCTCGAAGCCCGACCGTTCGCCGAGTACTGCGTCGCCTGCGCCGAGAAGCTCGGACACTGAGGCCGGCGCGGAGTAGCATCGCCGCCATGCCCATCGCACTCGAGAACGTCGGGATCGCCGTCCGCGACCTGGAAGCCGCCATCTCCTTCTTCACCGATCTCGGCCTCTCCGTGTTGGGGAGGGACGAGGTCAGCGGCGAGTGGGCGTCGACCGCGGTCGGACTCGACGGCAACCACGCCAAGATCGCCGTCCTGCAGACACCCGACGGTCGCGGCCAGATCGAGCTGTTCGAGTACATCCACCCCGACGCGATCGAGACGGAGCCCACCCGGCCGAACGAGATCGGCATGCACCGCATCGCCTTCTCCGTGGACGACATCGACGAATCCCTGGCCGTGGCCGCCCGTCACGGATACCACCCGCTCCGCGGCGTCGCGAACTACCAGGACGTCTACAAGCTCACCTACCTCCGCGGTCCGAGCGGGATCGTGCTCATGCTCGCGCAAGACCTCACCCGCTCCTGAGCGCGGACCGCGCGAGTCAGGAGACCATGCCGCGCCAGATCACCTCGATCGCGGCACGGAGTCGGGACACGACCGCAGGATCGCTGATCCGATCGCCCCGCACGACGAGCTGGTAGTACGCCACCCCGGCGATCGCATCGAAGCACGCCTCGACGTCGAGGTCGCTCCGCAGCTCACCGCGGGCGATCCCGACCCGCAGCGCGTTCTGCAGCGGCACCCGCCGACGCGAGACGTGCGAATCCCAGTACGTCTTCTGCAGGGCGCGGTCCGACATCACGAGCCGGATCCGCTGCCGGAACCGCTCCTCGGAGTACCCCGGGGCGGACGGAGCGACCCCGTCGGCACCGAGACCCAGCCCCGTGAGCAGCACCTCCCGCAGATCCGCATCCTCGGGGTAGGCCGGGGGCACCTCGCGCCCGACGTCGAGAGCCGCAGCGATCAGGAGCGTGAGCGAGGGCCAGCGTCGATACAGCGCGGCCCTGCTCACCCCGCTGCGCGCGACCACGCGGGAGACCGTGACCTCCTCGCCCGCGTCGATGATGGCCAGCGTCGCGGCGACGATCTGCCCGTCGATGTCCTCATCCCGCGGACGGCCGGGGCGGCGGCGGACCGCAGCCCCGGCATCCGTCGTCGGCGTCGTCACGCGGCGAGCGCCCGCTCGCGCAGCCGCGCGATCGTGGCATCCGAGAGTCCGGCGGCGCGCAGCGGCGTCAGCGGGTCGCCGTGCTGTGCACGCAGCGTGTCGAGCAGGCTGCGCATCGACACGTCCATCGATCCCTCCAGCAGGGACGACGTCTTGTCGATGGCGTCGGCGTCGAACCCCAGGGCCTTCCACATCGCGCCCATCACGGGGGCGGTGCGCGCCATGATCGCGACCATGTTGTCGCCGGTACGGGCGTAGTCGGTGACGATGTCCTCGTCTGCGGCACCGAGGGCGAGCAGCAGCATCGCGGCGAGCACACCCGTGCGATCGCGACCGGCGGCGCAGTGGAAGGCCGCGGTGCCCGGCGTGTGCGCGATCACGTTCAGGGCGATGACCAGCTGCGGTGCCGCGCCTTCGACCATGCGCTGGTACATCAGCCCCATCGCCTCATGCGTGAGGGCAGGACGCTCCCGGTCCATCGACTCCCCCACGTCGGCGATGAGCGGAAGGTGGTGGTACGCGACGGGGTGCTGTCCGAGCGGACCGCGACCGGTGACCGAGACCTCCAGCGGCGAGCGGAGGTCGATGATGGCGGTGAGCCCGCCGGTGACGAGGCCGTCCGCGACGTCCGCCGTCACGTACGCGAGGTCGTCCGTGCGGATCGCGAGCCCCTCGCGGAGCACACCGCCGTCGATCGCGATGCCGCCGAGGTCGCGCAGGTTGACCGGTGCGCTGAGGACGAGCTCGGTGTCGATGATGGTCATGTGATTCTCCTTCGGATGAGGGCGCTGCCCTGGTCGATCAGCGTGACGAGCACGATGATGCAGATGATGATGGCGCTGAGGTGGCCGTAGTCGTACATGCGCATGGCCGTGGTCAGCTCCAGGCCGATGCCGCCGGCGCCGACGAGGCCGAGGATCGTCGCGCCGCGCACGTTCCCCTCGAACAGCAGCAGCGTGTAGGAGGTGAGCAGCGGTGCGGCCTGCGGCAGGATGCCGTACTGGATGACCTGCCGCTTCGACGCGCCGACCGCCTCCATGGCGACGACGGGGCCGCGGTCGACCTGTTCCATGGCCTCGGCGAAGACCTTGCCGATCGAGCCGATGGATCCGAGCGTCATGGCCAGGATGCCCGCGAACGGACCGAGCCCGACCGCCGAGACGAACATCAGCGCGAAGACCAGGTCGGGCACCGAGCGGATGATGTTCATGATCCACCGCGTGGGGTAGTACAGCCACCTCGGTGCGAGCGTGGAGGTGGCGCCGAACGCGATGATCAGGGACAGCACGGCGCCGAGGACCGTGCCGACGACGGCCATCTGGAACGTCTCGAGCAGCAGCGCCAGGATCGTGCCGATCTTGGAGAAGTCCGGCGGGAACAGGCGGGAGAGGAACTCGCCCATGTTGACCGCGCCCTCGCCGAGCTTCACGAAGTTGAACTGGGCGCCGTTGAACGACCAGAGCAGCAGGAGGACCGCGACGGGGAGGCCGATCAGGAAGCGGGCGCGCGGCACCCGGAAGGCGCTCTCGAGGCGAGCCCGCTCCGCCGGGTCGAGCTGCGGACGAGCCGTGCGGTCGGCGCGCGGCTCAGTGGTGGTCGTCATCGCGGTGCTCCTCGTCGTCGTACAGCGGTTCCAGGGCGGCGGCGTCGAGCTGGGACGTGACGCCCGAGACGAGCATCTCGCCGTGCCGCAGCCCCACGATGCGGTCGCTGTGCGCGAGCGCGAGCGGCAGCACGTGCAGGCTCACCAGCACCGGGATGCCGTCCTGCGTGGCGATCTCCCGCAGCAGTCCCAGTACCGAGTCGGCGAGTTTCGGGTCGAGCGAGGCGACCGGCTCGTCGGCGAGGATCACGGCGGGCCGCTGCATGAGCGCCCGGGCGATCGCCACGCGCTGCTGCTGTCCGCCGGAGAGCGACCGGGCGGGGGCGGACGCCTTGTGCGCGATGCCGACCCGATCGAGCAGCTCCAGTGCCCGGCGCCGGTGCGCGCTCGAGAACCCGCCGGCGAGGTTGATCGGCCCGGCCCCGTGTAGCGCACCGGTGAGGACGTTGGTCAGGACGCTCAGCCGCGGGATCAGGTTGAACTGCTGGAACACCTGCCCGACCTCGGAGCGCAGGGTGCGCAGTTCGCCGCGGGCGAGGTTCGTGACGTCGTGGCCGGCGACGCGGACCGAGCCTGCGGACACCGGGGCGAACCCGGTCAGACTGCGCATCAGCGTCGACTTGCCGGAGCCCGAGGCGCCGAGCAGAGCGACCATCTCGCCGGGGAAGAGGTCGAGGTCGACCCCGTCCAGCACGGTCGTGGCGTCGTACGCGACCTTCAGCCCGCGGACGGTGACGAGGGGAAGGGCCTGTCGCACCTCGGCCGTCGGCGTGCGCATCCCGTCTCGCTCCGCCGGGGCTGCCACCGGGGTGGGAGCGACGGTCACTGGAGGTCCTTGAGCTCGACGCCGGCGACGGCCGCGATCTCCGCGAACGACTCGAAGTCCGTGCTCTCCGGGTCGACGGTCTGCGGCGCGGCCGCGAAGGAGCCGTACGCCCCGAGCCGCTCGGCGTTCTCGGGCGAGAACACCTCGGCGATGCCGTCCTGGATCACCTTGCGGGTCTCGGCATCGAGTGACTGGCGCCCGAGCACCGCGCCCTGGATGTCCATCGCCGGGCTCTCGCCCACCGCGCGCCACTCGCCGTCGGCGAAGGGGAACATCGGGGCGCCGAGCTGGGTCAGCATGACGGCGGTGCACGCGGCATCCACCTGTCCCTGCTCCAGCGCCGCGAAGCTGCCCTCGTGGCCGCCCGCGAAGATCGCCTCGTAGTCCTCGCCCTGTTCGAGACCCGCCTCGTGCAGCATGTAGACGGGCATGAAGTACCCCGAGCTGGAGGCCTGATCGGCGAAGGCCACGGTCTTGCCCTCGAGGTCCTCGACCGTCTGGATCGGCGAGTCGTCGAGCACGACGCAGGTCGACACCGGCTTGCCGTCGCCCTGGAACGCGACCAGCGCATCCACCTCTCCGGTGTTGACGGCGAGCGCGGAAGGGAAGCCGCTCATGATGCCGATGTCGACGTGGTCGGCGCGGATGGCCTCGACGACGCTGAGGTAGTCGGGGACGTCGGTGATCTCGACGTCGCGGCCGGTCGCCTTCTCGAGCAGCTCGGCGAACACCTCGATCGGGTTCTCGGCGGTGGGGTCCTCGCCGACCGGGATGGTGGCGATCGTGATCGGGGCGTCGGGGTCGGCCGGGGCCGCCTCGGCGGTCGGGCTCTGGCACCCGGTGAGAGCGAGGGCGGCCACGCCCAGGAGGCCGACGACGGGCAGGGTGAAGCGGCGCATGATGACCTTTCGGGAGGAAGATGTCTCGGCATTCCGAGAACATCGGTATTCCAACTCCCGAAGGTGACGCGCAATTACGAGACCGCCGTACTCCGAATGGAACGCTCGGTGAACGAACGGTGTCAGTGCGCCCGGGGGAGCTCCGCCGCGATCCTCTCGAGGACGACGATCGGAGCCAGCATCTCCGCCGCGGACAACGGTTGACGGCCGGAGACGAGCATGTCGACGAAGGCATCCACCGCCGGCTTCATGTACCCGGGCCCGACGGCGATGTCGCGGCTCACGATGCCCTCCCGTCCGACGGCGGCGACGTGGAAGGGCACCTGGGTCGTCGCGGTCGGGCGGATCAGCTCCAGCGACACCGGCACTCCCCGCAGCCGGTAGGTGGCGACGACGCCGTCGGGGAGCGCGTCGACGGCGACGTGATCCGGCTCGCCCGGGAGCAGCCGCTGAGCGAGATCCGCGACATGGATGCCGTAGAAGAAGAGCCCTCCGTGTGGATGCCCGGCGTCGGCGGGTCCGGTCACCCGCACCGACTGCAGCGCGCCGATCCGCGACACCCCGTCGGCCGCCGCGGCCATCTCCGCCGACCAGCGCAGCGTGGACGACGAGGTGAGCGCGGCGCCGCCCCGCTCCGCCGCCGCGACGATCTCCCCCGCATCGACGGCCGAGGTGGCGAGAGGCTTGTCCACCCAGACCGGCGTGCCCGCTTCGAGGAACGGCACCGCCTGCGCGCGGTGCTGGGCGCCGTCCCTGGACGTCACCACGACGCCGTCGACCTCGCCCCGCAGTTCGGCCGGGTCGTCGACGATCCGATCGATACCGCCGAAGGCCGCGAGGAACCGCGTACGCTCCGCGTCCGGATGCGCCACCAGGGCGTGCACCCGGACGGACGCATCCGCGGCCGCATCGACGTTCAGATGGCGGATGATCTCCTCGGCATGGCTGCTCTCCAGCCCGACGATCGCGACGTTCCTCGGTGGCATGCTTCCATCCTCGTGCACGCGTGCGCGGCCACGGCCCCGCACCCCTCGGCGTGAGACACCGCGCAGTAGGCTGAACGCATCATGGACGAGTTCATCCAGGGCTTCTGGACCTTCGCGGGACACTACTGGTGGCTCGTCTTCCCGATCATGGGCATGGCGGGCGGGGCCGCGAAGGCGTGGGAGCGCAACTCCAAGCGCCGGCACGAACGCCGCCTGGAGACGCTGCGCATCAAAGCCCAGCTGAAGACCGCCGAGATCGAGGCGCGCGCACTGACCCAGCAGGCCAAGCGGCGCGGACCCACCGTGGTCGACACGACCGCATCCGTCGCCCCTGCTGACCTCGTCGCGCGCCTCTTCGCCGAGCACGACGAGATCACGGCGCGCTGGCTCGACTACGAGCTCGACGTCGCGAAGCTCATCGCCTATCCCGCCATGAGCGACGGCCGCCAGCCGCTGACCGCTGCCTTCCTCCGCGCGAAGAAGACCGCCGACGCCCTGCGCCCCGCCTCCGCCGACGCGAAGGTCTCGGAGCAGCAGGTGACCGAGTATCTGCAGGCCGTGGGCGACTACGCCGTCGCGTTCGAGATCGCCGAGAAGGACGCCAGGCGGCTGCGCGACTCGACCTTCACCGAGCCCGAGCGCAAGCGGCTGGAGCGGGCGCAGCAGCTGCTCAAGGTGGCCGTCGACGAGTCGGCAACGCAGGCGGAGCGCAACGTCGCCTACAAGCGGGTGCGCGAAGAGCTCGACGGCCTCATCCTGCTCTCGGACGAGGCCGTCACCGTGCTCGAGAAGCAGGTGGCCAGGGAGCTTCCCGCGTCGTCCGCGCCGACGCCGGATGCCCCGCCCGAGGCCGACCCCCTGCCCGTCACCGACCCGTTGCGGCCGCCCACGCCGCGCGGACAGCACCGCGAGGACGCATGACCCCCGAGAACGTCACCGGACCGATCGCCCACCACGCCGAAGCCCCTATCTGGTGGCCGGGATGGGGCGGACTGCGCTGGGTGGACGGCGACGCCGGAGACCTGCTGACGCTGCGCTCCGACGGCGTGACCCGCCAGCACATCGATGACGAGTACCTCGCCTTCGCACGCCCCCGGACCCAGGGCGGACTGGTCGCCGTCGGAGCCCGCACCCTCTATCTCGCGGATGACGTCGACGGAGACGCGCGCGCCGCCGCCTCCCTGTTCGACGACAACTCCGTGCGCATGAACGACGGATGCTGCGACCCGCGCGGACGTCTGCTCGCCGGCTCGATGGGCTACGACTCCACCCCGGGCGCCGCGAGCCTGCTGCGGGTGGATGCCGAGCTCGGCATCACCACGGTCCTGCCCCACGTGACGGTGTCGAACGGCGTCGGCTTCGCCCCGGACGGACGGCGCGCGTATTACATCGACACCGAGACCGGACGCATCGACGTGTTCGACGTGGCGGACGGCGACCTGCGCGGCCGCCGATCCTTCGCGACCATCGCCGAGGACGACGGCTCTCCCGACGGCCTCACGATCGCCGCCGACGGCAGCGTGTGGGTGGCGCTGTGGGGCGGAAGCGCGGTGCGCGGCTACGACGCATCCGGACAACTGATCGCGACGATCGACCTCCCCGTCCCCCAGGTCAGCGCGTGCACGTTCGGCGACGACGACCTCGGCACGCTCTACATCACCACCTCCGCACAGGGCCTCCCCGCCGACCACGGCACCGAGGCCGGCTCCGTGTTCGCCGTGCGCCCCGGCGTGCACGGCATCCCCGTCCTCCCCTTCGCCGGCTGACCCGCGCGCGGGATCACACCGGGCGCGCGGGGTCAGGCCGGGCGCGCGGGGTCAGGCGATCCCGCCAGAACAGGCCGAAACCCTGGCCACTTGCCTGATCTCGCGCGAATGCCTGAACCCGGGGGAACACCCGACGGCCTCTGCCCGGGACACGGTGCACTCAGCCATGGGAACCGTGCCCCGGACACAGGCCGCCGGGCGGATCAGCCGAGCCGGACGCGCTCCGTGCGCTGCTGCTGGCGTCCGAGTCCGTCGATCTCGATCGTCATCTCGTCGCCGTCCTGCAGGTAGGGGAACCTCCCCGACAGGGCGACGCCCTGCGGGGTCCCGGTATTGATGACGTCACCGGGCTCGAGCACCACGTACTGACTCAGCTCGTGCACGATCTGCAGCACCGGGAAGATCATGTCCGCGGTCGAGGAGTCCTGGCGCGGCTCGCCGTTCACGAAGGACCGAAGCCTCAGCGCCTGGGGGTCGACCTCGTCCGCCGGCACGAGCGCGGGGCCGAGAGGGTTGAACGTCTCGGAGCACTTCCCCTTCGACCACTGCCCGCCCGAGACCTCGAGCTGGTACGCCCGCTCCGACACGTCGTTCGAGATGGTGTACCCGGCGATGACGTCGCGTGCCGCCTCGACCGACGGCAGGTATCGTGCCGTCTTGCCGATCACGACCGCGAGTTCCACCTCCCAGTCGACTTTCTCCGCGCCGGGCGGCAGCAGCACGACGTCGTTCGGTCCGACCACGGTGTTCGGGTGTTTGAAGAAGATCACGGGGTGTGCGGGCGGCTCCGCCCCGGATTCGGCCGCGTGCGCCGCGTAATTCTGGCCGATGCACACGACGGCGGTCGGGCGGGCGACGGGAGCGCCGATGCGAAGCCCCTCGACGTCGGCCGCGGGGAGCTCGTCCCGGTCGAGGGCGGCACGCACACGGGCGATGCCGTCGGCGCCGAGGAACGTGCCGTCGATGTCGGGCGTGAGGGAGGCGAGGTCGTACACGGTGTCCCCGTCGCGGACGAAGGGGCGTTCCAGACCGGGGGATCCGAGTCGCAGCAGTTCCATGGGTGCTCCTGGGGTCAGCGCGCGGCGTACGCGGGGTTCACGATCGGGACGGACTCCCCGGCGAGGAATCGGATGATGTTGTCCGCGGCGTGCACGGGGAGATCCGCCAGCGCCTCCGGCGAGTACCAGGCGGCGTGCGGGGTCAGCAGCACCTGCTCGAGGTCGCGCAGGGGCGAGTCGTCGGCGAGCGGCTCCCCGGCGAAGACGTCGAGGGCCGCCGCGCCGAGGTGCCCGGCGCGCAGCGAGGCCGCGAGTGCTTCCTCGTCGATGAGGGGTCCGCGGCAGGTGTTCACGATCACGGCGCCCTGCTTCATGGTCGCGAGAGCCGGTCCGTCGATGAGGTGGCGCGTGGCGTCCGTCAGCGGCACGTGCAGGGTCAGGAGGTCGGCCTGTGCCACGGCATCCGGGATCTCGACGAGCTCGCATCCCGCTTCGCGCACGGCGTCGGGTGCGGCGTACGGGTCGGCGACGACGACGCGGAACCCCAGGGCACGGCATCCGCGGGCGACGATGGAGCCGATGCGCCCGAACCCGAGCACGGCCACGGTCGTCGTCGACGGGCGCACCGCGAGCGGCCGCGCGTCGACCGCCTTCCAGGTCCCGGCGCGCACGGCACGGTCGTATGCGGGCAGGCCGCGGGCCTGCGTCATGATCATTGCGATCGTGTGGGCGGCCACCTCTTCGATGCAGTAGCTCGGTGTGTTGGCGACGGCGATGCCCCGAGCTGTGGCGGCCGCCACGTCGACCATGTCGTATCCGATGCCGACGCGGCTGATGATGCGCAGGTTCGGCATCCGGTCCATGACGTCGGCGGTGATATGCGCCCACTGCACGACCAGGCCTTCGGCGTCCGCGCCGAGAACGGCGAGGTCGTCGATGCTCCCGGATGCGGCACGCTCGGCTCGGAGCCCGGCCTGCCGGAGGGTGTCTTCGATGACGGTTCCCGGCAGGTCGCAGTCGCTGACGAGGATGAGAGGCGCGGTCATGAGAGCGATGCTATAGCATCTAGCAGATTGCTGCACGACGGCTGACTTTGCCCTCGGGTTGCTATAGCGTTTACGACATGACTGCTCGCCGCGCACTGATCACGGGGGCCAGTTCCGGTATCGGAACCGCCGCCGCCCTCGAACTCGCCCGCGAGGGCGTCGCCCTCTGGATCACCTATGCCGGGCGCGAGGCCGAGGCCCATCGCGTCGCCGAGGACTGCCGTGCCGCCGGCGCCCCCGAGGTCCGGGTGTCCCGCCTCGACCTGCAGGACCGCGCGTCGATCGATGCCCTGGTCGCGGAGGTCACCGCCGCGTGGGGATCGCTGCACGTGCTCGTCAACAACGGCGGCGTCTGCCCCTACACGCCCTACGACGAGATCGACTTCGACGAATGGGACCTGGTCCTCGAGACCAACGCCCGCGGCACGTTCTTCCTGACCCGCGGCGCCCTTCCGCTGCTCCGAGCCGCGGACGGCGACCGGTCCGTGATCAACATCGCCTCGATCGCCGGACAGGTCGGCGCGCTGCAGACCGGCATCCACTACGCCGCCAGCAAGGGGGCGATCCTCGCGATCACACGCAGCTTCGCCCGGCACCTGGCGTCGGAGGGCATCCGCGTCAACGCGGTCACCCCGGGCCCGGTGGCCAGCGCCATCACCGACCAGCTGCAGGGCGAGGGGCGCGCGAAGCTCGAAGCCGGCATCCCGCTCGGAGCGTTCGGACAGCCGGAGGACGTCGCCTGGATCATCGCATCCCTCGCCTCGCAGCGCTCCCGCTTCATCACCGGAGCCACCTATGACGTCAACGGAGGAGTTCGCATTGACTGACCGCACCGCCCTCGACCGCTCCGCCCTGGACACCGTGCAGGCGCAGCTCGACGCCTTCAACGCGCACGACCTCGACGCGTTCGTGGCGACCTACGCCGACGACGCGGTGATCACCGGTGTGGCGCCGGAGCCCATCGTGGGGTCGGCCGCTATCCGGGCTTTCTACGAGCCCCGACTGCAGAACCCCGAGCTCTCGTGCGTCATCGACACCAGCGTGCTCTTCGGATCCCGGTGGGTGGTCGCGCAGGAGCAGGTCATCAACGCCGGCGTCGCGACCGAGACCATCGCGACCTTCGACGTGGTGGACGGACGCATCGCGCGGGCGTCGATGCTCAAGGCCTGACCCGGCGCGGTCGGGCACCGCATCCGCGAGCTTCGGCTCGAACCGTTGCAGGCTCGTACGGCGGGGCCGGGCCAGAAGTGCTCACTCGTGTTCCGGCAGGACGGGCGACGACCACCCCGGGTCGCGGCCGAGCTGCGCCGCCCGCGAGACCGACGTCGCACCGTAGCGATCGCGGAGATCGTCGAGCACGGTGTCCAGGCGCGCCTCATCGCCCCAGTCGATCGGCAGTTCAGGGTGCACCCGGTCGACGCGGTCGAGCTGCGACAGCGAGATGCCGATCAATGTGATGCCGCGCTCCGCGATCTCGGTGTGCGCCACGGCGAGCAGGGCGCGCGCGACCGTGAGCAGGATGGCGGTGCGGTCGGTCGGAGCCCGGAGGGAGCGCGAGCGCGTCGCCTTCGTGAAGTCGCCGAAGCGCAGACGCAGCACCACCGTGCGACAGACCCGGTCGCCGTCGCGCAGACGCCGCGCGAGCCGATCGACGATCTGCGTGAGGATGAGATCCAGTTCCTCGGGCGATCGAGGTCGACTGCCGAGCGCGCGCTGCGAACCGATCGATCCGCGGCGGCGGGTGGTGTCGACCGGCCGCGGATCCCGCAGCCGGGCGAGGGCGTGCACGTGCGCGCCCGTCGCCTTCCCCAGCATCCTCTCCGCCGTCGCGGCCTCGAGCTCGGCCAGCTCGCCGACCGTGCGGATGCCGTACCGGTGCAGCTTCTCGGCCGTCACCGCCCCCACGCCCCACAGCCGCTCCACCGGGAGGGGCAGCAGGAACTCCTGTTCACGCTCGGGCTCCACGATCAGCAGACCGTCCGGCTTGCTCACCGCACTGGCGACCTTGGCGAGGAACTTGGTGCGCGCGACCCCGACCGAGATGGCCAGTCCGGCCTCCGTCCGCACGCGCTCGCGCAGTCGCACCGCGATCTGCTCGGGCGTTCCGGCGATGCGCCGCAGGCCGCCGACCTCGAGGAAGGCCTCGTCGATCGAGAGCCCCTCGACCAGCGGCGTGGTGTCGCGGAAGATCGAGAAGACCGCCTTGCTCGCCGCGGAGTAGGCCTCCATACGCGGCGGCACGACGACGGCATCCGGGCAGAGGTCGCGGGCCTGGCGTCCGCCCATGGCCGTGCGGACACCGCGCGCCTTCGCCTCGTAGCTCGCCGCCAGCACCACGCCTCCGCCCACGATGACGGGCCGCCCGCGCAGCTCCGGCGCGTCACGCTGCTCGACGGACGCGTAGAACGCGTCGAGGTCGGCGTGCAGCACCGTCGCTTCCCCGCGCATCCCGTTCTCCCGTCGACGTGCGGATCGTCGCACGGACCGCGGACATCGGCGACGCGTCCGACCCGACGGATGCCGTGTCGGTGCCGACGGGTAGGGTCGGCGCGTGCCGGAACCGGTGATGCAGTGGTGGGCGCGACGGCAGTTCTCCCGCGGTCGCGCTGTTCCGTATGAGGTGGGCACGTATCGCACGGGATGGGCGGCATACCCCGAGCTCGTGCGGCAGTACCACCCCGAGCTGAACCACGGCATCGCCCTGTCGCAGATCCCGCTCGCCGCCGACGTGCTGCTGTGCTGGGAGTGTCCGCTCGGGCATCGCTTCGCAGCCACCCCGACCGAGCAGCGCGAGCGTCCGGGACCGGTGCGACGCCGCTCCGCATGGTGTCCCGAGTGCTCGGCGCTCGCCCGCCCCCAGCCCGTCGTCCTGGGCGAAGCACGCGCCCTTCCGCGCAGACCGCGCCGCCCGGCGCCCGCACTCTGCACGAAGACGCCTGACCTGCCGACCGGGACCGCGTTCGTGAGCGTCTGTGCGCCGCGACCCGCGTCCGCCGCCGAGGGGCGTCTGCGCGCGGAGCTCGCGGCGGCGATCGCGTTCGATCCGACCGTGAACGCCGTGAAGGTGGCCCGCCCGTTCTTCCGCCACACCGAGGTCTGGCCCGACATCGTGCTGCCGGAGCTGCGCATCGCCGTCGAGTACGACACGGTGGGCCGTCACGGGTTGGAGCACGTCGGCAAGCGGCAGGATGCGGATCTGCGGAAGGACAGGGCCCTCCGCGCCGCCGGGTGGGAGGTCATCCGCCTGCGCACCGGGAAGCTCGAACCGCTCGGACCGCACGACCTCGCCGTGTCCTCGGTGAACGCGAAGAGCATCGCGCGCCTCGTCGAACAGCTGCGGACGATCCGCGGCGCGCTGATGGTGGACGCGTACCTCCGGTGAGCCGGATCAGCCGCCGAAGCGAGCCCGCAGCTCGGGGCTGACGGCGACGTCGCCGAACGACGCCGTCCAAGCTCCGTCGACCGCGATCGACTGTCCCGAGAGGTACGGAGCCTCGTCGGAGAGGAGGAACGCGGTGACCGCGGCCACCTCTTCGGCGCGCGCGATGCGCCCCATCGGCGGCCCCTCCGCGAGCGCACGCTCCTCGGCGGCGGGGTCGGCGGCCCTGGCGATCTGGGACTCAAGGTGGGGCGTACGGACGCCGCCCGGAGCCACCGTGTTCGCGCGTATTCCCAAACCGCCATACGTCACGGCGACGCTGCGGGTCAGGGCGTCGATGCCGCCCTTCGTGAACTCGTACGCCGCGTGGTCGACGAAGCTGGACCGGCCGTGGATCGACCCGACGTTCACGATCGCCCCCGGGTGGCCCTGATCGACGAACGCGGACACCGCCGCCGAGCACCCCCAGATGTAGCCGAACCCGTTGATGTCGATGACCTCCCGCACCACGGTCTCATCCAGGTCGTGCAACGGGGTGCGCTTCGTGATCCCCGCGTTGTTCACCCAGCCGGCGAGCGGAGCCCTGGCGCGGGCGACGGCCGCGGCGCGCTCGTGAACCGTGCGCTCCGAGGCGTCGCCGAGGACGACCTCGGCCACGATGCCCTCCTCGACGGTTCCCGAGCCGGGTGAGCGCTCGAGTCCGACCACCGTCCAGCCGTCGGCGGTGAGGCGCTCGGCGATAGCCCGGCCGATGCCCTTGCCGCTGCCGGTGACCACGACGCTGCGTGCGGAGTCTGCCATGTCAGTCCTTTCCGAATCGGAAGACGGCGGGGTCGAGGCCGAAGCCGAGTCCCGGCGTCGCGAGAGGGGTGATGGTCCCGTCGAATCGCGGACCCTCCGTGATGAACGACGGCGCCGGATCGTAGGGGTTGACCCCGCGGGCGAACGTCTCGACCTGGATGCCCAGGTGGGCGGTCACCTCGGGATACACGTGGCCCGATACGGGGAGTCCGCGCTCGGCCGCCCAGGCGATCAGCTCGCGCGCCGGTGTGATGCCGCCGATGGCCACGACGTCCAGCCGCAGCGCCTCCACTCCGCCGACCTCGACCAGCGCCTGCAGCACCGCCGGGTCGGTGACCTCGTCACCCACCGCCACCGGAAGGCCGGAGCCCTGACGGATGCGGGCGACGCCGGCGGCGTCCTCGGGGAGCAGCGGGTCCTCGAGCCAGGCGAGGCGCGGTTCTCCCCACTGCGTGATCTCCGCCAGCGCGGTGTCGGCGTCGGGCCAGCCGAACCCGACATCGACCACGAGTCCGGTGGTCGAGGGCAGCTCGGCGTTGAGGATCGCCAGCAGCTCGCGCATGTATGCCGGATCCGGAATGCGAGAGATCTTCACCTGCGACCAGCCGGCTGCCTGGCGGAGAACCTCGTCGGCGACCGCTCGCGGGGTGCGGTCGGGCGAGGGATACGCGGCGACGAGCATGGCCGCGCGCGGGGCGTCGCCGGTGCCGAGCAGCTTCCACAGCGGCGCACCCTGCTGCCGGGCGGCGATGTCCCACAGGGCGATGTCGACCAGGCCGATGGCCCGCCTGACGAGTCCGACCCGACCGACGATCGCACTGCCGCGCAGCATCCTCTCCCACGCGGCCGCGGGGTCGTCCGTCTCCGCGCCGAGCGCGTGCGGTGCCACGAGCCGTTCGACGATCTCGGTCATCGGAGCCTCGCGCGACAGGCAGTACGCGATCCCGGTCGTCCCGTCGTCGGCCGTGACCTGCACCGCCGAGTACTCCCGGCGCGTGACCGTCATCGCCCCGAGGTGCAGCGGCGCGGGCAGGGGCAGCACGGCGGTGGCCGTGTCGATCCGGGCGACGGCGCTCATTCGGGCTTCTTCGCGAGGGGCACGCCGTAGTCCACCATGAACCCGCCGTCGACGTACAGGGTCTGCCCGTTCATGTACCGGGACTGGTCGGACACGAGGAAGCTGACCGCGGCCGCGATCTCGCTCGCCTCGGCCAGGCGCTTCGCCGGGATGCGCGACAGGATCGTCTCGAGGCTCAGGGTGCCCTGCTCGACGCCGTGCCGGAAGACACCGGTGTCGACGTAGCCCGGAGCGACCGCGTTCACGCGCACACCCCGAGCCGCCCATTCCGCTCCGGCCGTCGAGGTGAGTCCGATCACGGCAGCCTTGGTCGTGGCATAGGGCGCCCGCCCCGCGGAGCCGCGCGAGGAGATGGAGGAGATGTTGACGATCCGCCCCTCGCCGCGGTCGAGCATCCGCTTCCCCGCGGCCTGGAGCGCGGAGAACACCCCGTGCAGGTTCACGTCGACCACGGCGGACCACTCCTCCCACGTGAGGTCCTCGATCCCGCGGTGCCGTTGGATCCCGGCGTTGTTCACGAGCACCTCGATGGGTCCGAGCTCCGTCTCGATCTCGCCGAACACCCGGTCGACGGCGGCGTGATCCGTCACGTCGAGCTCCCGCCAGAGGATCCCGGCGGGGTTGTCGGCCGCCGTGAGCCCCGGGACCCGGTCGGTCGCGACGACCCGGTAGCCGTCCGCGGCGAGGCGCTGTCCGATCTCCCAGCCGATGCCGGCCGATCCTCCGGTGACGATGGCGACGGGAAGCTGCGTCATGCTGTTGTTCTCCTTCAGTTGAGCTCCGGTCGCGATATTCCAGCCAAATGGGCCCGAAATCCCTGGAATATCGCGACCGGAGCGGGGTCAGATGAGTCCGGCGACCAGGGAGACCGCGTGGGACTCCAGAAGCTCCAGGGCGCCGGGAGCCAGGGGGGTCTGCCAGGACTGGTAGGCCCCGCGGTCGTAGGCCTCGCGGGTCGGGAGGTACACGAAACCCGGGCCGTTCGTGAGGTTCATCACCACGATCGGTGTGCCGGGGAACCGCTCCCGCAGGGTCGTCTGCAGCCGGGAGTAAGCCTCGCCCGGATGCCCCACGATCACCGCGTCGCCCAGCCGCCAGGCCCAGACCGGATGCTGCACGGTCGGGCCGTCGATGTAGCCGTCACGGAGGTTGCGGGCACGCCCGAGACGCTCCTCGCGCGACCGCGGATCGATGTCCTTCCACTCCGCGGCGAGCTCGTCCAGGGTGGGCAGGTCGCGCAGCGGCAGTTCGACCGCGGACACGATCCCTGCTGCACCTTCGCCGCCGTCCGCCGGAGCTCCGGTCCACATCGCGAGCGGTGCCCCCGACTCGACGACGCCGTCCAGCGTCAGCTCCTCCCCCGGCTGCGGCAGGGCGTCCAGCGCGGCGAGCACCGCGTGTCCGAGGGAGCGCCCGTGGCGGTCGGCCACCGCGACGTCGCCTGTGTACTGCTCCCGCGGGGCCAGCTCTCCCGACGCTCCCTGCAGGAACAGGCACGGAGCGCCCGTGGCCGCCTCGACGATCTCGCGCATCGCGCCGACGTAGTCCGGCGACACCTCCCGGTGCTGCCAGGCCAGGGTCGTCGGATGGCAGGCGTAGTTCACCAGCGTCGCCCGCACGTCGCCGTCGAGGCTGATCCGGCCGATCGTGACGGTGTCGTCGGCCGTGCCCTGCGGATTGAACCCCACGAGGGCGCGGCCGTCGAGGTCGAGCTCGCGTTCCGCCGCGAGGGTGCAGCTGCCCGTGGTCCACTCGATCAGTCCCGGTCGCGCGGTCTCCAGCGCCTCGCGCCCGGCCGCGATACCGGCCGCGGCCAGGGCCTCGAGGTACCCGGGGATGAGCTCGCCACCCGGCAGATGTGCATCCGCCGCGCACAGCACCGCGCCCGCATGCGTATGGGAGAGCGACAGCATCAGCTGGTCGGGCTCGAGGCCGAGACCGTCGAGGATCGCCCCGCGCACTCCCTGTTCATCCGCGACCCTGCGCCACCATGTGCCGTCCACCGCGAGCAGCAGGCGTGGGCGCTCATCCGAGGCGATGACGGCGAGCGCGGTCAGCTCGAACGGCCGGTGCGCGCCCTCGGACCGCTCCCAGTCGGCCGGCCCCCAGTTCTTGGCGCGGATGCCGACGGGCGGCGTGATGTCGCGCCGGGCGACACCGATGCGCGCCCGGGTGCGCGGGATGCGGATGCGGTCTCCGAGGCGCGTGGCCGGTGCCGTGTCGTTCACGAGGGGTCCTTCCTGTTCTCCATGCCGCGGCTCAGGCGCTCGTCAGCACGTCGGCGATCAGCACGCGGTCGCCGGCCGCGGGCAGCACGGTCTCGACGCCGCGCTCGACGTTGTCGGTGTAGAGCAGGGTGGACGCGTCCGCGAACCCGTCCGCCAGCCGCAGTCCTCCGCCGACGAACTGGCTGCCGGTGACGCGGGCGTGGTTGATCCCCGTCCCGATGTCGAGGTGCGCCGCGCCCTTCGGCACCGTCGAGGTCACGCCGTTCACGCGCCAGGTGATGACCCCACCGGCCGCGCGGGTGAGCAGGGCTCCGTCCGCGCGCTCCGTGCCGAGCTCGACGCCGTCCAGCGTGACGAGCTGGTCGCGGGCCGCGGTCGCGGTCAGCCGCACGTCGCGCACCGAGCCGCCGCGGATGGTCAACCGGGAGGCGCCGATCTCGAAGGGCGCGGCCGCCGCCGGGCCGCTGAGGCGGCAGTCCACGAACTCGACCGGCCCAGACCCCCGCGCCTTCACGCCGTCGACCCCGGTGATGGTGCAGTCGACGAAGCGGACGGTGGCCGTGACCGGGGTCTGCACCAGCACCTGATCCTTGGGCAGCGCGAAGGTGGAGTCCTGGATGACGGTCGGCCGCGATGAGCGCTGCGACCGCTGTCCGATCGCCAGAAGTCCCGCGGTGCACCCTCGCACCTGCGCGCCGTCGGCGTTGATGGTCATGGTCGCCTGCGGATCGAAGGTCGAGCGGCCGATCACGCGCACGTTCTCCAGCGTCAGATCGGTGATCTTCGTGCCGGCGACGAACCACGAGCAGACGTGGTCGCGCACCGTGATGCGCTTGGCGGACGTGCCCCACTGCGCCCCGGAGTTGGCGATGTCCATGAGCCCGGAGTTGCCGATGAAGGTGAGGTCGTGCTCGTACTGCCCGTGCGTGGTGAAGGGGTTGCCGCCCTGGTCGTCGCCGTCGCCGTGGCAGTTCTCGACGAGGCAGTAGGCGCTGGCGGTGAGGTCGTTCAGGTGCCTGGCGTTCGACGACGTGCAGTCGCTCACCCGGCCGTAGAGGCTGTAGATCTGCTGCGTGAGGTAGCCCGCACCCCCGTAGAACACGGTCGGCGGGTTCTCGACTGAGCAGCGTTCCGTCGTGAAGTGCGTGTTCCAGCGCCGCATGATGACGGGCCACCAGGTGCGGCTCGCATGCACGTCGGCGACGTCGCAGTGGATCGCGTACTCGAACGCGATCGGGTGCGATCCGGTGAGCTCCCGCGAGTCGGGGAAGGAGCCGTCGGTCGGACCGTCGAAGGGTCCGGCGCCGAGGAACCGCATGTTCGCGATGCGGACGCCCGCGACCGGTTCCATCTGCCGCCAGCTGAGCTTGCGCCCCTTGTCCAGCGGCCACCCGTTGAGGTAGTCGATCCGGATGTGGTGCGCGTCGATCTGCTGCGTCACCTGCACGAACCGCTGCAGCTCGCGCTCATCCGCCCCGCCACCGGCGACGGGGTCGCACTGCACCGCCCACCAGGAGTCGACGGGGAAGCGCGACGCATCGGGCACGGCCACGGCGTCCGTCAGCTCGGGCCAGGCCTCGGCCAGCGCATGCTCGACCACGACGTCCTTCGACACTCCGGTGAAGAACATGACCGCCCCGAACGGGTTGTCGTGCGTGTTCTGCTCGATCCCGTCCGTCGTGAGGAGATGACCGCCGAAGTCGATCTCGAGGTGGGACCGCGTGAAGCGGTGCCGTCGCCGGAACAGCAGATCCGTGCTCGCCTGGATCCGTCGGATGCGGGGGTCGTTCACCATCGCGGCGAGCGCATCGTCGGCCGGCTTCTCCGGACCCGTGATGCCGAAGACCCGGAAGTCGACCGTCCCGTCGTGCTGCAGGATCCAGCGGGTGCCGTGCTTCCCGCCGATCACCGTGCCCCCGTTGGCTGCGAGCTCGCCGTCCTCGCTCCCCACGTACACGAGGAGTCCCGCGTCTCCGGGCTCCCGATAGCCGGCCACGATCGCGACCTCGCCGTCGCGCGCGCGGAGACGGGCCAGATCGGCGACGGACTCCGCTCGCGTGACGTCCTTGGCGCCGGTGGCGACGGGAGCGGCCTGCGCCGGTGCCGTGCTCGCGATCGCGCCGGCCGTGCCGAGGGCGACCGCCCCGAGTCCTGCCATGAGGGCGCGGCGACCGGAGGAGCGCACGCCCGTGGCCGCGTCCGGGGAGGTCGTCCCCGCAGGTGGATCCGTCGTGGTCGAGGTGTCGGTCATATCCACTCCTTCCGTCATCGCACCGTGGACGCCGCGTCCGCGGACAGCTGCACCTCGGCGGGAACCGTGAAGTCCGCGCGCCGGCTCAGCACGAAGGCGATGGTCGCGCCGAGGAGAGTGAGCGCCGCGATCAGGAGCAGTCCCCAGATCGCCGAGCCCGTGGTCTGGCTGATCCAGCCGATCGCGTAGGGGCCCGCGAAGCCGGCGAGGTTGCCGACCGAGTTGATGAACGCCAACCCGGCGGCGGCCGCAGTGCCCGTGAGCACCATGGGCGGGAGGCTCCAGAACAGGGGCGTCGTGGAGAACAGCGCCGACATGCCGATGCACAGGGCGATGAGCGCCAGGATCGGGGTGTCCTGCGCCGCGACCGCCGCCATCAGCGACAGAGCGGTGATGGTGAGCGTGATGCCGATCTGCAGCGGGATGTTGCCCTGCTTCCGCGCGGCGCGTTCCCACGGCAGCATCACGAGCGCCGCGCACAGGTTCGGCAAAGCGACGAGCCAGCCCGTGGTCGAGTTGGAGAAGTCGCCCATGCTCTTCACGATCGTCGGCAGCCACATGCCCAGTCCGTAGGCGCCGAACACGACGCCGAAGAAGAGCACGATGAGCGTCCACAGGCGACCGTTGCTGAACACCTCGCGCAGCCGCAGGCGCCCGTGCTTCTGCTCGGTGGCTGCGGTCTCGGCGGCCAGGGTGTCGCTGATCCAGCGCTGTTCCGCGCGATCGAGCCAACGCGCATCCTGCGGGCGGTCGGGAAGCCAGAAGAACACCACGAACGCGAGGAGCACGGCCGGAACGCCCTGCAGCAGGAACACGAGCTGCCAGCCGTCGAGCCCCCACAGTCCGTGCAGCTCGAGCATCCAGCCCGACAGCGGTGCAGCCACCGCGTTCGCGATCGGGTTCGAGAGCACGAACACCGCGAGCACCTGGGTGCGGTACTGCCGCGGGAACCAGAGCGTGAGATAGAGCAGCACACCGGGGAAGAACCCGGCCTCCGCGATGCCGAGGACGAAGCGGGCGATGGCGAACTGCGTCGCATCCTGCACGAACGCGGTGAGGGCGGCCACGATACCCCAGGAGATCATGATCCGCGCGATCCACTTGCGGGCGCCGAACCTCTCCAGCAGCAGATTGCTCGGCACTTCGAACAGCAAGTATCCGATGAAGAAGATGCCGGCGGCGAAGCCGAACGCGGCCTCCGTGATCTGCAGAGCGGCCGTCATCTCCAGCTTCGCGAAGCCGGCGTTGTTCCGGTCGATGTAGGCGACGAGGTAGAGCAGGCCGAGGAAGGGGCCGAGCCGCCAGATCGCCTTCTTCATGGCGGATGCGCCGACCTGGTCCGCGGTGCGGGTGTCGGGGGTGGTGCCGGTGCCGGACATGAAAACTCCTTCGTCGTCGCTCGAGGGGACCGCTTTGCTATAGCATGTAGCAAATGCCCCACGGTGTCCAGCGTTTGTGAAAATGCCATAGCATCGAGCGAACGATTCCGCCCGGCCGACAGGTGACACGCGCCGCGGATCGAGGAGGGCATACGGATGCGCAGCGTCTCGGATCAGAACATCGCCGAACAGGTCGCCGACGAGCTGCGCGCAGCCATCCATTCGGGAGAGCTCGCGCCGGGCGAGCGGCTGGTCGAGCGGAAGCTCGCGGATCGCCTCGGCGTCAGCCACATCCCGGTGCGGGAGGCCCTGACCCGACTGGCCGAAGAACGGCTGATCACGCGGGAACCCCGCCGCGGCGCCCGTGTCGCCGAGCTCACGGCGCAGGACCTCGAGGAGATCTCGAGCCTGCGGATCGTCCTCGAGCAGTTCATGGCCATCCGGGTGCAGGAACGGTGGAACGAGGAGTCCGCCGTGCGGCTCGGTGCGATCATCCAGGCGATGTCCGACGCGGCTCCCGGCGACATCGCCGAAGTGCTGCGACAGGACAGACTGTTCCACGAGACGCTCGCGGACCTCGCCGAACATCGCTTCCTCGACGAGCTCAGCGCGCAGCTGCGCGGCCGCATCACGGGCTTCATCCAGGCGGCGAACTCGGCCCTCGACCCCGCGGAGCAGGAGGAGCATGTGCGCAGCCATCAGCAGATCGTGGACGCCATCGCCAGCGGAGACCCCGACCAGGCCCGTGCCGTGATCGCGGAACATGTGACCAGAGCCGTGCAGCGCATCACGCCATCCTCCGCGGGGGAGTGACCCGCCGTGCCCGCGAAGACCATCATCCTCACCGGCGCCTCCGACGGCATCGGCGCGGCCGCCGCCCGCCAGCTCGCGGATTCGCCGCACCGTCTCCTCCTGGTCGGCCGCTCCGTCGAGAAGACCCGTGCCGTGGCCGAGGAGACCGGATCCGAGTGGTTCACTGCGGACTTCGCCCGCCTCGACGACGTGCGAACCCTGGCCGCGAGGATCGCCGACGCCGTGGGGGACACCGGCATCGACGTGCTGGCCAACAACGCCGGGGGCATCTTCGGCGACCGGACCCCGACCGTCGACGGGTTCGAGAAGACGATGCAGGTCAACCACCTGGCACCGTTCCTGCTCACGAACCTGCTGCTGCCCGCGCTGCTGCGGGCCGGCGGTGCCGTGATCAACACCTCGAGCGTCGCCCACCGCCTGTTCGGGCACATCGACGTGGACGACCTCGACAACGCGCGCCGCTTCAGCCCGAACAAGGCCTACGGCGACGCGAAACTCGCCAATGTGCTGTTCGCCGAGAGCCTGCATGAGAGGTTCCACGCGCAGGGGCTCAGTGCCGTGGCGTTCCACCCCGGCACCGTGCAGACCAACTTCGCCTCGGACTCCTCGAGCATCATGCGCCTCGTGTACCGGACTCCGTTGCGCCGCCTGCTGCTCATCGGCCCGGACAAGGGCGGTGCGACCCTGCGGTGGTTCATCGAGGGCACTCCGGGCGAGACCTGGATCTCGGGGGCGTACTACGACGAGCGCGCCCTCACCTCGCGCGTGAACCCGCAGGTGCACGACACCGCCCTCGCCGAGGCCCTCTGGCAGCGCAGCGCCGAGCTCGTCGGCATCCCCCTCTCCTAGCTCCCGCGCCCCCCGCACCCCGGCCGAGTGCACGGGCTCTCGCCGAGCGCACGGCTTCTTCACGTCGAGAAGCCGTGCACTCGTCAGGATCCCGTGCACTCGTACCAGGGAGAGGGACACGGGCGGGGGTCAGAGGGCGAGGTTGGCGGTGTCGACGACGCGAGCGCCCTCGGCGGGGAAAGCCGTGCGGGTGACGCCGGACTCCACGTTGGCGGAGTGCAGCAGCGTGGATGACGTGCCGAACGCGGCATCCGCCAGCTCGAGCGCTCCTCCCTCGAAGCGGTTGCCGACCGCACGGTAGTGGGTCGCGCCCTTCGTGATCGAGACGTGCGTGGCAGAACCCTCGGCGCGGAAGGTGCTGTCGCTCAGGGTCAGGTGCAGCTCGCCGTCGCCCGTCCTCGCGATGCCCGTCCCGCCCTTGATCGCCACGTCGGATCCGGACACCTCGACCGTCTGCCGCTCTGTCCGCGCGGCGACGATGCGCGCATTGCGGAGCGTCGACCCCTCGAACCGCAGTCGCTCGGAGGACGAGGTGACGGGGGCCGCGTCGTCGGCGCCGATCAGGGTCGAGCCGCGGAAGGTCACCGCACCCGCTCCGGTGATCTTCATCCCGCCCACCCGATCGAGCACGGTGTCGACGAACGTGACCGGTGTCTTCACCGTGGCGTTGGTGAGCTCGCCGGGAGCCACGAACGTGAAGTGCGAGTCGGCGATGATCGTCGGACGAGACGAGTTGTCGCTGGCCTGCGTGATGATGAGCGTGTCGGATGCGGTGCACCCCCGCAGCTGCGCGCCGTCCGCATTGATCCACAGCATCCCGGAGCCCGCGAGCGACGGCTTGCCGATGACCTGCACGTCTTCGAGGGTGAGGTCGGTGATGCGCACGCGCGCCACGAACCACGAGCACACGTGCTTGCGGACGGTGATGCGCTTGGCCGCCGAACCCCATGCCGCCCCGGAGTTCGCGAAGGTCATGAGGCCCGAGTTACCGGTGTAGGTGAGGTCGTGCTCGTACTGGCCGTGCGTGACGAACGGCCCCTGGTCGTCGCCGTCGCCGTGGCAGTTCTCGACGAGGCAGTAGGCGCTCGCGGTGAAGTCGTTCAGGTGCCGGGAGTTCGCGGTGTGGCAGTTGGCGACGTAGCCGTAGAGGCAGTAGATCTGCTGCGTCAGGTAGCCCGCTCCGCCCCAGGTGACCGACGTCGGGTTCTTCAGCGTGCAGCTCACGGTCGAGTAGTAGGTGTTCCAGCGGCGCTGGATGAGCGGCCAGAACGTGCCGGTGCCGTCGATGTGGTCGACGTCGCAGCGCACCGCGTATTCGAACGCCAGCGGGTGCGAGCCGGTGTACTCGTCGGTGCCCGTGCCGAGGAACTTCAGGTTCGACACCGTCACGTCCTGCACGGGCACGACCCGGCGCCAGGTCATGGTGCGGTCCTTGCCGAGCGGCCAGCCGTTCTTGTAGTTGATGCGGATGTGCGTGCCGTCGACGATCTGCGTCACCTGCACCATCCGCTGCAGCTCGCGCTCCCAGCGACCCGACAGCGCGTTCACCTCGGCGGCGTACCAGTCCCCGACCGCGAAGAACGAGGAGTCCGCCACGGGGAAGATGTCGCCGAGGTCGGGCACGACCTCGCCGAGCTTCGCCTCCTGCACGGCATCGGTCACCTCGCCGCGGAAGAACATGACCGCGGCGAACGGGTCGTCCTTCCCGGCGTTCTCGATCCCCTCGGTCGTCATGAGGTGACCGCCGAAGTCGAATGCGATGTTCGACCGCGTGAACTTGTGCCGGCGGACGAAGTTGAGGTCGCTGTGCGCTTCGACGCGGTGGATGCTCGGGTCGTTCACCATCGCGTCGAGGGCGTCGTCGGCGTTCACGCTCGCGTCCCGGATACCGAAGATCCGGAAGTCGAGGACGCCCTGGTGCACCAGCACCCAGGCCCCGCCCTTCGGAGCCGCGAGCACGGTGCCGCCGTTCGCGGCCGGCGCGTCCTTCTTCACGAAGCGGTAGAGCCCGTCGCCGCCGTCGCCCGCCGCGCCGTAGCCCGTGGTGCGGACCAGCTCCCCCTCTTTGCCCTTGCGCTGGGCGAGGTCGGTCGCGGTGCCGCCGACCGCGACGTCCTTGCCGCCCGAGGCGTCCTGGGATACGGCGGGCCCGGCCGCCTGGGCGGGCGCCGAGGCGGTCGCGGCGGCGACACCGCCGAGCGCTGCGGCGCCGAATCCGGCGAGCAGCATGCGCCTGCTGCGCAGGGCGGCAGTGGTCTCGGTGATCTCCTGCTGGGTCATGCTCATCCTCCTTGCGGCGCCTTCGCCGCGGTCAGGCGATCCGGCCGTCCGGCCGGCTCGCGGTTTCCGATCAGTCCCCAGTCCCCAGTGCCCTCCGAGCGGCTGCTCAGAAGTAGTCGCCCGCCGTGAAGTGGCGGATGCCGTCGAGTCGGGGCTCCCGTCGCAGCGGACGGGTCATCCCGGTGCGGTCGTGCTGTCGCACGGCGCCCGGCGCGAAGGCGTGCACGGCGGCCTCCTCCTCCGCGAGCGCGGGGGTGGCGAGGTCGCAGGACCGCACTCCGGCGGACGCCCAGTCCGCCGCGACGGCGCCGAGCAGGGCGCGACGCACCCCGACCGGATCGACCGCGTCCGGCAGCGCGGCGCTCTCGTGCAGCAGACCCACCCCGCCGCGCGCTTCGGCGATGGCATAGCCGACCACCGCAGCGTCCTCGATGTGCCGGTACAGCGTCGCGCCGCGCATCCGGACCTCCGCCATGGTCCAGTCGCGGTCGCTGCGCACGGGGGCGAGCACGAGGCGTTCCGACCGGGACCGCTCGTACACGTCGTGCACCGCGCCGAGACTGCCGAGACCCACGGACTCGCGGAGGATCGCCCCGGCAGCCGCCTCGACGACCGACGCCGTCGACCACGGCCCGACCAGTGTGCGGGACATCGCGAACGACGTGAAGCCGCTGGAGCGGTACACCTCGGGGGTGCCGGTGAACAGCAGCGCCCAGTCGGCCTCCCGGCCTGTTTCCAGCGATGCCGAGACGAGCCGGCGGGCGAGCCCTCTCCCCCGTGCGCGCTCCGCGACCGCGACGCTGCCGATCGCGTGCACGCTGGCCACGGCGCCGTCGGACTCCCGCAGCCGCTTCGGCAGCCCGTAGATCGAGCCGCACACGCCGTCGCCGTCCTCGGCCACGAGCGTGTGCGCCAGGCGGTCAGCGTCCACGAGCCACTGATCGGGGGCGAGCGGCGGGGTGAACGCTTCGGCCCACAGCACGGCCAGCGCGGACTGATCCTCCGCGCGCGCCGACCGCACGACGACGGCGGTCATGCCATCGAGGACAGCTGGGCGCGGTCGATGGTGTGCGCGAGCGGAGCCCCCACGACGAAGGCGTCGAGCTCGTCGGCGACGATCCGGCCCTGACGCAGCCGACCTTCGCGGGTGCCGGCCGCCCGGTGCGGGGTGAGCAGCACGCGCGGCGCCGACCGGAAAGGGTGATCCGCGGGCAGCGGCTCCTCGTCGAACACGTCGATCGCGGCACTGATCCGACGCGACCGCAGCTCCGCGATCAGCGCGGCCTCATCGACCAGCCAGGACCGCGCGGTGTTCACGAGCCCCGCGCCGTCGCGTATGAGCGCGAGCTCGCGGCGACCGATCAGGTGATGCGTCTCCGGCAGGGTCGGGGCGTGCACCGCGACGATCTGCGCGCGCCGCAGCGCTTCGTCGAGCGGGACGAGCTCAGCTCCGAGCGAGGTGGCCGCCTCCTCGTCGAGGGTCGGATCGACCAGCATCGGTGCGGCGCCGAGGGTGCGGATCAGTTCGAGGTAGCCGCGTCCGGTGCGCGAGGCGCCGATCACGGCGATGGGCGCTCCGAGGATCTCATGCTGCACGCCGACCGTCTCGGCGTCATACCAGCCGCCCCCCGTGCGCAGCGCGTCGTGCATCTCGGGCACCCGGTGCAGCAGCGCCAGGGTGAAGGTCAGCGACACCTCGGCGACCGACCGGGCCATCCCGGCTCCCGCCTGCGTGACGCGCACGCCGCGGTCGAACAGCGCATCGGTCGCGAAGGGTTTGATCGTCGCGCCGGTGTGCGCGACGAGCTCCAGCTTCGGCAGCGTGGCGAGCACCGCCTCGTCGAAGGGACCGACGCCCCAGCTCGTGATGACGACGCGCGCCTCCTCCAGCGCGGCGTCCGCGAGCCGGTCGACGCGCACGAACGCCCCACCCAGAGCCGCGGCCGCCGCCCGCAGCCGCTCCGTGTCCTCGGCGGTGAAGAACTCCGCGAAGAGCTCCGCCGAGACGACCGCGACCACGGTCGGAGCGCTCGTCCCGCCGCTCATCGCAGCCAGGCCTCGAGGTTCTCGGCGATGAAGGCGTCGTCGTTCAGGGCCGGGTAGGCGCGGCGCACCCGCGTGATCTCGTCGGCCTGCCCCGGCGAGAGCCCTTCCCCGGGGTCGAGGCACCACGTGCCCTCGAGCAGCCCCTGCTGGCGGAGCATCTCGTGCACGCCCGCGATCACGCCGTGGAAGTCGTTGCCCGGATCGAACACGGCCTGATTCACGTCGACCATGTCCGAGGCGAGCAGTCCGACCTCGCGGTAGGCCTCCGCGTCTCCCGCCATCGCCCGATGCGCCCGCTCAAGCAGCGCGACCGCCGCCCGCGTGCCGACCGCCCACTGGCCGAGCAGCCCGCCGACGAAGCGCAGCGTGCGGGGGCCGGACGGGGAGTCGACGTGGAACTCCGAGAGCAGGTCGGCGACGATCGCATCGTCGTTGCCCGTGTAGAGGGCGATCTCGTCGGCCCGACCCGAGGCGGCCACGCCGCGGACGAGTTCGAGCGTGCGGTACCGGTCGAACGGGGCGGCCTTCACGGCGACGACCGAGGGGATCGCGGCGAACTCCCGCCAGAACTCCCGGTCGAGCACGGGCCCGCCGATCGCGGTCTGCAGGTAGAAGCCGACCAGCGGAAGCACTTCGCCGACGGCCCTGGCGCGCTCGAGCAGGGCCTTCTCGTCCGCACCGGCGACGCGCGGGCTCACGAGCACGGCGTCGTAGCCGAGCGAGCGGGCGAGTTCCGCCTCGGCGACGGCCTGCGCGGTGTCACCGGCCACCCCGGCGATGCGCACGAGGCTCGGGTCGTCGCGGGCGTCCATCTCCTCCGCGGCGAGCGCGAGCACGGGCTCGAACAGCGCGTGCTCGGGGTCGCGGATCTCGAACTGCGTCGTGTGCACGCCGACGGCCAGTCCGCCGGCACCCGCGTCGAGGTAGTAGCGGGACAGCGCGCGCTGGCGGCGCTCGTCGAGCGTGCGGTCGGCGGTGAGGGCGAGGGGGTGCGCGGGGATCACGGCGCCGCGGGCGAGGGTGGCGGCTGCAGGGCGGCGCAGGGTCGGCACCGTGGCGATGCGCGCGGCGGCGTCGGCCATCAGAACTTCCCGTCCCGCACGGCCCACTTGGTGGGCTTCGCGATCATCGGCAGCCCGTCGCGGATCCATCCGGCCTGCATGTGGATGAGCTCCTCGGCCGAGACGGACGGGTAGCCGAACAGCGCCATGCAGCGGCGGGCGTCACTGAGCAGTGCGGTGGGCTGCTCCTCGTCGACGATCGTGACCTCGCGGCCGAACACGCTGCCGAAGCGCCGCGCGATCGAGGCGACGCTCAGCAGCTCGGGGCCGGTGAGGTTGATCACGAACGGGTCGGTGGAGGCGTGCACGAGGCTGCGCAGCACGACCTCGTTCGCGTAGCCCTGCCAGATCACGTTGACGTTGGCGGTGGCGACGGAGACGGGCTCCCCCGCATGCACCGCGCTGCCGATGTCGGCGAGCACGCCGTAGCGCAGGTCGACCGCGTAGTTCAGGCGGATGATCGCGACCTTGGTGCCGCGCTCCTGTGCGCCGAACTCGAACACGCGCTCGCGGCCGAGGCACGACTGCGCGTACTCGCCGATCGGCGCGGGTTGCACCTCTTCGGAGGCGCCTCCGGACGACGCAGGCAGGAAGGGATAGACGTTGCCGGTCGACAGCACCGAGATCGCACTGTCGCGGTAGCGGCGGGCGACGCGGTCGGGCAGGGCGGCGTTGACCTCCCATGCCCAGGAGGCGTTGGTCGCGGCGCCGAACTTCGCGCCGACCATGAACACGACGTTGGGGGCGTCGGGCAGCGTGGAGAAGTCGTCGTTCTCGATCAGGTCGAACGGGACGACCGTCACGCCCGCAGCCTCCAGGCGCTCGCGGATGGCGGCGTCGCCGAAGCGGGAGACCGCGTACACCGCGTCGTCGGCGCGCCCCGCGGCGTCCATCCCGCGACGGGCGAGCATCGCCAGCGTCGGGCCCATCTTCCCGCCGGCTCCGAGGATCACGAGGTCTCCGGAACCGCGAGCGAGGTCGGCGATGAGGCCGTCGCTCGGCGTGGCCAGTGCCTCCTCGAGCTCCGCCTCGGAGGTGAATGCGTGCTGAGTCATGTGGTGCTTTCCCTTCTTCTCAGCCCTTGATCCCTGTGCCCGTCACACCCTCCTGCACGTACCGCTGAGCGATGAGATACGCGAGGAAGATGGGCAGCAGAGCGACGACGGATCCGGCGAGCATGGTGCTCAGCGGCACGTTCTGCTGCTGGAGCGACGAGATGCCCACGGTGAGGGTGAACATCGAGTTCGACTTGGCGATGATGAGCGGCCACAGGAAGTCGTTCCAGTGCCAGAGGAAGACGAAGATGCCCAGCGTCGCGAGGATCGGCTTGCACAGCGGCAGCACGATCCGCAGGAAGATGCGGAACTCGCCGGCGCCGTCGATGCGGGCGGCCTCGAACAGCTCGTCCGGCAGCCCCTGGATGAACTGGCGCATCAGGAACACGGCCTGCGCGTTCGCGAGCGTCGGCAGGATCAGTCCCCAGTACGTGTCGATGCCGCCCAGGTTCGCCATGAGGATGAACGTCGGGATCAGCGTCACGTGGAACGGCACCATGACCATCGCCAGGAACGACCAGAACATGACCTCCTTGCCGCGGAAGCGCTTCTTGGCGAAGGCGTATCCGGCGAGCGCGGAGAGGAACAGCACGGCCACGACCGACACGAGCGAGTAGACGAGCGTGTTGAACAGCCAGCCCAGGATGTTCTGCCCGCCGAGCACCTGCTCGTACGACTCGAAGGAGATGTCCGTCCAGGGCAGCAGCGAGCCGGGCAGCTCCACGACCATGCCGGGCTTCAGGCTGAGGACGACCATGGCGTAGAACGGGAAGAAGCTCAGGATGCCGGCGATGCTCAGCCAGATCCACCGCAGGACGATGCCGCCGCGGGTGGGTTCGAGCGCCCGGAAGGAGCGGTTCCGACGGGCGGCCGGCTTCGCGGTCGCCGGCGGGGTCTGCGTAGGCGGCTGGATCAGGGCGGTCATTTCTGCTTTCCGATCACGAGGCGCTGGATGAGGGCGACCACGAGGGTCATGATGAACAGGGCGACGCCGACGGCGGCCGCATAGCCGTAGTCGAAGTAGCGGAAGCCCTGGTCGTACAGCAGGTAGACGAGCGAGTAGCTGGCGTTGGCCGGGCCGCCCTGGGTCATCACGTAGATGACGTCGAAGACCTGGAAGGCGGCGGTCGTCTCGATCACCGCGAGGAAGAAGAACGTGGGGCGCAGGTAGGGGAAGATGATCCACCGGAAGCGCTGCCAGGCGTTGGCGCCGTCGACGAGCGCGGCCTCCTCGAGCTCGCGGGGCACATCCTGCAGCGCGGCGATGATGATCATCATGCCGTAGCCGAAGCGCGACCAGACGCCGACCACGACGATCGCCGGGATGACCAGGACGGTGCTGCCGAGCCAGGAGCCGCCGAGTCCGAGAGGCGCCATGAGCGCGGACCAGGGTCCGTTCGCGGAGAAGATCCACACGAAGATCGAGCCGGCGAGCACCAGCGACGTGATGACGGGCAGGAAGAAGATCGACCGGAAGAAGCGCGCGCCGCGGAAGGCGCGGCGCACCCCGAGGGCCATCACGGTGGACAGCACGAGGGCGATCGGCACGGCCAGCACGGTGTAGATCACGGTGGTGCCGAGGGCGCGCCAGAACAGCGGGTCGGCGACGAGGCGCTGGAAGTGGTCGAGCCCGCGCCAGGCGATCTCGCCGGAGATGTCGTAGTCGAAGAAGCTCAGCGCGACGCCGGCGATGCTCGGGCCGAAGCGGAAGGCGATGAAGAGCAGGAAGGCGGGGAGCACGAACAGGAAGGCCACGCGGGCTTCCCGTCGGGCGAGAACCCGGGTGACGCGCCCTGCGGGCTTCGGCGCCGTTGTGGCCGTCGTCATTGTCGATTCCTCACGTCGGGAGCGGAGAGAGACGGGGGGCGTGCGACGGCTCATCGCACGCCCCGGGGTGGTGCTTACTTCTGGACCAGCGGAGCCGCGGCAGCCGCGGCGTCCTTCAGCGCATCGGCCGGGGACTTCTGTCCCAGCAGCGCCGCCTGGATCTCGGGGGCGAGCACGCCCATCAGCGCACGGGAGCTGCTGCTGAGCTCGCCGACGGTGGTGTCGGGCACGTACTTCTCGACCTCGCCGAGCAGCGGGTCGTCCGCGTACAGCGGCTCGGTGGTGCTCAGCGCCGAGAAGTAGCCTGCGGCGGTGAGGTAGGGCTCGACGACGTCGGCACTGGTGGCGAACTCGGCGAACTTCGCCGCGGCGTCCTGCGCCTTGGAGCCCTTGAGCACCGACAGCGAGCCGACGGTGCCGTACGCGACGGACTCCTTGTCGGTGAGCGGTGCGAGCACCTTGACGTTCTCCTCGCCCCAGAACGGCGCGACCTCGGTCACGGCGTTGTTCCAGGTGCAGGCGACCTTGCCCTGGGCGATCGCGGTCTGCTCGAGCGGGACGTTGGTGGTCAGCGCCTCGGGGTCGAGCGCGCCGGACTTCGCGAGATCGGTGATGAAGGTGAGCGCCTCGTCGCCGGCCTTGCTGTCGAAGCCGACCTGGCCCTCGTCGTCGTAGACCTGGCCACCGGCCTGCCACAGCAGCGGGTAGAAGGTCAGGTTGAGGGTGTTCTCGGCGGAGGCCGGGTAGTTCAGCACGTACATGTCGGCGGCGGTGAACTTCGGCGCGATGTCGACGATGTCGTCCCAGGTCTCGGGATACTCGGTGACGCCGGCGGCCTCGAACGCCGCGGCGTTGCAGATGAGGGGCTGGGCGCTGGTGAGGATCGGCGCACCGAGGATGTCGCCGTCGATCGTGACCGAGTCCTTGACGTTCGGGAGCAGATCGTCCTGACGCTCCTGGCTGAGCAGGTCGTTCAGGGGTGCGATCGACTTCTGGTACGCCGCGAGCTGGTCGGGGATCAGGTAGACGACGTCGGGGCCCTTGCCGGCGGCGATGGCCGTCTGCAGCGCCTCGTCGCGGTTCGCCCACGGGAAGATCTCGTACTTGACGTTGACGTTCTCGTTCTCCTTCTCGAACTCCGCGATCGTGGAGTCCCAGAAGTCCTTGTGCACCGCCTCGTCGGCGATGACGGGGTAGAGCCAGACCGTGATGTCCTGCTCACCCTCTGCGGTGTTGCCTCCGCCGGCCGAACATCCGGCCAACAGGGTGGCGGCCGCGAATCCCGCGACGACGCCGGTGATCTTGCTGACGCGCATGGTGCTCCTTTGCTTATACCGTGCTGAGTACGGTTCATTATGACACTGCAATGGGATAATTCGTCAAGTACAAGTTCGCAGACCTGTGTTTCAGGCGTGTTTCCCGTTCGTCAACATCAAAGCTTGATCTGAGAATTCGGTGTGCTAATTTGATCGCACCCGACGACGGAGAGGAAGGAGGACCGCACATGGCCGTGACCGGTCCGCTCTCGATCGTCGCGCGATCCGCGCTCCAGCTGCGTGACGGCGGCCCCGCGACCGTCAACGAGCTGGCCCGCTCGCTCGAGATCTCGCGCACCTCCGTGGAGAACGCGGTCGCCGCCCTCGGCGAGTCCGGCCTGGTCGTCGACGCCCCCGCGCAGAACGGCGGCGGAGCGGGGCGCCCGGCCCGGCGCTACTCGCTCCACGCCGGCGCAGGAACCGTCGTGGGTGTGGACATCGGCGTCGCGAGCGTGCGCGTCGTGCTCGCCGACCTCGCCGGTCTCGTGATCGCGCAGCGCAGCTACCCCGGCGTCGCCCAGCACGCGGACGGCGCCTCCAAGCTCGCCGCGGTCATCGACGACGTGCGGCGGACACTCGCCGAGGTCTCGATCCCCGCCTCGCGCGTCCGTGCCGTCGGCGTCTCCCTCCCCGGCATCGTCGACGACGCGGGCCGCGTCACCACGTCCGTCGTCATCCCCGAGTGGTCGGGGATCGACATCGGCTCGCAGCTGCGGCAGGCGTTCGGATGCCCCGTCGCCGTCGACAACGGCGTTCGTCTGGCAGCCGTCGCGGAACACCATCTGGGCGTCGCGCAGCTGGTCGATGACGTCATCTACCTCTCGGTCGGCAACCGCATCGCGATGGGCCTGATCCTCGGCGGCCGTCCGCGCCGGGGCATCCACAACGCCGCGGGAGACATCGGGCGCCTCGCATTCCGCGGGCTGAACACCGAGACAGGGCAGATCTCCTGGCGCACGGCGCCGACCGCCGCCGAGGTCTTCGCGAAGGCGCGCGGCGGAGATCCGGAGGCGCAACACGAACTCGACGGCTTCATCGACGAGCTCGCGCACGGCATCGCGACCCTCACCATGACGGTGGACCCGGCGATGATCGTGATCGGCGGCGGTCTCTCCGCCGCCCACGAGCAGCTGCTCGACCCGCTGCGCGTCGCGCTTCCAGGACACCTGGGCCTCCCGTTCCAGGTGCCGGTCGCCGAAGCGCGCCTGGGGGCCGAGGCCGCAGCCCACGGGGCGGTCGTACACGCGTTCCAGCGCCACGCCGCCGAGATCTACGGCATCGAGGACATGCCAGCCCCGCCGATCACCCCGCTGCCGCATGAGCCCGCGACAGCGGATCACGCCGAGGGCGACGACACCGAGGAGAAGAAGTGAGCACGTTGAAGGTCGGACTCATCGGCGCGGGCGGGATCTCCCGCGTGCACGCCGACGCCTGGCGGGCGCTCGGCGCGCAGGGGTACGTCACCTCCCTCGCCGGGGCGGAGGAGATCGCCGAGGAGTACGGTTTCGAGCTCGTGACCGACGTCGACGCCCTCATCGAGCTGGTCGACATCGTCGACATCGTCACCCCGAGCAGCACGCACGCCGACTTCGCCCTGCGGGCCATCCGACGAGGACGCGACGTGATCTGCGAGAAGCCGCTCGCCGCGACCGCCGAGGCCGCCACGGAGGTCGCGCAGGCCGCAGCCGACGCCGGCGTGCGCCTCTTCCCCGCGCACGTGGTGCGCTACATGGGCGAGTACGCGCAGATCAAAGCAGGCATCGAGGCGGGACGCATCGGCACCCTCGCCGTGCAGCGCTTCAGCCGCGCCGGGTCCGCACCGCAGACGCCCTGGTTCTTCTCGGAGCGTGCGGGCGGAGGCGTGATCCGCGACCTGATGATCCACGACATCGACCAGGCCGTGTGGTTCGCCGGCCCCGTCGCGTCCGTCTACGCGGTGCAGAATCCGCCGACGGTCGACGACCGCGTGCCCGCCCCTGTCACCGCGCACGTGGTGCTGACCCACCGCAACGGCGTCATCAGCCACCTGCACGCCAGCTGGGTCGCGCCGGGCATGCCGTTCCGGACCAGCGTCGAGGCCGCCGGCTCCGAAGGACGCCTGCGCTACGACAGCGCCGAGGACAACGCCCTGCGCACCGACGCCGTCGTACCCGAGGGCGACACCGACTACCTGCCGCCGATGTCCCCGGAAGAGAGCCCCTACTACGCGGAGATCGCGGACTTCGTCGCGGCGCTCCGCGACGGACGGGAGGCCAGGGTCAGCCCGGCCGACGGGATCGAGGCGGTCGCGGTCGCCGAAGCCGCCTACGCCTCGATCGCCGGCGGCGCTCCGGTCGATCTGCCGACGACCGTGTCGCACTCCCTCGTCGATGCCGAGGAGGCCGCCCGATGAACGCCCCCGCCCCGCTGCGCATCGCCGTGCTGTCGTTCGCGCACACGCACGCCCTCAGCTACGTGCATGCACTGAAGCAGATGCCGGGGGTCGAGCTGATCGCCGCCGACCCCGACGGCTCCACCGCCCCGGACGACGCTCCGCGCGGTGCGGCGCTCGCGGCCGAGCTCGGCGTCGCCTACGTCGAGACCTATGACGAGGCCTTCTCCTGGAAACCGGATGCCGTCGTCATCGCCGCGGAGAACTCACGACACCGCGGCCTCGTCGAGCGCGCGGCCGCCGCTGGCGTGCATGTGCTGTGCGAGAAGCCGCTGGCGACCACCGTCGAGGATGCGATCGCGATGCGCGAGGCCTGCGAACGCGCGGGCGTGATCCTCATGGTCGCCTATCCCGTGCGGTTCTCGCCCGTGGTCCGCGACGCGATCGCCGAACTGCGCAGCGGTCGACTCGGCCGCATCCTGGGCGTCACCGGCATCAACAACGGCAAGCTGCCCCAGGACCGCGCGTGGTTCACCGACCCTGCGCTCGCCGGCGGCGGTGCGCTGGTCGATCACGTCGTGCACTGCGCCGACCTGCTCGACGAGCTGCTGGGCGAGCGGGCGCAGTCCGTGCGCGCGGTGTCGAACAGCATCCTGCACGCGCAGCAGGAGCTGGCTGTGGAGACGGGCGGACTCGTCACGATCCAGTACCCCAGCGGCGTGGTCGCGACCATCGACTGCTCGTGGAGCTGGCCGCTGAGCTCCGCGACCTGGGGCGGCGTCACGCTGCAGGTGGTCGCCGAGCGCGGCACCGTCACCGTCAGCCCCTTCGCGAAGGGCGTCGCCGGACACGATGCGCACGGCGAGACCTGGAACCCGGTCGGCGCCGACCTCGACGCCCTGCTGCTCGAGGAGTTCGTGCGTGCTCTGCGCGAGAAGCGTCAGCCGCAGCCTGATGCGGGCGTCGGGATCCGCACGGTCGAGATCGTCAAGGCCGCGCAGGCGTCCGCCGCGCGCGGAGGCGACGTCGTCGTCCTCTGACCAGACAGTCTCCTGAGCGAGCGCGAAGGGAGCCGTCAGCAGACGGGAGTATGCTGGGGCGTCGGGCCTTTCGGCCCGCACGAGTCCCGAAAGGCGGTGATGGCGATGTCCGACGATAGTAACGACGCCGCCCTCGCTGCGTCGCGACTCCCTGCGCTCTCGCGTTGACCCTTCGGTCCGCGACCGCACGTCCTGCTCCGCAGCCGTCGGCGGCGTCCTCCGCCCCCTGACGAATCCCGCGCACGGCGCTCTCCGCTGCCGTGCGCCTGCGAGAACGGAGCCGCATCATGGCGCTCATCGACAACGGCGTGTACGTCCACGGACGTCGCGTGGAGACCCCCAAGAACCTGGACGAGACCTACCGGATGCTGGATGCCGCCGGCGGCATCGCCTGGATCGGGCTCTACCGACCCAGTCCCGAAGAGGTCGCATCCGTCGCGCGGGAGTTCGATCTGCATCCGCTCGCGGTCGAGGACGCGCTCTCCGGGCACCAGCGCTCGAAGGTGGAGCGCTACGGCGACACCCTCTTCGCGGTGCTGCGCCCGGCGCGCTATCGCGACAAGGAGGAGTCGATCGAGTTCGGCGAGCTGCACCTGTTCGTCGGCCCCGACTTCGTGGTGACGATCCGGCACGCCGAGTCGCCGAACCTCGCCGCCGTGCGCGCCCGCATGGAGGCGCACCCCGAACTTCTCGCGATGGGACCGGAGGCCGTGCTCTACGCGATCCTCGATGAGGTCGTCGACGGGTACGAGCCGATCGTGGCCGGACTGCTGAACGACATCGACGAGATCGAGGATCAGCTGTTCGGCGACGGAGACGACGACAGCGCGCTCTCCCGGCGCATCTACGAGCTCTCCCGCGAGGTCATCAACTTCCAGCGGGCGGTGCACCCGCTGAACGGGATGCTGGAGTGGCTGCGTCGCGGGTCGGAGAAGTACCGCATCGATGAGGAGCTGCAGCGCTCGCTGCGCGACGTGCTCGACCACACGATCCGCGTCAACGAGCGGGTCGACTCGTTCCGGGCGATCCTCGAGAACGCGCTGACCGTGCACTCCGCGCTCGTCGCCCGACGGCAGACCGAAGCCGGGTTGGCGCAGAACGACGAGATCAAGAAGATCTCGTCGTGGGCGGCCATCATCTTCGCCCCGACGCTGGTCGGCACGGTGTACGGGATGAACTTCGATGTGATGCCCGAGCTGCACTGGGCCTTCGGCTACCCGATGGCCATCGGCGCGATGCTCGCCTTCGCGATCGGCCTGTTCGGAGTGTTCAAGTACAAGAGGTGGCTCTGACCCTCGCCGCCCTCGCGCCGGCCAGCGCGAGATCAGGCCATCGCGCCGCATCAGGCAGTTTCCCCACACGGGCGCCTGATCCGGCGCGATGGCCTGATCCGGCTGCCACTCACTTGGAGCGCTGATCGGCCTCAGCCGCGCGCCGCACGCGGCGATGGACCTCGCGGATCGCCCCGGCGACGAAGGCCCCGACGACGCCGCCGACGGTGTTCCAGACGATGTCCTGCCCATCGGGGACCCGACCGGGGATCAGCGCCTGGCCGTTCTCGATGGCGAAGGAGACGACGAAGACGAACACCGGGGTCAAGGGCCACAGGCCTCGCGGCAGCAGCAGCGCCAGCGTCGCGCCGAGCGGAACGAAGAGGATCAGGTTGAGAGCGCCCTCCACCTGGACATGGGTCAGGGAGGCCAGGAGCGAAGCACTGACCATGTGGGCGAGATCCATGAAGGCGGAACGGGCGGGCGCGACCAGCTGACGAGGCGCCAGCGTGACTCCGATCACGGCCAGGGCGGAGATGCCGGCGAGGAGCAGCCGAGGAACGAGAGTGCGTCGGGCGAGAGTCGTATCGGTCATGCCTCCAGTTCAGCGGAGCCGATGTTGCGGGAGGGTATGCATCCCGCACGCCTCCGCGCGATGGTCAGAGATTTCATACACGGACGCAACATCCGCCTTCCTAGCGTCGAGCGCATGAAGTCACTCAGATTCATCGTGTCCGTTCTGCTGGCCGTGGCCCTGCTCTTCGCAGGCACCGCGCCGGCGCTCGCCATCAGCGACGGAGAGGAGGGGAGCGAGCCCTACCCGTTCATGGGCGCCTACAAGCCCGGCTACCCGATGCCGCCCGGCGCCGGGGGCAATGGATGCGGGGTCACACTCATCGATCCGCACTGGGGGATCACCGCGGGCCATTGCCTGAAGAACAACCTGGCCCATGCCGACTCTCCCGTCGGCTGGACCGTGCAGTTCGGATCGCCCGACGTCACGAAGGGCGGCGAGGTCGCCGAGGTCAGCCGCTTCTTCCGCGCCGCGGACCTGGGGGAGCTCCCGTACGACAAGGACGTGATGCTGCTGCGGTTCGATACCGCCGTCTCGCAGCAGCCGATCCCCCTGGTGACAGAGGAACCGGCCGTCGGCACCCCCGGGCGCATCCTCGGGTGGGGGAACACCGCGACCGAGCAACCCGCCGTGTATCCGAAGACGTTGCAGGAGGCGGATGTGGAGGTGCTGGACCCGACGACCTGCCCGAATTCGGGCGAGATCCTGATCTGCGTCGGTGGAGGCATCGCCAAGGCCGGCAACGCGGATTCAGGTGGCCCGCTGCTCGTGCGTCACGGTGAGGGCTGGGCGCTCGCGGGCCTGCTCGTCGGACCTGAGGAGCCGAATCCGAAGGCCGCCGGCACGTACACCGACGTGACCAGATACGCGGACTGGATCCGCACGGTCATGGCCACGCACGAATCGATCCCTGATGATGAGATCGACATGGGGACAGGAGGGTTCCCCTCGTTCCCGGACTGCGAATCCTCGATCGTGCGGACAACCGCGTCGCAGGACGACGACTCCGCGCTTCTCCTCACGAACGGTCACTGCGTCCCGAACCTCGACCCGAGCATGAAGATGCCCGAGCACGGCGCCACGATCGTGAACAAGAAGGTCGATGCGCCGCTCGCCTTCGCTGACGCGAGCGGTTACGGCATGACCGAGACGCGGATCAACCGGCTGCTGTTCGCCACGATGACGGGCACGGATCTCGCGCTGTACCGCCTCGACGCCTCGTACTCCCAGCTGGAGCAGAAGGGCGTGCCGGTGTTGCGTGTGGCCAGCACACCGCCGAAGACCGGCGACACGGTGACGCTCATGGCCACCGATCCCCTCCTGGGCGGGCCGCGCGGGTGCACGGTCGAAGCCGTCGTCCCCACTCTGCGCGAGGGCGGCTACGAGCAGCACGACTCGCTGCGGATGGCGCAGGCCGAGAGATGCATGTCGCAACCCGGCTATTCCGGGGCCGCGCTCGTCGCCGCCGATGGCACGACCATCGTCGGCGTCAACAACACGAGCAACCACGACGGCAAGAAGTGCGAGATCGACAACCCGTGCGAGGTGAGCGCGGACGGCGAGACCAAGATCTATCGCGAGCGCCCCTACGGACAGCAGATCGTGGAACTCAACGACTGCGTCGCTGCGGGATCCGTGCTGGATCTGGACGCCGATGGCTGCGACCTCGCCGCCGACACCGACCCACCGGCGATCGGTGCCGGATACGTCCTCGGTGCCGTGATCCTCGTCGTCGGCGGGGCGGTGGTCGTCTGGATCATCGTCACGCGGTCGGGGACCAGGTCGCGACGGAACGCCATGGATCCGGCGGCCACCTCGGACGACCGCTGACGCGACGGAAGGCCCCCTTCGCGCGAAGGGGGCCTTCCCGGTTCCGGCGGCGCTACTTCACGGTGATGACGGGGAACGGCGGGTCGTCGGTCCCGGCGCGGACGGGGATCTGCAGCTGCGCCTTCTGCGTCGAGTCGAGCGTGAGCGTCCACCGGAGTCCGCGGTCGGTCCGCTCGATCTCGCCGACCGAGGGCGTCGGCAGCGGGAAGTGCTCGTATGCGGAGAGGTCGATGTCCACCGTGCCGGCACCTGCGGAGGCTCCCGCGTTCGTGAGGTCCACGCGGACGAGCGTGTCGTCCTGCGGCCCCGACTGCGGGGAGATCTGCACGGAGTAGGAGAGCGCCGATGCGGTGTGCACGGCGAACGGGACGGGGGCCGTCAGCGCGGAGGCGTCCTCTCCGGCGACGGTGCGCGCCGTCACCTGATATCGCCCCTGCGGAAGCGGTGCCGTCGCGGTCCAGCGCCCGTCCTCCCCGACGCGGATGAACCGCAGGTACGGGGTGAGCTCGCCGTCGGCGACGCGAACGCGGACGAGGGTGCCGGGGACGCCGGTGCCGGTGATGCGCGTGCTGTTCGCGTACGTCGTCGAGTCGGGGCGCGGCGTGAGCACCGTCGGAGCAGCCGGAGAGGCGCGGATGACGATGGGGGCGGATGCGCTGCCGGCGACGAGCGTCGCCGCGCCGATCGGAGCGTCGTCCGGGACGTCGAAGACGGTGGCGAATCGGCCGGCGTCGTCCGTCTGCACCCGCTGGGTCAGGGCGCCGATGCGCAGCTCGACCGTGCTGTTCGCCGGATGGCCGCTTCCACTGACGCGGAAGGGCTGGCCGGTGAGGGCGATCCTCGAGTACACGCCCACGGCAGGAGCAGGTGTGCCGGTGCCCGCATCGAGGAGCCCGGCGCCGACCAGGTCGGACCCCGCCCCGGAGAGCGGGTCAGCGGTCTCGGTGATGCGCCGCGTCACCCCCTCCGGCGTGAGAGCCGGGTCCTCGGAGAGGATGCGCGCGGCGAGGCCGGCCACATGCGGCGAGGCCATCGACGTGCCGGGGAAGGAGGCGTAGATGGACCCGTCCGCCTGGCGCGGCACCGCGGACCACACGATTCCGGGCGCGGCGACCGTGACCTTGCCGACGCCGAAGTTCGAGAACCCCGCGCGGATCAGAGCCCCCGTGGTCTCGTCCTGGTCGACAGCGGCGACGGAGATGACGTCCGGCAGTCCGGCAGGAGCCTGCAGGCACGACGAGGTCACCGGTCGCGGCTGCGCCTCCCCGTCGTCCGGGCTCATCACATCGGTCGTCACGGCCGCCAGGTCCTGGCCCTCGTTCCCCACCGCGGCGACGTTGAGCACCCCCTGCTCGCGGGAGTAAGCATAGGCGCGACGCAGCGCTTCGAGGGCGGCGGCCTGCGTGTCGGCGTCCGCGCACCACAGGTACCACGGGTCGACGAAGTAGCTGTGGTTCACGATCGGGATGCGGTGCTGGGCGGCCCACATCGTCGCGCAGATGCTGGCCTCGGGGTAGATGAAGCCGGACTGGTTGTCGACCTTGATCGCCGCGACGCGCGCTTCGGGGGCGACGCCGCGGATGCCGCTGCCGTTCGCCGCTCCCGCGACGCTGCCGGCGACGTGGGTGCCGTGCGCCCCGCCCAGACCGGCCCCCGGACGCCACGCCTCCGGACGCGTGTCGGGGACGCCGTTGACGCCGCACCCCACCGACAGGGACGGGTCGATCCGGTCGGCGAGGTCGGGGTGCCCCGCGTCGACGCCGCTGTCGGCGATCCCGACCACGACTCCCTTCCCGGATGCGGTGGTCGCGCCGATGGCGACCGTGTCCCAGGCCGTGCCCTCGGCAGGCATCGAAGCGGGCTCCGTCGTGGCACCGGCCGCGGAGTCTCCGGGCTCCGGGAGGACGTCGGGCGTGGTCGCGGTGCGCGTGGGGCCGACCGACTGCACCCAGGACAGCTTCCGCAGTTCCGCGCCGAAGCCACCCTCCGGCGCTCGAGCGACCGTGACGCCGATCTCCGGGTACGAGATCAGCATCGTGCCGCCGGCGTCCGCGATGGCCGCCGCCACCGTGTCGGTGCTCGTGCGTCCCGGCGCGGTGTTGACCACCCAGTTCAGGGCGGCCTCTCCTTCGGCGGGAGCGGCGGCGGCGGGGAGGGCCGTCAGCGGGGCGCTCAACCCGAGGACGGCTCCGACGGCGAGGACGGCACAGGTGCTGCGGACGATCGTGCGACGGGTCATTCGGCTCTGCCTTTCGGGAACGCGCGACGGAACACCGTCGGATCGAGGACTCTCTGCCAACAGGAGCGGAGATCCTCGGGACGGTTACGCGCGTCCGGGAAGGCGGAGCTCAGTCCTCGTCAGGACCGCTGATCCGGTCGAGCAGCTCGTCGAGGCTGTCGACCTCGATCGTCTCGATGCCGTCGAGGTCCCGGACCTCGACACCGTCGACCTCGAGGTCCTCGTCGAGCTGCACCAGGATCCGCGAGTCGGGGAACTGCTTCGGGGCGAGGAACGCCAGGAGCACGGCATCCGCGAACACCACGACCGACGTGGCCTCGAGGTCGTCGCGCAGCGCGGTCTGCTCGGCCACGGGCTCGTCGTCGACCGCGTCCTCGATGTCATCCACGATCTCGTCGATGATCGTGCGCCACCGCGACTCGCTCACCGACAGCACGCGCGAGACCGCGGCCACCAGCGCGTCGGGGTCCACATCGTCTTCGTGGTCCTCCAGTTCCGGGTCGACGTTCACGTTCACGGCCGTGCCGGCGGCGTCGATGATCGCCCGGCCGTAGACGAGGTCGTTCTCCGCGACGGGTTCTTCGAGCAGTCCGCTCTCGACGATGCGGGCCAGGAGGGTGTCGAGTGCAGGCGATGTCATACCTCCAGTCTTTCGCATCCCTCCCCGCAAGGGGCGGGTCCCGTGGATCCAGCGCCCCCGCGGGATCAGGCACTCTCGTGGATCCGGCGGCGCGCGGGATCAGGCGCTCCCGCGGGATCAGGCGCTTGCGCGCGGGAACTGCCTGATTCGGGCGGATCGCCTGATGCGGCGGGGCCGCGTGACCCTGCGGGAGCAGGCGGAAGGGCCGGGCACCCCGAGGAGTGCCCGGCCCTTCGCCCTCCGAGCGTCAGTCCGTCGTGGCGACGTCGACCGAGGTGACGGTGTGCTCCGCACCGTCCGCCGTGACAGAGGTGATGGTGAAGACCCCGGAGTCGGGCAGTCCCCCGCCGCCCGCCTCGGTATCCAGGTCCCCGTTCCAGGCGGCCAGCCAGATGCCGTCCTTGAGCTGCGTCTCGACGACTCTTCCCGTGCTGGTCGTGATCGTGACCGCCGTCACGTCGTCCCCCGCCTGACCGACGGCGTTGAGGCGTCCGACACCGACGAAGTCGAAGTCGCTGCCGGCGACCCACGGCCCGAGCGAGGTGACGTCACCGGGGGCGACGTCGACCAGGTCCGCGTGACCGGAGACGGCGACCGCACCGTCCACGGTCTGCGTGATCTCGACGCCGTCGGCGCTCTTGGACACCGCGATGGTCCAGGCGTCGTGCGTCGCCTCGACGGTCGGAGCGGCGGACGTCGAAGCGCTCGAGGGGGGCGTGGACGCGGGGATCTCGTCCGCCGACGCGGCCTGAGCGGCGAGTGCGACGCCACCGAAGGCGACCGCGACGCCCAAGGACGCCACGAGGAGCGCCTGGGACGCGCGACCGGGAAGGGACTGCTGTGCGGTGCCGGGCTGAGCCGGGCCCCTGTTCATCTCGTTCATACCCTCGACGCTACGGAGCGACCGGGGTCCAGAGCATCCGTCTGGGGAGGTAACATGCTACATCTTCCGGAGGATGTCGCCGTGTGCAGGCGCGCCGGATCAGGCACTCCCGCGGGATCAGGAGCTTGGGCGCGGAAACTGCCTGATTCGGGCGGATCGCCTGATGCGGCGCACTGGCGGCGCGCACGCGGAAGGGGCCGCCCCTGCGGACGGCCCCTCCTGCCCTGCTGCTGATCCTCTCTATCGTGCGCTTCCGTAGTAGGAGACGTTCGGGAAGGCGAACCCGTCGCCGGCGCCGTTCCACACCCCGGTGAAGGTGATGACGACGGTCTGCCCGGACGCGAGCGGACCCTTCCACGCGATGCTGTTCCCGGTGACCGTTGCGGTACCGCTGTTCGCGGTCACGCTCCCGGCGTTCCAGCTCGAGTCGTCCAGGACGCCGGCGAGGTCGTACACGATCTCCGCGTTCGCCGAGTCGACGTTGCCGTTGTTGCCGAACTCCATCCGGTACGTCACGGCCTGGCCCGGCTGCGGGTCGGTCGGGTTCGAGTTGAACGTGTACTGGAAGAACTCCCGCTTGACGGTGTCCGTGTCGTCGTCGCAGACGTTCGACGCGTTGTTCGCGACAGCGCACGCCTGGTTGGTCAGAGAACCAGGCGGCGCCGACTGATTGACCTTCGCGTTCACCTTCACCGTCACCGACTGGCCGGCAGCGAGATCGCCGAGTTCGGCGGTCACGGTGCGCCCGGCTGCGCTCACTGTCACGCCCGCAGGACCGCTGCCCGACACGAAGTCGAGACCGGCCGGAAGCGGATCGCTGACCACGACGCGCCTGGCGACACCATCGCCGGTGTTCCGCACCACGAGGTCGTAGGTGAGCTCCTGCCCCAGCTTGACGTCGCCCTGCCCGTCGTCCTTGCTGATCGTCAGAGCCGGCTTCGTGATGGTGGTGTCGTCCCCGTCGCAGGCCTGGGTCGCCGAGGTCGCCACCGCACAGGCGTTGTTGCGCAGGACACCGGACGGGGTGGCCGCGCCGACGGTCGCTTTGACGGTGATCGTCGACGACGCCCCGGGAGCGAGGGTGGGGATCGTGCCCTCGACGCGCTGACCGTTCACCGACACCTGACCGGTGGTCCCGGCCGTGTACGACGCGGTGATGCCGGTCAGTCCGGCAGGCAGGTCGTCACTGACGACGACGTTGCCGGCCGCACCGTCGCCGGTGTTGCGCACCACGATGTCGTAGGAGAGCTGGTCGCCGACGACAGCCGTGGTCTGGTGATCGTCCTTGTCGATCGTCAGCACCGGCTTGGTCTGCTTGGTGATGGTGGTGTCATCCCAGTCGCACGCCTGGTTGGACGACGTCGCCACGGCACACGCGTTGTTGCGTACGGTGCCGATGGGTGTCGTCGCGCCGACCGTCGCCTTCACCGTGAGCGTCGATGCGGCTCCGGGCGCGAGCGAGGGGATCGTGCCGCGAACCTGCTGGCCGTTGACGGAGACCTGCCCTGTCGTTCCCACCGTGTACGAGGCGGTGATCCCGGTGAGTCCGGCCGGCAGGTCGTCGCTGATCGCCACATTGGTCGCCGCGGCGTCGCCGGTGTTGCGCACCACGATGTCGTAGGAGAGCTGGTCCCCGATGACCGCGGCATCCCGGTGGTCGTCCTTGGCGACCGTCAGCACCGGCTTGGTGGGCTTGTCCACGTCGATGTCGATGCTGTGCAGGTCGCCGGGCACCTTGGTCCAGGTCGGCACCACGCCGAGGAAGGCCCCCTTGGAACGCATCGTGATCTGGAACTCGACTTTGGAGACCGTGCCGTTGACCTGCACGGTGCCGCTCTTGGCCGCGAAGTTGGTGGACGTGATCGTGTTCGACGTCACGTCGAGGTTCCCGCCGACCGAGCTCAGGGTCACCCCGGAGGTCTTCAGGGTGTACTTGGCGGAACTCTGCACGATGCCGCCGACGGAGTAGACGTCGCCGCCGAGGTTCCCGAGCTTGATCTTCGGATTCGTGATCTGCTGACCGAAGTCGACGACGACGTTCCCGCGAACGCATTCGACGCCGTTCTTGCAGGGGTAGCCCTCGTTGAGGCCGATGACGTTCAGTCCGAGCTCACCGCCGTCTCGGACCGTGGCGAGGTTGACGACGTCGCCGGAGCTCTTGACCTGGATCTTGTCGGTGGTGCTGATGGTGGCGGTCGCGCCGGCTGCGGAGGCGGTGCGGGTGTCGCCCGAGCCGCTCCAGCCGTTGATGTCGGCCGCCGTGGCCGCGGGGGCGGCCGCGAGGGCGCCCACCGCCAAAGCGGCGAGCAACCCCCCGGCCAGCGCACCCCGAAGAATGGATGTCTTCTTCACAGGTTCTGTGTCTTCCTCTTGTCGTGTGGCCGAAGCGGGTCAGTCGATGGACGACGGGCGGCGTCGCAGGACGAACGTGCCCGCGGCGCCGGCCGCGAGGACGCCGGCACCCGCGAGGCCGACCGTCGGGTCGACCATCGGCACGGCGGGACGCTCCGCGAACTGGTGGCTGTAGTTGTAGGTGAACCGCTGGTCATCCGTGAACACGCCGCCGGTGTAGAGGACCTTGGCGCTGTTGGTGATCTGCGGCCCCCAGTAGTCCTTCGCGACCTGGAACGTCGCCATGGGCGTCACGATCCTGGTGCCGCCGTCATGCGTGACGTTGAAGGTCCAGACCACGTTCGCGCCGATGAGCTGGCCGCCCTCGGTCGCCGACACGAAGCTCGTGTTGGCCGGCACGGGGAGGATGACCTTGTAGACGCCGTCGATCTGCTCGTCGTTGACGAGCTGGACGATGGCGCCCTCCTTGATCTCCGATTCCGGCGTGACGCCCGTGGCGGCGGTCTGCGTCGCGCGGCCGAGGTAGCCGCGCACCTGCACCGGAGAGTCGGCTTCGTCCGTGGACTGCGCCTGTGCCGGCGCGGGCCGGGTCGGCGCCGGGTAGGCCGATGAGGTGCTGTCCGGAGCGATCGGCTGCTCGGCGGCCGTGGCCGCCTGACCTCCGAGGAGCGACCCCCCGATGATCAGCAGGCCGATCCCGGTGGTGCATGCGGACTTGAGGATGCTCTTCATCTCGAGCCCCTTTCTTGAATTGACGCGGCGGGCAGAGTGCTTCGCCACGGACTAGACGGAAGGGGCGGTGGTTGATTACGCCCGCTGTCGGCGGGCGTACCGGCGCGTCTGCTGCCGCCGGAACAGGTGCAGATCCGCGATCACGACGACGAAGACCAGGTAGGCGGCGCTGAAGCCGATGATGCTGAGCACCGAGCCGATCAGGCGGTGCGTGAGCTCGTAGCCAACGTCGAAGCCGAGCGCGTGCGATCCGAGGGCGATCACGCCGAGCCGCACCTGATTGGTCAGGAAGATCACGACCACCGACAGGATCAGCGCACGGAGCACGCGCCCCCAGCTCACCCGCTTCATGGCCAGGATCACTCCGGACAACGCGAGCAGAGGCGCGGTGAGGAACGCGATCGTGCACTCGTTGGTCACCATGAAGGCGACCGTCCTGCCGGGTTCGACCTCGAGGATGAAGTAGTTCAGGTAGGGGCGGACGCCCCCGGGGACGAGCGGGGAGAGCCAGGCGCTGGCGACGCCGGCCTCGACGATGCGGACCCGCTCCTCGAAGACGATGAGCAGCACGGCGACGGCGACGAGGGCGAGTCCGATCAGCACCCGCAGAGCGGTGTCGACGGCGGAGGGGCGTCGTCGGGCGCGGGGCGCAGGCGGGGCTTCGAACCCGCGCTGCGAGAGGGCGAATGCGGGCATCAGCTGTCCTTCGCGATGGGTCCGGAGACGTTGATCTCTCCGTTGCGGCGGGTCTTGGCCCACCCGTTCCGGCCGCGCAGGATCCGATAGATGGCCCGCGCACCCGTCAGATAGACGTAATAGTCGTACAGCCACAGCCCGAAGCCCCAGAGGATCCCCGTCCAGAAGCCTGCCTGCGGTTCGCTGTAGCGGCGGTAGAGCGGTCCCCAGATGAAGAACGGGCCGATGCCGAACGCGAGATAGAACACGGCGAGCAGGGCGAGCGACGCGGGCGGCAGACTGACTGCTCCGGAGAGGAGGCCGATCGCGGCGCCGATGAACAGCGTCACGGCGGCGAGGTTCGCGATGACCTGGAAGAACGGAAGGATCAGGTAGTAGCAGGCCTCGAAGACGCCGGCGTTCGTGAACTTCGTCGACCGTGCGATCTCGGGCACGTACCGGATGCACTGCATGTTCCCCTGCGCCCACCGCGTCCGCTGCACCGTGAAGCGCAGGAAGTCGTGCAGAGCCTCCTGGGAGACGTAGGTGTCGTGCAGGTGGCGGTTCTTGTGGCCGGCGAGCAGCACGTGGATGCCGAGCTCGTAGTCCTCGAGGAGGGATCCGTGCCAGGGCCGGTCCGATTGCGCGGAGATCTCGTCCAGCACCGACAGCCGGGTGAACTGGCCGTTGCCGCCGAGTCCGACGGTCTGCGTCCACCCGCGCAGGGACTGGACGGCTGCTATCGGACCGCGGAACTCGATGTCCTGCATCCGGATGAGGAAGCGTCCGAACGTGTTCCGCACCCGGCCGGCACCGGGTACCGGGTGCCGGTCGTCGCGGTTCTTCATGTACACGGTGACCTGAGCGGCTCCCACCTCGGGATCTCCGAACGCGTTCGGCGAGGCCGCCTGGCGCAGGATGTTCTCGGCGACCTCGCCGTCCGCGTCGACCACGCAGACGATCACGCGGGAGCGGTCGGCGTCATCGGGCAGGTAGTCGTGCAGCTGGAAGTACGCGGCGTTGAGGGCATCGCCCTTGCCGGTCCTGGCGTCGGGGCGCCGCCGCTGGACGAGGTGGACGAAGGGGTCCTCGTCCGCCGCCGCCTGCACGATCGCGGAGGTGTCGTCGTCGCTGTCGTCGTCGATCACCCAGACGTGCGCCTCGGGCACCGTCGTGCGGAGCATGCGGATCGTCCGCCCGATGACGACCTCCTCGTCCCGGCACGGCACGAACATGTGCCATTCGAACGCGTCGACCGGTCCCTCCGGATCGGGTCGGCGACGCAGGAACGGCACCACGATCATGAACACGTAGACGAGGAATGTCAGCGTGACGAGGAAGGAGATGGCGTTAGCGGCAGCGATCACGACGCCCTCGGGGGTCGGCCACGGCATGGCGGAGCAGCCGCTGACGCCAGAGCAGGAACGCGCCGGCGCCCATCGAGACCGCAGCGGCCACGACCCAGGTCACCACCGAGTCGGGTCCGGTCATCGCGAGCGTGCCGACCAGGGCGATCGGAGTGGATACCTCGTTGCTGTACATCAGGCCTCCTCGGGGGTGATCTCGGTCACGGCGACGCGGATGTGCTCCGCGATGCGCTCTGTCGCCTTTCCGTCGCCGAAGGGCGAGGGGAGGGCGTCGAGCCGTTCGAGCGTGCGCTCCACGGACGCGAGCAGGGCGGCCGTCTCCGCCGCGAGGGTCTGCGGGGTCACCAGCTTGGTGAAGGTGCCCAGCGCCTCGGGTCGCTCGGTGGAGTCGCGGACGACGAGCACGGGGCGCCCCAGGACGGTCGCCTCCTCCTGGATTCCCCCCGAGTCCGACACCAGCACCGCGGCGTGTGCGGCGAGCGCGAGGAAGCGCTCGTACGGGAGCGGGTCCTCGGCGATCAGCGCGTCCAGCAGATGCGTGGCCTCGAGCGAGGTCAGCACCGCTCTGGTGCGCGGATGCACGGGGAAGACGACGGGCCAGCCCGACGCCGCGATGCGGTTGAACGCGTGCAGCGTCGCGAGCAGGTTCTCCGGATCGTCGACGTTCTCCTGCCGGTGCAGGGTCGCCAGCACGTATCGAGAGGGATACAGGCCGAGTCGGACGAGCTCGTCGCCGTCGGCTTGAGCGGCGGCGCGCTGCGACCGCACCGCCTCGACCACGGGGTTGCCTGTCACGAGGATGCGCTCGTCGGCGATGCCCTCGGCGAGCAGGTTGGCCCTGTTCGCCTCCGTCGCGGCGAACAGGTCGTCGGCGATGTGATCGACCATGACGCGGTTGTGCTCCTCGGGCATCCGCCGGTCGTTGGCACGGAGTCCGGCCTCGACGTGACCGAGGCGGACTCCGACGGCGTTCGCGGCGAGCGCGGCCGCGAACGTCGCGTTGGTGTCGCCCTGCACGACGACGTACTTCGGCTCGAAGCGGGTGACCGCCTCGGCGATCTGCTCGGCACCGCGTCCGATCTGCGCGGCTCGTGGGAGGCCGCCCACGTGCAGCTGGAGATCGACGCGGCCGATGCCGCAGGACTGCAGGAACGCGCGGGACATGCCGTGGTCGTAGTGCTGGCCCGTGTGGACGACGTACGCGGCGTCACCGAGACGGCGGACGAGTGGCGCGAGCTTGACGATCTCGGGACGCGTTCCGAACACGACCATCACCGACGATCTCGGCAGACCGACGGGCGAGGAGGATGGGGAGAGCTTCATTTCTGGGTACCTCGATCAGCCCTCGGGGGAGGCTCCCCCGAGGCTGACGTGACGAGTGGTTATCGGTTGGACTTGCGGCGAGCGCCGAGCACGAGGAGCAGCGCCCCGCCGACCAGCAGCACGACCGCCGGGATCGCGGACAGGATGGTGCCGCCGGTCTGGGCGAGGCCGGCGGGGGCCGGAGCGCGGACGGCTGTCACCGCGCACGACCAGCCGGCGTCGTCCTGGCAGGGATGCGCGGCGGTGAGGGGCGGAAGCGCGGGAAGCCCGGACAGATCCTCCGGCACCGCGATGCCGGCCTGTTCCGCCGCGTCTCGCAGAGCCTCGATCATGGTCGCGTCGTAGGCGACGGTGGCGCGATTGGTGATCTCTCCCCGCGCGTTCGCGGGAACCTGGACCCGCAGCGTCAGGGTGGCCGTCGCGCCGGATCCGAGCTCGGGGATCACCCAGCCCACGCGGTCCTTCACCGCCGCGCCGCCGGTCGATGCCGCGATGAAGCGTGCGCCGTCGGGCAGGTCGTCGACGACGGGGATCTGCGTCGCTGTGCCGGGGCCGGTGTTGGCCACCGTGATCGTGTAGTCGAGGATCGCTCCGGCCTGAGCCGTGGCCTGCGCGACCGTCTTGCTGATCTCCAGTGCGGCGGCCGGGGCGACAGCCGTCACCGCGCACGCCTGCTGCGGGTCATCGGGGCACGGGGTGACGGCGGTCGGTGCCGGGCTGCCGGCCGGAGCGTCTGCCGGGTTCTGCACCGCGGCACGGTTCACCAGCTGCGCCTCCTCGAGTCCGGCGGGGGTCGTTCCGCTCACGTGCAGCTCGACGCTGCCCCCGGCGGCGACCTCGGGCAGGGTCCATCGCACGGCGCCGTCGTCGACAACACCGCCCTGATCGGCGGTCACCCCGGTCAGCGCGGCGGGCAGCATGTCGACCACGGGAACGCCGGCGACCGCCCCGGTGCCGGAGTTGGCCACGACCAGGGTGTAGGAGAGCGACTCGCCGTGACCGGCGACCTGCTTGTCCACGACCTTCGAGATCGACAGGGCGGGAAGCGCGGTGACCGCCGTGGTGGCGCACGCCGCGGCGGCGTCGTCGGTGCACGGTGTCGTGGAGACCGGCGCCGGCGTCTTCTCCGGAGCGTCAGCGGGGTTCTTCGCCACCGCACGGTTCACGAGCATCGAACCCGCTGTCGACCGGTCGACGGTCCCGGTCACGTGCAGGAGGGTCTGCTCACCGGCCGGGATGCTGTCGATGGTCCAGGACACCCGCCCGTCCGCGATCGCGCCGCCCTGCTCGGCGGTGGCATCGGTCAGACCGGACGGGAGAGTGTCGGTGACGGGCACCCCGTGGGCGGCGGCTTCGCCGGTGTTGGACACGGTGATGGTGTAGTCCAGGGTGTCGCCGGGCACGGCAGCAGCCTTGTCCACGACCTTCGACACCGTCAGCGCCGCGAGCTTCGGCTCCGGCTCGGGAGTCGGTGTCGCAGTCGGAGTGGGTGTCGGGGTCGGGGTCGGGGTGGGCGTCGCCGTGGCCGTGGCGGTCACCCCCAACGCATAGGCGTCCAAGCCGGCCGTCTGGGAAGGGCTCAGGCCGAAACGGGCGACGTCGAACACGATCTTGGTGATCTTCGTGCCCGGCACCGTGAAGCTCCCGCAGCCGCCGGGACGCGGCGAGGCCGTGCAGTTGATCCGGACATCGCCGCGGAAGTACCCGTCGCCGCCGTCGACGAAGGTCGCGCCGTCCGACACCACCGCCTTCGTGGCGCCGCCGTCGGCCGACGCGAAACGGATCCCGTCGGCGGCGGACCAGCCGAAGGCGCCTCCGGTCCCGGCTCCGAACTCGGCGATGTGGATGGCGGGATCGTCGACGGGCCGATCGAACTCGACGGTGATTTGCCCCTCGCCGCATCGCTTCGCCGTGCCGCAGTTCTTCCGCGAGTGGACGTCGAGGACCGGGAGGGTGCTCGCGGAGACGCCGGGGGCGTACATCGCATCGGTCCCGCTCCAGGAACTGAGCGTCTTGCCCTGGGCCCCGAACGTGCGCGACTCGTCGCCGGAGATCGTCGCGGTCGCGATCGTGCCGTCCGCGAGCGTGAAGGTACCGGTCCGGGGATCCGAGATCGTGGCGGACTCGTCGGCCGCAGCGGCGGGGGAGCCGACGGCGACGCCGGCCCCGAGGACGAGCAGGATTCCGAGCATGAACGTGCCCGATCGTTTCCTCATGGCGTATTGCTTCCTATCTCACGTGCCTGGTCATCCCGGGCACCGTGGGGGTGCCGGACGTGTACTGGACGGCGAAAGCCGCCGGGGATTACGCGCGCCCGTCGGAATCAGTCGACGATGATCACGGTCGCCGACGCCGTGCCCGACACTCCCGCGATGTTGGACTGCGCGAAGCTCAGGGTGACGGCGGTCCCCGACGCGACGGGAGAGGAGCTGACGTCGAGGCTCGCCTGCCACAGCTCGGTGCTCGGGCATGCACCCGCGGCGAGCGTGACGCCGTAGGCGGAGACCGTGAGGTCGGCCCCGACCTCGCATCTGACGGTGATCGAGAGCACCTCGGTGCGGGAGACCTGCGTCGGGATCTCGATGACCACGGGCGGGCCGGGAACGCTCACCGCGGGCGGAGGCGGCGGGGGCGGCGGTGCCGGGGCTTCGAGCACGTCCGGGGCCACGGATGCCTCGGGGGCGGGGTCGGGTGCGTCGACGACGGGGAGGGGCTCGGGGCTCGGGGACGACACCGCCGTCGGAGAGGGGGTCGGCTCAGGGACGGCGCGGTGCACGAGCTGCTCCGTGGTCTGCGATGAGGCGGTCACCGCCGGCTCTCCGACGAGCGTGGTCGCGACCCCCACCCCGAGCGTCGCGGCGGTGACGGCCGCGACGACGGCGAGGCTCGCCTTGCCGGTCACGAGGCCGGCGACCGGCAGGGTCACGGCGGCCGGCATCGGTGCCGCGCTCGCCGATATGCCCGCGGAGGTCAGGGCTCCCCACACCTGCGCACCGGCACCCACGGCGACGCCCGCCGGGAAGAGGACCGTGAGCATCCGCGAGCTGGCCTGCCTCGCCTCCGCCGCCTTCGCCCGGCAGTCGGCGCATTCGTCGAGGTGCGCATGGATGCGTTGGTTGTCCCGCGGGGTGAGGCGACGACGGGCATGCGCTCCGAGCTTGCCGAGCGTCCAGCGGCATTCCTTCGACGTCGGAGGCTGCGCCGAGACGTGCGCCGTGATCCACGCCTGCCGGAGACCCTCCCTGGCCCGGAAGGCGAGCACTGCTGCCGCACGCTCGCTGATGTCCAGGCGTTTGCCGATCTCCTGCATGGACAGGTGCTCGACCTCGCCGAACCACAGCACGTCTCGCCAGCGCTCCGGAAGCGTGAGGATCGCCTGCGAAACGAGCGACGCGTCGAAATCGGCGTCCGCAGCCGCCTCCGTCGTCGTCGGGTCCTCGACCGCCTCGATGTACTCGATGGGCACCTCTCGGCGGGAGCGGCCCCAGCTGATCGCCAGATTCCTCATCGTCGCGAAGAGGTAGGGCTTGAACGCGGCCGTCGGGCCTTTCCCGGCCTGGATGGCCTGGTAGATCCGGGTGAAGGACTCGGCCACCAGATCGTCCGGATCCGTCGACCACCAGTAGGAGCGCGCGACCGCCGACGCCGCCGGTGCGTATCTCTCCCAGAGTTCGGCGTACGCATGCTGATCGCCCGTACGAGTACGGGCGAGGAGGTCGGCGTCGCGCTCCCGTTCGGCGTCTGCGTGTTGGTCGGTCATGTCTCCCCTTCCCCCGCGGGGGTCTGTCAGGACCTGACGACGGGCGCCGGTCCTGTGCGATTCGCACCGAGGGGGGTGCCGGCGACCGTCGTCGACGGCACCCCACCTCGGGTCACGGCTGGCGGCTGGATCGTCGGAGCCGCCGCACCGCGACCAGGCCTCCTCCCGCAGCGAGCATCAGCACCCCGATGAGTGCGCTCCACGTCGCCGGTTCGCCTCCCGTGATCGCCAGCGATCCCCCGGCGGATCCCGGCTTCACGGGCGAGCTCGGCGTCGTCGGGGTGAGGGGAGTGCTCGGCGTGCCCGGCACCACGGGCGGGGTGACGACCGAGACCGGGTTGGTGACCGATACCGTGACGGCCTCGTCGCCGACGGTGAACCGCTCGGGCGAGATCACCGGGTCGCCCCAGGTGATCCCCTCGACGGGCTTCGGCGCCCGTTCTCGGATCGTGACGTCGGCGCCCACCGGCAGCGCGGGCGCGGACACCGGCGTGCCGGCCCCGAGCGTGAGCTCTCCGGAGCCTGCCGGGAATCCCGGACCGGCGGGATACGAGTACTCGAGCACGTAGCGGGTCGCTGCCGGCACCATCGCGGTCGCCTTCGCCGGCCCGGCGAGCGTCTTCATCGCGAGGAACGGCTGGGTGCGCAGGGTCGCCGTGTTGGTCAGCGTCACCGCGACGGACTCGTCACCCCGGATGGTGACCGTCTGCGGCGAGAACGCGGGAGCCGCCCACTCGAGGTTCGCCGGCAGCCCGGCGAGGGATTCGGAGAGCGAGACCGTGCTGCCGGCCGCGAAAGCGGGACTGGTCCACGTCTCGCCCGCGTGGACGGCGAACTCGCCGGTCGCGGTGCTGCCTTGCGGGGTGGCCACGACGTAGCTGCCGTGGAAGGTGAGGTCTTCCAGGTTCGCGGTGTCGCCGTCGAGCTTCTTGGAGATCGTGAACGTCCCCACCCCTGTGCCCTCTCCCGTGCCCGAGCCGCCGTGACGGGTGACCTCGGAGGTCACGGTGGAGGCGCTCTGGGTTCCGACGGTGATCTCGGCCGCGTTCTGATACGTGCCGGCCGCTCCGGCGTCCGTCACCTTCGACAGGTAGTGGACGTTGTAGAAGTACCCCTCGCGCGCCGTGAAGCTCACGGTCGTACCGTCGGCGGAGACGGTGTAGTCGGAAGCGGCCACCTCGGCGAACGGCCCGGGCACGACCATCCCGCTGGGGAGCGTCTGGAACGCGTTCGCCGCCCACAGGCTCGGGGAGCGCTCGCCGGTGGCGGATTGGGAGAGGAGCTCCTGGTTCGCGCCGATCACATCCTTGACGACGACCTCCTGGCCCCCGGTCATGCCCGTGGCGCCCGCGCCGATCGCGACGTCCCACTGGATCGTGTCCGTGCTGTTCTGGTACTCGCCGCTCTTGAAGTTCGAGCGCCCCGTGAACGTGCAGTCCTCGGTGCAGATGAACGGATCGGGCTTCACGTCGACCGATGCGGTGACGTCGCCGAAGTCGTAGTCGACGGTGGTCTGCTCGGTGACCTGGGTCGTGACCGTCGCCCAGAACGAGAACCTCCCGGACAGGCCGAGAGGGTGGCTGCGCAAGTAGGCGCTGTCGAAGTCGCAGACGAGCTGCGTGCCGGTCGCGACGCAGTCCCCGGCCTTGGCGCCGGTCGCATCGAGCAGCGGGAATCGGTCCGGCATGCCCTGCAGATCCGCCGGCAGATCGACGACGAACCCAGCGGGTGCCGTCGGATTGTCCGGCAGAGACCAGGTGCCCTTGAGCTCGGCCCTGGTCCCGCTCGTGACGGTGCTCTGCGCGAAGGCGAGCGAGTCGATCTTCGCCTCGGTCGCGTACGGGGGAGCAGCCGTCGCGGACAGCGGCGCCAGCAGGGCTCCGATCAGTCCCAGGACGAGTGCGGCGGCAGCGGAACCGCGGCGAGACGGACGGCGGTCCGCGCGTCGGCGCGGCCGAGCAGGTGGCGAATCGGTCAACATGAATTTCCTCCGGTGAAAAGCCGCACACGAATCGAAGAGCGCGGTTACAAGGCAGACACAGTAACACGTTACGTCTTACGCGTCGGCCGGAAATATACTGCAAATCCTCGGCACGGCGCCCATCGCCGGGTTGCATCAGACGACGTCCGAGGTCCGTCGGACGGATGACGACCGTCCTCACCCGGCGCGGCCAGAGAAGTGCGGCGGGCCAGGGGAGGCGGCCCGCCGCACGAGGGCTCGGCTCCGGAGAACGTCGACGAGGTGGGAACTCACCGACGCCGGACCACGGATCCCGTCCGTGCTCGAGCGCCCGACCTCACCCTCGGGGACAGGACGCGCTCACGCCCGAAGCATTACGCGCGGGCTCGCGGATTATGCTCGAACCCGTGCCCATCGCCGCATCCGCCTCCCCCGCCACCGCCGATTCCGACCGCCGCCGGCTCGCCGCCGCACTGACCGATCCGGCGCCGTTGAACTGGATCATCACAGGCGATTCGATCACCCACGGCCTCGTGCACACCCAGGGAGGACGCAGCTACCCGGAGCACCTGCACGAGCTGATCCGCGGAGAGCTCGAGCGCGTGCGCGACATCGTGCTCAACACGGCGATCAGCGGCAACCGCATCGTCGATCTCCTGGACGACTGGGATCGCCGAGTCGCATCCTGGCGCCCGGACGTCGTCACCCTCATGATCGGCACCAACGACGCCTCGGACGGCGGTCCGCGCCCCGTCATCAGCGCGGACGACTATGCCGCGTCGCTGCGCGACTTCGTGACGCGGGTCCGCGGGCTCGGCGCGATCCCCGTGCTGCAGACCCCGCCGGCGATCGACGTGCGCAATGCGCCTGAGCGCGGGCGGATCGGCGAGTTCGCCGCGGCCGTCCGCCGGGTCGCCGTCGACGAGGACGTCATCCTCGTCGACCAGCACGCCCGCTTCGCGGAGCTCGGCGACGGGGGTGTGCCGTGGGGGCTGATGAACGACCCCTTCCACCCCGGCGCCGCCGGCCACGCCGCCCTGGCACAGGAACTGGCGCGCGTCCTCGGCATCCGTCCGGAGGGCCCGCGCGCCCGCACCCTCGCCCTCCTGGAGGGCATCGTGGGCACGGCGCGCATGAACACGTAAGGCGGTCGCCCCTCACCCCCACCGGATGAAGACACCCTGGACGGCGGCCTCGGCGCCGCAGTAGGTTGAGCGCATTCACACTCGACAGTGAGGTGGGGGGCATGTCACACGTCGTCGCGACAGGGGCCGGCAAGGCCATGATGGAGCGCCGGAACGATCCGACGCACGACTACATCCTCGGGCTCACCGGCAAGGAGCGCCCGCGCGTGCTCTTCGTCGGCACGGCCACCGGCGACGATGCCGCCTACATCGTCAGCTTCTATTCCACGTACGACTCCGACCGCTGCGCGCCGCACCATCTGCCGCTGTTCCATCGCGCGGTCGACGATCTGGCCGGCTTCGTGCGCGGCTTCGATGTGATCCACGTCGGCGGCGGGAACACCGCGAACATGCTCGACGTGTGGAAGCGCCAGGGTCTGGACGAGATCATGCGCGAGCTGTGGGAGGACCCCGATTCGAACGTGGTGTTCACCGGCGGCAGCGCGGGCGGCATCTGCTGGTTCGAGGGAGGCACGACCGACAGCTACGGCCCCACGCTCCAGGTGCTGCCGGAAGGTCTCGGTTTCCTGCACGGCAGCTTCTGCCCGCACTACGACGCCGAAGACCAGCGCCGGCCCCTCTTCCACGCCTCTCTTCTGAGCGGGGAGCTGTCCACGGGTTACGCGGTCGGCAACCTCCAGTCGCTGCACTTCGAGAACTCCGAGTTCGTGACCGCGATCAGCCCGGTCGACGATCCCCTGGCGCTGCGGGTCGAGGCGGTCGACGGGAAGATCGTCGAGACGGAACTGCCGACCAGGCGGCTCACCGGATCGGCACCCGTCGTGAAGGGGCCGTCGTCATGAACGACAACGTGTGGATCCTCGTCGCACAGCTCGTCGTGGTCATCCTCGCGATCTTCATGGGGACCCGCACGAGCGGCATCGGACTCGGCGTCTGGGGGCTCGTCGGCGTCGCCGTCCTCGTGTTCCTGTTCGGCGAGGCGCCGGGAAACGCGCCCGTCGACGCGGTCTTCATCGTCATCACCGTGATCACCGCCGCCTCGACCATGCAGGCGGCGGGCGGCATCGACTGGATGGTCTCGGTCGCCGCGAAGGTCATCCGCCGGCGTCCCCGATCGGTCGTCTTCCTCGCCCCGGCGATGTCGTTCCTGTTCACGGTCGGCGCCGGGACCGGCAACATCTTCTACCCGCTGCTCCCGGTCATCTACGACGTCTCGTACCAGCAGAAGATCCGCCCGGAGCGCGCACTGTCGGTCTCCGCCGTCGCCTCGCAGGTCGGCATCCTCTGCTCCCCGGTGTCCGCAGCCACCGCGTCGATGGTCGTGCTGCTCGCCCCGCAGGGCGTCGACCTCGGCGGCCTCCTGCTGATCATGTGGCCGGCCTCGATCGCCGGCCTCCTCCTCGCCGCGCTCGTCATGATGCGCCACGGCAAGGACCTCGAGGACGACCCCGAATACCAGCGGCGACTGGCCGAACACCAGATCAAGCCGCCCGTGGTCGACGCGCACGAGAAGAAGCTCGCCCCCACCGCCGTGCTGTCGGCCGGTCTGTTCCTCGCCGGCGTCGCCGTGATCGTGTTCTTTGGCCTGTTCGAGAACCTGCGGCCCGTGATCGGCACGGACGACAACGGCGACCCGCTGCGCCTCAGCGTCACGGTCATCATCGAGGTGACGATGGGCATCATCGCCGCCCTGATCTTCGTATTCTGCAAGGTGAAGGCCGCCGACGTGCCGAAGCAACCCACCTTCCCCGCCGGCATCGTCGGAGCGATCGCCCTGTTCGGCATCGCATGGCTGGCGAACACGTTCGTCGCGGCGAACCAGACGCTCATCGTCGACGGCCTGGGCTCGGTGGTCTCGGGGTCCTCGGCGTTCCTCGGCGCCCTGCTGTTCGCCCTGGCCCTCTTTGCGGTCGCGATGCTCACCACCAGCCAGTCGAGCGCCACGAATGCGATCGTCCCGATCGGCATCACGATCGGTCTTCCGGCCACGCTCCTGGTGGGGCTGTGGCCGGCGACGATGGGCATCTACACCCTGCCGGCGAACGGCAGCCAGGTGGCCACGGTCGCGTTCGACCAGACCGGGACGACCAAGATGGGCAAGTTCGTCGTCGACCACTCCTTCCAGCTGCCGAACCTCGTGTACATCGGCACCGCGATCATCGTCGGAGTGACGCTGTCCCTCCTGTTCGGCTGACATGATCGAGCCCGTCGACCGCTCGGCGCTCCGTCAGTTCCTGCTCGGGCTGGCTCAGGGGATGAACGCCTCGGGCGAGTCGGTCGACCGCATCCGCGACACCATCGCCGAGGTGGCGACGGCATCCGGAGGAGATGACACCGACTTCGTCGTGCTGCCGACCATCATCATCGTGGAGACCGGAGACGCGGAGGAGGAGAGGGTCGCGATCCGGTCCGCCACGAACGCCTCGTTCCGCTTCGATCAGATCGCCGCGCTGTACGACCTGATCACGCTCGCCCGGACCGGTTCGGTGGCTCCGCTCGACGGCATCCGGCGGCTCAACGAGATCGGCGCCATGCGGCCGCGCCTCGGGTGGTTCACCCGCACGCTCGGGCACGCCGTGCTCACGACCGGCCTCGCCCTGCTGCTCGCCCCGACCTGGCAGGGGGCGATCGTCGCCTTCGCGCTCGGCTTCGGGATCGGGCTGCTGAAGCTCGTGCGCTCCCCCACCCTCCAGCTGATCATGCCGATCGCCGCGGCCTTCGTCTGCGCCGCGGCGGTTTTCCTCCTCGCGGAGGTGATCGAGATCGGCGATCCCATCCGGCTGCTCATCGCTCCCCTCGTCACATTCCTCCCCGGCGGGGTGCTCACCACGGCGACCGTCGAGCTCGCCGCAGGACAGATGATCTCCGGGGCCTCCCGGCTCATCTACGGCTTCGTGCAACTGGCGCTGCTCGCGTTCGGCATCCTCGCGGCGGGGGCGGTCATCGGCGTCGACTCCGACTCGTACGAGCCGCTCGACGCCTCCTCGTTCCTGCCGTGGTGGGTTCCGCTGCTCGGCATCCTCGTCTTCGCCCTCGGCAACTACCTGCACTTCTCCGCCCCGCCGTCGACGTTCGGGTGGGTGCTGCTGGCGCTGGTCGTCGCCTACGCCGGCCAGTGGGCCGGGACTGAGTTCATCGACCCGGCGGTCGGCGGCTTCATCGGCGCCGTCGCCGTGACCCCGGTCGTGTTCTGGATCGCCGGACTCCGCCACGGAGCCCCCTCGCAGCTGACGTTCCTCCCCGCGTTCTGGCTGCTCGTCCCCGGTGCAGCCGGGCTCGTCGGGCTGACCGAGGCCTTCGCGACCGACAACGGACTCGCCGACTTCACCGCCGCCCTCGTCTCGGTCATGTCCATCGCGCTGGGAGTGCTCATCGGCACCGCGCTCTACCGGGTGGTGCACCACGGCGCGGAGGAGTTCGTCCAGTTCGCGGTCGCTCCGCCGCCGCCCGCGAACGACGATCCGAGCCCCGGTCTCTGGGCGCGGCTCTCGTCCCCGCTGCGACGCCTCGGTCGCGGACGCTGAACGGTCTCCGACCCTAGCGATAGACCTCGCGACGATGCCCTGCGTGGACGACGACGACCGTCAGGACCTCGTCCTCGATGCGGCGCTTGGCCTCGGGTGGAAGCTTGCGAATCGCACGCACAGCGACGGGAAGGAGATCAGCCTTCGGCAGGACCAGCGTGCTCGGGCGACTGCCGATCGGCCGCCCACGAGGAGAGCAGACGCAGACGCTCGGCCGAGGGCGAACCGGGCTCGGCGGTGTAGACGAGCAGCACGTGCCCCGGCTCCGCGGTGATCGCGAACTCCTCGTAGGCCAGGGTCAGATCGCCGACCACCCGGTGGTGGAAGCGCTTGGTGCCCGCACCGTGCGTGCGCACGTCGTGGGAGCCCCAGAGCCGACGGAACACGTCGCTGCGCGTGGACAGCTCGCCCACGAGCTCCTGCAGTTCGCGGTCGTGAGGGTCGCGCCCCGCCTCGGCGCGCATGATCGCGACGCACATCTCCGCGAAACGGTCCCAGTCCGGGTAGAAGTCGCGGGAGGCCGGATCGAGGAACTGGAAGCGCGCGAAGTTGGGGGTGCGGCCGCCCTCGCCGTACATGTCCGCGTAGAAGGCGCGGCCGAGGGCGTTCGCCGCGACCAGGTCGGCTCGGGTGTTGCGCACCACGGCGATCCCGTCGGTGAACGCGTCCAGCGCCCAGTGCAGGCTGGGTCGCGTCGCCGGGTTCCCCGCGGTCCGGCGTCGTCGCAGCCGCCCCGACGTCGGGATGCCGTCGACCGCCCGCGCCAGGTCGAACAGATGCGCGCGCTCCGTGTCGTCCAGCTGGAGGGCATCGGCGACGGCATCGAGCACCGACGCGGAGGCACCCCCGATCGCCCCGCGCTCGAGCTTGGCGTAATACTCCACGCTGACCCCCGCGAGCACCGCGACCTCGGCACGACGCAGCCCGGGGACACGGCGGTTCGCCCCGGCGGGGATGCCCGCCTGAGCAGGGCTGAGGCGGGCGCGCCGCGACATGAGGAACTCGCGGACCTCGGCTCGATCGTCCATCGTTCCAGGGTAGGCAGCACCACCCGCATGTGGGGTGCCCTGCGGGTACACCCCTCCGCAGGGACTCCCCCGAACGCGCTCGGGAGCGTGTACTGGAGGACAACGAACGAAAGGAACACCACCATGCGTGGAGTCGTCATGCACGCGCCTCGCGACGTCCGTGTCGAAGAGCGCCCCGACCCCGTCATCGAGCAGCCCACCGACGCCGTCATCCGGGTGTCCGTCGCCGACAACACCTGTGAGATCTGCCGCGCCGGCTACCAGTCGCACTGCGTCCATCGCGTCCCGATGGGCGCGCTCGGAACGCAGGCCGAGCTGCTGCGCGTCCCGCTGGCCGACGGCACGCTCGTCGCGGTGCCCGGCGACCCGACGCCGGCGCAGCTGCGCGGTCTGCTGGCGGCATCCGACGTGCTGGGGACCGGGTGGTTCGCCGCCGTCGCCGCCGCCGCCGGACCGGGCAGGACCGTCGCCGTGGTGGGAGACGGTGCCGTCGGACTGCTCGGAGTGCTCGCCGCGAAGCAGCTCGGCGCCGAGCGCATCATCGCGATGTCTCGTCACGCCGATCGACAGGAGCTCGCCCGGCGATTCGGCGCCACCGACGTCGTCGAGGAGCGCGGAGACGCCGGCGTCCAGGCGATCAAGGACCTCACCGACGGACTGGGCGCGCACTCGACCATCGAAGCCGTCGGCACGCAGGAGTCGATGATGCAGGCGATCCGCTCCACCCGCGCCGGCGGGCACGTCGGATACGTGGGGGTCTCCCACGACGTCGAGCTCCCCGGTCAGGAGCTGTTCTTCTCCGGCGTGCACCTGCACGGCGGGCCGGCCCCGGTGCGCGGGTACCTTCCCGCGCTGATCGACCTCATCATGACGGATCGGATCGACCCCGGCGCCGTCTTCGACCTGACGCTGCCGCTGGCGGACGCCGCCGAGGGCTACCGCGCCATGGACGAACGACGCGCCACCAAGGTGCTGCTCACGCTCTGACGCGCGCCCGACCCCGCGCCGCGGATGCGCGACGCGGGGGCGGGTGCCGTTCAGAGCGTGGCGAGGATGTCCTTCATCTCGCTGATCTCCGCCGTCTGGGCGTCGACGATGTCCTGCGCGAGTGCCACGGCATCGGCATTCTCGCCGTCCGCGATCTGCGCTTCGGCCATCTCGACCGCGCCCTCGTGGTGCATGATCATCTGCTCCAGGAACAGCGTCGACGCTTCCGGCCCCGCCGCCTCCTCGAGCGCGGCGAGGTCATCGTCGCTCATCATGCCGTCACCGTGATCCATCTCGCCGGCGTCTCCAGCGTCTGCGCCCCAGTCGTCGAGCCAGCCCTGAAGCTGCTCGATCTCTGGGCCCTGCGCCGCGGTGATCCGCTCGGCGAGGTCGGCGACCCGCGGGTCCACGTCGTCCTTCGCGAGCACGATGTCCGACATCTCGACGGCCTGCTCGTGGTGCACGATCATCATCGACGCGAACATGACGTCGGCTTCGTTCGCGTCCCCCGCGGGAGCGTCGGACGCGGAGTGGTCCATGCCGGAATGGTCGGCGGGTCCCGCTGGTTCCGCGGAGGCGCAACCCGCGAGCGCGAGCGTTCCGGCGAGGACGAGGGCGGCCGCAGCCGTGATCCTGGTGTTCATTTCTCTCTCTTCTCAGTCAGGGGAGGGCGACCGCGGTTGCGGGCACCCGTGGCGCAGACGGGCAGCGCTCAGGTGCGACTGATGCAGAGCGCATGGAGAGAGGGCGGGCGAGGACGTGGGGTGCGGCCGAAGGCGGGGAGGGGATGCACGCGCCCCGGGCCCTGGGCGAGCACGAGGGATGGCCGTCGCAGCAGCAGAAGCAGACCGCCGAGAAGGGCGAGGACGCACAGGGCGGCGGCACCGTGCCCGACATCGGACGGCACCGCCACTTCCGCGTTCGTCTCCGTCGTGTGATGCAGCGCGGGGGAGGCCGGCGCCGCGGCCGCGTGGGTGACGACGGTGTGCGGATCGGCGGATCCGTGCGTGTTGAAGGCATGCATCCCCAGCAGGCCCACGACGATGCCGAGTGCGAGGCAGACGACCGACAACGCTCCCCGCAGTGTCGTCGCACGCCTCATGCGGGCCATGCTACCCGCTGGGGGTATGGGTATCAGCTCAGCGCGCGACGCCGGCCCGGGACAGCAGGCGCCGGACCGCGATGACCAGACCCGCGACGGCGAGTTCTCCGGCGACGCGCGCGGCCAGCGTCGCGATGAGCACTCCCGGCACGAGGTGCTCCGGGGAGAAGACCGGGAGGGCGACGAAGAACAAGACGACGCCGGTCAGAGCTGCCGCCGCCAGGATGCGACCGGGGGATGTGCGGGCGTCGCGTCGAAACGGCAGGGCGAGGTCGAGGACCGCCGCGCCGAGAACCAGAGGCACGATCCCGAGCGGGCCGATCGGGGAGATCGCGACCGTGAGCACGCCCGTGACGAAGGCGGCGAACGTGGCCATGCCCGGGGTGCGGGTCACGACACGGGCGAGCAGCGGAAGGGCGGTGTGCACGGCGGCGACGAGCGCATAGGCCGGAGGCGAGGAGACGGCGAGGACCGTCGTGATCGGCACCACCGCCATGAACACGAGCGCCTGGATCGCGCCGAGCGAGGCGGTCACGAGCAGGGCGCTGGTCGACACCCGCCGCGTCGTCCGCCCCTGCCGCACATTCACCTCTCGAGCCTAGAGGTGCAGGGGGCGCCGGGTCTCCGCGCCGCCGCACTCCACAATTTCGGAATATCGTAGGAGGCGGGGAACGGACCTGGGGAGGGACGATGGGGGCTTCTCGCGCTCCACGGGAGGCGCGGATTCCGCGCGTGTCGGCGACCGTGATCGTGCGGCCGCGACTGAACCGCATGCTCGAGACGGACATGCCGCTGACTCTGCTGCGCGGAGCGTCCGGGTCGGGCAAGACCACCGCCCTCGTGGGCTGGGCGTCGACGACAGCCACCCGCGTCATCTGGCTGACGGTGACGCCGTCGTCGTCGACGAGCGACGCCCTCGCCCGCAGCCTGGGACGATGCCTGCACGGCGCGCTCTCCCCGACCTCGCCGCACGACACCGCGGCCGTCGACTGGCACGCCATCGGCGAGCTCCTGTGCGACGCCGACGAGCCGATCGCCCTCGTGCTCGACGACGCCGCGACTCTGGATCGGGACGGCGTCTTCGACCTCTGTCGAGTCGTGGCGGCCGCCCCGCTGGCGCGCCTGATCGTCGCATCGAACCGTCCAGGCGCCTGGGACAGCGACGGCCTCGATCTCGTCATCGACACCACCCGCCTCTCGCCGGCGGACCTCGCCTTCGACACCGAGGAGATCGGCCGAGCTCTCGACACGGACGAGGACGGCGCCACCGCGGTCCTCGAAGCGACCGGAGGCTTCGCCGCCGTGATCCGGGCCGTCGCCCTGCGCGGCAAGACCTCGACGGAGACCGCTCTCGCCGAAGTCGCCGCCGCCACGGTCGACGACTACCTCCGCAGCCGGATGGCCGAGGGCACGTTCGGGGCGGGGGTTCTGGAGGGCCTGATCCGAATCAGCATCACGGACACCGTGGATCTCCCGCTGGCCCAGGCGCTGACCGATGACGCCGGGATCGTCGGCGCCCTCGACGAGGCGGAGGCGTTCGGATTCGGACGGTGGTCGTCCGGCCCGCACCGGACCTTCACGATCGCGCCGCCCGCACGGACGCTGCTGCGCCGCGAGCTGGTCCGACGGCTCCCGGCCGAGGTCCGGCGGCTCCGGCGGCTCGCGATCGACGGAGCTCTTCGCCGAGGGGCGCCGTTCGAGGGACTTCGACTCGCGGTGGAGGAAGACGACCTCCACCTCGCCGGCCACGTGATCATGTCGGGGTGGAGCCACCTCCTCGACCACGACGGGCGGGAGGTCGTCCGCCTCCTCGGCGACCTGCCCCTCGCACGGCTCAAGCAGGAGCCGCTGGTGGCGATGCTGCTCGGGATCTGCCTGAACGCGAACCGGCTTCGTCGCCTGCGCGGACTGCAGCTGCTGCGCATGGCGGTGTCCGCCGCCAACGCGCGCCGCAGCGGGCTCTCCCCGACCGAGCGGCTCTTCATCTGGACGGCTGAGAGTGCCGCACTCAGAGTGATCGGCATGCCGGACCGGGCCGGGCAGGTCGCATCGCGCGCGCTGGCCGTGTTCACCGAGACGCCGGAGACCGCCTGGCAGCAGTACGCGCGGGAGATGCCGCTGCTGTGCACGCACCTGGGCATCTCGCTCTACTACAGCGGTCGTCGCGATCAGGCGGTGCAGCTGTTCGAACAGGCGGCGTCGCTCGCCGCCGCACAGGGGAGCCGCAACGGCTTCCACGCCATCTGCCTGCTCAGCGGCATCCACGCCCTCAACGGGGATCTGCCCGAGGCTCGACACTATGCCGCGCTCATCCGCGAGGAAGACTGGGACCCCGCCCTGCTCGACGGCTACCGGGGCACCTTCTACCGGGTCGCGGAGGCCATGCTCGCGGTCGAGGACGGCGACATCGCCTCCGCGAAGCAGCACGCCCGCGTGTTCCTGCCGCACCGGGCCACGATCGAGCACTGGACGACGATGGCGACCGTGGAGGCGTGGATCGCCCTGCACGACGGAGACGCGGCGGGAGGACTCGAGCGCCTCGAGTCGTTCGCCCGGATGCGCGGGCGGGAGGCTGGCTCCGCGCACGCGCGTCACGCGCTCAGCCGTCCCCGGATCCTGCTCCACCTCGCGCTCGGCGACGTGAAGGCCGCCAGAGGCACGAAGCAGCGGGACTCCGGCGCCGATCGGTTCGGAACCCTCCTGGAACGTGCGCGGGTCGCCCTCCTGGACGGCCGTGCTCCCGAGGCCGTCCGGCTGCTGTCGCAGACACGGCTCGAGCCGTCGACCTCCCGCGAACGCGCCGAGGCGACGGCCGTGCAGAGTGCGGCGCTGCACCGCGTCTCCGCGGCGGCGGCGCAACGGGCGACCGATGCCCTGGCGGCCCAGCTCTCCGACCGCGAACTGCGCACCCCGCTGGCGCTGCTCAGCGCGGAGGACTTCGCCGCCGTGCGCGCCGACCTCGCGCCCGTCCACGGCTCGCCGCTGCCGACGCGCTCCGCGCTGCCGTCGTTCGCCGCACGGCCGCGCCTGTCATCGCGCGAGCAGGTCGTCCTCCGCGCCCTCACCACGGGAGCGCCCCTGCCCGAGATCGCGGCCGACCTCAGCGTGTCACCGAACACGTTGAAGACCCAACTCCGCAGCATCTATCGCAAACTCGATGCCGCGAACCGCACGGAAGCCCTGGAGCAGGCCGCCCGCCACGGCCTCCTCCCCTCCTGACCCCCGCTCCCTCCGGCTCGCGCGCCGAGTGCACGGCTTCGCGCCGAGTGCACGGCTTGCCGGCGTGGGCAGACCGTGCACTCGGCGGCAGGCCGTGCGTTCGGCGGATCAGCTCTGCGTCCGGCGGCGGCGCAGCAGCAGGAGCGCGGCGCCGGTGAGGAGCAGGGCCAGAGACAGACCAAGCAGCCACGGGGCGAGCTGTCCGCCCGTCAGGGCGAGCGGCGTCAGCACGGGGTTGTCCGTCACACCGGCCGGCGGGGTGATCGGGTCGCCGCCGGGAGGTGTGGCCGAGGCTGCGGCCACGTTCCGCAGGGTCGCACCCGCGGCGTCGGCGTGCACGGTCACGGAGTACGTGATCACGACGCCCTCCTCTTCGGCGAGGCTGCCGGTCCAGCGCAGCGTCGTGCCGTCGATCGTCGGCGCGGCCACCGCACGGTCACCCACCGTGGCGGTCGCCGGGCCTCGGAGGTCGGCGTGCCGCAGCACTCCGGCCAGGTCATCCGTGACGACGACCTCGTCCAGGCCCGTCTCGCCGGTGTTGGTCCCGGTGAGGGTGTAGGTCACGACGCTGCCCGTCGCGACGGCGGTGCCGGACGCCGGATCGGAGGTCTTGGCGAACGTGAAGCCCGGGGTGCCGACGGGGTTCTCCGTCGTCACCGGCGGCGGGGTGAGCTCGGCGCCACCCGGGGGCGTCGCCGTCCCCTCGACGGTGTTCGCGATGATCGCACCGCCGGCGTCGCCGCGCACGGTCACCGAGTAGGTGATCGTGACGCGCTGGCCGACCGCGAGGTCACCGGTCCAGGTGAGCTCGTCCCCATCGACGGCGGGCGCTGCGGCGGTGCCGTCGCTCACGGTCGCCGTGGCGTCGCCGTTGTAGGCGGCGTGCGCGAGCACACCCGAGAGGTCGTCGACGATGCGGACCGGAGCCAGCGCCGTCTCGCCCGTGTTGATGCCGGTCACGGTGTAGGTGAGGACGCTGCCCGGGTCGACGCGGATGCCGGAGGCGGGATCCGCGGACTTGCGGAGCTCGAAGCCAGGCTCGTTCACGGGGTGCTCCGTCGTCGCGGGCGGCGTCTCGATCGGAGGCACTCCCCCCGGCGGAGTCGCAGAGCCGGAGGCCGAGTTCTCGAGGACGGTGCCACCCGCATCCGCCCCCACGGTCACGGAGTACGTGATCGTGACGGTCTCGCCGACCTGCAGCACACCCGTCCACGACAGGCGGTCCTCGGCCACCGTCGGCGCGGTCGTCGCCGTGCCGCCGATCGTCGCGGTCGCGTCGTCGTTGTAGTCCGCGTGCGCCAGGACGCCGGAGAGGTCGTCGGCGATGGTGACGGGGTCGAGCACCGTCTCGCCCGTGTTCACGCCGGTCACCGTGTAGGTGAGGACGCTGCCGGGATCGACCGCCGTGCCCGCGACCGGATCGGCGCTCTTCGAGACGGAGAACCCTGGTTCGTTGACGGGGTTGATGGTGGTGCCGGGCGGCGGCGTGATGGTCGATCCTCCGGGCGGCGTGGCCGTGGCGGTCGCCGCGTTCTCGATCACGGTGCCGACACCCTCCGCGGTCACGGTCACGGAGTAGGTGACGGTCACGGTCTGGCCGACCGCGAGGGCTCCCGTCCACGACAGCTCCGCGCCGTCCAGGGTCGCCGCGCCGGCGGAGACGCCCGCGATGCTAGCCACCGCGTCCGCGTTGAAGGTCGCGGACGGCAGCACGCCGGACAGGTCGTCGGTGATCGTCACCGGGTCGAGCGCCGTCTGGCCCGTGTTGGCGGCCGTCAGCGTGTACGTGAGCACGTCACCGGCGTCCACCGCGGTGCCCGCAGCCGGGTCGACCGTCTTGGCGAACGTGAAGCCGGGCTCGTTCACGGGGTGCTCCGTGCTCGACGGCGGCGGCGTGATCGGCGTACCCGGGGTCGTGGGACTCTCGGGGTCGCTCGGGTCGGCGGGGATCAGCGGGGTCGCCTCTCCGGTCGCCGTGTTCGCGATGGTCTCGCCGCCGGCGGTGGCGTCGACGGTGACCGAGTAGGTGATCACGACGTCCTGGCCGGGCTGCAGCGCGCCGCTCCACGAGAGGGAGCCGTCGGCCACCCGGACATCGCCGCGGGTCGCGGACACATCGTCGTTGTAGGACGCGTGGGCCAGTGCCGCGCGCAGGTCGTCACCGATCGCGACCGGGTCGAGGACGGTGTCGCCCGTGTTGCGGCCGGTCACGGTGTACGCGATCACGCTGCCGGGGTCGACGCGGGTACCCGTGGTGGGGTCGGCCGTCTTGGTGACGGTGAACCCGGGGGTCGCGACAGGGTGCTCCGTCGTCGCGGGCGGCGGCGTCACCGGAGTGCCGGGCGTGGTCGGGCTGTCCGGGTCGGTCGGATCCGCCGGGATGAGCGGCGTCGCCTCGCCCGTCGCCGTGTTGCGCAGCAGAACGCCGGTCGCGTCCTCGTGCACCGTCACGGTGTAGGTGATGTCGACGCGATCGCCCGGGGCGAGGGTGCCGGTCCAGGCGAGCGTGGTGCCGGAGAGCACGACGGAACCGGTGGAGGCCTCGACGTCGCCGCCGTACTCCGCGTTCGCGAGGACGGCCGAGAGGTCGTCGACGATCGTCGCGGGGTCGAGGACAGTGTTGCCGGTGTTGAGGCCCGAGACCGTGTAGGTCAGGGTGTCGCCCGCGCGGACGGCGGTGCCGGAGGCCGGATCGGCCGTCTTGCTCACTTCGAAGCCCGTGTCGACGACGGGGTGCTCCGTCTCCGCCGCCGGCGGGACGATCGGCGTCCCCGGCGTCTTCGCACCGGAGGGGTCGGACGGATCGACCGGGATCTGCGGAGTCGCCGTTCCGGTGACGACGTTGTGCAGCAGGGCCTTCTCGATACCCGCGTCCACCGTCACCGTGTAGCGGATGGTGACGGACTCGCCGCGGGGGATGCCGCCGGTCCAGGTCAGCGTGCTTCCGGAGACCCGAACCGTGCCGCGGTCGGCCGTGACGTCGTCGTTGTACGCCGCGGAGTCGAGCACGCCGGACAGGTCGTCGACGATCTCGGCCGGGTCGAGGTCGGTGTCACCCGTGTTGGTGCCGGTGATCGTGTAGGTGATCGTGTCGCCCGCGGACACGGCGGTGCCGGAGGCGGGGTCGGCCGACTTCGAGATCGTGAAGCCGGAGCCGATCACGGGGTGCTCGGTGGTGACCGTCGGCGGGACGATCGGCTCGCCCGGAACCTGCGGTCCGGTCGGGTCCCCCGGGTTCGGGGTGGTCGGCGTGCCGGATCCGGAGACGCTGTTGCGCAGGATCTCCCCCGAGGCGTCGTCGCCCACCGTGACGGAGTACGTGATGGTCACGGTCTGGCCGGGCTGGAGGGTGCCTGTCCAGGCGAGGTCGTCGCCGTTCACGGTGGCGCCGCCCGCGGTGAGGGTGGTGCCGTCGATCGTCGTGAGGATGTCATCGTCGTATGCGGCGTGCGCGAGCACCCCGGAGAGATCGTCGGTGATGGAGGCCGGGTTCAGGACGGTCGCGCCGGTGTTGCGGCCGGTGACCGTGTATTCGATGGTCTGGCCGGGCTCCACGACGCTGCCTGCGGCGGGGACGGAGGTCTTCGCGACCTCGAAGCCGGCGACAGGGTGCTCGGTCGTGACGGCCGGCGGGACGATCGGGTCGAGCCCGGGCGGGGTGCCCGAGGCCGTGACGCGGTTGGCGATGCGCTCGCCCTCGACATCGGCATCCACGACGACGGAGTACGTGATCGTGAGCACCTGCCCGGGCTCGAGGGCGCCGGTCCACGCGAGGTCGTCGCCCGTGACGGTGGCGGCGCCGGACGACACCGGGTCGCCGTCGATCGCCGTCGCCACGTCGCCCTGGTACTCGGCGAACGCGCGCACGCCGGACAGGTCGTCGGTCACGGTGACCGGGTTGAGGCGGGTGTTGCCGGTGTTCTCGGCCTGCACCGTGTAGGTGAGGCGCTGACCGGCCTGCACGGCGGTGCCGTTCGCGGGGTCCGACGTCTTGCGCAGCGCGAGGTCCGGCGCGAGCCGGACGTTCGTGAACGTGCAGGTCACGTCGGTGCCGAGCGGGCCGGAGGGCTGGGTCACCTGACCGTCCGCGGTGACGGTCACCGGAGTGGTCGATCCATCCGGGTTCACCTGCACGCAGAGGAGCGACTCGTCATAGCGGGTGGGATCGCTCGTGCCGGTGGCCGTCTCGGAGAGCCGGAAGGTGTCGCCCTGGTTCGTGAAGACCGGTCCCGCGTAGTCGGGCTGCACGCCTGGACGCTCGCCACGCGTGGTCGCGTCGGTCTGCGCGACCTGGTAGCCGGACGGCGACTGCACACGCAGCGCGAACTGGTCGGTCGCGGCGTGGCGGCCCTCCGGGAGGTCCTTCTTCAGCGTCAGCGTGTTCGGGAACGTGCAGCTGGCCATGTCGGTGGGCGCGAAGTTTCCCAGAGAGGTCGTGTTGACCGTCTGACCGCGCGGGAGGTCCACCTCGATGATGCGGTTGCCCCCGCCGGAGACGGAGACGAAGATGTGGCCCAGGTTTCCGAACGCGATGCCGTTCCCCTGCACGCCCGCACCCATGTCGTGCACCTGCTTGGCGTCGATCGTCGCCGTGCTCGGCTCGAGCGCGGTGGGGAGGTCGGCGGAGTAGATGATGTTGTCGGCGACCAGCACGAGCTGTCCCGAGGCGCTGAACGCCATGTCGCCGTTGGCGCCGAACGCGCTGCTCCCGGTCGTCGGGCGGAGTGCTCCCACCTGCACGTAGGTCTGCGGCGTGACGTTCTCGTTCCAGGCGTAGAGGTTGATCGCGCCGCTCGTCGTGCCGCTGGCGAAGTAGTACACGCCCGTGACGGGATGCACGGCGCCACGCAGCACGGACGAGTTCAGCGAGAACGTCGTGCGCGACGTGACGTCGGTCACGCGGTCGTGCTTGGCGAGGGTCTTCGTTCCCGCGGCGTTCGTCACCGTGTAGGCGTAACGCCCGCTGGACGACACACCGAGCGCGTTGTTGGAGTGGTCCGCGCCGAGGTTGATGGAGCTGAGACTGCCTCCGTCGCCCTCCGCTCCGCCCTGCACGTTCACGGCGAACTCGCGCACCTCGGTGGCGCTCTGCACGTAGACGGCTCCCGGCGTGCAGAGGAACGGGTCGGCCGCGGCCGCCGGAGCAGCGGTCAGCGTGCCGCCGATGACGATCATCGACGAGGCGACGAGCGCCGTGCTGACCGCGCCGCCGACCACCTTCCTCGCTCGCTTCCGCCAGCGGTCGCGCCGCTCGAGCGGAGCCGTTTCCTGCACCTGGTGCTTGCGGGCAACACGGAATCCCATGACTGCTCTCCCCATTCATCGCGTCCCGGTGCGCACACGCGCACACGGAAGCCCCGCCCCCTCAGGCGACCGCCGAGCACCCCTCGGGCAGGGTGGACTCGGTCCGGGCCTCCGTCAGCCTGCCGGTCCGAGCCCGAGCGTCCCGGTCGAACCGGGAGAATTCACCCCGCCTTTTCACCCCCCCGCCCCGTCGGCGGGAACTATTCGCGGGAGCCGATCTCCTCGATCGGGCGGCGGCGCAGGGTGGCACCGGTCGCGAGCCGGAGCGCGATCAGGGCCAGCGCGCCCATCCCGCCGATGATCGCGAGCGAGCCCAGCACGGGCATCGCGGGGATCGGCTGCCCGGAGATGCCGTAGCTCATGCCCATGAGGGGAGGGATCGCGACCAGCACGCCGAACACCATCGAGATCGCCGCGATGAGGATCGCCTCGGTGCGCATCGTGGCGCGCACCTGCCCGCGCGAGGCGCCGATCAGCTGCAGCAGGGCGAACTCCCGTGACCGTTCCCCTGTCGCCATCACGAGAGTGTTCACGACCGCGATCGCGATGTACCCGAGGATCACCAGCAGGGCGACGAGGTTCACCCAGCCCTGCTGCGACACCGCATCGGCCCCGGCCGCCTTCTGGCCGGAGGCGGGCGTGACGACGAGTCCCTGCGCCTCCAGGGCGGCCACGGTCGCGGCGACGTCCGGTTCGGTCGACACGAGCGCGAACGAATCGAGTCCGGACGTGGTGTGGGCGCGGACCTGCGCCTCGTCCATGGTGAGCGCGCCGAAGCCGAGGCCGCGCTCGTAGACGGCGACCACGGTGGCGTCGAGCGCGGCGCCGTCGCCGAACACGCCGGTGACCGTGTCGCCCATCCTGATCCCGAGGCTCTGCGCGGCATCCGTGGAGACGGCGACCGTGGCATCGCCGTCGAGGGCGCCCAGCGCCCCTTCCCGGACCTTCAGATCGAGCGGCCCGTCGACGGTGCCGGGATCGATGCCCTGCAGCGCGTATTCCGCGCGCACGGTCTTGCCCTCGATGTCTCGGGAATCGACCACCGCAGCGCTCACGACCACGCCGGAGGCGGCGTCGACACCCGAGACGTCCCGGATTCCCTCGACCACCTCCGGCGAGAGTCCGCTGGGTCCGGAGACCCGCAGCTGCGCCGTGACGCCCGCCCTGGCTTGATCAGCGGCCTCAGCGGAGACGATGGCCGGACCGCCGATCTGCACGAGACCGAGGCCGATGCCGAGCGCGATCGGAAGGATGGCCGCCGCCAGACGACGGCTGCCGACGGCGGTGTTCGCGGCGGCGAGGAACCCCGCGGCGGACAGTCGACGCAACGCGGGACCGACCGCCCGGACACACAGGGAGACGAGCCACGGTCCGAGCACTGCGAGCGCCACGATGAGCATCAGAGCGGCACCGGCCGAAGCACCGACTGCCGCGTCACCCCGCACCACCAGCGGTACCGTCGACACGGAGAGCCCGGCTGCGGCGAAGACGATGCCGGTGATGACGCGGGGCAGACCGATCGGTCCCGGTCCCGTCGACGACTCCCGCAGCGCCTCGATGGGGTCGAGGCGAGCAGGGCGTCGCGCGGCGATCCGTGCCGCACCCCACGCGGCCCCGAGCACCAGCAGCAGAGCACCGGCCGCGGGAAGGGGGCTGACGGCCAGCGCGAAGTCGCCCGGGATCACGCCGCCCGCCACGAAGGCCGACTGCAGGACGGAGGAGAGCAGGTATCCGGGTGCGAGGCCCAGGATCGCGGCGAGCGCCGCGACGGCGAGCACCTCTCGAGCGATCAGCGCATGCACCTGCTGGGGCGTGGCGCCGACCGCACGCAGCAGCGCGTATTCACGGCGGCGCGACTGCACCGACAGGGAGAGCGTGCCGGAGACGATGAACAGGGCCACGAGGATGCAGGTGCCGACGAAGGCGCTGCCGATCGCGATGAGCAGGGTGCGGGCAGCTCCGGAATCGAGGAACTCCACGTCGCCGCGGGCGTCCCCGGTGCGCGCCACCAGTGCGGGGAAGGACTCGCGGATCGCGGTCGCCGCCTGCTCCGGGTCGCCGTCGACGAAGACGCCGAGCGCGTGCGGGATGCCGCCGCGGGGGTCGAGGTCGGCGATGCGATCCTCGGTGAGGAACACCGGGATGCTGCGGTCGGGGGCCACGGGCGCGGCCACCACCCCGACCACGCGGTACGTCGCCGGGGAGCCACCGTGGGCGAGGGTGACGGCCTCACCCACGCCGTGGGCCGAGCCGACCGTGACGGCGATCTCGTCGGCTGCGGCGGGCTCACGCCCTTCCGCCAGCGTGAACCCGGTGAGCGCCGTGGCAGGCCAGGGATGAGCCTCGACGACCGCATCCGGCGCCGCTCCGCCGGGTACGGCGAGCGGGACCGTGACGTCGGCCACGACGGCCTCCACCCCGGGCAGCGCGGCGATCTCGCGCGCAGCGTCGGCGGGGACGAGCGCGCGCTCGCGCAGCGGAACGGGCAGGTCCTCCGGCACGTCGACCTGCTGCGCCGCGCCCACGACGAGGTCGGCGGCGGTGTAGCGCTCCGGGGCGAGACCGCCGCGGATGCCCGACTCGACGAGCACCCCGAGCCCGGTGACGAGCGCACCCGCGACGAAGATGGCGACGAAGACCCCGGCCAGACTGCGGCGATGATGACGGAGGTCGGCGCGGACGATCCGTCCGAGCTCGAGGGCCGCGGCCGACATCACCACTCCCCCAGCGTGCTCATGCGATCGGTGATCTGCTGCGGTGTGCCGCCGTCGAGATGTCCGGCGAACGCCCCGTCGGCGAGGAAGATCACCCGGTCGGCGTGCGAGGCCACCACCGGGTCATGCGTGACGACCACCACGGTCTGGTGCAACTCCTTCGCCGTGTGGGCGAGGAGGTCGAGCACCTGCTTCCCGGTACGGGAGTCCAGGGCTCCGGTGGGCTCGTCGCCGAACACGACGTGCGGCCGCGTGATGAGGGCTCGGGCGATGGCGACGCGCTGCTGCTGTCCGCCGGAGAGTTCGGCGGGGCGGCGGTGCCGGTGGTCGTTCAGCCCCACCGCCTCGAGCAGGGTCTCGAGCCAGCGGTGGTCGAGGGGCTGCCGACCGAGACGCAGCGGGAGGGTGATGTTGTCCTCCACGGTCAAGGCGGGCAGCAGGTTGTACGCCTGGAACACGAAGCCGACATGGTCGCGGCGGAAGGCCGTGAGCTGTCGGGGCTTGAGCGCGGAGATCTCGGTGCCGCCGAGGTGCACGGCCCCGCTGGTCGGGCGATCGAGCCCCGCGGCGCTGTGCAGCAGCGTGCTCTTGCCCGAGCCGGACGGCCCCATGATCGCCGTGAACGAGCCGCGGGCGATGGCGAGGTCGATGCCACGGAGCGCGGTCACCCTGGTGCTGCCGGAACCGTAGGTCTTGACGAGGCCGCTGAGGCGCAGAGCCTCGACGGGGGCCGCTTCGACGAGCGGCGTGGAGGAGAGGGAGGTCATGCTTCGACGTTAGGAACACCGCGCAGCCGCCCCCATCCCGCCCGGTCCCGCATCGATGGTGGAGCTGGCTATACCGCGCGGTGCTCGCCGCTCCGGCAGACTTGCAGGGTGACGGACGGATGGATGCGCGGGTGGCTGCGCGATGCGCGGTTCCTCGGGATCGAACTCGGCGCCTCCGTCGTCTCGCTCGCGCTGTTCTGCGTGATCCTCGTCCTTCTGCCGCTCATGCTCATCACGGGCGGAGTGCTGCTGCTTCCCCAGGTCGTGCAGGTCCTGCATGCCTGGAGCGATCGGGCTCGACGGCGGATCGGACGCCGGCGCGGGGACGACCTGCCTCCGCTGTCGCGCAGGCTGCCCCGCGGAGCCACGATCGACGAACGACTCCGCTTCGCCTTCTCCCGTCCGACCGGCCGTGACGCACTGTGGCTCACGGCGCATGCCTTCCCCGTGATGTGGGCGGCGCTGCTGACCCTGGCCCTGCCGCTCGCGGCGATCAACTCCCTCGCCGTCACCTGGTACTGGCAGTTCGCACCGGCCGATGACCCGGTGGGATCGCCGTATCCGGTCACCTCGTGGGAACTGGCGTGGACCATGCCGCTCGTCGCCCTCGCGTACGCGGTCGCGGCGGTGTTCCTCGTGCCGGCCGTCGCGCGCCTCGTGGCGTTCGTCTGCGCCAAGCTGCTCGCGACGCCGCAGAAGTCCCGCCTCGCCGCCCGGGTCGACGCGCTGACCCTCAGCCGGGCGGCCGCCCTCGACGCGCACGCCGCCGAGCTGCGCCGCATCGAACGCGATCTGCACGACGGCGCGCAGAACCGGCTGGTGAACGTCGTGATGATGCTGGGGATCGCGGAGCGCGCCCAGGAGACCGGGGGCGATGTGCTCGAACCTCTGCGGCGAGCGCAGGACGCCGCCTCCGACGCGCTCGCGGGACTCCGACGCACGGTGCACGACATCTATCCGCCGATCCTCGACGAACTCGGGCTCGAGGGCGCGCTTGCTTCCCTCGCCGGGCGCAGCGTCGTCCCGTGCACGCTCGAAGCCACGGCCATCGGCCGAGTGCCGGCGGCGGTCGAGTCCGCCAGCTACTTCGTGGTCGCGGAGGCCCTGACCAACGTGAACAAGTACAGCGAGGCGACGACCGCGACGGTCCGGGTCGAGCGGGAGGGCGAACTGCTGCTCATCGCGGTGGAGGACGACGGGGTCGGCGGCGCGGTCGAGCGTCTCGGCGGAGGTTTCGCGGGGATCCGGCGCCGGATCGAGGCGTTCGAGGGCACGATGGAGCTGACGAGTCCCGCCGGGGGACCGACCATCCTGCGGACGGAGCTGCCATGCGGATCGTGATCGCGGAGGACGACACCCTGCTGCGGGAGGGGCTGGCTCTGCTGCTGCGCAGCGAGGGCTTCGACGTGATCGGCGCCGTGCCCGACGCCGAGGGCTTCCTCGCCCTCCTCGACGAGGCCGATGCGGCGGTGGTCGACGTGCGGATGCCGCCGACGTTCACCAGCGAGGGACTCAAGGCCGCGGCCGAAGCGCGCGCCCGGCGCCCCGGCTTTCCGGTGCTCGTGCTCTCGGCGTACGTGGAGGATCGCTACGCCGGGGAGCTCCTCGCGGCCGGGGCGAACGGCCTCGGCTACCTGTTGAAGGAGCGCGTGGGCAAGGTCGCCGCGTTCGTCGATGCTCTGCGCCGCGTGGCCGCCGGCGGCACGGTCATGGATCCCGAGGTCATCTCGCAGCTCATGAGCCGGCGTCGCGCCGACGACCCCGTGCAGACCCTCACCCCGCGCGAGCGGGAGGTGCTCGGCCTCATGGCCGAAGGACTCGACAACACCACGATCGCCGAGCGCCTGTTCGTGACGGAGACCGCCGTGAGCAAGCACATCGGCAACATCTTCGCCAAGCTCGGCCTCGCCTCCAGCGACAGCGGCCACCGTCGCGTCCTCGCCGTCCTCGCCTACCTCCGCACCTGACCTCCTCCCTCTCCCCTCCCCTCCCTCCCTCCTCTCCCTCCCCTCCCTCACCTCCCTCCTCCCCGCTGAGACCCCTGGGTGTCGTCGAGACCCCGGGGTCTTTGCGTCGCTACCCGGGGGTCTCGCCGCGTACCCGGGGTCTCGGCGGAAGAAGGAGGAGGAAAAAACTCAGTATTCGGTGTTGCTAAGTACCGGTACTCAGTGTTACTTTGTACCGGTACCCAGCAACACTGAGTACCGAACAACAGACACAGACAACGAGAGGAGGGGACGATGGGCAAGCAGATGACCGAGATGCTCAAGGGCACCCTGGAGGGCATCGTGCTGGCCCTCCTCGCCGAGCAGCCGGCCTACGGATACGAGATCACGACACGGCTGCGCGAGCACGGCTTCACCGACACCGCCGAGGGCACCGTCTACGCCCTGCTGGTCAGGATCGAGCAGAAGAAGCTCGTCGACGTCGAGAAGGTGCCGAGCGAGAAGGGCCCGCCCCGCAAGGTGTACACCCTCAATGCTCAGGGCCGCCAGGAGTTGGAGGAGTTCTGGACCACCTGGAGCTTCCTCCGCACGCACATCGAACGACTGCACACCACGAACACCAGCGACACCACGAACAAGGAGAACTGACATGGCCGCGAAGTGGATCGAAGCGATCACCGGATCACTCGAAGAGAAGAAGCAGTACAAGCAGGCTCAGGCCCGCATCAACGCCCTGCCCGAGCCGTACCGCGAGATGGCGAAGGCCCAGCAGCGCTACAACATGTACTACGGCGGCGTCACCGACGGCGACACCATCGTGAAGATGTTCCTCGACATCGCCGACATCTGGGAGCGTGCCGCACTCGACGGAACCCCGGTGAGCGCCATCGTCGGCGACGACCCGGTCGAGTTCGCTGAGAACTACGCCGCGGCGTACGGCGGTCGCCAGTGGATCGACAAGGAGCGCGCCCGTCTCATCAAGGCGTTCGACGACGCGAAGAAGAAGGAGGAATCATGACGAACTCCGCCATCTCGGTGCGCGGCATCGAGAAGTCGTACAAAGATCTGCACGTGCTGCGCGGCGTCGACTTCGAGGTCGAGAAGGGCAGCATCTTCGCCCTCCTCGGCTCGAACGGCGCCGGCAAGACCACCATGGTGCGCATCCTCTCCACCCTGCTGAAGGCGGATGCCGGCACCGCGACCGTGCAGGGCGCGGACGTCGCCACCGACCCGGTCGGAGTGCGCGAGCGCATCAGCCTCACCGGGCAGTTCGCCGCCGTCGACGAGATCCTCACCGGACGCGAGAACCTGGTGCTGGTCGCGAAGCTGCGGCATCTGCCCGACGCGGGGAAGGTCGCCGACGAGCTCCTGGCCACGTTCCGTCTGACGGATGCGGGCGGGCGCAAGGTCGGCACCTACTCGGGCGGCATGCGTCGCCGGCTGGACATCGCGATGAGCCTGGTCGGCGACCCCGAGGTCATCTACCTCGACGAGCCCACCACCGGCCTCGACCCCGAAGCCCGCATCGAGGTGTGGGGCGTGGTCAAGGAGCTCGCGAACACCGGCACGACCGTGCTGCTCACCACGCAGTACCTCGATGAGGCGGAGCAGCTGGCCGACCGCATCGCGATCCTCCACGAGGGCCGCATCATCGCGAATGACACCCTCGCCGGACTCAAGCGCCTGCTTCCGGCCGCGAAGGTCGAGTACGTCGAGAAGCAGCCCACCCTCGAGGAGATCTTCCTCACCCTCATCGGCCCTTCGACAGGCTCAGGGACCCACCCTTCGACAGGCTCAGAGACCCAGGCAGGGTCAGGGACCCAGGTACAGAAAGGAGATGCAGCATGACCACGCACTTCGCCGCCGACACGGCGACGCTCACCGGCCGCTCCATGCGGCACATCTTCCGCAGCCCCGACACGATCATCACCACGGCGGTCACCCCGATCGCGCTGATGCTCCTGTTCGTGTACGTCTTCGGCGGCGCCCTCCAGCAGAGCACCGGCGTCGACAACTACGTGAACTACCTGCTGCCGGGCATCCTGCTCATCGCGATCGCGTCGGGCATCGCCTACACGGCGTTCCGGCTGTTCACCGACATGCAGAGCGGCATCTTCGAGCGGTTCCACTCCATGCCGATCGCCCGGTCGAGCGTGCTGTGGGCCCACGTGCTCACGTCCCTCACGGCGAACGCCATCACCCTCGCGATCATCTTCGGGGTCGGATTCCTCATGGGCTTCCGCACCGGGGCGAGCTTCTGGGCCTGGCTCGGAGTGATCGGCATCCTGATGCTGTTCACCCTGGCACTCACGTGGCTGGCGATCATCGCGGGCCTGAACGCCAAGACCGTCGACGGCGCGAGTGCCTTCTCGTACCCGCTGATCTTCCTGCCGTTCATCAGTTCGGCGTTCGTGCCGACCGACACCATGCCGGCACCGGTGCAGTGGTTCGCCGACAACCAGCCCGTCACCTCGATCGTGAACACCATCCAGGCGCTGTTCGCGGAGCAGCCCGTGGGCAACGACATCTGGATCGCTCTCGCCTGGTGCGTCGGCATCCTCGTGGTCGCCTACGTCTTCGCGATCATCTCGTACCGGAAGAAGGTCAGCTGATCGACGCCAAGCGAGACGGAACGCTTCGACCGGGGACTCTCCCCGGCCGGGGCGTTTCGCCGCGCTCGGCGCGTGTCCTCCCGGCCGTGTTCCGTCGCGTCGGGTCGCTTCAGGTCGCAGATTCTCTCTGAGGTCGCAGCTTCGCCCGGATTCCGTGCGACCTCGTGCGGATCTCCGACCTCAGCGCAGCCCCACCGGACCGACCTCAGCGTAGCCCCACCGGACCGAGCACGACGCGGCGCCCCGTCCGCACCCACACGGCGCCGTCGACACGGTGCTCGGCGCGGGTCGCGAAGCGGTAGCGGTACGACACGGCGCGCACCCACCGCGGCCGCTCGCCGTGGAAGGGGTCGACGCGCAGCATCCGCAGTGTCGGGGCATCCGCCTCCAGCAGCCGCACGAGGAACACCGAGAACCAGTCGTCCAGGGAGTGCCCGAGCGGCAGGAACCACATCAGCCAGTCCAGCCGCAGGTGATACGGGGCGAACTGCCGCGGGATCCGCCGCACGTCGCCGGGCTTCCCGCGGAACTCGTACTCGCGCCACTGCAACCCCTCCTCATCGTCGGACCCCTCCACGACGATCTCTACCCGCCTCCGTGTCACCGTGCCGAACGCTCCGTACGCGTTGGCGAGCTGCCAGCGGTTGAAGCTCGCGTTCATGAGCTGTCGCCGCGCGAAGAGGTTTCGCGTCGCGGGCACGCTCAGCACGACGAACAGCGCCCCGACCGCCGAGGTCACCACGACCCACCACAGGGGCATCCCCGACACCGTCCACGGCAGCGAGGTCTCCGGTGGCGAGGCCGGCGCACCGATGCCGGGCAGACCGATCGTGGAGAACGCGATCACGATCGTCGCCCCGTTCAGCCAGGCGAAGTTCCCGGTGAGGACGAGCCAGAGCTGCGTCGCGATCACGATGCCGGCAGCGACCGCCCCGACCCATGCGACCCCTTCGACGAGCTCGGGGACCCAGCCGTCGCGATCGGGGATCCACAGCGAGAGGATCGGCGCGAAGAGGAAGAACGGCACGACGAGCTGCGCGACGTGGTTCCCGACGACCTCGAGCTTGTGGAACCACCGCGGCAGCAGGTGCGCCTGCCTGCTCAGCGGGCCCGGCATCGGCTGCGTCTCGTGGTGGAAGGTCATCGCGGTGAGATCGCGCCATTCGCGTCCGCCACGGATCTTGATCATCCCGGCCCCGAACTCCAGCCGGAACAGCAGCCACCAGAACAGCACGATCACGACCGTCGGCGGCGGCTGATCGTTCGAGCCGAGGAACGCTGCGAGGAATCCGGCCTCCAGCAGCAGCATCTCCCACCCGAAGGAGTAGAACGTCTGCCCGATGCTGACGACCGACATGTAGCCGAGCCAGAGGGCGAGGAAGGCCAGCATCGGCACCCACGCCGGCCCGAGCTGCGGCACCCCCGCCACGAGCAGGGCCGCGACCGCGATCCCGGCGCCGGACAACGCGACGAGACGGCGGTCGGTGTAGCGGACGCGGGTGAAGAGCGTGGGGTGCAGCAGCTTCCGTCGCTCCGGCTTCTGTGCCACCCAGTCGAGCAGTGCCGGAGCGGGCAGCAGCCCGTGCTCGCCGAGCAGGGGGCGGAACTGGTTGAGGGTCGAGACGAACGCGACGAGGTACAGCGCCGCGATGCCCCGCTGCAGGACCTCGCGGGCGAACCCGAAGTCGACCGCTGCGAACCCGTCCACGCCCACAGGCTACGCCCGCCCCTACAGGAAAGCTCCCGTCGCACTTTCGGTCGGGATGGCGGAGCCAGAGCGACGGAAAGTGCGACGGGAGCGGAATGGGTCCGCGAGGCGGGTCGGGTCAGCTGGTGACGGTCCAGTCGAACTGGTCGCCGTACTGCTCGAGCCATGCGTCGACCGCGTCGGCTTCCTTGCCCTCGCCGTACTCGTTGACGACGAGGTCTTCGAGCGCGCCGTACTGCTCGTCGTCGAGCTTGATCTTCTTGATCAGCTCGGCCGCCTCAGGGAACTCGTCCGCGAAGCCATCGGTGCCCAGGAAGTGCAGACCCTCGGCCTCACCCATGGCGCCCTTGGGGTCTTCGAGGTCCTTCACCGGGAAGGCGTCGTTGGCCCAGAACGGACGCCACAGCGTCACGACGATGTCCTCCTGCTTGTCGGTCGCGGTCTTCAGCTCGGTGAGCATCGCCGCGGTCGACGAGGTGACGAGCTCGTACTCGCCGTCCAGGCCGTACTCGGGCATCATCTTCTGCGTCTGGGCGGTGAGGCCCGCACCCGGCTCGATGCCGTAGATCTTGCCGTCGAAGTCGCCGCCCTTGCCCGCGAGATCCTCGATCGAGGTCAGGTCGGAGTACTCCGGCACCGCGAGGGTGAGCTTGGCGTTCTCGTAGTATGCGCCGAGGTCCTCGATGTCGTCGCCGTACTTCTTCATGTACTCGGCGTGGGTGAGCTCCGGCCACGCCGACGGGTACATGTCGACATCGCCCTGCGCGAGGCCGGTGTACAGCGGTCCCGCCTCGGTGAGCGTCTTCATCTCGACCGTGTAGCCGATCTTCTCGAGCTGGTCCTGCAGCAGGTAGGCCGTGCTCAGACCGTCGGTCCACGACGGCAGGAAGCCCAGCGTGATCGTGCCCTTGTCGTCGGAGCTGCCGTCGCCGCCGCCCGTTCCGCCCGCGCCGTCGCTGCTGCATCCGGCGAGGGTGAGTGCGCCGGCCACGCCGATCGCTGTGAGTGCGAGGATCTTCTTCTTCATGTGATTTCTCTCTCTTGCGTTCCGTATGGGTGTTGTTCCGTAGGGATGGAACTCAGTGCACGAGTTCCGGTTCCGCGGCGTCCTGCTTCGCGGAGGTCTCAGGGGCAGGGGCGGATGCTGTTCCGCCACCGCCCTTCGGGGTGCGGCGCCGCGCGATCATGCCGAGCAGCGACGAACGGTTCTCGCCGGGTGCTCCCAGCGCTGCGGTGACGCGGTCGAGGAAGACCGCGATCAGCACCACGCCGAGCCCGGCCTCGACGCCCTTGGGGATGTTGATGGTCGAGATCGCCTCGACGACCATCTTCCCGAGGCCGTCCGCTCCCGCCATTCCGGCGATGACCGCCATCGACAAGGCGAGCATAATGACCTGGTTGACGCCGGCCATGATGGTCGGCATCGCGAGCGGGAGCTGGATGCCGCGCAGGATCTGCCCGGGCTTGGCGCCGAAGGCCTGACCTGCTTCGACGGTCTCGGAGTCGACACCGCGGATGCCGAGCTCGGTCAGACGCACGCCAGGCGGCAGCGCGAAGATCACCGTGGCGACGAGGCCGGGCACCACACCGATGCCGAAGAACACGATCGCCGGGATCAGGTACACGAAGGCCGGCATGGTCTGCATGAAGTCGAGCACGGGCTTGAGCACGGCGCGGACGGTGGCGTTGCGCGCCGACCAGATGCCCAGCGGGACCGCGATGAGCACCGCGATGATCGCGGCGACGAGCACGAGCGCCAGGGTCTGCATCGCGGGGACCCACAGGTCCATCCCGACGATCAGTCCGAACGACACGACGGTGCCGATCGCGAGCTGCCACGAGCGCACGACCCAGGCGATGAGCGCGGCGATCACGATGACGACCGCGAAGTGCGGGGCGAGCAGGATGCTCGTGAGGCCGTCGACGAGGAAGCTCATCACGAACGAGATCACGTCGAGCAGACCGTCGAGGTTGTCCTTGACCCAGTCGACGACCGACTCGATCCAGGTTCCTACGGGGATGCGGAAGCCATCCATCAGCGCACCTCCTCCGTCTCGACCCGGGTCCCTGAGCTCGTCGAAGGGGCAGGCTCGGCGGTCCACCCGTCATCCAGCACGGCATCGATCTCGGCCTGCGGCATCGGCATGAGCGGGAGCGTGATCTCCTCGGTCGCACCGGGACCGGGGCCGAGGGCGGCGAGCAGCGTCACGCGCGGGATCACCCCGACCAGGCGGCCGTCGGCATCCGTCACCGCGAGCGGCAGGGGCGACTCGACGGCGGGGACGAACAGGTTCATCAGCACCTCGTCCTCGCGCACGCTCTGCAGCACGGGCTTGATGATCGAGTCGAGGGTGGTCGCGCCGTTGCGCACGAGCTTGACCGCGTCGCGGTCGGTCACGACGCCGACGAGCTGCCGGTCCTTGCCGACGACGTAGGTGGCCGACATGTAGGCGTCGCGCATCTGGCGCAGTGCGGTGCGCGGGCCGGCGGTGTGCGGCACCACGGGGCGCGGACGCTCCATCACGTTCGCGGCGGTGAGCACGCGGGCGCGGTCGACGTCCTGCACGAACTGCTCGACGTAGTCGTTCGCCGGGTCCATCAGGATGTCCTCGGGCGTGCCGATCTGCACGATGCGGCCGTCGCGCATCACGGCGATGCGGTCGCCGAGGAACATGGCCTCGTTCAGGTCGTGCGTGATGAACACGATGGTCTTGTGCAGCTTCTGCTGGAGCTCGAGCAGCTGCTCCTGCATCTCTCGGCGGATCAGCGGATCGAGGGCGCTGAAGGCCTCATCCATCAGCAGGATGTCGCTGTCCGCGGCGAGGGCGCGAGCGATGCCGACGCGCTGCTGCATTCCTCCGGAGAGCTCGGACGGAAGCTTCTCGCCCTGGCCCTCGAGTCCCACCAGCGCGAGGATCTCCTCGGCCTTCGCCAGGCGCTCGGCCTTCGCGACGCCCTTGAGCTCGAGCGGGTAGGCGACGTTCGCGGCGACCGTGCGGTGCGGCAGCAGGGCGAAGTGCTGGAACACCATCGAGATGCGGTCGCGACGGATCTCGCGGAGCCGCGACGACGGGACGCCGGTGATCGGATCGCCGTTCACCGTGACGGTGCCGGAACTCGCATCGTGCAGGCCGTTGAGCATGCGGATGATGGTGGACTTGCCCGATCCGGACAGCCCCATGATGACGAAGATCTCACCGCGGTTGACGGTGAAGCTGGCGTCGATGACCGCGGCCGTGCCGACATCCGCGACCGCGGTGCGACCCTCTCCGGCCTTCAATCGGCGGACGGCGGCGCTCGGATTCTTCCCGAACACCTTGAACAGATTGCGCGCTTCTAGAACGGTTTCGGACACGTTTCCCCTGCGGCTCGCCTTCGGGTGGCTGAGCCTGCTTCGGTTACGCCCGGGTGACGCTCTCGAGGCCGTTCGACATGTCTGCTGTGGCGGCGCGGACGGCGGATTTCGGATCCGCCGCGATAGAGCATCGACCGTACGCCCACGCCTCTTCGCAGCACAGCTCATCGAAAGAAGGACGTGGTCGCGGACTGGTCTTCGGGCCGTCAGGCCCACAGACCAACGTAACGAAATGGCCGATCAGGGGCAAATCCCGGCCGACTGAGCTGAGGGCGTTTCGGCGGCTGACCGGGGGATTGCGCGGGCATTCAACAATCTCCCGCGCGACCGTGAACCGGTCAGGAATCGGTCGATCCGGAGCGGCGGATGCTGCGCGTCACGGTGAACTTCGGGGTGCGGTGCAGCTGGGCGGTCGGGCCGATCAGACGCTCGAGCTGGGCACGATATCCGAGGCTCGAGTTGTAGACGGTGAACAGCTCGCCGCCGGGGCGGAGCACCCGTGCCGCGGCCTCGAACAGGCGGGTCGCCGCGCCGGTGTGCACGCTGGAGCCGAGGTGGAAGGGCGGGTTCAACAGCACCACGTCGACGCTCGCGTCCGCGACTCCCGATGCCGCGTCGTCGTGCGTGACCGTGACCCGGTCGATGACACCGTTCGCCGCGACCGTCGCCCGCGCGGATGCCACCGCGGCGGCCGAGCGATCCGTCGCGGTCACCTGCGCCTCGGGGTGCGCGAGGGCGTACGAGACGGCGAGCGCGCCGGTGCCGCAGCCGAGGTCGAGCACGCGGGGCGGCGCTTCGACTTCAGTGGGTCCCTGAGCCTGCCGAAGGGCCGGAGAACTGGGTCCCTGAGCCTGTCGAAGGGCCGGCGACAGAGCGAGGGCGTCGAGGAGCACCCGGGTGCCGATGTCGAGGCGCGCGCCGGCGAAGGCTCCGCCGTGGGCAACGAGGGTCAGACCGTCGTGCCGGGCGGTGACCGGGAACGGCGGATCGACCGGTGCCTCCCTGGGCTCGGACACCACGATCAGCCGGGACTTCCGCTCGGCGCGCTGCGGCTGCACCTGGGCGAAGCTCCGTGCGAGCACGTCGTTCTGCGTGGGGGTCATGTGCTTCACACGGCCTCCCGCGATGAGCACCACGTCCGGAGCGGACCAGCGGGCGACGGCGTCTGCGATCTCCTCGAGCTCGGCGAGAGACTTCGGCAGCTGCAACAGGACGAGCCGCGCGCCGGCGAGCAGCCCGGCATCCAGCTCGTGCGACGTGAAGCCGTCGACCCCGAGCTCCTCGGCGTTGCGCACGAGAGCCCGCCGACCGGTCGCGAGGTCCTGGTGCACGCGGATGCCCTGCATCCCGGAATCGACCAGCGGCAGGGTGATCGCGCCGTACTCGTCGCCGATCACGACCGTCTCCGCACCCGATGCGTCGAGCGCGAGAGCCCGCTCGACCAGCAGCAGGTCGGTCGCGTCATGCGCCTGCAGATTGTCCGCCTCGACGTCGGGCCAGCGGCGCAGGCGACTGTAGGGGAACTCCGGCACCAGCCCACTGTACGCGGGGGTCGTAAGGATTTCGCATGCGTTGCCTTCACCCGATTCACACTTTTGTGAATCGGGCGTACGCTCCCGCGCATGACCACCGTCATCGCCACCCGAGACCTCACGAAGCACTATGGCCGCGTGCACGCGCTGGACGGCCTGGACCTCACGGTCGAGCACGGTCAGGTGCACGGCTTCCTCGGCCCGAACGGTGCAGGCAAGTCGACGACGATCCGCATCCTGCTCGGCCTCGCCCGCCGCACCGCCGGCGAGGCGACCGTCTTCGGCGAGGACCCCTGGGAGCGTGCGGTCGACCTGCATCGGCGCATCGCATACGTGCCCGGCGATGTGAGCGTGTGGCCGAACCTGTCCGGCGGTGAGGCCGTGGATCTGCTGGCCCGGCTGCGCGGCGCCCGCTCGAAGGACGAGGCGTACCAGCACGAGAAGAAGCGGCTGATGGACGCCTTCCAGTTCGACCCGCGGAAGAAGGGCCGAGCGTATTCGAAGGGCAATCGGCAGAAGGTCGCGCTGATCGCGGCGTTCGCCGTGCCCGCCGATCTCTACATCCTCGACGAACCGACGAGCGGCCTCGATCCGCTCATGGCCGTGATCTTCCAGCGCGAGGTCGCCCGCGCCCACGCGAACGGCGCGACCGTGCTGCTGTCGAGTCACATCATGAGCGAGGTCGAGCAGCTGTGCGATCGGGTGTCGATCATCCGCGCCGGCCGGGTGGTCGAGACCGGGACGCTCACGGAGCTGCGCCACCTCACCCGCAGCGACGTGTCGTTCACGCCCTCCGGCGCGACCCTCGATCAGGTCGCGCGGATCCCCGACGTGCACGATCCGGTGCAGCAGGGCGATCGCATCCGCCTCGCCGTCGACAGCGACCGCACGGCGTCCGTGCTTCCGGCCCTCGCGACGCTCGGCATCAGCGACCTGCGCGTGTCCCCTCCGTCGTTGGAAGAGCTCTTCCTCCGGCACTACGGCGACGACCTCGCGAGCCTCGAAGCCGCCGAGGACGGCGAAGACATCACGTCGCCTGCCGGTCCCGACTCCCGACGCACGCGCCGGGCCCGGAACGGTCGGGCGTGATGACCGCGCTCGGGGTGCTGCTGGGCCAGCGGATCCGGCGCGACCGCGTGCAGGTGCCGCTGTGGATCGTCGGCACCGGCCTGATGGCCTTCGCGGGATACGCGGGCGTGAGCCAGTCCTATGCGACGATCGCCGACCGGCAGAACATCCTGGCCGCAGCCCTCGCGAACCCGGTCATCCTGATGTTCCGCGGCCTGCCCTCGGGCACGTCCGAAGGGGCGTTCCTCGCCTTCGAGGTGCTGCCGTGGCTGGCGCTGCTCGCCGCGCTCATGAGCACCTTCCTGGCGGTGCGGCACACGCGCGGCGATGAGGAGGCCGGCCGCGCCGAACTGGTGTGGGCGACCCCGGCCGGACGCCGGCTGCCCACCGTCGCCACCATCGTCCACGGCGTACTGGCGGACCTCGTGCTGGCCGCGGTCACAGCGGCGGCCCTCATCGCCGCGGGGATGCCCACCGCGGGCTCGCTGCTCTCCGGTGCGGCTGCGGGCTCGTGCGGTATCGCGTTCCTCGGCATCGGTCTGCTCGCCGCGCAGCTCCTGCGCACCTCGCGCGGAGCGAACTCGCTGACGGTGTGGGTTCTCGTGGCGGCGTTCCTGATCCGCGGCATCGGCAACGCGGCCGGCACGCCCAGCGACGACCTCACCGCCATGACGAGCGCCTGGCCGTCGTGGCTCTCGCCGTTCGGCTGGGCCGAGCAGGTGCGCCCCTACGACGCCGACCTCGTCTGGCCGGCACTGCTCGGACCGGGCCTGGGGATCGTGCTCGCCGCCACGTCCCTCGCCCTCCAGTCGCTGCGCGACATCGATGCCGGTTTCGTGGCCGAGCGGCCCGGTCGCGTCTCCGCCCGCCCGGCCCTCGCCTCGCCGCATGCGCTGGTCTGGCGGCTCACCGCGGGCTCGATCATCGGGTGGGCGGTCGGCGGAGCGATCACGGGCATCCTCGCCACGACCCTGAGCGGGCTGGTCGACCGGATCTCGGGCGAGAACCCCGCCGTGGCCGAGATCCTCACCAAGATCGGCGGCGCGACGGGCGGTCTCGACGAGGTCGTGGTGACCGTGTTCTTCACTCTGCTCGGCATCCTCGCCGCGTGCTGCGCGGTGCAGACGGTGGTGCGCGCCCGGCAGGAGGAGGTGCGGGGTACGGCGGAGGCGATACTGGCCGCCCCGGTGGGTCGCGTGCGCTGGCTGGCGGATTTCGTGATCGTCGGCGTCGCCGCGGTGGTGATCGTGGTGGCCGCCGCCGTCGTCGCCGCGTGGGTCGGGGTGTGGACCCGCGCCGGCGATCCGGAGCTCTTCCGCATCGTCGCGGTCGCCGGAGCCGGCCAGGCGGTCGCTGCAGCCGTCTTCGCCGTGCTCACCGCACTGGTGTTCGTCCTGCTCCCCCGCGCGACCGCTGCGGCGGCGTGGGGACTGGTGCTGCTGGCGGCGCTGCTCGGCATGTTCGGGCCGCTGTTCGGACTGCCGGAGTGGACCGCGGATCTCTCGCCGTTCGCCGTGACGCCCGTGGTCGACGGCGGTGGGGTGGATGCGCGGGGCCTGTGGTGGCTGGCGCTCATCCTCGCCGCGGGAGGAGCCGCAGCACTGACCCTGATGCGGCGACGCGAGCTCGCCCCCGGCGCCTAGGAGGAGCGCGATGCCCGACGACGAAGACCTGGACCCCGCCATCGAGCCGGGCGCGTCGCACCGAGGGATGGAGCCCGCCGAACAGGCTGCGGCGATGATGACCGCTGCGGGGATGCCGCGGATGCCCGCCCGGGTGATGATGGCGCTGGTCGCCGCGCCCGAGGGTGGCTACACGGCTGCCCAGCTCGGCGAGCGCCTCGGGGTCTCGGCTGCGGCGGTCTCCGGCGCCGTGCGCTACCTGCAGCAGTTGCACTTCATCCAGCGCCGCTCACGACCCGGTGACCGTCGCGATCGCTACGAGTTCGTGCACGACCCGTTCTATCGCTCGATCGTAGGGAACATGCCGGTGTACTCCCGACTCTCGGAGTACATCGACGACATCGCCGCCGCACACGACGACGACCGGGGCGCCCAGGCCAGGGCCGTCGAGCTCGCCGAGTTCCTCCGCTTCCTCTCCACGCGGATGCTCCAGATCGTCGAGGACTGGCGAGAGCTGCGCCGCACCCCGGACTGATCCACCCACCCCGCCCCGCCCTGCCGCCCCGTCCCTCCCGCCCGCCGCCACTCCCGCCAGCCGCCACTCCCGTCAGCCGGCACAACTTCGGAGACCGCGGATGACACGCCGGGGATGAGCGCCGGGACGCGGCGTGTCGCTTCGGATCTCCGAAGTTGTGCATGGAGGAGGAGTGGACGAGGAGAAGGAGTGGACGAGGGGGACGAGGGGGACGGGAGGAGTGACGGCCCTTGACACGGGGTCGGGTTCCGTGGTTACTTAGTCAAGTAAGTAACCCACCAACCAGTGCGGAGGACCCGTGATCGAAGAAGGAAAGCCCCTCTTCCTCCAGATCGCCGAGCAGATCGAGGACTCGATCCTCGACGGCTCGTTGGCCGAGGAGGCTCAGGCGCCTTCGACGAACGAGCTCGCCGCGTTCTATCGCATCAACCCCGCCACCGCCGCGAAGGGAGTCGCCATGCTCACCGACAAGGGAGTGCTCTACAAGCGCCGCGGCATCGGCATGTTCGTCGCGGGCGGCGCCAGGAACCTGCTCCTGGGCGAACGCCGCGCGGCCTTCGCCGACCGCTACATCGATCCGCTCCTCGCCGAGGCCCGCACGCTCGGGCTCGGCGCGGAAGACCTCGCGGACCTGCTCCGGCAGCGCGCCGCACAGACCCCCACTCCAGAAGGGAAGAACCCCGCATGACCGCTGTCATCGAGGTGCAGAACCTCACCAAGCGCTACAAGGAGAAGAGAGCGCTCGACAACATCTCCCTCGCCGTCGAAGGAGGCGCGATCTACGGCCTGCTGGGCCGCAACGGCGCCGGCAAGACGACGCTCATGTCGATCCTCACGGCGCAGAACTTCGAGTCCTCCGGCTCCGTGAAGGTGTTCGGCGAGCACCCCTACGAGAACGCGCATGTGCTCAGCCGCATCTGCTTCGTCCGGGAGAGCCAGAAGTACCCGGACGACGCCTACCCCAAGCACGCGTTCAAGGCCGCGAGCATGTTCTTCCCGAACTGGGACCAGGCCTTCGCAGATGAGCTGATCGCCGAGTTCCAGCTGCCGATGAAGCAGACGATCAAGAAGCTGTCCCGCGGTCAGCTCTCGGCCGTCGGCGTCATCATCGGACTCGCCTCGCGTGCCGAGATCACCTTCTTCGACGAGCCGTACCTCGGGCTCGACGCGGTCGCCCGGCAGATCTTCTACGACCGCCTCGTGGAGGACTACTCGGAGCACCCGCGCACCGTCATCCTGTCGTCGCATCTGATCGACGAGGTCTCCAACCTCATCGAGAAGGTCATCGTGATCGACGACGGCCGGATCCTCCTGAACGAGGACACCGATGCCGTGCGCGACCGCGCCGTGACGATCGTGGGCGACGCCGCGAAGGTCGAGGCCTGGGCCTCCGGACGCGAGATCCTGCACCGCGAGGCACTGGGTCGCGTCGCATCCATCACGGTCTTCGGCACGCTGTCGGCCGCGGAGCGCGCCGACGTCACCGCCGCGGGCCTCGACCTCACCCCGGTCTCGCTGCAGCAGCTCATCGTCCGGCTCACCCAGAAGGCGGAGGCGCGTTCCGCCGACAGAGCAGACACCCCGAATGAGGAGGTCCGCTGATGCGCACGTTCAACGTCATCCGCCTGCAGCTGATCAACAAGGGCACCTTCGTCTGGTACCCGCTCATCATCCTCGCCGGCGCCGTCGTGGTCTCTGTCCTGATCTACGCCATGATCCCCGTCGACACCCCCAAGTACGGCGGCGGCGGGCAGGCACCGCTGTGGTACTTCTTCGCTGTGGGGATGTCGGCGATGACCCTGACGTTCCCGTTCTCCCAGGCGATGAGCATCACCCGACGGGAGTTCTTCTTCGGCACGATGCTCACCGCGATCCTGGCCAGCGCGCTCATGGGCGTGCTGTTCCTGATCGGCGGCGGCATCGAGGTCGCCACGAACGGGTACGGCGTCAACGGGTACGTCTTCTACCTGCCGTGGCTGTGGGATGCCGGTCCGCTCGGCGCCTTCGTGGTGTACTTCACGCTCGCGCTGTTCTTCTTCGTGCTGGGCTTCACCGGCGCGACGATCTACAAGAGCTGGGGCCAGCTGGTGCTCCTCATCGTGAGCATCGGACTCTCCCTCGTGCTCATCGGACTGCTGTTCGTGGCGGCGCGGATGGATCTGTGGAACGAGATCGGCGCTGCGATCATGGACCTCGGAGCCGTCGGGCTCGCGCTCTGGGGCCTCCTGCTCACGGCGGTCTTCACCGGGGTATCGTTCCTCGCGTTCCGCCGGACCATCCCCTGATCGGCCCCGTCCGCCGGCGGATGCCGCGGCTGCACACCTCGTGCGGTCGCGGCATCCGTCGTGTAGGGCGGGCCTCGACCGCAGGCTCCTAGTCCCGACGCGTCGCGGAATCAACCCGATGCCGGTCACCGGGCGCGACGACTAGGCTCACTGCGCGTGAAGGTCCCCTCTCGTCTCAAGGTGCGCCCGTCGGGTGTCGCCCGCGCGGTGCACGACGCCGTCCGCCCGGCGCGCCTGCTGCTCGTCGTGAAGACGATGCTCGCGGTCGGGCTCGCCTGGGCGATCGCGCCGCACATGCCCGGGGTCACCGACGAGTACCCGTACTACGCCCCGCTCGGCGCTCTGGTGAGCATGTATCCGACGCTCATGGGTTCGGCGAAGTCGAGTCTGCAGACACTGCTCGGCCTCGCGACCGGTATCGCCCTGGCGACACTGATCGTCGTCACCGTCGGCCCGACGTGGTGGTCGATCCCGCTCGTGGTGGGCCTGGGCGTGCTGGTGTCCGGCACCGGATGGTTCGGGGTGGGCCGCGAGTACGTCCCGATGGCGGCGCTGTTCGTCCTGATCATCGGCGGCCAGAACGCCGACGACTACTCCCTCGGCTATCTCACGCAGATGGCGGTCGGCGTGGTGGTCGGACTTCTCGTGAACATGCTGATCGCTCCGGCTCCGCTGACGGCGGCAGCGGCAGCGAGGGTCGACGCGTTCCGCGCACAGCTGGGCGAGCACCTACACGACATCGGCTCGGCCGTCTCGGAGTCCTGGCCACCGGAGCACGAGCAGTGGGCGGACGACGCGGCCTCGCTCGCCGAGACCACCGCTTCGCTGCGGACGGCGCTGGCGGAAGCCGACGAGAGCCGACGGGGCAATCCGCGCGCCCGGGGCCGTCGCGCCGAGACGGGGCATATCCACGAGGATCTCGCGAGCCTCGACCGCATCGCTCACCTCATCCGCGACATCTCCGACGCCACCGCCGACACCATCTGGGACCGGCCCGGCGGCTTGGCGCTGGACCCCGCACTGCCGGAACCGCTGTCCGAGGCCTGCCATGCGGTGGCCGACGTGATCGCCCTGAAGGACCCGTCGGCCCCGGAGTCCCGTCGCCTGCGCGGGGAGGCGACCCGCGCGGTGCGCCTGCTGCTGGAGCGCGTCGACGATCGGACGATCGATGCGCGCCGTTCGATGGGCCCCGGCGTCCTGATCGCCATGCATCTGCGCCGCATCCTCATCCTGAGCGCGCCCCCCTCCAACGCGGAGGAGGACCCGGAGGACTAGTCGCCGGTCAGACGGTGTCGTCCGCGGCGACCAGGTCGATCTGCCAGTAGCGGCCGTCGGGATCGGCGTCGTCGTGCGCGTCGTCGGCGGCGGAGAGGGCGTCGTTGATCGTCCCCATCACGGCTTCGAACTCGGCTTCGGTGAGGCGGATCGTGCGCTGGGTGAAGGCCGCGTGCACCTCGGCCGTGCGGCCGGAGACGTACTCCGGGGTCCAGGCGACCACGCGACGCACGAGGTCCTGATGGTCCTCGACGAGCGCCGACACCACCGCGACGCCGAGCGCCTCGTCGGCGACGGGGTTCTCCGGCCCGCCGAGGTTGAGCGCGCCCTTCCGCCCTGTCCAGACCCGATCCCGCCGATCGCGGGCCTTGTCGGGCGCCTCCTCGATCAGGCCGGCCTCGGCGAGCGCGCGCAGGTGGAAGCTGGCGCTGTTGGCCGGCACGTCGAGCTCGGTCGCGATGTCCGCCGCGCGGAGGAACTCGTGGCGGGAGATCAGGCGCAGGATCCGCCGCCGCAGAGGGTGCGAATAGGCCTTGAGCATGGCCGAGGTCATCCACACCGGATCGTCGCTCGAGTTCCGCTCGGTGTCCTCCGTCATGTGCCGATCCTACTCGCAGCCGCAATTGCGCAATATAACTTGCGCAATTGTTCTTGCGCATTTACTCTCGTCGCATGACCACCGTGACCGAGACCCATCGCCTGTGGCGCAACGCCCGTTACCTCACCTGGCTGGTGAGCGACACGAGCAAGGGCCTCGCGGCCGCCCTGTTCGGCTTCGCGATCCCGCTGCTCGCCCTCATCGTCACGAACGATCCCGCCCAGGCCGGCATCATCGGCGGCGCCGGGATGGTCGCGCGACTGCTGATGACCCTCGCCGGGGGCGTGCTCGCCGACCGTCACCGCCGCATCGCGCTGATGCTTCTCGGCTCGTTGATCGGGATCGTGCTCGCCGGAGGGTTCACGCTGTTGGCGCTCGGCGACGCGCTGACCTTCGCTTCGCTCCTCGTGATCGACGTGCTGCTCGCGGCACGCAGCGGCCTCTTCGACGTCGCCGGCGAGAGCGCGATCAAGGAGATCGTCCCCGACGAGGCGATGGGTCGCGCGCAGGCCGCGAACCAGGGGCGCGACGCGGTGCTTCAGCTCGCGGGCGGCCCCCTGGGCGGCCTGCTGCTCGGCGTCGGCGGATGGCTGGTCGGCGCGGTGATGACGCTCTGCCACGTGATCGCGGCCCTGACCGCGTGGATGCTGGGGCGTCAGGCGTGTCGCACCGGAATGGTCGATGCGGGCGAAAACCCAGACCACCTGCGTGCTGCGCGACGCGTCGAGCCCGAACACGCCGCAGGCACGGCGGATGGTCTGGGTTTCGGCACCTCGACGACCCCGCCCGCGGCGAAGCCCGACGCGTGGAAGGAGCTGCGCGAGGGGTTCGGGTGGCTGCTCTCCCGTCCCGACCTCGGCGGGGTGCTGCTCATCACGACGGTCATCAACCTCGGCTTCAACGCCACGATCACCACCATCATGTACGCCCTCCAGCAGGACGGACATTCGGAGCTTCTGATCGGCACCCTGAGCGCGTCGATCGGCGCCGTGATGCTCGCGGGAGCCGTGGTGGCCCCTCTGCTCATCCCGCGCATCAAGGCCGGAATCCTGGCGATCGCGGGGCTCTCCGTGATCTCGGCAGGTGCCATCGTGCTGTCGATGGTCACCGACCCGCTGATCATCGCCGTGGTGCTCGGCGTCTCGGTGTTGCTGGTCCCGGCGCTCAATGCCGGCATGATGGGCTACTTCATGGTCGCGACCCCGAGCCACCTGCTGGGGCGTGCCAACAGTGCTGCCGGCGTTCTCGGCATGGGCGCGATGCCGCTGGCACCACTCATCGCCGGCTTCGGCCTCGCCTGGATCGGCCGAGAGTGGACCATCCTGGTGTGCGCAGCGCTCTGCCTCGTCGCCGTAGTGATGGCTGTCAGCAATCGGGCGTTGCGCGCTCTGCCCGTCGAGTCCCGCTGGGCCGAGCACGCGAAGCAGTACGAGAAGGGCTGAGCTCCCAGGGGAGTGCGATCGGGCTAGAGCGCTCCGGTCAGTGCGGCGATTCCCGCCAGCAGGGACACGAGGGCGAGCACGAGCGCGACCGCGATGAGGACGGCATGCACCTTGAGGAACGCCGTGGCCTTACCGTTCTCATCCCGCGCCCGCGGGTCCTTGGACACACGCTTGTAGAACTGCGGCCAGACCAGGGCGTTGAAGGCGGCGTTGAGGAACAGCACGACGGGGAAGAGAAGAGGTAGTTTGGAGCAGTAACACTTTAGATGTTAAATGCTCACGAAGGAGTGGCTGTGTCAACATTGGGTTACGCACTGTCAGCGCTCGTCGGGCTCATTCTCGTCTTCACTGGCGTCCTCAAGCTTCGAGAAGGACGCAAGTGTTCTCTGTGCGCTTCGCAGAACTGTCGGAGGTGGACCTATGCGTGCTGCGGATTCTGACCTGGAGAACACTGTGTCGGACGATGACGACGGCCGGACTCAGCGGGCGAAACGGTGGGCACTTCTGTCGTTGACGTTCGCGTTCAACGCTTTCGCGACGTACTACTACCTCGCCAATGCGGAGATAACGCACCCCGCCGTGCTGACCACAGGCCTCGTGGTTCTCTGGGCCGTTTGGGTGGCCTTGCTGGTCGACACTCTGATCGCACGCGGAGCGAAGCGGATGCACCGCGCCGTCGCCAACGTCGCCCCGGTGTGCGTCGTCATCGGTGTGGCTCTGTACTTCCTGGTCTAGCGGGACGCTGCACGAAGCTCGGCCCCCCGCTTCAGCATCGACATACCGAACGCGCGCAATCATCCGCGCGAATTCTTGGACGGCGACATGTATCAGGAAGCTCTTGCCGTGCTCCTGGTAGGTGTGATCACAATGGGCTTCATGATCGACGGTGCCCCCGGCGCCGCTCTCGATCCTGCTTCGGATGACGGGCGCGCACGCTGGGAGCGCGCCGCTGACCTGTTCGGTGCATGGCGAGAGGGCGACAGCCGCGCGATGGACGAGCTCGTCCGCCTGATGACACCCGTGCTGTGGCACGTGGTGCGCGCGTACGGACTCGAGCGCACCCTCGCGGAGGACGTCGTGCAGACCACCTGGCTCCGGCTCGTGCGCGGTCACGGATCCATCAGCGATCCACGGGCCGTGTCGGCCTGGCTCACCACGACCGCGCGCCGAGAGGCCTGGAAGATCGCGAAGGCGCACGGCCGCGTCGACACCACGGACACGGACGACCTCGACACCCTGCTCCCCGAGCAGGCTTCCGCCGAGGAGCACGCGACCCTCGGCGACGAGAACCGACGCCTGTGGGCCGCCGTGCGCCGGCTCACGGACCGCTGCCAGCGGCTCCTGCGCGTGATCGCTTTCGACGACCGCCCCGACTACGCCCGACTCGCCGTGGAGCTGGCGATGCCCGTCGGAAGCATCGGTCCCACGCGGAACCGCTGTCTCGCCAAGCTCCGCACGCTGCTGGAAGCGCCGCAGACACCGCAGACAGGGGGGCTGGCATGACCGAGCAGGAGGATGCCCGGATGTTCGCGCGGCTCCGGTCGCTCTGGAACGACGTCGATCCGGTTCCGGCGGGACTCATCGACCGCATGGTCGCCACGGTCGCCGCCGATGGACTGAACCGCGAGTACGCGCTGCTCACCCTCGTCGAAGGGCAGCTCGGGGCGGTGCGCGGCGAGGCCGATGCGCTCACCCTGCAGTTCAGCGACGGCTCGACCAGCATCCTGCTCCATGTGACGACCACCGCGTCGGGGCGGCGCCGGGTGGACGGCTGGGTCGACACCGCCGCGGCGGAGATCGTGCTGACGCAGGGGGAGCGATCGCGGTCGACCTCGCCGGAGGAGACCGGCCGCTTCGTGTTCGACGATGTGCCGCCCGGCCTCACGCGCGTGCGCCTGACGACCGTGATCGGAGACGAGTCCCGTACTCTCTCAACCCCGCAGTTCGAGCTGTGACCCGCGGGCTCCGCCCGTCGAAGATGATGCCGCGGGGCGACCCGCACGGAGAGGATGACGCATGGACCAGCCCAGGGGATGGACCTGGCAGGACAGAGCCGAAGGCTCGATCCGTCGGGGCACGGCCCTCGACCCGAGCACCGAGCCGGTGGACGGCATCCGCGCTTTCCCGACCGCCTATCTGCCCGAGCGTCTGCTCATCACCAGATCCCTCGCGGACCAGGAGGCCTATGACCGGGAGGTGCGGACCCTTCGCGATGCCGCCGACACCTTCGGATGGCAGCTCGAGATCGAGGACGGCGCCAGAGAGACCGGTGACGGCGAGCTCGTTCCTGGCGTGCCCGGCTTCCTGAGGGCACGGCTGCGCACGCCCGACGAGCCGGTCCGCGGCGAGTCCCCCGTCGCTCCCGATGCCTGGCGTGTGCTGCAGCGCGCCCGGCGCATGTCGCGCTCGCCCATGCCGCGCACGAGCCTCGACCACGTGCTGTCCATCGATCCGGTCGGCCTCAACCCGTTCACGCGGACGAACCCGTTCACCCGCACCAACCCCTTCACCCGCACGAACCCGGTGCGCGGCGAAGGCGGTGCCGGCGGCAGCGACGACTACCTCGAGCCCGGGCGCGGGGCGCGCCAGCCCGTCACCTGGCTGGGTCCGGCCCCGGCGCGCGGCCCCGATCCCGAGCGCGGACGACGGCCCGTGGTCGCGGTGCTCGACACCGGCTGCGGCGAGCACTCCTGGCTGCCGGACGACATCGTCACGCGGAGGATCGACCTCGACGGCGTGCCGGTCGGACTCACGGATGACGCCGATCCGGAGCGGTACCCCGACCTGTACGGGCAGCTGGACGGCGAGATCGATGCGGTGGCAGGACACGGCACCTTCATCGCGGGAGTCGTGCGGCAGGCGGCTCCGGACGCGGACATCCTCTCGATCCGGGTCGCCGGAGCTCTCGGCGTGATCGACGAGAGCACGCTGCTGGAGACCGTGGCCCAGGTGGTGACGCTGTTGAGCCGGCACCGCGAGGACCCGACGACAGGCTTCCCGATCGACGTGCTGAACCTGTCGCTCAGCTACTACCACGAGACCCCGACCGACGGCCTGTTCAGCCTGACGCTGTACCGGCTGCTCGCCAGGGCGCGAGAGCTCGGCTGCGTGGTCGTCTGCTCCGCCGGCAACGACGCGATCGACCGGCCCGCCTTCCCCGCATCCCTGTGGCCGTGGCCGGGCTCGGACAACGGTCTCCCCGCAGACACGGATGCACCGCTCGTATCGGTCGGCGCGCTGAACCCGTCTGCGCAGTCCGTCGCCCTGTTCTCGAACATCGGCCCGTGGGTGCAGACCTTCGCCCCGGGTGCGGCCGTGGTGAGCACGTCCCCTGCGTTCGTGGGCGGCACCCAGGCGATGACCCGGGCGGACGTGGACGGCCTCCGCCGCGAGACGATCGACCCCGACGACTACCGCGGCGGCTTCGCGGTGTGGAGCGGCACCTCGTTCGCGGCGCCGTACGTCGCCGCGCGCATCGCCGCGGAGCTCGGCACCGTGCCGGACGAGGGCGTCGACCCCGCGGCCGCCGCGAAGGCCGTCGCCGCGGTCCTGAAGTCGCTGCCGACCCCGGTCGATCCGACCTGACAAGCCCCCGGGGCGGGCCGTCCGTACCGATGCGGGCGGCCCGCCCTGGGAAACCTCCCTGGCGCGCGGGTGGACGCCTGTCGGACGAATGCTCGGACGTCGGGGCTGCGGCTCGGCCTGGCAGCGGGCGCAGCAACATATTGCCGTGTCGTTTCAAAGGTATTATGTTACATGACGTACGCGACAGACAGAGCAAACAGAGAGAGCTGATCGGCCAAAACGCAAACGTCACGTCAGGCCGGCGGATAGGCAGAATCATGGAAGCAAAGAAGCTGTTCCTCACGTTCACTGGTGTGACGGTCCTCGCCCTAACCGCATTGATGCCCACCGCCTCGTTCGCTTCGGCGACCGACGACTGGTCCAGCGTCAGTCAAACGGAAGTTCTCGAACTTGCCGCGGCACTGAAGGTGCCGGCGAAAACCGAATCTGCGATCGGCCAGGCGTATCTGTCTTTGAGCGATTCAGAGCAGGTTGCAGTGCTCCAGACCCTTCGGGCCGACCCGGGCGCATTGATCGAGTGGGAGGAGTCGACTCCGATCGCTGCGAAAGCGGCCGTCGGCGAACACGCACCCGGGTTGTCCACCCGCGCGGCCCGGGGCACAGCTCTGGTGGCCACAGACAGCAAGACGGCGTATCTGCTCGGTATCCCGATCGGCACGTGGGTCATCGAGTACAAGTACTATGCGACTTCAACGGCTGTCACAGGGAACATTGATTGCCAAGGTTGGTTCAGTGGGATCGGTGTCTCGGACACGGTGAAAGAGTCTTCCTACGTTGTCAACGGGCGAGGGACCTGTAGCGCTCGCCACACGATGAGCTTCGTTTTCAAGGGATCCCCAATCCAGTGGAACAAGCTCCATACCTTCACCACGAACTCCGGGAATCCCCGCTCCCTCAGCGGGTCTATCAAGAGCGTCTAGCATCGGCACATGCCCCAGACGAAGACGCGACCGACGGCAGCATGGATCCTCGGGCTTTCGCTCGCTTCGATCGCACTGGCCGTTGCGACCCCCTGGGCGATCCTCTTCCAGGTGGCGCTGTTCGCGATCGCGGTCTCCCACCTGACACAGAAGCCTGCAAGGAGGGACAGGACACTACTTCTCCTCGCGTGCGGGGCGATCACCGTCTCCCTCATCTGGGTCATTGCGACAGGACTCATGATCTACGCGTTCAGAGGTGACGTGGATGTCACGTCAGTGCCGCTGCCGTCCTGACCGGCATCCATACCGGCTGGGCCCGGCACCGCGCTCTTCCCTGAGACGCCCACGCACGGCATCCTGGACGGATGCCCCTGTCCGCGATCGAGCTGCACCGGCGCGGCGTCGAAGCGGCGAACGCGAGACGGTTCGCGCAGGCTCGGCGCGCCCTCGATGCGGCGGCCTCCCGCACCGATGACCCGGACCTGCGGGCGCGCATCGATGGGACCATCGCATACGTCCTCTCCCAACGTGGGGAACCCGGAGCGGCCGAGCAGCTGTGCCGGGAGGCGCTCGCCCGGAACGGCCTCCGCGACGAGACCATCGCCGTGCTCAGCGGACAGCTCGGCGCCCTTCTGCTCCACGGCGGGCGGCTGAGCGAAGCGGAGATCCTGCTCACGCGCGCGATCGACACCCTCACCGCGATCGGCGAGGAGAGCACCGAGCTCGCGAACTGCCTGATGAACAGGTCGGTCGTGCGGATGCAGCAGCGGGAACTGGAGACCTGCGTCGCGGATCTGCGGCGCGCGGTGGCCGTGTACGAGGTGAACGAAGACGAGGGCTCACTCGCCGAAGCCCGACACAACCTCGGATACGCAGCGCTCCTCGGGGGCGATCTGGTGACCGCGCTCACGCTGATGACCCGCTCCCGCCCGGCCCTCGCCGCGACGAGCGACCTCGCCGCCGCCATCAGCGATCTCGACCGTGCCGAGGTGCTCCGAGACGCCGGCCTCACGACCGAGGCGGAGGCTCTGCTGGGTCGCGTCGCCACGCAGTTCGGCGCCCAGCGCATGCGACAGGCCAGAGGAGAGGCCGAGTTCCACCGGGCGCGCTCCCTCCTGCGACACGATCCGGAGGCCGCCGAGCGCGCCGCACGCACTGCTTCCCGCGTCTTCACGGCTCTCGGGAACCACGGATGGGCGGCGCGCGCCGACGCCGTCCGACTGGAGGCGCAGCAGCGCGCGCGCCCCCACCGGCCGATCGACTCCCTCGCCTTCGCCCGCACCGTGAAAGCCCTGGATCGCGGTGGCTTCCACACCGAGGCATCCGGATTGCGCCTGAGCGCCCGCCGCGACGGCAGCGGGCGGCTGCCGAAGATCGACGACTCCGCACCGACCCCGCTGCGCCTCCGCGCCCAGGAGGTGCGGGCTGCGCGGGCCGCTGCCGCCGGTCGCGACCGGGCGGCCCTGCATGCGGCGGCCGATGGACTCGACCTCCTGACCGCGTGGCAGCAGTCCTTCGGCGCGCTCGACCTGCAGGCGTCCGTGGCGATGCACGGCAGCGACCTGATGTTCACCGGACTCGCCTCCGCCGCCCGGCTGAGGGATCCCGCCGTGCTGTTCGAGTGGTCGGAGCGAGCGCGGCACCTCAGTCAGCAGGTCGCGCCGGTGCGTCCCCCGCACGATGACGCTCTCGCGGAGGATCTGGCCGAGCTCCGGATGCTGCGCGCCGAGCTGGCCGGAGCGGACTGGACCACCGACGCCCGAGTGCGGACGCTGCGTGACCGGGTGCGCGAACGGCAGTGGTCGACGACCGGAGCCGGGAGCACCAGGGAACGTCTCGGACTCGCGGAGGCGATGGCGCTGCTGGATCCCGGCACCGCGGTGCTGTCGTACGTGTTCACCGGTGCCGCGCTGCACGCCGTCGTGGTGACGGAGTCGGGCGCGTCGATCGTCGATCTCTCCTGGGCGCGCGTGCGGAGCGCCCTCGACGGGCTCCGGGCCGACCTCGACATGGCCGCCCTGACGCGGGGTGGCGTGATGGGGGAGGTCACCGCGCGGGCCCTCGGTGCACGGCTCGCCGTCCTCGACTCCGAGCTCCTCGCCCCGGCGTTGCGGGCGGCCCCCTCGATGACACGCCTGGCGCTCACAGTCCCCGGGGCCCTCGGTGGCGTGCCGTGGGCGATGCTGCCCGGCATGAGCGGCATCCCCTTCACGCTCGCCACCTCGGCGTCCCGGCTGCTCGGGGGCGCCCCGCGCTCGCCGGCGGGTCCGCTGCGCATCGGCTTCGCGGCCGGGCCCCGCGTCCCCCGCGCAGCGGACGAGGTCGAGGGCGGCGCGAGCGCCTGGCGCGCAGCGGACCGGACGCCCCGCAGCCTCCTGTCCGCGGACGCGACGGTCGCCGCCGTCACCGCACTCGCCGCCGAGACGGATCTGCTGCACATCGCCGCGCACGGCAGGCACGCGGTGGACAACCCGCTGTTCTCCGGATTCGAGCTCGCCGACGGCATCCTCTTCGGCTACGACGTCGACCTCATCCCGCGCGTTCCGGCGACGGTGATCCTGTCGGCCTGCGAGCTCGGGCGCTCCTCCGTGCGCTGGGGCGAGGAAGCGCTGGGGATGACGCGCGTCTGGCTGCATGCGGGGGCGGAGTGCGTGATCGCCGCGCCCGTCGTGGTTCCCGACGACGTCGCCGGGGAGCTCCTCGCCGCCGTGCACACCGGCCTCGCCGAGGGCGCGGCACCGGCAGCCGCCCTCGCGAAGGCCGCCGCGGACACGGGCCTCAGCGCGCCCTTCCAATGCCACGGCGACGGGCTGTGAACTTTTTCTCCATTCGGTGTATCAGGGAGGATGCCCGGCGCTCCTGTTCTTCGGAAGGTGCCATGCGAAGGGCCTCGAAGGGAGAGGCGCGAGGGAGGCGCAGTCGAAGCTGGGGACGATCGCGTGCTGGGGAGCGCGGATCACGACACGGACACCATCTGCTCGGGGCGGTCGCGGCATGCGCGCGCGACACCCTCACAGGGCCTCGACGATCTGGGGACGTCGGGGCCCTTCGGGGTGTCCGCGTTCAGGCGACGAGCACCTGGTAGCCCGCGCTGCGCAATGCCGTGAGGGCCGTCGGATCGGCGCCGGCGTCCGTGATCACGGTCGGGAAGAGCTCGACGCCGCCGACGGTGGAGAAGGCCTCGACGCCGAGCTTGCTGCCGTCGGTGACGACGACGGCGCGTCGGGCGCGTTCGGCCATCATGCGGTTCACCGCGGCCTCGCGCTCATCCTGGGTGCTGGCACCGGCTGCGGCATCCATCCCGTTCACCCCGATGAACGCGATGTCGAGGCGCACGCCTCGCAGCAGCTGCTCGACGAAGGGGCCCACCAGCTCGTAGCTGCGTGAATGGATGACACCGCCGGTGACGACGACCTTGATGTCGGGGCGCGTGGCGAGCTGTGCGGCGATGTTGACGGCGTTCGTGACGACGGTGATGCCGCCGTTCGCCGCCAGGTCCTCCCGCGCGGCGAGGGCGGCCGCGATGGCCGTGGTGGTGGTGCCGCCGGAGAGCCCGACCACCATCCCTGGCGCCACGAGACCGGCCGCGGTCTGCGCGATGGTGGCCTTCTCGTGGGTGCGGAGGTGGCTCTTGTAGCGGATGGGCAGCTCGTAGGCGACGGTCTGCGCCACCGCTCCGCCGTGCGTGCGTGTGAGGAGGCGCTGTTCGGCGAGGCTGTCGAGGTCACGGCGCGTGGTCGCGGGGGAGGCGCCGAACTGCTCGACCAGCTCCTCGACCGAGACCTCGCCGTTCGCCGCCAGCAGGTCGAGGATGGCGTTGAGTCGTGCCGCGCGCTTCATCGGCGATCTCCTCCGCTGCCGTCGCAGTTTCGCCGCGAGGTCGCAGCCGTGGTCGGGATCCCTGCGACCCGGGTGAGGATCTGCGCGGTCATGAGGCGAGGGCGAAGAGTCGGAGCAGGCGGGCGGCCTCCTGCGCGAGCGCCTCGCGCGCGGGGGCGAGGTACTTGCGCGAATCGACCAGCCCCTCGTCCGCCGCCAGCTTCTCGCGGACGGCGCGTGTGAAGAACCCGTTCAGGTGCGTGGAGACGTTGATCTTCGTCATGCCTGCCCGCACCGCATCCGCAATGACCTCGTCCGCGACGCCGGAGGATCCGTGCAGCACGAGCGGGACGGGCAGGGTCTGGTGCAGCCGCCGGATCAGGTCGAGATCCAGGGAGGCCGTGCGATCGGTCATCGCGTGCGAGGAGCCGACCGCGACGGCCAGCGCGTCGACGCCGGTGGCCGCGACGAACTGCCGCGCCTCGCCGGGGTCCGTGCGCACTCCGGGCGCGTGCGCTCCGTCCTTGCCGCCCACCTCGCCGAGCTCCCCCTCGACATACACCCCTGCCGCATGGGCGCGCTCGACCACCGCAGCCGTCAGGGCGACGTTCTCGTCATAGGGAAGCGCCCCGCCGTCGAACATGACCGACCCGAAGCCCAGCGCGACGGCCTCGTCCACCAGCTCAGGCCGCTCCGCATGATCGAGGTGCACCGCGACGGGGGTCTCCGCACGACGCGCGACGGCCATCGTGGCCAGAGCGATCGGCTCGAGCCCCCCGTGATAGTCGGCGCAGTTCTGCGAGATCTGCAGGATGACCGGCAGCTGCGCGAGGGCCGCAGCGCGCACCAGCCCCTCCGCGGTCTCGAGATGGATCACGTTGAACGCGCCGATCCCGGTGCCGGCGGCGGATGCCGCGGAGACGAGGTCGCGAGCGGAGACGAGGGTCACGAGGGGTCCTTCCGGAATGAAGAGGGATCGGGATGCGAGACGCGGAGCTGCTGCTCGAGCTCGGTCCAGCGGGAGGAGATGTCGCCGGCGAGGGGGGTGAGCACCGCGGCGGCAGACCAGGCGGTGGCCAGGCGAAGGATCGACGCGGGGTCGCGGTCTCCCGCGGCGTACCGCACCGCGCAGGCCGCGACCCCCGCGTCGCCGGCACCGGTGGGGTTGCCGGCGAGCGGCTGATCGAGCCGTGCGTGCACGAGGTCGGCGGCGGTGACGGCGAGCATTCCGTCCGCTCCGAGCGAGAGCAGCACCAGTTCGGCGCCGCGGCCGATCAGGGAGCGGGCGCCCTCGACCGGATCCGCGATGCCGGTCGCCTCGACGAGCTCGGCCATGTTCGGCTTGAGGACCGTCGCTCCGGCATCCGCCGCGCGGAGGAGAGCGGGACCGGAGGTATCCACGATGACGGGGACGCCCGCGTCGCGCCCGACCCTGATCAGCAGGGGCAGCAGCGTCTCCGGCGCCCCGGGCGGGAGGCTGCCGGAGACGACGAGCACGCTCGCCGCGGCCAGCCGTTCCACGACCTCACCGATCAGCGCCGCCCACTCGAGATCGGTCGGGTTCGCCCCGCGCTCGTTGATGATGGTGGTGTCGCCGAGCGTCCGGTCGACGATCGCCACGCTCCGTCGGGTGTCGGCGGCGACCGGCACCAGCGCGTGCGGCACTCCGCTCGCGGCGAGTTCGGCGGCGAACTCCTCGCCCGCCCGACCGCCGGCGGTGGTGACGGCGAGGACGGCGGACCCCTGCGCGTGCGCCACGCGGGCGACGTTGAGGCCCTTGCCGCCGGCTCGGGCCGCTCCGGCATCCGCTCGGTGCGTGCCGCCTTCGATGAGACGGTCGACGTGCCAGGTGAGGTCGAGGGCGGGGTTCGGTGTCACGGTGAGGATCATGTGAGCTCCCTCGCGCGCAGGGCCGCACCGAGCAGGCCCGCGTTGCCGGAGAGCTGCGCCGGGACGAGCACCGGGATGCGGTGGAAGCTGAGCCGGGCGGCGAGCCGTGAGCGCAGCTCGTCGAACAGCGCGCCTCCGGCACGGGACAGTCCCCCGCCGATGACGACGGCCTGCGGCGCCACCACCGCCGTGAGCTGGGCCAGGGACATCGTGAGGGCGTCGAGCGCGGAGTTCCAGATCTCCGCGGCGACCTCGTCACCGGCCGCCGCCCTGGCGATCACGTCCTTCGCCCCTTCCGGGGTGATGCCGGTGGCCTCGCGGTAGCGACGCGCGATGGCTCCGGCCGATGCGACCGCCTCCAGGCAGCCGCGGGCGCCGCACGCGCAGACGGGGCCGTCCGCGATGGGCGAGTGCCCGATCTCACCGGCGTAGCCGCCGGCCGTGTAGGGCACGCCGCCGACGAGGAGGGCGCCGGCGATACCGGTGCCGATCACGAGCACGACCGCGTCCGCGTAATCACGGGCGCCGCCGAGCCGGCGCTCGGCCCAGCTCGCGGCCCGCACGTCGTGGTCGAACGCCACGGGGAGGCCGAGGCGTGCGGACGCGAGGTCGCGGAGCGGAGCGTCGTGCCAGCCGAGGTTGCTCGCGAAGATCCCGATCCCCGCGTCCGCATCCACGATTCCCGGCACGACGAGGCCGACCGCCTGCGGCACGACCTCCGGATGCGTCGTCCGCAGTTCCGCAGCGAGCACGTCGAGGCGCTCGAGCAGCGCCTGCGTGCGATCGCCCTCCACGATCGGGGTGGGTGTGCGGCGCAGACCGAGCGCCGTGCCGTCCGCGTCGAACAGCGCGGACTTGATGTCGGTGCCGCCCACGTCGAAGGCCAGCACGGGGGCACCGGGCCCGAGGGCGCGCACAGCGGCGAGCCGCTCCCCCGCGGCGTCGCGCTCGACGTCGGGGACGCTGCCCGTCCCGTCAGCTCCGGTCATGATCGGCTCCGGCGGGGGTTCGTGTCATGCATCCAGGATGACGGATCGCGTGAGGTTGCGCGGCTGGTCGGGGTCGAGGCCCCGGGCGACGGCGCGGTCGAGGGCCGTGCGGTGCAGGCGCACGAGGTCGGCGAGCGGGTCGATGGCGCGCTGCTCGAACCGGGCGCCGGTGGCCTCGACCTGCGCCGAGAGTCCCTCCGGAGCTTCGCCGAACTGCCAGGTCACCCGACCGGGAGCGGCGATCGCGATCGGGCCGTGGCGGTAGTCCATCGAGGGGTAGGCCTCCGTCCACGACTGCGACGACTCGCGCAGCTTGAGGGCGGCCTCGTGGGCGAGTCCGATCGTCCAGCCGCGACCGAGGAAGGTGTACTGGTCGGCATCGCGCAGCTCCTCGTCACCGGGCTCGACCAGCACGGCCTCGGCGTCGGCGATCGCGGCGTCCAGGTTCTCGCCGAGGGAGGCGCGGAACAGGGCGAGCGCCGTGGTGGCGAAGCGAGTCTGCACCACGGACTTCTCGTCGGCGAAGGGCAGCAGCACGGCTTCGTCCACGAGCGAGACGAGCGGGGACTCGGGGTCGCCGATCACGCCGACGGTCGGGATGCGTCCCTTGATGCGCTCGACGAGCTCGAGGACCTCGGTGGTCGTGCCGGAGCGGGTGAGCGCGACGACGGCGTCGTAGCCGCGATCGATGAAGGCCTCGGATGCGGCGAAAGCGTCGGTCTCGCCCTGACCGGAGGTCTCTCGCAGCGCCGCATACGACTGGGCCATGAACCACGAGGTGCCGCAGCCGACGACCGCGATGCGCGCGCCGGACGCGGGAAGCCGCTTCTGCTCAGCCGTCAGATCGGCGGCCCTGGCCCACATGGCGGGCTGGGAGTGGAGTTCTTCGCGCATGTGCGCGCCGGGCAGCGATTCGGTCATGGAACGGCCTTTCGAGCGATATGTTGCATACTTGTGATCGTTTGATGCCGGTTTCGATCATACTATGGCGCATAAGAACGGCAACCTCAGGATCTTCTTGATTTTGTTTGTTCTCCTGACAAATAATCGGACAAGTTCCACCGCCTCGACGCCGGTCCTGATCGTCGCCGAGAACCCGAGCCTCGGCTTGAACGATCGCGGCTGCCACCCGGCGAAGCGATCACCACGCACCGTCGCGTGATGTGCTTGCGACTGTGCACCACACCCCCCTCCGAAGCGGCCCCGCCGCCGCGGAGTGGTCACTCACAGTGAGGAATGCAATACACATGAAGAAGTCACTGCGGTTCGGTGCCGCCGCCATCGCGGCCGTCGCCACGCTCTCGCTCGCTTCGTGCGGGTTCGGCGGATCGTCCGGCGACAGCGGAGGCGAGGAGGGATCCACCACCCTCGACCTGCTCGTCCCCAGCTACTCCGACGGCACCAAGGCCAACTGGGAGACCGTCATCGACGGGTTCGAGAAGGCCAACCCCGACATCAAGGTCGAGCTCGAGGTGCAGTCCTGGGACAACCTCGAGAAGGTCGTCTCCACCAAGATCCAGGCGAACGAGGCACCGGACATCTACAACGGCGGCCCGTTCGCCGGCTTCGTGGGCGACGAGCTCCTGTACCCGACGAAGGACGTCGTCTCCGAAGACACCTACTCCGACTTCCAGGAGTCGTTTCTGAAGAACGCCGAGGTCGACGGCACCGCCTATGCGCTGCCCCTCATCGCCTCTGCGCGCGCCCTGTTCGTCAACAACGCCCTGCTCAACCAGGCGGGTGTCGAGGCGCCGACCGACTGGGACTCGCTGCTCGACGCCGCGACCAAGGTGTCGGCGCTCGGCGGTGGCGTCGCGGGTTACGGCATGCCGCTCGGCTCCGAAGAGGCGCAGGCCGAGGCAGCCGTCTGGCTGTGGGGCGGGGGCGGCTCCTTCGGCGACGCGTCGGAGATCACGATCGACACCCCGGAGAACCTCGTCGGCGCCGAGCAGATCAAGAAGATGATCGACGCCGGTGCGACGCAGGCAGACCCCGGCTCGACGCAGCGCTCCCCGCTGATGGACATCTTCATCCAGGGCAAGATCGGCATGCAGGTCGGCCTGCCGCCGACGGTCGGACAGATCGCCGACAACAACCCCGACCTGGACTACTCCATCGTCCCGATCCCCACGAAGGACGGCTCGCCCTTCACGCTCGGCGTCATGGACCAGCTGATGGCGTTCCAGAACGACGACGACAAGAAGGAGGCGATCACGAAGTTCTTCGACTACTACTACTCGCCCGACGTGTACGTCCCGTGGGTGCAGGCCGAGGGCTTCCTCCCGGTCACCAAGTCCGGTGCCGAGCAGCTCTCCGGCGAGGAGGCTCTCAAGCCGTTCCTCGACGTGCTGCCCGACGCCCAGTTCTACCCGTCGACGAACCCGAAGTGGTCGGCCGCAGACGGTGCGTTCAAGTCCCTGTTCGGACAGCTGCAGTCGAAGCCGGCACAGGATGTGCTGACCGAGATCCAGTCGCAGGTCGACGCGGGCTGAGCCCGCTGATCGGAGAGGTTCGGGTACCCGAATGAGCCAGAAGACAGAGTCCTCGAACCTCGCGGGGGCGGCGGACAGCCGCCCCCGCACCCCGAAGACCCCGGATGCCACGCGCGGCAGGCCCGGGGGAAAGGATCTGCTCCAGGCGCTGCCCTGGATCGCACCGGCCCTGCTGCTCATCATCGGCGTCGTGCTGTTCCCCGCCGGCGTGATGTTCTTCAACTCGACGCGCGACATCTCGCTGTCGGGCCTCGACAAGGGCTCGGTCGGCTTCGACAACTTCGCCACCGTGTTCGCCTTCGCCGAGTTCTGGCCGATCTTCTTCCGCACGATCGTTTGGGTGGTCTCGGTCGTCGCGCTCACCGTCGTCATCTCGCTCGGGCTGGCGCAGATCCTGAACAAGGCCTTCCCGGGCAGGCAGCTCGTCCGCATGGCCGTGATCGTGCCGTGGGCCGCGTCCGTCGTGATGACGACCATGGTGTTCTACTACAGCCTCGAGCCCTACTTCGGGATCTTCAACAAGTTCCTCTACGACATCGGACTGTCGGATGACGCCGTCGGCTACGGATGGACCAAGAACCCCACCACGGCGTTCATCTGGTCGATCGTGATCGCGATCTTCGTCTCACTTCCGTTCACGACGTACACGATCCTCGCCGGGCTCCAGTCGGTTCCGGCCGACGCGATCGAGGCCGCGAAGATGGATGGCGCCGGCCCCGCCCGCACCTACTGGTCCATCGTGCTGCCGCAGCTGCGGAGCGCCCTGGCGGTGGCGATCCTCATCAACATCATCAACGTCTTCAACTCGCTGCCGATCCTGAAGGTGATGACCGGATCGATCCCCGGCTACGGCGCCGACACGATCATGACCCTGATCTTCAAGTACATCGAGCTGCAGAAGAAGGTGGATGTCGCCAGCGCCCTCTCCGTGGTGGCGTTCCTCATCGTCATCGTGATCGTCGCGGCATACGTGAAGATCGTCAAGCCCATGAAGGAGGTCTGATCATGACCGTGACCGAGACCGAGCTCGTGACCACCACGGGAGGCCGCGGCCGCCGCGCCACACCTCCGGCTCCCGGACGCAAGCGCCGCTACACGGAAGACCAGGTGACGCTGCCTCGCGTGATCCTGCGCACCGTCGCCGGGTTCCTCGTGCTCGCCATCTTCGTGCTGCCGTACCTCATCATGTTCTTCGGCTCCGTGAAGACGAAGTCGCAGATCCGCTCGGTCGACCCGACGTACCTCCCGATCGAGTGGCACTGGGAGAACTACCTCTCGATGTGGTCGACGCCCGAGACGCCGCTGCCGTACAACCTCATCTCGACGATCATCATCGCCGTGTTCGCGACGCTGCTCGTGCTGCTCGTGTCGCTGCCGGCGGCGTACTACACGGCGAGATTCACCTTCCCCGGCCGCATGGTGTTCCTGTTCCTCGTGATCGTCACGCAGATGCTGCAGCCGGCGGTGCTGACGTCCGGCCTGTTCCGACAGTTCACGACGCTCGGCCTCGGCGACACGTGGGCCGCGATGATCTTCATCAACGCCGCGTTCAACCTGTCGTTCGCGGTCTGGATCATGCACTCCTTCTTCGCCGGCATTCCGAAGGAGATCGACGAAGCGGCGCAGATCGACGGCGCCGGACGCTTCACCGTGCTGTTCAAGATCAACCTTCCGCTCGTGTGGCCCGGCATCGTCACCGCGATCGTGTTCACGTTCGTGGCCTGCTGGAACGAGTTCGCAGCCTCGCTCGTGATCCTGTCGACCGACAAGAATCAGCCGCTGTCGGTCGCCCTGACCAAGTTCGTCGGGCAGTACGAGACGAGCTGGCAGTACGTGTTCGGCGTGTCGATCGTCGCGATCCTGCCCGTCGTCATCCTGTTCATGCTCATCGAGAAGCGCCTCGTCGGCGGACTCACGGCAGGCAGCGTCAAGTAGGTTCGGCGCCCGCCGCCGGGGTCCCGCCCGGGTCCCGCCCGTCGGGACACCTGCCGTCGGGACACCTGTCGGACGGATGCACGGATGCCGGGACACCTGTCGGACGGATGGACGGATGCCGGAGGGAAACCCGGCATCCGGCCCGACATCCGTCCGCCCGCCCGACATCCGTCCGCGGACCCGTCCACGGACCCGTCCACGGACCCGTCCGCTGCCGGGACACCTGTCGGACGGATGGACGGATGCCGGAGGGAAACCCGGCATCCCGCCCGACATCCGTCCGCCGGCCCGACATCCGCCCGCCCGACATCCGTCCGCCGGCCCGACATCCGTCCGCGGACCTGCGCGGGCACGCGACGCTCGGGCCTCAGGACGGGGGTGCGGCGCGCAGCTGCTGCGGATTCCAGCGCACACCGAGGGTCGCGGTGAGCGCGGCCTGGGCGGCGCCGGCGGAGAGCGAGACCCGGGGGTCGGCGTAGCGGACGGGGACCTGCGCCGTCCCCCGCGCCGGGTACTCGGTCTCGCGGCGCACCCTCTCGAGGAACCGCGGACCGAGCTGGGCGGCCGGACCGCCGATGACCACCTCGGTGGGATCGAGCAGGGCCGCGATGAGCTTGATGGCACGGGCCAGGGCGCGCGCCCCCTCGTCGATCTGCGCCTGATCCGCCCGCGCGACGAGTTCCGCGATCGCCGCGGGGTCGAGCGCATCGGAGAACTCCTCCCCGAGCATGGCGCCCATCGCGGCGGCGGATTCCAGGCAGCCGCGTTGTCCGCAGCGGCAGGCGCGAGCGGCCTCACCGAAGACGACCTGGACGTGTCCGATCTCGCCGGCGCGGTCCCGCGGACCGGGGGCGAGTTCGCCGTCGAGCGTGACGGCCGCCCCGACGCCCCCGCCCAGGTGGATGAAGAGGCGGTATCCGGACGGCGACTCGTCCATCCCGGCCTCCGCGATGGCCTCCGCGTCGACGTCGTTCACGAGCAGCACCGGGGCGTCGACGATCTGCTCGAGCCGCTCGGCGAGAGGCACGTCCTGCCACCGCAGCTGCACGCTCTCGAGCACCGACCGCCCGTCGGTGGTTCCCGGCAGCTGCACTCCGACCGCGAGCAGGCGTCCGCGGAACTCGGCGGCCACCTCCGCGACGGCCTCGTCGAGGAGGCGGTCGCGCTCCGCAGGGCTGTAGCTCACCTCGCGGGTCTCCACCTCGGAGCCGTCCAGCGCCACCAGGGCGATGTCCGCGTGCAGAGGCTGGATCACCAGCACGAGGATCAGATGGTGACTCGCATCGATGCTGAGTGTCGTGGCCCGTTTCCCTCCGGTGCTCGCGGCCTGCTCTCCCTCGACGACCAGGCGGGTGTCGATCAGCTCCGCGACGAGGGAGGATGCCGTCGCAGCGGTCAGCCCGGTCGAGCGCGCGATGCCGGCCCTGGTCTGTGTGCCGGGGTTTCGGAACACGAGCTGCAGCGCCCGCCGCAGGTTCGCACGCCGAACCGACGCCTGCGTGTCGAGGCCGTCATCCGTGTTGATCATGCGTTCCCGTTCCAGAGCCATCCGTCGCGAGTTGTTGACAGATCGTCAGACGATCCGTAGTCTCTCCCTAAGTTTATTCATTGAACTTAGTTGGCCTTCTCGGCCTCTCACAGCTCCGGACGGGCGAGTGCTGCACACACCGTCGCCCGTCCGGCACCTCTTTCAGCGGCTCTCGGCCGCCTCCGTGTGGTGGCGGATCACCTCAGCCACCACGAAGTTGAACCACTTCTCCGCGAACTCCGGGTCGAGATGCGCCTCCTCAGCGAGTGCGCGGAGCCGCGCGACCTGCTGCTCCTCCCGATTCGGATCGGATGCCGGCATCTGGTGCTCGGCCTTCAGGTGCCCGACCTGCTGGGTCGCGCGGAAGCGCTCGGCCAGCATGAAGATCAGTGCGGCGTCGATGTTGTCGATGGTGGCGCGAAGTCGGAGCAGTTCGGCCTTCGGGTCCTCGGCGGCGGTCATGCCCCCTACTCTAGAGCCGCATCAGACCCTGGTTTCGCTCCGCTTCCCCGCTATCGTGAGCACATGAGCAACGACGAGTCGCCCTCTCCCGCGTCCCACGACGACGCTGCCGCGGAGCCGCACCTCGAGCAGACGCCCGCACCGGGTGGAGAGGCCCCGACGCTCACTGAGACCGTCCCCGCGGCCGCCGAGCCCGTCGATCCGCCGACACCGAGCCGGTCGATCTGGACGCGCATCGACCGTCCCTTCGTGTTCGGCTTCCTCCTGACGCTGGGCGGTCTGGGCGCCATCGTCATCGGCCTCGCGATCTCGAGCCTGTCGACCGTCCTGATCTACATCGCCCTCGCCCTCTTCGGCGCGCTCGGCCTCGACCCCGCCGTGCGGTTCCTGGAGCGCCGCGGCCTGTCCCGGGCGATCGCGGTCGTCATCACGATCCTCGCGCTGATCGTCGTGTTCGCGCTCGTGCTGTGGATGGTCATCCCCATCGTGATCGACCAGATCACCAGCTTCGTGAAGTCGGTTCCCGGCATGATCCAGGACTTCACGAGAACCGATCTCTATGCGACGCTGAACGCCCAGTTCGGCGATCAGTTCCAGGATCTCGTCGGCGAGGTGCAGAAGTTCCTCTCCGACTTCGGCAATCTCGCCACGATCGGAGGCGGCGCCCTCGCTGTCGGCGCCTCGATCGCCACCGGCATCTCGGGCGCGATCGTCGTCCTCGTCCTCACCCTGTACTTCCTCGCGACCCTGCCCGCCATGAAGCAGGGCCTGCTCCGCCTGGCCCCTGCGCGCGACCGGGCTCGGGCCGCCGACATCTCGGAGCAGATCACCGACTCGGTCGGCGGCTACGTGATGGGCATGGTGATCCTGGCGTTCTGCAACGCGACGCTCGCACTCATCCTGTACACGGTCCTCGGGCTGCCGTTCCCGCCCCTCATGGCGACCATCGCGTTCTGCGTGACGCTGATCCCGCTCGTCGGATCCGTGCTGTTCTGGATCATCGGCACCGGCCTCGCCCTGTTCACGGATCCGATCGCGGCCCTCATCTTCGCGGCGATCTACCTGGTGTACATGCAGGTGGAGGCGTACGTGCTGACCCCGCGCGTGATGAACCGTGCGGTGGCGGTGCCCGGATCCCTCGTGGTCATCGGCGCCCTCGCCGGCGGTACCCTGCTCGGACTCCTCGGCGCCCTCGTCGCGGTGCCCGTGACCGCGTCCATCCTGATCATCATCAAGCAGGTCGTCGTTCCCAAGCAGGACGCCCGCCTCTGACGCACGAGCGCCCGGACCCTGAGGGGCCCGGGCGCTCGTGAGGGCGGAAGTCAGCTGAGGTCGTTGTCGGCCAGCCACTGCTCGGCGATGTCGCTCGCCGACTTCTGATCGACCGTGCTCTGCACGTTCAGGGCGACGAGCTCCTCGGCGGTCAGCTTGGCGCTGATCGCGTTGATCACGTCGGACACCTCGTCGGCCACGTCGCTCGAGACGATCGGCACGACGTTGGAGGCGAGGATGATGTTCTCCGGGTCCTCGAGCGCGACGATGTCCTCGGTCTGGAACGCCGGGTCGGCCGAGTAGATGTCGGCGACCTGGATCTCACCGGCCAGCAGCGACTCGAGCGTGGTCGGACCCGTCGCCGAGAAGCCGAGGTCGACGCCGTAGACCTCCTTCGCCTTGGCGGGGCCGTACGGACGCTGCTCGAACTCCGGCGCCGCACCGATCGTGACCGGGGTGGTGACCTTCGAGAGGTCTCCGATCGAGGTGAGGTCGTTCTCCTCGGCGAAGCTCTTCAGCACGGTGTACGTGTCCTGGTCGGAGGCCTCGGCGTAGTCGAGTGCGGTGAGCCCCTCGGGCAGCGCTTCCTTCAGCGCGGCGTAGACATCCTCGGGGCTCGTAGCGGTCGCGTCCTTGTCGAGGTACTCGAGCAGGTTGCCCGTGTACTCCGGGAACACGTCGATCGCGCCCGATTCGACATCCGGCATGTACGCGTCGCGCTGGCCGATGCTGAACTGCTCGTCGACGTCGAAGCCGGCGGCCTCGAGTGCCTGCGAGTAGATCTCGGCGATGATCTCGTTCGAGTAGTACGCCTGCGAGCCGATGACGATCGTGTCGCCGCCGCCGGAGCCCGAGTCCTCGGAGGGAGCGTCGAGCGGGTTGCTGCTGGCGCAGCCGCCGAGCGTGAGCGCCGCGACGAGCGAGACGCCGCCGGCGAGGGCGAGCCGTGACTTGCGTGCTGTGAACATGTGACTTCCTCTTCTCTGGGACAACGGGAGATGCTGTGGGTCGGTGGTCAGGCGGTGGCGGGAGCCGCCGCCTTGAGGGCGGATCGCGATCGACGCTTCTGCGGAGCGCTGCGGACTCCGGCGGAGACCACGGCATGCTGGACGATCGCGAGGAGCAGATCGACGATCAGGGCGAGGACGGCCACCAGGATGGCCCCGCCCAGCACCTGGTCGAACTTGCGCAGCGGAATGCCCTGGATGATCGGCTGGCCGAGACCGCCGAGGTTGATGTAGGCGGCGATGGTGACCGTGGCGATCACCTGGAGGAGCGCCGCACGGATGCCGCCGACGAGCAGCGGGAGCCCCAGCGGCACCTCGACCTTCCAGAACACCTGCCATTCGGTCATCCCCATGGCCCGGGCCGAGTCGAGGATGCGGCGGTCGATCGCCTCGAGTCCGGTGTACGCCCCGGCGAGGAGCGACGGGATGGCCAGGAGCACGAACGTGATGATCGCGGCCTCCGGGATGCGGAGCACGCCGAGCAGCAGCACGAGCAGCACCATGAGTCCGAACGAGGGGATCGCCCTGGCGGCGCCGGCGACCGCGACCGCGACTTCGCGCCCCTTGCCCGTGTGGCCGATGAGCCAGCCCAGCGGCACGGCGATCACCGCGGCGATCACGACCGAGACCAGGGTGAAGTACATGTGCTGGCCGAACAGGATGGGCAGCGCATAGGGCCCCACCCAGCGGTCCGGCGAGAAGAGCCACGCGAGGGCTTCGGTGAACACGTTCATGCGGCAGCCCTCACCGTCGCGGTCTGGCGGGCGGCCGCCGGGACCTTCGCCGCCCTGGTCCACGGCATCAGGGCGCGGCCGAGCAGCAGGAGCAGCAGATCGATCACGAGCGCGATGACCACCACCGCGACGACACCGGAGAAGACCTCTGCCAGGATGCGGCGCTGCAGACCGTTCGTGAACAGGTAGCCGAGGTTGTTGACCCCGACGAGGATTCCGACCGTAGCGAGGGAGATCGTACTGACCGCCGCCACGCGGAGGCCGGCGAGCACGACCGGACCCGCGAGCGGGAAGTCGACCGTCCAGAACCGGCGGAAACCGCCGTAGCCCATGGCGGTCGCCGACTGCCGGATGGCCGGGTCGACGGAGTCCAGCCCATCGGACACGGCCCGCACCAGGATCGCGATCGCGTAGATCGTGAGACCGATGATGAGGTTCGCCGGGCTGCGGGCGGGATAGCCCGCGATGGAGGGCAGCAGGATCAGCAGCGCCAGGGACGGGATCGTGTAGAGCAGACCGGTCAGGACGATGACCGGTCCCTTCACGAGCTGATACCGCCAGGCCACCCAGCCCAGCGGCAGCGAGAGGACGAAGCCGAGGACGATCGCGATCGCGCTCTGCTGCAGGTGGATCGCGGTCAGCTCGAGGATGAGCCCGAGGTTGTCGACGACCCAGTTCACGGAGCGCCCTTCGTCGCGCTCTCCTCGCTCAGGAGCGCGTCGGTCACGGAATCGGGCACGTCGACGATCGCACCCTGAGTGCGCCCCTCGGAGTCGACGACGACGGTTCCGCGCGGCGTCTGCTTCAGGTGCAGGGCACGGCGTCCGCGGTCGGCGCCGATGAACGCCGCCACGAAGTCGTCAGCCGGGTTCTCGATGATCTCGCTCGGGCTGCCCACCTGCACCACGCGGGCGCCCTTGTCGAGGATCACGACCTGGTCGCCGAGCAGGAACGCCTCGTCGATGTCGTGGGTGACGAAGACGACCGTCTTGTCGAGTTCGCGCTGGAGTCGCAGCGTCTCCTGCTGCAGGTCGGCCCGCACGATCGGGTCGACCGCGCCGAACGGCTCGTCCATCAGCAGGATGTTGGGATCCGCGGCGAGCCCGCGGGCCACGCCCACGCGCTGCTGCTGTCCGCCCGACAGCTGACTCGGGTAGCGCTCGGCGAGCGACTGGTCGAGCCCGACCGTGTCGAGCAGCGTGCGGGCGCGCTTGTGGGCCTCTGCCTTCTTCACACCGGTCAGCCGCAGCACCGTCGCGACGTTGTCGAGCACGGTGAAATGCGGCATCAGTCCGGAGTTCTGCATCACGTAGCCGATCCGACGACGCAAGGCGACCGGGTCTCCGCCGAGCACGCTCTCGCCGTCGATCTCGACCTCTCCCGAGGTGGGTTCGACCATGCGGTTGATCATGCGCAGCAGGGTCGTCTTGCCGCAGCCGGACGAGCCGACGAACACGGTGGTCTTGCGCGACGGCAGCACGAGGCTGAAGTCGTCGACGGCGAGGGTGCCGTCCGGGAACCGCTTCGTCACGTTGCGGAACTCGATCATGGGCTGGTCTCCAGTCGGTCGATCGATGCGAGGCGGGGGGTGGCTAGGGGCCGACCTCGACGCGCGGATCGAAGGCCACGTAGCCCGAGAAGTCCTTGCCCACGCGATCGAACGCGGAGGGATACGGATGCGGGTACGACCACGCGTAGTCCTCATGCAGTCCGCTGTCGGTCTGCACGGAGAAGTACTGCGCCTCGCCTTTCCACGGACAGGTGTACGGCGTGGGGCTCTCGACGAGCGTGTCCGGCGCGATGGACGCGGGCGGGAAGTACCAGTTCCCCTCGATGCGGACGAGGTCGCTCTCGTCGGCCTCGGCGATGACGGTTCCTGCGAGTACAGCCTTCATGGTCCTGCCTCCTCGGATGTGGGTAAGAGCGTATAAGACGGGTGCGACATCGGGGTGCGGGTTGCGCGAGAGGTCGTCAATGTGAGAAACAATCCCGATCCTGTTCGGCGCCGCCGCGCGAACGGATTGCCTCGATGATCACGCCGAGTCGCGGCCGTAGCCCTCCAGCAGCCGCAGCCAGATCTCGCTGATGGTCGGGTACGACGGCACCGCGTGCCACAGCCGGGCGATCGGCACCTCGCCGACGATCGCGATGGTCGCGGCCTGGACGAGCTCCGCGACCTCCGGTCCGACGAACGTGGCGCCGATCACGACGTCGCGGTCGGTGTCGACGACCAGGCGCGCCTGTCCGGCGAAGCCGTCCTCGTACAGGCTCGCGCCCGCGACCCAGCCCAGGTCGTAGTCGACCGCCCGCACGGCGGTGCCGGCCCCCCGCGCGGCTGCCTCGGTGAGCCCGACGGATCCGACCTCGGGGATCGAGAACGTGACCTGCGGGACGGCGGCGTGGTCGGCTGTCGCGACGTGACGGCCCCACGGGGCGTCGTCGACGTCCTCGCCCTTCGCGCGTGCCGCGATGACGTCGCCCGCGGCCCGGCCCTGGTACTTGCCCTGGTGCGTCAGCAGCACGCGTCCGTTCACGTCGCCCACCGCGTAGAGCCACTCGGAACCGGGGACGCGGAGGGTGTCATCCGTCTCGATCCAGCGCCCGGGCTCCAGGCCGACGATCTCCAGGCCGATGTCGCCGCTGCGCGGAGAGCGCCCCGTCGCGACCAGCACCTCCGCCGCGACGATCTCGTCTCCGCCGTCGAGGGTGATCGTCACGCCGCTGTCGTCCCGCCGCACGGATGTCGTGCCCGTCGAGGTGCGCACGTCCACGCCGAGCTCCTTCAGCCCCGCGGCGACGCGCTCCCCCGCGAAGGGCTCCATCCCGCCGAGCAGACCGCTGCGGGCGATCACCGTGACCGTCGAGCCGAGGGCGGCGTACGCGGTCGCCATCTCCACGGCCACCACGCCCCCGCCGATCACCGCCAGGCTCTCCGGGAGCTCCTCGGCGCTGGTGGCCTCGCGGCTCGTCCACGGCGCTGCCTCGCGCAGGCCGTCGATGGGCGGGATGACCGCGTCCGACCCGGTGCTGATCGCCACGGCGTGCCGCGCCCGGAGCACGCGCTCCCCGCCGTCGGTATCCGTCACGGTCACCTCGCGCTCGCCCGTGAGCCGACCGTGTCCGCGCGCCAGGTCGATGCCGGCCGAGTCGAGCCACTGCACCTGGCCGTCGTCGGACCAGTTGCTGGTGAAGGAGTCACGACGGTCGAACACCGCTCGCACGTCGAGCTTCCCTGTCACCGCCTGCGATGCTCCGGCGACGTGCTGTGCGGCCCGCAGTGCCTGCGCGGAGCGGAGCAACGCCTTCGAGGGCATGCACGCCCAGTACGAGCATTCCCCTCCGACGAGCTCGCTCTCCACGATGATCGCCGTGAGTCCGCCCTGCACGGCGCGGTCGGCCACGTTCTCCCCGACCGGTCCTCCGCCCAGCACGATCAGGTCGTATTCGTCGGTCTTCTCCGCAGTCATCCGTCGCACCTCTCCGTCGGCCGGTTCCGTCAGCCGGTTCCGTGGCCAGTCTCGCTCATCAGCAACACCGAGTCACGGCCCACTTGTTCCCCGGACACCGAATCCCGTTCCGGCGCACGCCTGTCGGGCGGTTGTACGGATGTCGGGCCGGAGGGCATGATCCGGTCCGACATCCGTAAATCGGTCCGACAAGTGCCCGCACGGAGGGGCGACGGGACGGGGTCAGGCGGGGACGGGGGTCGTCGGGATGCGGCGGTCGGGGAACGCGCGCGGGTAGGCGCGGCGGAGGGCGACGGCGACCAGGGTGGCCGCGGTGACCTTGATGAGGTCTCCGGGCAGGAAGGCGAGGCTCGACAGCGCGGTGAGGTCGATCGGCACGCCCGTCACGAGTGCCTGCACCGGGATGCCGAAGGCGTAGACGACCGCCACCCCGCCGACGAGCGCCGCGAGGGCCGTCCGCCACCAGGTGAAGCGGCCCGTGCGCATGAGGAGTCCGATGACGACGACCCCGACGATCCACCCGATCATGTACCCCACGGTCGGTCCCACGAAGACGCCGAGGCCGCCGCGACCGCCGGCGAGCACCGGAAGCCCCAGCGCCGCCAGGGCCAGCACGAGCGCGATCGACAGCGGCGCGATCCGCGGACCGAGGATCAGACCCGCCAGCATCACGCCGAGCGTCTGACCGGTGATCGGCACTCCCCCGGGGAGCGGGACGACGACGGTCCCGAGCACGATGATGAGGGCGGCGAACACGGCCACCCGGCCGAGTGTCGCAGAGGTGTCTCGGGGCGCAGCGGTCATGAGGATCCTTCCTGAACGATGTTCACCTGAACACCGTTCATCAGCGTAGGGACCGGTTGCCGACCGCGCAAATCCCGCTCAGCGGCCCGCGCCCACGCCGACCCTCGGGGCGAGGACCGCCGCGGCGAGCGCGAGCACCGCCGCGAGGACGAACACACCGAGGAACGGGTCGGCTGCCGCCAGGGCGGTGAACAGCACTCCGGTGACGGCGAGAGCCATCGCGCTGCCGAAGGAGTCGGCGACGGTCATGGCCGCGCTGTTGAAGCCCTGGGTCTCCGGCGTCGAGAGCGCCAGCGTGAGCGCACTGCTGCGCGGGCTCATCAGCCCCATGCCGGCTCCCGCCACGACCCACGCGGCCGCCGCCGTCCACGCCTCCCAGCCGAAGCCCGCGGTCGCGACCGTCAGCGCGATGCCGGCCAGCACGAGGATCGTGCCCCAGCGCACGGCCGCCACGCTCGACAGGCGCGCGCCCATCCGCCCCTGCACCGTCGCCGCGATGGACCAGGCGAGGGCGCCGCCGGTGAGGGACAGCCCGGCGAGGGTGGGCGAGAGGTCGTAGCGATCCGTCAGCAGATACGGCAGGTACACCTGCGCGCCGAAGAACGCGGCAGCACCGAGCCCGCGGACGAGGATGACCGCAGGCAGCCCTCGCCGGGCGCGAAGCGTGCCTCGGGGGACGAGCGGTCGCACCGCGATGAGCGCGACGACCACGGCGACGACGGCCAGCCAGGGGCCGACTCCGGGGATGTCGCCGACCAGGTTCAGCGCGAGCACGGCGACAGCGGCGAGGACCGACCACCCGAGTCGACCGAGCGACCAGGGCGTCGTCGCATCCCCTCCGCCCGCCAATCCGCGGAGGGCCGGGATGACCATCAGCAGCGCCAGCAGCACCAGGACCACCACGCCGAGGAACACCCAGTGCCAACTCCACAGCTCCGTCACCGCTCCGGCGACCGTCGGCCCGATCAGCGAGGGGATGACCCACGCCGCAGCGAAGCCCGCGAAGATCGCCGGATGCAGTTCCTGCGGGTAGACGCGGGCGACGACAACGTAGAGTGCGACCATCAACCCACCGCTGCCGAGGCCCTGCGCGAACCGTCCGGCGACGAGGATCTCCATGCTCGGAGCGAGACCTGCGATCAGCAACCCGACGACGAAGATGCCGACCGCCGTGTACAGCGGAGCGACCGGACCGCGACGATCGGCCCAGTTCCCCGTGACGACCATGCCGATGACCCCGGTCGCGAGCGGTCCGGCGAACGCGAGCGCGTACAGCCGCTCGCCCCCGAGGTCGGCGCTCACGGTCGGCATCACCGTGGTCACCGCGAGGGACTCGAACGCGCCGAGGAACACGAGCGCGCACGCGCCGATGGTGATCCAGACGTACTCGCTGCTGAGGATGCGCGGTGCGGCCGCGCCCGGCATCGATCCCTGCTCGGTCTCCGTGGTCATGGAGACGACGCTAGAACCTCAAGCGAGGTTGAGGTCAAGCGCGGTTCAGCGCACCGGCAGGAAGTGGGTCGGCGTCGGGACCTGCGCCTCGTGCCGGATGCCGAGAGGGGCGCCGGTCCGCTCGTCGAGGTCGAGCAGCGTGATGGTGTCCGAGCGCTGGCCCGCGACCAGCATCTTGCCCTCGTGGACGAGGTGGTGACGCGGCCAGTCGACGCCCGAGTCGGCGAGTGCCACGGATTCCAGGGACTCGCCTCCCCCGCGCACGCGCAGCGCCGCGATCGTGTTGCTCCCGCGCAGGGCCGTGTAGAGGAACTGCCCGTCACGCGAGCGGGCGAGCTCGGCCGGGAAGTCGGTGCCGACCTGGGCGATCGGGCTCGACAGGGTCGACGCCACGACGCTCCAGGTGCCGTCGGCCGCCGCCGCGAGCGTGAAGACCTCGCACGAGTATTCGGTGACCACGTGGAGGTGTCCGCTGGGATGCATGACCATATGCCGCGGACCGGTGCCGAGCGGAAGCACGACCTCGTGATCGAGCGTCAAGCCCGCGGACCCCTGGGTTGCTGAGCCTGTCGAAGCACGCCAGATGCGGACCAGGTCGAACCCGAGGTCGGTCGTGGCGATGCGTCCGTCCGTGAGGAACACCGCGGCATGGGCGTGCGAGGTGCGATCCCCGCCGACCGCATACGGGTCCACTGCCGCCACCCCGTCACCGGGGGGCGTCGCGGGCGGAGCGTCCGGATCCAGGTCGTCGCCGAAGAGAGCAGCGCGCAGTGCCGCAGCGGCATCCGGTCTCGGCGGCAGGATGCGTCCTTCCCCGTCGAGCGCGAACCGCACGACGCGGCCGTCGCCGTAGCAGCTCGCCACCAGGGAAGAGCCGTTCGGGGCGACCGCGACATGGCACACACCGTCTCCGACCGGAACAGGCGCGCCCAGGGGTGCGAGCACCGACTCCCCCGTCCGGGCGAAGGCCTGCACGGCGGCATCCCCCTCCAGCGCGGCGTAGACGACGTCGAGGGAGGGATGCCGGGCCAGCCACGAGGGCGACGGCGCCTGCACCACCGCACCCCGATAGGCGAGCGTCGTCGCCTCACGACCTTCGTCGCCCGCGAGCAGTCCGATCCCGTCGGCCGCACCGTCCATGCCGGGGCCGTAGTCGCCGAGCCAGAATCGCGTCATGGAGCGCCCGGTCAGTCGAGCAGGTCGTGCCGGACGATGACCTGGTCGCGCTCGGGGCCGACGCCGATCACCGAGATGCGCGTGTTGCTCATCCGCTCCAGTGCCAGCACGTAGTCCTGTGCGGTCTGCGGCAGGTCCTCGAAGGTGCGCGCGGTCGAGATGTCCTCGCTCCAGCCGGGGAAGTACTCCAGGATCGGCTTCGCGTGGTGGAAGTCGGTCTGGTTCACCGGCACCTCGTCGAAGCGCTCGCCGTCCACGTCGTACGCCACGCACACCGGGATCTGCTCGAGACCGGTGAGGATGTCGAGCTTGGTGAGCACGAGGTCGGTGATCCCGTTGATGCGGGTGGCGTACCGGGTGATGGGGGCGTCGTACCAGCCGACCCGGCGCGGACGCCCGGTGGTGGTGCCGAACTCGAAGCCCTGCTTGCGCAGCCACTCGCCCTGCTCGTCGAACAGCTCGGTCGGGAAGGGGCCGGACCCGACGCGCGTCGTGTACGCCTTGACGATGCCGACGATGCGATCGAGCGCACCGGGACCGACACCGGAGCCCGTGGCTGCGCCGCCGGCCGTGGCGGACGAGGACGTGACGAAAGGGTACGTGCCGTGGTCGATGTCGAGCATGGTCGCCTGGCCGCCCTCGAACACGACGACCTCGTCGCGATCCAGCGCTTCGGCGATCAGGTAGCCGGTGTCGGCGACCATCGGACGCAGCCGGTCGGCGTACGACAGCAGGTCCTCCACGATCTCGTCGCAGGTGACGGCACGGCGGTTGAAGACCTTCACGAGGAGGTGGTTCTTCTGGTCGAGGGCGCCCTCGACCTTCTGGCGCAGGATGTTCTCGTCGAACAGGTCCTGCACGCGGATGCCGACGCGGTTGATCTTGTCGGCGTAGGCCGGGCCGATGCCGCGGCCCGTGGTGCCGATGTTGCGCTTGCCGAGGAACCGCTCCGTCACCTTGTCGAGCGTGCGGTGATACTGCGTGATGATGTGCGCGTTGGCGCTGACCTTGAGCCGCGAGACGTCGATGCCGCGGGCGGACAGGGCCTCCAGCTCGGAGAAGAGCACTTCGAGGTCGATGACGACGCCGTTGCCGATGACGGGCGTCACCCCGGGCGAGAGGATGCCGGAGGGCAGCAGGTGCAGCGCGTACTTCTCGTCGCCCACGACGACGGTGTGCCCGGCGTTGTTGCCGCCGTTGAACTTCACCACCCAGTCGGTGCGCTCACCGAGAAGATCGGTGGCCTTGCCCTTTCCTTCGTCGCCCCACTGCACGCCGACGATAACGATTCCTGGCATGGGTAACCCCCTGGCTTTCGCCGGGTTTGCACCGGCCGATGAGCTGGCCCTCTGCGGGCGATCCCATCCTATCGGGCGCCCTCCGACACCCCAGGGCCCGCACTCCGTGGCCCCCCGGGGTGCGCTCCCGTCGCGAGAACCGTCGGTCTGGGCGGGGGAAGGCGACAGAAAGTGCGACGGGAGCGGGGTGGGGATCGCTACAGTGTGCGGCGGAGGCGAAATGAAGACCTGGTGGCCCTACGTACGACTCGCGGCATCCGCGCTCGCGGTCGCGGCGATCGTCGCCCAACTGGTGCGGACGCTCGAGATCGCAGCCGCCGCGGACACGGCGTGGGGTGCGCATCTGCCGACCGTCTTCGTGAACTTCTTCAGCTTCTTCACGATCCTGTCGAACGTGCTCGCCGCGGTGGCGCTGGCGACCGGCGGGATCTGGGCGCTCACGCACCGGGACGCACGGCCGGAACCCCGGTGGCTGGCTGTCCTGCTGATGTGCGCGAGCACCTACATGATCGTCACCGGCATCGTGTACAACACCCTGCTGCGGGGCATCGAGCTGCCTCAGGGTGCCACGGTGGCCTGGTCGAACGAGGTGCTGCACGTGGTGATCCCGCTCCTTCTGCTCGCCGACCTGCTCTTCGCGCCGCGCCGCCGCGCGCTCGGGTGGGGTGCGATCGGGATCGCCGCGATCTTCCCGATCGGCTGGGTCGTGTACACGCTCATCCGGGCGAACCTCGTGATCGCCCCCGCCACCGGCAGGGCGGGGTGGTATCCGTACCCGTTCCTCGACCCGCGCCTGAACGGCGGCTACGGCGGCGTCGCCCTCTGGGTGCTGCTGATCGCCGCGATCATCATCGCGACCGCGGCCTTCGCGGTCTGGGTGGGCCGCCGCCGGGGCGACCGCTCCGCCTCCTGACGCTCGACGCCTGGCGGAAAACCGTCGGCGGCTGTCGCTCCGGCCCGTCGCCCCGTGTCGGAGGCCCCTGCCAGGATCGAAGCATGCCGCAGACCACCGGGGGCACCGGCCCCTCCGCCGAGACGAAGCCCCGCGCTCAGGGGCCGCTCGTCCTCGTCGCCGCGCTCGTCACCGTCGTGCTGTGGGCCTCGGCGTTCATCGGCATCCGCGGCGCCGGACCGCACTTCGACCCCGGCGCGCTCGCCCTGCTGCGGATGGCGGTGGGCGCGGTCGTGCTCACCCTCATCGCCCTGCGCCACGGCATCCGCCTGCCCGCGCGGCGCCACTGGCTCCTCGTGGTGGTGTGGGGCGTGGGGTGGTTCTGCGTCTACAACCTCGCCCTGAACAGCGCGGAGCGCACGCTCGATGCCGGCACCGCGGCGATGGTGGTGAATCTCGCTCCGCTGATGGTGGTCGTCTTCAGCGGGCTGTTCCTGCGCGAGGGCTTTCCCCGCCCGCTGATCATCGGCGCGCCGATCGCGTTCCTCGGAGTCGTGCTGATCGGCATGAACTCCTCGACCAGCGCGGGCCCCGACATCACCGGCCTGCTGCTCGCGCTCCTGGCCGCCGTCATGTACGCGGGCTGCACACTGCTGCAGAAGCACCTGCTCACCGCCGGCGCCGACCCGACCACGCTGACCTGGCTCGGCGCGGTCGTCGGCGCGATCGCCCTGCTCCCCTGGATCGGCGCTCTCATCGGCGACCTGCAGTCGGCGCCGCTGGATGCGACCCTGTGGGTCGTCTACCTCGGGGTCTTCCCCACGGCGATCGCTTTCACGACCTGGGCCTACGTCCTGCAGCGCAGCACGGCGGGGCAGACGTCGGCGACCACCTACGTCGTCCCCGCCCTGGCGATCCTGATGTCCTGGGCGATCCTGGGCGAAGTGCCGACGCCGCTGATGTTCGTCGGCGGCGCCCTGTGCCTGCTCGGCGTGCTGATCACGAGGATGCGCTGGCAGCGCGCGCGAGATCGGTCGTAGGAGCCGTCCATCCGCGCGGCGGCGGAGCGGTTGCGATTACGCTGGTCCGCGGAGGGACGGGCGCGACTGCGGTCCCTCGTGCGACACGAGGGAGACCTGAAGAGCGATGACCGAGCCTCACCCGCAGAACCCGCCGACGATCTCCGCGCCGCCGCCCCCGCCCGCACCCTCGGCGGCCGCTTCCGCCACGGCAGCCCCGCCCGCCGCAGCACCCGCGTCCACCGCAGCACCCGCGTCCAGCGCAGCCGCGTCCGCCCCGACGTCCGCGACGCGCGCCCCCTCCGACGCCGAGCTGTCGCGCGCCTCCGAAGTGCTCCGCGTCATCTCCGCCGCGTACTCGGCGAAGATGGTCGGCCAGGAGCGGTTGCGCACCAGCCTGCTCGTCGCGCTCATCGCGGGCGGGCACATCCTGCTCGAGAGCGTGCCGGGACTGGCGAAGACCACCGCGGCCAGCACCCTCGCCGACACGGTGCAGGCGCAGTTCAAGCGCATCCAGTGCACGCCCGACCTGCTGCCGAGCGACATCACCGGCAACCAGATCTACGACGCCGCGACCGGCTCCTTCCGCACGGTGCTCGGTCCCGTGCACGCGAACTTCGTGCTGCTCGACGAGATCAACCGCTCCAGCGCGAAGACCCAGAGCGCCATGCTCGAGGCGATGCAGGAGCACCAGACGACGATCGGCGGCGAGATCCACCACCTGCCCAAGCCGTTCCTCGTGATCGCCACGCAGAACCCGATCGAGCAGGAGGGCACGTACGAGCTGCCCGAGGCGCAGATGGACCGCTTCCTGCTCAAGGAGATCGTGGAGTACCCGAGCCCGGCCGAGGAGCTCGAGGTCCTCAGCCGCATCGACTCCGGCGTCCTCGACCCCGATCGGCACGTGGCCAGCGCCGTCAGCCTCGACGACGTGCACCTGCTGCAGGACGTCGCGAGCCGCATCTACGTCGACCCGGCGATCCGCAACTACATCGTGTCGATCGCCTACGTCACCCGGAATCCCGCGCCCTACATCGGCGAGGACCGCGCGCGCTTCATCAAGTACGGGGCGAGTCCGCGTGCGAGCATCGCGTTCCTGCAGGCGTCCAGAGCACTCGCGCTGCTGAAGGGCCGCTCGCACGTGCTCCCTGAGGACATCCGCGAGCTGCGCCACCTCGTGCTCCGCCACCGCGTGCTCCTGACCTTCGAGGCCGACGCGGAAGGCATCCGCAGCGAGGAGATCATCGACCAGATCTTCGCCTCCGTGCCCACGCCCTGACCTTCGACACCCTTCGACACGCTCAGGGACCCTCAGCCAGATGCCCAGCCTGATCACGCAGGTGAAGAGCAAGCTCTTCATCCACTCGACGCGCAAGTCGCTGCATGCGCTCGACGGCGCCTACGCGTCGCTCCTGCACGGGCGAAGCCTCGACTTCGAAGACCTGCGCAAGTACGAGTACGGCGATCAGGTGCGTGACATCGACTGGCGCGCGACCGCCCGGCTGGGCACCCCGCTGGTCAAGCGCTCCCGCGCGACACGCATGCACACGGTGCTGTTCGTCGTCGACACCGGTCGGTCGATGAACGCCCTCGCCGCCGACGAACGCTCGAAGAAAGAGCTGGCGATCCTGGCGACGGGTGTGCTCGGCGTGCTCACCCTGCGCCACGGCGACGACTTCACGACCGTCTACGGCGACGCCGCGCGCGTCCGCCGCCTCGCCCCCGGACGCAGCGAGGGAGCGCTCGAGCACGCGCTGCGGACGATCGACCGCGCGATCGACGAGAGCGCCGCGCCGAGCGACCGCGACGCCCTGCTCTCCTTCGTGACCCGCACCATCTCGCGGCGCATGATCGTCGTGGTGGTCACCGATGAGGCCCCTGTGACGGAGCAGACGGAGAAGATGCTGCGGCGACTGCGCGTGCAGCACGACGTGCTCTGGCTCACTTTGCGCGACGCCGACCCGGTGCTCGACCACCGCACGGGACGGATGCGCGCCGACGCGGACAGCCGCTGGCAGGTGCCGGACTTCGTGCAGGGCGACCGCGGCATCGTGCAGGAGCTGACGGCACAGCGCGAAGCGGATGCCGCCCGCCTCGCCGAGCTGCTCACCCGCATGGAGATCAGCCACTCCTCCCTCGACGGGCAGGACGACGCCGTCGCGCAGCTGCTGCAGCTGCTGAATCGGAGGTCGAATGCCCGGCTCTGACGAGCTCTATCCCCCGGCGCAGTACAGCTGGGGATGGATGCTGCTCGCGATCGGCATCCTGATTCTCCTCGTGCTCGGGGCGTGGCTGCTGATCGCGCTCACGCGCCCCCGCCGTGTGCTCTCCGTGCCGGACGCGAACGCCGGGCACTCACGGCTCATCATCGATGTGCTCTCCCAGCTGCGGACGGAGTATCTGGGGAGGATCCAGCAGATCGAGACCGACTACCGGGAGCGCCGGCTGTCCGCTCGACAGGCGAACCTCGACCTGAGCCGGGTCGTGCGCACCTTCGTCAACGAGTACAGCGGCCTGGAGGCGCCGGTCCTCGCGCTGGACGACCTCGTCGCCCGCGGTGTCCATCCCGCCCTGATCGACGCGATGAGTCGGCACTACTACCCGAGCATCTTCCGCCAGGGCCCCGCGATCGATCCGATCGCCGGCGCCGAAGCCGCACGGACGGTGGTGCGGGCATGGCACTAGCGAACACCTGGATGCTGATCGTCGCCGGCGCCGTCGTCCTGATCGCCGTCGCGGTCGGGCTGGCCCTCGGCCTCCGGCGCGGCGGGCGATCCTCCGGCGGCGACGCGGCCCGTGTCGCGCGTGCCGAGCGTGTGCGCACTCTGCCGACCTTCCGCCGGGCACTCGCTCAGCGGGCGGTCGCCCTCTCCGGCATCCTCGCGCTGGCCGTGGTGGCGTCGGTCGTCGCCGGGGTGGTGGCGGCCCGCCCGATGTCCGCGCAGACGATCCAGCCTGTCAACACCAGCCGCGACATCATGCTGTGCCTCGACGTGTCGGGATCGATGTCCGAGGTCGACGTCGAGGTGCTCACCGTCTTCGACGAGCTGCTCGACGACTTCGAGGGCGAGCGCATCGGCCTGACCATCTTCAACAGCTCACCCGTGCAGATCTTCCCGCTGACCGACGACTACGACTTCATCCGGGAGCACCTGGAGAGCATGACCCGGAGCTTCGACTTCACCGACCGCGTCCCCGAGCACTGGGTGGGAACGCTGAACGGCGACGGAGCCTCCCTGATCGGCGACGGTCTCGCCTCGTGCGCGATGGGCTTCGACCACCCCGACGACGACCGGTCGCGGTCGGTCATCTTCGCCACGGACAACGAGGTCAACGGCGCCTCGATCGTGACCCTCGAGGAAGCGGCGGCCTATGCCGCATCCCGGAACGTGCGCGTGTTCGCGCTGAATCCGGTGCAGGGCAAGGATGCGGCCGTGAGCGCCGAACTCGCCAGGGCGGCCGAAGCCACCGGGGGCGCCGCCTTCGGGCTGCGGGATACGACGACCGTCTCGGACATCGTCTCCCAGGTGCAGGAGCAGGAGGCGACCGAGCTGCGTGGGGAGGCGCAGGTCGTCTGGACGGACACCCCGAACCTGTGGATCGTCCTGCTGTCGGTGTGCCTCCTGGGGTTCGTCGTCGTGCTGTGGAGGGTGCGCCTGTGATCCTCCAGCCCGTTCTGAATCCGCTGCTCATCGCCCTGCTGTGCGTCCCGGTCGTCGCGCTCGCGATCTGGGTCCTCGTGCGTACGCCGCAGCGCGCCGGTGGGCGCGTGACCGACACGCGGACGCTCGCTGGGCATCGGGCTCTCTGGGCGCTGCGCGTCCTGCTGGTGCTCGCATGCGCCCTGCTGCTGCTGCGTCCCGGCATCCCCGGTGGTGCCACCCAGACGCTCGCCACCGATACCGACATCGTGCTCGTGGTCGACACGACCGCCAGCATCGTCGCCGAGGACTGGGGCGACGGCGAACCGCGGCTCGACGGCATCCGAGAGGACGTGCGGGCCCTCGTCGCGGAGTACCCCGGCGCGCGGTTCGCCCTGATCACGGCCGATGCAGCGGCCGAGCTGCGGATGCCGCTGACCACCGACACCACGGCGCTGATGGGGTCGCTCGAGGTGCTGCGCCCGGAGGTCACGAGTCAGTCCCGCGGCAGTTCCATCGGGGTGGCCGCTCCTCTGCTGGAGGAGACCCTCGCCTCTGCCGCCGAGTCCTCGGGCGACCGCTCGCGAATGGTGTTCTACTTCGGCGACGGGGAGCAGACCGACGGCTCGGCGCCGGCCGCGTTCGGTGCGAGCGAGAGATACACCGACGCCGGGGCGGTGTTCGGCTACGGCACGGCCGAGGGCGGGCGGATGCGCATCACGACCGGCGGCGTCGCCGAGGGCGGCTCCGAGTACATCCAGTACCAGGGTGCTGATGCGCTGTCGGTGATCGACGAGGGGAATCTGAAGATCATCGCCGACCAGCTCGGCATCGTCTACGAGCACCGGACGGCCGACACCGCGCCCACCCTTCCCGAGGCGCCATCGACCACCACCGGCTATGCCGAGGCCGGCGAGGTCGGAAACGTGATGGAGCTCTCCTGGCTCGTGGCTCTCGTGATCCTGGCGATCCTCGGATTCGAGCTCGCGCGCGCCACGCTGCTGATCGCGCGCCTGCGCGGGCTCCGTGCCCCGGTCCGGAGCGACGGCTTCCCGGACGACCGGACGAGGGAGCGAACGTGACCGACCTCTCCACCCGGGCCGACGCGAGCACCGCCGCACCCCTGTCGTCCGAAGCGGCCGCCCAGCTGCTCCGGTCGAACCGCCGCCGACGCCGCATCCGCCGATGGGTCGCGATCGGGACGCTCCCCCTGACGCTCGCCGCCCTGTTCTTCGTCGGGAAGCTGCTCAGCATGTACGCCTTCGCCCATCAGTCGATCACCGCGTATGTGATCGACGACTTCGCCGGTTCCGAGGGCGCGGCCCGCGGCCAGGAGTTCCTGAACTGGTTCGAGCCGTACAAGGCCCCCTTCAACATCGGCACCGCACTCGGGGCGGCGGAGCAGCTCCCTCAGGCGCGCGCGAAGCTCGAGGAGTCCTTGGACCTCGCCACCGGGCTGGAGGTCTGCGGCGTGCGGATCAACCTCGCCCTCGTCGTGGAGCGGATGGGTGACGCCGCGCGCGCCGACGGGGACGGCGCGACGGCAGCACAGCTGTACGGAGAGGCGTTGACCATCACCGTCGAGACTCCCGAGGAGTGCCGCAGCGACGAGGCGCAGCAGCAGTCCTCCGATCCGCAGCGCGACATGTCCGACACCCTCGATGGCAACGAGGACCGCCTGAAGCAGAAGCAGCAGGAACAGGAGCAGCAGCAGCAGCCGGAGGAGCAGCCCACCCCGCCGGAGCAGGAGCAGCCCTCCGAGGACAAGCTGCGCGACCTGCAGGACAAGCTCGAGCAGGGCACGCAGGAGCGCGACCAGCAGCGGGGCGACGAGCCCGGCGGCACGGGGACGGACAAGCCATGGTGATGGATCACGAGAAGCAGCGGTCCCGATACATCGCCGGGACCGAAGGCGCCCCGCCGGTTCCCCCGCCCGGCGGGTATCGCGGTGCACGGAGGCAGACCACCCCTGCTCCCGCTGCTCCCGCTGCCCCCGCGGTCGCGACGGCAGCACTCGCGGAGGGCCCTCGAAAGCCGGCGAACGTCCTCGGCTGGGTGGCCCTCGCTGCCGCCGTCCTGTTCGCCCTGGTGCTGTTCGGCGTGTTCTTCGCCGGCGGCACGGACACCCTGTACGGCATCACCATGCTCGCGCTGCAGCTGGTCGTCGTCGCGACGGTCATCGCGGCCCTCCTCTCTCCGCGCGGCCGCAGGCTCGGCGCGATCGCGCTGATCGTGACGATCCTGTTCAACGTGGCCACGGTCGGCGGGATGAGCGCCCTGCAGACCTCCGCATCGGGCAACTACGAAGGGGCGAAGACCGCCGAGCAGAAGCACGCCGAGGCGTACCCCGGGATCAAGGGCGAGGACCCGCAGGAGGCTCTCTCCCAGCAGTCGTTGGAAGAGGTGCGTGCGCAGTCCGACGCCTTGTTCGCCGACATCCGTGCGCGTCTCACCGCCGAGTTCGGCTACACGTGGACAGAGGTCGGAGACGAGGACCTGCGCCCGGAGCGGAACGGCTACGGCGGGGAGTCGATGCTCATCGAGTACACGTCCACGGCGTGGGCGACGAACGAGCCGGTTCAGGGCTACGACCGCAAGCTCGAGGTGATGGCCGCGATCAGCGAGGAGGTCGTCGCGCACGGGCTCTGGGACCTTTATTCCTTCAACGACCCGACGAACTCCGGCATCGACCCCTCCATGATCGCGAAGCTCTACGGCAGCGACGACCCGCGCACGCAGACGACGTGGGAGTACTACACCGAGAACTTCCCCGATCCGATGCGCTTCTACGCCAACATCTACGACCTGTCGAACGACAGGGACGGCGGCTTCCGGACAGCGCGCGAGGCGCAGAGCGCCCGCACCGGGGAGCCGATCGAGGGGCTGCAGCTGGTGGCCGTCGCCAGCGGCGTGCTCAGCGAGGCCGACCGCGCGGAGTTCGAGGAGAGGCTGCAGGACTACCCCGGGTTCGAGTAGGCCGCGGCGGATCAGGGCGTCAGGATCCGAGGCTCCGCAGCATCCGGGCCAGCACGTACCGGGCATGCCCACGGGATGTCCGGGGGTCGTAGCCGAGGGTCTCCGCGAGCACGGTGAGCCGCTCCTGCACGCTGGAGTGATGTCGTCCGAGTCGCGCGGCCGCCGCCCGAACGCTCCGTTCCTCGGCGACCGCGTCGAGAAGCTCGCGACTGCGATCATCGAGGGCGCCCAGAATCACAGCATCCGGGTGGGTCGGTCCGGATTCCGCGATCTCCGCGACGAGCAGAAGGGCGCCGAGGTCGGCGGCGTCGACGACCGGCTCCGTCGGGCTGGTCAGCCGCACGGCCACCAGGGCCGCAGACCACGATCCCGGGAGCTGTTCGCCCGGGCCGAGCGGCCCGATCCCGAGGCGCAGGTGCTGCTGCTCCGGCTCCGGCCACGCCTGCAGCGCGTCCGTTCCCGCGTCCAGGATCGTCGCCCGCGTCAGCCCGTGGCGGGTGGCGACGACCGCAGACGGGTACTGAGGCAGGGGCGCGGGATCCGGCGGTGACGCGACCACCCGCAGCGGGCCGGTGGAGAGCCGCAGACGAGGGAGAGCTGCCGCGCGCTCATCCGCTCCGGCGTATGAGCTGATGGCGAGTTCCACCGCGCTCTCCGGGCCGATCGAGCGGCGGGCGCGGATGATGCCCAGCGCCAGGCTGAGCCGCTCGAGGATCATGGCGTCGTTCGTGTGGGGCGTGCCCTCCCGTTCGATCCAGACGACCGCCGCCGGACCGCTGTCCCGCATCGGCCACGTCACGGAGGGCTCGGCCGGATCGATGCGCACGCCGTCCGCGCGCACCCGCATGACCTGACCACCGTCGCGCTGGCCGACGGTCGCCCCGCTGAGGACGGCCGCTCCCCGCAGCATGCTCTCGACGCCGACGGATCGGGCGACGAGGGCGTCGAAGTACGTGACGACTTTGAGCGTCTCGCTGGCATCCGGGTCGAGGGCGGTCAGACGCCCCAGCAGATCTTGCATGTCGGGCTCCATCGCACGGGGATTCCACCCTACGGGGTCGCCGCCCACTCCACCCGTCGATGGGACGGGTGGAGTGGAGCGAGGGGCGCGTCAGGAGAGCAGGCGGTTCATCCAGTTGTCGCGGGCCGCGAGCATGGCCTGGGCGACGGCGGTGTGCGGGGCGAACATGTCGAAGCCGTGGAAACCGCCGGCCCACACGTGCAGCTCCGCCTGCACCCCGGCCTCCCAGAGTCTCGAGGCATAGGCGACGTCCTCGTCGCGGAACACCTCGGCGCTGCCGCAGTCGATGAACGCGGGAGGCAGTCCGGGCAGGTCCGTGGCCCGGGCGGGAGCGGCGTAGATCGAGACGTTCTCCGTCCCCCGGCGCTCGCCCAGCAGCGCCGTCCACCCGGTGATGTTCGAGCCTCGGTCCCATACCCCGATCCCGTCAATCTGGCGGGTGGACACCGACTCGTCCCGGTCATCGAGCATCGGATAGATGAGCAGCTGCCCGACGAGCTCCGGGCCACGACGATCGCGAGCCAGCAGGGCGGTGCCCGCCGCGAGCCCGCCCCCGGCACTCGCGCCGCCGATCAGCAGGCGGGAGAGGTCGATGCCCAGCTCATGCGCGTGCTCCGCGGTCCAGACGAGGCCGGCGTAGCAGTCCTCCACCGGGTACGGATCGGGGAACTCCGGTGCGAGCCGGTACTCCACCGTGACGATCACGCCGTTGAAACGCTCAGCCCAGTCCAGGAAGCCGACCACGCCGAGCCAGCGGTTGCCGATGATCATGCCGCCGCCGTGCGTGTGGAAGAACCCCGGGCCCGTCCCCGTGCGCCCTTCTTTCTCGATCACGGTGACGACGATCTCATCGCCGTCGTGGCCGGGGATCGACACGTCGCGGTAGGAGAACCCGCGCTCCTCGAGCGCCGCGAAGATCTCATCCTCTCCCCCGACCGGCGATTGCCGCAGCAGGGGGATCATCTCCGCCGTCAGAGTGGAAGGCATCTGGTCTCCCACGAGGGCCAGGGCGGCCTCCAGCTCGGGGTCGAAGGGCGGGCGGGCCAGGGTCGTGTCAGTCATCGGAACTCCTTTGTCCACGGGTGTCTGGGCCGCCAGCACGGCGGCTTCCCGCCAGCATCCTGCACGCCGCTACCGAGGATAACCCGCCAGTCGCGCCCGATTCCGCGCCTCCCGTCCGCCGAGTGGCGGGCGGTGAGAGGATGACGGGATGCGGCAAGGGGCGGTCGGTCAGGTGCGGTCGGTCGTCCGCGACGGCAGGCGGCTCGTGGAGAAGCGCCTGTCGGATCCGGCGCGGCACGACAACGAGGTGCGGGCGCTGCAGGCGCTGGTCGGCTCCGGTCTTCCGGTGCCCGAACTGGTCGAAGAGCATCCGGGCACCATCCTGATGACGGAGCTTCCGGGGGCGCGCCTCGACGACCAGGATCCGGTCGCTCGGCGCGAGGCTCTGCGGGCCTCGGCGCAGCTGCTCCGCGGCCTGCACGAGGCGGAGCCGCCATCCGGACTGCTGCCGCCACCCGACGACGCGGCGATCATCCGCCGATACCGCGCCGCCGACGCCCCGCCCCTGCCGCTGGTCATCCCGTCCGCTTCGGGACTCGCCTTCTGCCACGGCGACTGGACAGACGGGAACCTGCTGTCGGTGAAGGGTCGCATCACCGGAGTCGTGGACTGGGAGGCCGCGCATGTCGGAGATCCTCTGCGCGAGCTGTCCAGAGCCGCGTGGGGCGCCGGCCGGAAGGACCCGCTCTCCGCCGACGCGCTCATCGACGCCTACGGTGCGGACCCCGTACGGGTTCGCGCCTGGTACCCGATCCATGCGGCCGAGTTGTGGCTCTGGTTCGCGGAAGCCGGACCTCCCGCCTATCTCGCCGAGCTCACGGCCGACCTGCGGGCCGGGCGGATCTGACGACGCACTCCGCGGCGGCGACCCCATCGCCGGACGCCGGTGCGCTGGGTACACTGGCGCCAGAGGGAAGGAGCGCGCGAATGATCCGAGTGCTCGATGAACAGCAGTCCTACGATCTGCTGGCCACGACGACGGTGGGCCGTGTCGGATTCGTCGATGACGGGCGTGTGCAGATCTATCCCGTGAACTTCGCCGTCTCCGGGCACGATCTGCTGTTCCGCACGTCGCACGACGGGCTGCTGGCCACCCTGACGCTCGAACCGATCGACGTCTCGTTCGAGGTGGACTATCACGACCCGCTCGGGAACACGGCGTGGAGCGTGCTCATGCACGGCACCCTGTCGCGCGTCCCCGACGAGTACGCCGGCGATGTCGCGGCCCGCGTGAACCCGTGGGCTGGCGGGGACCGGAACCTGGCCCTGTCGTTCTCGATCCAGAGCATCGAGGGCCGGGCCGTGCGCCGCGAGCCGTTCCGAGGGAAGACCGCCGACCCCGAGGGGTGACCTCGCCCGGCTGAGGTCACGGGGGCTCCGGAGCCGTGTGCTCAGGAGGAGAGCGCCAGTCCCGCGGCGAGCGCGAACCCGAGCACGGTCGCGAGTCCGGTCGACTCCTTCGCCTTCGACTGCGCCTCCGGCACCATCGAGTCGACGAGCATGACCAGCAGCGCCCCGGCCGCGAACCCGCTCGACGCCGAGCGGAAGTCATCTCCGGTCACGCTCGCGAGCGCGAACCCGGCCACAGTGGCCGCCGCGCACAGCACCGCGACCCCGGCCCACAGCATCAACACCCGCGACTTCGCCATGCCGCCGTCGAGCAGGTCGGCCGCCGAGCCGATCGACTCGGGCAGGTTCGACACCAGGATCGCCACCACGAGCGCGATGCTGACGGGTTCGCCGGAGGCGAGGCCGATGCCGAGCACCAGCTGCTCGGGGATGCCGTCGAGCAGCGCGCCCACGGCGAGCTGACCTCCGCCGGCCTGCTCCTTCTCCTTCGCGGCGCGCGCGTCCAGGATCCGGTCGGCGATGTAATAGCTGATCGCTCCGGCGGCGACACCCAGCACGAGCGGGATGGGACCGGCGAGATCCAGCCCCTCCTCCCACAGCTCGAAGGCGATCGAGGCCATGAGCGCGCCCGCGCCGAAGCCCAGGACGATGCCGAGCCACTTCGGCGGCCACTTCCGCAGCAGGGCGAGCACGGCACCGACGAACAGCGGTGCTGCTGCCACCGCGCCCCACAGGATCGCACCGCCCATGTCAGACCTCCGTGCGCCTACTCTCCCACCTCTCACGCCGTTCTCCCGTCGCGACCCCGGCGACGGAGTCGTGTCGTGCATCCCTCGGCGCGTCGCACGTCGACCCGAGCGCGGCCATCGATACGTGCTATACCGTGCCTACCATTCGAATGGTAGGCTCGTGGCATGCGCGCAACCATGGACAAGGCAGGGCGAATCGTCATCCCTGCTTCGCTCCGGGAGCGCGTCGGTCTCATCCCCGGCCCGGTCGACCTGATCCTGGACGGCAACGGCATCCGGATCGAGATCGACGCACCGGACAACCTCATCGAGAAGGATGGGCGCCTCGTCATCGCGTCCTCCGGCGCCGCGCTCACCCCCGACGACATCCGCGAGCTGCGCCTTGCCGACCAGCGCTGACCTCGTCCTGGACACGAGCGCAGCCGTCGCTCTGCTCGTCGAAGACAGCACGGCCCATCTCGCGGTTCGTCGCGCCTGCGCGGGTGCCGTCCTCGGTCTCTCCGGACACGCCTCCGCGGAGACCTACTCGGTGCTGACGCGCCTTCCCGGCGACAATCGCCTGACCCCTTCGGCCGCGGCGCGCGCGATACGAACGGCGTTCCCCCGGTCGATCGCCCTCTCGGACGAAGCGGCACGCGGCGCTGTCGATGTCCTCGCCGAAGCGGGGATCTCCGGCGGCGCTGTCTACGACGGCCTCGTCGCGCTGTGCGCTCGATCCGCTGGAGCGTCCCTCGTCACGTGCGACCGTCGTGCCCTGGGCACGTACGCGGCGCTCGGCGTCGACGTCGTCCTGGTCTGATCCGGCAGAAAGCGACACGCCGCCCGCGGATAGACTGGGAGTCATGTCCAAGGTCCTCCAGTCCCTGCCCGTCGGCGAGCGCGTCGGCATCGCCTTCTCCGGAGGACTCGACACCTCCGTCGCCGTCGCGTGGATGCGCGAGAAGGGCGCCGTGCCCTTCACCTACACCGGCGACCTCGGCCAGTACGACGAAGACGACATCGCCTCGATCCCCGGCCGCGCGCTGGAGTACGGCGCCGAGGCGTCGCGCCTGATCGACTGCAAGACCGCCCTGGTCGAGGAGGGCTTCGTCGCCCTCTCCTGCGGCGCGTTCCACATCCGCTCCGGCGGCAAGACCTACTTCAACACGACGCCCCTCGGCCGCGCGGTCACCGGCACCATGCTCGTGCGCGCCATGAAGGAGGACGGCGTCGACATCTGGGGCGACGGCTCCACCTACAAGGGCAACGACATCGAGCGGTTCTACCGCTACGGTCTGCTCGCCAACCCCCGCCTGCGGATCTACAAGCCGTGGCTCGACGCCGAGTTCGTCACCGAGCTGGGCGGCCGCAAGGAGATGAGCGACTGGCTCGTCGCCCGCGACTTCCCGTACCGCGACTCCGCCGAGAAGGCGTACTCGACCGACGCGAACATCTGGGGCGCGACGCACGAGGCGAAGACGCTCGAGCACCTCGACGTCTCGCTCGAGACCGTCGACCCGATCATGGGCGTCAAGTTCTGGGACCCCTCGGTCGCGATCGAGACCGAAGACGTCAGCGTCACGTTCGAGGGCGGACGCCCGGTCGCGATCAACGGCGTCGAGTACTCCGACCCGGTCGCGCTGGTCATGGAGGCCAACACGATCGGCGGGCGCCACGGCCTGGGCATGAGCGACCAGATCGAGAACCGCATCATCGAGGCGAAGTCGCGCGGCATCTACGAGGCTCCGGCCATGTCGCTGCTGTTCATCGCCTACGAGCGCCTGGTCAACGGCATCCTGAACGAAGACACCCTCGCGACGTACCACGAGCAGGGTCGCCGCCTCGGTCGCCTCATGTACGAGGGACGCTGGCTCGAGCCGCAGTCGCTCATGCTGCGCGAGTCGATCCAGCGCTGGGTCGGCCTCACGATCTCCGGAACCGTCACGATCCGCCTGCGCCGCGGCGATGACTGGACCATCCTCGACACCGTGTCCCCCAACCTGTCGTACGGGCCGGAGAAGCTCTCGATGGAGCGCGTCGGGGATGCCGCCTTCGGTCCGGTCGACCGGATCGGCCAGCTCACGATGCGCAACCTCGACATCGCCGACTCCCGTGCGCGCCTGGAGCAGTACGCGGGCCTCGGCCTCGTCGGCGGCGCGACGGGTGAGCTCGTCGGTCGCGTGACGGCGGGCGAGGCCGCCGAGATCACCGAATCGGTGCACGGCTCGATCTCCGAAGCGGATGAGACCCTCGCGGATGCCGTGGACACGGCCTCCGAGGGCGCGGCGTTCGACTCCGGCACCGACTGATCGGTCGTCCCCCTGGCGACCAGCGGCCGCCTGGGGAGCCGGCTCAGTCGGCGTGATCGATGACCCGGGGAAGCACGTCGTCGACGAGCGTCACGATGGCCGCGCAGGTCAGCGTCTCGTCGCGCTCGCGCACGGCGTCGCCGATGGCATCCGCGCATCTCCGACTGTCGTCCCAGTCGCGGGCGTCGCGTGTGTGCTGCGCGATGCGGCCGATCTGCGGTCCCAGGATGTCGATCACGGCGACGCGCATGACGTTGCCTTCGATGCGCGCGAAGCCCGCCGCGAGCGCGCGCAACGCGAAACAGAAGGCGGAGGCGTCGCGGTCGGCGGCCACGTCGGACAGATCCTCGGCGAGATCGACGAGATACGTGACGTCGTCCGCGGCGAGGAGCGGCATCGCGTGGCGCACCGATCCGATCCACACGTCGCCGAAGAGAGCGACCGCATCCCGGACGCGGTCCAGGTCAGGCGGCCCGCCGGCGAGCTTCGGATGCCGTCCGGGCACGGCGTTGAGACGAGCCAGTTCATACCATTCGACCAAGGCGGTCCCCCCACCACTCCATTCGGTCGACGCTCCCTGACCCCGCCGCTTCTGTCGGCGGATCCGACGTGACCTCGCTGTTGCGCCGTGCGCAACGCGTAACATTACAGCTCGCCTGCTCAAGGAATCCTGTGAGCCCGACGGTTATCTTGCACACACCTGTGCATGATAGGTATCATCGGGACATGACCACTCGCGCACCCCGCCGCGACGCCGTGGAGAACCGCGCCGGCATCCTGTCCGCCGCTCGCGCGACGCTGGCACTCGACCCCTACGCCTCGATCGATGTCATCGCCCGCAGTGCCGGCCTCTCCCGCCGCACCCTCTACGGCCACTTCGATGACCGCGAGGCCCTGATCCGCGAACTCATCTCGAGCGGCGCGCAGCGCTTCAACGCCATCGCCGCCTCGATCGACGACGCCGACTCCCGGCTCGCCCTCGCCCGTCTGGCCGCCCTCCTCTGGCAGGAGGCCGCTCACGTGCAGCTCGCCGCCGCGCTCGCGCTCGACGAGGCACACCTCGAGCACACGGCGACCGCCCTCGCCCCGCTGCGCCGGACGGTGGCGGGGCTTGTCCGACGCGGGCAGGACGACGGCAGCTTCCGCACCGACCTCACCGCACCGACTCTCGCGCGCCTGATCGAGGAGATCGCCCGAACGGTCATCTCCCGGACGGATGCCGCCAGCAGCGGCGCGGCGAACCTCGCCGTGCGCGCGGTACTGAGCATCGCCGGGCTGTCCTGGCGTGAGGCAGACACGCTCCTCGCGGCGCACCCCGATCTCGGCGCGGTCACCGAGACACCCGAACCCACACCGGAGGATCGCGCATGAAGATCGCCCTGCAGGAGGTGAGCAAAGGCCGCAACGGCCAGGCGCTCCCGCTGACATCGCTGGAGTTCCACACCGGATCCGTTCGGTTCGCCCTCGCCGAGACCGAACAGCGACCCACGGTGCTCGGCCTGATCGCCAGTGGTCGGATGCGCCCCGACTCCGGTCGCGTCAGCATCGACGGCAGCACCGACACCAAAGCTCTGCGGCGCCGAGTGGCGCTGGTCGATGCCCCCGACGTGAGCGACCCGCACCCGGACATCGCTCTCGCCGGCGTCGTCGGCGAGGAGCTGATGTTCGCCGGGGTCGGAGCCACTCCGCTGCACGCCCGCCGCTGGCTGGCCCAGCTGGGCTACGCGGAGCTCGCGTCCGTGCCGATCGGCAGCATCGACCCCGCCGCGCGCGTCCGCATCCTGTGCGAGCTCGCCATCCTGCGCGAAGGGGTCGACGGCGTCGTCCTGGTCTCCCCCGACCGCCACGGAGGCAGCCCAGACGGCTGGTGGCGCATCGCCGGCGAGTTCGCCGACCGCGGCTACGCGATGCTCGTGATCGTCGGCGGCTCCGCTGCCGTCGCCCTGGAGCGGATGCACGAGTTCGACGCCGTCAACGCCTCCGGACCCGTGGAGCCGCTGGCCCTCGAGCCCCTTCGACAGGCTCAGGGACCCACCGAGGACTGGGTCGCTGAGCCTGCCGAAGCGCCCGAACCCACCGAGGACTGGGTCGCTGAGCCTGCCGAAGCGCCCGAACCCACCGCCCTTCGACAAGCTCAGGGACCCACCGAAACGGCGGAACCCGAGAACTGGGTCGCTGAGCCTGTCGAAGCGCCGGGACCCACCGACACCAGGGTCGCTGAGCCTGTCGAAGCGCCCCGCACGGACGAGAACAGAGAGGCGCGATGAAGGTTCCCGCCATGATCGCCGCGGAACTGCGGCGCCTCACCGCGAGCAAGATGGGCATCCTCGCGCTCGTCGCGCTGATCTGCGTGCCGATCCTCTACGGCGGTCTCTACCTCTGGGCCAACCAGGACCCGTATGCCAAGTTCCCCGACGTGCCGGTGGCGCTCGTGGTCGACGACGAAGGTGCCCCCGCCCCGACCACGGGCACCGAGCCGGCCAACGGCGACACCGTCAACTACGGCGAGGACGTCGCCGAGAACCTCATCGAGGGCAACGCGTTCGACTGGCAGCGGATGTCGGAGAAGGAAGCCGCCGAGGCCCTGCGCACGGGCTCGGTCGACTTCACCGTGACGATCCCGACCGATTTCTCCGCCGCCCTGACCTCCGCCGCCGGGGACGATCCCCACCAGGCCCGCATCGAGCTGGAGACCAACGACGCGAACAACTACCTCGCCTCCTCGATGGGAACGCAGGCGGTCGAGAAGATCCGCAGCTCCGTGGCCGAGATGGTCGGCAGCGAGGCGGCCGAGCGCCTGCTCACGGGTCTCAGCGACGTGCGCGACAAGCTCATCACCGCGACGGACGGGGCTTCGCAGCTCGCCGACGGCGCCGGATCCGCCGCGTCCGGCAGCTCGACGCTCGCCGACGGCACCGCCCAGCTCGCCGACGGCACCGCGCAGCTCGCCGCCGGTGCGCAGACGCTCGCATCCGGCGCCCAGCAGGTGAGCGCCGGGAACCGGCAGCTCGCGGATGTGGCCGACCGCGCCGGCTCCGCGGTCCAGCAGGCGACGGACGCGCTGCCGCAGGTGCGCACCGACATCGCGAACGCGCTGACCGAACAGGGGCTGACCCCGGAGGAGATCGATCAGGTCCTCGCGAAGCTCGACCCCCTCGGCACCCGTCTGCAGGAAGGCAACGCGCAGGTGCAGGGCACCGTCGGGAAGGTCGATCAGCTGGCCGACGGCGCGGCCTCCCTCGCCGCCGGCGCCTCCGACCTCGCGACCGGCGCGGGAACGGTCGCTTCGGGCGCCTCCGCCGCGAACGACGGCGCCGCGCAGCTGCGGGACGGATTGGCGACCCTCGCCTCCGGCACAGCCGAGCTGCGAGACGGTCTCTCGAACGGCGTCGACGCGATCCCGGCGTCCACGCCCGAGCTGCGCTCGCTGCAGGCCGACACGATCTCCGACCCGGTGAAGGTGTCGAGCGACAAGGTCGCGTCCGCTGAGGACTACGGCGCCGGACTCGCCCCCTTCTTCGCGGCCCTGTCCGCATGGATCGGCATCTACGCGCTGTTCCTCATCGTGAAGCCGATCTCCCGCCGTGCGATCACCGCGCTGCACTCCCCGATCCGGATCACGCTGGCCGGCTGGCTGACGCCCGCGATGCTCGGCGCCGTGCAGATGCTCGGGCTGATGGGCATCCTCGCGATCACCCTCGGCTTCACGTTCGACCACCCGCTCGGCACGCTGGGCGTCATGATGTTCGCCTCGGCCACGTTCGCCGCGATCATCCTCGCCCTCAACGTCTGGCTCGGCTCGGTCGGACAGTTCCTCGGGCTGGTGCTCATGGTGCTGCAGCTGGTCACGGCGGGCGGCACCTTCCCGTGGCAGACGCTGCCCGCACCGCTCGCCGCCCTGCATCACGTGCTCCCCCTCGGATACGTCGTCGACGCGATGCGGCAGCTCATGTACGGCGGAGACTACGCGCGTGCCGGCTGGGACCTCGCGGTGCTCGGAGCCTGGCTCGCGGGCGCACTGCTGCTCGCGATGATCGGGGTGACCAGGATGACCCACCGCCGGACGCTGCGCGACCTGCAGCCGAGCCTGATCGGGTGACGATCCGAGCGCTCGTCGAGGATGAACCCGCGGCGAGCGCTCGGACGGATATGATGCGAGGGCGCGACCCTGAAACGCGCACTGGGGCTCGGTGGGACTGAGTCCCACCTGCTACCCGAAAGAGTTCTCGACGATGATGACCGATTCACCGGAGTCCGCCGCACCCTCGCGCCCCTCACTGGGCGTCCGCATCGGACGCATCGCCTTCCTCGTGGTCGCCGGCCTCGTCGTGATCGCGGTGGCCGCGGCGTTCTTCGTGACCTGGACGATCCAGCGGTCGTTCCCGCAGACGGCGGGCTCCCTGGAACTCGACGGTCTGCAGGCCGCCGTGACGGTGCAGCGCGACGACCGCGGCATCCCGACCATCACCGCCGACTCCACCGACGATCTCTTCTACGCCGAGGGCTTCGTGCACGCGCAGGACCGGTTCTTCGAGATGGACTTCCGTCGTCACGTCACGGCGGGCCGGGTGGCGGAGATGTTCGGCGAGTCGCAGGCCGGGACCGACGCCTTCCTCCGCACGCTCGGCTGGCGCAAGGTCGCCGAGGCCGAGGTCGAGGCGATGGACGAGACGACGCTCAGCTACTACGAGGCCTACGCGGCGGGCGTCAACGCGTACCTCGCGTCGCGATCGGGCGCAGAGCTCTCACTCGAGTACGCCGTGCTCGGTGTGCAGAACCCCGACTACGCCCCCGAGCCCTGGGAACCCGCGGATTCCGTCGCCTGGTTGAAGGCGATGGCATGGGACCTCCGCGGGAACATCGAGAACGAGACCGAGCGGTCGCTCCTGGCCGCCGAGCTGAGCGGGAGCGAGGACTCGGCCGCGACCGCCGACCTGCTCCGCAAGCTCTACCCCGACTACCCGTTCGACGAGAATCCGGTGATCGTGCCGAAGATCTCGACCGTGCCCGCGCTCGGCACGGACGTCGAGCCCGCCGCGTACACTCCCACCGACGCAGAGGGCGAGGTGCAGCAGGCGTCGACCACGATCGAGTGGCAGGAGACCTCGAACGTGATCGAGGCCGCCAGCGCACTCGTGGGAGACGTCGGTGAGGGCATCGGCTCGAACTCGTGGGTCGTCTCGGGAGCCCTGACCGAATCCGGGATGCCCCTGCTGGCGAACGACCCCCACCTGGGCGCCTCCCTCCCCTCCGTCTGGTACCAGGTGCAGCTGAAGTGCTCGACGGTCGACGAGGACTGCCCGTTCGACGTGGGCGGCTTCTCGTTCTCCGGCCTCCCGGGGATCGTGATCGGCCACAACCAGAAGATCGCCTGGGGGTTCACGAACCTCACGACCGACGTCACCGACCTGTATCTCGAGCGGGTCGAGGGCGACTCTTACTGGCGCGACGGCCAGCTGCTCCCCCTCGTGGAGACCACCGAGACGATCAAGGTCGCCGGCGCCGATGACATCGACCTCACCATCCGCTCCACCGTGCACGGGCCCATCATCTCCGGCCTCACCGACGACTTCACGGCGATCGCCGATGATCCGGATCCCGCACTCTCCGCCGAAGACGGGACCCCCGCGCCGACACCGCCGGGGGACGACGACACCGAGTACGCGGTCAGCCTCCGGTGGACGGCGCTCGACCCCGGCACGGCCGCGACGGCGATCTTCGCCCTGTCGACAGCACAGGACTTCGACGACTTCCGCCTCGCTGCGTCGCTCTTCGACGTCCCGGCGCAGAACCTGATCTACGCCGACACCGAGGGCAACATCGGCTACCAGACCCCCGGTCGCCTGCCGATCCGCGGGGCCGGCGACGGGTGGATGCCCCAGCCAGGGTGGGACAGCAGCTACGACTGGACCGGCTTCATCCCGTTCGAGGAGCTCCCGGTGGCGTACAACCCGAGCTCCGGCTACATCGTCACCGCGAACAACGCGATCGTGACCGACGACTACGACCACTTCCTCTCGCGCGACTGGGACTACGGCTACCGCGCGGCGCGCATCGCCGATCTGCTCGAGCGTCGTTCGGCGGCGGCACCGCTCACCGCCCAGGACATGCGCGACATCCAGATGGACGACGAGATGTGGATCGGCAAGCAGCTCGCTTCCGCGATGGCCGACGTCGACGTCTCGGGTGCGGGCCCGAAGGAGGCCGTGGACCTGCTGCTCGCCTGGGATGCGCAGAACACCGCCTCGTCGCCTGCCGCCGCCTACGCGAACGTGCTGTGGTCGAACCTCGTGCAGAATCTGTTCGCCGAACGGGATCAGCCGCTCCCCATCGACGGCCAGGGGCGGTTGTTCACCGTCGTCGGCGACCTGCTGGACGACCCCGCCGATCCGCTGTGGACCAACGCCCAGCTCGATGTCTCCGGCATGGAGGAGGTGCTCGCGCTGTCAGCCGAGGAGGCGTACGACGAGCTCGCCGCGGTGCAGGGCACGACGACGGCCCGGTGGAACTGGGGCGACCTGCACGCGATCACCCTGACCAGTGACACGCTCGGGTCCTCGGGGATCGCCCCGATCGAAGCGCTCTTCAACCGCGGCCCCTTCCCCGTGGGCGGGGGCGCCTCCGTGGTGAACGCCACGGGCTGGCAGCTCGGCACCTCCTACGCCACGACCACGGTCCCGTCGATGCGGATGGTCGTGGACCTCGCCGACCTCGACGCCTCGACCTGGAATCACCTCACCGGAGCCTCCGGACACGCCTTCCACGAGCACTACACCGACCAGACCGCGGACTGGCTGGTCGGCGACCAGAAGTCCTGGGCCTTCTCCGACAAGGCGGTGAAGGCCGCGACCGTCGACACGCTCACGCTGACGCCGGCGGGCTGAACGCAGGTAGGGCTCGCTGAGAGAACGCCGCAGGATGCTCGGCTAGCGTGGAGGCGTGCCATCCAGCTATCTCGCCCCGAAGGGCACCCCGGTCACCCTGTTGGAGTTCGAGCACGGCGGCGCCACGCTGATCGCCGAGACGTTCGGGGACGGCCCGCACACGTACCTGCTGCTGCACGGGATCGGCATGGGACGGAGCGTCTACCTCGACATCGTGCAGCGACTCGAAGGACGGGTGATCGCCCTGGACCTTCCCGGGTTCGGCGAGGCTCCGGAGCCGACGCGCACCCTGACGATGGAGCGGCACGCCGACCTGGTCGCGGCCTACCTGAGGCACGTGGACTCCGGCCCCGTCGTGGTGATCGGCCACTCGATGGGCAGTCAGATCGCGGCTGAGCTCGCCGCCCGGCAACCGTCCCTCGTCGAAGGGGTCGTCCTGGCCGGGCCGACCGTCAACAAGGCCGCCCGCAACATCGGGGCCCAGGCACGGTATCTGCTGATCGACCTCATCGGCGAACGTCCCCTCGTCATCTGGCGCGGTGCACGGGAGTACCTCCGCGGCGGCCCGCATCTGTTCCGCAAGATGCGGGCGACCATCGTGCACGAGCCGGAGGACGCGTTCGTGCGCATCGACTGCCCCGTGCTGGTGCTGCGCGGAGAGGACGACCCGCTCGCCCCCATGAGCTGGTGCCAGGAGATCCTCGATGCGATCCCCGGAGCCGATCTCGAGGTCATCCCCGACCACGGACACGGCACGCTCATCAGCGACTCCGAGCCCGCGGCGCGCCTCATCCACGAGTTCGCCGCCCGGCTCTGATCCGCTCCCGCACCGCGCCAGGTCAGGCAAGCGTGTCGAATCAGGCGCTTCCTTCACAGGATGGCCTGATGCCGCGGGAGCGCCTGATCTCGGCGGGCGGGAGGAGGGGTCAGCCGGCGGCGGGCGGGGTCTGCTTCGACTCGGCCAGCTCGTCGACGACGAGTCCACGCTGCTCGATCGTGCCGTTGCGATACGCCTGACGCCCGACCATGTGCGCGGAGAGCGGCGCGGTCGCGAACTGCATCAGCACCACGGGCGTGACCAGCGCCAGCCCGAACAGGATGCCGCCGACCGAGCGCTGCGACAGTGCGATCGCGATGCAGATGAGCAGCAGGCCGAGGACCTGGGGCTTGGTCGCCGCGTGCAGGCGGGTCGGCACGTCACGGAAGTGCAGCAGACCGACCGACGCCGACAGGCACAGCACCGCCCCGAACAGGATGAGGATGAGCACCGCCGCGTCGATGACGGGGTCGGGGATCATGAGACCGAACACGTTCATGGTGTCGTGTTGTCCCTTCTCGCGACGAAGCGGGCGACGCCGATCGAGCCGAACACCCCGACCGCGGCGATGATGAGCAGCACCGGGATGTTGCGGGTGTGTCCGTTGATCGCCATCTCCGCGCCGAGGACGCACATGACCTCGGTGAGCAGCACGTCGGAGGCGACGGCGCGGTCGAGGATCGACGGGCCGCGCACGATGCGGATCAGGGCGAGGATCGCGGCGATGCCGAACACCACGAGGATCACCAGGAGCAGGATGTTCATCGGGCACCGCCCTTCGTCGCGTGATCGGACCCGGCGCGCTGGTCGGCCTTGAGGGCACGGTACTGCGCCGGGTCGCCGAGCGCACGCACGACGCGGCGCTCCCAGCGCAGGATGCCCTGGCGCTGCTTCTCGACGTCGTCGCGGTTGCGGACGCCGATCACATGCAGGTACAGGATGCGACGGTCGCGGTCCGTCTCGACCACCAGCGATCCCGGGATCAACGACGACACCACGGCGACGTGCGTCATGACCAGGTCGTCGGCGTAGCGGAGGGGGACGGCGATGATCGCGGTACCGGGCTGGCGACGGAAGTCGAACACCTGTCGGGTCACGGCGAGCGCGCCGACCACCATGGCTCCGAGGAACTGGACGACGAAGAGCGCGGCGTACCAGAGGTTGATCCGTCCGGACAGGGCCACGGTCGGCAGCCGGAAGACGCGGGTCACGAAGATCGCCACGACGAGACCGGTGAGGAAGGACAGCACGGTGAACTGCGCCCACAGCAGCATCCACAGCACCACGAGCCAGGCCAGGAAGGGCAGCTGCACCCGGATGTCACGCCACAGGTGGCGACGGGTCTCGCGTCTCATCCGCTCACCTCGTCTTCCAGCTGTACGAGGCTCACCGGCTGCAGAAGACCGGCGCCGATGCGGTCGCAGAGGGCGTAGAGCGGACCCGCGAACACGGTCAGGGCGAGGGTCACCGCGACCATCCCTCCGGTCGCGACGGTCATGATGCGCGGGATGCGTCGCCGCTCCTGCTGCTCGTCCGCTGCCGGTGCGTTGCCGAGGTACGAGATGCGGCCTTCCGTCTCGGCGGAGTCCTCCTCCTCGCGCCAGAACGCCAGGTTCCAGGCGCGCATCAGGGCGTAGAGCGTGAGGAGCGAGGTGATGATGCCGCCGAAGATCAGCACGATCATGAGCGGCGTTCCGACGGAGGCCGCCGCCTCGAACAGAGCGAACTTGCCGATGAAACCGGAGAACGGCGGCAGTCCGCCGAGGTTGATCGCCGGCACGAAGTAGAGGATCGCGATCAGCGGCGCGACCTTCAGCAGCCCCTTCACCCGCAGGATCGAGGTGCTGCCCGCTCGACGTTCGACCAGGCCCACCGCGAGGAAGAGAGTCGTCTGCACGACGATGTGGTGGACGATGTAGTAGACCGTGGCGCCGATCGCCGCAGGAGTCGCGATCGCCAGGCCGAAGATCATGTAGCCGACGTGGCTCACGAGTGTGAACGACAGGATGCGCTTCAGCTCGGCTTGCGCGACGGCGCCGAGGACGCCGACGACCATGGTCGCGAGCGCGATGATGAGCAGCAGCGTGTCGATGCTGTTCGAGGCGAAGAGCTGCGTCTCGGTGCGGATCAGGGCGTACACGCCGACCTTCGTCAGCAGGCCGGCGAACACCGCCGTGACCGGCGCCGGGGCCGTCGGGTAGGAGTCCGGCAGCCAGAACGACACCGGGAAGATGGCGGCCTTGATGCCGAAGGCCACCACGAGCATCAGGTGCAGCACCAGCTGCGTCTCCTGCGGCAGCTCCGACATCCGCTCCGCGATCTGGGCCATGTTGACCGTGCCGAGCGCGCCGTAGATCATCGCGATCGAGGCGAGGAACAGGATCGACGAGACGAGCGAGACGACGATGTAGACGGCGCCGGTGCGGATGCGGGATTCGGTGCTGCCCAGGGTGATGAGCACGTAGGAGGCGACGAGCAGGATCTCGAAGCCGACGTAGAGATTGAACAGGTCGCCCGCGATGAAGGCGTTGAAGATGCCGGCCGCGAGGATCAGGTACGAGGGGTTGAAGATCGAGATGGGCGTCTCGTCGGACCCGTCCGCCGCACCTTGGCCGATCGAGAAGAGCAGGACCGCGAGCAGCACGATGCTCGAGATGAGCACGAGCAGCGCGGCGAGGCGGTCCACGTAGAGCACGATGCCGAACGGCACCGGCCAGCCGCCGACCGAGACGGCGAGGGGCGCTCCGGCGTCCACCGCGACCAGCAGGATCGCGGCGATGACCGAGACCGCAGCAAGGGTGGCCACCGTGACGACGACCTGGAGGCGCGCGTTCCGGCCGAAGACGAGCGTGACGGCCGCGCCGAGCAGCGGCAGGGCGACGAGGAGAGGGATGAGGGCGGTCACGAGCGCTCCTCCCCGTCGTCTCGCGATTCGTCTCCCCAGCCGGTGGGGGCGTCGAACGGCGCGTCGTCGTGGATCGCGGGGTGATCGCGCATGTGCAGCACCGTGATGGGCGCGGTCTGCACACCCACGAAGTCGGTGGTCGCCTCGTCGTCTTCCGTCTCGGACTCGTCGTCCATGAGGTCTTCGTCGGCGTCGGTGCGCTCGCGGAGCGCGATGTCGGCCTCGTCGTCCTCGACCGTGTCGGCCTGGCCGAGCTGCCAGGAACGGTAGATCAGCGCGAGCAGGAAAGCCGATACCGCGAACGTGATCACGATCGCCGTCAGGGTCAGCGCCTGTGGGAGCGGGTCGCTCATCTCGCCTTCCGTGCCGAAGAACGGCGCGTTGCCCGGTACGCCCATGACGATCAGGAGCAGCAGGTTCGTGGCGTTGCCGAGCAGCAGGAAGCCGATCAGCACCCGGGTCAGGCTCCGCTCGAGCATCGCGTACACACCGCAGGCGAACAGGATCGCCATGATGACGATCAGGGTGAGGGACACGTCCATCAGCTGCTCCTCCCGCCCCGCGAGAGGAAGCCTTCCGACCCCGGCGTCGTGCGCAGCGCGGCCTGGCGGTCGACCTCGGCCCCGAGGCTGCGCAGCACGTCGAGGACGAGCCCGATCACGACGAGGTACACGCCGATGTCGAAGATGGTCGAGGTGACGAACTCCATATGCCCGATGCCGGGGATCTCCCACTCCCAGAAGGTGCTGGTCAGGGGCGCGACCCCGAAGAACAGCGGGACCACTGCCGTGCCGACGGCGAGGATGAGACCCGCCCCGAGCAGTCGACCGGCGTCCGTCGGCGCGGCTGCGCCGAGCTCCCAACGACCGCCCGCGATGTAGCGCATGACGAGGGCCATGCCTGCGACGAGTCCCCCGGCGAAGCCGCCGCCGGGGAGGTTGTGCCCCGAGAACAGCAGGAAGATCGACACCACGATGATGGTGTGGAAGAGGACGCGGACGATGACCTCGAGCAGGATCGACCTGTTCTCGGGTTTCATCTTCTGCCCGCCGACGAGCCACGCCCGGGGGCTGCTCTCGTTCTCGGACGTCTGGAAGCGGATGCCGTCGGTGGTCTCCACGAGCGGGCGGCTGCGGGCGGCTTTGCGCGTCGCCCTCGGCAGGTTCTTGGTCGCAGCGAGCAGATCGGCGCGGTGCGTCACGAACACGAGGGACGCCACCCCGGTCGCGGCGAGCACGAGCACCGAGAGCTCTCCCATCGTGTCCCAGCCGCGCAGGTCGACGAGCGCGACGTTGACGACGTTCTTCCCGTGGCCGATCTCGTAGGCGAGCTTCGGGAAGGCCTCGGAGATGGGGTCGGCGATGCGGGACTGCGTCGCGACGACCGCGACGAAGGCCATCGTCACGCCGACGCCGATCGCGAGGAGCGCCCGCGGCACCCGGCCGACGGACGCGTTGTGCTCGCCCATCCGTGCGGGGAGACGGCGCAGCACCAGGGCGAAGGTGACCATCGTGACCGTCTCCACCAGGATCTGCGTCAGAGCGAGGTCGGGGGCGCCGCTCGTCGCGAAGAGCACGACCATCCCGAGTCCGGTGACCGAGACCAGCACGACGCCGGTGTAGCGCTTCCGGGCTCGGACGGCGAAGATGCCGGCCGCGGCCATGATGGGCGCGACCACGATCTGCGCCGGGGTGTGCCAGGCCGACAGGTTGTACCGGTCGATGTCGCTCGCGATGAGGGCCGTGACCTCTGCCGCGACGAACACGACGAAGATGGTGCCGACGTACACCGGCAGCGAACCGCGCTGGGTCAGGGTGGTGCTCAGCACCGACAGGCGGTCGACGCCGCGCATCACCAGGTAGTACGCGTCGGCGGCGGTGAACGGCAGCGCTCTCGCCTTGCGGTCCCAACCGGTTCGGCGGCTGAGGAGGAAGATGCCGATGCCGAGCAGGATCGACGCGATGGAGAGGCCCAGCGCGGGCTCGAGACCGTGCCAGAGTGCGAGGTGACCCGGACCCTCGACCGCTTCGCCCGCGTGGTCCAGTCCCGGTGCGGCCGTGATGGCGTATCCCTGCAGGGCGACGTCGAGCGCCGGGGCCCCGATGCCTGCGGCGAGCGTGACTCCGGCGAGGATGATCGGCGCGGAGAGGAAGCCCACCGGCGGGTCGGGCCACGCCGTGTCGGGCTGACGCTGACCGTTCTCGTCGCGCTTCTTCCAGAACGCACCCCAGAGGAAACGCGCGCCGTATGCCGCAGTGAGCATGGATCCGAGGACGACCCCGATGAGAGCGACCAGGCCCCAGGCCGAGCCACCCATCGCATCGTCCAGGAGTGCGGTGAGCGTGGACTCCTTGGCGACGAAGCCGATGGTCGGAGCGATGCCGGCCATGGACGCGACGGAGATGAAGGCCGCCGTCGCCATGACAGGGGCCTGCCGCCCGACCCCGGAGAGCTCGGTGATGTCACGCGTGGACAGTTGGCGGTCGATGACTCCGACGATCAGGAACAGCGCCGACTTGAACAGCGCATGCCCGATGACCAGGGCGAGACCGGCGAGTGCAGCCGCCTGCGTGCCGTAGCCGACCACCACCGCGAAGAATCCGAGCTGGCTGACGGTGCCGAAGGCGAGGATGCGCTTCAGGTCCGTCTCGCGCAGCGCCTGGATGCCGCCGAGCAGCATCGTGAAGATGCCGAGCGAGATGACGATCGGTCGCCAGGTCGCGCTGAACGCGAAGATCGGGGCGAAGCGGGCGATGAGGTAGATGCCGGCCTTCACCATGGCCGCGGCATGCAGGTAGGCGCTCACCGGGGTCGGCGCCGCCATCGCTCCCGGCAGCCAGAAGTGGAACGGGAACAGCGCCGACTTGCTGATCGCTCCGACCAGCAGCATCACGATCGCCGCGTCGATCAGCGGGCCGGACGGCGCGATCTCGAGGATCTCGCGGATGCTCGACGTTCCGGTGTCGACCACGAGGAGAACGACCCCGACGAACATCACGAGGCCGCCGAGGGTCGTCACCAGCAGCGCCTGCAGCGCCGCACGTCGACTGGCCGCGCGGCGGCGGTAATGACCGATCAGGAGGTACGAGAGGATGCTCGTCACCTCCCAGAACATCACGAGCATCACCAGGTCGTCGGTCAGCACCAGACCGTACATCGCCCCGGCGAAGCCGAGCAGGACACCGGCGAACTGCCCGATCCCCGCGGTCTCGTCGAAGAAGTACCAGCGGCAGTAGAGCAGAACCAGCGCTCCGACACCCGTCACGATCAGCGTCAGCACCCAGCCGAGCACGTCCATGTTCATGGACAGGTTGAGTCCGAGCTGCGGGATCCACGAGACCGAGTCGAAGGGCGTGGGGCCGTCCAGCACCTGCGGCGTCATGACGAGGGCGTGCACGAAGGCCGCGGCGGGAACGAGGGCTGCGATGGCGAATGCCTGGGCTCCCAGCCAGCGCACCAGAACGGGCATCAACAGCGACCCGAGAAGGAACACGGCGAGGAGAGTCAGCATATACGCGGCTCCCTAGGGGCTCGTCGGCCGAGAGGCTCAGGCGGGCGGGTGTCCGACCAGTTTACCGGCGCGAGGGGGTCCGGCGGTCCACGGGTTCTCGATCGTGCGAGAGTGGGCGCATGCGGCGCGTGCGGATGCGAGAGCTTTCCGGCTGGGCGGGGGCGCTCGCCCTGGCACTGATGGCACTCGGCCAGGTCGCGTCCACGCCCCGGGCCGAACTGCTGTTCCGCGATGGCGACTCGCTGATCGTGGCTCTGCTCGCCCGGTCGGTGCTCGCCGATGCACACGGGGACTGGGCGATGTCGAGCGTGCTGTTCCTCCCGGAGTCCGCCGTGTTCACCGGCATCGACGCCCTTCTCCCGTTGGATGCCAACGGGCTGCTCGCGGTCAATGCCGTGCTGAACATGCTGGCCCTCTACGGTGCCCTGCGACTCGCAGCGGGACGCCGCCGCGACGGGATGGCTCCGGTGGCGTGGTCGCTGGTGGCCCTCGCGGCGTTCGCCGTGCTCGCCATGACCGGGATCTCGACCGCCCGGGATGCCCTGGAGCTCGCGTCGCTGCAGTTGACGACGACGTACTACGCGGCGACCGTCGTCGCCGTGGTGGTGTCGGCGGGTCTCGTGCGGCGCGTGCTCGATCGCACGGAGGGTGGCACGGGTTCGCTGGTGGCGCTCGGCGCGACCGCGACGCTCTCGACCCTCACGAATCCGCTGTATGCGGCATGGGCGACCGTCCCGATCGGGATCCTTCTCGTCGTTCTCGCCGCCCGCTCGCTGCGGAGGGGTCGAGTCGTCGGCCCCCTGGCCGCGCTGCTCGGTGGCACCGTGCTGGGCTTCCTCGGTCGTATTCCGTTCGGGGAATGGATCGCCAACACGGGCGCCTCCTACGTGCAGCCGCAGCAGTGGGCACAGTCCCTCGAGTACTACGCCGAGCTGCTCGCCGGACGGCTGTCGAGCCCGCTCGGGGTCGTGGCGTGCGGGATCGTCGTCGCCCTGATCGCGGTGGCGGTGCTCCGGACGGCACGGGCCGTCGACCTCGGCGGGCGCTTCACCGCCGCTGTCGCCTGGTTCCTGCCCGTCCTCGTCGTGGTCGGCGCGATCGCCCTCGGCACCCACGCCGCGCGGTACCTCCAGCCGCTGGCCTTCGCGCCCCTGCTCGGTCTCGTCGCCGCGCCCCGCGCCGTGACGATGCCTCGGCGCGCGGGGTCGGCGGTCGTCGCCGGCACCGCTGCACTGCTCCTGGCCGCCGGTGTGCTCAGCGTCCCGCGCATCGCCGCGGCGGCCTCGATGCCCGACCCCGATCTGCGCTGTGTCACCGACTGGGTGAACGCGTCCGGCCGCACCGGGGCGGGGCAGTTCTGGACGGTCCGGCTGCCCAAACTCCATGTCGACGACCCGGCGAGCCTCGTGCAGGTCGATCACGAGCTCAACGGCTACGCCTGGCTGGTCGACCGGCACGACCTCGACGTGGGCGAGGTCTCGTTCCTCCTGGAGGACGCGCAGACGGTTCCCTGGCACCTTCCCGTGCCGGCCATCCCCGACGAGGTGATCGACTGCGGTCGCTACCGCATCCTCGACTTCGGAGACGCGGGCCTGCCGCTCGGGCCTCCGCGCAGCTGACCTCGGACCGCTCGCTCAGCTCGGGACAGGGCCCGTGGTCGTCCCGGCGCGGAAGACGCACGTGAGGTGCTGTGTGATGCCGGGTTCCCCGCCGAGCATCCGCGCCACCTGCTCCCCTGCGGCCCTGCCCTTCTCCACCGCCGGCTGCACGCTCGTGGTGAGCGTGAGCTCGCCGAGGCCGTCGACCTCGATGCCGTCGAAGCCCGCCACGGAGAGGTCCTCCGGCACGCGGAGACCCAGTTCCTCCGCCGCCCGGATCACGCCGACCGCGAGCAGGTCGCTCTGCGCGAGCACCGCCGTCGGCCGCGTCGCGGGGTCGGCCAGCAGCATGCGTCCGACCAGGACCCCCTCGTCGATGAGGCTGCCCGAGGCCGAGACCGCCGGCGCGTCGGGGAACACCTGCCGCATCCCCTCGAGGCGATGGACGGTGACGTCGACCGTGGCCGCGGCTATCCGCTCCGGCGTGACGAGGGCGCGCTCGCGCTCGCTGTCGAGCGGAAGGGTGACCAGCGCGACATCGCGATGGCCCAGGTCGCGCACGTGACGGGCGACGTCGGCGGATGCGGCGACGTTGTCGAGCGTGATGCGCGGAATCTCCTCGCCCGCATCCCCCTCGATCACGACCACCGGCAGTCCGCGGCCGACGACCACTTCGAGCGAGGCCCTGGTGCGCCCGGAGCATCCGATCAGCACGAAGGCGTCGACCGGGGCGTGGGTGATCGCCGCTCCCTCCTCCCCCGGCTCGTCGCGCATCAGCAGGATGCCCGCGCTGAGGTCCGCGAGTCCGTCGGTGAGGCCGTCCATCATCGCGGTCGTCACGGGGTCGAGGAATGCCGCACGCAGGTGCCCCTCGAGGACCACCGCCACGATGCCGCTGCGGCCGCGGCGCAGGGATGCGGCACGCGGGTCGGGTCCTGCGTAGCCGAGCTCGGCGGCCGCGGCCAGGACGCGCTCCCGTGTCGCCGCGGCCACGTTCGCCTTGCCGCTGAAGACGACCGAGGCGGTGGACGTCGCCACACCCGCCTCGCGTGCGACGTCGGCGATCGTGGGCCGCCGCGACGTCTCCTGACTGGTCATACTTCGAGGATAGCTCCCTTCGCTTCCCCGGGATCGAATCGATTCGATAGGCTGTCCGGCATGGATGCAGCCCTCACTCGTTCGCAGTTCGTCCGCTGGCGTGCGGCGATCTTCGCCATCTTCCTCGCGAGCGGCCTCTCGATCGCGACCTGGGCCTCCCGCGTCCCCGGGATCAAAGAAGCCCTCGGCCTCGACAACGCGCAGGTCGGACTCATCCTGCTCGGCATGGGCGCGTCCTCGATCATCGGCATCTCGACGGGCCCCGCCGTCATGGCCCGCACGGGCGCGCGCCGCGGCATGCTCCTGACGATGCTGACCTTCGCCGTCGGCATCGTCCTCGTCGGCCTCGGAGCGAACGTCTTCGGCTCGGTGCCCGTGGTGATCGTGGGCATGGTGCTCTTCGGCTTCGGGAACGGATCCGTCGACGTGATGATGAACGTCGAGGCGACCGCGATCGAACAGCGGATGGGTCGGACGATCCTGCCTGTCTTCCATGCGTTCTTCAGCTTCGGCACGGTCATCGGCGCCGGCATCGGCGCGCTCGCGGCGCAGCTGGGGATGAACGTGGCCGTGCACACCGCGATCATGGGGAGCCTGATCGCGGTGATCGCGGTCGTCTGCTTCTTCCAGGTGCCCGTGCGGGAGGCCGCACTCGACCCCGCCGCCCACAAGAAGCCGGCCTTCCGTGCGCGCATGCACACCGCGTTCGAGGCCTGGCGCGAGCCGCGCACCTATCTCATCGGCGTGGTGATGCTCGGGATGTCGTTCGCCGAGGGCGGCGCGAACGACTGGATCGCTCTCGGCACCGAGCAGGGTCATGGCTTCGCGGAGGGAACCGGGGCCGTCTCGCTGGCGGTCTTCTCCACCGGCATGACCGTCGTCCGTCTTTTCGGCGGCCCGCTCGTCGACCGCTTCGGACGCGTCGTGGTGCTGCGCATCCTCGCCGTCGCCGCCGCGTCCGGCATCCTGCTGTTCATCCTCGCCCCGACGTTCCCCCTCGTCCTGGTCGGTGCGGCGCTCTGGGGCGTCGGCGCCTCGCTCGGCTTCCCGCTCGGCATGTCGGCTGCAGCCGATGACCCTGTGAAGGCGGCCGCTCGGGTGAGTGCGGCAGCCACGATCGGATACATCTCGTTCCTCGGCGGTCCGCCCGTCCTCGGCCTCATCAGCGAACACATCGGCCTGCTGAACACGCTGTTCATCCTGGTCGGTCTGGTCGTCGTCTCCGGCCTGTTCTCGGGCGCGGCACGCCCGCTGCGGGACGACGAGAAGACCCCGGTCGCGAGCGTGCAGCAGAACTGAGCTCAGCCGTCACGACCGCGCACCAGCGCGGCCGCATGCGAGCGGCTGCGCGCACCGAGCTTGGTGAGGACGTTCGACACGTGCGTCTTCACGGTGGGGACGGAGATCTGCAGTCGCGCAGCCAGCTGCGCATTCGACCATCCCTGCAGGATGCCGTCGAGCACCTCCTGCTCGCGGGACGTCAGATCCACGCGATCCTGCGCGCTCGGGCTCGGCGCTGCGGCGCCCTGAGCCGCCGCGGCGAGCGCGCGCCTGGTCACCCGCGGATCCAGAGCACCCTCGCCGGCCGCGACGGAGCGCACCGCCTGCACCAGCGTGGGCGCGTCGACCGTCTTGAGCAGGAACCCGACCGCGCCCGCCCTGATCGCCCCCAGGACGAGGTCGTCCTCATCGAAGCTCGTGAGCACCAGCACGTCTCCGAGACCGCGGTCGACGATCTCCCTGGTCGCCGACACCCCGTCGCGGCCCGGCATCCGCAGGTCCATCAGGACCACGTCGGGTCGGAGCGCGGCGGCGTTGCGCACCGCCACATCACCGTCGGCGGCCTCCCCCACGACGCGGATCCCCTGTGCTTCGAGCATGATGCGCAGGCCCGCCCTGATCGCGCCGTGGTCGTCGGCGAGCACCACGGACGGCGCCTTCACACCCGCACCTCGGTCGGGAGCGTGCCCTCCACCGCCCACCCGTCGGTGACCGGACCCGCGGCGAAGGACCCGCCCAGAGCGTCGACGCGTTCGCGCAGCATCTGCAGCCCCCACCCCTCGCCGCTGTGTCGGGCGGCTTCACTGGCGACGCCGCCGCGGGACCGCACGCGGACCCGGATCTCCGACCCCAGCTCGTGGATGTCGATGTCGACCTCGGCTCCCCTCGCATGGCGGATGCAGTTGGTGAGGGACTCTCGGACGATGCGCAGGACCGCCTGCTCCGCACCCGCTCCGAGGCCGGGGGCCTGCGGTGCGTCGAGGCGCACGACGAGTCCGGCCCGCTTCGCCTCGCTGACCATGCCGTCGAGGTCGCCCCAGCGCGGTATGGCCGCGAGGTGCTCGCCACCCCGCCGCAGCACGGAGATCATCGATCGCAGACCCGCATGCGCGTCGAGACCGGCATCGCGAACGGCCTGCAGCGCCGCACGGTCCCGCGCCGGATCGGGGTCCGTCGACAGAGCCGCCTCGGCGCGGATGGCCATGGCCATCACATGACCGGCGACCACGTCGTGCAGTTCGCGGGCCATGGACTCGCGCTCCGCCCGCACAGCCTCGACGCGATCGCGTTCGGCGGCCGCCGCGGCATCCTCCGCCCGCTGACGGTGCAGTTCGGCGAGCTCGTGCGCCTGCGACACGGCGACCGCCCACCAGTAGTCGGTGCCGAAGATCGCCCCGAACTGCACGCCGATGAGGATCGCGACCGGCAGCGACACATCGGCGAACATCAGCGCCGCGGCGAACAGCACGACGGTCGCGGCACCGAGGACGGCGAGCAGCACCCGGCGCCCGCGCGCGCCTGCCAGGAAGGCCGCGGTCCACAGCACGTCCAGCAGCACGACGAGCGTGCCGATGCCGCCCACCGTCAGCAGATCGACGACGAACAGCACCGAGACGGCGGCGAGCACGGCCATCGGTCGGCGGCGCTTGCCGAGAGCGAGGGCGCACGCGGGCAGCGCGAGTGCGAGGGCCCACCAGGGCGAGACGGACGCGGGGAGGAGCGAGAACGGCTCCCAGAGCGCCCGGAAGCCGAGAGCCGCCATCACGACGGCCAGGAGCGCCATGGCGAAGGGGTCCGCCCACCAGCGGTGCCGACGGTACCAGGCGCCGAATCCGCCATCGACCTGCTCGTGCATGCCCTCATGCAATCACGGTGGCGGCTGCCGCGCATCCGTCGAAGGGATGAGGAGCACGAGGGGAACGGTACTTTCGCCCGATCCGCCTGCTCGCGCCGCTCCGCCACCGTGGAGACATGGAACTCTTCGGCGGGCTGCCGCTTCCCCTCTCCCTGGCGCTGCTGGCGCTGATCGACGGCCTGAGCGTCGGCACACTCCTGATCCCGGTCTTCCTCCTGCTGCACCCCGGGAGGGTGCGCGCCGGACGCATTCTGCTGTATCTGGCGACGATCGCGGCGTTCTACCTGGTCGTCGGCCTGCTGTTCCTGTGGGGGCTGGTGAACCTCGTCGACGTCGCCTCGGACTTCGTGGCGTCACCTGCCGGACTGATCATCCGACTCCTGGTGGGTGGAGCGCTCCTGATCACCGCGTTCGTGATGCCGACGGGTGGGAAGGCTTCCACCGGCGCTTCCGGGGCCGCCGTACCGCAGACGACGACGCCCGCCGGAGCCTCGCCCGGGACCGGGATGCCGACCGGCGAGGCGAGCCCCTCATCACGGATGACGCCACCACCGGTCGCCGCGGTGGACCCGGCCCCGCGCCCCGGGCGCATCACGCGGTGGAGGGAGCGGCTTCTCGACCCGCGCACTCGGGGAACGGCCGTGATGGCGGTGGCGATCGCGGCGGGACTCGTCGAGGTGGCCACCATGCTGCCCTACATCGTCGCGATGACCATGCTGGCCGACGCGGGGATCGACACGCCGGTCCGGGTGCTGTCGCTCGTCGGGTACTGCGTCCTGATGATCCTGCCGGCCGTCGTGCTGCTGATCCTCCGCCTGGTCGCCGCTCCCCTGGTGCAGCGCCCGCTCGAGCGCTTCGCGGCATGGATGGAACGGACGGGGGCCGAGAACACCGCCTGGATCATCGGCATCATCGGCTTCCTCATCGCCCGCTCCGCAGCGACCGAGCTGGGGCTGTTCCAGGCGGTGGGCGCGTTCCTCGACCGCTGACGCCCGTGCGACGAAGTAGGCTCGACGGGTGCGTCTCGTCATCGCCCGCTGCTCGGTCGACTACTCCGGTCGGCTCAACGCCCATCTCCCGCTCGCCACGCGTCTGCTCGTGCACAAGGGAGACGGGAGTCTGCTCGTGCATTCCGACGGCGGCAGCTACAAACCGCTGAACTGGATGAGTCCGCCCTGCTCGCTGTCGAACGAGGTTCCCGGCGAGGAGGAGGCCAGCGCGGGTGTCGTCGAGGTGTGGCGCGTGACCCACAAGAAGACCGGCGACGCGCTGCGTGTCCAGATCTACGAGATCCTGCACGACTCTAACCACGAACTGGGCATCGATCCCGGTCTGCAGAAAGACGGCGTCGAAGCCGACCTACAGCGGCTGCTGGCCGAGCAGGTGGAGCGCATCTCGGAGGGCGCGACCCTCGTGCGCCGTGAGTACCCGACCGCGATCGGACCCGTCGACCTGCTCGTGCGCGACGCAGACGGCGCCGCGATCGCCGTCGAGATCAAGCGCCGCGGCGACATCGACGGCGTCGAGCAGCTCACTCGCTATCTCGAACTGCTCGGCCGCGACCCCCACCTGTCCCCCGTGCAGGGCGTCTTCGCCGCGCAGGAGATCAAGCCTCAGGCCCGCGTCCTCGCGGAGGACCGCGGCATCCGCTGCCTGGTGCTCGACTACGAGGACATGAAGGGCATCGAGTCGGGCATCCCCCGGCTGTTCTGAGCGGGTCAGCGCACCGTCATCAGGCGCGGAGGCGGTCCCTCGAGCCGCGCGATCGCGACCTTCACCTCCGTCAGCTCGCGTTCGACGCCGCGGACCCGATCGTCGATCCGCACGAGCCGTTGATCGAGGCGATCGAAGCGCTCGTCCATCCGGTCGAAGCGCTCGTCCATCCGCGCGAAGCGCTCGTCGATCTGCGTGAAGCGCGCGTCGATCTGCGTGAAACGCGCGTCTATCTGCGTGAAACGCGCGTCGTACTTCACGTCCTGCGCCTCGAATCGCGCGTCCATACGGTTGATCATCCAGCCGAAACCGCTGATGATCGCCACCAGCAACGTCACTGCCGTCGCCAGCATTGTGATGACTTCCACCGACACGTACATGCCCCCATTCTCACTCGTGTGCCCGCCGTTGTCACGACCTTATATGGGGACGGAACGCAGTTGCATGAGGTGTTAAAAGCCGACTTTGGCGGCAGGTTGGGGAGGAGGACTCGCGACCCTGGCAGGGTCGGCAGTCTCCGGAAACGCATACTGGCATGCTGGCCCGGGTGAGACATGGTGGATGTAACGCGGCGGGACACGGTTCATTCAGGAGAGGTAACTGTCATGAATGTTCACTCACACCTCAAGGGTGTCGCGGTACTGACCATCGTCACCAGTCTGCTCACGCCTGCCGTCGCTCAAGCGTCCACGGGAGACCCGAGTTCAGATGATCTGACGACGCAGCAGCGGGAGGCCATCGCTACTTGGGAAGCGGGTGCCTCAAACACCAGCATCTTCCCGAGCTCGGCTTCCACTAAGTCCGCGGGGGTCCGTGCGTCATCCGGCACGAGCTCCATGAAGCTGTACCGGGGATCTTGGGTGATGTGGGCTGAGGAGCGGGTGAATTTCGGCTGGGGCTCGGGAGGCACCACGGTCACGTGGAGCGAGGCCTATCAGGCGGCGGGTCAGGTTGCGCCGAACTGGGTCAAACGAAACGGCACAAAGAGGGTGTATTCCTCGAGCTCACGTCATGACTGGCGCGGCGGGTACACGGTCGGCGCCGCCGTTCCGACTCCTTGGGGCGGTGTGAATGTCTACAGCGATTCCGCCTTTGCGTTCTCTCGTGTGCTGGGAACCGGCGCTTGGCAGAAGTGGGAGTGAACACGAGCCTTTCGGTCGTCGGGCTCCGTAAGTCATACGGGTCCCGACGCATTCTCGACGTCGACCTCGCGCTGGTTCCGGGAGACTTCTGCGTCGTCCTGGGGGAGAACGGAGTCGGCAAATCGACTCTTCTCCGATGTCTGCTCAACCTCGACGATTACGAAGGCATGGTGCACGTCGGTGGGGACGATGCGCGGGGGCATATCTTGGGCATCCTCGATCACCCGATGATGTATATGCGATGGACCGCGATCGCCAATCTTCGCTACGCGCTCAATGACTCCAGGGCCGAGAAACGACCCGAGGTCCAGGCGCTCCTCAGCAGGAAGCTCCTGCGCAAGCGGTACGGAACGATGTCGACCGGGCAGAGAAAGCTCGTACTGTTGGCCGCGCTCCTCGCGAGTGATGCAGATGTCCTGCTGCTCGACGAGTTCTCCAACGGTCTTGATCAGGGCACGCGACAGAAGTTTCGAGACGTGATCAGCAACGACATCGCCATCCGCGGGCGCACGGTGGTCGCAACGGGACATGATTTCAGCGCCTTTGGGGAACTCCCCACGCGCGTGCTCGCCCTCCGGGACACCACGCTCGCCGATCTCACGCCCGAATACCTCGAGAACAGGGACATCGCAACGACCTATGCAGACTTTGTTTCGCGAAATTCGCCGTGAGTTCCGCTGGATCACAAGCAGCAAGTTGGTACTCGTGCTCGCTGGTGCCGTGCTCGCGATGACCGCGTGGGGCGCCGTCTCCGGCGCGACATCGGCGCTGCAGCTCGTGGGTCAGTTCCGGTCGACGCTCCGTGACTATCAAGAACACGGTGAGGACATCGCCACGGCGTTGGCCGCACCATCAGAAGTCTCCGGGAGCACGCAACAGCAAATCATCGCCAATCCCCTGCGGTACGACCTCGACCAGGCGGTTCAAGGCCTCACACAGATGACCGGCACGGGCGCTGCAGCCTCAGCTCTCAGTCTCAGCGCGCTCGTCTTCTTCCCGGTCGTCGGCTTTGCGCTCGGGCTGTTCATGGGGACACACGACACCCGCTCAGGGTCGATCGCGTTCCGGTGGCCACAAGTCGGACTCCGTGGCGTCGTGATCAGCAAGCCCCTCACCATCGTGCTGACGATGCTGGCGCTCGGGGCTGCAACCGCGGCACTGAGCGCGTTGGCCTCGCTCGCGACCTCCCCGATCGTCATGGGCCGCGTCGATGCTCTTCCTCTTGAGTCGTTTTCCGTCGACGGACCGTCACCTTCGCGACCATTCGCGATCGGTCTTCTGTCCGTTCTCATCGGAACCGCGTTTGCCAGCTTTGGGCTCCTCGTCGGAGTGTCCACCCGAAACAGAACTATCGTCCTGACCGCCTTCGTTATGCTCTACTTTCTCCTACCGATGCTCGGCAGCCTTGACCCCAGAAATCTGATCTCGCTCGCCGGGAACGGCGTCTTCTCCTTCGTGGGCCAGTTCAGGCCCCAGACGATCGGCGACAACGATCCATCATTGGGCATCCTTGCCGTGGTTCTGCTGCTCGTCGTCTCTGCCGCCGCCACCCCACCGGTCTGGCGAATGCGCGCACGTCTCCCATCCGTATGACGCGGCGAGCGAACCTCCGGGGGCGCCACCTCTGCCATTCCCTCGGCCCGCTGCACACCTGTGCAGCAGGAGCGGCCGTCGTGCCAGCTGACCCTAGGCTGGAGAGATGCCTCACTCCCCCTACTCCTGCGTGCTGTGGGACGTCGACGGCACCATCGTCGACGCCTCCGTCGGCATCCTCCGTCGGCTCGACATCGCGCTGACCCACTTCGGTCACCCGGCCCCCACTCGCGAGGAGCTCGTGCACTGGATCGGTCCCCCGATGTTCCAGTCGTTCCAGGACCAGGCCGGGATGACGCCCGAGCAGTCCAGTGAGGCTGTCGCCTTCTACCGCACGCTCGGAAAAGCCGACGGCTACACGACGGATGTCGCCACCTACCCCGGCGTGACGGACCTGATCCACGAGCTGCATGCTGCCGGCATCCCGCAGGCAACGGCCAGCTCGAAGCCGGAGAACCAGGTCGATGCGCTCGTCGACCACTTCGGGCTGCGTCCCGCGTTCCTGACCACGGTCGGAGCGACACCCGATGAAGCCACCCTCGCGTCCAAGACCGACATCGTGGCGGAGGCTCTGCGACGCCTCCGCGAGCTCGGCGCCGACACGTCGCGCCCGGTGCTGGTCGGCGACCGGCATCACGACGTCGAGGGCGGCAACGCCAACGGGGTCCCGGTGATCTTCGTCGAGTGGGGCTTCAGCGATTTCCACGAAGGAGACGACGCGGCATACCGCGTCGCGACCGTCGCGGAGCTGCGTGCGCTGCTGCTGAACTGACGTCGCAACAGCGCCGCCCGGCGGCCGGAAAGCACAGAACTCCCCGCCGGATGGCGCGTCGCGGCGCTATCCGGTCGGGGAGTTCCCGTTCCGCCCGTCTCAGACGGGGCGGATGTTCTCTGCCTGCAGGCCCTTCGGACCCTGCGCCACATCGAACTCGACTCGCTGGTTCTCTTCGAGAGACCGGTAGCCGGATGACTGGATGGCGGAGTAGTGCGCGAAGACGTCAGCGCCTCCGTCGTCGGGGGAGATGAAGCCGAAGCCCTTCTCCGAGTTGAACCACTTGACCGTGCCCTGGGTGCTCATGTACTGCCTGTTCTGCTGATCCAAAAAGCCGACGCAGGTATGCCCCGACATCGCTAACGCTAGTGGAGGAGGGTCCGTCGGCAATAGACGGGTCAAGAAGGTAATCCAAATGTTGCACGAGCGGCATCCGCCCGTGATCTGCCGGGGACCACGGCGCTCGGGGCCGAAGGCTCCCGGAAAATGGTGTGGCCCTCACCGCGGGGGGAGCGATGAGGGCCGAAGACGACCGGAGGGTGCGTCAAGAACAGCCTAACCCCTTTTCGAGGTTCTTGTCCCCCTTTTGGGGGACAAATCTGAACTCGGGTGCGAGAATGACGAGAGCGGCCCCCTCGAGTAGCCCATTGGGGACTGAACTACTCGAGAGGGCCCAATCGCATGCACGGATCGTCTGCCCCTGGGGAGGGCCGCCGTCTCGTGGGGAGAGACGGAGACGATCGATCCCCTGTGCATGCACCTTCACCATAGGGGAGGCCGCACGATCACGCCACAGGCCTGGACGGCGCGGCGGAGGTGAGGGAAGAGAAGGTGATCCCCCCGGGGATCGCAGGTTTCGGGAGGAGCCAGGACGTACAGCTCGGAGGCACCTCCGTCGTCCTGCTCCCCCGGATCCGCGAGCTCGCCGAGTAGCCTGATCCGGTGACGCTGCTCAACAAGGACATGACCCTGTGCATCTCGCTGTCGGCACGGCCGAGCAACAACGGGACCCGCTTCCACAACCACCTCTACGAGGCGCTCGGACTCAACTGGATCTACAAGGCGTTCGCCCCGACCGACCTCGCTCAGGCCATCGCGGGCGTGCGTGGCCTCGGCATCCGCGGCTGCGCGATCTCCATGCCGTACAAGGAGGACGTGATCGCCCTCGTCGACCGGATGGATGCCTCGGCGAGCGCGATCGACTCGGTCAACACGATCGTGAACGACGCCGGCGTGCTCACCGCATACAACACCGACTACTCCGCGATCGCGCAGCTGATCGAGCACGCGGGTCTCGATCCGGCGGCATCGGTGCTGCTGCGCGGCTCGGGGGGCATGGCGAAGGCGACCGCCGCCGCCTTCCGCGACGCCGGTTTCGCGCGAGTGACGATCGTCGCGCGGAACGAGGAGAGGGGACGCGCCCTCGCCGACCTCTACGGGTTCGCATGGCGTCCCGAGGTCGGCGAGGCGACCGCGGACGTGCTCGTGAACGTCACACCGATCGGGATGTCCGGGGGACCGGACGAGCATGCTCTGGCCTTCACCGCGGAGGCGATCGCCGCCGCCTCGGTCGTCTTCGACGTCGTCGCCCTCCCCGCCGAGACGCCGCTCATCTCCGCGGGACGCGCGGCCGGCAAGACGGTGATCACGGGAGCGGAGGTCGCGACGCTGCAGGCGCTGGAGCAGTTCGTGCTCTACACGGGCATCCGCCCGTCCGCCGAGCAGGTGCGCGAGGCGGAGGAGTTCATGCGCGCAGGAACCGCGTGATCGCGAGCCCGATACCTGGGTAGCCTAGGCGCATGAGCGCGCGTCGCACCGCATCCAGGCCCCTGTTCCGGCGTACATCGGCGGTGGTGGCGACGGCAGCCATCGCGGCCCTCGTCCTCTCGGCCTGCACAGGCGGGGGAGAGCAGCCGGAGCCCGACGCCGGGCAGGGCTTCCCCGATGACGGCTGCACCCACATCACGGTGGCGACCTCGTCCGAGAAGGTCAACATGCTCGACGAGCTCGCCGCGGCGTTCAAGGAGTCCCCCGAGCACGACGGGCTCGAGACGTGCGCCACGGTGCGTCCGACCAACGTCTCCTCCGGCAACGCGGCGCGCTACCTCACCTCGGGCGACGACTGGCCGAGCGACGACCGTGCGCTGTGGCCGACCCTGTGGTCCCCCGCCTCCACGGTCTGGACGGAGCGGGTCGCGGCTGCCGCCTCACCCACGCTCGTCGGCGAGCCCGCATCGTTCACGCGTACCCCGGTCGTGTTCGGCATGCCGGAGCCGATGGCCAAGGCGCTGGGCTGGCCCGACAAGCCGATCAGCATCACCGACCTCGAGGGCCTGTGCCAGAACCCCGAAGGCTGGGGGAGCGTCGGCAAGGACATCTGGGGCGCGTTCAAGATCTCCAAGACGAACCCGAACACCTCGACCACGGGGCTGTCGACCATCCTGATGCAGTCCTACGAGGCGTCGGGCAAGGCGGAGGGCCTCACCGCGGCGGACGTGGATGCCGCCGCGGACTTCTCCCGCGTGTTCGAGGAGTGCGTGATCCACTACGGAGACACGACGGGCAACGTGCTCTCCACTCTGTACGACGAGACGCAGAACGGCGCCAACGGCTCGGCCTACGTCTCGGCCGTCGCGCTGGAGGAGACCTCGCTGCTCAACTACAACAAGGGCAACCCCGACTCGCACACCGTGCAGCCCGGCGAGACCCTGACCCCGCCGAAGACGAAGCTCGTGGCCGTGTACCCGGCCGGCGGGTCGATGTGGTCGGATAATCCGATCACCGTCCTCGGCGCCGACTGGGTCTCGGCGGAGCAGCGCACGGCGGGTGAGGCGTTCGCGGCGTTCCTGCAGACCACGCCGGCGCAGGAGATCCTCCCCGAATACGGATTCCGTCCTCTGGACGAGGCCGTGCCGCTCGGCGACCTGTTCACCGCGAACTTCGGCGTCGACCCGGCGCAGCCCACGGTGACCCTGCCGAAGCCGGAGGTGGACGTCATCTCCACCGCGATCGATCAGTGGACGCAGGTGCGCAAGCCGTCGTCCGTGCTCGAGCTCATCGACATCTCGGGGTCGATGGACGAACCCATCGGCGACGGACGCTCCCGGCTGGACGGAGCGATCGAGGGAGCGCAGACCACTCTCGACCACTTCCGCTCCACCGACGAGGTCGGGGTTTGGGCGTTCACGACCGGCGTCTCCTCCGACCAGGGCGAGGGTCTCCAGGTGCTGCGCGACGTGTCGGCGCTGGGGGCGGACGGCGAGAAGCTCGACTCGTCGCTCGACGACCTCCGGTACGCGCAGCGCAACGGCACCCCGCTGTACGACGCGATCCTCACCGCGTACGAGGCGATGGGCGAGCGCGCGGAGCCGGGACGCATCAACGCCATCGTGGTGCTGTCCGACGGCGAGGACACCGACTCGACCACCTCGCTCGACTCGCTGATCGCGAAGATCGGTACCCAGTCGGGGGAGGGCGGAACGGATGCACCGGTGCGCATCTTCCCCATCGCGTACGGCGAAGGGGCCGACACGTCGGCGCTGCAGCGCATCGCCGACGCCACGGGCGGCCAGATGTTCGACGCCTCGGACGCGGAGCGGATCGACCTCGTCTTCGCCTCCGTGATCAACAACTTCTGAGGTGGGCATGATCATCGTCGCGGCATCCGACCTGAGCGGGGTCACCGACGCGGTCACCGGCGCCCTGCAGTCGGGGGACATCTACATCGCTCCCGGCGTGAAGAGCGCGGACGCCCTGACGAACGCCCTGACGGACGTCGTCCCCGCGGACGGGTCGATCGCGGTGGTGGTGCTGCCGGCTGACGCCGATCTGGGAGCGGCATTCGATCTCGAGCTGCTGGATCGGATCACCAGGGAGGTTCCGCAGAAGACCGTGGTGCTCGCCCTCGGTGACGACCTGCAGGCCGCCTCATCGGCCATCGACACCAAGGAAGCGCTGTTCATCGCGAACACGAACGAGACGGCAGCCGGGGGTGACACGCAGGCCGCGCTCGTGGAGACGGTGCAGCAGATCGTCGAGGCGACGCCCTCCGCACCGGGCGGGAGCGGCGCGGGCGGGGGAGCGGACTGGCTGCTCCCCGTCGTGATCGGCGGGGTCGTCCTCCTCGCTGCAGCCGGCACGGCGATCGGCCTCCTCGCCCGGCGGCGCCGCACGCCCGCGAGCGTCACCGCATCGGATCCCGTGCCCGCCGGCATCCGCCTCCGGGTGGACCGCCTCCGAGAGCTGCAGGTCGACTACGCCAGGGTGCCGGGCGACGCCGTCGCCGCGCAGACCGCCGCAGGCATCGACGCACTCGCGTCCCACGTCGAGCAGCTGTTCCTGCGCCTGGATGCGAAAGCGGATGCCGACCAGATCGCACTCGCGGAGGCGGAGTACTCCGACAAGCTCGCCCGGCTCGTCGCCGCCCTCGAGCCGGACTACCTGCTCGACCTGCTCACCCGTCCCGACCTGTGGGACGCGCCGGACGAGCGCATCGGCGAGGTGCGCGAGGCGCTGGACGGTCTGACGACGCAGATCGTGGACAACATCAAGCAGGTCAACGCGCGCAACGGGCTGCTCTTCCAGGTGTCGCTGGACTCGCTGATCGGACGTTCCGAGCTGCGCGACTGGGAGCGCCAGTTCAACCAGGGCTCGAAGGAGTGACGTCGCGGTGAAGACCATCGGAGTGCTCGGCGGCATGAGCTGGGAGTCCTCGCTGGAGTGGTACCGCCTCGCCAACGAGCGGGTGCACGCGCAGCTCGGCGGTCATCATTCCGCTCGCCTGCTGCTGGACTCCCTCGACTTCGCCGAGATCGAGGCGATGCAGGCGCGCGGGGACTGGGCGGCGGCGGGCGACCTCCTCGCCGGCAGGGCGGCAGCGCTCGAAGGGGCCGGAGCCGAGCTGCTCGTGCTCGCCACGAACACGATGCACCTCGTCGCGGATCGGCTCGAAGCCGCCGTGAGCATCCCGTTCCTGCACATCGCCGACCCCGCGGCAGAGGCCATCCGCACCGCCGGCCTGACGACGGTGGGGCTGCTCGGGACCGCTTTCACGATGGAGCAGCCGTTCTATGCCGAACGGCTCGCCCGGCACGGCATCCGCACTCTCGTGCCCGACACCGACGACCGCGCCACGGTGCACCGGGTGATCTACGACGAGCTCGTGCACGGCATCATCCGCGATGAGTCCCGTCGGGACTATGTCGCGGTGATCGAGCGCCTGGTGGCGCAGGGGGCCGAAGGGGTCATCCTCGGGTGCACCGAGATCGAACTGCTCATCTCGTCCGTCGACGCGCCGGTGCCGGTGTTCCCGACGACCGCGCTCCACGTGGAGTCCGCGGTCGCACTGGCCCTCGCACCCGCCGACCGCTGATCGGGGGTTCTGCTCAGACCGCGTGCCCCTCGGCCAGGTACCCGAGACGGTGGAGGGTCTCGGCATTGCGCCAGCGGAGCATGGGCGTGGTGAGAATGCGGGGGATGAGAGCCGCCGGCCCCTTCACGGGCTCCTCGTCGATGCGGACCTGGCAGCCGGTGGGTGTGGTCCTGGCGCGCAGGGTGACCTGCGCCTCACCCATCGGCCACCCGCGAGCCCGCAGCACGACCCGGCGCGGCGGATCCCATGCCAGGACCTCCGTCGTGTCGTCGAGGAGGGCGGGCCACACTCCCACCGAATGGTGCAGTTGGGATCCGACCTGCGGCCAGGATGCGTCGACGTCGCGCATGCGCGAGGCTCCGACCACCCACGAGGGGTAGAGCCAGCCATTGGCCAGCACGCGGAACACATCCTCCGTGGTGCACGACAGATCGCGGGTGTTGCTCGCCATGTCTCCTCCGTTCACCGCCATCCTCACCGCCGCGGTCCGTCCGCGGCAGGTGCTTGACAACCGGGGCGCCGACCCGGATATCACATCACGCTCGCGAACGCTCCCCCCTGGAACGCACCCGCGGACGCTGGCACCGTCGAAGCATGTTCCAGAGACTGACCTCCCGGGTGTCGCACGCGGTCGACGCGGTCGTGCACGACGATTCCCCGACCCTGCTCACCCGCGGCTACGACTTCGGCGAGCGCATCTGGCGGCGCGTTCAGCCGGGCGCACGCTCGGCGCCGATGCGCCTGCTCGGGGACGAGACGGCCTTCGTGCGGGGCGCAGAGGGCGTCGATCTGTTCTACGACGAGAGCCGCATCGCCCGCCATGGCGCCATGCCCGGCATCGTGCAGGAGACGCTCTTCGGCCACGGCTCGGTGCACAGCCTGGACGGCGATGCCCACCGGCACCGCAAGGCCACGTTCGTCGAGGTGGCGTACGAGGACGCCCAGGTCGAGCGGCTCACGCCCTGGCTCGAGCGCGAATGGGCGATCGAGCGTGACGACTGGCTCGACGGAGGCACGCGCAGCGCGTACGAGGCGGCCGTCGGCGCCCTCGGCCGCGCGATCATGGGGTGGGCGGGTCTGCCCGGCACCCCGGCGGCGAAGACCCGGTGGTCGGCGCGGTTGGCGCAGATCGTCGACGGCTTCGGCGTGCCCTACTCGCCGGAGTACGTCGCGGCGGCCGTGAACCGACTGTGGTCCGATCGACACGCCCAGCGCCTCATCGAAGCCGTCCGCGGAGGTTCGCTGGCAGCCCCCGAAGGCACGGCGCTCGCCCTGTGGGCCGCGCACCGCGCTCCGGACGGCGAGCTCCTGCCGTCCCGTCTCGCCGGCATCGAGCTGCAGAACAGCATCCGTCCCATGATCGCCGCCGCCCGATTCGTCGCCTTCGCCGCCAAGGAGCTGCACGACCGCCCGGAATGGCGCGCGCGCATCACTGCGGAGACCGAGGAACGCGGCGCCCTGGTGGGCGGCACGCTCGCGACGATGTTCGCGCAGGAGGTCCGGCGCACGGGCCTGTTCGTGCCGATGCTGCCGGGGCGCGCGCTCGTCGACATCGAGATCGGCGACGTGCACGTTCCGGCCGGTGGACGCGTCGTCCTCGACATCCTCGGCACGAACACCGACGAGCAGTCCTGGGCGCATCCGCACCGGTTCGCCCCCGAGCGCTTCACCGATGTCGGCGACTACGAGTCCGTGCGCACCTTCATCCCGCAGGGCGGCGCCGAGGTCGCGACCGGTCACCGCTGCCCCGGCGAGAAGCTGGTGATCGCCGGGTTGTCCGGCGCGATCGCCGTGCTGAGCGATCCCCGCCTGGACATCCTCGACAAGGGCCTCGCCGTCAACCGGCGCCGCCTTCCCACCAAGCCCGCCTCGGGTGGACGCGTGCGGGCGAGCGGTTCGGGGCGAAGCTGCCCGTTCCACTGAGCGGGTCGCACGGCAGGGAGCACCTGTCAACCGGGTGGGCGCGCGTCGCGGGAGCGAGGACCGTGGAGGATCCACGACACGAGCGGAGGACATCATGAAGGCACTGACCTGGCAGGGCAAGCGCACGGTGACGGTCGAGGAGGTCCCGGACCCGGTGATCCAGCAGCCCGAGGACGCGATCATCCGCATCACTTCCTCGGCGATCTGCGGTTCGGACCTGCACCTGTACGAGCTGCTCGGGCCGTTCCTGGACCGCGGCGACATCCTCGGCCACGAGCCGATGGGCGTCGTGGTGGAGGTGGGCGCGAACGTGACGAAGCTCGCGGTGGGGGACCGCGTCGTGATCCCGTTCAACATCGCGTGCGGCGAGTGCTTCCTCTGCCGCCGCGGATTCCAGTCGCAGTGCGAGACGACACAGGTGCGCGAGTACGGCAGCGGCGCCGCACTGTTCGGTTACACCAAGCTGTACGGCCAGGTCCCCGGCGGGCAGGCGGAGTATCTGCGCGTGCCGCTCGCGGACTACAACCACATCCCCGTGGGTCCCGATCTGCCCGACGAGCGCTACCTCTTCCTCAGCGACATCCTCCCCACGGCTTGGCAGGGCGTCGAGTACGCCCAGGTGCCGGAGGGCGGCACGCTCGCGGTGATGGGCCTCGGTCCGGTCGGGCAATTCGTCTCCCGCGTCGGACGGCATCGCGGCTATCGGGTGCTGGCGGTCGACCCCGTGCCGGAGCGCCGCGCGATGGCCGAGCGCCACGGCATCGAGACGTTCGACCTCACCGACACGATCGTCGACGAGCTGCGCGACCTGACCGAAGGGCGCGGAGCCGATTCCGTGGTGGATGCCGTCGGCCTTGAGGCGCACGGCAACTCCGGGGTCGAGTTCATGCAGAAGGCCGTCGGCCTGCTGCCCGACCCTGCCGCGCGGCAGGTGCTGGACAAGGCCGGCGTGGACCGGCTCGCAGCCGTGTACGCGTCGATCGACGTCGTCCGCCGCGGCGGAACCGTCTCGCTGAGCGGCGTCTATGCGGGTGACGCCGACATCATGCCGATGAAAACCCTCTTCGACAAGCAGATCACGATGCGGATGGGGCAGTGCAATGTGAAGAACTGGGTCGACGACCTGGTGCCGCTGGTCGAGGACATCGCCGACCCGCTCGGCGTGATGGACCTGACGACCCACAACGCCCCGCTCGACGATGCCCCCGAGCTCTACCGCACGTTCCAGCAGAAGGAGGACGGCTGCATCAAGGTGGTGCTGCACCCCTCGACGGTGTGACCGTCGCCGAGGGCGACCTCAGGCGCTCGCGCCGGGGTCGCCCTCATCGCGGTCGGCCTCGTCGACATCGGGACGTCGTGTGCCGATGCCGGGTTCGTCGTTGTGGGTCGACTCGTCGGGCACGGACGACCGCGAACCGGGTTCCACCCCCACAGCTGCGGCGGCTCCCGAATCCGCCCCTGCACCTCCGGCGGGTACGTCCCCGGAGGCCGGGGTGTCTTCGCCACCGCGCTCCGCGAGGTGCTCGGCGATCCGCGCCTCCGCATCGCCATCCGCCGGCGATGTCACGTTCTCGGGGCGGAGTCCCTGATCCTCGATGCCGCTCATTCGCTGCCGTCCCGCAGATCCGTCGGCGCGTCGCCGCTGTGGCCGCTGCCCTCGTCCTCGGGCGCGAGATCGCCCTGGCCGTCTTCGCCGAGTTCCGCCTCGACAGGGTCGTCCCCCTGCGTCTCGGGCTGCTCGGCATCGCTGGGGTACACGTCGGGATTCGACATCCTGAACTCCTCTCGTCGGAAGACTCCAGCGTCGTCCCGAAGGCACCATGATGCAGGACCGTTGACACCCGGAGCACCGGGCGGTAGCCGGGACCGGTCCGCACTCCGGCTGATGCGCACCCAGGAGTGAAGCGCACCAGCCGGAAGGAGTTCGATCAGCCCTTCGCGCCCTTGCGAGGCTTCAGGAACTCGTCTGGTGCGTTCTTCTCGCGCTTCGCCGCGCGCTTCTCCTTGAGCGTCAGCTGCGGTGCCTTCTTGCTGGCTCGACCCTGGATGGACTTTCCGGACATGGTTACTCGCTTCCCCTTTGGTGGCTGGCGTAACCTCCGACCATAGCCCGGACCGCAGGGAAGTCAAATTTCCCTCTGACCGGGAAGAAAATCGTCGCGGATGCGGCCTGACATCCCGAGGATTTGCTACCCTGGAGTGTTCAGTGACCGCGGAGGACGACCTCCGGCAGGAGACGCAGACCGGGGACGGCCCCGCCTCGAGGAGTCCGGCCATGTCGCGCACGGAACCGAAGCACCTGATCGGCGTCATGGACGTCGTCCGCATCGTTCTCGGATGGGGAGCCTTCCTGGCGCTCCTGATCCTGCACCCCCTGCTGGAGCCGCCTGTTCCGGCTCCGGTCCTCGTGGTCGCCCTCGCCGGGATCGTCGCGGTGATCCTGGTGTGCGCGTTCGGGGTGGTCAAGCAGGCGGAGGCCCTCGCGCACCGACTCGGCGATCCCTACGGCTCTCTGGTCCTCACGCTCTCCATCGTGCTGATCGAGGTCATCCTGATCTCGGCGGTGATGCTCGGACCGGGGGAGCACGCGACCATCGCCCGCGACTCGGTCATGGCCGTCGCAATGATCATCCTCAACCTCGTCATCGGTCTCGCGCTGCTCCTCGGGGGTGTCCGCCACCGCGGCATGGCGCACAACCGAACCGGAACCTCCGCCTACCTGTCGATGCTCGTGGTGCTCGTCGCCCTGGCGTTCGGTCTTCCGGCCCTGATCGGCACGGACGGGTCGTACACGACGGCGCAGGAGATTCCGATCATCCTCCTCACGCTCGCGCTCTACGCCTTCTTCCTCTTCCGCCAGATGGGCGCGCAGGCGAGCGACTTCACCGAGGTGGACCCCCGCCTGCTGCGGGACCGACCGCGCGAGGCGTCAGCGAGCGACGGCGGGATCCGTCAGGTCCTGGGCGAGCACCGCACCGAGATCCTGATCCGACTCGGGCTCCTCGTGGTCACCGTCGTCCCGATCGTGCTGCTGTCGCACGACATGGCGGCGCTGCTCGACGACGGCCTCGGTCGCCTGGGCGCCCCGGTCGCCCTCGCCGGCGTGCTCATCGCGGGGATCGTGTTCCTGCCGGAGTCGATCACCGCGGTGCGTGCGGCGTTGCGCGGCGAGGCACAGCGCGTGGTCAACCTCTGCCATGGAGCACTCGTCTCCACCGTCGGTCTCACCATCCCCGCCGTGCTGGTCATCGGCATGCTCACCGGTCAGACCGTCGTCCTGGCGGAGTCGCCGGCGAACCTGCTGATGCTCGGCGTCACGCTGCTGCTCTCGGTGACCACCTTCGCGGCGAAGCGTGTGACCGCGATGCACGGGGCGGCCCACCTGGTGACGTTCGCCGTGTACGTCCTGGTGCTCTTCAGCTGACCCGACAGCGGTCGTGGCGATGCAGTTCGTCGCAGATCCGCACCAGGTCGCAGGGATTCCCCGCAGGGATGCGAGCTCGGTGCGAAACTGCGACCTCGTGCACACGGGCCGACAGTTGCCTGAGGCAACTTTAGGCGTAGACTGGTGGCATGACAGCCGGTGAAGGTGTCGCTGACATCCACGTCGCCCTGGTCCGGGTGGTCTCGGAGTGGACCGAGAGCGACCTGCAGACCCATGTCGCCGAGAGCGTCGGAGTCGCCCTCGATCCCACGGCGATCCGCGCGGTGTATCTGGTCGGCCTCAACGGCGGCGCGATGGGATCGACGGAGCTCGCCGAACACGGCTCGATGACGCGGCCGACCACCTCGAAGCTGGTGTCGCGCCTCGCCGCGCAGGGCGTCGTCGAACGCATCCGCTCCGGCCGCACGGTCGAGGTGCGCCTCACGGAGGCCGGACGCCAGGTGTACGCCCGCCTCGTGGATGCCGGTCACCGGATGGTCGACGCCGCGCTCCAGGGCTGGGCGCCGAGCGAAGTCACGCAGTTCAGCGCTCAGCTCGCCCGTTTCGTGACCGCACTCTCCCGTACGAACCCCGCACCACTCAACGACGCCGCAACGGGCGCCACACCCCCCGAGGAGGAACCATCATGACCCGTACCTATGTCGTCACCGGCGCCGCGTCCGGCATCGGCGCCGCGACCGCCGAACTGCTCCGCGCGCAGGGCCACTCCGTGGTCGGCGTCGATCTCGCCGACACGGAGGTCACCGGCGACCTGTCAACGCACGACGGGCGCATCGCCGCCGCCGAGGCCGCGGTGGAGGCCGCGGACGGCAGCATCGACGCGGTCATCGCCTGCGCGGGCATCGCCGCACCGATCGCCAAGACCATGGCGATCAACTTCTTCGGCGTGACGGAGTTCCTCACCGCGCTCCTGCCGACGCTGAGCCTCGCCGACCAGCCGCGTGCTGCCGTCGTCTCGTCGATGGCCTCGCTGCAGCCGGTATCGCCCGAGCTCGTCGACGCGGCTCTCGCCGGGGATGAGGCGAAGGCGCTGCAGATCGGCGACCAGCTCGCCGCGACCCCCGAGGCCGGATTCCTCAACTACTCGTCGAGCAAGCGCGCGGTGTCGCGCTGGGTTCGTCGCGAGTCGGTGACCGAGGCGTGGGCGGGAGCGGGCATCCCGCTCAACGCCGTGGCTCCCGGTACGGTCACCACGGCCATGACCGCCGGCCTGCTCGCCTCGCCCGAGGGCCTGGCGCAGGTCGACGCCGCCGTTCCGATGCCGCTCAACTACCACCAGCCCGCATCCTCCATCGCGGAGCTGCTGGTGTGGCTGACGAGCCCCGCGAACACGCACATGGCCGGACAGACCATCTACTGCGACGGCGGTGCCGACGCCGTGCTCCGCGGCGACGACATCTGGTCGTGGAACGACGCCCCACGCAGCTGACCCCCTCCGCGAAGGCCCGGTTCGAGAGAACCGGGCCTTCGCCGTGAACGCCTCCGACCACCCGCGAGGCGGCTTATTTTGAATGACTCAAAATAACGTGCTAGATTTGCTGTACCGGCCGACCATCCCGTGCCCTCGCCCCGCCGCCTTCACGCGGCGCTGGTGCGGGGGAGACCTGGTCAGCAGATCGCACGCGCCCGCAGGGACACCCGGCCCCACGGCGTGCCTTCGCGCGCCCTGCGCGAGGGATCGCATGCACCCCGCATCCGACTGCGCCGGCGAGAGAGAGGAACCCTGATGGACGAGACCCGCTCCGGCTGGACGCCGAGTCCTGTGTTCAGTTCGATGCCGCACGCGATGGGACGCGGCTCGCGCGAGGACATCGTGTGGGAGGCGCTCGAGCGCGTGAACGGCAAGCCTGCGCCGTCGATGGGCGTCATGCAGGCCGCGATGGGCAACGAGGCGCAGATCCGCATCGTGCACGACACCATCCGCGCCTACCTCGACGCTCACGGGATGCGCGACCTCCGCGAGCTGGGCGCTCGTGCGGGGGAATCCGCATGAGCCGCGAAGCGGGACGGCCCCACGTCACCATGCGCATCCGCCCGAGCGACCTCTGCCGCACGCCACCTGTAGGAGCGACGGAAAATCGCTTCATCGCCCAGCTCGGCTCGGTCGGCCTCGGCAGCTCTTCGTACGTCGTCGCTCCGCGCGAGTCGCAGACTCCGGAATGGATCGTGCTCGACTACGCGACCGGAGAGCACGAACGCGTGTGGCGCCGGTCGCGGAAGCACACGGGCGGAGTGCTCGCGTACCGCCTGGTCGAGGACGACTCCTCGAGCGGGTACGTCTCCGTCGCCTGAGGGACGGTCCGCTCTCGCGCGGCCCCAGGGGGCGCCTCCGGGCAGGGGCACCGCCCACGTGACAGGCTGAGCGGTGCCCATACCCGTGGACGAACACCGAAAGCGCCATGACCCCGTGAGCCTCCGAGTCTCGACCGTCGACCCGCAGCAGGTCGCCCAGCTGCGGCGATGGAACGGCCTCCTGCGCGACGGCTACGCGGTCGGACGGCAGAGGGTCTGGGCTCGCAGCGACGACGCGGCGATCGCGCAGTTTCAGAATCCGCATCCGACCCGGAGGTCGGTGCTGCTGCTCGCCGAGATCGACGGGGTGTCCGTCGGAGCCGCAGAGGCTCACGCGAATCCGGAAGAGCCGGCGGACGTGGAGATCGCCGTGCTCGACGGGTTCCGGCGGCAGGGTGTAGGTCGAGTGCTGCTCGGCGCCGTTCGGGGAACGTTCCGCACCGTCGCCTCGACGATACGGGCCGAGACGTACTCGGAGGCGGGAGTCGCTTTCGCGCTCTCCGAAGGTCTGGATGTCGGCGTCCGCGAAAGCAGGCAGGTGCTCGACCTTCCGATCGCCCTCGCTGTCGGCTACACCGAGATCCTGCTCTCGCGCCACGATCCCGAGATCGTCCATCAGGACGACACCTTCGTCGAGGAGAGGATGCGGGGTCGCGGGATCGGCCGCGCTCTGAAGGCGGCCAACCTCCGTCAGCTCATGAGCCTGCCGGAGAGCGCATCCTCCCGGTTCCTGTAGACCTACACCGCGTTGTCGAACGCGCCGATGCTCGCTCTGAACAGGGCCATCGGGTTCGAGGAAGCGGACATCCTCACCGTTCTCGAGGGGCCGCTCGGCTGAGATCGGGCGCGATGGAGCCGCTCACGACCTCAGCTCCGCGTTCACCGGTTTCGGGATGAACAGCGAGAACACGAGCGCCCCGACGAGCACGACGGCGCCGGTGATCAGTGCGGCCACGTAGCCGGAGGCCGGACTTCCCGCCTCCGCGGTGAACGAGGTCTGTGCCGCGTAGATCAGGACGAAGCTGAGGCCGGCGCCGAGGTTGATCGCTCCGGTGTTGAGGCCGGGCAGGGACCCGGGACGCTCCTTCGGCGAGAGGACCACGCCCAAGCCGTTGAGCATGATGTTGCCGATTCCGGCGTAGGTGATGCCGGCAGCGATCGACAGCAGCAGCAGAACGAGACGAGAGCTGGTCTCGACGTTGACGACCATGAGCGCGAGCACCGCGATGGTCCCGCCGAGGCCGACGCGCAGCATGGTGCGGTAGCCGACGGTGGCGGCGAGCCTGCCGCTGAGCGGGCCCATCAGCAGTCCGGCGAGCGCATACGGCATCAGGATCCACAGCGACACTTCCTCCGCGCTCATCTCCAACCCCAACGAGGTGTCCTGCGCCAGGGCAGGTACGACGCCGTTCATGATCGCGAAGATCCCGCCGAGGGTGAGCAACGAGGTGGCCGCGAGAGCCCAGGTCGAGCGTTGCTTCAGTTGCGTCGTCGAGACCAGCGGGTCGGAGATGGCACCTTCGAGCTTCCAGAAGGCGAGGAAGGAGGCGACGGCCACGGCGGCGAGCACGACGACGAGGAGAACGTCGGCTTCGGCCAGCTTTCCCAGTTCGTTGACGGCCACGAGCATCGAGCCGACCGAGACGACGAGCAGGAGCGCACCCCACCAGTCCATCCGCGGGCGATCGTCGGCCATCGTCTCCGGGGCAAGGAGCCGCACGACCAGAGCCGCCGCGATGGCCACACCGGCCATGGTCCAGAAGATCGACGCGAAGCCGTGGTTGGTCGCCAGGTATCCGCCGAGCAAAGCGTCGCCGCCCGCGATCCCACCATTCACCGCGGTCACGACGCCGAGCAGGGTGCCATACGCTTTGGGATCCTTGACCGCTGCGCGGAGCATGATCAGGCACAGCGGAACCACCGGTCCCGACACGCCCTGGATGAGGCGGCCGATGAACAACATCGGCACATTCGTGGCGAGCGCGGCGACCACACAGCCGACCGCCATCACGAGGAGCATGCCGACCAGGACGCGGCGGCGTCCGATCAGGTCACCCAGTCGCGGCAGGAACAGAGTGAACAGCGCGGCCGCCGTGAAGAACACGGTCTGGGTCGACGCGATCTCGGTGGCGGTGGCGTGGAGCTCGCGCTCCATGGTGACCAGTGCGGGGCTCAGCATGCTGGCATTCAGTTGGAACGCCAGGCACGCGGCGAGGAGGGCGATCATCAGGGGCACCACACCGGTGCCGGTGCGAACCGCTTCTTGCTGGTTGGTCATATCTCACTTCTTCGTGTGGGGGCTGGGGTCTGTGCGTGCGTAATCCTTTACGCCCGCCGTATCTTTGGAGTCAGGGTGTCGACGACGGCACAAGGGTGAGGTCGAGGATTCGGTGAAGAGAGCATCCGTCACGCTGCACGAAGTCGCCGCTGCTGCGGGAGTGTCGATCGCGACCGCTTCTCGCGCCTTGACCGGCAAGGACCGGGTCTCGGCGCAGACGGCCGAGCACGTGGCAGCGGTGGCCGAGCGGCTGGGCTACCGCGTCAATCTCATCGGACGAGGACTGCGCGCGGGTACGGGCGCCACGATCGGCGTGGTCGTCCCCGTGATCAGCAATCCGTTCTACGGTGAGCTCATCCATCGTCTCGAAGACCACCTGCAGCAACGGGGCTTCGATCTCGTCATCGCCGATTCGCACGGCGACGTCGAGCGCGAACGCGACCGGCTTCGCATGCTCGTCGAGCGCCGGGTCGAGGGCGTTTTCGTCGTTCCCTCGGACGCCGAGCTGTCTTTCGATGCAGTGGCCGACACCGCGACGCGGGTGCCGCTGGTACAGCTGGACCGTCGGGTGATCGACCTTCCGGCGGACTTCGTCGGTGTGGACAATCACCGAGGCATCGAACTCGCCATCGCGCATCTGACCGCCGCCGGGGCGACGCGACTCGTGCTGGTCTCCGGAAACGACGTCACCTCGGTGGGGCGCGAGCGGCGCGAGGCCTTCGAGAACACGGTGCGCGCGCGAGCACTCCCCCGGAAGGAGAACATCTTCGGGGAGTACCTGCTGCGGTTCGGCGAGGAGGCGGCGCGCACGCTGCTGTCGCGCGGTCCGCTCCCGGACGCGATCGTGGCCGGTGACGACCTGGTCGCCGCCGGAGTCATCGCCGCGTTGAAGCGCGCGCTGGTTCATGTGCCCTCCGACGTGCAGGTCACGGGCTTCGACGGCACGATGCTCGCCGACGTGTGCGAACCCCGTCTGACGACCGTCGTGCAGCCGTTCGACGAGCTCGCGCGCGAAGCCGTGGAGGCGCTGACCCGCCGCATGGACCAACCCGACGCCCCGTACGTGCTGAGCCGGGTCGCCCCCAGCCTGCGCGTCGCCGAGTCCACGTCTGCCGACCACTGAGCGTCAGGCCAGCGCGGCGACGGCATCCGTCACGAGGTCCCAGAACTTCGGAACATCGAGCGTGATCGCGACGTCGGCGTTGGGCTCCTTGCCGAGCATGTCGTGCAGATCGACGCAGGTCGCTCCTGCGGTGAACTCGCCCGTCGTCTCGATGTCGACGTGGCAGCGCTGAACGGAGGCGACGGCGCGATCGATCGCGATGGCCACCGTGATCGGGTCGTGAAGCGGGCCTTCGGGCATCCCTTCGGCCTTCTCGTAGGTGCTGCAGAAGAAGCGCATCAGCTCGACGCCGAACGCGGAGGTCGCATTGCCGACCGCACCGATGCGCTGGATCACGTCTTCGGTGATCAGCGCCTGGTGCGAGATGTTCAGTCCGACCATCGTCAGGGGCAGCCCGGAGGCGAAGACGACCGCTGCGGCCTCGGGGTCGGCCCAGGCGTTGAACTCCGGGTAGGCGCCGACGTTGCCGCGGCCGGTGGAACCGCCCATCCAGATGATCTCCTGGATCTTCGGTGCGACCTCGGGATGCTGCTGCAGCAGGAGGGCGATGTTGGTCAGGGGACCCGTGGGGATGACGGTGAGGGGCTCCGTGGAAGCTGCGAGCGTGTCGGCAAGGAACTGCACGGCGTGGCGCTGATCGAGCGGGACCGTCGGCTCCGGGAGCACGGGACCACCCAGGGCGTTGTCTCCGTGGATCCACGCGCCGGGGGTGAGTTCTCGCTTGAGCGGCTTATCGGCTCCGGCCGCCACAGGCACGTCGGTCACACCGGCGACCGTGAGCGCGATCCGCGCATTGCGGGTGGTGTGCTCCAGGTAACCATTGCCGCCGACGGTGGTGACACCACGGAGATCGATGGCGTCGTTTCCGGCCGCGAGCCAGATGGCGAAGACGTCGTCGTGGCCAGGATCGCAGTCGAGAAGGACGGGAATGCTCATGGTGCTCCTTTGCAGATGTCGTTGCGTAAACGTTTACACTGTTTGGCGGGAACGTCAAGTCGGCACCGATCGCCGCACTGTCCGTACGCCTCCGATCCGATCAGAAAGCAGCCCCCATGACCTCTGCTCCTCTTCCGTCCCTCGTTGTGGTCGGCAGCGCCAACGTCGACGTCACCGCCTTCGTCGAGCGTCTTCCGACTGCGGGCGAGACCGTAGCCGGCGGGCGCCTCGCCCGCGACCTCGGCGGCAAAGGCGCCAACCAGGCCGTCGCCGCTGCGAAGCTCGGTGCGCGCGTGCGGATGGTGGGAGCAGTGGGGGATGACGCCGACGGGGCGTGGACCAGATCGGAGATGGAGAAGGCCGGTGTGGACACGACGGACCTCCGCACCGTGGATGCGGCCACGGGCACGGCCTTGATCGTCGTCGACGCCACTGCGGAGAATCAGATCGCCGTCTGCCAGGGCGCGAACGATCACGTCCGCCTCGACGGCGTCGACTTCGGGGACGACGACGCGGTGCTCCTGCAGTTGGAGATCGCACTGTCTGTCGTCGAAGAGGTCGCCGCCACGGCGGCGGGCTTCATCGCCGTCAACGCCGCCCCCGCCCGGCGGCTGCCCGAGAAGCTGCTTCGGCGGGTGGACCTGTTCATCGTCAACGAGACGGAACGCGACCTCCTGCCCGAGCTCGCCGATGCCCGGATGGTCGCGGTGACCTACGGAGCCGCGGGCGCGGCCCTGTTCCGTCGCGGTGAGGAGATCGCCCGCGCCGACGGCGTCCCTGCCGAAGCGGTGAACACCGTCGGTGCGGGAGACGCCTTCTGCGCCGCGCTCGTCCTCGCACTTCGCGCGGGCCATTCTCCGTTCGACGCGCTTGCGGCCGCATGCGCGGTCGGATCCGCGGCGGTGTCGCACGTCTCTTCCCAGCCGCCGTTCGAGCACCTGAGCCGGTATCTGCCCGAGGGGTGACCAGGAGAAGCGCTCAGTCGGGCGAGGAGTCACCAGGCGCCGTGGAGCAGCCGTGTCCAGAACGCTCAGAAGTCTGTACGCGCCTCCTCATCGATGTCGAGTACGGTCCTGCGCCCAGGAGACTAGGGCAGCGTCGAGTTGGCGCCGAAGCCATTCCGTTGTCTGTTCCTCGACCGGGGTCGAGGCGAGCTGCCGGGTGCGTTCATCGACGGTGCCGGTGAGGTCAGGGGGAGTGCTCATCATCCTTCTTTCGTAAGTGGTGGGAACGTGGTGCCGTCACAGGAGTGGGAGACCTTCGCCGAGGGCGATGCCGTACCGCGCGATATTCCGAGCGATGGGCAATCGCGTGCTGTTGTACGCCCGCAAGGTGTCCTCGACGGAGAAGTCCTGAAGGAGGGAAGCGAGATCGAGCGCATCGCCCGCAGCCTTCGCGGCGCCCATCGCGGTGTGCGGTCGCACCACGGCCGCGGCGTCACCGAGAAGGAGTGCGCGGCCATGAGCGAGGCTCGGTGCGACGTAGTCGAGCACTCCTTGCAGGAATGGACGACCTTCAAGTGCCACCACTGACGCGAGCTGCGGAGGGAGGCGGTCTTGTGCCTGCTCGACGAGCACGTCGACGACCCCCTGCGGAGTCTGTCCCGGGGCGAGTGACATGGCCTGCGGTGGTCGCCCCGCGGCCGTCATCAGAGTTGACATCCGCCCCGAGTCCAGCCCGCGATACCACACCCAGTTATAGCGTCGGGACCCAGGCATCGTCTCACCATTCGGCCCGGGAACGAGATAACCGAGCGCATGCTCACCGGGGCCCGTGTAGAACGTCATCCGCTGGAAGAGTGTGGACGCCGCCTGCGGCGGGACGGCCGCCTCCGGGACGATGCCGCGCCAGATCGAGTACCCGACATATCGGGGTCGGGCGACCCCGGGCACGATCTCGCTGCGTACCTGGGATTGAGCGCCGTCGGCGGCGACCAGAAGGTCGGCGTCGTGCGCGCCCGCCGATGTACGAAAGGTCACTCGACTGCGGTCCGCGTGCACGTCACGGACGGCTGCGTCGAGATGGTAGCGGTCGTCGGGCACCGCCGACCTCAGCGCATCGTAGAGGCGATCCCAGGACAACTGCGTCTGAGTCGCCCGTTCGCGATGCCGCACCGCGCCGGCGCGGTCCAGACTTATGCGCTCCGTTGAGGTCACGCCGGGAACGGCCGAGCGTGGAAGCCCGATGGCATCGAGCGTCGTGAAGATCTGGTCCTGCGCGACGAGTCCTGCACCGCGCGCGCGGAGACCGCTCATCGATTTCTCGAAGACCTGAACCTGATGACCGGTTCTGTGCAGCAGAGCCGCAGTGAAGAGCCCTCCGAGCGACCCGCCTGCGATGGCGATGTCGTACGTCGTTCGGCTCATTGGGCTCATGCCCTCACGCTATTCGCGATGTTCGCCGTGCCCGTCAGACGAATGTCGCGCATGATCACGACTGCCGTACAGGATGCACGGACACGGCGCCAGCGATGGCCAGTCCTGGCTGAGTCAACGCGCCGAGAGAGGCGGGGCGAACCCGTCCGCCGAGCGAGCGCCGGTGCGGGTGAGCCGCGACAGACGCTCGCTGGGCGAAGGATGTGCACGCCCGTTCTCGGAGTGCCGGGAGACCGGGAGATCAACGAAGTGCTCCACGAGCGGCTCTCGAGTGCTCAGCGCAGCAGCACGCCGAAGCAGGTCGGCATCCCACTCGGTGTGACGGCTGCGCAGCTGCGCGATGTGCTCGCGCCAGCTTCCCAGCGTGTACATCTCCACGATCTCGTCCGGCCGCTCGGTCGTCTCGTACATGTGCCAGGTTCGCGCGCCCGTGCGATAGCGAGTCTGCGCGACCATTCCCATCACAGAGCGGAACTCCTCCCTGTTCTCGAGAGGCACGAGGTAGCTCACCGTGACGAGGGCAGCCCGCTCATCCGCAGACCTTTCCGGGCCGGGGCTCTCCTCAATGCTCACGATGCCCCGTCCGATCCCCACTGGCACTCGAACGGGAAGCAGCAGCTGAGCAGTCGCCAGCGCAAGGATGATGAAACCGGCGGACACAACCACCGTTTCAGCTCCTACCGCGCCAGCTATGGCTCCCGCTACCGCCGACCCGACAGCCGTGCCACCGAAGAGCACGAGCTGATAGATGGACAGACCGCGAGTGCGTACCCACGCAGGCAGGAAACCCTGCACCACGCCGTTCACCGTGGCGATGACGCCGATCCATCCCATGCCCGCGCCGACCATCGCGAATCCCACGACCCACAGGCTGTTCGTCAGCAGCAGCGCGCACAGAGCGACCCCGAAACCGGCCATCGACGCCAGGAGCACGCCGTTGACACCCAAGCGTGAGCGCGCGGCCCGCAACAGCAACGCACCGGCGATGGATCCGCCACCGAGAGCGGCGAGAAGAAGGCCGTATCCAGCGGCGCCCAGCCCGAAGGTCTTCTGCGCGAGCACCGGCAGTAGCGCCCACAGGGCGTTCGCCGGGAGGAGGAACAGGACGAGCCTGACATACAAGGATCTGATGAGCCGTGCGTGGAGGACGTAGCGAAGCCCCGCGCGAGTGGCATCGAGGAACGGCTCCGGTCGCGACAGCGGCGCGACGTATGTGCGCCAGGCCAGCAGAGCCACGAGATACAGGACGAACGACGCCGCGTTCGCGATGAACACGGCGGTGACGCCGAGCTGCGCGATGAGCAGCCCTGCAGCCGCAGGCCCCACGGCACGGGCGACATTGACGCTGATCGAGCTGAGCGATGCCGCGTCCGGGATCAGACGTGCTGGCACCACGTCTGAGGTGATGGCCTGCGCGGCAGGCATCTGTACCGCCGCTGCCGCCCCCAAGACGAAGGTCAACGTCAGCAGCGCCGCCGGCGTCAGACCCCCGCCGCCGGAGAGCAAGGCGAGTGCAAGGGAAGCGCCCAATTGGACGACCTGAGTGACGATGAGGACACGACGCCGATTGAGGAACTCTCCGAGAACACCGGAAGGCAACGCCAGAAGAAGCACAGGCGCGGCCGATGCTGTCTGCACGAGCGCCACGACGGCAGCGCTGCTGCCGTCGTCGACAAGCTGCCACTGGGCTCCGACGCTCTGCATCCAGGTGCCGATGTTGCTGATCAGCCCGGCGATCCAGAGGAGGCGGAACGCGGGCACGCTGAGGGCGGCGAACGAGTGGTCACGGGCATCAGCCCGAGATCGCCGTGATGCTGAGCGTGAGAGGGAAGGTGCCGTCGTCATGGTGATGCTCCGGGATCGCCTACGAGAGCGTGGAGCGCGCGGCGTCGAGAATCAGTCGGGCCACGTCGCCCGGGTGCGTGTGAGTGACCAGGTGCGGTGCAGGGATCTCCACGATCTCGCGTGCGTTCGCTCGTTCGAGCCCGAAGCGCACAGCGTCGGGATTGACGACGCGGTCGGCGCTCGCGACGACGCCCCAGGTCGGAAGAGTCTTCCAGGCTGCGGCGTTCGCGCGCTCGGCGAGCACGGCTGCGGCGAGCGGCCGCTGCGTCACGGCGAGCACAGCAGCCTCGTCGGACGGGATGCCGAGGGCTGCGAGAAACGGGAACTCGTCGATTGCGATGCTGACCTCCCGGTGCGTCTCGCCCTCTGCGGGGTAGGTGTCGTACTGGAGGAACGGCACCGCATCCGCGTCAGGGAATCTCCGATGTAATTCGTCAGCGCTTTCGCCCTCCTCGAGCACGTATCCCGCGACAAGAACGAGACCGCGGACGTTGGCGGCGGTCCCGGCAACGCTCGCGACTGTCGCGCCATACGAGTGACCCACGAGCAGCACCGGTCCGTCGACGCGTTCGACGAACGAGCGCACGTAGGCTGCGTCGTCGCACAGGCTTCGGTTGGAGATCGCGGGGACCCGCACGTCCGCTCCGCTCCCCAGCAGCCTCATCACCACCGGGGACCAGCTCATTCCATCGGAGAACGCGCCGTGCACAAGCACGACGGTGGGGTTCACAGACATTCCACGCTTCCTTCCACCGGTGTATCCGGCCCTGCTTCGAAGCTAGGCCGAGCGATGTTTCAGACGATCCGACGGACTGTCGTCACTTCACTGGACGGATGTCGCACGCGCGAGAATCGACCGACCGCAGGAACTCAGCGACCACGTCGTTGAAGGCTGCCGGATTCTGGAGGAACGGAAAGTGGGAGCTCGCGACGTCGCGAGGGAAGATGTGAACGACCGATCCAGGGATGCGGGAGGCGACGTCGCGCTGCGAGTCGGGAGACACGTGGCTGCCATCGCATCCCAAGACGAGGGTGGGTATCCGGATACGGGGCAACAGGCTGCGCCAATCCTGAGCGCCGTGGTCGAAGAGCAACGGAGCCGCGATCTGGCGGGGCGTCTTCCCTACTTCCTGGGTTATGAACTCCCACAGATCGTGATCCACCGGCCCGGTGAACATGCCTCTGACGAACGCACGCACCGCGCTTTCGCCGTCGTCGGACGCGATGGCCGCGGCGAGGGCGGAAAGTCCGTCGACGGGGAGGATGCTGCCCGCGGACGCGGTCTCGGCCGATGACATCCACGCCTGGGCGACCACAGCAGATGGTTGGTCGACAAGTGTGAGTGAGCGAACGAGGCCGGACCCGAACAATTCAAGGTAGGACCAGATGACCGACGCCCCCATGGACCACCCGAGAACGTCAAACTGCGGCTGCGAGAGGTCAGCCAGAACATCACGGAGATCGGCGGCCAGTCGCGCGATGCGGAGGCCGTACAGCGGCTTCTCGGAATCGCCATGGCCACGCATGTCGTAGGTGATGACGCGCCGGGGAGCGAGTCCCTCAAGCTGTCCGCGGAACATCGCCTGGGACTGTGACCAGCCGTGCAGGAGGACGAGCGGCACTCCGTCGCCGCCGGTGTCGCGAACGACAAGTGCGACACCATCGGTGGTGCGAACCGTGCGCTCCTCGTACTTCATCGGATGTGACCGGCATTCTCCCAATACGCGGCAAGCTTCAAGCCGAGGTGCAGTGCACTGCGCTTCATTCCGTCGTCGAGCGCGTCGCGCACGACGTCAGGCATGTTCTCCAACCGGTAGTACAACGTGGTCCGGTGGATGTGCAGCACGTCGCAGACCTTCCGGACCTGGTGAGCGTTGTCAAGCAGCGCCTCGACGGTGTGGCGTCGGAGCTGGTCGGAGTCGTGGATCAGAGCGTAGGCGGCAGGGGAGTACCACTGCAGCCGATTCGGGTCGGTGACCACATCCGCTATCAGCAGCCACGGACCGATCTCCTCGGCGCGCAGACTGGTCCCGAGTTGTGGAAGCATCTCCGCCACAGCCGCCGTCGCCAACGCTCGATCGACGACGGGGCGAAGGTCATGATCCGTCTCCGAGAGGGAAGCCGAGCCGATGGCCCGAAGGAGCACTCCGGCACGTTCGGCTTCCGCGGCGACCATCGTGCTCACCTGCTCGACGCTGTCCGCGCGACCGAGAAAGATCAGCGCCGCGCCGACCTCGCCGATGAACGTCAACGTTGCTCTCGCGACGCTCTCCAGTGCACGCCCGAGCGACGCCCGTTGGACGACTCCCGTGTCATGACCGATGGCGACCGCCTGAACGACGGTCTCCTCCCCGCGCGTCACGCCATGTGCTCGGACAGCAACGCTCAGTGCGTCTCTCCGGACAACAGGGTCGCTCGCCAACAGAGAACGCATGACGGTTTCGCGCGCGGACAGGGCATGGTTGTGCGCGCGAGCCGAAAGCGAGTCCCGCACCACATCGACCGCCGCGTCGATAGCGCGGAAGTGCTCCTCCCGCAGCGGCGGGAGTCCTCCTGTGATGAGCCACAGGAACCCGAGCAGCTCGTCGTCGGATCGAATCGGGACAGCTAACCGCTCGTGAGCGTTGAACTGCCGTAGATCCACAGTCTGGGGCCTTCGAGCAAGCGGGAGGTGGAGGCTCTCGAGGTACTCGCGCTCTCGTGCGGGAGTACCTCGACGAAGAAGGGCTCGGGCCCGAAGGTCGTCGATCTCGTCGCCCTGGACGCTGGAGACGACCGGTCGGTACGCGTTGTCGTTTATGACGACCGACCGGCCGAGGGTCTCGGCCAGCTCGTCGACGAGGTCCTGCAGGTCCAGACTGCGCCCCAGCAGTCGCGTCTCGGAATCGTGCATCTGGTGGTCATCCCATCGGTCGTTCTTGTCCCCGAGGATTGACGCTACGGTCGAGGATGCGAACCCTGGGAGGCCGAGTTCGTACCCCTTTCGCAGAGCCGTCATTGCTCTGCGCCGGCGAGCGATGAGGGCGCGCCGCCGGGCAATCCTGCGGCGAGCGAAGCGAAGACTGATTCCGTGATCGTGCCCGACGGCGCGGACAGCACGGTGAGCTGATACCCCTGCATGCTACGGATCGCGAAGTTCTGAGCGTCCACGGGAATCGTCCCGACACCATCGATGTCGACGCGAAACAGGGCATCCTCAGGGCCTGAGACATCATGCCGCGCCCAGATCCTCGAGAAATCCGGGTCGCTCGAGAGCTCGTCGACGATCTCTCGAAGCCGAGGCGCGTCAGGATGTGCATCACGACGCAGCGTCGCGACCGCCGACCGAGTCATCTCCTCCCACTCGACGAGCGTGCGTTTCATGCGGGCATTGAAGAGGTTGATGACCTGATTTCCGCCCACGGAGAGACCACCCAAGCCGAACACCGTCGCCAACGGATTCGACGCCACGATGTCACGGTACGGGTCGGAGATATACGCCGGCGTGTGCGTCCAGCGACCCAGAGTCCGAGTGATCCTGTCCGCGGAGTCCGCTGGTGGCTCGCTCGGCGCGAACGGACGGTCAGACGAGATCTGCATCATGTAGGCGAACGAGGTCGCACCCAGGCGAAGCGCGCCGGCCAATGCGGTAAGAACCTGCTCGGAAGGGCGGGGCACGCGACCCTGTTCGATCCTCAGGTAGTACTCGGCACTGATTCCCGCGAGTTCAGCGACCTCGCGTCTGCGCAGTCCCGGGACTCGTCGCCCGGTTTGCCGGTCCAGCCCCACCTCCTCCGGCTGCACCACGGCGCGGCGAGCGCGAAGGTAGTGACCGAGATTGAGGGAGGAAGCGTTCATCAGGGTCCTTCGGGGCAGATTCGGGGGATCGTCAGTCACCGTATGGTCCCGCGCTCCTCGTCCACATCACCTGCGCAGGGCATCCATATCCCCACATCCTGTCGATCGCGAGTCGAACCAGGCTGACCCGGAGCCAGATGGCGGTCGTGGCTTTGCCATAATCGGTCTATGCAGGATCGCCCCTCCGGCCCGACCCCAGTGTCAGATCGGATGTATCTTGCAGGCGCTACGGAGACACCGGCGAGCCCTCTGCGTGGACGTGCGAGCGAAGTCGGGGCGATGCTCGATGCCATGACCGCGTCGATGAGCGGACGCGGACGTCCCGTGCTCCTTCGTGGGCGCCCGGGTATGGGCAAGACGCGGATACTTGCCGAACTCATCGCGGCAGCCGAGTCCCGTGGCTGGCGGACGTTCACCATCACGCCCGACGTCGACTCGAGCGCTGTTCCGCTCGGAGCGCTCCTCGAGGCCGGCCGCCGCTCCGAGCCTGCGCTGATCCGTGACACCGACCTTCGCGCTGCACTCGCCGGTTCCGAGCCGCAGTACTGGGTGACCAGGCTTCTCGCGGACGGCCTGGAAAGCGCTGCGACCGACGGCGAGGGTGTCGTGGTCGTCGTCGACGACCTGCAGTGGCTTGACGCGTCCTCGCTGACTGTCCTGGTCTCCCTTGTACGTGAGCTGGGCGACCAACCCATCGCCTGGGTACTCGCCAGCCGAACGGGACGCGCACGTGCAGCGCATTCTCAGTCTCTTCATTTCTTGGAAGCGAACGGGGTGATCCTTGATCTGTCTCCCGTGGCGGCGACGGCAGCTCGCGCCATCGCTGCGGACCTCGCTGGTGGTAAGCCTGGACCGAAGCTGGTGGATGCTCTCCAACGCACGGCGAGCGTACCGCTCCTCATCGTCGAGATGATGCGGGGTCTGCGGGAAGAGAATCTCCTCGTGGAGGAGGATGGGGTTGTCGACGCGGTGACCGATGCGATTCCCGCGCGATTCGGTGCCTCATCGCGTGTCCGCATCGAACAGCTCTCCCCGGAGGCGCTGCACTTCGCTCAGGTCGCAAGCCTTTTCGGTCGCACGTTCACCCTCGGCAATGTGCTGGCTGCGACAGGTCAGACCGCCATAAGCTCCGCTCCCGCGATACAGCAACTTCTGGCCGGCGATTTTCTCGTCGAAGATGATGACAGGATGTCGTTCCTCCACGACACGATTCGCGAAGCAGCGGAGGCAACCATCCCGTCTGCACTTCGCCGGGCCATGCTCCGCGAGGTCGTTCGACTGAGAATCGCCTCGGGTGAACCAGCGTCGGCTGTGGCCGCGGCATTGGTGGAGACCGCGTACCCGGGCGACCGCGACTCCTTCGACCTGATCCGTCGCGCAGCTCACCAGCTCGCATCATCAGACTCCGCCCAGGCGGCGGACCTCGCTGAGGCAGCTCTCCAGCTGGCCCGCCATGTGCCGCAATTCGCGGAAGACGCGGCAGAGATGCTGCCGTACCTGTGGGCCGATGGACGCCATGTGACCGCGGACGCAGCGGCTCACGACCTCACTCCCTACCTCTCCCCACAATCACGAGCGCGGTCGATGCTGGCAGTGGCTCGCAGGCAGACAGAGACATCCTTCGACCAGGCCATCGCGACGTGCGATCTGGCGCTGGCGCTCCCCGATATCGCCCGACAGACCCGTGCGGAGCTTCTCGCAGTGCGCGCGTTGAACTGCGCCAACAAGGCCGACTTCGTCGGGCTCACAGAGACTCTCGCACGAGCTCGCGAGACAGCTGACCCCGCGACCGACCACCTCGCTCTGGCGACTGTCGACGCCACGGAGTCTGTGTACGCGCTCAACAGTGGTCGCTTCGACGAGGCGGTCCGTCTCATCGAGGCCGCAACATCGCGCGTCTCCGAGGCAGGGCTGGATCCTGCTCGGTGGCTTCCCGAAGGGTTGTGGGCTGCTTTCCTGCACAATTCCCTCGGCGATCCGGATCGCGCGCTCGCGATGGTGGATGCCGGGCTCGCAGACTCGCGTCGTGCGCACGCCGTCGTTGCGGAGGCGTACTGGATGATGATCCGAGCCCGTGTCCTGTACGAACTCGGGCGACTGGAAGACGCGCGCGTCCAAGCCGAATCGGTCCTGTCGCTGTCCGAAGAACTGAATCTCGGAGACTTCGCTCACGCCACCGCTGGCGTCGTGCTTTTCCGCATCGCCCTGCACACAGGGGACGTGCAGGCCCGCGCGCAGGCAGGACCCATCATGACGGCCCTGGCCGAAGGGCCGGGCGTCACCAGAGCCGGACGATGGATGCTCACTCTCTCTGCCATCGACCGGGGCCAGTGGGCGGAGGCCGTGCAGTTGGCAGATCTCGCCGTGCAGTCGCTGGATCAGCCCATCCCCGCGATGACGACACCCGTCGACTTCGCCGACGATCTCGTCCTCCTCGATCTCGCCCTCAGCACAGGCGACTCCTCCATGGCGGCCGCGGTGGCCGCGCGGGCAGAGAGACGTCATCGGCACAACCCGAGGAATCCGCTGGCCGCAGCGATAGCGGCGGCCGTGCAGAGCAGAGTCTCCGGCGAGTTCGCGCCAGCGAGCCAGGCGGTGTCCGTGCTCCGCGAGCTGTCGCGCCCCCTCGTGCTCGCGCGCGTCCTCGAGCAGTGCGACGCCGTGGATCACGAAGCCGACCGTGCCGTCGCTTCGCTCAGTGAAGCGCTCGCCATCTACGAGTCTCTAGGGGCGGTGCGCGATGCGAGTCGCGTCTTGCAGGCGTTGCGTGGCCGCGGGATCCTCCGCAGGCCTCGTCAGCTGCAGAAGCCCCAGCTTCTCTCGGCACGGGAGCAGCAGGTCCTCGACCTCGTGTCCGACGGCGCGACGACGCAGCAGATCGCGGATGCCCTGTTCATGTCGCCCCACACGGTCATCTCCCACATTCGTCATATGTACGCCAAGACCGGTGTGAATTCCCGGGCCGAGCTTCGTGGCTGGGAGGCAAAGCGTCGGCAGCGCCGTCATGCAGGTTAGACCGCTCACGCATGGACCTGATGCCACGCACAGATCTGGAACCCTTGCAGCCGGAAGCTGGAGAATCCCATCACCTCGACGGCGGCGGAGCCTGCGAGACGGAGCCGCAGCCGCTGCTCGGTCAGGACGGTATCGCCCCGCACCGCGACGGAAACCATGGTCGTCGACCACTCATCGAAGCTCGCGTGCATGTCCGCGAGCATGCGAGTCACGGCACTCCGTCCTTCGATGATTCGAGCCGGTGATGGGCGGTACAGCACGTCATCGGTGAGGAACGGGTAGAGCTCCCTGTGCGCCCCGTCGTTCAGGAGGGATACGAAGTCGCGAACGATGAGCTCGCGCTCCAACTGCTGTATGCCACCGAGCGCTTCGCGGTGAACGTCGTCCACGGTGCACCTCCGTTCTTGTCGGTGATCTCACGCTAAGGCGGCATCCGCGTGCGTCCTTCCGACGTCCGTCCAGTCCCTCATCGACACGCTGTGCATGCCTGCACGCGCGATGTACCGAGGTTCGTCATTCGTCGGAAGCGCGGCCTGCCCTCGCTTCGTAGCGTGGGCGGTGCCGTGGATGGGCTACGGCATGCAGTGGATCGGAGATCTCATGCCTGACGACACCCCGTCGATACTTCCCGCTGGGACACCGGCTCCCGACTTCGCATTGAGAGTCACCGCAGACCAGGTCCTGAACCTCAGCGAGCTGCGCGGTGCGCCCGTCGTCCTCGCCTTCTACCCTGCCGACTGGAGCCCCGTCTGCGGGGATGAGCTCTCCGTCGTCAACGCCGCCCTGCCGCTGCTGCACGAACGCCACGCGCAGGTGCTTGCGGTGTCCGTCGACAACGTCTGGTCGCACGAGGCGTTCGCCCAGGCTCACGGGCTGCACTTTCCGCTGCTCAGCGACTTCGAGCCGAAAGGCGAAGTCTCTCGCCGGTACGGCGCGTACGACGAGGTGACCGGCGAAAGCCGCCGAGCACTGTTCGTCATCGACGCTGCCGGAACCATCGCCTGGAGCTATCTCTCGCCCGTCGCTCTCAACCCCGGTGTGGACGGCGTGCTCGACGCACTCGGCGCGCTGCCCCCGGCACCCAACACAACCGCTCAGTGAAAGGAGAGGCCATGTCCTCGCTTCGTATCCCCGTCACCGCCCAGGACCACAGCACCGGGCCGGAAGTCGCGAAGGTCGTCCTCGTGGAGTACGGCGACTACCAGTGCCCGTACTGCGGTGCGGCCTACCCCGTCGTGAAGGAGCTGCTGGCCGAGCACGGAAACCAGATCCGTTTCATCTTCCGCAACTTTCCCCTCGCCGATGTGCACGCCGAGGCCGTGGATGCGGCATTCGTGGCGGAGTTCGCCGGCGAGCACGGGAAGTACTGGGAGGCCCACGATCTGCTGTTCGAGAACCAGGGACGTCTGGGTCGAACGCTCTACGAAGAAATCTGCACGACGCTCGGACTCTCCCTGGTGGAACTGCGGACGGCCGCGGAAAGCCGGCAGTACCTCGCCCGGATTCAGGCAGATGAGGAGGGCGGCATCCGCAGTGGCGTGAATGGAACCCCGACCTTCTTCCTCAACGGACAGCGCCTCGACGGCGGAACCGCTGAACTTCCCTCAGCCATCTCCGCTGCTCTCGGACACGATCGCTGAGCACACGAGTGAGGGAGGTCCGGTGCGGCTGCACGGACCTCCCTCACTCGTGTTCAGCGGGCGATTCGCCGCATGCGCAGAGCCGCCACGACGGTGACTGCGGCGACAGCTGCCACGAAGACCAGCAGCACCACGATCTGCGGGATCACCGTCAGTGCAGCGCCGATGGCGAGCACCGGGATGGCCAAGCCGCAGTACGCGACGAGGAAGATCGCCGCGAGCGTCTCGCCCCGCCGCCCGGGCTCTGCCACTTCCGACGCAGTCGCGAGGGCGCACTTGAACAAGGCGCCGACGCCGGCACCAGCGACGAGCCCTCCCACCAGGAACAGCCAGAACGACGGAGCGAGAGCACCGACGGCGATGGCCACCAGTCCGCTACCGCATGCGAGGGCAGCGAACAGCAACTGCGTGCGGCGAGCGACGCGCGCAAGGAGCACCTGAGCCGCTGCTGCAGACCCGAACACGATGAAGACCGTCATGCCGGCGGTGAGGTGACCGCGCTCGTCGAACGTCCCGACCAGGATGGTCGGTGCGAGGGAGGTGAACAGACCGAACAACGCGAACCCGGCGAAGGCAGCGAATCCCGCTGCGACGAACGCACCGCGGGCGGACGCCGGCACCGCGATCTTCTGCGGACGGTACCGCCGTCGCTCAGGTGTGACGGTCTCGGGAACCAGGGCAACGGCGATGGCGAGCGCGATGAGTACGAGCGCGAACACGGTGTGCGGGAGGTGGAGCGGATCGGGAAGGTAGTCGGCGAACAGGCCTCCGATGAGCGGTCCGAGCGCCAGACCACCGAGGTTCGCGCCACCGGCGACGGAGGCGGCGACGATCGCGTTCTCGTCCGGTCGTGCGTTTGCGCGCAACTCGCCGAGATGAGCGGTCGCGGTGGCGGTGAGGACGCCGATACTCACGCCGTTGATGACGCGAGCGACGAGAAGGCCTGCCACATCGGTGAAGATCATGAACAGGACCGCGGAGAACGCAGATACCAGGATGGCGATGACCAGCATGCGCCGCCGACCCATCCAGTCGCTGACGTGCCCGAGCAGGAACAGGCTCGCGACGACCCCGACTGCGTACGCGGCGAAGACGACGGTCACCACTGACACGGGGAACCCGTCGAGCTCCTGGTAGAGCGGGTACAGCGGTGTGGGGACCGTCGAGTACGCCATCACGAGGAGGAAGGCGATGGCGACGACCCAGAACGGGGCAGTGCGCTGTCGTCGAGTGGCCATGAGTTCGGAAGTAGCTGTCATCGCATCCTCATTCGCGTCCGGCGCGGAGGTTCACCGCAGCCTTCGCCGACGCTACGCCTCAGCCGCGCCACTCACCCGCATCCGGTGTCGTCATCGCATTCGACGGATGTCGAGAGCCGCGCGCTCGAACGGTCGGAGCGGAATTCAACAGGTGTCGCATGACGAGTCCACGACCGCTCGAGACACTGGAACCCTCAGCCACGGGAAGGATGTCACGATGAGCACGGTGATCAGCGGTCCCACGCAAGCAGCCGGAGCGCCGCTCACCTCCAACGCTGTCTTCCTCATCGTGAACGTGACTCCCTCAGGCGTTGACACGGTGCGGGAGACGCTCACCGGACTCGCCGACACGATGAAGGCGATCACGTTCCGCTTCCCCGACGCCGGCCTCACCTGCACGGTCGGCATCGGCACCCGAGTCTGGACTTCTCTGGTCGGCACTGCACGGCCGAAAGAGCTTCGCGAGTTCACACCGGTCGCGGGTGCGACGCACAGTGCACCTGCAACCGACGGAGACCTTCTGTTCCATATCCGCGCGGAACGGGCTGACGTCTGCTTCTTCTTCGAGACTCGGCTGTTGGACGCGCTCGGAGACGCCGTGACCGTCGTCGATGAGACGGTCGGCTTTCGCTCCTTCGACCGACGTGACCTGCTGGGATTCGTCGACGGGACCGCGAACCCCGTGGGGCCGGAGGTGGACGAGGCCGTCCTCGTCGGCGATGAGGACCCGGCCCACCGGGGCGGGACCTACGTCGTGACGCAGAAGTACGTGCACGCGATGTCCGCGTGGAACGCGCTGCCGGCGGACACGCAGGAGATGATCCTCGGCCGCTCGAAGGTCGACAACATCGAGCTGGACGATGCCGCTGAAGGACACCAGCAGTCGCACAAGAGCCTCGCCACCATTGAGGACGACGACGGGACCGAGCACGACATCATCAGGGACAACATGCCGTTCGGGAGCCCCGGTGCCGGTGAATTCGGCACGTACTTCCTCGGCTACTCCCGCCATCTGTGGGTGATCCAGCGGATGCTCGAGCGCATGTTCATCGGAGAGCCGGCGGGCATGCACGACCGGCTGCTCGACTTCTCCACCGCTCTCACCGGGTCGGTCTTCTTCGCGCCGTCCGCCGGCGAACTCGCCTCGGCGCACGCGCCGGAGGCGAGTCGCACCGCGTCGTGAGCGAGAGCACCCGGCACATCGCGGCGACGAGCTGAGCAGAGGACGGCGCCGAGGCGATGAGCCTCGACGCCGTCTCACTGAGCCGATTCAGTGCAGCGGCGTGATGCCCTGCGCTCCGCGCGGGAAGGTCGCGAGCACCGCTGGGTCGATGTTCAGGTGCGCCGTCACGAGCTGCGGCGGCACGTGCGCCAACCAGTTCGCCAGTGAGATCTCCTCGTACTTGTCGGTGCGGAACACCTCGAGAAACTGCAGGACATCGTCACCCGTGTTCTCGATGTAGTGACCGAGGTTCTTCCGCACGACGCCCACGTCACCGGCACGGAAGTCCGTGGTGTTGGCGTGCGGTCCGGTGTTGAACACCGTCATCCGCGCGGAACCACGCAGGTAGTACTGCCACTCGTCGGCGTTCGGGTGCCAGTGCAGCTCGCGCATAGACCCGGGCTCGACGGTCACGAGAGCCGCGGCGACGGTGCTCGAGTACTCGTAGTTGGTGGAGTCGGCGATCTGGATCGACCCGCCAGAGTTCTCGTAGAGCGGCTTCGACCGCGACAGGCGGAAGATGACCGGTTCCATGCCCCACTCCACACCGGCTGCTGCCTGGTCGACCTCGAGTGCGGGCGGCTCGTCGCCGGGGAAGATCCAGAGGTTGTGCAGCGGGATGTCGGAGAACACCTCTTGGGCGACGCCGAAGTTCTTCGCGAGGATCTCGGGCGGCGTGTGTGCGAACCAGTCGGTCAGCAGCAGTGTGTTCGACTCGGACTGGTCGCCGTCATCGAAGGCGAGGACGAACTCCGCGCCGTCGGGGCCGAGCCCCTGCAGGGAGTGCGGGGTGCCGGCGGGGAAGAACCACAGATCGCCCTCCTCCACGTCCTCGACGGCCGGCAGCCCGGAACGACTGAGGGTGGTGACGCGCGCCTTCCCGCGGGTCATGACCGCCCACTCCGCGGTCTGATGCCAGTGCAGCTCACGGATGCCGCCGGGCTCGAGGTACATGTTCACCCCGGCGATCTCGTCGGAGATGTGGAAGTCCTGCTTCGTGAGCTCGCGGGCCCAGCCGCCGCGCTGCACACGCCGCGGAGAGATGTTGAACGAGGACCAGAAGAACGGCTGCGTGCTGATGTCCGTCGCAGGCGCGTGCATCTGGTTCGGGAACTGGGATTCGATGGCCCCGTTCTGCGGGCCCGTCATCTTGTTGCTCTGCGGGCGATCGGCGATGTTCACCTCGCCTTCCTGCGGCAGGTCGGGGTTTCCGAGTGTGGGGACCTCGTGCCCGATGTGGGCGTTCTCGGACGTGGGCATGCGCTGCTCCTTCATGGGATTCCGAACGGTACCGGGGAGTCTGCCTCCCGCGCTCGCGCATCGATACGGCTTCCTGACGGAACCAGGCTCGACTCTCGTCGGATCGTCGCTCCTGCCGGCGCGAGTGTGATGGAACGGCATCGTTCAGGAGGTCCTATGTCATTGACGCCGCGCATCGCCGCGCATGCCTACCCGCTGCTGGAATCAGTTCCCGCGTCCGCAGGGCTTGCTCTCACGTCCTCGCTGCTCGATGCCTGGACGTTCGGTCAGGTCGGCACGTTCGCGACTGTTCAGTCCGGCAACCTGCTGTCTGTCGGCTACTTCGCCGCCGACGGTGACGCTCCCCGCGTGGTGACCGCCATGGCGAGCATCCTCGCCTTCGTTCTGGGCGCGTTCGTATGCAGCCTGTACGTGCTGTGGTGCTCTCGGAGAGAGGAGCAGTATTCACGAGGCGTTCTCCTCTTCGAAGTCAGCGCCATCGGAATCCTCGTACTCCTTTCCTCGATGACACCCCTCAGTTCGTTCGCGCTCGCGTGCGCCATCAGCTTCGTGGCCGGTGTGCAGGGGAACGCGTTCCACAGAGAGACGGGGATGCTCTACGGCAACATCGCCGTCACATCCGTCGTCCAGATGGCCGCGAGCCTGCTCGGGCGCGCGGTCGGCCGCGGCATCTTCGATGACGGTGAGAGGCATCTGACACCAGCGAGCGCGTACCTCGTCGTACTCATGGCCTTCCTTCTCGGCGCCGGCGTCGGATTCGCGCTGGACAGGATCTGGGCGAGCGGCTCCCTTGTCGCCGCGGCCGCAACTCTTGTCGTGATATGGCTGCGCGCTGGGAAGGCGGGCCTTGTCGACCCGTCGCAGAACAACCCCACACCGTGAGGGGTCGACGCGTCCATGGCGGTGTCCGACAAGGGCATCGACGCTGTCCTCGGCGCCCTCCGCGGGGCCGAAGCGGATGTGAACCAGGTTCCGACAATCGTCTGACCTCCCGGTGCCGGCCCTTCACTACTTTTGAGTAGTCCCGCCGACCCGTGCGGGGCAAACCCTCGCCGAATTCGGGCATTACCCGACTCAACAACCTGGAGTTCTCATGTCCTTCGTGACCACTGAAGACGGAACCGACATCTACTTCAAGGACTGGGGTCCCCGCGACGCTCAGCCCATCATGTTCCACCACGGCTGGCCCCTCTCGTCAGACGACTGGGATGCCCAGATGCTCTACTTCCTCGGCAAGGGCTTCCGCGTCGTCGCCAGCGACCGCCGCGGCCACGGCCGTTCCTCGCAGACCGCCGTGGGCCACGACATGGACCACTACGCCAGCGACGTGAATGCCGTCGTCGAGCACCTCGACCTGCAGAACGCCGTCCACATCGGCCACTCGACCGGCGGTGGACAGGTCGCCCGCTACGTCGCGAAGTACGGCCAGCCCCAGGGCCGTGTCGCGAAGGCCGTCCTCGTCTCCGCCGTCCCGCCGCTGATGCTCCAGACCGAAGCGAATCCCGAGGGCACTCCCCTCTCCGTCTTCGACGGCTTCCGCGAGGCGCTGGCGGCCAACCGCGCGGAGTTCTTCCAGGCGGTCGCGTCGGGTCCGTTCTACGGCTTCAACCGTGATGGTGCGGAGCTCTCCGAGCCCGTGATCGCCAACTGGTGGCGCCAGGGCATGACCGGCAGCGCTCTCGCCCACTACGAGGGCATCAAGGCGTTCTCCGAGACCGACCAGACCGAGGACCTCAAGGCCATCACGGTGCCGGTTCTCGTCCTCCAGGGCGACGACGACCAGGTCGTCCCGTACAAGGATGCCGCTCTCAAGCAGCACGAGCTCCTCGCGAACTCGGAGCTCAAGATCTACGAGGGCTTCCCGCACGGCATGCTGACCACCCACGCGGAGGTCATCAACCCCGACATCCTCGCCTTCATCCAGAAGTAGACTCCGTCGCAGTCCACAGCGGTCCGCTCGACGATCTCGAACGGGCCGCTGTGCTGTGCGGCGATCAGCCCCAACAGATAGAGCCGGTCAGACTACTGGTCTGACCGGCTCTTCCATTACACGAACACATTGGCCTGAAAAGAACAGGGCCATACTGTGCGCGAGGGGGGACTTGAACCCCCACGTCCTTACGGACACTGGCACCTGAAGCCAGCGCGTCTACCATTCCGCCACTCGCGCGAGTCGTCTCGTTCCGAGGAACTCAACTTCCCAAAGATATCATGCGTTTTCGGCCTCGTTGCACACGCGACGGGGGTCATCGGCGGCGTTCCCCCAGGACACCTGGCTACGATGTCCCTACCAGCCGGCATGCCAGAGGAGCCCAGTGGGACTACTTGACAGCTTTGAGAAGGGTCTCGAGCGCGCAGTCAACAGCGCGTTCGCCAAGACCTTCCGCAGCGGCATCCAGCCTGTGGAGATCGCTTCGGCGCTGCGGCGCGAGGCCGACACGAAGGCGGCCGTGGTCAGCCGTGACCGCATCATCGCCCCCAACAGCTACGTCGTGCGCCTCAGTGCCGACGACTCGGAGCGGATGCGCGGCCTGGGCGGTGCGCTGACCGACGAACTGCACGCGCTCCTCACCAAGCACGCCAAGGCGCAGGGCTACAGCTTCGCGGGACCGCTGTCGATCACGCTCGAAGCCGACGAGAAGATCGCCACCGGCACCGTGCGGGTGAACTCGGGCACGGTCGAGGGCCGGGTCAGCTGGCAGGCCGTGGTCGACGTCGACGGCCGCCGTCACTCCATCTCGCGAGCGCGAACGGTGATCGGGCGCGGGTCCGACGCCGACATCACGATCGCGGACGCGGGGTCGAGCCGCAAGCACGTCGAGATCCTCTGGGACGGCGAGCGCGCCATGATGCGCGACCTCGGATCGACCAACGGCACGAAGGTCAACGGGCAGAAGCTCCGCGAAGCCGCCCTCCCCAACGACACGACCATCACGATCGGGCGCACCGATCTGGTCTTCCGGATCGTCCCCGTCGCGACGCCGTCCCGCCCTGCCTCGCGCGGCGACGACGCCACCCGAGCGTTCGGAGCCCTCGGTTGAGTGAACTGATCCTCCTCCTGCTGCGCGTCGGGTTCCTCATCCTGATGTGGTTCTTCGTGTTCGGGGTCGTCTACTCGCTGCGCGCCGACCTGTTCGGCGTCCGCGTGCGCAAGCTCCCGGCAGAGGCCACCGCGGGCGCTCCGGCTCCCGCTCCCACCGCGGCTCCGGCGGCGAAGCCGTCGCCTTCCCGTCCGTCCAGCGGCCCGGCCACCGTCGCCACCGCCAGGCGCCTCGTGATCACCTCGGGCCCGAAGGCCGGTCTCGAGCTGCCGCTCAGCGCCGACTCCCTCACGATCGGACGCTCCAGCGAGTCGGCCCTGGTGATCCGCGACGACTACACCTCCAGCCACCACGCCCGACTGATGCTGCGCGGCGACAGCTGGGCGATCCAGGACCTCGACTCCACGAACGGCACCTTCGTCGCGGGGCAGCGCGTCGGCTCCTCGCCCGTGACGCTCTCGCTCGGAACCCCCATCAAGGTGGGCGCCACGACCTTCGAGCTGCGAGCCTGACACCGGCATGGTCTTCGAGGGCTCGAGCGTCGCGATCTCCCACACCGGGAAGGTCCGCTCCAACAATCAGGACTCCGGGTACTCCGGAGCGAACCTGTTCGTCGTCGCCGACGGCATGGGCGGCCACGCGGGAGGCGACGTCGCCTCGAGCATCGCGATCCAGCGGCTGGAGCCGCTCGACCAGGCCTACTCCTCGACCGAGGACGCGCAGGCGGCCCTGCAGGCCGCGGCGACGACCGCGGCCGGCGACCTCATCCGCGCCGCCAAGGACCGCCCGGAGCTGGCCGGCCTCGGCACCACCCTCAGCGCGATCATCATGGTGGACGAGTACGCGGTCATCGGCCACATCGGCGACTCGCGCATCTACCTGTACCGCGACGACGCGCTGACCCAGATCACCGCCGACCACACGTTCGTGCAGCGTCTGGTCGACTCCGGCCGCATCACCCCGGAGGAAGCGCGCTACCACCCTCGCCGCTCCGTGCTGATGCGGGTGCTCAGCGACATGGACTCGGACCCCGAGCTCGACATGTTCGTCATGCACACGCAGCCCGGCGACCGCTGGCTGCTGTGCTCCGACGGCCTGTCCGGTGTGGTCGATGAGCCCCACATCCTCAAGGCCATGCAGCTCGGCCTCGCCCCTGGTCGCACGGCCGACAACCTGCTCAAGCAGGCCCTCGACGGCGGCGCCCCCGACAACGTCACGATCGTCCTGGTCGACGTCGGCGGGCAGCACCCGATCCACTCGGGCACCCCGACCATCGTCGGCTCGGCCTCGAACCCCGACGGCGTCTACGTGCCTCCCGTGCGGCCGCCGCGCTCCAGCTGGCTGCACCCGGTGCGGCAGGCAGCGAACGAACCCAGCCACTTCGAGCCGGCGCCGGAGTACCTCGAGGAGCTCATCGAAGAAGACCGCCGCCGCGCCAAGCGCCGCCGGCTGGGCTGGATCGCCGGAGCGCTCGTGGTCGTCGCCATGCTCGCCTTCGCGGCATTCGCCGCCTACAGCTGGACGCAGACGCGCTACTTCATCGGCGCGGATGAGGACAGCGTGGTGATCTTCCAGGGCGTGCAGCAGAACATCGGCCCGATCACCCTGTCCACGCCGGTGGAGGACACCGAGATCCTCCTCGCGAACCTGCCGCCGTATCAGCGGGCCTCGGTCGAGCGCACCATCACCGCGCGCTCGCTGTCCGACGCGATGGCGATCGTGGACCGACTCCGCGCCGGTGCCGACGCGAACGTGATCGAGCAGACCCCGCTGCCGACCCCGGTGCCCACTCCGAGCGAGACGCCCGCCGGAGGTGAGGGATGAGCACCGACGTGCAGGCCGACACCACCGTCATCAAGGCGCTCCGACGCCTTCGCATGCCGCAGACCCAGCGCAACCGCGAGTTCTGGCTCCTCCTGTTCGCCTGCGCGATCAGCGGTGCGGCCCTGACCCTCGTGCAGCTCGGCGCCCTCGGCGTGATCGACCCGATGATCCTCGCGATCGGCGGCGGTCTCGCAGCCCTCGCCTTCGCCCTGCACATCGTGCTGCGCTTCGTGGCCTCAGACGCCGACCCGTTCGTGGTGCCGATCGCGACGCTGCTCACGGGCCTCGGCATCGCGATGATCTACCGGATCGACATCGCGTTCAAGAACACGGGCTGGAACGCGTACTCGACCAAGCAGCTGGCCTGGACCGCGATCTCCCTCGCCGGCGCGATCATCGTCGTGATCCTGCTGCGCAACTACCGCGTGCTGTTCCGGTACACGTACATCTTCGGCCTCGCCGGAATCCTGCTCCTGCTGCTCCCGTTCATCCCCGGACTGCGGATCCCCGACGCGAACGCCGCGGTCTGGGTCTCGCTGGGCGGCGTGTTCGCGTTCCAGCCCGGCGAACTCGCCAAGATCTGCCTCGCGATCTTCTTCGCCGGGTACCTGGTCCGCACGCGCGAGAGCCTCACCTCCGTCGGCAAGAAGGTCCTCGGGATCACGTGGCCGCGCATGCGGGAGCTCGGGCCCGTGCTCGTCGTCTGGATCATCTCGCTCGGCATCATCGTCTTCCAGCGCGACCTCGGCACCGGAACGCTCATCTTCGGGATGTTCGTCGCGATGCTCTACGTCGCCACCGGCAAGACGAGCTGGGTGCTCATCGGTCTGACCCTCGTGGTCGCCGGCGTCGCGGTCGCGACGCAGATCCTCAGCTACGTGCACGGCCGCTTCATCAACTGGCTCTTCCTCTTCGACGCGAACCAGGTGGATCCGGACGGCGCGGGCTACCAACCCATGCAGGGTCTGTTCGGCCTGGCCCGCGGTGGACTCATCGGGACCGGCTGGGGACAGGGCCGCCCCGAGGTGACCCCGCTCGCGCACAGCGACTACATCATCACGAGCCTGGGCGAGGAGCTCGGCCTGATCGGGCTGTTCGCCATCCTCTGCCTGTACATGGTGTTCGTCAGCCGCGGCATGCGCATCGGCCTCGCCGGTCAGGACGACTTCGGCAAGCTGCTCGCGACCGGCCTGTCGTTCACGATCGCGCTGCAGGTGTTCATCATGGTCGGCGGCGTGACCCGTGTGATCCCGCTGACGGGTCTGACCACGCCGTTCCTCGCGGCCGGTGGCTCCTCCCTCGTGGCCAACTGGCTCATCGTGGCGCTGCTGCTGCGCATCTCCGACGGCGTCCGCCGCCAACCGCGGGTGGTGATCGGCTGACATGACGAACTCTCCGACTCGTCGCTTCGCTCCTCGCTCAGTGACCGCCGCGCACTCCGCCCGAGGGGGCGTCGCATGACGAAAGAGCTCCGCCGCCTCAGCATCGTGATGCTGTTCATGTTCCTCGCGCTGTTCGCCGCGACCAGCTGGATCCAGGTCGTCGAGGCCGACAGCCTGGCGCAGAACACCCACAACAAGCGCACCCGGCTCGACAGCTACGAGATCCAGCGCGGTTCGATCATCGTCGACGGTGTGGCCATCGCGAACTCGGTCCCCAGCGACGACCAGTACCAGTTCCAGCGCGTGTACGCCGACGCCCCGATGTGGGAGCCCGTGACGGGCTACTTCAACCCGGCGCTCGACTCCCGCACCGGCATCGAGAAGGCGATGAACGCCGACCTGTCCGGCACCGGGGCGAACGCGTTCCTCGGCGAGGTGGAGCGCATCCTCTCGGGCCAGCCCCAGCGCGGCTTCAGCGTCGAGCTCTCGCTCGACACCGCCGCTCAGAAGGCCGCGTACGAGGCGCTCGGCGGTCTGCAGGGCGCCGTCGTCGCGATGGACCCCAAGACCGGACGCATCCTGGCGATGGTGTCGACGCCCGGCTTCGACACGAACACCATGGCGACCCACGACGCCGACGCCGCCAACGCGACCTACGATCAGCTCGTCGCCGACCCGGGCAAGCCGCTGTCGAACCGCGCGATCGCCGGCGACCTCAACCCTCCCGGGTCCACGTTCAAGGTGGTCGTCGCCGCTGCGGCCTACGCCACCGGCGACTGGAACCCGCAGTCCACGCTGCCGAACCCCGTGTCGTACACGCTTCCGGGCTCGTCGAACCGTGTCTCCAACGCGTGGGGCGGCACCTGCGGTCCCGGCGAGACCGTCACGATCGCGGAGGCCATCCGCCTCAGCTGCAACATCCCGATGGCCGAGCTGGCCGTCGCGCTCGGCGACGACACGATCCGCGAGATGGCGGAGAAGATGGGTTTCAACAAGTCCTTCGAGACTCCTCTCACCTCGACGCCGTCGAGCTACCCGCGCGCCCTCGACGACGCGCAGACCGCGCTGACGGGCTTCGGACAGGGTCAGGTGACCGCGACGCCGCTGCAGATGGCGATGGTCTCGGCCGGCCTCGCGAACGACGGCGTGGTGATGAATCCCCGCATGGTGGACGCGGTGATCGGCAACGATCTGTCGGTCATCAAGGCGTTCGAGAACAGCGAGTTCGGCCGCGCGATGGAGCCGGATGTGGCGAACGACGTCACCGCCGCGATGGTCGCGAGCGTCGCAACGGGCGCAGCCCAGGGTGCAAGAATAGACGGGATCGACGTGGCCGGTAAGACGGGCACCGCAGAGAACGGAAACAGGCCGCACACGTTGTGGTTCACCGGCTTCGCGCCGGCGAACGACCCCGCGGTCGCAGTAGCGGTCGTCGTCGAAGACGGCGGCGGACAGGGACAATCAGGCAGCGGCGACACCATCGCCGCTCCGATTGCGAAGAAGGTCATAGAGGCGGTGCTGGGCAGATGAGGCCGACGCAGGGTGTGTCGTTCGGTGGTCGTTACGAGCTGCAGTCGCGTATCGCGATCGGTGGCATGGGCGAGGTGTGGGAGGCGACGGATCACGTCATCGGACGTACCGTCGCCATCAAGATCCTCAAGGACGAGTACATGGGGGACCCCGGGTTCCTCGAGCGCTTCCGCGCCGAGGCTCGGCACGCCGCTCTCGTCAACCATGAGGGCATCGCCAGTGTCTTCGACTACGGCGAGGAGAACGGCAGCGCCTACCTCGTCATGGAGCTCGTCCCCGGCGAGGCTCTGTCGACCGTGCTCGAGCGTGACGGTGCGCTGAGCGCCGACAAGACGCTGGACATCGTCGCCCAGACGGCATCCGCCCTGCAGGCCGCGCACGCCGCCGGTCTCGTGCACCGCGACATCAAGCCGGGAAACCTGCTGATCACGCCCGACGGGCGCGTGAAGATCACCGACTTCGGCATCGCCCGCATCGCCGACCAGGTACCGCTGACCGCGACCGGCCAGGTCATGGGCACCGTGCAGTACCTCTCGCCCGAGCAGGCGTCAGGCCACCCGGCATCTCCCGCCACCGACACCTACTCGCTCGGCATCGTCGCGTACGAGTGCCTCGCGGGCAAGCGCCCCTTCACCGGCGAGTCCCAGGTGGCCATCGCGATGGCGCAGATCAACGAGCAGCCGCCGCCGCTGCCGCCGACGGTGCCGATCCCGGTGCAGAACCTCGTGATGGCGATGATCGCGAAGAAGCCGGGCGACCGTCCGTCCTCCTCCGCGACCGTCGCGCGCGCCGCACAGGCCCTGCGCCGCGGCGACCTGAACTCCGCCGCGATCGCCGTGCCCGCCATCGCGACCGGCGGCATCGCCGGCGACGACGACGCGACCCGCATGCTCACGTCCTCCGGCGCGGACGGCACGACGCGCATCCTCCCCACCACGGCGCAGCTCCCGGCCGGTGAGGCCGCCCTCGCCGAGGAGGAGAAGAAGAAGAAGAAGCGCAGCCCCTGGACGTGGCCGCTGATCGCTCTGATCGTGCTGCTCGTGATCGTGCTCGGTGGGGCGCTCTTGGCGCTCCTGAACCAGGGTGGCAACGACGACGAGCCCACGGCCACGCCGCCGGCGACGACCGCGAGCCGGACTCCCTCGAACACCCCGACCCCGGAGCCGACCCCTGAGGTCACCAGGGTCAACGTGAGCGCCCTGAACCTCGTGGGCATGGACTGCGGGACGGCCACGACCACGCTCCAGAACGCCGGCTTCGTCAACAGCGAGATCACCTGCCCCGAGGGCGACCCCGCGCCTTCGGACGCCGAGGTGGGCACGGTCTACAACGTCGTACCGCAGGGCAACGTGGAGACGACGACGCCGATCACCCTCACGATCTACGCCGCACGCGCCGCCATCCCGACGCCGACCGACGCCCCCACCATCACGGGTGACCCGGTCGCGGGCAGCACGGTCACGATCTCCTGGGGCACCGGTTTCACGTGCCCCAGCGGAACGACGCTCTCCGGATACGTCGTGTCGGTCCAGAACGGGACGTTCGTGTCGGGCGGTCCGAACTTCCAGCCGACCCAGCGCAACACGCAGATCAAGGTCGCGGACGCTCCGGGACAGCAGCTGCTCGTCACCTACCAGGGCATGTGCTCGGGCGGCGACCAGCGCACCTCCGCCGCCTCGCCGGCGCTCTCGGTCCCGATCACCGCCGCACCCGACCCCGGTGACGGCGAGGCCGACACCGAAGGGTAACCTTTAGATCCAGTCATTCACCGCAGTTCCAGGGGGGTCGTACGTGTCCACAGAGCCACGAGTCATCGCGGGGCGATACCGCGTCGACGAGCTCATCGGGCACGGCGGGATGGCGAAGGTGTATCGCGGATACGACTTGACCCTAGGGCGTGAGGTCGCGATCAAGATCCTCGACCGGGAGCTGGCGCGGGACACGGCCTTCCGCACACGCTTCCGGTTGGAGGCGCAGGCGGCTTCCCGCATGTCGCATCCGTCGATCGTGCGCGTGTACGACGCCGGGGACCCCTCCGCGATCGACAGCTCCTCCGACGAGCCGCCGTACATCGTGATGGAGCTGGTCAAGGGCACCCTGCTCAAGGACATCATCGCCGCTGGGCCGGTGCCGGTCGCCGATGCCGTCCGCTACGTCGACGGCATCCTCGAGGCGCTCGACTACTCGCACCGCGCGGGCGTCGTGCACCGCGACATCAAGCCGGGCAACGTGATGGTGACCGACAAGGGTCAGGTCAAGGTGATGGACTTCGGCATCGCCCGCGCCGTCTCCGACTCCTCCTCGACCGTCGCGGAGACCACGCAGATCATCGGCACCGCCGCGTACTTCTCGCCCGAGCAGGCCAAGGGCGAGCCCGTCGACGCCCGCGCCGACCTGTACTCCACCGGTGTGGTCCTCTACGAGCTGCTCACCGGTCGTCAGCCGTTCCGCGGCGAGTCCCCCGTCGCCGTCGCCTACCAGCACGTCAGTGAGACGCCGGTCCCGCCGACCGAGGTGAACGAGGATGCGCCGGGTGCCCTCGACCCGATCGTGCTGCGCGCGCTCGCGAAGGACCCCTACCAGCGCTACCCGGATGCCGCGCACTTCCGCGCGGCCCTGGACGCCGCCGTCACCGGGAACGCGCCGACTCGCAAGCAGCTGGGCGCGCTCACGAGCGAGCTGTACGGCCCGAGCCCGCGCCAGGCGCAGGAGACCGCGCGCTCGCTGCGTCAGCTCAGCACCGACACGACCATGACGCGGACGCAGTCGGGCCCGCCCGTCGCCTGGATCTGGGCCGGCGTCGCACTGCTCGCCGTGCTTCTGGCGTCCGTGGTGTTCTGGGTGTTCACGATCAGCATGCGGCCGCCCGAGGTTCCGAACTCCGCGCGGATCATGCCGGACCTCGTGAACGTCTCCTCCGAGCGTGCGCTGGACGACCTGGCGAAGCTCGACATGACCGCGAAGGTCGTGATCGAGTCGAGCACGGATATCGCCGAAGGCAATGTCATCAGCACCGACCCCGAAGCCGGTGTCTCCGTCGAAGAGGGTTCGACGGTCACACTGCATGTCTCCTCGGGCGAGGAGACGGTGGTGATGCCGAAGATCGAGGGAATGTCCCTGGATGCCGCGACGAATGCGCTGAAGTCGGCCGGGCTCTCGCTCGGCACCGTCATCCCCCGCAACGACAAGGGTCTGGCCGCGAACACCGTGATCTCCGCGAGCGAGGACGCCGACGCCGAACTCGCACCCGGAACGGTGGTCAACCTGGTGGTCGCCAGCGGCAAGGTGACTCTCACGAACCTCGTGGGGTGGACCGTCGATGCGGCGTCGACCAACCTCTCGGATCTCGGACTGACACCGGTCCCCGTCGAGCAGGGCGACTGCCCCGCCACCGAGCCGCCGACCGTCCACTCGATGTCGTCGGCGCCCGGTGACGTGCCCGTCGGCACGTCCGTCGAGCTGCGTTACTGCACGGGGGAGTAGTCGCGCGGCCGGTGCTCGGCGGTCACTGCGACAGCGGGTGCAGATTCCGGGCGCGCGCCACCGCGTCCTCGTCGCCGACCAGCCGCAGCCAGTTGGCCAGCAGGCGGTAGCCGCCTTCGGTGAGCACGCTCTCGGGGTGGAACTGCACGCCGAGCAGAGGCAGCTCCCGGTGGGCGAGGGCCATCACCGTGCCGTCCTCGGTCCGGGCCGTGACGACGACCTCCGACGGCAGGTCCTCTTCCGCGAGGGCCAGCGAGTGATAGCGCCCCGCCGCGAACGGGGTGGGGATGCCGTCGAACAGGGCGGAGCCGTCGTGGGTGACACGGGAGACCATGCCGTGCATGAGCTCGGACGCCGCCGTCACCGGGGTGCCGAGCGCTGCGCCGATGGTCTGGTGCCCCAGGCACACCCCGAGCGTCGGCGTGCGCAGCCGTGCGGCGATGCGCACCGCGTCGAGAGAGGCGCCCGCATCGACCGGTGCGCCCGGTCCGGGGGAGAGCAGGAGCGCGTCGTATCCGGCCAGCATGCGCTCGAGCTCGGCGGCGTCGGTGGCATCGGCCTCGACGATCGTGGTCTCGGCGCCGAGTTCGTGGAGGTAGCCGACGAGCGTGTGCACGAAGCTGTCGTGGTTGTCGACCACGAGGACTCGTGTCATTCGACGTCGACCTCGCCGGGGGCGATGATCGGGCTCAGCCACGGGAAGACGTACCAGAACAGGCCGTACAGCACGGCAGCGATGACGATCACGAGGATGAGGACGCGTACCCACCACGGTCCGGGCAGCAGGCGCCAGAGTGCGGCGTACATCAGACTTCTCCCTTGTCGGCGTGCACGGTCATACGGAGGGCGCTGCCGGCGGAGGCGGCGTCTCGGTCAGGGCGGTGGGCGGTCCTTCGGCCCGGGGCTGAAAGCTCTCGAACACCCCGTAGGCGACGATGCGCTCGGCGAGGGAGTACAGCGGCGAGCAGGCGGTGAGCGTGATGAACTGCTCGCCGGTCTGCTGCGTGGGCATCTGCGGCACGTCGGCCAGCACGTCCGTCTGCGTCGGTTTCACGTACTCGAGCGTGCGGAACCGATACGTGTACCAGCCGTCCGGAGTCTCCACGACGATCGCGTCGCCGATCTGCAGCTTGTCGAGCTGGTTGAACGGCTTGCCCCAGGTGGTGCGATGACCCGCCATCGAGAAGTTGCCGACCTCGCCGGGCATCTTCGAGTTGGTGTAGACCCCGATCCCCTTCTGGTCGAGCGTGCGCGCACGGCTCGTGCCGCCGTAGATCCCGAAGTTGTAGTCCGCGCCGAAGCGGGGGATGTGCATCTGTCCGAACCACTCGCCATCCGCCGGTGCGGCCGGCACCGGCGGCACATATGCGGTCGTGCCATCGTCGCCCTCGACCACCGGTGGCAGCGCGGGCGGCTCGGCCTGTGCGAGCTGCTGCGAGATCGCCGCGCCCTCGTCGTTCTTCTGAGCGGCGATGATGATGTCGCCGATCCACATCTGCCAGGCGACGAACAGCAGCACCAGCACGCCCGCGGTGAGAAGGAGCTCGCCGAGAACGCTCGCGAACGTGGCGCGTGAGCGGGGCCGCTCTCGCCGCCGACGTCGCCCCCCAGGCACGACGGATGCAGTCATGCGGCGATCATATCCGGGAACGCTGAGCGGATGGCGAAGTGCCAGGGCGCAGCGCGGCACCGGGACCTCGGCGAGGGACAGGTGTCATGGGTACAATGACGGAATGGCACGTGACCGCAACAGTGAAGAACCCGTCGTCGAGCGCGCCGAAGGCGAGGCAGCTCCCAACGCCGTGTGGTTCAAGCCGGTGATGATCGGATTCATGCTCCTCGGGCTGGCCTGGATCCTCGTCTTCTACATCTCGGGCATGCAGTTCCCGATCCCGGGTCTCGACAACTGGAACCTGGCCATCGGTCTCGGCATCGCCCTGATCGGCTTCCTGATGACCACCCGCTGGCGCTGACCACCTCTCTTCCCGAAAGGCCCCTCGCGTCGCGAGGGGCCTTTCGCATTCCCACAGCGAGGGTACGCACGCCAAGGCAGCGGGTTCACACGCACGCAAGGGAGCGGGGTTGTTCCCGGCGCGAGCATCGGGAGGGGCCCGCGAAGCGGGAGGGAACCCGCTCTGCGAGCGAAGGGAAGTCGTCTGCGTCCGTTCCCGACGAACTTATCCACAGATCTATCCCCAGCCTGGGGAGAATTACACCGGTGTTATTCACAGGGGTTAACAACCCTGTTAACAACTCGGGATCAGGACAAAAGAAGCAGCGGCGGCACGAATGCGACGATGACGATCAACAGGACCACCACTGCGGCGAGAAGCACGATCTGCCAGGTGCGCTGATCTCGTCGCTTCGTGCGCGTGTAGATGAGCGCGACCAGGGCGCCGACGATCGCCCCGCCGAGGTGCGCCTGCCACGCGATGTTCCCGATGAAGAAGCCCAGGGCGAAGTTGATGCCGAGGATCACCAGAAGACCGGAGACGTTCGCTCCGATGTGACGCCCGATGATCAGCAGAGCCGCCATCAGGCCGAAGATCGCCCCCGAGGCGCCCACCGTCGCGGTGGTCGGGGCGAGGCAGGCGACCATCACCGAACCACCCAGGCCGCTGATGAGGTAGATCGCGAGGAAGCGGGCCCGACCGAGGAGCGGCTCGAGGCTCTGCCCGAGCATCCACAGGGCGAGCATGTTCAGCGCGAGGTGGATGAACCCGCCGTGCACGAACATCGCGGTGAGCAGTCGCCACGGCTCGAACGGGAGGATGGAGAGGTTCGGGTAGAGATACGGAGCGGCGAACAGCAGCTGCGAGGTGATCTCCTGACCGATGCCGGGGATCAGCTGCACCAGTCCGATGAAGGACGTGATGGCGAGCAGCGCATACGTGACGACCGGTTTGCCGCTGCGGACGGCGGTCATCGTCGTGCCGCTACGAGAGCCCCAACGGCGCGCGGCCTTCTTCTGGGCCGGCGTGCGGTTCTTGCGCTCGGCGTTCATGCACTCCGGGCAGATGACGCCGACTGCTGCCTGCGTCTGGCACTCGGGGCAGATGGTGCGCATGCACCGCTGGCAGAGCACGAAGCTCTGCCGATCCGGATGCCGGTAGCAGAAGTTGTCGCGATTGCTCGTGAACTCAGGCGTGGTCATCCGGATCGGCCGCAGCTGTCGTCAGGCCGCGACGATGTCGATCGACTGCAGCACGACCGGCTCCACCGGGCGGTCGCCGGGGCCCGTCTCGACGGCGCCGATCGCGTCGACGACGGCCTTGGAGGCGTCATCGGCGACCTCGCCGAAGATCGTGTGCTTGCCCTGCAGCCACGGCGTCGGGTCGGTGGTGATGAAGAACTGCGAGCCGTTGGTGCCCTCGGGCTTGCCCGTGATGGCGTTGCGGCGGAGGCCGGCGTTGGCCATCGCGAGGATGTACGGCTTGTTGAAGTCGAGCTCCATGTTGATCTCGTCGTCGAAGTTGTAGCCGGGGCCGCCGACGCCCTGTCCGAGCGGGTCGCCGCCCTGGATCATGAAGTTCGGGATGATGCGGTGGAAGATGACGTCCTTGTAGAGGGGTCCCTCGCCGGGCTTGCCCGTGGCGGGGTCTGTCCACTCCTGGGTGCCGTCGGCGAGGCCGACGAAGTTCTTGACCGTCTTCGGGGCGTGGTCTCCGAAGAGGTTGATGACGATGTCACCGTGGTTGGTGTGCAGGGTTGCGACGTGAGAAGCGTGAGCCATGCCCTCATTCTCGCAGAGCTTCCGGTGAGTTGGCCCGGTGCGTACATCCGATCGCACGATGGCGCAAGGGTCGAGCGATTCCCTCCCGCCATGCAGCCTGCCGTGGCAAGATGGGGAACCCAGTACTCCAACGGACAGGAGAGCATCGTGAGCCTCAGCCGAAAGCGGAAGAAGCAACTTCGTCGTCTGCAGAAGGACGCGAACCGGCTCTGGGAGGACCAGCAGGTTGTCGTCGGACATGCCGCTGATGTCGCCCGCGAGGCAGGTCGTCAGCTCGGCAACTTCAACCGCGAGCAGGTGGTTCCGGTCGTTCAGGACACGTACAACCGCCGTGTCGCCCCGGTCGTCGACCGCGGGGTGAAGATGGGCAAGCACGTCGTGGACGACAAGGTCGTCCCGATCGTCGGCGGCGTGGTCGGAACCGCCCTGACCGCGTGGGACGTCGCGAACGCCAAGCGCTACGGCGTCGCGGCACCCGCACCGCGGGGAGCCTTCGGCAAGAAGCAGAAGAAGGGCCCGGGCCTCGGCTCGATCGTCGCCATCGTTCTCGGTGCTGCGGCCGCCGTCGGCGTGCTGTACGCCGCTTGGCAGGCCCTGCGTGCCGACGACGAGCTCTGGGTTGCGGACGACCCGCTCGCCGCGCCCGACGCGTGACCCCGTCTGACCTCGCCTCCGTCGCCTCGAGCGGCGGAGGCGATCAGCATGCCAGGGTGCGGGATGCCGCCGCGGCGCGTGGGCTCGACATCGAGATCCGCGAGCGTCCTGCGGCCCGCAGCCTGTTCGAGGCCGCGGAGCTGCTCGGCATCGACCCGTCCGGGATCGTGAAGACGCTCGTCGTGAAGCGTTCCGACGACACCTACCTGTTCGCTCTCGTACCGGGTGGGCGTTCGATTTCCTGGCCGAAGCTCCGCGCCGTGGTCGGCGTCAACAAACTGCGCCTCCCGGAGCCGGAGCTGGCCCTGGCCGCGACGGGGTATGAGCGCGGCACGATCGTGCCGATCGGCAGCACCACGGACTGGCCCGTCTACGCGGACGAGACCATCGTGGGGCAGCGCATCGCGATGGGCGCCGGCGCACACGGGTACAGCCTGTTCGTGGACGCGGACGATCTGATCGCCGCGTACGGCGCCACCGTCGCCGACATCTCGGTCCCCGAAGAGCGCTGACCTCTTCGCCCTTCGACAAGCTCAGGGACCCACGGGGGCCTCGGAGGGCTAAGGGACCCACGGGGGTCGGCGGGCTCGGGACCCAGGGGGCGGGCCCTTCGACAAGCTCAGGGACCCACGGGGGTCTCGGAGGGCTCAGGGACCCACGGGGATGAGCGTCAGAGGAGGCCGGCCATCCTCATCGCGATGTCCACGAGCTTGACCCGCTGCAACTCGGCGACGGCCTTCCGGGGGAACCACTCCGCCATGTCCGTCGAGCCGTCGGTCTCGAAGCGGAGCCTGCCACCCGTCACCTCGGCTCGGTAGACGATGCGAAGCGTGTGCAGCGGCGCGGCCGCCTTCTGCACGCGCTGTCCCGCAGGGATGACGCGCGAATGGATCCCCAGGAGTTCGCCGACCTTAACCGTGTAGCCGGTCTCCTCGCGGAGCTCGCGACGCACCGCATCCTCCGGCGCCTCCCCGGGCTCGAGTCCTCCGCCCGGCATCGTCCAGGCCACCCGTCGGCCCTCCGTCCAGCGTGCCAGCAGCAGCCGTCCGTCGTCATCGGTGACGACCGCATACGCCGCGACACGCAGGTCCATGGCTCACACCCTATCCGTGCTCGACACCCCTGGATGACCGCGTGTCAGAGGGCCCGACTCCGACACGCACGGCACGCCGCGGCGTCCCGCACGACATCGATCACGAATCGAGAAGCGCACGGACGCGCCCCCTCGTAATGTGATTCCCACACCGGCAGCACGTCGAGAGGAAACACCGTCATGGCCGAGAAAGAGAAGAACTTCACCGACGAGGAACGCGAGGCGATGCAGGCCGCCGCCAAGGAGGCACGCACGCGGCGCTCGCGAGCGAAGAAGTCGCCCGAGGAGCTGCGCGCGGCAGGGGAGGCCGACATCAAGGAGGCCATCGGCAAGCTCCCCGACGACGACAGGACGCTCGCGGAGAAGCTGCACGCGCTCGTCTCCGACGTCGCGCCGGACCTGGTGCCCCGCACCTACTACGGCATGCCCGCCTGGGGCCGCGACGGGAAGGTGCTGTGCTTCTTCCAGCCCGCCAGCAAGTTCAAGGTCCGCTACGGCACGTTCGGCTTCGAACCCCTCTCGAATCTCGACGACGGCACCGTCTGGCCCACCGCCTACGCCGTGACCGACCTGACGAAGAAGGACCTGGACTTCCTCGCCGAGCGCCTCCGCCGCGCGATCAGCTGAGATCGGCAGGTGCCTCGGGGGCGGTCGCGCAGTAGCGTGGATCCCGTGAGCACACTGCCCTTCCCCGCCTCCGTGTACGCCGCCCGTCTCGCCCGAGCCGCGTCCCTCGCCGCGGAGTCCGGACTCGACGCCATCATCGTCGGTCCCGGCCCCGACCTGCAGTATCTGCTGGGCGTGGAAGGGGACACCATCGAGCGACTCACGGCGCTGATCCTGGGTCCGGCCCTGACGCCCACGGTCGTCGTCCCGCGGATGGAGCTCGCGAAGGTGCGCAAGACCGCGGTGGGCGAGCTCGGCCTCGCGGTCGCGGACTGGGTCGACGGCGAGGATCCCTACGCTCTGGTCGCGGAAGCCGCCGGCGCGGTGTCGCGCGTCGGCGTCTCCGATGCGCTTCCCGCCCTGCACGTGATCCCCCTCGGGGGACGCCTCGGCGTGAACCTCGAGCTGGCCACCCCGGTGCTGCGCGAGGGCCGGATGATCAAGGATGCGGAGGAGATCGCGGAGCTCCGTAAGGCCGGCGAGGCCATCGACGCCGTGCACCGCCGTGTGCCGACGTGGCTCCGCGCCGGACGCACCGAGCGCGAGATCGCGGCCGACATCGCCGAGGCCATCGTCGCCGAGGGTCACCGCACGGTCGAGTTCGTGATCGTGGGGTCGGGGCCGAACGGCGCCGACCCGCACCACGAGGTCTCCGATCGTCTGATCGAAGAGGGCGACGTCGTCGTGGTCGACATCGGCGGCGCGGTGCCCAGCGGCTACAACTCCGACAGCACCAGAACTTACGTCGTGGGCACTCCCGACCCGGCAGCGGCCGAACGCATCGCCGTGCTCGTGCGGGCGCAGCAGGCAGCGGTGGACGCCGTGCGCCCGGGAGCGACCGCGGCCGAAGTCGACGCCGCGGCGCGCTCCGTCCTCGCCGATGCGGGTCTGGGGGAGGCGTTCCTGCACCGGACGGGCCATGGCATCGGCGTCTCCGTGCACGAGGAGCCCTACATCGCGCCGGGCAACGACCTGGTCCTCCGGGAGGGGATAGCGTTCAGTATCGAGCCCGGCATCTACTTCGACGGCGCCTGGGGTGCCCGCATCGAGGACATCGTCGTCGTCACGGCGGACGGCGGCGAGCGCCTGAATGTCGCCCCGCACGAGCTCGTGTCGGTGGGTGACCGCTGAGTCGCGCGCGCCTTCTGCATCCGGGATGGCCCGACCCGGCGTGCCCGGCGTCCGGGACGAGACGACAGGAGCGCTCCGGACGGAAGAAGCCCCCGGCAGCGGCCAGGGGCTTCTCGATCCTGTGGAGCCTAGGAGATTCGAACTCCTGACATCCTGCTTGCAAAGCAGGCGCTCTACCAACTGAGCTAAGGCCCCGTAAGGGATTTCTTGAGTTAAGGAGTGGGGCTACCAGGACTTGAACCTGGGACCTCTTCATTATCAGTGAAGCGCTCTAACCGCCTGAGCTATAGCCCCGTCAACCTCCAAGACTTTACCGGAGAATCACGGAAAATCCGAATCGAGGGCGAGGACCCCGAAGAGCCCTCGCCCTCGACCGTCCTCAGCGCCCCGGTCGGAGGGTCGCAGTGCCCGCGGCGAGGGTGACGTCGATCATCCTCGTGGAGCCGGCGTCCTCCTGGACCTTGGTGTTCAGGGTGCCCGCGCTGACGTCCTGGTCGATCGCGTACCCGACGTCCGGCAGGGTCAGATCCAACGACCCGGCGCTCACGTCGATGGTCGTCTGCGTCGGCGGAGTGCCGGTCAGCTCGATGGTGAGATTACCCGCGGACACCCCCAGGTCGGCGGTGCCGACGCCGTCCAGCAGGAGGTCGGCCCGCCCCGCGCTCATCTGCACGTCGAGCTCGTCCGCCGCGCCTTCCACGTCGAGCGCTCCGGCGTTCACCGTGAGCTCCAGCACCCCGTAGTCGCCCACGACGTCCAGGCTGCCGGCGTCCAGCTTCAGATCCGCATCGAGCCCGGCGTCCCGCAGGTTCTCCGGGAGCGTGAGCACGGCGATCTCCTCGTCGCCGAACCAGTTGCCGAACCACCACCCGAACGCCCCTCGGGGGCTTCGCACGACGAGCTCATCGCCGTCGCGTTCGAAGGTCCACGCGGTGCCGCGGCCGTTGGTGACCGACAGCTCCGCCTCGTCCACATCCCCGAACTCGACCCGCATGCTGCTGGCATCCGCGTCGAGGTCGATCGCTTCGATGCCGTCGACCGCTGCCGTCTGCACCGAATCGGCTCGGCTCGACGACAGGAGATTCCCGGTCGCGGCGACCGCGGCGGTTCCCCCGGCGCCGAGCAGGGCGATCCCGCCGACCACGGCGGTCACGACCATGATGGCGGTGGCGCCGGACGAACGCCCGCCCTGGCTGGGGGGAGGCACCTGAGGGCCGTGCGGTGCCGACATGTGGGGTGGGCCGGCCGGCGGCGGAGTGGCGGGCGGTGGGGTGAGCGGGGTGTGCTCGCCCTGGACGCTGTTGTCTTCGGTGGTCATCGTGCCACTCCTGTCTGGCCGGTCGGCGGCGTCGGGCCGCCGTTGTTCTCGATGTGGGCGAGGGCCGCGAGCACACGCCGGTTGCCCGACTCGTCCTGCTCGAAGCCCAGCTTCTGGAAGATGGACGTGATGTGCTTCTCGACGCTGGCCTCCGAGAGGAACAGCAGCGCGGCGATCGCCTGATTCGACTTGCCCTCGGCGATCAGCGCGAGCACGGTGCGCTCCCTCTCGGTGAGGCTCAGCATCCGGTCGTCCCGGTTGCGGCGCGTGAGCAGCTGCGCCACCACCTCGGGATCGAGCACGGTCGCCCCCTCCGAGATCCGCTGCACCGAGGCGAGGAACTCGGAGACGTCGGCGACGCGATCCTTCAGCAGATAGCCGAGAGGTCCGCCCTGCGCGGCGATCAGATCGGATGCGTACCGCTCCTCCACGTATTGCGAGAGCACGAGGATCGCGAGCGAAGGATGGGTCGACCGCAGACGGAGCGCGGCGCGGATGCCTTCGTCAGTGAACGTCGGCGGGAGGCGCACGTCGAGGATGCAGAGATCCGGCGCCGTTTCGACGACCGCGGTGTCGAGTCCGTGGGTGTCGGGGAGAGCGGCGACCACCGTGTGGCCGGCGTCCTCGAGCAGACGGACGAGACCTTCGCGGAGGAGGACCGAGTCCTCGCAGATCAGGATGCGCATGGGACGTTCACCTCCAGGCTGGTCGGTCCGCCTTGCGGGCTGTCGAGCCGGAAGGTCCCACCGGCGGCGAGGATGCGGTTGGCGATGCCGTCGAGACCGCCGCCGGGCTGCACCTGAGCGCCGCCGATCCCGTTGTCCTCCACCCGGGCCCAGAGGATGTTCCCCTCGCGGAGCCGCACCGTGACACGGACCTCACTGGCGCGCGAGTGCTTCGCGGCGTTGGTCAGGGATTCTGCGATCGAGAAGTACACGGCCGCCTCGGCCTCCCGTCCCGGGCGAGTCGGAGCATGGGCCCCTGAGCCTGTCGAAGCATGGGTCCCTGAGCCTGTCGAAGGGTCCATCCGCACGTCGAGATGCACGGGGATGTGCGAGCGCCCGGCGAGCGCCGACAATGCAGCGTCCAAACCGCGGTCATCGAGCACGGACGCGTGGATCCCCCGGGCGAGCTGGCGCAGCTCGGTGATCGCCGCCTTGGTGGAGGTGTGCGCTTCGTTGATGAGCTCCTTCGCGGCATCCGGGTCGTTGTCGATCTTCTGCTGAGCGAGACCGAGCGTCATCCCGACGGAGACCAGCCGCGGCTGCACGCCGTCGTGCAGGTCGCGCTCGATGCGGGTGCGCTCCACGTCGGCGGCGCGGACCGCTCCCTCGCGCTGGGCGGTGGACGTGCGGACGCGCTCCGTGAGTTCCGTCTCCTTGCTGCGGATCACGATGGCCAGCGACAGCGTCCGGTGCAGCAGCGCGAGCCCCAGCATGCCGGCGAGGCAGGCGGCGATGCCGAGGATGCCGACCAGGGGCGCCCACGCCACGGCGATGCCGCCACCGCCGAACGGCCCGATCACCGCGTCTGCGTCGGTCAGCGGCGCGAACGAGATGAAGATCGACCACACAAGCCCCCAGAAGAGGCGCAGGACGATGAAGCCGAGCAGTGCGGAGATGGCGAAGTTGGCGACGGCGCGCCACATGCGTCCGTCGATCGCCTGGCGTCCGAGTGAGCGGAGCCATCCGCCGAACCCCGGGCGGTCGCGGGGCTGCGGCCGCAGCGGGGCGATCGGCGTGCGATACAGCGCGCCGACGCGGGCGATCTCGAACCAGCCCAGCCCGTACAGCGCGTAGACGAGGCCCACGAGGAGGACCAGGCCGATCCCCGCGACGAAGAGGAGGCCGAGCCCGGTACCGAGGAGTCCGCCGAGCATGCCGAAGATGGCACCACCGAGGATGCCGACGCCCGCCAGATGCAGGATCGTGAGGAAGATGCGCAACGGCGGCTTCACCGCCGTGACGGGAGCCGGGGTCGCAGTCTGAGTGGTCATGCCTCCACGGTACGGGCGCGCGGGTCCGCCGGACACCGAGCCAACCGGACACTCCGCTTCGGGTTTTCCGTAACGACTCGTGGGTACTTCCCGCCGCGGAGACCTCCGTCTGCTTCACTGAGGGCATGACAGCCCATGCAGATGAACCTCATGGCGCGGGACTCGGCCAGCGTCTCAACTGGCTGCGAGCGGGAGTGCTCGGGGCGAACGACGGCATCGTCTCCGTCGCCTCCCTGGTCGTGGGTGTCGCCGGCGCCACGACGGACAGTGCCGCCCTGCTCACTGCGGGCATCGCGGGACTCGTCGGCGGTGCGATATCCATGTCCCTCGGCGAATATGTGTCGGTGAGCAGTCAGCGTGACAGCGAACGCGCCCTCATCGCGAAGGAGCGGGAGGAGCTGCGGACGATGCCCGAGGTCGAGCTCGCCGAACTCGCGCAGCTGTACCGTGACCGCGGACTCTCCGAGGAGACCGCGCGGCGCGTCGCGGAGGAGCTGACCTCTCACGACGCCCTGGCGGCGCACCTGGAGGTCGAGCTCGGCATCGATCAGGACGATCTCGTCAATCCGTGGCATGCCGCCGTGTCCTCCGCGGTGGCCTTCACGCTCGGCGCGCTGCTGCCGCTTCTCGCGATCCTGCTTCCGCCGCCGGACTGGCGCGTGCCGGTGACCTTCGTCGCGGTGCTCATCGCCCTCGCCGTGACCGGGGCGGTGTCGGCGCGGATCGGAGGGTCTGCGCCGGTGCGCGCATCGATCCGTCTGGTCGTCGGCGGCGCCCTCGCGTTGGCCGCGACCTGGCTCATCGGCACCCTGCTCGGCACCACAGGAGTCGTGTAGTCCCGGTGCCGCGGCGGGGACGACGAAGGGCGGGTGCCGCAGCACCCGCCCTTCGTGAATCCGCTCCGGAGATCGCCGCCGGATCAGTTCGACATGAAGCCGACGAGCAGGCCGCCGGTCACCTTCACCGCGAGGTTGTAGATGCCCGCGACCACGGCACCGAGCACCGTGAAGACGATCAGGTTCAGGATCGCCACCACCGCGGCGAACGCCATCACCTGCGGCAGACCCACGACCTCGGAGAGGACGAAGGCGTTGTCGGTGATCCCGAGCAGGAAGCTCTCCGCCGTGGTCATGATGTTCGTCGCCTGGAACACCAGGAAGATGAGGAAGAACGACACCATGGTGACGACGGCGAGAGCGACGGCTCCGAGGAACGAGAGCTTCACGGCCGACCAGAAGTCCACGTAGACCAGACGGAGTCGGACCTGCTTGCCCCCGGTCTTCCGTGTCGACTTCTTCGCCAGCTTGTCGGCAACTGTACTCATGCGTCTGTGTCCTCAGGGGTCTCTGTCGTCTGGGGGGCCTCGGATTCCGCGTCCGCCTCAGCCTCGTCTTCAGCGAGACCGCGCTCACCGTTGCGGGCGATGGCGAGGATGCGATCGGCCTCCGTCGTGCGGGCGAACACCACTCCCATGGTGTCGCGACCCTTGGCGGGGACCTCGGCCACGGCAGAGCGTACCACCTTGCCGCTGGACAGAACCACCAAGACCTCGTCGTCCTCGGAGACGATCAGACCCCCCGCGAGAGTGCCCCGATCGTCGTTCAGCTTGGCGACCTTGATGCCTGTTCCACCGCGACCCTGGACACGGTATTCCTCGACCGCGGTGCGCTTGGCGTAGCCGCCGTCGGTGACGACGAACACGAACTTGCCTGGCGCCGCGACCGACGCCGAGAGCAGGCAGTCCTCGTCGATCTTGAACTTCATGCCGCGCACACCGGCCGTCGCGCGACCCATCGGGCGCAGAGCCTCATCCGTCGCCTCGAAGCGCACCGACATGCCGCGGCGGCTGATGAGCAGGATGTCGTCCTCGGCGTTGACCAGGAGCGCACTGACCAGCTCGTCGTCCTCGTTCAGACGGATCGCGATCACGCCGCCCTGACGGTTCGTGTCGTAGTTGTCCAGACGGGTCTTCTTCACCAGGCCTTCGCGGGTGGCCAGCACCAGGTAGTCCGCCACCGCGTAGTCGCGGATGTCGAGGACCTGCGCGATGCTCTCGTCCGGCTGCAGAGCGAGGAGGTTCGCGACGTGCGTGCCCTTCGCGTCCCGTCCGGCCTCCGGCACCTCGTAGGTCTTCGCGCGGTACACGCGGCCCTTGTCGGTGAAGAACAGCAGCCAGTGGTGCGTGGTCGTGACGAAGAAGTGCTCGACGATGTCGTCGGCACGCAGCTGCGCGCCCTTCACTCCCTTGCCGCCGCGGTGCTGGGAACGGTAGTTGTCGCTGCGCGTGCGCTTGATGTAGCCCTCACGCGTGACGGTGACGACCATCTCCTCCTCGGCGATGAGGTCTTCCATCGACACGTCGCCGTCGAAGCCGTGCAGGATGTGCGTGCGCCGCTCGTCGCCGAACTTGTCGACGATGCCCGTCAGCTCCTCGCGGATGATCGTGCGCTGACGACCCTCGTCGGCGAGGATCGCCTTGTAGTCGGTGATGAGCGCTTCGAGCTCGTTCGCCTGATCGATGATCCGCTGGCGCTCGAGGGCGGCCAGTCGACGCAGCTGCATCTGCAGGATGGCATCGGCCTGGATCTCGTCGATGTCGAGGAGCTTCTGCAGTCCTTCGTTCGCATCCGCTGTGGTCTGCGAGCGCCGGATCAGGGCGATGACCTCGTCGAGCGCGTCGAGCGCCTTCAGGTAGCCGCGCAGGATGTGCATCCGCTTCTCGGCCTCGGCCAGGCGGAACTGCGTGCGCCGGACGATCACGTCGATCTGGTGCGCGATCCAGTGCGAGATGAAGCCGTCGATCGCGAGCGTGCGCGGAACGCCGTCGACGATCGCGAGCATGTTCGCGCCGAAGTTCTCCTGCAGCTGCGTGTGCTTGTACAGGTTGTTCAGCACGACCTTCGCGACCGCGTCGCGCTTGAGCACGACGACCAGGCGCTGACCCGTGCGGTCGGACGACTCGTCACGGATGTCCGCGATCCCGGTGATCTTGCCGTCACGGGCGAGGTCGCCGATCTTCACGGCGACGTTGTCCGGGTTCACCTGGTACGGCAGCTCCGTGATGACCAGGCAGGTCCGGCCCTGGATCTCCTCGACGTTCACGACGGCGCGCATCGTGATCGAGCCGCGGCCCGTCCGGTACGCCTCGTGGATGCCCTTGGTGCCGAGGATCTGCGCGCCCGTCGGGAAGTCCGGACCGGGGATGCGCTGGATCAGTCCGTCGAGCAGCTCCTCGCGGGAGATCTCCGGGTTGTCGAGGGCCCAGAGCGCGGCGTCGGAGACTTCGCGGAGGTTGTGCGGGGGGATGTTCGTGGCCATGCCGACCGCGATGCCGACCGATCCGTTGACGAGCAGGTTCGGGAAGCGGGCCGGGAGGACCGTCGGCTCCTGCGTCTGACCGTCGTAGTTGTCGGTGAAGTCGACCGTGTCCTCTTCGATGTCGCGCACCATCTCGAGCGCGAGCGGGGCCATCTTGGTCTCGGTGTATCGCGGGGCGGCCGCACCCATGTTGCCGGGGGAGCCGAAGTTGCCCTGACCGAGAGCCAGCGGATACCGCAGCGACCACGGCTGCACCAGACGGACGAGGGCGTCGTAGATCGCCGAGTCGCCGTGCGGGTGGTACTGGCCCATGACCTCGCCGACCACGCGGGCGCACTTCGAGAACGACTTGTCGGGACGGAACCCGCCGTCGTACATGCCGTAGATCACACGGCGGTGCACCGGCTTCAGGCCATCGCGGACGTCGGGGAGCGCGCGACCGACGATGACGGCCATCGCGTAGTCGAGGTAGCTGCGCTGCATCTCCGACTGCAGGTCGACCTGATCGATCTTGCCGTGATCGTGTTCCAGCTCGGGGCGTTCTTCGTCAGTCATGTCTTTTCGATTCCGGTCGTTCAGTTCTGGGTCGCTGAGCTTGTCGAAGCGTCTGGGTGCCCTTCGACAAGCTCAGGGACCCAATAATGGATCAGATGTCGAGGAAGCGGACGTCCTTGGCGTTGCGCTGGATGAAGCTGCGTCGCGACTCGACGTCCTCACCCATCAGCACGCTGAAGATCTCGTCGGCCGCGGCCGCGTCCTCGATGGTGATCTGCTGGAGCGTGCGCGTGGTGTGATCCATCGTCGTCTCCCACAGCTCCTTCGGGTTCATCTCGCCGAGACCCTTGTAGCGCTGGATGCCGGCATCCTTCGGGATCCGCTTGCCGTTCTCCAGACCGTGCTTGAGCAGCGCGTCGCGCTCGGCGTCGCTGAACACGTACTCGTGTGCCGAGTTCGACCACTTCAGCCGGTACAGCGGCGGCATCGCCAGGTAGACGAAGCCGGCCTCGATCAGGCCGCGCATGTAGCGGAACAGCAGCGTCAGCAGCAGCGTGGTGATGTGCTGGCCGTCGACGTCGGCATCCGCCATCAGCACGATCTTGTGATAGCGCGCCTTCTCGATGTCGAACTCTTCGCCGATGCCCGTGCCGAAGGCCTGGATCATCGCCTGGACTTCCTTGTTGCCCAGCGCCTTGTCGAGACGTGCACGCTCCACGTTGAGGATCTTGCCGCGCAGCGCGAGGATCGCCTGGGTGTGCGGGTCGCGCCCCTGCACGGCCGAACCGCCGGCGGAGTCACCCTCCACCAGGAAGATCTCACTGATCGACGGATCCTTGCTCGTGCAGTCCTTGAGCTTGTCCGGCATGGCCGCCGACTCGAAGACGCTCTTGCGCCGCGCGGTCTCCCGGGCCTTGCGCGCGGCGAGACGGGCGGTGGCCGCGTCGATCGCCTTGCGGATGATGTTCTTCGCCTGATTCGGGTTGCGATCGAACCAGTCGCCGAGCTGATCGCCGACGACCTTCTGCACGAACGCCTTCGCCTCGGTGTTGCCGAGCTTCGTCTTGGTCTGCCCCTCGAACTGGGGCTCGCCGAGCTTGATCGAGATGACGGCCGTCAGTCCCTCGCGCACATCGTCGCCGGAGAGGTTGTCGTCCTTCTCCTTGAGCAGGTTGTTCGCGCGGGCGTACTTGTTCACGAGAGTGGTCAGCGCCGCACGGAAGCCCTCCTCGTGGGTGCCTCCCTCGTGCGTGTTGATCGTGTTGGCGTAGGTGAACACGTTCTCGGTGTACGAGGTGGTCCACTGCATCGCGACCTCGAGCGAAATCTTCCGCTCGGTGTCCTCGGACTCGAACGCGATGATCTCGTCGTTCACGACCTCGGCATGGCGGACCTTGTTGAGGTACTCGACGTAGTCGACGAGGCCGCGCTCGTAGAAGAACACGTCGCTCGGCTGGCGGGTGACGGTCGCGCCGTCCTCCTCCACCTCGTAGGCCGAGGACTCCCGCTCGTCCTTCAGCTCGATGCGCAGCCCCTTGTTGAGGAACGCCATCTGCTGGAAGCGGGTGCGCAGCGTGTCGTAGTCGAACTCGATGGTCTCGGTGAAGATCTGCGCGTCCGGCCAGAACGTGATGCTCGTTCCGGTCTCGTCGGTCGCCTCGCCCTTCTCGAGCTTCTGCTGCGGGATGCCGCCGTCGGCGAAGCTGTGCCGCCAGACGAAGCCCTTCTGCTTGACCTCGACGTCGAAACGTGTGGAGAGCGCGTTCACGACCGACGAGCCGACACCGTGCAGACCGCCGGAGACCGCGTAGGCGCCGCCGCCGAACTTGCCGCCGGCGTGCAGGATCGTCAGCACGACCTCGACCGTCGACTTGTTCGGGTCGGAGGAGTGCGGATCGACGGGGATGCCACGGCCGTTGTCCACCACGCGGACCCCGCCGTCGGCGAGCATCGTCACCAGGATCGTGTCGGCGTACCCCGCGAGGGCCTCGTCGACCGAGTTGTCGACGATCTCGTACACCAGGTGGTGCAGACCGCGCGGACCCGTGGAGCCGATGTACATGCCGGGCCGCTTGCGAACCGCCTCGAGTCCTTCGAGGATCTGGATCGAGTCCGCACCGTACTCACCGGGCTGCTTCTTCTTCGCCGGCGCCTGTGGAGTCTCGGTCCCTGCGTCCGTCGAAGGGTCGGGGGTGCCCCCGGTGGTCGATTCCGTCTCGTCAGCAGGGAATTCAGGCGTCATCAGAGGGCATTCTCCACATCGATATCACGAACTCCCATTCTAGCGGGGTTTCGTCGTGAAATGCCGCTCAACGGCCGCGTGTGGCCCTCTGAGCCTTCGGGACCCCTTGCATGGTGCCCTACCCGTAGGTATCGCGCGGGCCCCGTCCTGGAACGGCTCTGGGGCCCCATTTCCACGAGGGGACGTCCGGTCCGATGAAGCGGAGGTTCTCCACACCCGCGTCCGGATAACGCCGACCGATCTCCGTCAGGATGGTCCCGCGCATGAACTGGAGGTTCTTCGCCCAGGCCGTCGAATCGCACTTCACGGTGAGCAATCCCCGCTCCAGGGAGACCGGCTCGGAGTGCTTCGCGGTGTCGGCGCCCGCGAGATCCGCCCACTGGCGCACGAGGTCCTCGCGGGCGAGGGTGGTCTGCCAGCCGGAATCCCGACTGAGCCGATCGAGGACGTCGCCCAGCGTTCCGGGGTCGCGGCCCGGCGTGAACGGAGCGTTGTCGTCATCGACCGTGATGCGCCGCTTGCGCTTCCAGCTCGTGGAGCTCGGCTTCAGGCCGCGAAGCCGCAGATAGGTGGCGACGGTCTCCGGAACCTCCGCCGCCGGAGCGAGGACGGTGTCACTCATCGTCATCCTCCCCCTCCGTCGCTGATCCCTGCGTTTCCGCCCTGGCTCCCTGAGCCTCCGCCCTAGGTCCCTGCGCTTCCGCCCTGGGTCCCTGAGCCTGTCGAAGGGCTCGGTCGTCACTGATCGTGCCGGCACTGATGTGCACCACGTGCGCATGCAGCACCGCGGGGATATCCTCCTCCACCGCTGCCGTCACCACCACCTGCTCATAACCGGCCGTCAGTGCGGCCAGGCGCTGACGCCGATCCGCATCCAGCTCCGCGAACACGTCGTCGAGGATCAGCACCGGGTCTCCCGCCGGCGACTCGCTGCGCAACAGCTCGGCCGAAGCCAGCCGCAGCGCGAGCGCCACCGACCACGACTCTCCGTGCGACGCATACCCCTTCACAGGGAGGTCGCGCACGCGGAGCACCAGGTCGTCGCGGTGCGGTCCGGTGAGCGTGAGTCCGCGGTCGAGTTCGTTCGACCGCTTCGCCGCGAGAGACGCTCGGAACATCTCCGCGATCCGTGCCGTGTCACCCAACGGCGCACCCGCGATCTCCTCGGTATCGCCGCCGTCCTCCTCTTCCGGATCACCGCCGTCGACCGACAGCGCCCACTCGAGCCTCGGCCGGTGGTCGGCGCCGGCGATCGCCTCGTACGCATCGGCGACCGGCTGCTGCAGATCCGCCGCGAGCCGCTGCCGGGCGGTGATGATCTCCGAACCGAGTGCGACGAGCTTGTCGTCCCAGACATCGAGAGTGCTCAGAGCCTCGCCGCGGATGCCGCGAGCACGGGCCGACTTCAGCAGCGCGTTGCGCTGCTTCAGCACACGGTCGTAATCGGCGAGCACCGACGCCATCCGCGGGGTGCGCTGGATGAGGAGCTGGTCCGCGAAACGACGGCGAGCGGACGGATCCCCCCGCACGATCTGCAGATCCTCGGGCGCGAACAACACCACGTGGGCATAACGCGGCAGCTCATTCGGCTTCGACGGCGAACCGTTGATGCGCGCCTTGTTCGACCCCTGCCTGTTCACCTGCACCTCGGCCAGGACCCGACGCTCGCCGTGCGAGAGACGCGCGCGGATCACCGCGAACTCCTGCCCGTCGCGCACCATGGGCGCATCCGAGGAGACACGATGCGACCCGAGGGTCGCGAGGAAGACGACCGCCTCCGCGAGATTGGTCTTGCCCTGACCGTTGCGACCGACGAGAACGTTGGGACCGCGGTGCAGGGCGAGCTCGGCGGTCGCGTAATTGCGGAAATCGACCAGACTCAGGTGCTCCACAATCACGGAGTCAGCCTACCTTCGGGGTCTGACAGTTGATTCTGTTCGTGGGCTGCGTGGTTTCGGGAGATGTGGTGCCCCCTTCCTTCGCAGAGCGGGTTCCCTCCCGCTTCGCGGGTCCCTCCCGATGCTCAGTCCGGGAGCACCACATCTCCCGAAGGTTTCTCCATCAGAGTCGGCGTGCCGGCTGATCCGGGAACGTTTCGGGTAGGGAAGGGGCGCGGATCAGCGGAGGAGGAGGTTCGGCTGCAGCAGGTACTTGAACGAGTCGAGGCCGGCCTGATCGACCGAGGTCTGGCTCGTAATCAGGACCGGGCTCAGCTTGTTGGCGTTGTCGCTCGACGTGAACGTCACCCGCACGAACTCGCTCCGCACCGCACCGAGAGCCTCGATGAGATACTGCGGGTTCAGACCGAGAGTCACCTCGTCACCGCCCGACAGGATCGCGTCGACCGACTCGGATGCACGAGCGTGGTCTCCACCGGAGGCGTCCATCGTGACGCTGTCGCTCGAGAACGTGAAACGCAGCGGAGCGGCACGATCGAGAACCAGGGACACGCGTCGCACGGCCTCGACCAGATCGGCGGTGTTGACGACCGCGTAGTGGTCGGTCTGCTCGGGGAACAGCCGGCGCACCGGCGGGAAGTTGCCCTTGATCAGCAGCGACGTCACCGTCTTGTTGCCCGCGGTGAACGCGATGATCTCGCGGTCACCCGCTCCGGAGAACGCGACCTGGATCGTGCCCGCGTGTCCGAAGGTCTTGCCGACCTCGAGCAGAGTGCGCGCCGGCACGAGGGCGGTGGCCTCGACAGCCTCGCCGTCCCACGGCACATCGCGCAGCGAGACACGGTAGCGGTCGGTGGCGACCAGGCTCAGCGTGTGACCGGAGACCTCGAGCTGCACACCGGTCAGCACCGGGGTCACGTCATCGCGGGAGGCGGCGAAGCCCACCTGGGCGATCGCGGTGCCGAAGTCGTCGGCGGGAACGACGCCGGAGGAGCCAGTGACCTCGGGGATCGACGGGTATTCCTCGACCGGCATGGCCGCGAGAGTGAATCGGGCGGAGCCGCAGGTGACCGCGATCCCGCCGTCGTCCTCGACGGCGATCTCGATCGGTGCGTTCGGAAGCCGGCTCGCGATGTCGGAGAGAAGGCGGCCGTGGACCAGGATCGTGCCCGGTGTCTCGACGGTCGCCTCGATGGTGGTGCGTGCCGAAGCCTCGTAGTCGAACGCCGACAGGGTGAGTCCGGAACCATCCGCCTCGATCAGGACTCCGGCGAGGATCGGCTGCGGATTGCGCTGCGGGAGGAGCTTGACGACGAAGGACACTGCCTCGCTGAAGACATCGCGGTTGACCTGAAACCTCACGGGTGCTCCCTTGTCGTCGAACTGTGACGCGTTGTCGTCGGCCCTGCCGGTGCAGGGCTTCCCATGCTAGCCCCACAGTCCGCGGTATCCCTACGCCGAGGTTCCTGTCATCCGTCCCGCCGTTCTCCCCACCGTCTGGTGATCGGATCGCGCCTTGAATGACTTAACTCCTTAACGGTGTTAACACCTGTGGATACTGTGGATAAGTCGGTGGATAGCAAGAGCGAGTAAGGAACTACACGCTTGTCAGTTGTGGAATCCCTGAGGAATCCGCGGGTGGGGCGTCTTCGCCGCCACGCGGGTCTCCCCGTAGTTATCCACAGGTTTGGCCCCTGAGCTCACATTCGTCCCGACCTGATCCGGCGTCATCCACAAGTTATCCACATGTGCATAGAGGCATTTATCGCACGCGGAAACCGCGTGTCAAGCACGGAGAAGGGGCACGGTTTCCTCGCGGATACCGTGCCCCTGTCGGCCGAACGCCGCTGATCAGCGGCGGCCGAGCTGCGTCGTGATCTCGGTGACCTGGTTGTAGATCGAGCGACGCTCCTTCATGAGCTCGCTGATCTTCTTGTACGCGTACATCACGGTGGTGTGGTCGCGATTGCCGAACAGCTGGCCGATCTTCGGCAGCGACAGGCTGGTCCGCTCGCGGCACAGATACATCGCGATCTGTCGTGCGGTGGCGATCTGCTGCGAACGGCTGGATCCGTAGAGGTCGTCGACCGTCAGCTTGAAGTACTGCGCCGTCGCCGTGATGATGTCGGTCGGCGAGATGATGTTGTCCTCGGCCGTGTCGACGATGTCACGCAGCACCGTCTGGGCGAGGGAGATGTCGAGCGCCGATCGGTTCAGACTCGCGAAGGCGGAGACGCGGATCAGCGCGCCTTCCAGCTCGCGGATGTTGGACGAGACGACCGTGGCGATGTACTCGAGCACCTCGTCCGGGATGTGCAGCGCCTCGCTCTGCGCCTTCTTACGCAGGATCGCGATACGCGTCTCGAGGTCGGGCGCCTGCACGTCGGTGATCAGACCCCATTCGAAGCGGCTGCGCATCCGGTCCTCGAAACCGGTCAGATGCTTCGGCGCCACGTCGCTGGTGATGACCACCTGCTTGTTGTGGTCGTGCAGGGTGTTGAACGTGTGGAAGAAGGCCTCCTGCGTCTCCGCCCGCCCCTGCAGGAACTGGATGTCGTCGATCAGGAGGATGTCGACATCGCGGTATCGGGCCTGGAACGCGGCGCCGCGGTTGTTGGCGATCGAGTTGATGAAGTCGTTCGTGAACTCCTCGCTCGAGACGTAGCGCACCTTGACCCCGGCATACAAGGACTGGGCGTAGTCGCCGATGGCGTGGAGGAGGTGGGTCTTGCCCAGTCCGGAGTCGCCGTAGATGAAGAGCGGGTTGTAGGCCTTGGCCGGCGCCTCGGCCACAGCCACCGCCGCGGCGTGCGCGAAACGGTTGGACTGGCCGATGACGAAGTTGTCGAACGTGTACTTGGGGTTGAGTCGCGATTCATGGCGCAGCTGGGTGGGCTGCTCCATCGGGGACTCGACGCGCGGCTGCTCGGTTCGTCCGAAGTCGCCGACGGCGATCGGCGCGGTCTGCTGCTCGGCGAGCTCGTGATTCACCACGACCCGGTACGAGGTGACCTCGTCGCCGACATGCGCCAGCGCCTCCATGATCGGCAGCCGCAGGCGCTTGTTGATCTGCGCGGCGGTCAGATCGTTGGGAACCTCGAGATACAGCGTGGCGGACATGACGCCGGCCGGAACGGCGAGACTCAGGAAGCCCTGGAGCTGGGGCGTGACGCGGTCGTCGTCGACCAGAAGCTCCTGCACCGTGGTCCAGATGGGGACGTCGGGCTGGGCAGGTGATGACATGACGCTCCGGACGAGGGATCGAGGCGGGGTCGACGTGCCGTGCCCCTGTGGATAACTTCGGATGCCACGGTAGTCACCCCGGCTGTGAACGGCAACCTGCCCTTGAAAACACACGCGCGTGTTGCGCGCGCCGGGCATGCCGCGGTTGTGGATAATGGCTGTGCGGTTCGTGTCGGACGTCGACCACCGAAGCGCGCAGATTTGCTCTGCGCGCCAGTAAGACGTACCCTAAGTCGGTTGACTTATGCCTTTTCGGCAGTTCCCCATGTCTCCGGTCGAAGTGAATCCGGTGGCAGCATTCCCGGAGTGATTCCATGAGCAAGCGCACCTTCCAGCCCAACAACCGTCGTCGCGCCAAGAAGCACGGCTTCCGCGCCCGCATGCGTACGCGTGCCGGTCGCGGCATCCTCGCTGCCCGCCGCGCGAAGGGCCGCACCGAGCTCTCTGCGTAGTCCGCTGTGCTCGCCCGCCCCTCTCGGTTGACCCGCGGGAGCGACTATCGCCTGGTCGTTCGACGCGGTTCCCGTTGTGGCGGAGCGCGCGTCATCACGTCGATGCTGTCGACGGGCGAGAGCAGAGCCGCGAGGTTCGGATTCATCATCAGCAAGCAGGTGGGCACCGCGGTGGTGCGCAACACCGTGCGCCGGCGACTCAAAGCCGTGTGCGCGGAAGCACTGCCGCGCGTCCCCGAGGGCACGGATGTCGTCATCCGTGCCCTTCCTGCGTCCGCGAAGGCGTCCTTCGCGGAACTCGAGGCGGACGTCCACCGTTGCCTCGGCAGACTCTCCGCCTCCGCGCCGGCGGGCTCGTCATGACCGCGCTGCCGGCGTCGTCCATCGGCACGGCGCGGATGCAGGGTCGCGATGTGCTCCGCAGCATCCCGCTGATCCCGCGGAACCTCGTTCTCGGGTTCCTCGCCGCGTACCGCAAGGTGATCTCGCCAATGTACGGGGATGTGTGTGCGTACTACCCCAGCTGCTCCGCCTACGCTGTAGGTGCGGTGCAGCAGCACGGTGCTGTGAAGGGAGCAGTGCTCTCCGCATGGCGCATCCTTCGCTGCAACCCCTGGACCAGCGGTGGCGTCGACGACGTCCGTCCGCATGACCACTTCCGTTACGACCTGACCGCGCACGGTTTCGTCGTCCCTTCCCGAAAGGACTGATCGGTGGGTCTTGACCTTCTGCTCGCCAGCGCCACCCCCAGCCAAGAACCGGCTGCGGGTGGATTCGACCTGATCGGCACCATCCTCTGGCCACTGAAGTGGGTGGTCGAGCTGATCCTCGTCGCCTGGCACTGGCTCTTCACCACCGTCGGACTCCCCGCCGCATCCGGCATCACCTGGGTGCTGTCGATCGTCGGTCTCGTCATCGTCGTGCGCGCCGCGCTGATCCCGCTCTTCGTGAAGCAGATCAAGAGCCAGCGGAAGATGATGGAAATCGCTCCTGAACTGCGAAAAGTTCAGGAGAAGTATCGCGGCAAGAAGGATCAGCTCTCTCGCGAGGCGATGAGCCGCGAGACCATGGCGCTGTACAAGAAGCACGGCACGACGCCGATGTCGAGCTGTCTGCCGCTGCTCGTGCAGATGCCGATCTTCTTCTCGCTGTACAGCGTGCTGAGCGACGTCAGCAAGCACGCGCGAGACAACATCGGTGGTGTCGGTCTTCTCAGCCCGGAGCTGACGAAGGAGTTCTACGACGCGAAGCTGTTCGGTGTGGCCTCGCTGCACGAGACGCTCGGCAACGCGGTGGACGCCCAGAACACGACGGCCATCATCATCCTGGTCACGCTCGTCGTCCTCATGATCGCGTCGCAGTTCTTCACGCAGCTGCAGATCATCTCCAAGAACCTGTCGCCCGAGGCCAAGACCGGCCAGGCGTACCAGATGCAGAAGATCATGCTGTACGTGCTGCCGCTCGGCTTCATCTTCTCGGGTGTCTTCTTCCCGCTCGGCGTCGTCGTGTACTGGTTCATCTCGAACCTCTGGACCATGGGTCAGCAGTTCCTCGTCATCCGCGAGATGCCGACGCCGGGTTCCGAGGCGGCCAAGGCCCGCGAGGAGCGCTTGGCTCGCAAGGGCAAGGCGATCGATTCGTCCGGCAAGGTCGTGCCGATGGCAGCGTACGAGGCGGAGCAGCAGCGCCTGCTCGAGGAGGCGGAGAAGGCGAAGGCCGCCGCCCCCAAGCGTCAGCAGCCTGTCGGCAAGAAGCGTGCGAAGAAGAAGGGGAGCGGTTCATGAGCGAGGTCGTGACCGAGAACGACGTGCCCACGGTGGCACAGCTGGAGCACGAGGGCGACGTCGCCGCCGACTACCTCGAGGAGCTGCTCGACATCGCCGACATCGATGGCGACCTGAACCTCGACGTTCGTCAGGGCCGCGCCTACGTCTCCGTGGAGGCAGAGGGTGACGCGCTTGCGCTGCTCTCCGCTCCCGAGACGGTGCAGGCGCTGCAGGAGCTGACGCGCCTGGCTGTGCAGAGCAAGACCGGTTCCTTCTCGCGCCTCATCCTCGACATCGCCGGCTCGCGCGACACGCGCCGCCGTCAGCTGGAGACCCTGGTGGACGCCGCTGCCGCGAAGCTCGACGAGGGATCCTCGCAGGCGTCGCTGCCCTCGATGTCGAGCTACGAGCGCAAGCTGGTGCACGACATCGCTGCGGAGCGTGGCCTGGTGTCCGAGTCCTACGGCGAGGGCGCCGACCGTCACACGGTCCTGCGTCGTCGTTGATGGCTCAGAACCCTGCTTCCACGCGATGACCGGCGAAGATCTCGTTCTGGAGGAGGAGCCCGCGGTCGCCGCGCAGCTCTTCGCGGACCGAATCGATGCCGCCCGCGCCTTCACCGCAGCACTTGCGCGTGAGGGGGAGGAGCGCGGTCTCATCGGTCCCCTGGAACTCCCGCGCCTGTGGACTCGTCACATCCTGAACAGTGCGATCGCGGCACCACTCTTCCACGGTTCTGTCGCGGACATCGGCTCTGGAGCCGGACTCCCGGGTATCGTGCTCGCCATCGCCCGTCCTGACGTCACCTGGACGCTCGTCGAGCCGATGGAGCGTCGCATCACCTGGCTCACCGAGCAGGTACAGGCCCTCGGGCTGGAGAATGTCACCGTACTCCGTGCTCGTGCGGAGGATGTCCGGCCGGTGGGCGGGTTCGATGTGGTGACCGCCCGCGCGGTGAGTGCACTGCGGACCTTGATCCCGATCACCGCCCCGCTCGTCCGCGACGGCGGGGAGCTGACACTCCTCAAGGGAATGAACGCTGCGAACGAGATCGAGGCCGCTCAGAAGCAGATCAAGAAGTTCCGGCTGAGTGATGTCCGCGTAGAGGTTCTGGGCGAGGGAGTGCTCCCGGAGACCACTCGTGTCGTCCGGGCCCGGGTTCGGTAGCCGTCTCGTCGTCTGAGCGGGGTGTTTCACGTGAAACACCCCGCTTTCGCGTTCGGTGCCGTCGTGATGACGCGCGTGCTCGTCGACGTTTCACGTGAAACGGTCGCGTTCGGCCAGGATGCGCTCTGTGGCTGTGATTGGTTGATGTGCGGGCGGCAACTCCTTCGCGTCGCCGAAGCGTGAGCTACGCCTGCGCAGCGGCAGTCCCCTACGGCGCAGGGACGTCTAGGAGGAGTCGGGACAGAGCGATGTTTCACGTGAAACGTGTGCATCAGGAGACGCTTGCCGGCGAGATGACGTGGGTGCTCACTTGATAGGCCGTGTGCGGAACGCAGGTCTCGCTCTCCCGGAGGATCCGGTCGGCACACTCTCGCTGGTGATGATGTCCGGCCAGGCGCGGACGCCCGCCCGCGGCGCGTACCGACCGAAGTGGAGGTCTCGCACCTCCTTGGTAATGGGTGTTTCACGTGAAACATCAGAGCGCGGTCGGTGGCTCCACGCGGAAGGTGCTCGGCGCCATCGATTTCCGCTTGTAGGCCGAGTCGGTGGTGTTGGCTCACGTAGTTCGGTTGGTGGCTCAAGGTTCAGCGAGGGAACCCGACGACTGCGGCTCGGTGTTTCACGTGAAACACAGTCGCTTCTCGGCGGCCGATCGTCGCTGTGACTGGGTATCACCGACGTGGAGTGGACGCGGGAGCCAGAAGTGCGTCCTGGGGGAGAGGGCGACGCTTGGAGCACGGGCCTGGAACCGGCGCGATCCTTCGTGGCCTGCGCATCCTGCAGCTGCTTGTTCTCGTCCGCCCGGCGCATCGCAGGGGCAGATGGTGGGCCGGTCATGTCCCGCTGGAACGCTCGGCGTGCACGGGTCCGCGCTCTCGCAGGAGTGTGCCCTGCAAGACCGGCTCGCCCACTTGATGCGGAACAGCTACGGGGCGTGGGCAGACGGGACACAGGCACGCACCGTTTCACGTGAAACGGACGGTCGGTAACCCCGCAGGCCACTTCGGGATTGTCCGCGGGAGCGCCGCCTCGGCGGAGCGGGGGCCGCTTTGTCGGGATTTCACTATGCCGCAGCGAAAGGCCAACGGGCATTACTCCGGCGGAACGATGACAGTTGGGCGTGTGTCAGCGATCCGCAGGCCCCCATCCCGCACCCAAAGCGTCCGTCCCAGACCCCAACCGTGTGAGGCGGCCCCTGTTTCACGTGAAACAAGGGACGCTTCTCCCGCAGCTCCGCGATGAGATGTAGAGGTGCGGTACCGCTCATTCCGCGCCGCTACCGGGCCACTGGCGAGGGAACGTGGGCGCAAGCGATTAGAGTGGAACGCGGCCCCGAAAGGAGTGGATGTTTCACGTGAAACAGTCCGAAAAGGCTTCCTCGAACGAATCGTTCGGGATGGATACACCGCTCGCGCGGGAACTCGCCGACCTGTCCGCCCGGAGACGCGCGCTGGAGAGCACCACGGTGCAGTTCACGGGGGAGACCCGAGTGCTGACGGTGTCGAACCAGAAGGGTGGCGTCGGCAAGACGACCACCGCGGTCAACATCGGATCAGCACTGGCCGCGTTGGGCGCGAAAGTCCTGGTGATCGACCTCGATCCGCAGGGGAACGCCTCCACGGCACTCGGGGTGCCGCACAGTGCAGAGGTCCCCAGCGTCTATGACGTACTGATCGATGAGATGCCTCTCGCCGACGTCGTGCAGCCGAGTCCGGAGAACCCGAACCTCTTCTGTGCGCCGAGTACCATCCACCTCGCAGGCGCCGAGATCGAGCTCGTCGCCCAGGTGGCACGAGAGCACCGCCTGCGACGTGCTCTGGATGTCTACCTCGCTGACCACCCGATGGACTTCGTCATCATCGACTGCCCGCCGTCGCTCGGTCTGCTCACGATCAACGCCTTCACCGCTGCGTCTGAGGTCTTCATCCCGATCCAGTGCGAGTACTACGCGCTGGAGGGGCTGAGCCAGTTGCTCGGGAGCATCCAGATGATCCAGAAGCACCTGAATCCGCCGCTGCACCTCTCCACGATCCTGCTGACCATGTTCGACGGGCGCACGCGCCTCGCGCAGCAGGTCGCCGAAGAGGTTCGCACGCATTTCCCGGAGCAGGTGCTGGAGACCGTGATCCCGCGTTCGGTCCGGGTGTCCGAGGCTCCGAGCTTCGGGCAGACCGTGATCGCCTACGACGGACAGTCCGCCGGAGCGATCGCCTATCGGGAAGCGGCTGTCGAGATCGCGTCGCGCACCGCGACACAGAGCAAGGAGAAATGATGGCCAAGCGCACTGGACTGGGTCGGGGTATCGGCGCCCTCATTCCGACCGCCGATCAGGCGGAACGTCCTGTCGACGTCTTCTTCCCCGGAGCGAGCCTGCGGCAGACCGCGGTGGACGAGGCCGCCCCGGCGGAGGAGTCGCAGCCGGACACCGAGGTCGACACCCCCGATCTGGAAGCCGTGCCGGGAATCCACCTGATCCAGGTCGACCCGCATGCGATCGTCGCGAATCCGCGTCAGCCCCGAACTCACTTCGATCCGGAGGACCTGGCGGAGCTGGTGCACAGCGTTCGCGAGTTCGGCGTCCTCCAGCCGGTGGTCGTGCGCAAGAACGCCGACGGCGACTACGAGCTGATCATGGGGGAGCGACGTACCAGGGCCGCCCGCGAGGCAGGGCTCGACGCCATCCCGGCGATCGTCCGCGAGACGGCGGACGAAGATCTGCTCCGTGACGCCCTGCTCGAGAACCTGCACCGTTCGGAGCTGAACCCTCTGGAAGAGGCCTCCGCGTATCAGCAGCTGCTGGAGGACTTCGGCATCACACAGGAGGAGCTGGCCACCCGCATCGGCCGCTCCCGCCCGCAGATCAGCAACACGATCCGCCTCCTCAAGCTTCCGGTGCCGGTGCAGCAGCGGGTCGCGGCCGGCGTGCTCACCGCGGGTCACGCACGCGCCATCCTCAGCCTCGAGACGCCGGAATCGATGCAGCGTCTCGCCGACAAGGTCGTGAACGAAGACCTGTCGGTGCGGGCGACGGAGCAGGCCGCGAAGTCGCTGCCGTCGGCCGGTAAGACCGTGAAGCCGACGCCCGGTGCGCGGCGCGCCTACCTCGATGAGGTCGCCGGCAAGCTCGGTGACCGCCTCAACACCCGGGTGAAGATCGCCCTGGGTGCTCGAAAAGGCCAGGTCACGATCGATTTCGCTTCGATCCAGGATCTGAACCGCATCCTCGAGGAACTGGGCGAGAGCAGCTACGGCGCCGGGCGATAGCCGGGTGGCACGCGGTCCTCTAGACTCGCGTGATCGATGACGATGAGGGGGATGTCATGTCCAGACCAGTGGATGCAGCAGGTATCCGACGCCGCGTGATCGCGGTCAGCATCGCGGCGGCGTTGGGAGGGTTCCTCTTCGGGTTCGACACCGCCGTCATCAACGGCGCCGTCGACGCTCTCGCCGGCGACGTCTCGGGCTTCGACCTCGGCACCGGATTGAAGGGCTTCGCGGTCTCGTCCGCTCTCATCGGCTGCGCCGTCGGAGCATGGTTCGCCGGTCCGGTGTCCAACAGGTTCGGACGCATCCCGGTCATGGTGGTCGCGGCCGGCATGTTCTTCATCTCCGCGATCGGCTCCGGACTCGCGTTCAGCGTCGTCGACCTCATCATCTGGCGCGTGATCGGTGGCCTCGGCGTCGGAGCAGCCTCCGTCATCGCGCCCGCGTACATCGCCGAAGTCTCCCCCGCCGCCATCCGAGGTCGTCTCGGCTCGCTGCAGCAGCTGGCGATCGTGACCGGTATCTTCGCTGCTCTCCTGTCCGATGCGCTGCTCGCCGGAATCGCGGGAGAGGCCGATCAGCCCCTGTGGGGCCTCACCGCGTGGCGGTGGATGTTCATGGTCGCGGCGATCCCCGCCCTCGTCTACGGCCTGGTGTCGCTCCGACTCCCGGAATCGCCGCGCTATCTCGTCCGCAAGGGGGAGATGAAGCGCGCGGCAGACGTGCTCGAGACGGTGACGGGCACGATCGACGTCGACGCCAAGATCAAGGAGATCACGGGCACGATCGACACGGAGCGTTCGGAGTCGCTGCGCGACCTGCGCGGTAACCGTCTGGGCCTGAAGCCGATCGTGTGGATCGGCATCCTGCTGTCGGTGTTCCAGCAGTTCGTGGGCATCAACGTGATCTTCTACTACTCCACGACCCTGTGGCAGTCCGTGGGCTTCGATGAATCCAGCGCCCTCCTCACTTCCGTGATCACATCGGTCACGAACATCGTCGTCACGATCGTCGCTATCCTGCTCGTCGACAAGATCGGCCGGCGCATCATGCTGCTGGTGGGTTCGGTGGGGATGACCGTGACTTTGGGGCTCATGGCCGTCGCGTTCTCGTTCGGCACGCTCGACGCGCAGGGCACCGCGACGCTCCCCGATCCCTGGGCGACGATCGCCCTGATCTGCGCCAACGGGTTCGTGGTGTTCTTCGGCGCGAGCTGGGGTCCGCTGGTCTGGGTCCTGCTGGGCGAGATCTTCCCGAACTCGATCCGCGCCGGTGCCCTCGCGGTGGCCGCCGCGGCGCAGTGGGTCGCGAACTTCTTCATCTCCACGACGTTCCCGGCGTTCGCCGAGATCGGACTCACCTTCGCGTACGGGTTCTACGCCTTCTTCGCACTCCTGTCGTTCTTCTTCGTGTTTTTCAAGGTTCCCGAGACCAAGGGCAAGGAGCTCGAGGAGATGAGCGAGAACATGAAGGTGGAGCGCCGGAGGGGCCCGCAGCCGACGTAGGCTGGATGCATGAGCGAGTCCGTCGAACGTCGCGCGAGCCTGGAAGTGCTGCGCGCCGAAGCAGCTGACGAACTCGCTGTGCTCATTCAGGAGCGGCTCCTCGGCGGGGAAGATCCCTGGGAGTTCATGGAGGAGCTGCCGAGCGTCGACGAGCTGGTGGTCTACCTGCTGCGCGCCGACAACATCAACGCGAATGACGGGGTGCGACCCAATGCTGCCCGCCACTACCGCGTGCTCCGCCAGATCGCACTGGAGTATCCGGAGCTGACGTCGGCGGTGTGGGGACTCCTGGACGAGAAGCAGCGCCACCGCCGGTGGGACCCGACCGTCGCAGACGCCTCCTGAGATGACCGTCGCGCTGGTCCCCTACGACCCGGCGTGGCCATCCCTCTTCCAGCAGACGGTCGTGGAGCTGCGTGCTCACGGCAACCCGGGATGGGTGATCGAGCACATCGGCTCGACCGCGATCCGGGGGATGAGCGCGAAGCCGGTGATCGACGTCGCCGTCCGCATCGCGGATGACTCCGACTTCGCTGCGCACCGCGCGGGGCTGGAGGCTGCGGGGTGGCGGGTCGGCAGCGCCGTCCGCGCCCACCGGGTGATGATCTTCGTCGAGGACGGAGAGCGGACGCGCATCGCGCACTTCTTCGAAACCGCGTCCTGGGACCGGGTGAACCAGCGGATCCTGCGCGACTGGCTGCGGACGCACCCCGAGGATGCCGAGCTGTACGAGCGCGCGAAGCACGCCGCAGCCATGGCCGCTCAGCGAGGGACGGCGTCGTACAACGACGGGAAGACGGTGACGATCCAGGCGATCATCGACCGGGCTCGTGCGGAGCGCGGACTGCCCCCGGTCCCGGTCTCCGACAAGCGCTGACCGGGCGACGCCGTACGACGGCTGCGGACACAGGAAGGGCCGCACCTCCGAGGAGGTACGGCCCTTCGAGTCTGTGGGGATCAGCCGATGAACGCGGCCAGGTCCTTCTCCAGCGCGAACTTCGGCTTCGCGCCGATGATGGTCGTCTTGACCTCACCACCGCTGAAGACCTTCATCGCCGGGATCGACGTGATCTGGTACTTCATCGCCAGCTCCGGGTTCTCGTCCACGTTGAGCTTGAGGATGGTGATCTTGTCGGGGTTGTCGGCCTGGATCTCATCCAGCACCGGCGCGACCATGCGACACGGACCGCACCACTCGGCCCAGAAGTCCACCAGCACGGGACCGTCGGCCTGCAGAACGTCCTGCTCCCAGGTCGCCTGGCTCGTAGCCTTTGCACTCATCAGAGTTTCTCCTTGTTCGAGGTTCGCCTGCTACAACAACGGGCGAGGGGAAAGTGTTCCCGGCCCTGATCAGGCCGTGATGATCTCGGCGGCTTCCGCGGCGGGCACCTCGACGGACGCATCCTCGAGGTCAGCGAGGAAGTGCTCCGCGTCGAGAGCGGCGACCGTACCGGAGCCGGCAGCCGTGATGGCCTGACGGTAGGTGGGGTCGATGACGTCGCCCGCGGCGAACACACCGGGAACGGAGGTGCGCGAGGAGCGACCGTCGACCCAGATGGTGCCCTCCGGCGTGAGCTCGAGCTTGTCGTGCACGAGGTGGGTCCGCGGGTCGTTGCCGATCGCGATGAACAGCCCGTCGAGGGGAAGGTCGCGCAGGGTGCCGTCGACCGTGGAGCGCAGCTGCACGCCCTTCACCGCGTCGCCACCGAGCACCTCGGCGACCTCGCTGTTCCACACGAACTCGATCTTCTCGTTCGCGAAGGCGCGCTCCTGCATGATCTTGGAGGCTCGCAGGGAGTCCTTGCGGTGGATGACGTAGACCTTGTCGGCGAAGCGGGTGAGGAACGTGGCCTCCTCCATCGCGGAGTCACCGCCGCCGACCACCGCGATCGTCTTCTCGCGGAAGAAGAAGCCGTCGCAGGTCGCGCACCAGGACACGCCGTAGCCGGAGAGACGCTCTTCGCCCTCGATGTTCAGCTTGCGGTAGGCGGATCCGGTCGCGTAGATGAGCGTCTGCGTCTCGTGCACCGTCCCGGAACCGAGCGTGACGGTCTTGACGGGGCCCGCAAGGTCGAGCTCGGTGACGTCGTCGTAGACGACCTCGGTGCCGAACCGCTCGGCCTGCTCCTGGAACTTCGCCATCAGTTCAGGACCCTGGATGCCTTCGGGGAAGCCGGGGTAGTTCTCGACCTCGGTGGTGTTCATCAGCTCGCCGCCGACCTCGACCGAGCTCGCGATGAGCAGCGGCTTGAGGTTCGCTCGGGCCGCATAGATGGCAGCCGTGAATCCGGCGGGGCCGGAGCCGATGATGATGACCTGACGCATGTGCTCTCCGTCTTAGAAACTGCAGTCGAATGACCTTCGAGTGGTTCAACCCATGGTAACCGCGGGGCATTCCCCGGACAGTCTGCGCCGCGGTGCTGGGAGAACGCTCCGCCCGGGGCCGACCTCCGGCTCAGCGACCGGGGAGGAAGCGGCGCACCAGCCCGCTGGCGGCCTTGAGCTCGGGCGCGCGCAGCACAGCCAGGATCGCGACGTACACGGCCACGACGACGAGCCCGATGATCGCGGTGCCGAGTGCGCCCTGGATCTTGTCGTCCATCGTCCACCCGTCGGTGCCGCCCAGCAGGGCGAACACCGCCCAGCCGGCGAGACCGGCCGGAATCCCGGCGACGGCGAAGCGTGCGATGGCGGACATCCAGGAGCGGATGCGCAGGCCACCGAGCTTGCGGTGCAGCAGCCAGGTGGCCACGACGGTCTGCAGGATGCTCGCGATCGACTGCCCGAGGGCGACCGCCGCGGCGAGGGAGGTAAGGGGGATGATCCCGGCTTCCCGGAGACCGAGCGCGGCGAGGGCCGTGACCACGATGAGCACGCACTGGAAGATCGTGAACCAGAACGGGGTGCGGGTGTCGTCGTACGCGTAGAAGGTGCGCTGCACGATGAACAGGATCGTCAGGGGGATCAGACCGAAGAGGTAGGCGATCAGCACCAGCGCGGCCGCCTGGGCGTCGTCGGCGGAGTCGGTGAAGACCCGTGACGCGGGGATGGCCGCCGCGGCGACGGCGGCGGTGGCGGCCACGATGAAGAAGAGCAGCGTCCGGATGCTCTGCGCGATGTCGGCGCGCACCTCATCATCGCGGCCGGCGGCGGCATGCCCGCTGATCTGCGTGAAGTACGGGGTGCCGATCGAGAGCACGATCACCGAATACGGGAGCATGAAGATCAGCCAGGCGTTGGCGGTGACCGTGGCCGATGCACCGAGACCGGCCACCTCGCTGACGATGTACCCCTGGAGGATCCCCGCGGACAGGCTCGCGAAGGCCATGAGGAACGTCCAGCCGGCGAGACGGCCGACATTGCCGAGGCCCACGCCGCGCCAGTGGAAGTCGGGCTTCAGCGCGAGGCCCGTGCGACGCCAGAAGACGAGCAGGACGACCGCCTGGAGGGCGATTCCGAGCGTTGCGGTGGCGCCGAGCAGGGTGATCATCTCCGGCGTCCAGGCTGCCGCCTTCGTGGGTACCGGACCGAAGAGGGCGCCGAGAGCGAGGAACCCCGCGATCGACACGATGTTGTTGACGACGGGCGCCCAGGTGAACGGTCCGAAGATCTTGCGTGCGTTCAGCGCCTCGCCGAGCATCGCGTAGAGGCCGTACAGGAGGATCTGGGGCAGGCACCAGTAGGCGAGCGCCGTGGCGAGGGCGAGGGTGGCCTCGTTCGCCTTTCCGGCCACCAGGTGCACGAGCCACGGGGCTGCGGCGGTGGCGATCCCCGCCACCACGACCAGGACGACGGTTCCGAGGGTGAACAGCTTGGAGATGAAGGCGTTGCCCCCGTCCGCGTCCGCCGTCGCCTTGACGATCTGGGGGACGATGACGGCCGTCAGGATGCCGACCGAGATGAGCGAGAAGACGCTGTTCGGCAGCTGATTCGCATACGTGAACGCGTCTGCTGCCTCGGAGGCCACGGAGCCGAGGACGCCGACGAGCACGATGCTGCGGAGCAGCCCGGTGACGCGGGAGACGAGAGTGCCGGCGCCGATGATGGCGCTCGCGCGCCCGAGGCTACTCACGCGGTGCTCCGGGTTCGTCGAGCATGGCCTGCGTCTCCTCCAGCGATTCGATCTGCGCCTCGACGGCCGCCTCCTCAGCGGATTCGCGTCGCTTCCGTCGGACCGTGCGGATGACGCCGAGAGCGATCAACAGGACCGTGAGACCGCCGAAGATCACGAGTCCGATGGCCTCCCACTCCGCGCGCACGGCGACCCTGACCGACTGATCGCCCTGGATGAGGACGCCGGTGGGACTGTAGAGATTGAGCCGGAGGGTGACCTCGCCGCTGCCGACGCGGGCCGACACCGGCACCTTCACGCGGGTCGTCGAGTTCGCCTGCACCTCGGTCTCGATCATGGGCTTGACCTCGAGGCGGGGGTCGGTCGGCGAGGCGAAGAGCTGCACCGTCACCGGCCACGGCAGGTCGTTGCGCACGGCGATCGGGAGGTCGGCGTTGGCCGTGAGGAGCTGGATCGTGCTCGACGGCGGGATGCTGACAGCCGCGAGAGTGCCCTGCGTCCGCGCCTGGTGCTCGGCCACGTCCTCGGCGAACGCGCTTTCCGAGGTGCCGACGGCGAGTGTGCGCATGATCCGGATCCGCTCCGGGCTCAGCAGCACCTGAGGGTCGCTGAGGATGGAGGAGAAGGCCGTGAGGGCTCCCTCGTCGGCGAGCAGACTCGTCACGGCGGCGGCGCGAGCGGGGTCGGGCGCATCCGTGAGAGTAGCCGCGGCGGCAGGCGTCGCACGGAGGGCGGCGAGTTCGAATCCGATCGAGTCCGCCGTGGAGATCGCGTCACGCAGCGCGTCGGACGACCGATTCTCGTCTCGATCCAGCCCGATGAGCAGGGGAGCACCCGGAGCGCGGCCCTGCGCGAGCTGGAGGAGAGCGGTCGCTTCGGCGAGCAGCCGCTGCCGCTTCACGGCATCCGCGGTGCCGGCCACCTGGGACAGCGCCTGCGAGATCGCGGCATCCGTCACCAGCAGATCCTGGCCGTCCACGGTCGCGTGCGCGACGCTCTGCCCGCCGACGGCCGTCGACGAGACGATCGTGGTGGTCCCGTTCCCGAGATAGCCGGCGAAGGCACGCAGATCGCCTTGCGTGAGGCTGTCGTCCGGCCAGAGGATCCGCGGGAGGGCCCCCTCGACGGCGGTGAGCTCCGCGTCGGTCGGCAGCACGGGTGCGTCCGTGGGCTGCGGGGTCGGCACGGATGCCGCCCCGGGAGTCGCCGTCGGAGTGGGGGTGGCTGTGGCCGCATCGCGCGGGAAGTTCACGGGGTCGAGGTACGGAGCCAAAGTCGTCGGCTGCAGCAGCTCGGGCAGCCCCGCCTGCGCCTGGGCGGCGGCATCCGCGTCGGCGAACTGGAGAGCGAATCGCGTGTTCGGAAGCTCGTCGAGCCGTGTGAGCCATTCGCGGGCCGTCTCCGGAGCCGACGTGCCGAGCACCCGGATCGCGGCGGGGATCGCCGGGTCGAGGGCGATCACGGCCGTGGTCCCTGCGACGCCGTCGAGTTGTGCCGTCAGATCGCCGTCCGGGGCGGTGAGCGTCGAGAGCTCCTCGGCGGTCAGCAGCGCACCGTCGGCGGGGGTGGCGGTCACGGGGACGAGGACCCCGATCTGCGTGGTCTCGGAGGCGGCCACCACGAGCACGCTGGTCGCGGTCGTCTCGACTCGGACCCGCGAATCCTCGCCGAGCCGTGCGCCGGTCAGCTCCGCACGGAGCGGGTACACCCCCGGGGGGAGGTCGCCGATGGTGCTCTCCGGAACGAAGATCGTGCTGGTCGCGTCAGCGCCGGCGTTCACGGCAGGAGTCTGGTCGCTGCCGATCGAGAGGAAGTCGCCGGCGGCCTCCCCGTCATCGAGCCACGTCGACACGGCTGCGTCATCGGTCAGCGGAGTCCTGTTGAGCTCGACGTCCACCTGAGCGGCCGAGAGCCGCGACTCGCTGTCGTTCTCGACCGTGACCATCGCGGTGGCCGACGATCCCGGCGCGATGAGACCCCGCAGCCCGGCGGAGACATGCAGCGTGACGCTCTGCTCATCGCTCGACGGAGTCGGATCGGCGGCACTCGCCGAGGCCGGTGCCACGACAGCGAGGCCGCCGACGGCGATCGCGAGAACAGCGGTCCTGGCGGCGAGCCGTCGTAGGCGCGCGCGGAGGCCGTGTTCGGGGGTGGTCGCGGTCATGGAGGTCTTCCTCGAACGCCCGGGAAAGGGCTGATCGTGAGTACTGACCTTGCGATTCTAGGAGGCTCGGGGAAGGAGAACCCTGAAGACGCGTAGAGTGACGGCCGTGTCCGACACCCCCGCACCCTTCCCTGACCCGCTCCTGACCGCCGCGCTCGCCGCGGATCTGGACAGCGCCGATCTCCGTTCGGAGCCTCTTCGGCGACTGTGGGGGGAGGAAGCGGACGATGCCCTCGCCCGCGGCATGCGGGAGCCGATCCTGCGTGCGATCGCGGACGACCGCGGGGTGCTCGCGACACTCGGACGACTGCTGGTGCTGGGAATGGCTCAGCCGACGCGTGCGGTGGCCGACGCGCTGCCCCGCCTGGGCGTGGACGGCCTCGTCGCCCTCGGGCTCGCGACGCGTAAGGGCGACGACGTGATCCCGACCGCGCTCCTGCGCCCCCAGTCGTTCGTCGACGCGGACGGCGTCGGGGAGTGGTGGATCGCCAGCGACCTCGACGAGGTGGCTCTCGACGGCCCGCTGCCCGCCGATCACGTGCTCGGCGTGGGGGGCGCGTCACGGACTCTGGCCGAGACGGTCGTGCCCGTGCAGGTCGACCGCGCGCTCGACCTGGGCACGGGGTGCGGCATCCAGGCGCTTCTCGTATCCCGCAGAGCCCGATCGGTCGTCGCGACGGACATCTCCGCTCGCGCTCTGGCGTTCGCCGAGCTCAACGCCCGCCTCAACGGGGTGACGAACATCGAGTTCCGGCTCGGGAGCATGTTCGAGCCGGTGGCGGGGGAGGCGTTCGACCTGATCGTCTCCAATCCCCCCTTCGTGATCACCCCGCGCGTGGATGGGGTGCCGGCGTACGAGTACCGCGACGGCGGCCTGGTGGGTGACGCGCTGGTGGAGCAGTTCGTGCGGACCGCCCCGCGGTTCCTGACGCCGAACGGCATCGCGCAGCTGCTCGGCAACTGGGAGTCGAAGGCGGGCGTCGCCGGTCTCGTCCGGCTCGAGGCCTGGGTACCGACGGACCTCGACCTCTGGGTCATCCAGCGAGAGGAGCTCTCCCCGCTGGCATACGCGGAACTGTGGATCCGTGACGGAGGAACGACACCGCGCGACTCCGCTTTCACTCCGCTGCTCACCGCGTGGCTCGACGACTTCGCAGCGCGAGGGGTGACGGCGATCGGGTTCGGCTACGTGCTGCTCCGGCGGCCCGCCGCGGGCGACGACGCAGAACCTCTCCGGCGCACCGAGCGGATCGCCCAGCCCGTGTCGAACGTCGGAGCCGCCCTGGGTGCCGGACTCGCGGCCCACGACGCGCTGGCACACGGGGTCCCCGCGACGCTGGTGACGGCGCCGGATGTCACCGAGGCGCGGCACTTCCTGCCCGGCAACGACGATCCGAGCGTCATCGAGTTGCGGCAGGGCGGGGGATTCGCCCGCACCGTCAACGTGGATCCCGCGCTCGCCGGGTTCGTCGGCGCCTGCGACGGAGAGCTGACCGTGATGCAGATCGCCGCTGCTCTGGCAGACCTGTTCGAGGTGCCCCTCGACGAGCTGTGGGCCGAACTGGAGCCGCGCATCCGCTCGCTCGTCCGCGACGGTCTGCTCGTGCCGGGGGAATAGAAGCGCCTTCCATGCGTTCGAATACATCATGAAGGCTTTCGGATTCCTCTCCTTCGGGCACTACGCGGATGTGCCCGGTTCGGCGACCCGCACGGCGGGCGACATGCTGAAGCAGACCATCGAGATCGCCGAGGGCGCAGACGAGATCGGCGTCAACGGCGCCTCGGTGCGCGTGCACCACTGGGCGCGTCAGGCCGCGTCGCCGATGCCTCTGCTCTCCGCCATGGCGGCCCGCACGAAGCGCATCGAGGTCGGCACCGGCGTGATCGACATGCGCTACGAGAACCCTTTCCAGTTCGCGGAGGAGGCCGCCGCCCTGGACCTGATCGCCGACGGACGCATCGCGCTCGGCGTCAGCCGCGGTTCACCCGAGACGGCCCTGCGCGGCTACGAGACCTTCGGGTTCCACGACGAGGAGGACCCCGAGCGCGGCAGCGTGCTCGCTCGCGAGAAGTTCGACCTGTTCCTGCGTGCGATCGACGGCGAAGGACTCGCACCCGGCGACCCGCGCATGGTGGGCGCCGGCCGGTACCTGGCGATCGAGCCGCAGTCGCCCACACTCCGCGATCACATCTGGTGGGGATCGGGATCCCGCGCGACCGCGGAGGAGACCGGACGCAAGGGCCTCAACATGATGAGCTCGACCCTCGTGACCGAGGCGACGGGTCAGCCGTTCCACGAGCTGCAGCGCGAGCAGATCGACCTCTTCCGCGCGGCGTACAAGGAGGCCGGCCACACCGGCACCCCGCGTGTCTCGGTGAGCCGCAGCGTCTTCCCCCTGGTGTCCGACATGGACCGCGCGTACTTCGGCCTCCGCAGCGAGGAGAACGCCGACCAGGTCGGCATCATCGACGGATTCCGCTCCACGTTCGGCAAGACCTACGCCGCGGAGCCCGACGTGCTGATCGAGCAGCTCCGCCAGGACGAGGCCGTGATGGCCGCAGACACCCTGATGCTCACGATCCCGAACCAGCTCGGACCGGACTACAACCTGCACGTGCTGGAGTCGTTCGCGAAGCACGTCGCTCCCGCGCTCGGCTGGAAGCCGAACACGGAGGGCCCGGTCCAGGGGTACCCGATCGCCTGAGAGCGAACCGTCTCTTGACACGGGGCGGGCGAGCACGGACGCTGGGGGACGGCGCGTCGAACGGACGCGGCGTCCCCCTTCTCCTCCGGAGGCCCCGATGACCCGTGTCCGCGTCGATCTCAACATCTCGCTCGACGGCTTCGCCACCACGACCGACCAGACGCCGGAGAACCCCTTCGGCGAGGATTGGGGTCGCCTGACCGCCGCCTACACCGCCACGCGCACCTTCCAGGAGCGCGTGTTCCACGACACGAGCGGAGCCGGGACCACGGGCGTCGACGAGAAATACGCCGCACAGTACTTCGAGAACATCGGGGCGGAGATCATGGGGGCCGGGATGTTCGGTCTCCACGCGAATCCGGACGACCCCGACTGGCGCGGCTGGTGGGGCGAGGAGCCCCCCTTCCACGCCCCGGTCTTCGTGCTGACGCACGCTCCGCGTCCGTCGGTCGAGTTCGACAACGGCACCAGCTTCCACTTCCTCTCGGCATCCCCGGAGGAGGCGCTGCAGAAGGCCGTCGAGGCCGCGGACGGACGCGACGTGCGCGTCGGCGGGGGCGCGACGACCGTGCGCGAGTTCCTGCGCGCCGGTCTGATCGACGACCTGCACGTCGGGATCACCCCGATCCTGACCGGCAGCGGCATCCGGCTGTGGGAGGACCTCCGCGGACTGGAGTCCGGTCACCGCGTGACCTCCGAGGTCGCGGAGTCCGGCGTCGTGCACGTCACGTTCTCGCGCGAGGGCTGATCCTCAGCCGCTCTCGCCGCGCCGTCGGAGGCTCCGCGCGACCAGCAGGCCGGCGGCGGCCGCGAGCAGGCCCGCTGCGGCGAGCAGCGCTGTCGGGCCGGAGAGGCCTGTGGTGGCGAGGTCACCCGCCCCCGGATCAGCCGTGGGGGCGGGAGCCGGGGTGCTCGGGCTCGGGTTCGGGCTCGGTGCGGGGTCCGGCGTGTCCGCCGTGTAGGAGTTGTCGATCGTGACGGTCGTGTCCGTCCCCGCAGCGACCGGGAACCAGCTGTCGAACGGCTCGAGAGGAACCGCGGGGCCATCGTCGGTGCGCACGGTCGCCGAGGTCACCACGGAGGCGCCCGCCGCGGCTCCCGTCGCCGTCTCGACGACTCGGCATCGCTGATCGTCGAGCACAGGGGCCTCGCCGGTGTCGAACGCCGCGCTTCCCCGCGGGACGGTGAACGCGTAGTCGGTGTCCGGAGTGCACTGCACCTCCAACTCGGCATCGCCGTCGCGCAGTCGGACGTCGGTCGTGGCGTTCTTGATCACGCGCAGGCGCCCCGCCGGCCGGAACACGTTCGTGAAGTCGCAGACGGCGTCCGGGTTCTCGGTCGTGAGGGTCACGTCGACGCTGGCCGCCGCGAGATCCACGTCGGCGTCGTTGGGTCCGCAGTCCACGGATTCGAGAGCCCACGAGCCCGCGGCGCTCGGTGCGGGCAGGAGTTCGACGATCCCGTACCGGGAGGCGGGATCGACCACCAGCTCACTCGGCGCTGCGCCGTCCCACTCCACTTCCTCGAACCGATCGGCGTCGGTGGTCGTGACGGTCGCGCGATACGCCTCCCCGGCGTCGGCGGCGATGCGCTCGCCATCCCGCTGGGTGACCACGAACCCCGCGGTGCCGGGCGTGGGCGAGGTGGCCTTGCGGATCGTGATCGAGCCGCCGGGAGTGAACTCGTTCGTGACGAGGCAGTCGAACTCCTCGCCCTCGCCGATGCGGATACTGCCTGTGCGCTGCCGACCGTCCGTCGTGACCGGCACGGTGCTGCCGTTGCACTGCGCGTCCACGAGATCCCAGCTGCCCGCACCGGTGGACGCAGGCAGGGTCTCCGTCACGGTGTAGGTGCCGGGGATCGACCCGACGGCGTCCGCGACGAGAGCCTGATCGCCGTCTCCCTCCGTGGTGACGGTGGCGGTGCGGTCGACGCCGGGGTCGGGGACATCGATCGTGAACGGGAACGTCCCCCCGCCGCCGAGCGTGAGCTTCGAGAGCGAGCCCGGCCCCGTGAGCACCCGCTCGTTCGTGAACGTGCAGGTGACGGTGTCCCCGGCGAGCAGGCCGATCTGCGCCGTCTGCCCCGAGATGGACACCGGCGTCCCTCGGGCGCTGGTGCACGCCGGCGGTCCTGCGGGCTGCCAGCCGTCGCCGACCGACGCCTCCGATACCTGCCAGGCGGGGTCGCCCGCACCGACGGCGCCGCGGACGAAGGTCTGCGACGCGGGTGCTGTCGCGGTCGGGGCGAGGAGGAAGTCGTTCACGCCGTCGGCGTTCGTGTCGGCGAACGAGAGGTTGCCGTCGAAGCGGAACGTGCCCTGCCCGAGCGAGCCGGGAGCGAGCTGCTTCCGGATGACGATCGTCCCGGACTCCGGTGGCGGTGAGACGGCGTAGTAGTAGCAGAACACGTGCGTCTGGTTCTTGGGGAAGGAGACGAACTCCACGTTGTCTCCGTTGACGGCGTCCTGTGCGCAACGCAGGGCCGCGTAACCGTAGGTGGTCTGCTGTCCGTTCAGCGGCGCTGTCGGTGTGCCGCCCTGGACCCACAGGGTGCGACCGGAGCGGACGATGGCCGCCTGAGCGCTGTCGAGGGGCACGGTCACGGCACCGTCGATCGTGCGACCGGTGTCGGCGCCGTTCGCGTCGAGTTCGGGGATCTCGGGACGCGTGACGATCGCCGTGCCGAACGGCTGCGTCACCGTGGACAGGTCGAGCGTCGCGGGTGACTTGCCCTGGTACGACTGCCCCAGCGTCAGGCGCCAGTCCGAGAGCGGTCGGCAGTTCGGCGACCCGGCGGCCTCATCCGCGACGGTCACGACCCCGTTCCCCGGATACGTGCTGTCGGGGCCGAGGTCCCGGAGCGACTCCATGAGGTTGTTGCGCGCCTTGTTCGCCATCACATCGGTGTACTCGTCGCACACTCGGGCGACATAGGTCACCAACAGCGGGACATCCGCGGCGGTGGGCGGCAGCACGACCGCCGAGGCGCCGCCCGGCGCGAGGAGCGAACCCAGCAGGATCGTGCCCGCCAGCAGGGACGCTATCCGCCCGCGTCGTCGATCCGTCGTCTTCCTCATTCGTCGCGCCCTCCTCGCAGCTGCGCGGCAGAACACCCCCCGGTGTCGACACAGCACTGCCGACAGTACGACGCGGGCGCGACGAGACCCCCATCCAGCTCCACCCGCATTCCGGTCTTCCGATATACGTTGGCGCGATGCGGTGGGGGCACGTCTCGCGCGGTCGCACATTCACACCCAGGTCGCACGGATCCGCGCTTTTCCCTGCGACCGCGCGAGGATCTGCGACCGCGCGAGGAACTGCGACCGCGCGAGGAACTGCGACCGCGTGAGGAAACTGCGACTGCGGGAGGAAATTGCGACGGCGTGAGGAAACTGCGACCGCGCGAGGAAACTGCGACCGCGCGAGGAACTGCGACCGCGTGAGGAACTGCGACCGCGTGAGGAAACTGCGACGGCGGGAGGAAACTGCGACGGCGTGAGGAAACTGCCTAGCTGGCGGAAGGGGGCCCGAACAGCTCCTCACCGTGCTCGTGAAGCAGCCTGTACGCGTCGGCGAAGGTCTCCGGCTCCGGCTCCCCTGGTCTCCCGTAGCGGGCGAGGAGGAGACCGAGCAGACCGCGCGCCGGAGGAGTGAGCGGCTTGAGGTGGTCGTCCTCGTTCGGCTGCGGCGTCGTGTCCTCGGGGTTCGGCGGGGTGTAGGCGGGAGTGGTCACCGGCCAGTCCGCGGGGTGCCGGGGCTTGTCGAGGTTCACCACGTTCAGCAGGGTGTTCGCGGACTGGTCGCGGTCGTTGAGCGGCTTGAGCCCATGCAGACGGGAGAGCGTCGCGGTCACCGAACCGTGGTGCATCTCGTCGTGGATGATCGTCCCGCGCTTCGTGTACGCCGACACCGCGATCGCCGGGACGCGGCAGCCGAGCCGGTCGAAGGTGAAGCCCATCTCGCCGGCGCCCGTGTCGGGGGTGGGCTTGGTCGCGGCGGGCGGTGGCACGTGGTCGTAGCATCCGCCGTGCTCGTCGAACGTGATCAGCAGCAGGGTGTTGACGGCGTTCGAGCCCTTCGGCGAGGCGCTCGTGCGCACGGCCTCGTAGATGTCATGGATGAGCCGGTCTCCGGCGCGCACGTCGGAGATCGCGCTGTCGAACACGGGCTCGCCGTCGACCTCGCTCTCGCGCGGCTTTCCGAACGGCGGATGGAAGTCGTTGTGGTCGTAGACCATGCGCGGCTCGATGAACGCGTATGCGGGGAGGGTGCCGTTCTTCGCGTCGGCGTAGAAGTCCTCCATCGTGCCGAAGTGCTCCGTGCGCCAGTACTTCTCCAGCACCGCCGCATGAAGCATCCCCGTGAAGGAGACGAGCTGGAGCTTGTCGATGTAGACCTTCCAGCTGAGCTTCTCGTCCTCGAGGCGATTGAACACCGTCGGTGCTGCGGGAGCATCGATCCACTTGCGGTAGCCGCCGCCGGCCTGGTTCGTCACGAAACCGTGCGAGGTCGAGGCGTGGAAGAAGGACCGGTTGCAGAAGGTCTGCGACGGCACTCCCGCGTACCAGTGATCGAACACCGCGAACTCGGCGGCGAGGGTCGACAGCACCGGAAGCATCTCGGGCGAGAACGAGCCCATGATGTGCCTGGCCTCGTCGACGCTCGGCTCCTTGCCCTGGCGGAGCCGCCGGAAGTTGATGATGTAGTCCTGGAGGAAGCCGGACATCGCCGCCTTCTCGCCGTGCGTCGGCGCGTTGAAGGGCGCGCTCATCTGATCGACGAACAGATCGGCGTTGGGCTTGGGGTCGACCGTGCCGAAGATCTGCGTGTTGACGTGCGGATACTCCTCACCGGGGTCCGGATCGGGAAGGCTCATGATCCGGTCGGTGTCGCCGGTGTAGACATGGGCATCGACCACCGTGCCGTCCGAGGCGGTGTTGCTGTACGAACCGAAGTTCAGACCCTCGAACTTCTCGCCGTCCGGCAGGTTCTGCGACGAGTACAGATAGCCGAGGAGGTTGTCGAAGGAGCGGTTCTCGCCCATCACGACGACGAGGTGATCGAACCCCGGCTCGCTCCGCGGCGTGAGCGCGGCGAAGGGGTCCGGGTCGTCGGCGAAGCCGTTCCGACCGTTGCCGCCCGCGACGGAGGCGCCGATCGCCGCGCCTCCTGCTCCCCCGACGACGGCGCCGGCGATCGCTGCGCCGCCCACCTTGAAGAACCCGCGACGAGACGTGTCGCGGGGAGCGGATGCGGGGGTGGGGGTGTCGTCTTCGGCCACGAGGCGATCCTAAGCGCGGACATCGCCCGACCACAGGTGTCTCAGAATATTGGTGTTCCAGGAGGAGGATCGGCGCCTCTGGGAGGATCGACGGATGCAGCCCGCCATCCTCACCACGGATCCCGCCCGGCCCTGGGCCCGACCCTCGGTGGTGTTCGCCGCCTTCCTCGCGGCTCTGCTCGGCGCGGTCCTGCTCTTCAGCGGGGACAGCGGACCCGTCTTGCTTCTCTGCCTCGTGGCGGTCGCGCCCGCAGCGGTCGTGACGATGTTCGCGGCGCGGTGGCTGGCACCACGGGGGTTGCGGGCCTGGACTCCGACCCTGCTCGCGGTGATGTGGGGCGCGGGCGGTGCCGCCCTCCTCGCGGCCTGGGGAGGCGCCTGGGTCTCCGACGTGGTGGTCTACGTCGACGACCAGAACGTGCTGCGCGAGGCGATCCCGAGCTCGTGGGTGCTGACTCCGCTCGTCGAGGAGCTCGCCAAGGGGGTGGGTGTGCTCGCCGTGCTGCTGCTCGCTCGACGCGCGGGACTCCGGGGTGTGCTGTTCGGGGCGATGGTCGGCGCGCTCGTCGGCGTCGGTTTCGGGTGGATCGAGGACGCAGCCGCGATCGCTTCCGACATCGCGGCGAACGACCTCGGCTACGGCATCGGCACCTGGATCGTGCGCACGGCGACCGCGCCGACCCATGCCGCGTTCACGATCTGGACCGGGGCGGCGTGCGGACTGGCGATGGCGAAGCGCCGACGCTGGGCGCGACCGCTGATCGCGCTCGCCGGATTCGCGGTCGCCTGTGTGGCGCACGGTGCGGTCAATCACGCCAACCTCACCGGCTTCGGCGTCGCGCTGCTCACGGCCTTCGGCTGGGTCGCCCTCACCGCCGCCGCGGCCGTCACCGCCCGCTTGCTCCTCACCCGCCCCCACCCCTGACGCCCGCCCGCCTCGCGCCCGTCCGTCCGTCCGCCTCGGTCTCGGACGCGTCCGTCCGTCCGCCCGTCTGCCTCGCGTCCGTTCGTCCGTCCGCCTGCACAACTTCGGAGATCTGAGACGACACGCCGGCCGGAACCGGCGGCGCCGCGGTGTGTCGCGACCGATCTCCGAAGTTGTGCGGGGGGAAGAGTGGGGGAAGCGCGTGGGGACCCCACGGGGAGGAGGGAGGGGGAGGGGGAGGGGCGGGGCGCCGCCGGGGGACCCGACGGCGCCCAGGGCGTGCGAGGGACTAGTCCGCGGGGGGAGCCTCGGCGACGGCGTGCTGCCGACGGCGACGCAGGGCGAACAGGCCCAGGCCGGCGGCGAGCAGCACCACAGCCGCGATCACATACGGCATGCTGTCGGCTCCGGTCGCGGCGAGGTCTCCGTCCGAAGATCCGGTGGATGCGCCGCCGGAGCCGCCCTGACCGGGGGCGACGGCACCGCCGCCCGCCGCAGCGGTGACCGTGACCGGCGTCGTGACCTCCGTGCCGTCGGGGAGGATCACGGCCAGCGTATGCGTCCCCGCCGGGGTCTCCGCCGGAATCGTGACCGTGCGGGAGAACGTGCCGTCCGTCGCCGCGGTGACCGTGCCCAGCGACACCGGGTCGGAGCGGAGTTCGAGCTTCAGCTCGGCCCCTGGCGTGAAGCCGTCACCCGACACCGAGAGCGTGCCGCCGGCGACGACCGTGGCGGCCCCGAGCGAAACCGTCGCGGGCGTCTCGGGTTCCGGCTCCTCGATGACCGGCGGGGTCACGCCGGCCTCTGTGACCCACTTCTCGCCGGCGTCGGACTTCGTCACGGTGAAGGTGTCGTACACCGCGCCGACGGGAAGGTCGGTCGAAGCGGACGCGGTCTTCTCCGCGAGGTAGGAGCGGTACACGAGCTGATCCTTCGAGACGTCGATGACCTGGTACGTCGTGACACCCTCGCCGCGCAGCACCTGGGTGGCGCCGTTGTTGGTCCAGACGTTCTTCTCGGCGGTCTCCAGGTCGTAGTGCTTCGCGCCGGAGTTCGACACGACGTAGACCGGTCCCGTCGTGAGACCGGGGGTCTCCGTCGCATCCGTGTTCACGTATCCGCGGGCGTAGGTGTGGTCGTGTCCCATGAGCACGAGGTCGATGTCGTTGCGCTGGAAGACGGGCAGCCACTCGGCGCGGAGTACCGGCTCATCGCGGCCGGCCGAGGCCGAGAACACCGGCTGGTGGAACGTGACGACGTTCCACTTGGACGGACTGTTCTGCAGCAGCAGATCGAGCCAGGCGGCCTGGAAGCGTGTCCAGAGGACGGCGATCTGACTCGACGGGCACTCCTCGCCCGTGCACGAGGGAAGCCCCGCCGGAGTGAGGAAGGTCGTGTCGCGGGTCGCGTTCAGCGTGATGAAGCGCACGCCCTGGTAGTCGGTGTAGTACGCCGTCTCGGCGGCGAACGAGCTCCAGTGGTCGAAGAACGCGCGGTACTGCTGCGCGACCTCCGAATCGCCCTTGGCGAGGTCGGCCAGCTCGCCGATCGTGCTCGTCGACGGGTTGTTGTGCGGGTACTCGAACGCGGCCTTCCAGGCCGTGAGCAGCTTGTCGCCGGAGTACTCGTGGTTGCCGGGGGCGGCCATCACGTTGGTGCGGACGGCCGAGTCCTTCATGCCCTTGAACCAGTTGACCCACTCGTTCTCGTTGCTCGACGTGTTGATCAGGTCGCCCGCATGCACGGAGCCGATGGAGCGCGGCGCGTTGGCTTCCGCCTGCTTGACGACGCTCGGCCACGTGGTGTCGAGTCCGATCTGGGCGTCGCCGTAGTAGATGAACTGGAAGTCGGTCGCATTCGGGTCTGCGGTGCGGAACGTGAACCAGTCGCTCCAGCTGCCGGGCAGACCGACGCGGTACCGGTACTCGGTGGCGGGGGTGAGGGCGGTCACCGTGGCGGAGAAGTGCTTGTTGAGGTTGCCGTTGACGACGCCGGCGTCATAGGCGTCGATCGTGCGGGTCTCCCCGCCGGCCGCGGGCGCGATCTCGACCTGGCCGACGGCGTGCGAGGCATCGCCGGCGAGCCACGAGAAGGACTGCGAGACGGTGGGCTGCTCGGTCGGGGTGAGGATCACCCGGGTGGGCGGGGCGACGACCGGGCTGCCGGGCTCGGATGCCTTGACCAGGGTGAGCGACGACATGTCGAAGTAGATGTCTGAGCTGGTCGCGCGGTCCTGGAACAGCGACACCGCGATCGTGTTCGTGCCGTCGCGCAGCAGGTCGCCCTCGGCGCTGAACGTGCTGGTGAGCGGGTCGCCGTTGGAGTCACCGGCGTACTCGACGTTGGCGGTGTCGGTGATGCGTCCGTCGACGTAACGGGCGACCTCTTCGCCGTTGATCCAGACGATGAGCGCGTCGTCGTAGGTGACGGTGCTCTGCAGCGCAGCGACCTGCTCGGCGACGCCCGCCTCCAGCTCGAAGGTCGTGCGGAAGAAGTAGGTCGGGACCGTCGGGGCCGCCGTCCCGTCGAGGTAGTGGTTCAGGAGGGTCTTCGGCGTCTGAGGGCCGACCGGGGCGAGCTTCCCGCCCTTCGCGCCGAACGATCCCGGGGCGGTCTTCCACGCGCTGTCGTCGTAGGCGGGGAGGGTCCAGTCGCGCAGAGCCGCCGGTGCGGGCGACGGGTCGGATCCGTCGTCGAGGTAGTGCCACGCGGTGTTGCCGGTGATCAGAGAGCCGGTCGGCACGTCGGGGTCGGGGGCGGCGAGGGCCGCGGGGGCGACGACGGCGCCGCCGAGCACGGCGAGGAGAGCGACGGATGTCAGTCCGCGACGCCGCCACCGCACCGCAGGGGAGGGGGAGGTCATGTCAGTCCTTCGGAGTGGGTTCTCGTGCGGAGCCGCACGGGCGCATCCAGCCCATCGAAGCCGGATGACGAGGACCTGACCCCGAGGCGAAGGCCGGGTGAACTCCTCGACGGGAGGGGAGTGAGGGCGCGGGTACGCTGGAAACCATGCTCAATATGGCTGACGGCCTCGCTCGTCTCGGTGCGCTCGCCGAGAACCCGGTCGTCCGCACTCTCGCGGCGGCGTTCGAGCAGGCGGGCTTCGATCTGGCTGTCGTGGGCGGGCCGGTGCGGGATGCGCTGCTCGGGCGCGACACGCACGACCTCGACTTCACCACGAACGCCTCGCCCGACGACATCCTGCGCATCGTCACCCCGGTCTCGACGGCGCAGTGGGACATCGGCCGTGCGTTCGGCACGATCGGCGCGCGCGTGCAGCGGGAGCAGGTCGAGATCACCACGTACCGCGCCGACAGCTACGACGGCGTGACCCGCAAGCCGACCGTCGAGTTCGGCGACACGATCGACGGCGACCTCGTCCGCCGCGACTTCACGGTCAACTCCATGGCCCTGCAGGTTCCCGCTGTGAAGCTCGTCGACCCGACCGGCGGGGTCGAAGACCTCATCGCCGGCGTGTTGCGCACCCCCGCCGATCCCCGGGTCTCGTTCGGCGACGACCCGCTGCGGATGCTGCGGGCGGCGCGTTTCAGCGCCCAGCTCGGCTTCCGCGTCGAGGAGGCGACGGCCGAGGCGATCGCCGAGCTCCGCGAGACCCTGAAGATCGTGAGTCCCGAGCGCATCCAGTCCGAGCTCGTACGCCTCATGCAGACGGACGACCCCGTGCGCGGCATCCGCGTGCTGGTCGACACCGGCCTGATCGACGAGTTCCTGCCCGAGATCACCGAGCTGCGCCTCGAAGTCGACGAGCACCACCACCACAAGGACGTGTACGAGCACTCCCTCACCGTCCTCAGCCAGGCGATCGAGCTCGAGCACTCCCGGCACCCCGGGGCCGCGCCCGACGTTCCGCTGCGCATCGCCGCGCTGCTGCACGACATCGGCAAACCCCGCACCCGGAAGCTGGAAGCGGGCGGCGTCGTGACGTTCCACCACCACGACGTGGTCGGTGCGCGTATGGCCCGCAAGCGCCTGCAGGCCCTGCGCTTCGACACCGAGACGACGAACGCGGTCGCCACGCTCATCGAGCTGCACCTGCGCTTCTTCGGATACGCGGAAGGGGCGTGGACGGATGCCGCGGTGCGCCGCTACGTCCGCGACGCCGGTGACCTCCTCGAGCGGCTGCACATCCTCACCCGCGCGGATGTGACGACGCGGAACAAGCGCAAGGCCGGCCGACTGGCCGCCGCCTACGACGACATCGAATCGCGCATCGCGGCTCTGCGGGAGCAGGAAGAGCTCGACTCGATCCGTCCCGAGCTCGACGGCAACCGTATCCAGCAGGTGCTCGGCATCAGCCCGGGCCGCGAGGTCGGCGAGGCCTACAAGTTCTTGCTCGACCTGCGCCTCGACGAGGGCGTGCTCGGTGAGGATGTGGCCGAGCAGCGCCTGCGTGAGTGGTGGGCCGCGCGCGGCTGAATCCGTCGGATCAGCGCCATTCCGGCGTGACGATCTCCACCTCTTCCGCCACGAGCTCGAAGTCTTTTGCGTTGAAGGTGAGGAGCTTCGCTCCCAGCGCTCGAGCATGCCCGGCCAGCATGATGTCTGTGCTCCGCGCGTGGGCTGGGCGTTGCTTCACGACGCTCGCGGCGAGGTGCGCGTAGGACTCCGCCGCGGCCGTGTCGAACGGCAGCCAGGCGGAGGAGAAGATGCTGCGGAGCTGAGCGACGTCGCCCTGACGCATCCGGCGCGTGTCGGCGTCGGTCGCACGTTCGATGCCGAAGCATAGCTCGGCGTAGGAAAGCGCGCTGACGACGACCCGGTCCTCGGGAAGGCGCACCTGCCTGATGCGGATCAGGACATTCGTGTCAAGCAGGAGCATCGTCTTCCCAGGGGTCTCGGATGCTCTCGTCGCACAGAGGGTCTCGTCGCTCGGCCCGCCGCTCGATCGCCCACTCCTCGCGGATTCTCTCCTCTTCGGATGTCTCCGGGTTCGCCTCGACCCATGCCACGACATCGCTTGCGGGAAGTGACCACCGGTGGACTCGCGCCACCTGTTCCGCGAGCACGGCTTCCAATGCGCTCGGAGCCTCCTGGGCTACGCGCGTGAGGAGATCGCGCACCTCGGCCTCCATCGAACGAGAGTTGCGTCGCGCGCGCTCCTTCAGTGCGACGACGATATCGTCACTGAGATTCCGGATGGTCACAGTTGCCATGGCGTCCTCCTGATAGCAGAACGCTAGCACCGCGCAGGCGGCATATCAGGATGGAGTCGGGGCCACGATCGCCGCACTGTCGGGGGGCAGGGTCAGAGTCCCACCGTCGCGTGTGAGTGCCGCGGTCGAGAGCAGCACGTCCGCTTCCGGTTCCACGTCGAAAGAGGTCGACTGCGCCGAGAGGTTCACCAGCACCGACAGGCCCCCGCGGCGGAAGCGATACACCCGCCGTTCGGGGCTTCCGTCCGTGTCGCGGACCTCGGCGGTGGTGTGCGCCGCAACCGGATCGGTGAGTTCGGGTCGCTCCCGCCGCAGTCGGGCGAGGTCGCGGTACAGCGCCAGCAGCCGGGCATGGCCTGGTGCGCCGACCTCCTCCCAGTCGAGGTGCGACCGCGCGAAGGTGTCCGGGTCCTGCGGGTCGGGCACGGCATCCCGGTCCCACCCCATGCGGGCGAACTCCGCGGCCCGCCCCTCGGCGACGGCGCGACCGAGCTCCGGTTCCGGGTGTGACGTGAAGAACTGCCAGGGCGTGGAGGCGCCCCACTCCTCCCCCATGAAGAGCATCGGAGTGCCGGGTGCCGTCAGGGTCAGGACCGCGGCGACGGCCAGCCGGTCGGGGGAGAGGGAGGCCGAGAGCCGGTCGCCGGCGGCACGGTTGCCGACCTGGTCGTGGTCCTGCGCGAAGGTGACGAGACGCCAGGTCGGCACCTCCGCCGGGATCGGCGCTCCGTGCGCGCGTCCGCGGAACGAGGAGAACGTCCCATCATGGAAGAACCCGCGCTCCGTGACCTTGCTCAGGGCGTCCTCCGCGGCGAAGTCCGAGTAATAGCCGCTCGTCTCTCCGGTGAGGGCGACGTGGACGGCGTGATGCCAGTCGTCCGACCACTGCGCGGTGAGCCCGTATCCTCCGGCCTCGCGCGGGAGGATGAGCGTCGGATCGTTCAGGTCCGACTCCGCGATGAGAGTGAGGGGCCGGTCCTGCTGGGCGGCCAGTGCATCGACGCGCTCGGCGAGCTCCTCCAGGATGTGCGGCGGTCGCCGGTCGTGCAGCGCGTGCACGGCATCCAGGCGCAGTCCGTCGACGTGGAAGTCGCGCAGCCACAGCAGGGCGTTGTCGAGGATGTACTCCCGCACGGCGGGCTCGTCGAGGTTGACGGAATCACCCCAGGTGGTGCTCTCGCCCTCACGCAGGTAGGGGCCGAACGACGGCAGGTGGTTGCCGCTCGGCCCGAAGTGGTTGTAGACGACGTCCTGCACGACGGCCAGTCCCCGCGCGTGGGCGGCGTCGACGAAGCGCTGATACGCCTCCGGACCGCCGTACGGCTCGTGCACCGCGTACCAGAGCACCCCGTCATAGCCCCAGTTCCAGGGTCCGTTGAAGGCATTGACCGGAAGGAGCTCCACGTGGGTCACACCCAGGGCGGCCAGATGGTCGAGGCGGGTGACGGCCGCGTCGAGCGTTCCCTCGGGGGTGAACGTGCCGAGGTGCAGCTCGTAGATCAGGCCGCCGGCGAGCGGACGTCCGGTCCAGGTCGCGTCCGTCCAGGCGAAGAGCCCGGGGTCGAACGCCGCGGAGGCTTCATGCACGCCGTCGGGCTGGCGGCGCGATCGTGGGTCTGGACGCAGCTGCGGGTCGTCGTCGAGGAGGAATCCGTAGCGCTCGCCCTGGCCGAGGACGACGTCCGCGCGCCACCATCCTTCCGCCGCGCGCTCCAGCTCCGTCTCGCTCGCTGTGCCGTCGCCCGCGATCCGGCGCAGTCGCACCCGCCCGGCGCGGGGCGCCCACACCTCGATCGGCGGGATGCCCCCGGTCATCGAGCCAGCTCGATCAGCGCCACCGGATACGTGTCCAGCAGCTCGGCGAGCCGGACCGGACCCGGAGCGATCCGACGACCGGTGAGCAGATCCGTCCCGGGGATGTCGGGGCGCATCATCACGGTGTCGCCCCATCCGCCCGTGCGGGCCAATCCGACCGGGAGTCGCGTCGCCACCGACGTCACCCCTCCGCGATGGGCGGCGACGGCGTGATCGGCGGCGGCTCCCTCGATGACGGCGGGGCGGTAGAAGCGGAACAGCTCGGGGTTCTCGCGGCGCACCCGCAGTGCTCTCGACGTGACGAGCAGCTTCGCACGCCCGGAGTCGTCGATCGGCGGCAGGACGCCTCGCGCCACGTCGGCGTCGAGCTCGCGCAGCATCTGCGACCGGAGGCGGAAGTCGACGGGGCGGCGGTTGTCCGGATCGACGAGGGAGAGGTCCCACAGCTCGCTGCCCTGGTACACGTCCGGCACTCCGGGCGCGGTCAGCTGCACCAGTTTGGCGGACAGGGAGTTGGAGCGACCGGCATCCTGGATCTCGGCCACGAAGCGGTCGAGGATCGGTGCGGCATCGCCCTCGACGGCTCGCGCGATGGCCGCGAGACCCTCCTCGAAGCGGGCGTCCGGATGCTGCCAGGTCGTGCCCTCCGCCGCTTCCCGCGCGGCCTTCGTGGCGTACGCGAGGAGACGGTCCGACGGGATCGGCCACGCCCCGATCGCAGCCTGCCAGAGCAGAGCGTCGAGCGGACCATGCCCGGTGGTCGCGATCTCCCGCAGCCCGTCCAGCACCTCGGCCCAGCGATCGGGGATCTCGGCGAGCACCGCCAGTCGGGCCCGGACGTCTTCGGAACGCTTGGTGTCGTGCGTCGAGAGCGTCGTCATCGAATGGGGCCACGCGGCGAGCCTGGCATGCTGCGCGCGGTGGAATTCCTCGACGCTCACGGCGGAGATGGAGGGGTCGGCGCCGACCTCGGTGAGCGTTCCGAGCCGGGTGAACCGGTAGAACGCGGTGTCCTCGACGCCCTTCGCCATCACCGCCCCGCTCACCTGCGGGAAGCGCTGGGTGACCTCGAGACGCGGATCGAACAGCAGCGGCTCCAGCTCGGCGAACGCGGTCGCCAGGTCGGGGCGACGCCGGCGCGCTTCCGTGAACGCGGAGCGCAGGTGCTCGCGACCCTCGGGCAGATACGAGCGGTAGACGGGGAAGCACGCCAGCAGCTCGGCCAGCGCGTCATCGGCGTCCACGATGCCGTGCGGGAGGGTGCGGACCAGCCTGCGCACCTCGGCCCGCAACAGGCCGTCCGCGATCATCCGCTTCGTGTCGTGGATCAGGTCGTGCCATGACGGAGCGGCAGGCAGGCCGGTCTCGGCGCGCAGCCGCTCGTCGAGACGGTCGAGCTGCCCGACACCGCTGCCGTCCACGAAGAGGCGGTCGATCTCAGCGAGGGCGTCGTACCCGGTCGTGCCGTCCGTACGCCACCATGCGGGCAGGGCCTCGCCGGGCTCCAGGATCTTCTCGACCAGCGTGTACGCCCGACCCGTGGCGTCCGCCAGCCGCTCCAGGTAGGCGCCGGGGTCGACCAGCCCGTCGGGGTGATCCACCCGGAGACCGTCGGCGAGACCCTCGCGGATCCATCGGATGATCTCCCGGTGCGACTCGGCGAAGACATCCGGCAGCTCCACCCGGATGCCGGCGAGCTCGGACACCGCGAAGAACCGGCGGTAGGTGAGGTCGGTGTTCTGGTCCTCCCAGAACCGCAGCTCGTAGTGCTGAGCCGCCAGCAGGGCGGGCAGGTCGTCGGCGAGGTGCGCGGTACCCGGAGCGAGGGGCAGCACATGGTCGAAGTACGTCAGCACGCCGTCCGGAGCATCGGGTGCCGCGGTCGTGTCGACCGTGAGCTCACCGTTCGCGATGGCCTCCGCCGGCGCCGAACCGAGGATCGGCAGGGGCAGGCGCCCTCCACCGGCGGCCCAGTCGATGTCGAAGGCGGCGGCACGGCGGGTCTGTCGGCCCAGCCGCAGCACGTCCCACCACCACGCGTTCTGTCGCGGCACGGCGACGCCGACATGGTTCGGCACGATGTCGGCCAGGATGCCGAGCCCTGCGGCGCGGGCGGCCGCGACGAAGCGCTCCAGGCCCTCCTCGCCGCCGCGGTCGGGGTCGATGCGTCCGTGATCGACGACGTCGTAGCCGTGGTTCGAGCCGCGGACGGCCGCGAGCAGCGGGGAGAGGTACGCCCACGAGACGCCGAGTTCCGCGAGGTACGCCGTGACCTCCGCTGCCGCGTCGAGCGGGAAGTCCTCGGTGATCTGCAGTCGGTAGGTGGAGAGCGGGCGGGCGGTCACGACGCCGCCTGCCCGGTCTGGGCGCGGAGCGAGGCGTCGACCGAGTCGTCGGTCTCGACCGGCATTCCGTCGATCTCCTGGAGCACGAGGGTCGCCCTGCCGTCCAGCGGCACGCTCGCACCCGGCGCCAGCGGCCGTTCGTGGGCGAGCTCTCCGGTCGTGTCGACCGCGATCCGCCACTGCGCGCCGTGGCGCTCATCGGGGATGACGAGGTCGACCGGTTCGTCGCCGCTGTTGAAGTAGACGAGGAAGTTCACGTCGGTGACCGGCCGCCCCCGCGAATCGTTCTCGCGGATGCCCTGCCCGTTGAGGAACATCCCGATCGACCGCCCGAAGCCCGAATCCCAATCCTCCGGCGCCATCGGACCGCCGTCCGGACGCAGCCACAGCACGTCCGGGATCCTGTCGTCGTCGGCATGCCCGGGGCGGCCGTCGAAGAACCGGCTGCGGCGGAACGTCGGATGCTCTCTGCGCAGACGGGAGACGGCCGCCGTGAACTCGACCAGCGGCAGGTCCGCCGACTCCCAGTCGATCCAGGTGATCTCGTTGTCCTGCGCATAGCCGTTGTTGTTGCCGTGCTGCGTGCGCCCGAGCTCATCGCCGTGAGAGAGCATCGGCACGCCCTGGGACAGCAGGAGGGTGGTCAGGAAGTTGCGCTGCTGCCGCGCCCGCCGCCGGTTGATCTCGACGTCGTCGGTCGGTCCCTCCGCGCCCAGGTTGTCGGAGCGGTTGTGCGATTCGCCGTCGTTGTTGTCCTCGCCGTTGGCCTCGTTGTGCTTCTCGTTGTACGAGACGAGGTCCCGCAGGGTGAAGCCGTCGTGCGCAGTGACGAAGTTGATCGACGCGACGGGCCGGCGCCCGGAGTGCTCGTACAGGTCGGCCGAGCCGGTGAGGCGGGAGGCGAACTCGCCGAGCGCCTGCGGCTCGCCGCGCCAGAAGTCGCGCACCGTGTCACGGTACTTGCCGTTCCACTCCGACCACTGCGGCGGGAAGTTGCCCACCTGGTAGCCGCCGGGCCCGACGTCCCACGGCTCGGCGATGAGCTTCACCTGCGAGACCACCGGGTCCTGCTGCACGAGCTCGAAGAACGCGGCGAGGCGGTCGACGTCGTAGAACTCGCGCGCCAGGGTGGAGGCGAGATCGAAGCGGAAGCCGTCGACGTGCATCTCCGTCACCCAGTAGCGCAGCGAGTCCATCAGCAGCTGCAGGGCGTGCGGGTTCCCGGCGTTCAAACTGTTGCCCGTGCCGGTGTAGTCCGTGTAGTACCGCTTGTCCTCCTCCAGCCGGTAGTACGCCTCGTTGTCGATGCCGCGCATCGAGAGGGTCGGGCCGAGGTGATTGCCCTCCGCCGTGTGGTTGTACACCACGTCGAGGATGACCTCGATCCCGGCCTCGTGCAGGGTGCGGACCATCGCGCGGAACTCCTGCACCTGCTGGCCGTGCTCTCCGGTGGCGGAGTAGGCGTTGTGCGGGGCGAAGAAGCCGAGCGTGTTGTAGCCCCAGTAGTTGGACAGGCCCTTGTCCTGCAGGACCGAGTCGTTGACGAACTGGTGCACCGGCATGAGCTCGAGGGCGGTGATGCCGAGGCGCTGGAGGTGCTCGACGACGGCCGGGTGGGCGATGCCGGCGTAGGTGCCGCGCAGCTCCTCGGGGATGTCGGGGTGCCGCTCCGTGAGTCCCTTCACATGGGCTTCGTAGATCACGGTCTCGGCGTACGGCGTCTTGAGCGGGCGGTCGCCCGCCCACTCGAAGAACGGGTTGATGACGACGCTCTTCGCCATCGCGGCCGCGGAGTCGTCGTCGTTGCGGGAGTCCGGATCACCGAAGTCGTAGCCGAAGAGGGACTGCCCCCAGTCGATCTCGCCGGCGACGGCCTTGGCGTAGGGGTCCAGGAGCAGCTTGTTCGCGTTGAAGCGCTGTCCCTGCGTCGGGTCATAGGGACCGTGCACACGGTAGCCGTAGAGCTGTCCCGGCTGCACCGTCGGGAGGTAGCCGTGCCAGACGAAGGCGTCGACCTCGGTCAGCGGCACGCGCGTCTCGGCGCCGTTGTCATCGAAGAGGCAGAGCTCGACGCGCTCGGCACCCTCGCTGAAGAGGGCGAAGTTGGTGCCCTGACCGTCGAAGGTCGCTCCGAGCGGGTAGGCGGTTCCCGGCCAGATCTCGCCGCTCATCCGGCGAGGGCGTGGTTGCGGGAGCCGGTGGCCATGGCACTGACGATACCCACAGCGCGGTCGAAATCGTAGACCTGCGCGATTTCGACGGCACGCGGGTAGGGGTGGCCCAGGTAGCAGACGAACAGCGGCGGCACGACGTCGACGTATCCGACGGGGACGTCATGGTTCACGACGTAGCGATCGAAGCCGACGCGCTCGCAGGCGATCTCGACGGCGGGTCGTTCTGCCGTCGTCTCGGTGTGCTGCGAGGAGCCAGTGGGGATGGGGACTCGGACGTTCATGGCGTCTCCTGACTCGGGGGATGACCTCACGATAGGAAAGGACACCGGATCCGGAAACGGCATTGCCAGGGCGGCGCGGAGAGGGTATGGATGCTCGTCCGCGCCGCCGTGCGATCACGTCGCGGCGCGGCGGCGCTGCAGCTCCGTGACCACGACGCCGGACCCGTAGGCCACGGTCTCGACCGCGTCGAAGCGCTCCGGGCGGTACGGCCGGTCGCCGAACAGGGGGATGCCCGCGCCGAAGAGCAGCGGCTGCCGCTTGAGCACCAGGCGGTCGATCTCGTCGGCGAGGACCGCGGCGAGAGCGCCCCCTCCGCACAACCAGATCCCCGCGCCCTCCTCCTGCTTCAGGCGCCGGACGACGGAGACGGGATCCTCGGCGGTGACCTCGAGGTTCTCGGCGTCGGCGGTCCTGGTGCGGCTGAACACGATCTGCCTGAGGTGCCGATACGGGCTGTCCAGGCCGCCCACCGTGTAGGTGTTCCATCCCATCAGCACCGTGTCGAACACCTCGCGACGCTGATCGATGCCGAGAGCTTCGGCCGCGACGGTCGGGAGGGTGTCGGCGAAGCGGGCGTTGATCCCCTCCATGTGGTCGCCTTCGACGAGGAAGGCGTCGAACTCGCCGTCCGGGCCGGCGATGAAGCCGTCGAGGGTGACGGCGGCGTAGTACACGAGCTCTCGCATGATTCTCCAATCACTACAGCTGTCGCGGTTGACTGTACAACAGCTGTAGTGATTGCGCTAGTGTCATCCCATGGTCAAGAACGAGGCGCGCCGCCGGACGATCGCGGATGCCGGACTCGCGGTCCTCGCCCGCGATGGATCGCGCGGCCTGACGCATCGGGCGATCGACGCCCTCGCGGAGGTGCCGACCGGCACGACGTCGAATTACTTCCGCACGCGGGATGCGCTCATCGAGGGACTCGTCGACCGCATCGGCGAACGCCTCGCACCCCCTCCTGAGGATCTCCGCCGCCGTGCGGCCGGCACGCCCGGTCCCGCTCTCTTCGCCGACTACGTGCGCGACATCGTCCGTCGCCTCTCCGCCGACCGGGACGTGACGCTCGCCCTGTTCGAACTGCGGCTGGAGAGTGCACGGCGCCCCGAGGTGGCCGCCGTCCTCGGGGCGTGGCAGCGCGCGGGCTTCGACGCCGACGTGGCGTTCAACAGCGCCGCGGGACTCCCGGGTGGCCGGCGAGAGATCGCCCTGTTCCACTACGCGATCGACGGCCTGCTCCTGGACCGGTTGACGACACCGATCGATCCGGACACGGACACTGACGCCGTGATCGACGACCTGGTGGCCGGACTCCTGCGCTGACGCGTCCGTGCTCGGGAGAACGCTGTTCCCCCGGCGGCGGCGTGCTCGTACACTGAGGGCACGCTCCACCGCTGATGATCGGAGAACGCGTGTCCGGGTCCTGGCGCGATTCCCGGGAGGCCCTGCCGACGGCCTCGCGACTGCTGGTCGAGCGTGCGCACGAGGAGCTGATCGCCGGCAATCTCGACGACCGCCGGCTGCAGCAGGTGCGGCCGCTCGTGCGCGCCTCGTGGGAGCGGTCCTGGCGCGGGCGGGTCGGGCCGGAGGGGCTGCCTCCGCTCGACCTGCACACCGCGGAGCTGGAGGCATACCGCCTCGCGCATCCGCTCGCCTCGGCCATGGACATGATCCGCGCGCTGCTCCTGCCCGGCGCCTCCGAGGACGCCGGAGTGATCATCGCGGTCGGCGACCAGGCCGGACGCCTGCTGTGGATCGAAGGGGACAGTCAGCTGCGCTCCCTGACCGATGGCATGGGCTTCGTGGCGGGAGCCAACTGGTCGGAGGAGGCGGTCGGCACGAGTGCGCCGGGGACGGCGTTGGCACTCGGGGAGTCGGTGCAGATCCGCGGCGCCGAGCACTACAACCGTCTCGTGCACCCGTGGTCGTGCTCGGCGGCGCCCGTGCGTGATCCGGAGACCCAGCGTGTCCTCGGGGTCATCGACATCACCGGCGGCACCGAGGTCGTCAGTCCCCAGGCGCGCCTGCTCATCGATGCGACCGCGCGGGCGGTGGAGTCGGAGCTGCTGGTGGCGCGGCTCCGCGCACGCGCCGAGGCGCCGCGCAGCGACCCCGCACCCGGACGGACGCGGACCACGCCGACGGCGAGGGCGCGACTGCACGTGCTCGGACGCGACCGCGCACGGCTGGAGACCGAATCCGCGCACGGCGAGTCCGTCATCGAGCTCAGCGCGCGGCACGCGGCGATCCTGCTCATGCTCGCGGTGCACCGCCAGGGCCTGTCGGCCGAGCGGCTGTGCGAGCTGGTCTACGGACCCGGTGTGTCGCCGGACACGCTGCGCCCCGAGATGGTGCGGCTGCGCAAGGTGCTCGAGCGCACGACGCCCGACCTGGTGCCCGAATCCCGTCCCTACCGACTGCCCCTCCCGCTGGAGACCGACGCACACGACCTGCTGTCGCTGCTCGACCGCGGGGCCCATCGGGTCGCGCTCACCGCCTACCGCGGGCCGGTGCTGCCCGAGTCGGCCTCACCCGGAGTGGAGGAGTTCCGCGAGTCGGTGCGCGCCGCGCTGCGCGAGGTGATGCTGTCGGAGGCCAGCCTCGATGTTCTCCTCGCCTATGCGGACATCCCGGAGGGCCAGGGCGATGTCGAAGCACTGCGGCTCGCCCTCGAGATGCTCCCCGCACGGTCGCCGAAGCGCGCGGGGCTGGTCGCCCGGATCGAGCGTCTGGAGAGCGAGTGAGCCTGGCGCCGTCTCGAGGAGGCCGTGTCGGAGGGGGCGGGTAGCGTCCTGGCATGACCGAGATCCGTCCGTTCCGGCTCCACGTCCCCGACAGCGTCCTCGCCGACCTGCGCGACCGTCTGCGACGGGCGAGGATCCTCGACGACTCGCCGCGCCGCATGCCCTCCGGCATGAATGCGGTCTGGCTGCGTGCGCTCGTCGGCACATGGGCGGAGTGGGACTGGCGGGCGCGCGAGGAATGGCTGGCGCAGTTCCCGCAGTTCCTCGCCGATGTCGACGGCACCGACATCCATTTCGCCCACCTGCGCTCGCGGCGGGCCGATGCGCCGGCGCTGCTGATCATGCACGGCTGGCCGCACACGTTCGCGCTGCAGCTCGACGCCGCAGCGCTCCTCACCGACTTCCATGTCGTCGTGGCCAGCCTGCCCGGGTTCGCGTTCTCCGCCCCGTACGCCGACGGTCCGGCCGACGAGCGACGATTCGCGGCGACGATGCACCGGCTGATGACAGACGTGCTCGGCTACGTGTCGTACCTCACGTACGGCGAAGATGTCTCGGCCAACGTGAGCGACCTCATCGCCGGAACCCATCCCGAGCAGGTCGCCGGCATCGTCGCCACCCACGCACATTTCGGCACGCCCGAGGAGCGGGCGGCAAGCGACGATCCCGAGGTGCGCGCGTTCTTCGCGCGTCTCGACGCCGAGCACGGACCGAACGGCTCCTACGGCCATGTGCAGTGGGCGCGTCCCGACACGCTGGCCGTCGCTCTCAACGACTCGCCGGCCGGACTCCTCGCCTGGATCGCCGAGAAGCTCTCGGAATGGGCCGACACGGCAGGCGACGATCCGGCGGCCGTGGAAGCCGTGATCTCCCGCGAGCGCATCCTGACCGAGGCGATGATCTACTGGGTCACGCAGAGCATCGCATCGTCCTTCCGCCCGTACTACGAGGGCGCGGACACCCCGGACGCCATGCCCGCCGTCACGGTGCCGGCAGCGGTCTTCGTGCAGCGGCATGAGCACGATTACCCGGAGGTGCTGGCGCGCGGCTTCTACCGCGACCTCCGGGTCTTCGAGCGGCTCGAGCAGGGCGGGCACTTCACGATCGCCGAGGTGCCGGAGGCGATGGCCGAGCGCATCCGCGCCTTCGCGGCGTCGCTCGCCTGAGGCCCGCAACTTCTCGCAACGTTGCGCATCGGGGTGCAACGTCGCGCGACCTACTTTCGAGGGAACGCCGCGGCATCGAGGCTGCGGCGCACCCGTCGAAGGAGACCCCATGACCATCGTCGAAGAAGACGTGTCGCTCGCCTACACCGCTCCGGGTCAGCCCGGGGCCCTCGCCACCTATCGGCCGCGGTACGGCCACTACATCGGCGGCGAGTTCGTCGAACCCGTGAAGGGCCAGTACTTCGAGAACATCAGTCCCGTCAACGGCAAACCCTTCACCGAGGTCGGACGCGGAACCGCCGAAGACATCGATCGAGCGGTCGATGTCGCCTGGAAGGCGTTCGCCGCCTGGGGCAAGACGAGCCCCGCCGAGCGCTCCGTGATCCTCAACCGCATCGCCGACCGGATGGAACAGCACCTCGAAGAGATCGCTGTCGCCGAGACCTGGGAGAACGGCAAGCCCGTGCGGGAGACCCTCGCCGCCGACATCCCGCTCGCGATCGACCACTTCCGCTACTTCGCCGGGGTGCTGCGCGCGCAGGAGGGCGGGATCAGCCAGCTCGACGAGAACACGGTCGCGTACCACTTCCACGAGCCGCTCGGGGTGGTCGGTCAGATCATCCCGTGGAACTTCCCGATCCTCATGGCCGTGTGGAAGCTGGCGCCGGCGCTCGCCGCAGGCAACTGCGTCGTCATCAAGCCGGCGGAGCAGACCCCCGCGTCGATCCTGTTCCTGTTCGACATCATCGGCGACCTGCTGCCTGCCGGGGTCGTGAACATCGTGAACGGCTTCGGGATCGAGGCCGGCGCCCCGCTCGCGCAGCACAAGCGGATCCGCAAGGTCGCCTTCACGGGGGAGACCACGACCGGCCGCCTCATCATGCAGTACGCCTCGCAGAACCTCATCCCCGTCACCCTGGAGCTCGGCGGCAAGAGCCCGAACGTCTTCTTCGAGGACGTCGCCCGCTCCACCGCTGATCCGTTCTACGACAAGGCGCTCGAGGGGTTCACGATGTTCGCGCTCAACCAGGGCGAGGTCTGCACCTGCCCGTCGCGCGCCCTCATCCAGCGCTCGATCTACGACGGCTTCCTGGCTGACGGACTGGAGCGCGTGAAGAAGGTCGTGCAGGGCAATCCGCTCGACCCCGCGACGATGATCGGCGCGCAGGCCTCGAACGATCAGCTGGAGAAGATCCTCAGCTACATCGACATCGGGAAGCAGGGCGGGGCACGGCTGCTCATGGGAGGGGAGCGCGCCGACCTCGGCGGCGACCTCAGCGAGGGCTTCTACGTGCAGCCGACCGTGTTCGAGGGGACCAACGACATGCGGATCTTCCAGGAGGAGATCTTCGGGCCTGTCCTCTCGGTGACGTCGTTCGACGACTTCGACGACGCGATCTCGATCGCGAACGACACCCTGTACGGCCTGGGCGCCGGTGTCTGGAGTCGCAGCGGCGACACCGCCTATCGGGCGGGTCGTGCGATCGAGGCCGGTCGAGTCTGGACCAACACGTATCACCAGTACCCGGCGCACGCCGCGTTCGGCGGGTACAAGCAGTCCGGCGTGGGTCGTGAGAACCACAAGATGATGCTCGACCACTACCAGCAGACGAAGAACCTCCTCGTCTCGTATGCGGAAGGCCCGATGGGCTTCTTCTGAAAACCCGCCCGGGTGTCGAGCGAGCAGGCCGCGGTCTCTCGCCCGACGCCCGGGCGCTCCGGAAGGGATGTCATGGCCGAGACGACCACACCCACCCGCGTCGCCGTGACGGACGCCGCGGCCGCGCTCGTCCGCGAGCTGACGGCGCAGCACGGTCCGCTCATGTTCCATCAGTCGGGCGGCTGCTGCGACGGCTCCGCGCCCATGTGCTATCCGGTCGGGATGTTCCTCACCGGCGCGGGAGACGTCCTCCTCGGAGCTCTCGACGTGGGGCTCGACGAGCCCGTTGAGGTGTTCATGTCGGTGTCGCAGTTCGAGTACTGGAAGTACACGCACCTCACGATCGACGTCGTGCCGGGGCGCGGGGCGGGGTTCAGCGTCGAGGGTCCGACGGGGATGCGGTTCCTCATCCGGTCGCGAATGCTCGGGGAGGACGAGCTGGCGGCTCTCGGCGACCGGTGAGACGGCGGTGCTAGCTTTTTCTCGTGCCGCACACCCCGTCCGTTCTCTTCGTCTGCGTCCACAATGCCGGCCGCTCGCAGATGGCCGCCGGCTTCCTCCGCGAGATCGCGGGTGATCGCATCGAGGTCCGCTCCGCCGGATCGATGCCCGCCGAGCAGATCAACCCCGTCGCCGTGGCGGCGATGGGGGAGGTGGGCATCGACATCACGGCCGAGCAGCCGAAGGTGCTCACGACCGAGGCCGTGCAGGCGTCGGACGTCGTCATCACGATGGGCTGCGGCGACGCCTGCCCGTTCTTCCCCGGCAAACGCTACGAGGACTGGGAGCTGGATGACCCGGCCGGTCAGGGGCTCGAGGCCGTCCGCCCGATCCGCGACGACATCCGCCGCCGCATCGAGACCCTCGTCTCCGAAATCCTCTAGTTGCTGTACGGCAGGCCGCCGTACACTGGAGGACATGACGACCTCCACTGCCAAGAGCGCGCGCCTGGATTTCCGCGTCACCGCCGAGCAGAAGGCGACGATCGAAGAAGCCGCGGCGATCGAAGGACGTTCGCTCACCGACTTCTCCGCCTCGACGCTCGTGGAGCGTGCGCAGGAAGTCATCCAGCGCGATCGCCGACTGCGGGTCGATGCCCTCCGATTCGATGCCTTCGTCGAGGTCATGGATCGACCGCCGCGCAGTGTCGCGGAGCTGCGCGACCTGCTGACCCGCGAGACAGTCTTCGTTGACTGAGTTCCTCACGCCGCGTCCGCTTTCGGTGGGTGATCGACTCTCCGAGTTCCGCTGCGGCGAGGAGAGTCTGGACCTCTGGCTGCGGGGGCGCGCACGGCGGAACGAGCGGACCGGCGCCTCGAGGACGATGGTCTCGGTGACGCGGGAGGGGAGGGTCGCCGGCTACTACTGCCTCTCTTCGAGTGCGGTGGACCGGGACGACGGGCCGCCTCCACTCACCGGCGGGATGCCGGCCTCCGTCCCGATCGTCCTGCTCGGCCGGCTCGCCGTCGACCAGGAGTTCGCGGGCCGGGGCCTCGGCGTCTCCCTGCTGCAGCATGCGACAGTGCGTGCGCTCGAGGCGGCAGACGCCCTCGGTGTGCGGGCCATCCTCGTCCACGCGATCAACGACGACGTCGTGGCGTTCTACGCACGCTTCGGCTTCACGGTCTTCCCGGACGCCCGCCGCACGCTGTATCTGCTGACGAAGGATGCCCGCGCGACGCTGACCCGGTAGGCGACCTCGTCTTCAGCCGACGCCGTCGAGCATCGCCTTGGCGGCCCTGGTGCGGGAGCGCAGCGCGTCGGCGAGAGCCGCGACGGCGGGGAGCCGCAGCGACTCCGGCCGCGCGACCATGTAGTACGGCAGCTTCTCGGCGAAGGTCTCCGGCAGCAGGCGCACCAGATCCGGATGCCGGTCGGCGGCGAAGCACGGCAGCAGGCCAATCCCGGCGCCCGCCCGCGTGGCCTCGACGTGGACGAAGACGTTGGTGGAGGTCAGCCCGTCCTGCATGCCGGGCACCAGGCGCCGGGGCAGGTCGAGCGCGTCGACCTGGAGCATCGAGTCGACGAAGTACACGAGACGGTGCCGTTCCAGCTCTTCCCGCGACCGCGGTGTACCCGTGCGCTCGAGATAGTCCTGCGAGGCGTACATGCCGAGCGTGTAGGTGCCGAGCTTCACGGCGTGCGCCCGTCGGGTCTGGGGTGCGCCCACGACCACCTCCAGATCCAGTCCGGCGCGGTGCTCGGCCGCTCTCCGCGTCGCGGCGACGATCTCGACGGTCAGGCGAGGGTGCGCCAGACGGAGCTCGGCGATCGCGGGGGCGGCGATGTACGCGCTGAACCCATCGGTGGCGGACATCCGCACCACCCCCGCGATCGGATCGGGTGCCTCCCCGGCGCCGGGGTCGAGCTGCGACAGCGCGGCCTCGATGCGTCCGCCGGTCTCGGCGGCGGTGCGTCCGAGGTCGGTGAGCTCCCACCCGGCCGCGGACTGGGCGACCACCCGACCTCCGAGTGTGTCCTCCAGGGCGGCGATGCGTCGCGCGACGGTCGTGTGGTCGAGCCCCAGATGCGCGGCGGCGCTGGTGTAGCGGCCGGTGCGGGCCACCGCGAGCAGCACGAGCAGGTCATCGGCCCGTGGCCTCTTCGCCGCATCCATTCTGCAATTATGCACAGCGGCTGCGCGCCACTGGGCATTGCTGCAAGCGCCCGGCCTGTCGACACTGGAACGGATGTGTCACCGTCGACACCGAAGGAGAGAAATGACCGCCCCCACCCGCGCCTCCGGTCAGCCCGCCCCCGCCGCAGCCCCCCATTCGAAGCTCAAGCGCGTCGTCGCGGCCTCCATGGCCGGCACCGTCGTCGAATGGTACGAGTTCTTCCTCTACGCGACCGCCGCGAGCCTGGTCTTCGGCACGTATTTCTTCCCCGCCACGGGATCGCCGCTCGACGGCATCATCGCGGCCTTCGTCACCTACGCGATCGGGTTCATCGCCCGACCGCTGGGCGGCATCGTCTTCGGTCAGATCGGCGATCGGTTCGGCCGCAAGCCCACACTGCAGGCCACGATCATCATCGTCGGCGCAGCGACCTTCCTGATGGGCTGCCTCCCGGGCTTCCAGAGCATCGGCTACTGGGCGCCGGCGCTGCTGGTGGCGCTCCGGTTCCTCCAGGGGTTCGCCGTGGGAGGGGAGTGGGGCGGCGCGGTTCTCCTCGTCGCCGAGCAGAGCCCCGATCGCTCTCGCTCCTTCTGGTCGAGCTGGCCCCAGGCGGCTGTGCCGATCGGCAACCTCCTCGCCACGCTCGTGCTCCTCGTCAGCTCCTGGGTGATGAGCTCGGAGGCGTTCCTCGAGTGGGGCTGGCGCATCGCGTTCTGGCTCTCGGCCGTGATCGTGCTGGTCGGCTTCTACATCCGCCGTCACGTCGAGGAGGCGCCGATCTTCCTCGAGGCCAAGGCGCAGGTCGAGGCGGAGAAGGCCACGTCCTACGGCGTCGTCGAGGTGCTGCGTCGCTACCCGAAGGGCATCCTGCAGGCGATGGGCATCCGCTTCGCCGAGAACATCGTCTACTACATCGTCGTGAGCTTCACGATCGTGTACCTGAAGACCGTGCATGAATACGACACGAGTCAGCTCCTCCTCGCGCTGCTCATCGCCCACGTCGTGCACTTCGCGATCATCCCGCAGCTGGGCCGGCTCGCCGACCGCTGGGGCCGCAAGCCCGTCTACCTCACCGGCGCGATCCTCAGCGCGACCTGGGCCTTCTTCGCCTTCCCACTGTTCGACACGCTCAACCCCGTGCTGATCGTGCTGGCCGTGACGATCGGACTCTGCTTCCACGCCTTCATGTACGCTCCGCAGCCCGCGGTGATGGCAGAGCTCTTCCCGACGCGCATGCGGTACTCGGGTGTCTCGCTCGGATCTCAGGTCACGGCGATCCTCGCCGGATCCCTGGCCCCGATCCTCGCCATCCAGTGGCTGCGAGACTTCGGGTCGTGGCTCCCGATCGCGATCTACATCGTCGTGGCGTGCGGCGTGACGGCGATCGCCGTGCTGTCGCTGCGCGAGACGAAGGGCATCTCGCTGCAGGCGATCGACGACGCGGATGCGGCGCGCACGGCTGCCGTCTGAACCACCGAGGAGAACCACATGAGCGAATCGCGCGGGCGCAGGGCCCTCGTTACCGGAGGAGCCAGCGGGATCGGGGCCGCCTGCGCCCGCGCTTTCGCCGCGGCAGGATTCCACGTCACGGTCGCCGACATCGATCGCGGGGCCGCCGAGGATCTGGCGTCTGAGATCGGGGGAGCGGCCTGGCACGTCGACCTCGCCGACAGCGCCGCGCTCGCCGGGGCGAGCCTGGATGTCGACGTCCTCGTCAACAACGCCGGCGTCCAGCACGTGAGCCCGATCGAGGACTTCGCGCCGGAGCGCTTCTCCTTCATCCTGCGGCTCATGCTCGAAGCGCCGTTCCTGCTGATCCGTGCGGCGCTCCCCGGGATGTACGAGCGCGGATTCGGGCGGATCATCAACGTCTCCAGCGTGCACGGCCTGCGGGCCTCCCCGTACAAGTCGGCCTACGTCGCGGCCAAGCACGGGCTCGAGGGACTGTCCAAGGTGACGGCACTGGAGGGCGGCCCCCGCGGCGTGACGAGCAATTGCATCGATCCGGGGTACGTGCGCACCGCGCTGGTGGAGAAGCAGATCGCGGACCAGGCGCGGGTGCACGGCATCCCCGAGAGCGAGGTCCTCGAGAACGTGCTCCTCACGGAGGCCGCGATCAAGCGACTGGTCGAACCGGCGGAGGTCGCCTCCCTCGCCGTCTGGCTCGCCGGCGATTCGGCAGGCATGGTGACCGGGGCGAGCTACACGATGGACGGCGGCTGGTCCGCCCGCTGAGGTCGCCTTCAGCCGGGCGAGGTCACCTCGGCCAGCACCGCGGCGCGGAGCCAGCCGGCGTAACGCTCCGGGGTCCAGCCCGATTGCGCGACGAGCTGCTGGTAGCTCTCGGGTGAGAGCAGGAAGGACAGGGTGATCGCGGCGGCGGACTCGTCGATGCCCGGGGTGGCGATCCCGCGTCGGAGGAGTTCGGAGACCAGCAGCCGATAGTCGGCGGCGCGGTGTTCGAGGATGCGGCGCAGCGCGTCGTCGACCACGGGGTCGGACAGGGCGGCGCCCAGCAGGACCGTCCACAGTCCGTGCCCGCGGGCGTTGGCCGTGCTGATGGTCTCGAGCACCGCATCGAGGAACACCTCGTCCGGGAGGTCGATCACTCCGGCCGCCACGTCGGTGTCGGCCAGGGTCTCGGCGGCCTCCGAGCCGGAGAACGTCACCTCGAAGGCGGCGATCAGCAGTTCCGCCTTCGCGGCGGTCGTCTTGACGGTCTCGGCGGACACCCCCGCCTCGCGTGCGATCGCGGCGATCGTCGTCGCCTGGTACCCCTGTGTGGCGAAGAGGCGGGCGGCGGCCGCGACGATGCGGGAGCGGGTCTCCTGCGCCTGGCGGGCACGGAGTTCGGATCGGTAGGCGCGGGGAGCGCTCTCCACCATTGACTTTCCTATCGGGGTGATGAATACTTCGACGGTACAACCGATTCTAGGGAAAGAACCCGCCATGTCCAGTTACCTCATCACGTGCACGCCCGCCCATGGTCACGTCGTGCCGCTGCTGCAGATCGCGCGACACCTCCTCTCGCAGGGTCATGAGGTGAGCTTCCTCACCAGCCGCCGCTATGCCGACCGCGTCGCGAACGCGGGTGCTCGGTTCCTGCCGTTGCCGGGGGAGGCCGAGATCGACCTCGACGATGCCGACGGCGCATTCCCCGAGCGCGTCGGACTGACCGGCCCCGCCGCGCTCCGCTTCGACATGAGCAACCTGTTCGTGCGACCGGGTGCCGCCCAGCTCTCCGCCGTCCGAGCGGAACTGGCGGCCAGGCCCGTCGACGCCGTCCTCACCGAGCCCCTCTTCGTCGGCGGTGCGCTGCTCCAGCTCCTGCCCGAGCAGGATCGGCCCCCTGTCGTCGTGCTCGGCATCTTCCCTCTCGGTGCCCGCAGCAAGGACACGGCGCCGTTCGGACTGGGTGTGACCCCGTCACCGGGGCCGATCGGACGTCTGCGCAACGCGGCCCTGCGCACGGTCGCCGAGAAGGTGATCTTCGGCGGCGTCCAGAAGGAAGCGGACGCGATGGCGCGCCGCGAGGTCGGCCGCGATCTCGGCGGCTTCGTGCTCGACTGGGCCGGGCGCTCCGACGCCTACGTGCAGTTCACGGTGCCCGAGTTCGAGTATCCGCGCGCCGACCTCCCCGCCAGCGTGCACTTCGCGGGGCCCCTGCCGGCCTCCGCCTCCGACGCGCCTCTGCCGTCGTGGTGGGCGGACCTCGACGGCTCACGTCCCGTGGTGCACGTCACCCAGGGCACGATCGCCAACTCCGACTTCGGCCAGCTCGTGCTCCCGACGATCACCGCGCTCGCCGCAGCCGACGTCCTGGTGGTCGTCTCGACGGGAGGCCGTCCGCTCGACGCTCTCGCCGGACGGCTGCCCGACAACGTGCGGGTCGCCGAATACCTGCCGTACGACCGACTGCTGCCGTTGACCGACGTCGTGGTGACGAACGGAGGATACGGCGGCGTGCAGCAGAGTCTGGCCCACGGGATCCCGCTCGTCGTCGCCGGGCAGACCGAGGACAAGGTCGAGGTCTGCGCTCGTGTCGGCTGGTCCGGCGCCGGGGTGAACCTGCGCACGAGCACCGCTTCCCCGAGGCAGGTCGGCGACGCGGTCACCCGCGTGCTCACCGACCCGTCCTTCCGTGCGAACGCCGAGCGCATCGGCGCGGCCATGCGCGATTCCGATGCATGGGCTGCGCTCGACTCGGTGCTGAGCGGAACGGTCGAGAGCTGGCCCCACATGTCGATCGCACCCGGCGCCTGAGACCCGGGGGGAGGTGGTGACCGGCCACCGGGGGATCGGGCCCGATGGCCGGCCCGCACGCTGACGCGGCCGCATCAGCCCGTGTGCGTCACGATGGCTTCTTGAAACCCCAGTCAAGCCGGCCGGCCCCTCCCGTCCGGTGCATCGTTCACCGGTTCAATTCTTCGCGTGACGCGCGCACAGGTGAAACCATGCTGACCTCTGCGTCGGATCGGGACGTTTTGCCAGCGGATCCGACAAAACCGTGCTCCGCGCCGCCGGTTCCCCATGGTCATCGCGCGCCGTCGCCGGTCGGGCGCGGTGTCTCTCCCTATCGTGGACGCGACGATTCCGAACGAGAGGAGCGCCGGATGCCGACCGCCACGGTCACGGGTGCGTCGCCACGGTGAGGCTCTCGATGCCTCAGGAACGGCGCGGGGATTCGCTCAGCGAGCAGACCTACCATGCGCTCCGCGGGGCGCTCCTCGGCGGGCAGCTCTCGCCGGGAGCGCGGGTGAACATCGAGCGGCTGGCGCGCGAGCTGCACGTCTCGACGAGTCCCGTGCGGAACGCCCTGCTGCGGTTGCAGAGGGAGGGGTTCGTCGTCGCCACCCCGAACCGGGGTTTCACGACGACCTGGCTCATCGATCAGGACAGCGTGCTGAACGTCTACAGCTATCGGCAGATCGTGGAGCCCGCGGCGGCAGCGCTCGCAGCCAGACGCTCTCCGTCCACGCACTCCCGGGAGCTGCTCGCTCTGTGCGAGCGCGCGCTCGATCATCGCCCGTCCTCGTCCCGGCTGCGTGTCGAACCGCTGCACCGGAACCGGAGTTTCCACGAGACCCTCGCCGCTGCTTCCGGCAACCCGCTGCTGCTGAGGTCGCTGTCCGAGGCGCTGGCCTCCATCCACGTCAGTCCCGTGTGCGTCGAGAGGTCGGCATGGGAGGAGTCGTGGGCCGAGCACCGCGTGATCGCCGAGGCGATCCATGAGAGCGACCCGGAGGCGGCGGCCATGGCGATGCGCACCCACCTCCAGAACGGCCTGGACAGGATCAAATTCTGTGCGGACAAAGCCCCGGACGGTGCGGAGTGAGAATCTCTGCAACCTCCTGCAACCTCGCCCGGTATACCATTCCTGTATACGCCCAGCAGCGTCAGTCCCCAGCTGACCGTGGGCGGGGCGGCACAGCCGCCATGCGGAGGGAGAGTCGATCTCTTTTCGATCCCGAGGGGGGATGGGGTGGGAGTTCGGTCCCCAGCCGGCACCCACCCCCACACTCGGACTCCGCCTCGCTTCCGCTCAGTTCAGTCGACTCACGATCCAGAACGCGATGAGTCCGAAGACGACCACGATCGGCACCCAGGAACCGCCCCGCTTCAGTCGTCGCCCCTGAGGGGCGACACCCGGCGGCGGCGTCAGCATCCCGGCCGGAGGGGCGAACGGCAGAGCAGGGCTCGGTGCGGAGAGGCCATCGTGCGCGGTGCCGTCGACCAGTCGTTCATCGCGCCAGCGTGCCCACTGCTCGAACTTCGTCAGCAGGGCGCCGACGGCGCCGAACAGCCAGGCCCAGGTCGCCGGATCGAGCGTCGATGCCTTGCGCTGCGTGTAGAGGAAGAGCCAGTCGTCGACGATCTCGACATCGAGCTCGGCGGCGTTGTCGATGAACCGCGCCATGATGTCGGGCGTGAACAGGTACAGGGCGTCGCGCTCGTACCCGGCAGGGCAGTAAAGCGTGAAATTCTCATCGAAGTCGCCCTCGAGAGACAGGCGCTGGGCCTTTTGGAACGAAGCCGGCAGGTTCGACCCGAAACCGTTGTTGCCCTTCGCGTCGAGCACGATGTTCGGCAGCGGCACGTCGAGCTTCACCGCCACGTAGCCCCAGCGGTAGGTCGTCGAATTCTTCCCGGACTGCACCGTGTACTGGTAATTCCCGAACTCCACGAAGCGCGGGCGCGTCCCGCGGATCAGGTCGGTGGACTGCCGAGAACGCCCGATGCTGAAGATCATGCCGGGCAGCGGCGGGTCGATCACCTTCGGCTCGTAGGTCATGCCGTTGGCCTGAGCGAAACGGTGCAGTCGGTAGCGGGTGATGCGCGCTCCGCGCACCCCGAACCAGATCAGCACGCCGGCACCCGCGAGCAGGAGGAGGAACAGCACGAGGGGGATCGCCGCCGACGCGGGGGAGCCGCCCATCGCCGCGAGGTTCAGGATGACGCTCACGAAGATCGGCACCATCACCAGCGCGGCGATCGCCGCCACGACGATGCCGACCACGGTGGCCGCGTTCACACCTGCGCTCTGCCGCGAGCGCAGTTCCGCCGCGAACGCACGGACAGCGGCCGGGTCGACGGGCTCGGTGAGGGGTCGGGCGTCGAACGTCGAGGTGGGCGCGGGCTGGCTCACCGGTTGACCTCGTCCGCGTCCCAGGTGAGGTCGGCGCCCTCTGGCAGCGGCAGGGCCTCGAGGCGCTCATCGGCGCAGATCGCCCGGACCAGATCGGGCGAGCCGGCCACGATCGTCGAGTCGAAGTCGATCTCCGACACCATGACCCACGCACGATCGTCCGGCCAGAGCAGGTTCGGACTCTGCGCTGAGGGAGGAAAGCCGTGTGCCTCGGCGGGAAGGTCGCGCCACGGCGCGGGAAGCGCCCAGTCGGGGGAGGTGAAGTCCCGAGCGCCTGCGGAGAACAGCACGTAGTCGCGATCCGGCAGCTGCAGTCGAGGACCTTCCGAGATCTCGCGCGACAGGATGCCCTCCTGCCACGTGGGTTTGCGGAAGACGTTGTTGAACGGATCGTGCGTGCTGCGGTCGAGCATCGCCTGGTGGTTCGGATCGTCGGTGAACGTGAGGAACGCACGGGAGGGCGTCTCGCCGTAGAAGCCGACGAGACCACCGAAGCCTTCCCAGAGCGCGGCCACCCCGGCATCCGGCGTCGTGGTGTGCGCAGCCAGGTGCTCGGCGAGCGCGTTCAGGGAGGCGTCGTCGAGTTCGCCCTCCATCGGTGCGGTGAACTCGCGCCCGTCCGGCGCGATCCGCGTGCGCCAATCGCCGTCGACCGGGGTGCGCACGATCCGCTGCCACTGTGCCTGGGCGTGCATGGTGGTGGCGAACGCGGCCGCGGTCTGCGCCCACGAGACGCGCTCGTCGACGAACCCGGCTACGAGTGCGTGCTGTTCGTGCTCGGGCATCCGCATCAACTCGTCCGACGTCGGCACTGCGCGGCCGGGCAGGGATCTGGCGATCGCGGGATGGAAGACCCGCGCATACGCGGGAAATCCGCGAGGCACCACTGCGTGCATAGTCTCGTAGCCTGCGTCGAGCCGCTCACGCAGCCACGCCCCCGCCGAGGGATCGGACATCCACTCCATGCGACCACGCTACCCGGCCACGATGCTGGTCCTCGCCCTCCTCGACGAGGAATGGCGGGAGCACGCCCGCGCGACCGGCCGGTGAGCGCATCCTCCATAATCGAGGATGTGACTGCGACTGCAACCCTCCCCTCCCTCGACGGCCGCCGCTTCCGGATGGTGTCGTCCACGACCTCGGCGGTCGACCCGGAATCCCCGAGCATCTTCGAGTACTTCGAGCGCGACGGCGCGATCTGGGGCGGGTACGAAGGCGACACGGTCACCTTCGGGAAGTTCGTCGGCACCCGCACCGGCGACACGATCTGGGTGTCGTTCGTCCATGTACTCAAGAGCGACGGCACGGTCGTGACCGGCGACGGCGAGAGCGAACTGGAGCTGACCGACGACGGCGGCATCCGTCTCGTGGAGCACTACGAGATGCACGGTCTGCCGCAGCTGAGCGTGTGCGAGGAGATCTCGGCCTGACGCGGGTCAGCGCGGCGGAAGCGTGTCCCGGCCAGGCGAGGCGGGCGTCCACCGCGTCATGCCCAGTGGCGCGTCGACGCTGCTGCGCTCCGGCAGATCGCCCGGCAGCAGGTAGGGGCGACGGATCACCTCGTCGAGCACGACGACGCTGACCACCGTACGCACCTCGGGCAGCTGGGCGATCACCCCGGTGGAGAACTCGTGCACGCCGCTGACATCGACGGCCCGGATGAGCAGCATCGCATCGTGCTCGCCCGTCGTGATGGCGCACCACTCGACATCGGGCATCTCGGTCACGCGCTCGCGGAACGAGGCCCAGGCCTGCGGCATCACCGTGACGAACACGAGCGCCCCGATCGACAGCCCGGCCTTCGCCTGATCCACGCGGGCACTGAAGCCGGTGATCACCCCGTCGTGCACGAGCGACTCGACGCGGGTGTAGGCGTTCGCGCGAGAGATGCCGACCTTGTCGGCGAGGGCGGCGATCGAGACCCGACCGTTATCACGGAGCACTTCGAGGATTCTGTACGCCGTCTCGTCCAAGGGTGCGGCACTTCGTCCAGAATGCTTCGACTCTTCCGCATTCTTGCTGGACATATTGTTACCCACAATCGAGGTTCTGGACAGAGCGTGCCGAGGTGACCCGCTCTTGCTGGACACATCGTCGCATATGATGCGAATCTGATCCACGGTCGTCCACATCGGTGGCGGCTCACCCGAATGTACTCCTCGCCCTTGGAGGCCCTCATGTCGTCACGCCGTATCACGCCGGTCATCGCGCTCGGAGCCGTCGCGCTCCTCGCGCTCGCAGGTTGCTCGGGAGGGAACTCGGCGAACAACGGCGACTCCTCGCAGGGCTCCGACTCCCTCGTCATCGACACCGCGTTCTCGATCGAGACGACCGACCCGGGTCACACCTACGACCCGACCGGCAACATGATCGCCAAGGCGCTCTACGAGACCCTCGTCGACTTCGAGGGCTCCGACGTCTCCACCCCGGTTCCGGGCCTCGCGTCGTGGGAGCAGAACGACGAGGCGACCGAGTTCACCTTCACCCTCGAGGGAGACCGCGTCTTCTCCGACGGTTCGCCCATCGAGGCGAAGGACGTCGTGTTCTCGCTGCAGCGCATCCAGGGCATGGAAGACGCCAAGCCGAACTTCCTCCTCGGCGGCCTGACCATCACCGAGGTCGACGACAAGACGATCCAGTTCACGTCCGAGACCCCGCTGCTGCAGCTGCCGGCGATCCTCGCGAACCCGGCGCTCGGCATCGTCAACTCCGACGTCGTGATCGAGAACGGCGGCGCCACCGACGGCACCGATTCGGCGCAGAAGTTCCTCGACGGCGAGTCGGCGGGCTCCGGTCCGTTCGTGCTCGACACCCTCGACCTCAGCTCGCAGGTCGTGCTGACGAAGAACGACGAGTACAACGGCGACGAGGCGTCGGACTACAAGCGCGTGGTCGTGCGCAACGTCTCCGAGAGCGCGACGCAGCTCGCAAACCTCAAGGGCGGCGACTCGATGGTCGCGATGGACCTCAACGGCGACCAGGTCGCCGGTCTCGGCGATGACATCACCGTCGACTCCGTTCCTTCCGGTCAGACCATCTTCCTGCTGCTGAACCAGGGCGCCGCCGGCGGCGACCTGGCGAACGTGAAGATCGCCGAGGCCATCCGCTACGCGCTCGACTACGACGCGCTGCTGGAGCTCGCCGGCGCCGGCGCCGTCCAGGCGACGGGCGTCATCCCGCCCGGATTCGAGGGTGCCCTCGACAGCGGCGTGGAGCAGGACCTCGACAAGGCGAAGGCCGCCCTCGCGGAAGCCGGCTACACCGGTCAGACGCTCAAGCTGCAGTTCCCGAACGACTACCCGGTCGGCGGCGTGGAGTTCACCCCGCTCGCCGAGCGCGTGCAGGCGCAGCTCGAAGACGCCGGCATCACGGTCGACCTCGCCCCCGCGCCGTTCGCGACCGAGCTCGACGCCTACGTCAACGGCACCGAGGGCTTCGGCCTGTGGTTCTGGGGCCCGGACTACGCCGACTCGGCGAACTTCCTGCCCTTCGCTCCCGGTCTGAAGGTCGGTCTCCGCGCCGGCTGGGCGGCCGAGGCCAACCCGGAGATCGCCGGCATCGCCGCGGGTGCCGCGGCAGCGACCGACCCCGAGCAGCGCACGGCCGCGTTCACCGCGTTCGCTGAGGCGATGCAGGCCGAGGGTCCCTTCGTCCCGCTCATCGTTCCCGGCCGCAACATCTCCTCCGCCGACAGCGTGAAGGGCGCCGTGTACAACTCCGTGTGGGAGATGGACATCGCCGAGATCACGCCCGCCGGCTGATCGGACGACTCATGACGACAGTGGCCGTGCAGAGGCAGGCGCAGCGGCGCCGCTCGCCTCTGATCGGATACCTGCTGCGGCGGGCCGGGACTTCCCTGCTCCTGTTGGTGGGCGTGACCATCGTCACGTTCGCGCTCACCAACCTGGTGCCGGGAGACCCGGTCTCGGCCGCGCTCGGTGAGGGCGCGTCGCAGAACCCCGCGACGCGCGAGGCGTTCATCAAGGCGAACGGACTCGACCAGCCACTGTTCGTGCAGTACTTCATCTATATGGGGAACCTGCTCCGCGGGGACCTCGGCACGTCGCTGGTGACCGGACGCCCGGTCACCAGCGACCTCGCCACCGCCGTGCCCGCGACGATCGAGATCGCGATCGGCGCGATCATCGTCAGCCTCGCGGTCAGCATCGTGCTCGGCACGCTTGCGGCCTATCGCCGCGGACTCGTCACCGACCAGGTCATCCGCGTCGTGACGCTCGTCGGCCTCAGCGTCCCGACCTTCTGGCTGGCGCTGGTCAGCTTCTACGTGTTCTTCCTGGAGCTGCGCATCGCTCCGGGTTCCGGCCGCATCTCGCCGTCGATCACCCCGCCGCCCCGCGTGACCGGGCTCTACACCGTCGACTACCTCCTCAACGGAGACGCGGTCGGCTTCTTCGACGCCCTCGCGCACCTCGCTCTTCCGGTCATGGTGCTCTCGCTCGTGACCATCGGACTGCTGACCCGCTTCATCCGCACCTCGGTGCTCGAGGTGCTCGGCAGCGACTATGTGCGAGCGGCCCGCGCCAAGGGACTCCCGGCCATGCGTGTGATCCTCGACTACGTGCTGCGCGGCGCCTCGCTGCCGATCCTCACCGTCGTGGGTGTCGCGTTCGGGGCCCTGCTCTCCGGCACGGTGCTCGTCGAGTCGGTGTTCGCCTGGCCGGGACTGGGTACGTACGCCTACAACTCCGCCGCGAACCTCGACCTGCCCGGCATCATGGGCGTCGGCCTCGTGGTCGGAGTCATCTACCTCCTCATCAACTTCATCGTCGACCTGCTGTACGGCGTGCTCGACCCGAGAGTGAGGATCGCATGAGCCGCATCGCCGCAGCGACCCCCGCCGGACGCTTCCGTTTCCGCTGGCCGCGTGCCTGGCGCACCCCGCTCGGCATCATAGGCACAGTGATCGCCGGTGCGTGGATCATCGTCGCCTTCACCGCGCAGTGGTGGGTGCCGTACCCGCCGAACGCGCAGGTGCTCCCGCGACTGCAGGCGCCGGGCATCGACACGCTCCTCGGCACCGACGGCAACGGGCGCGACATCTTCTCTCGTCTGATGACCGGCGCCACCGTGAGCCTGCCGCTCGCGCTCATGCTCGTGATCGCCGCCATGATCATCGGCACGCTCATCGGTGCGCTCGCCGGATACTTCGGCGGCTGGGTCGACGAGACCCTCATGCGCATCACCGACCTGTTCATGGCGTTCCCGACCGTGATCCTCGCGATGGTGGTCGCCGCCTCGCTCGGGCCGTCGCTGTTCAACGCGGTGATCGCGGCGATCGTGGTCTCGTGGCCGCAGTACTCCCGCGTCACGCGCAGCATCGTGCTCGGCCTGCGCGGACAGAACTACGTGATCGCCGGTCGCCTGCTCGGGCACTCGCCGGCGCGCACGCTGTTCGTCGACATCCTCCCGAACATCGCCGGCCCGGTCCTGGTGCTCGCGACGCTCGACATCGGCGCGGCGATCCTGCTCCTCTCGGGACTCTCCTTCCTCGGTCTGGGCGCGCAGCCCCCGACGGCCGAGTGGGGGTCGATGATCTCCGGCGCGATGCAGAACTTCGATGCCTGGTGGCTCGGAGTCTTCCCCGGTCTCGCGATCCTCACGGTGGTGCTCGCGTTCAACTTCCTCGGAGATGCGATGCGCGACGTGCTCGACCCGACGGCCGAGATCACGCACGAGAAGGCCGCAGAGCACAAGGCATCGGCGACGGGAGTGGCCGCATGAGCGCCTCGACCCTCAGCATCCGCGACCTGACCATCGACATCGGCCGTCCGCTCGTGAAGGGAGTCTCGCTCGAGCTCGAGGCCGGCCGCATCCACGGCCTCGCCGGGGAATCCGGATCGGGAAAGACTCTCACCTCGCTCGCCGTGCTCGGGCTGCTGCCGCGTCAGGCGCGCGTCGGCGGGTCGATCTTGCTCGGCGGGGAGGAGCTGGTGGGCCTGAAGCGCCGCTCCCTCAACACGGTGCGCGGCAAGCGGATCGCCATGGTGTTCCAGGATCCGTCGGCGTCGCTGCACCCGCAGCTGCCCGTCGGACGGCAGCTCACCGATCACATGCGCGTGCATCTCGGGCTTAAGGGTGCCGCGGCACGGGCCCGAGCCGTCGAACTGCTCGAGACCGTGCAGGTGCCCAATCCGACGGAGGCGCTGAAGCGCTACCCGCACCAGTTCTCGGGCGGACAGCGCCAGCGCATCGCGATCGCCTGTGCCCTCGCCTGCGACCCCGAGGTGCTGCTGGCGGATGAGCCGACCACCGCGCTCGACGTGACGGTGCAGGCGGGGATCCTTCAGCTGCTGCGAGACCTCGCCGTGGAGCGGAACCTCGCCGTGCTGCTCGTGACCCACGACCTGGGCGTGATGAGCGCGATCGCCGACACGGTGGCCGTGATGAAGGACGGCCGGATCGTGGAGCTCGCCGACCGCGAGACGCTGTTCCGCGATCCGCAGCACGAGTACACGCGTATGCTGCTCGCGGCCCTGCCGGGTTCGCGCATCGATGAGGCACCGGAAGGGCAGGCGGCAGATGAGTGAGGTCGCAGTCCTCGACGCGCAGGACGTGGTGGTCCGGTACCCGGGCAACCCGCCGGTGATCGCCGTGAACGGCGTGTCCATCCGTGTGGCTGCGGGGGAGACCGTCGCCCTCGTCGGCGAGTCCGGCAGTGGCAAGTCCAGCCTGGCACGTGCCGTGGTCGGCATCGAGAAGATCGCCGGCGGCACCGTGCGGTTCCGTGATGCCCCGGTGTCGCCGCTCGGCATCCGCCGTCGCTCGATCGCGCTGACCGGCATCCAGATGGTGTTCCAGGACCCGGCGACCTCGCTGAATCCCCGGCGCCGGGTCGGTGACCAGATCGCTGACGGCATCGCCACCGCCAGAGCGCGGGGTGCCGAAGGGTCGACGGTCGAGGAGTGGCTCGAGCGCGTCGGGCTGCCGACGACCGTGAGCACCCGCTTCCCGCACCAGTTCTCGGGCGGGCAGAAGCAGCGCATCGCGATCGCCAGGGCGCTGGCAGCTCGACCGTCGCTGCTCGTGGCCGACGAGCCGATCTCGGCGCTCGACGCGTCGACCCAGACGAGTGTCGCCGGCCTGATGCGCGACCTGGTGGCCGAGTCGGGTGCGGGCATGCTGTTCATCTCGCACGACCTCGCCGTGGTGCGCCGCATCGCCGACCGCACCTTCGTGATGTTCGGCGGTCGCGTGCTGGAGTCGGGTCCGACGGATCAGCTCTGGGCCGCTCCGCAGCATCCCTACACGCAGGCGCTCCTGGCGGCGATCCCGGAGCCCGACGGCGCGGGCCGCATCCCCGCCGCTCCGTCGACCGACGACCGCATCGTCTGGGCCGAGGTCCCGCCCGTCGCCTACTGACGCGCTGAACCCGGCATCCCGCTCACTCGGAGTGTCGGCGGGGCCGGGCCTACGTGTGCCGCCGCAGCGACGTCACGACTCCGAAGACGAACACGAGGCGCCGGGCACAGCTCAGCTCATCATCGGATGGACGCTTCTCGCGGCTCCGGTGCTCTTCTGGACGGGGCTGACCCGCACACGAGGGGCCGGCGCGCAATGCGCCGGCCCCTCGGCGTCACTCGCGGATCAGAGCGGTGCGACGATGTCCTGCTTCACGTCCCACTCGGTGATCTCCATCGCGACCTCCAGCGACTGCCCCTCGATCGAGGCGGTGCTGGTGGAGGCGAGGTTGACGTAGTCGTCGGTCACTTCGAAGAGGACCTCGACCTCCGTGCCCTGCTGTTCGATCGTGCCGGTGAGGAGGTGGACCTTCTCACCCAGTCGCTCACCGGTGCCGGTCACGGTGAACTCGCCGGTGAGGGCCTGTGCGGCCGTCGCCGGGTCGAGGGACGTGATGTTGGCGGCGCTGGAGCTGAGGGCGGCGATCACGGGGTCGCTCGACGACGGGTCGGCGGGCTGCCAGTCGGTCTGGGGGGACTTCACCCAGACGTCGTCGCCGATCGCGATCAGCGATCCAGCAGGCGAGATCGACTCGATGGCCTTCTCGGACGGGTTGAAGCGCGCAGTCGACTCCACGCCCATCACGCTGGTCTTCCCCGCGTAGCCCGCCGTGTCCGACATCGCGTCGGCGATGCACGCGCCGAGCTCCGTGCCGTCGATCGTGGCGCCCTCCGTCAGTTCGGGGCAGTCCGTGCTCGGTGCTTCGGTCTCCTGTGTCGCGCCGCTGGCAGGCGTCGATGCGGCCGGCTCGTCCGATCCGCCGGCGGTGCATCCGGTGAGTACGACGGCGGCGGCGAGGATGACGCCGACCCCCCATTTGTTGACGCGCATCGCGTCCCCCCTCTGGTCGCGTGCGTCGGTGACGGTCACCGGGCACGCGTCCCAGCATGCCAAAATCTCGTGTTCCTGTCGGCCCCTCGGGTGGCGAGACGGTGGCCGTTCGCGGCGACGGCCCGCTTCCGCTAGACTGTCGAGGTTGTCTGCCTTCCGGCATCCATTCGGGATACCTCGGGCGGGCACGTGCACACACCCTCCTGCTTCCGGGAAATCCTCGGAAGCCGTTCTAGTCCGAAGGAGGTGGGTAAGTGACGCACCAGTACGAACTCATGGTCATTCTGACCCCCGAGATCGACGAGCGCCAGGTCGCTCCCACGCTCGACAAGTTCCTGAAGGTCATCACCAACGATGGTGGCTCGATCGACAACGTCGACATCTGGGGCAAGCGCCGTCTGGCCTACGAGATCCAGAAGAAGACCGAGGGCATCTACGCCGTCGTCAACTTCACCGCGACCAGCGAGGCCACGCAGGAGCTCGACCGTCAGCTCAAGCTGAACGAGCAGATCATGCGCACCAAGGTCCTCCGCTCGGAAGAGGCTCAGGCGATGGTCGCTTCGGAGGCCAAGCGCACCGAAGAGAAGGCTGCCCGCAAGGCCGCCAAGGCTGCGAAGGCCTAAGTCCCATGGCAGGCGAAACCGTCATCACCGTGGTGGGCAACCTCACGGCCGATCCCGAGCTGCGCTACACGCAGAACGGGCTGCCGGTGGCGAACTTCACCATCGCATCGACGCCTCGGAACTTCGACCGTGCCGCGAACGAGTGGAAGGACGGCGAAGCGCTGTTCCTCCGTGCGTCCGTGTGGCGCGAGTTCGCCGAGCACGTGGCGGGTTCTCTGACGAAGGGCATGCGCGTCATCGCGCAGGGCCGTCTGCGTCAGCGCTCCTACCAGGACCGCGAGGGCAACCAGCGCACCGCGATCGAGCTGGAGGTCGACGAGATCGGCCCCTCGCTCCGGTACGCGACCGCGCAGGTCACCCGTGCGGCCTCGACCGGCGGTGGCGGCGGCGGACAGTCTCGCCCCGCACAGCAGCAGCAGGTGTCGGAGGAGCCGTGGTCCACTCCCGGCTCGTCGACCAGCGCCGATGCCTGGAGCACTCCGGGCAGCTTCGGCGACGACACCCCCTTCTGAAAACACTTCTCTGGCCCTGAGCTGGACCCCTGGGTCCCTGAGCTCGTCGAAGGGCCCGCTCATCACTAAGGAAAAACAATGGCTGGAAAGTCGAGCGGCGACCGCCGCAAGCCGCGGAAGGGCGCGAAGAACGCCGCTCCCGCGAAGTCCATCCGGGTCGGTGTCATCGATTACAAGGATGTCGCCACCCTCCGCAAGTTCGTCTCGGAGCGCGGCAAGATCCGCGCCCGTCGTATCACCGGTGTCTCGGTGCAGGAGCAGCGTCTGATCGCCACGGCGATCAAGAACGCGCGCGAAATGGCGCTCCTGCCCTACGCTGGCGCCGGCCGGTAAGGGGTATCGAGATGGCAAAGCTGATTCTCACGAACGAGGTCGCCGGGCTGGGTAGCGCCGGTGACGTGGTCGAGGTCAAGAACGGGTACGCCCGCAACTTCCTCATCCCGCAGGGTTTCGCCACGGCGTGGACCCGCGGAGGCGAAAAGCAGGTCGCATCGATCCAGGCCGCGCGTCAGGCACGCGCGATCCACGACCGCGACGAGGCTGTGGCCCTGAAGAACACGCTCGAGGGCACCAAGGTGCGCCTCGCGGTGAAGGCCGGCAAGGAAGGCCGTCTCTTCGGCTCGGTGAAGACCGCCGATGTCGCAGAGGCCGTCTCGGCTGCGGGCCTCGGCTCGATCGACAAGCGCAAGGTGCACATCACCTCGCCGATCAAGGCGACCGGTGAGCACGAGGCGACCGTGCGTCTGCATGAAGACGTCACCGCAGTCATCACGCTGCAGGTCGTCGCCGCCAAGTAAGCACACGCGGCAACGCCCCCTGTCCCTCGGGACAGGGGGCGTTCGTCATCCCCGCCCCTCATCCCCGCCCGCCATCCCCGCCCGGCGCCACGTCCCGTTCCTTTCCCGGACGGATGTCGGACGACGGGACGGATGTCGGACGAACAGGGCCGTCCCGGCCCGACATCCGTCCATCGGCCCGACATCCGTACCTCCTCCGGATCTGCGCGACCGCCGCACCGGTCATCATGGCGACGCCCACGCCCAGGCACGTTCCGCCGAGGAGAAGCGGGGCGCTGAGTGGCGCCGAACCGTTCGCGAAGGCGGTCAGGGTGAGGGCGTGCGACATCATGGGCCCACCCTAGAGACCCGGATGTTGCGGGAGCGTATGCAGAACTTCGTACGCTCCGGCAACATCGCACGCCGTTGAATCGGTCTCATGATCACTCGACGTCTCGCCGGCTCCGCACGACGACGAAGCGACGCGTCAGCGTGAGCGAGGGCTCTCCCGCCCCCGTTTCGCGTGTCGCCTGGGGGGACGCGGCGAAGGGGCTCCTCATCGTGCTCGTGGTCTTCTGGCATGTGGTGCTGAAGACCTACCTGCAGGTCGACTGGCGGATCGGCATCCCCATCCCCGGCGTGTGGGGACTCGCGAGCGACATGATCTGGCCGTTCCTGATGCCGCTGTTCCTGTTCCTGTCGGGATACTTCGCCGCCGACGCACTCCAGCGCCCGTGGGCAGCCGTGCTGCGTCCGCGCGTCCTCCGCTTCCTGTACCTCTATCTGCTGTGGACGCTCATCCACATGGCCGCGATGTGGGCGTTCCCCGACTTCCCGACGCTCGTGCCGCGCAGCGTCTCGGAGTTCGTGGAGGCGCTCACGATCAGTCCGCCGAACACCTGGTACCTCTACGCGCTCGCCCTGTACTTCCTGGTGGCGAAGGGCCTCGATCGTGTGCCGCGGTGGCTGCTCATCGCGGTCGCCGGGGCGGCATCCGTCGCGGTGGCGGCAGGGCTCGTGGACGTGGTGAGCAACCGCGGCTCGCTCCTGTACAACCTGGTGTTCTTCCTGGTCGGCGCCTACCTCGCCCCACGCATCCGCAGCTTCACGGCTCGCCCGCGCCGACTCGTCGCGGCGGTGCTGATCGCGGGTTACCTGATGGCGTACGCCCTGATGCGGGTGACCGGCACGGAGCTTATGCCGGGGGTCTGGCCCGCGGTCTCGGTGCTGGGGGTGGCGATGGGGCTCGCTGTGGCGCCGCTGCTGCCCGGCGTGCGGCTGCTGGGACCGGTGCTGACCTGGCTCGGCGCCCGGACGCTTCCGATCTACCTGATCCACATGCCGCTTCTCGTCCTCGTCGACGCAGCCCTGGTCGGACCGCTCTCGGACTCGGGAAACGCGGTCCAGCTCGTGGCGGCGGTGCTGCTCCCCGTCGTCCTGACCGGGGGGCTCGTCGCCGCCTGCGTCCTCCTTGCGCGTCTCACGGACCGCGACGGTGCGGCCTGGCTGTGGGACCTGCCGCACCGTCGCTCCGTCGCCGTCTCCACCGGGGCGTCAGCGCTGCGCGGACGGGGTCCGTGGCGGACGCCCGTCGCCGTGCTCGTCCTCGGGGCGCTGGGTGCGGGTCTGGCTGCCGCAGCGGCGGTACCCGCTCGACCGGCGGAGATCCCTGATGCGGCGGGAGCGCGTGCCGGGGAGGTGAGCATCGGCGCGACCGGCGACATCCTGCTGTACGACGTGGGGCATGGCATCCCGGACGACCGTGGCCGAACGTACTTCGACGACGTGCGATCCTGGTTCACCCAAGACCTCGTCACGGGCAACCTCGAGCAGGCGATCACCGACGACACCGGCTACGACAAGTGCGGAGGGAGCGACAGCTGCCTGGCGTTCCGCAGCGAACCGGACGCGGCCGGCCACCTGCGCGGCTTCGACATCCTGAACCAGGCGAACAACCACAGCCATGACTACGGCCGCGAGGGTTTCGACGAGACGCGGGACCTGCTGCGAGACGTCGGCATCGACGCGGTGGGTGAGCGGAACGAGATCGTGACGACGCGGATCGGAGGTGTCACGGTCGCGATGGTCGGGTTCGCGCCGTACGGAGGGTTCAACCGCGTCACGGATCTCCGCCACGTGCGGCAGGTCGTGCGAGCCGCCGCGGCGCAGGCCGACATCGTCATCGTCCACGCTCACATGGGAGCCGAGGGACCGGACGCGGATGCCGTGACGCCGGGCACGGAAGTCATGTTTGGCGAGAACCGCGGAGACCCGATCGCCTTCGCGCACGTGGCCGTCGACGCGGGGGCGGACCTCGTGATCGGACACGGTCCCCACGTCCTGCGCGGAGCGGAGCTCTACCGCGGACGTCTCATCGCCTACAGCCTCGGGAACTTCGGCGGGGGCGGCGTCTTCGGTGCGGAGGAGGAGACCCGCTACGGCGCGTATCTCTCGGTCACCCTTCGCGCGGATGGCACTCTCGTGGACGGCGGGCTGCGGTCTGTGCGCTTCGACTTCGCGGGCGGAGCGCCGCAACCCGACCCCACTGGCCGGGCGGCCGAACTCATGAACGAGCGGGGCCGGCGGGACTTCCCGACCACTGCCGCGATCGTCGACGGCGACGGTTCGCTCATCCTGCCCTCGAGTCGCGGGGGCTGAATCGCAGAATCGCACGCTGTCGCACGTTCTGAAGCCATCCCTGCGACTCCGACGCGAATCTGCGACGGCGCGACGGATGCCCCGTGGCGGGGTTTCCACGGGGCATCCAGCGCCGGCGTCGACCGACGGGGAGCTGGGGGCTCCTATCCCGTCGGCGTGGGGAACGACGCAGCGGCGCACCGGCGGCGCGGGGTCTCCTCCCCCGAGGACGACCGCACCGCCGGCGCCTGTCGCTACGCCGCCAGACGGCGTCGCAGGAGTCCGGCACCTCCGAGGAGGAGCAGCATCGTCGCCAGGGCGACCAGGCCGACGGAGGATTCTCCGCCCGTCATGGCCAGGCCGGCGACGGCGCCGGTGACCGCAGAGCCCGAGGCGGTGACGGCAGCTCCGGTCGAGACCCCGGGGACCGTGACGGCTCCCGGGCCGGTGCCGGGGTTCGTCCCGGGGTCGGTGCCGGGCTCCGTGCCGGGGTCGGAGCCGGGGTTCGTCCCGGGGTCGGTGCCGGGGTCCGTGCCGGGGTCGGTTCCCGGGGTGGTGCCGGGGTCCGTCACCGTGGCCTCGCCGATCACCGAGATCGCATTGCCGCCGACGGTGACAGGCAGACTGATCGGCAGGCCCAGCTGGGTGCCGCCGAGGGTGCTGTCGTCTCCGGTGGTGGTGTTGCCGCCGGTGGTGGGGGCGGGGGTGGTCCCGGTGCTGGTTCCGGTGTTGGTGACGGTGGCGTCGTCGAGGGCGGAGATCGCGTTGCCGGTCACGCCGATGGGGGCGGTGACGGGTGCGGTGATCTGGGTGCCGCCGAGGGTGCTGTCGTCTCCGATGGTGGTGTTGCCGCCGGTGGTCGGGGCGGGGGTGGTTCCGGTTCCGGTGCTGGTGACGGTGGCGTCGTCGAGGGCGGAGATCGCGTTGCCGGTCACGCCGATGGGGGCGGTGACGGGTGCGGTGATCTGGGTGCCGCCGAGGGTGCTGTCGTCTCCGGTGGTGGTGTTGCCGCCAGTGGCCGGGGCGGGTGCGGTTCCGGTCCCGGTGCCCGATCCCGTGGTCGACGTGTCGCCGAGCAGCGAGATCGCGTTCCCGGACACCGTCACGGGGGCGGTCACCGGAGCGACGGCCTGGGTGCCGCCGAGGATGGCGTCGTCACCGGATGTGCCCGCCGAAGGGGCGGGAGCCGCGGAACCAGAAGGCGCCGCGGAATCCGAGTTCGCCGAGTCGGCGTCGCCGAGCAGCGAGATCGCGTTCCCGGACACCGTGATCGGCGCCGCGACCGGAGCGACGGCCTGGGTGCCGCTGCCGATGCCGTCCGCACCGGAGGTGGAGGGCTCTGCCGGTGCGGAGGAGGCCGGTGCTGCGGCTCCCTGCGCGGCCGTGTCGGTGCGATCGGCGTCGCCGAGCACCGACACGGCGTTGCCCGTGACGGTCACGGGCGCATCGACCTCGAGCAGCGCCTGGGTGCCCGAGAGCACGCCATCCACGCCGTTCGTGGTCACGAGAGGCGCCCCGGCGGGAGACTCGGCCTGGGGAGCCGAGTTCTGGGGTGTGGGAGCCGGGGCGCTGGTCGAAGAGGTGTCGGTGAGACTCACCGCGTTGTCCGTCACGGTGACGGGCAGGTTCACGGTGACGACCGCCTGAGTGCCGGATGCCGTTCCCGACGACCCGCTGGTCTCCGCGGCGGGTGCCGGGGCGGGTGCCGGGGCGGGTGCCGGGGCCGGAGCGGGAGCCGGCGCAGGGGCGGGAGCGGGAGCCGAGCTGACGGCGTCGTCCAGCACGGAGACGGCGTTGCCCAGCACCGAGATCGGCGCCGAGATGGGCGCCTCCACCTGGGTGCCGGAGAGCAGTCCGTCGTCTCCGCTGGTCTCAGCCGCGTTCGCGGCCGTGGCGCCGAGGAGGGTGATGCCCCCGGCGATGAGCGTGCCCCACAGGGCGCGCTTCAGATAAGTGCGCATGATGCTTCTCCTGACTGAGTGGATCGTCTGATGGGTGCGCGCGATGGGAGTGCGCGCGCAGCACGGCATCTGTCGTCCGCGAGGGACGACGTGACGGTCCGTCAGTCAGGAGAGACGTCGGTGTCGGCGATCCGCGACGCGGGAAGAGCGTCGTCGGCTGCGCCGGGAGTCCGCTCGCCAGCACGGAGCGGAGAAGGTTCCACGTCGCTGACGCGCGCGTGGGCGGCGCCCGCTCCTGAGCCGGAACCGGCGGAGGAGGGGGTCACGGGGGCAGGGGCTCCGGGCAGACTCCCGGACGGCGCCTCGGAGGGCGCGCTGGCGTCGTCGTCTGCCGGCACCGATCCTTCGGGGAACGTGGCGTTGACGGGCGCGGCCGAGGCGGGCGCGGGGTCTCTCGGCCGGAGGGCCTGGTCGTGCGTGCCCGCCACCGCAGGAGTCGCCATCACGGCGGTCTGCGCGATATCCGTCTCCGTCACGGCGGGTTCGTCGACGCCGACGGGCATCTCGCCGGATCCCGGGGTGAGGGGGTCGATGGCTTCGAGCACGGGCGGCACGGTCGCATCCGTCACGTCTCCGAGCAGTGCGGTCGTGTCATCGACCACGCCCACGACGTCGTCCACAGCGCCGACGACGCCGAGATCGGTCACGAGGTCGCCTACCACGGGGATGTCGGAGACGGCCCCGAGGACCGGGTCGGTGATGTGCGAGACCGGGGAGTCGGAGAGCGCCTCCGTCACGGGAGCGACCACCGCCTCCGCCGTCTCGGCGACCGCGTGCACGACGGGTGCGGCGACAGGACCGACGACGGGTGTCTCGGCGACGGTCTCCGTGACGGTCGACACGACGGCCGGCGCAGCCTGTTGGACCGGGGCGACCACCTGCGTGACGACCGGCGCGACGACCTGCGTCACGACGGGCTTCACGGGGGCGGTGACCGCGGAGACGGTGGAGCTCACGAGCGAGGTGACACCGTCGAGAGGGCCGTCGGCCTCTTCGTCCGCGTGCGCGGATCCGCCGCCGAGGAGGACGGTGAGCACGGCCCAGACGAGCGCGCCCAGGGCACCCCAGATGACGACGGCGGGTACGCCGCGTCGGGTGGCCGGAACGTCCACGTCGACCTCCCCCTCCGAAGGCAACGGACTTCGACGCAGGTGCGTCGATTGCGGGTGACGATACTCGCGGGGGCGAGTTCTGTCTAGGGGGTTTCCGCGTGATTCCGGGGATGTCCGGGTGTGACGCGCCCGGGCGGATTCCGGCTTGACTTTCCCCAAGTTCTACACATGTCCTCAGGTGAGGAGGCAACCTTCAATCCCCGATTTAAACTGATTCTCATCCACAGCCTGGGGAAACGATTTGTCCCTGTTCAAGTGGCATAAAAAAGTTGCCGAACACATCCCTCCACCGGGTTATCCACACCCGTTCTGCACAGACACTCCGACTTTCTCCGCACGCTCTCCACATGGTTATCCACAGGCCGTGTTGCATGGGGAAAGAGTCGCTCGTAGCGTGGGCGAGCGACCGAATGTCGGAGGCAGCTGTTTCGCTGGTCGGGTGCCGTGAGGGCCGAGAGCCGCACGGACTCGCCGCAGAAGCGCCTCATCAGAACATCGCATCGGAAACGTCGCATCGAAGGGAACACTGTGTCGATCGCCGACATCTCAGAGGAGCGCCTCGGAGGGCAGCGCAAGCCCGAGCGAACCCCTCCGCACGACCTCCTGGCGGAGCAGAGCGCACTGGGTGGAATGCTCCTGTCGAAGGACGCCGTCGCCGACGTGATCGAGACGCTCAAGGGCGCCGACTTCTACATCCCGAAGCACGAGCTGATCTTCGAGGCGATTCTCTCGCTCTACTCCCACGGTGAGCCGACCGACGTCGTCGCGGTCACGGATGAGCTCATCAAGACCGGCGAGCTGGGCCGCGCCGGTGGTGCCGACTACCTGCACACGCTGACCTCGATCGTGCCGACCGCCGCCAACGCCGGCTACTACGCGGGCATCGTCTCGGAGCGCGCGATCCTGCGCCGCCTGGTCGACGCGGGCACCCGCATCGTGCAGCTCGGGTATGCGGGTGAGGGCGACGCGACCGACATCGTCAACAACGCCCAGGCCGAGATCTACTCGGTCACCGGAACCGAGACCGCTGAGGACTACGTCCCGCTCACCACCGCGGTGGATGCGGCGATCGAGGAGATCGAGGCCGCCAACGGCCGCGACGGCTCGATGACGGGCATCCCGACCGGATTCAAGGAGCTCGACGAGCTGACCAACGGCTTGCACGGCGGACAGATGATCGTCGTCGCCGCACGACCGGCGATGGGTAAGTCGACGCTCGCCCTCGACTTCGCGCGCGCCGCCTCCATCGGCCACGACTTCCCCTCGATCTTCTTCTCCCTCGAGATGGGCAAGAGCGAGATCGCGATGCGACTGCTCAGCGCCGAGGGCGCCATCCCGCTGCAGAACATGCGCAAGGGAACCCTCGACCCCCGGGACTGGACGACGGTCGCCGCGACCCGCGGTCGTATCAACGACGCCCCGCTGTACATCGACGACAGCCCCAACATGACCCTCGTCGAGATCCGCGCGAAGTGCCGTCGGCTCAAGCAGCGTGCCGGACTCCGCATGGTCATCATCGACTACCTGCAGCTGATGACCTCGGGCAAGCGCGTCGAGTCCCGTCAGCAGGAGGTCTCGGAGTTCTCGCGAAGCCTCAAGCTCATCGCGAAGGAGCTTCAGGTTCCGGTCATCGCGCTGTCGCAGCTGAACCGTGGTCCGGAGCAGCGTCAGGACAAGAAGCCCGCGATCAGCGACCTGCGAGAGTCCGGCTCGATCGAGCAGGACGCCGACATGGTGATCCTGCTGCACCGCGACTCGGTCTACGACAAGGACGTGCGTCCGGGCGAGGCCGACCTCATCGTCGCGAAGCACCGTAACGGTCCGACGGCCACGATCACGGTCGCGTTCCAGGGGCACTACTCGCGTTTCGCCGACATGGCCCCGGGCGGCGACTTCCACTGACGCAGGCTCCGACGCCGTGGGAAGGGACAGGCGTCAGCGGGTCCGCAGCCGCCGGAAGCTCTGGCCGTGCGGGCCGACGAGGGCGATCGGCTCCCCGTCTCGGGCGAGGATCGTCCGGCCCCGCGTCTCCGCATCGACCTTCTCGGTGATGAACGGGAGGACACCGGCGCCTTCGTTGCTGATCCACGTGACGTCGTCCATCGAACGCATCAGGTCGACGAACACGTTTCGGCGTTCCTCCGTCAGGTAGACGAGAACGGCGCTGTGGAACACCACGACGCGGCAATCGGCCGGTGCCTGCGCGACGAGTTCGGGGATCCTGTCGATGATGTCGCCGGCCACCAGTTGCGGCGGGTCGCTCGCGACGATCTCGGCCGCGCGGTGGAGGCGCTCGCGTCGCTCGGCATGCTCCGGCCACACGAGCGTCTCGAGCCAGGCGAGCTGGTCCGCATCCGCCACGTCGATCGGGTTCAGATCCGCGCCCGCTCGCCACGCGATCCGCGGGATGGACGTCGGCAGACTGGGAGCGTCGATCGTGCAGGGGATCTCGACGAGGCTCGGTCCGTCCGCGGGGTGGAGGACGGCGGTGGGTCCGCCATCAACCGTGTAGCGGTAGCTGTAGCGGTCGGGGTAGAGGACCAAGCCGGCGGAGGCTCCGGCCTCGATGAGGGCGAGCGGCTCGTCGAGTTCCGCCAGCAGGGGGAGGAGCACGGCGCAGCGCGCCGCCTCGTTCGTCTGGGTCGAGCGGGACATGATCACCGGAACGACCACCTCCCAGTGCTCGATCAGCCAGTCGCGGAACTCGGCGTATCCGCCCACCGGCGCTCCGACGAAGCGGGCCGCGGCGAACACGAGATTCGGCTGCCGCTTGAACATCGGGAGAGCGCCGATCAGGCCGAGGACCGCCTGGTCCTCTGCGACTCCCATCGCCCAGTCGAAGTAGGTCTGCGAGACTCCGGCAGCCTCGGACTCGGCGAACCGACGGTAGCCGTCAGCGATCCCGTGCGTCATGCCCGCGACACTACCTCCGCCCGGGCCGACTTCAGATGCAGTGAAGCACGCACCGCCCGTGCGTCGGGCAGACGACAGCCTGTTGTCATGATCTCATCGAGAATGGCGGACGAGCCCGGAACGAGGAGTGATGACCGCGAACGAGAGCCCGCAGTCCACACGGCGCGTACGCGAGAGCTACTCCGCCCGAGCGGACGAGTACACGGCGCTCTTCGGCGAGGTCGCGCAGATGGATGCCGTCGACCGGGACCGCATCGCGTCCTGGGCGCAGAGGATCCGCGGTCCGATCCTCGACGCGGGCTGCGGGCCGGGGCACTGGACGGCGTTCCTGGCGGATCGGGGCCATGAGGTCGAGGGCGTCGACCTGGTCCCGGAGTTCGTCGAGGTCGCCATCCGACGTCACCCGCACCTCTCCTATCGGGTGGGGAGCCTGTCCGATCCGGTCATCGCCGAGGCATCGCTCGGCGGCGTGCTCGCCTGGTACTCCTTGATCCACGCGGACGCGGAGGAGCTTCCGGTGCTCCTCCGCGCGATCCGGCGGGGGCTGAAGGAGGGCGGCGAGCTGCTCGTCGGATTCTTCGACGGGCCCGACGGGGAACCGTTCCCGCATGCGGTGACGACGGCGTACTACTGGTCGGTCGACGGCATGGCACGCCTGCTGGAGCGTGAGGGCTTCGCCGTGGTGGACAGCGATGCCCGCGTACAGGACGGCAGGCGTCCGCACGCGTCGCTCAGCGCTGTCGCGGTGTGACGCCGCAGCTCAGCCGTTGAACTCGGCAGGATGCGGGCCGGTGCGCCCGTCTCGCTCCAGCGCGTCGATCGCGCTCAGCTCGTCGTCGGTGAGGACGAAGTCGAACACGTCGAGGTTCTCCGCGATGCGCGCCGGCGTCACGGACTTGGGGATCACGATACGGCCCTGCTGCAGGTGCCAGCGGAGCACGACCTGCGCCGGGGTCTTCGCGTGCCGTTCGGCGATCTCGACGACGGGTGCGTCGCCGAGCACGGCGCCCTGCGCGAGAGGGCTCCATGCCTCGGTCGCGATGCCCCGGGCGGAGTTCGCCTCGACCACCGCCCGGTTCTGCAGTGCGGGGTGGAGCTCGACCTGGTTCACCGCCGGGACGATGCCCCTGTCGGTCGAGATCCGCTCGAGGTGCGCCGGCTCGAAGTTCGAGACGCCGATGGCCCGCACCCTGCCGTCCTCGTACAGCTTCTCGAGTGCCCGCCAGGTCTCGGCGTAGGTGCCGGCGGCGGGCGTCGGCCAGTGGACCAGGTACAGGTCGAGGTGGTCGAGCCCCAGACGATCGAGCGCCTGGTCGTAGGCGCGCAGCGTGGGGTCGTAGCCGTGGTCGCTGATCCAGACCTTCGACGTGATGAAGAGGTCGTCGCGGGCGATGCCCGACTCGGCGATCGCGCGTCCGACGCCGGCCTCGTTGCCGTAGACGGCGGCTGTGTCGATGCTGCGGTAGCCGGCCTCGAGCGCGGCCGCCACAGCGGCGGTGGTCTCGGCGTCGGGCACCTGGAACACGCCGAAGCCGAGCTGCGGCATCTCGACGCCGTTGTTCAGGGTGATGGTGGGAATGGTCATTCTCTTCTTCTTCCTGTGGGGACGGGTGTTCAGGCCGCGGCGGTGCGCAGCGTCGCCGTGTTGGTGCCGGTCGCGCGCGGACGCGCGGTCGCCGCGGCGATGAGCAGGACGACGAGGCCGACGGCCGTGATCGCGGCGCCGATCCAGATGGGGGAGGTGTAGCCGAGGCCGGCCGCGATGCCGAGCCCGCCGGCCCAGGCGCCCAGCGCATTGCCGACGTTAAATGCGCCGATGTTGGCGCCGGACGCGAGCGTGGGAGCTCCGCCGGCGTACTGCATGATGCGGCTCTGCAGCCCGGGCACCGTGCCGAAGCCGAAAGCGCCGAGCAGGACCAGGATCGCGATCGTCGCGGGCTGCGACCACGCCAGCAGACCGAAGGCGATGAGGATCAGCAGGAGCGCGGACGTGAATCCGATCAGGGTGCGATCGATCGAGCGGTCGGCCAGGCGCCCGCCCGCGAAGTTCCCGGCCACGAGACCGACGCCGAACAGCACGAGCAGCCACGGAACGGTGGATGCCGCGAACCCGGTGACGCCGGTGAGCGTGTAGGCGATGTAGGTGAAGGCGCCGAACATGCCTCCGTACGCGAGAACGGTGACGGTCAGCGAGAGCCACACCTGGCCGGAGCGGAAGGCGCCGAGTTCGTGACGCAGGCTCACGCGGTCCCCGTCGGTGCGCGGCACTGTGACGAGCGCGGCGATCCCTGCGAAGGCGATGACGCCGATGACCGAGATCGCCCAGAATGTGGCCCGCCATCCGAACTGCTGACCGACGAAGGTGCCGAAGGGCACGCCGAAGACGTTCGCCGCCGTCAGGCCCGTGAACATGATGGCGATGGCCCTGGCCTTCTTCTCCGGCGCGACGAGATCCGCAGCGACGACGGAGCCGATGCCGAAGAACGCTCCGTGGCACAGGGCGGCGATCACACGGCCGATCATGGCGGTCGTGTAGTCCGGGGCGAGCGCGGTCAGCGCGTTCCCGGCGATGAACAGGACGACGAGGCCGAGGAGCACGGGCTTGCGCGGCAGGCGCGTGGTGGCTGCGGTCAGCCCGAGCGCGCCCACGACGACGCTGAGCGCATAGCCGGAGATGAGCCAGCCGGCGGTCGCTTCGGAGACGGCGAAGTCGGTGGCGACATCGGGGAGGAGGCCCATGATGACGAACTCCGTGAGTCCGATCCCGAAGGCGCCGATGGCGAGTGCGATGAGTCCGAGGGGCATAGGGGTGCTCTCTGCTAAAGTAGTTGCAGACGCGGGATTTTGCGTCACGGGGATTAATGATTGCACACGCAACTATTCCGCGCAAACAACTACTTCGGAGGCACCATGGGAATCTCAGACGACGCCGTCGAGATCCGGGCGCGCGGCTGGCGCACGCTCGCCGCCCTGCACGGCATCATCGAAACCGAATTGGAGCGCGCGCTCGCCGCCTCCGTCGAGCTCTCCGTGGTGGAGTACACCGTGCTCGACGCGCTCAGCAGGCAGGACGGCTGGCACATGCGGATGCAGCAGCTCGCCCGAGCGACCGCTCTCAGCCCGAGTGCCACCACGCGGCTCGTGACGCGCCTCGAAGACCGAGGACTGCTGACGCGGATCCTCTGCGCCGACGATCGCCGCGGCATCTACACCGAGCTGACGCCGGCCGGTCGGGCCCTGTACGAGCGGGCGCACCCGATCCACGACGAGACGCTGGAGCGCGCACTCGGTGACGCGGTCGAGCAGCCCGAACTCGCTCCCGTCGTGCACGCTCTGCAGGGGAGCACCGCCCTCGCTTGACCAGCACCCGCGGACGCGCACGGCGCGCGCGGTCGTCATCCCGGGACGGCATCCGCCCGCTCAGTCGGCCGCGACGCGCACCAGCACCTTGAGCGTGCCGTTCGCCCGGGCGCCGGAGGACAGGGCGAAAGCGGAGAGCATCTGATCGAAACCCACCTCCTGCGTAATCAGGTGTCCGACGGACAGCTTCCTCTCGTCCAGCAGCCGCAGCAGGAGCCTCGAGGAGGAGGCCGCCGTCGCGCTCAGCGCGAGCCCGATCCGGCGTTCCCGGAAGATCTGCAGGTCGTCGCGGGATGCAGGGGCGTGCACGCCCAGCGTCACCACGCGACCGCGGACGCGGACGATGTGCGCCGCGAGGCGGAGCGACGCACCGCTCCCCGTCGTGTCGATGACCGCGTCGAACTCCTCTTCCGTCGATGCGAGGTCTTCGTCGATGCCGACCGTCCTGGCAGGGTGCGCGAGTCTGACAGCGGCGACAGCGGCGGCGGCGACCGGCCCCGCGCCGATGATCGCGACGGACTCGCCGCTGCGCAGACCGCTGCGCTGCACCGCTGCCTCATAGGCGGTCGGCAGCACCTCCGAGACGAGCAGGGCCCCCGCATCCGCCACTCCCCGGGGAACCGAGAGGGCGGACTGGTCGGCGAACGGCACCCGCGTGTACTCCGCGTGCGTTCCGTCGATCGAATACCCGAGGATCCACCCGCTTCCGCGCCCGCCCTCCGGATCGAGGCAGTGATGACGCATGCCGACCCGGCAGTGCGCGCACACCCCGCATGCGCTCACCGCGGACACCACCACCCGATCACCGACGCGCAGCCGTGAGACGCCGCTGCCCGTGCGCCAGACCACTCCCACGCCTTCATGCCCGAGGATCCGGCCCTGGCGCACCTCGGGGAGAGTCCCGGCTCTGATCTCGAGGTCCATCGCGCTGACCGTCGTCGCCGACATCCGCACGATCGCGTCCGTCGGGCGACGGACGATCGGAACGGGGACGTCATCCCATCTCACGTCTCCGGCACCGCGAAAGACCAGAGCCTTCATGGCGCTCCTTTCGTCGCGGGGCGGTGAGCGAGGGGACCTAGGTCCCGGAGGGGGTCATCTGCATGCGCTGGAATGGAAGAGCGCGCCTCGATAGCCTGAGCGGATCGGCGGCGCTGGCGCGCACCGAAGGGGGGTACCGTGACGATCGACGATGCCGGACGGGAAGCGTCGGCGGCGACGCCTGCGCAGAGACCGATTCGCGTCTTCCTCGTGGACGATCACGAAGTGGTTCGTCGCGGGGTCGCCGAGATCCTCCATGCGGAGGCCGACATGAGCGTGGTCGGCGAGGCGGACGGCTTCCACAGCGCCGTGCGCGGCATCCGCGGCACGCGCCCGGATGTCGTCGTGATCGACGTCCGGCTTCCGGATGGGAACGGCGTCGAGCTCTGCCGCCAGGTGCGATCCGCGGATCCCGACATCCAGTGTCTGATCTTCACGGCATACGACGATGAGGCGGCGCTGCTCAGCGCCGTGCTCGCCGGTGCGGCAGGCTATGTCCTGAAGGAGGTGGGAGCCTTCGATCTCGTGGCGGATGTCCGCGCGGTCGCGAACGGCCGACCTCTGCCTGTGCGCCGAGCGAATCAGAGCCCCGACCGCGTGCTGCGAAACCAGGACCCTCGCCTCGGATCGCTCGGCTTGCGCCAGCGGCAGATCCTCGATCTCATCGGTGAAGGTCTCACCAACAAGCAGATCGGGGTGCGGCTCGGACTGGCGGAGAAGACCGTGAAGAACTACGTGTCCGGCCTGCTGGAGAAGCTCGGTGTCGAGCGACGCACGCAGGCGGCCGTTCTCCGTGCCGAGTGGCGGTATCACGAGTCGTCCGGTCATCGCTTCGAGTCCTGACCTGCGACCGTCGCCGCCGTCCGCCGGGCCTGCGCGGCACGCCTCCCCAGGCGCAGCGCGATGCCGAGTGCGATCAGGAGCGCAGCGACGCCGAGGAGGGTTCCGTCCGCGGAACCGCCCGTGACCGCGAGTCCCCCCGGGCCCTGGGCTCCGCCACCGCCCGGAACCACCGGCGTTGGCGTGGGTGTGGGCGTCGGGGTCGGCGTCGGGCGCGCAGTGACGGTGTTGACGAGGAGCGCCTCGGCCACCCCGCCGGCCGGGATCTCCACGGTGACCGGGTCGGCGGGAGTGACCACGACCGATGCGGAGCTGCCGTCCGTCGTCTCCGAGACGGTGCAGACGGTCCCGGCCGGAAGATCGGAGAAGGTCTGCACGGAGCTGCCGGCCGGCGTCTCGGCCGGGATCGCGAAGGTCTCCGCGAGCGCCTCTCCGCAGTCCACCTCCACGACGATCTCGCCCTGTCGTCCCGCGGCGGCACCGGCGATCTGCTTGACCACGGATAGTGACCCCGGACGGTACGAGACCGTGTTGGTGACGGTGAGCGCAGCGCCCTCATCTGTCACCACCGCCTGCTGCGGCACATCGGAGGTCACATCCACGGTCGTGCTCGCGCCTGTCACGGGTTCGGTGACGACGCACGTTCGACCGACGGGGATGCCGGGGAACGTGAAGGTGGTCTCCGCGGTCGCCCCCGCCGGCACCTCCTGGACGAACGTGTAGCCGTCGCCGCAGTCGATGGCGAGCTGGCCAGCCCCCTGGTCGCCCGCCGCCTCGCCCGTGAACACCTTGCCCACCGTGAGCGCGCCGACGGCGAAGAACGATGCGGTCGCCTGAGCCGTTCCGTCCAGCTCCGTCGTGTTCGCGAGGATGAGCCGCTGCGCATCCTCGAGCCCGGGGGTGTATCCGTCGTAGAGATAGACCTCCCCGCGTTGCACCGTGACGACGGCGCGGGCGCGGAGGACGGTCTCGGATGCGGCGGTCCCCACCGACCGCACCCAGACCGCCGTCCCGGCCGCGACGACACTGGGATTGGCCAGCGGCGTGGTCGCCGTCTCGTCCGCGAACATCTCGGCGCCGGCCGGCACGGAGACGGTCACCTGGGCGGCGTTCTCGGCGTCGACGACGAAAGGACCGGCGACCTCTCCGACGGGAGCGGACGACGCGAGAGGCGTGATGGTGACGTCCGGCGCAGGCGGCTCGGCGACGGGGCCGTTCGCCTGCGCGGCTGCCACGATCGACGCGGCCGCAGTCCGGATGGCGGAGGACGTCGAGGAAACCACGTAGCCGTCGGTGAAGTACCAGATCGCGGCCTGCACGGCCGCCGCGCGCTGATTGACCGACAGCCCGGCCGGTTCGCCGGTCGTCGGGTAGTACGCGTTCAGGATGTACGTGACGTAGCCGATGTTCGGCACGGCCGATTCGTCCCATGTGCCCGACTCGTATCCGATGCCCCCGTACGTGGGGACGCGGAGGTTGATGCAGTACATCTCCGCCGTGAGAGCCGGGTTCGAGATGCTCGCGGTGATGATCGTTCCAGCGAAGTTCGAGAGCGGTTGATACCCGGAGGTGGGATCGGCCGCGGGATACGGCGTCGTCGGGTCCTGAATGGTCGTCGGATCCGTGGGCTCGAAGCCCTGGATCGTCGATCCGGAACCCGTTCGGACGAGGCTGATCTCCGTGTCGGGCCCGGTGGCTGGATCGATGGCCGGGGTCTCCGGCGTCACCACGGCGCTCGCGGGCGTCAGCGGCGCCGAGAGGAGCGCAACCGCGATGGTCGCGATGATCAGCAGCCCCGCCCACGCGCGGCGACGGCGGGGGAGGTTGGTCTTCGTGTCGATGTTCACGTCTCCTGCTTTCTCGAACCGGTCGGCGGTGGAAGCGAAACTAGCCAGCGTGCGTGCCGGTGGCAGGGTCGTTCGGCCCGGGACATGCGATCGACGGACCGTCGGGGGTTCCGCACGGGTGGGTAGCATCGGCGTATCGGGGGAGAGAGAGCAGGAGGCGTACGACACATGCCCGGTCGATCACGGATCGACGCGGCGCAGAGGAGGGTGCAGTGGAAAAACGCAGATACAGCGGGGACGATGTCGCGCGATTGCACGCGGCGGCCGAGGGGCTCCTCGGAGAGCTCGATCTCGAGAAGCTGCTGACGCGCGTGGTCACGGCCGGCTCAGGGTTGCTCCGGTGCCGGCTCGCCGTCTTGAGCGTGGTCGACGGCCACGGTCGCATCGAACGCGTCATCCGAGCGGGGGATGAAGGAGTCGAACCCGCAGACCCTGCGCCGTCAGGCGCGGCGGCCATCGGGGACCGTGTCGCGACGGACGCGCCGGGGCTGGTGGGCGGCACGCAGCTGCATCGCGACATCCGCGCCGGAGGGGAGATCCACGGCGTGCTCTCGTTCATCGGCCCGACCGCGGGTCGTTTCACGGCGGAGGACCTCGATGTCGCTGACGCCTTCGCAGCCACGGCGGGGATCGCGTGGCAGAACGCGGTGCGTCACGGACAGGCCCTGCGAGACGCGCGCGCCGCGACGGCGCTGAACATGCTGATCACGCCGATGATCAGCGCGGACGATGACGAGATCTTCGGGGTCGCCGCTCGCAGCGCGGCCAGCATCGTGCCCGCGACGTTCGTGAGCATCGTCTGTCCCGAGGGGGACGGCGGGCTGATCGTGCGGGGCGCCGTCGGGCGGCATGCGAACGAGCTGCTCGGTGTCGTGTACGAGTCCGAGGGCACTCTGGCGGGGCGCGCGTTGGCGTCGGGCCTCGTCGCCGTGGCCGTCGGGCCCCATGAGTTCCCCACCTCGTCCGGCGCGCTGCGCCTCGGGCACGTGGCGGCGATCCCCTTGATGGACCGGGGGCGGGCGCTCGGTGTGATCCATCTGGGACGCGACCTCCGCGGCCCGCTCTTCTCGCACGCCGAACTCGACAGCGTCACCAGCTTCGCCGCCGCCGCAGCCGAGGTCATCGGACGGGTGCGGGAGCGGGCGTCGTGGCGCGCGGTCGACACCGCGGTGGCCGAGGAGCGCAGCCGTATCGCCAGAGACCTGCATGACACCGTCATCCAGCGGCTGTTCGTCACCGGACTGGGGCTGCAGGCGATCGGTTCGGCGAACCCCCTGGTGGACGATGCGATCGAGGTCCAGACGAATCAGATCGATGCCGCCATCGGCGACCTGCGGGCCGCCGTGTCGGAGCTGGCGACCGGAGTTGCATCCGGAGCGCCTCGTGATGTGCGCGACAGTGTGGTGCAGGAGCTGGCCGACCTGGCCGCGTCGGCGGGGACGGCTCCCCGCGTCGTGTTCGCCGTTCCTCCGAACCGGGCGTTGCCGCCGGCGATCATCGACGACATTCTCGCTGTTGTACGAGAGGGAGCCGCGAACATCCTCCGGCACGCCCGGTCGCGGTGGAGCGAGGTGACGATCGAGGTGGATGACGCGGCCGCGACGGTCGTGCTGGAAGACGACGGGGTCGGCATCCGGGCGAACGCGCGACGCAGCGGGATCAGCAACCTCGAAGAGCGCGCCCTCCGACACGGCGGCACGTTCGAGGTGCGACGGCGGGAGGGCGGAGGGACGCGGGTCCGCTGGCGGGTGCCCCTCGGCTCCGCGCCGGCCTGACCGGGCTGCTGCGCGGTCGACGGGCGGACGAGCCGTGCACTTCGGGACGCCGACGGCTCAGGGGCGGACGCGGGCCGTGCGCCCTTCGAAGGACACGAGGTCGCCGTCGTGCAACTGGCGTCCGCGTCGGCGGTCCACCTCGCCGTTGACGGTCACATACCCGTCGATGATGACCTCCTTGGCGTCGCCGCCGGAGTCGAGGAGGCCGGCGAACTTGAGGAACTGCCCGAGGCGGATCACCTCACCGCCGATGGAGATGTCGTCGATCGGATCCGTGTTCGTCATCCTTGAATGCTAATCGCCTCCGCGTCCGACACGGACGACACCGCCGCACTCGGGTCCGTGCGGCGGTGTCGTGTCCGGCGAGCGTGGTCCGGACGAGGAGCCCGGCCGTGTCTCAGTCGTCGATGTCGGTCCCCACGACGGCGAAGTCCGCGTCGAAGTCGATGTCGATCGAGCGGTTGTCGGAGGTGAGGACCGACGCGTCGTAGGGGCTCACCTCGTCGGCGTCCACATCCAGATCGGTGATCATCCCCTCCGCCTCGGCCAGTGCCGCCGCGACCAGGGCGCGGATGGTCTCATCGTCCAGCGTGAGCGCCGGGCCCGTGTCGTCTCCATCCGCCGCATCCGTCGAGACGACATCCGTGGCGAGATCCTCGTCGACCCGCACCTCGGTCTCGTCACCGGCCGCGTTCGTCAGCTGCACCTCCCACGTGCCGTCGCGCTTCGCGTCGATCGAGGTGACCTCGCCGTCCGCGGCACCCCGAGCCGCTTGCGCGATCTCGATCAGCTCCCCGGCGGAGGAGGTGCCGATGCCGGTCACGGGTCCGCGACCATCCGAAGGTCGGCTCCCGCGGTCGTCACGGTCATCGCCCCGAGACCCGGGACTGTCACCGTCGTCGTGCCGCGGGTCGTCGTGCCGCGGGTCGTCGGACATCGAGGGCCGGTCGTCGTCACCGAACTCGTCGCCGATCGCCGCACCCACCGCGACACCGCCGCCGACGAGCACCACTGCTGCAGCGATGCCGCCGCCGATCAGGAGCGCCTTCTTGCGTCCGGGCTTCGCCGGAGCGGGCGCGGCCGCGGGTTCGGCGTGTGCCGAAGGGGCGGGTGGCCCCTGGTGTGCGGCGTCCGGGGCGGGCTGCGCGGCACCGGCGGTCGGCGCAACCGGGACGGTCGGAGCATCCGCTACGGGCTCGGCCGGGGTCTCGGGGTTCTGGTCGGAAGCAGGTGTCTTGTCGTCCATGTCCCGATCGTCTCCCAAGCCCGCTGAACCCGCCCTGAAGCGTCCTGAACCCGCCTTCAGGAACCCCCCCCGCCTGCACCCCCACCCCTCGTGCGGCACAACTTCGGAGACGTCCCGCACAACTTCGGAGAGTGCGGCCGACACGCCGCGGCATCGGGGTTCACCCACGGCGTGTCGGCTCGAATCTCCGAAGTTGTGCCCGGACGGGCGGACGGCGGACGGGCGGACGGCGGACGGCGGGAGGGGGCGCGTCAGGGGAGGGGGAGGGTCAGGATGAAGCGGGCGCCACCCCAGCGGGAGTCGTCGACGGCGAGGGTGCCGCGGGCGGAGGCGGCGATGCCGCGGGCGATCGCGAGCCCCAGTCCGCTGCCCCCGGCGTCGCGACTGCGGGCCTCGTCGAGCCGCACGAAGCGCTCGAAGATCCGCTCCCGCTCCTCGACGGGCACGCCTGGTCCGTCGTCCTCGACGGTGACGAACACGTATCCCTCGGCCGGGGTCACGCCGATCGCGACGCGGCCACGGCTGTGGCGGGCGGCGTTGTCCGCGAGGTTGCGCACCAGCTGGCCGAGCAGACGGGGGTCGGCGTGCACCTGGGCGGCGTGGATCCCGGTTCCGTCGGCCTCGAACCCGGCCGCTCGCAGTCGCCGTACCTCGCTCAGAGCGATGTCGTCGAGATCCACGGCTTCATCATGCGTCCCCGCTCCTTCGTCGAGGCGGGCGAGCAGCAGCAGGGACTCGACGATGCCCTGCAGGCGCAGCCCCTCCTCGGACACGATCTCGGCGAGCTCTCCGATGCTCGTCACCTCGGGGTGCGCCTGAGCGAGCTCGGCGTGCTGCCGGATGGTCGCGAGCGGGGAGCGCAGTTCGTGCGAGGCATCCGACACGAAGCGCCGTTGGGCCGTGGCCGCCGCATCGAGCCGATCGAGCATCCCGTTCATCGTCGTGGCGAGCGCCGCGATCTCGTCCCCGGTCTCCGGAACGGGCACGCGCTGGTGCAGACGCTCGGCGGTGATGCCGTCGACCTCTTCGCGGATCCGGGTCACCGGGCGCAGGGCGCGCCCGACCACGAGCCAGGTCGTGGCGGCGACGAGCAGCAGGAGCAGGGGGAGGGCGATCGCCAGCAGGGTCGCGACCGTGGCGAGGGTCTCCGCGTCGTCTTCCATGGAGACCGCGAGCACGAGCGTCTCGTCGCGGTCCAGGTCTTCCGAGACGACCAGCACGCGCTCGCCGTCGATGGTCGTCGTCCGGGGATCGTCGTCCACGGGCAGCGGCGTCGAGCCGAGCTTGTCGCGCGCCTCCTCGCTCGCGGCGCGGACGGATCCGTCCGGAGCGATGACCTGCAGGATCTCGTCCTCGAGGGCATCGATGCCGCGGCCTCCGCCGGGACCGCCCGCGCGCTCGCCGAGTTCCTCGAGACGCTGCTCGGCCGCACGTTCCGTGGCGCCGTGGATGCTCGCGCTGAGGATCCCGTAGAAGGACAACGCGCCCACGAGCAGGGCGACGGCGACGACCACCGTCGCGCCGAGCGTGGTCCGCCCGCGCACCGAGCGCCAGATCCGCCTAGCCACCGTCGGCCGCCAGCCGGTAGCCCGCGCCGCGCACGGTCTCGATCGCCTCACGTCCGAAGGGTTTGTCGAGCTTGCGGCGGAGGTGCCCGACGTAGACCTCGACGATGTTGGGATCGCCGTCGAAGTCGTCGTCCCAGACGCCCTCGATGAGGGCACGCTTCGACAGCACCTGACCCCGATGACGCATCAGGTATTCGAGCACGGAGAACTCCCGCGCGGTGAGGGCGATCGGCGTCTCACCCCGCCAGACGCGATGCGCTGCCGGGTCGAGCCGCAGGTCGCCGGCTTCCAGGATCGCGGGGCGGGCGACCGCTCCACGGCGGACCAGCGCCCGCAGTCGCGCGACCAGGATGGCGAACGAGAACGGCTTCGTGACGTAGTCGTCGGCTCCGGATTCCAGAGCCTCGACCTGGTCCCACTCGCCGTCCTTCGCCGTGAGCATGAGCACCGGCGTCCAGTTCTCCTCCGCGCGCAGGGCCTCGCAGACCTTCCACCCGCTCATGCCGGGCATCATCAGGTCGAGCACGATCGCGTCGTACCGCGTCTCGCGGGCCCGCCAGAGTCCGTCGATGCCGTTGTGTGCGACGTCGACGGCGAATCCCTCCGCCTCGAGTCCGCGGCGCACCCCCTCGGCCAGGCGCACCTCGTCGTCCACCACCAGGATCCGCATGCCTCCAGTGTGGCCGGTCGACGCTGAATCGGGGCTGAAGCACGTCCAGCGGAAGTCGACACCGCGGTGACGGGTAACATGTTACTGCGGCGGGATCTCTCCACCTCACACCGACTCGAAGGGGAGTCCTTTGTTCCATCAGATCCCCGACCCGGTCTTCGGGTCCCTCGTCCTCTCCGCGGTCGTCGCCACGCTGCCGCTGGCCGTCCTGTTCGCCTTGCTCGGCGTGGCTCGAGTTCGAGCATGGACGGCATCCCTCGTCGCGCTCGTGCTCTCGGCTGCGCTGGCGATCTTCGTCTGGCGGATGCCGCCGCTGCAGGCCCTGAGTAGCATGGCGGAGGGGGCCCTGTACGGCATCGTGCCGATCCTGTGGATCCTCGTCAACGCGCTCTGGGTGTATCAGCTGACCGTCCAGACCGGCTGGTTCGCGGTGCTCGGGGAGCGGATCCGGGTGGTCAGCCGTGACGAGCGGGTTCTCGCCATCGTGATCGCGTTCTGCTTCGGTGCTCTCCTCGAGTCGCTCGCCGGTTTCGGGGCGCCCGTTGCGATCTCCGTCGGCATGCTGATCGCGGCCGGGATGAAGCCGCTGAAGGCGGCGATCGTGTCGCTGCTCGCGAACACCGCGCCGGTCGCGTTCGGGGCGATGGCGGCACCGATCATCGCCCTCGCCGGCGTCACGGGCATCGACACTCACGCGCTGTCCCAGATGGCCGGACGCCAGACGCCCTTTCTCGCAGTGCTCGTCCCCCTGATCCTGGTCGTCATCGTCGATGGGATACGCGGACTGAAGGAGACATGGGCGGTGGCGGTGGTTGCGGGCCTCGCCTTCGCGATCTCGCAGTTCGTCACCGCCAATTTCATCGCCGTCGAGATCACCGACGTCGTCGCGTCGATCGTGACCCTGCTCGTCGTCCTCGTGGTTCTTCGGTTCTGGAAGCCGGCGTCTTCCGACTCGTCCGGCGCGGCAGGTTCGGCGGCGGGCGGAGCCGCAGACGAATCGAGCGGAGAAGTCAGCATCGAGCGGACGACGCTCGGGGCAACGCCGAAGGCGGGGAGAGGCGTCGCCGGCGATCGATCAGAGTGGTCGAGAACTCGTCTGACCTGGTACGCGGTCTTGCCGTACGTCGTGATCGTCACGATCTTCGCCGTCTCGCAGGTCCCCTCGGTGAAGGAGTTCCTGTCCCGGGCGACGACGGTGGCGCTCCCCTGGCCGGGGCTCGACATCACGGATTCTGCCGGGACCCCCGTGCCGACCGTCTTCAGCGTGAACATCGTCGGAAACGGCGGCACCCTGCTCCTGCTCGCCGGGATGATCGTCGCGTGCGTGTACCGCGTGTCGTTTCGCGGCGCGCTCGCCGCCTATGGAGCGACCCTGCGGCAGTTGCGATTCACGATCATCACTGTGATGACCGTCCTCGCGCTGGCATACGTCATGAATCTGTCGGGTCAGACTCAGAGTCTCGGCGCTGCCCTCGCCACCACGGGGGCCCTGTTCGCGCTGTTGTCCCCGACGATCGGTTGGGTCGGGGTGGCGATCACAGGCTCGGATACGTCGTCAAATGCCCTGTTCGGGATGCTGCAGGTGACCGCCGCTGAGAAGGCCGGGCTCAGCCCGGTCCTCATGGCAGCGACCAATTCGTCGGCAGGGGTGCTCGGCAAGATGCTGTCGCCGCAGAACCTCGCCGTCGCCGCCGCGGCGGCCGGGATGGTCGGGAAAGAAGGCGAGCTGTTCCGGAAGCTGCTCTGGTGGAGCCTGGGCCTCCTGCTCGTCTTCACGGGTCTCGTCTGTCTCCAGTCGACAGTTCTCGCCTGGATGATCCCTGCCGTCTAGGCGGGGGGATCCGGGCGCGAGCGCCTCGGACGGTCGCGTCAGCGCAGGTGCGCCTGGATCTCGCGGATGACTTCCCCGAGCACCCCGGTGGCGAGGAGACCGGCGCCGAGCGGACCGGCCGGGTCGTCGCCCACGGGCGGCAGCGTTCGAAGGGCGGCGGCGGCGTCCGGGGAGAGCGCCGCGAGCTGCCACTCCACCTCGTCCCCGCGGGCGCGGGGATCATGTGGGTGAGCGAGTTCGACGGCCTTCGCAGCGTACGCGGCGGCACCGAGAGCATGAGCGCCCATATGCGCGACACCGGCGGCCTGCGCCGCCGATCGAGCCGCGGCGACGCCCGCGGGGGAGGTGGCATTGCGTGCGGCCCGTCCAGCGACGAATCGGCGGCGGATCTCCTCGGCGGCCGTGAGATCACCCCGCGCGAAGGCTCGCGCCCGGTCGATCGCATCCCGCGCTCGGCCATCGTCGGGGGCTTCGGCCTCGAACACCGGAAGCACGCGCGCGGCGCAGTCGGCGGCCCAGACCGCCACGATCCTCCGCTCGGCTTCGGTCATGCCCTGCGGGGTGGTCACGATCGACTCGCTCGGCGTTCCGCGCGAGTCCTGGCGTCCTCATGGGCCTGCCGGAGCAGGGCGAGCACGGTCTGCGCGGTGCGCTCCCCGGGGTCGATCACACACACCCACCCGGACGCCCCGTAGAGGGGATGCCGGTGGAGGACATCCTCGTCGGCAGGGTCCTCGGAGGCGGTCACGAGCGAGTCGGCCGCGTCGCGTCCGACGTGGATGTTCACGCGGAACCTGCCCGGTGTGTCGAGGGCGGACGTGGTGTCGTCGGGGTAGTCCTTCGTGATGATCGTCCCGTAGGGCTGGGTGCGCTCGGGCATCCGTCCGTCGGGGGCGTGGTAGAAGTACGCGTCGCCCCACGACAACTCCGGGAAGTTGCTTCCGGCCTCCGGGGTGATGACGAGGGAGCCGTCGAGACCACGCACGGCGTCGATGATCTGGTTCATGTCCATGCTTCAATGATGAAGTTGAAGCGCTTATGTGGACTTCTTCCCATCAGCGCGGGAGGAGACGGTGCTGAACTCTCCAGAGCGAACCATGACGACGGCCGCGCTCGGGCGGCGGGTGGGCTACTCGACGCAGCAGGTGCGCGATCTCGAGCGCCTCGGGGTGATCCCTCCGGCGCCGCGCGGTGCGAACGGGTATCGCCGGTACAGGTCCGAGCACGAGACGGCGTTGCGCGCCTACCGCGCGATGGCGGCGGCGATCGGCCCGGTTCCCGCCCGCCGACTGCTGCCTGCCGTCATCGCGGGCTCGGTCGAGGACGCCGCGGAGCGGATCGATCTTCTGCACGCGCGCCTCGCGGAGGAGCGCTCCCGCGTCCGGGAGGCACTGCGCGCCCTCGACGTGGCGATGGTCGAGGCCGACGACGTCTTCGCGGAGGAGGACGCGATGTCCATCGGCGAGCTCGCCCAGGCTCTCGGGGTCCGTCCATCGGCTCTGCGCCACTGGGAGGGTGAGGGACTCGTCCACCCGCTCCGCGCCGGAGCATCGACCCGCACCTACGGGGCGGCGGCGATCACGGAGGCCCGGATCGTCGCGGCGCTCCGCGGCGGCGGCTACCGGATCCCCGCCATCGCGCTCCTGCTCGACCAGGTGCGCGGGCACGTCGGCCCTCGCGCCGTTCAGGACATCCTGGAGGAAAGGCTCGCCGATCTGGCCCGGCGCAGCATCGCGCTGCTCGCCGCGGCAGCGAGCCTGCACGCGCTGCTCGTCGAACGGACCGAGCAGCCGTGCGCCGTGGTCACTCGGGACGCGTGATCCGTGCAGTGAGCTCGTCGATCAGCGGATTCGTGTCGAGCGGGTCCGTGATGACGGCGGCGATCGCGTCGAAGGGCAGCACGGGGTAGCGGGCGGCGCCGCCGATCTTGTCCTCGCTCGCCACCACGACGGTCTCCGAGCAACGCGAGGCGATCGCTCGCTTGGTGACCGCGTCGTCGAGCTCGCCTGTGGTGAGTCCGCGCTCGGGGTCGACGCCGGTCGCGCCGAGGAAGAACACGTCGGCCGCGAGATGCTGCACTGCCTCCATCGCCAGCGCGCCCCCGGCGACCATGGAATGGCGCGACAGCTCGCCGCCGATCAGGATCACCCGGGCGTCGGAGTGCTCCGCCACGGCGAGAGCGACGGCAGGACTCGGAGTGATGACGGTGAGGTCTGCACCCGATGGAAGGTGCCGCGCCATCGCGAGAGTGGTCGTGCCGGCATCCAGGACGATCGTCGCCCCCGGCCGGACGCTCGCAGCAGCCCTGCGGGCGACGCGCTCCTTGCTCTCGGTGGCGAGCTCTCGTCGTTCCACCACGGGCGGTTCCGCTGCGGGGATCGGCAGGGCGCCCCCGTACACCCGGAGGAGCCTGCCCTCCTCCGCGAGCTCGCGCAGGTCGCGCCGGATGGCATCCTCCGAGACGCCGAGGTCGTCCGCGACGGTCTTGGCGACCACTCTCCCCTCCCGGTCGAGAAGGGCCAGCAGGTGGTCTTTGCGCTGCGCGGCGAGCATATGTTTCCTCACGAAGTTGCACGTTCTTGCATGATTCAGACTACAGTGGCCGACATGACAAAGCCACTTCTCATTCTGATCGCCGGTCCCTACCGGTCGGGAACCAACGGCGATCCCGACCTCATCGCCCGGAACCTCGCCCGCCTCGAAGAGGCCTCCGGCCCGCTCTTCCGCCTCGGACACGTGCCGATGATCGGGGAATGGGTCGCGCTGCCGATCCTGCGCACCCTCGATCCCTCGCACGCCGATGACGGCGACGTGATGTACGAGACGGCGCACCGACTGCTGCAGCACTGCGACGCGGTGCTGCGTCTGCCCGGAGAATCCACCGGCGCCGACAAGGACGTCGAGATCGCGGAGCAGCTCGGTCTGCCCGTCTACCGCACCCTCGAGGAGGTCCCGGCGGCCGCGACTCCGTAGGCTAGGGGGATGACCAAGAACATCTGGACCATCCTCGGCGTGATCCTCGCCGTCGTGATCGCGTGGTGGATCGTGAGCGCGCTGTTCTCGGTCCTCGCCTTCGTCTTCAAGCTCGCGATCGTCGCGGTCGTCGCCGTGGTGGTCTTCCTCGTGCTCCGCGGGATCTTCAGCCGCAGCGACGACTGACCGTCGGCGTCACGCCTTCGCGAACGCACCAACGCGGTACTTCGCGGCGCGGTGCGTGTCCTGCACGCGGTCGCCGCGACCATGGAGCTTGTTGCGGAGCGTGCCCGGGGCATACTCCTCCGGGTACGCCCCGCGCTCCCGCAGCACCGGGATGACGTGCTCGATGACGTCCTCCCACGTCCCCGGGGTCACCGCGTAGGCGAGGTTGAAGCCGTCGATGTCGGTCTCCTCGACCCACGACTGCAGTTCGTCGGCGATCTCCTCGCCCGAGCCGACGATCGTGGGGCCCAGCCCGCCGATCGCGTTGTGGCGCCCGAAGTCGCCGACGGTCCACTCCCGCCCGAGGTCGGCTTCCTCCTTCAGATGCTGCAGCACGGACTGGATCGCGTTCGACTCGACGTTCCCGACCGGCTCGTCCTCCGCGTACTGCGAGAGGTCGACGCCCATCCACCCCGACATGAACGTGAGCGCCCCCTCCGGGCTCGCGTAAGAGAGGTACTCGGCGTGCTTCGCGGTGGCCTCTTCGCTGGTCGCCGCGGTGATCACCGTGAGCAGCGTGTAGATGCGGGCGTCGTACCGGTCGCGACCCGCCGCTTCGAGGGCGTCGCGGATGCGCTTCACGGTGCCGGCGAGCACCTCCTTCGACGGTGCGGCGACGAAGATGGCCTCGGCGTTCTCGGCCGCGAACCTCACCCCGCGCGGGCTGGCTCCGGCCTGATAGATCACCGGCGTGCGCTGCGGCGACGGCTCGGAGATGTGGATGCCGGGGACGCTGAAGTGCTTCCCCTCATGCCCGATCGGATGCACCTTTGCCGGGTCGGTGAAGATGCCGCGCTCGCGGTCCTCCACCACGGCGTCGTCCTCCCATGACCCCTCCCAGAGCTTGTAGAGCACCTCCACGTACTCGTCCGCGTGGTCGTAGCGGTCGTCGTGGGCGAGCTGGTCCTCCTGGCCCATGTTGCGCGCGGCGCTGGGCAGGTACCCGGTCACGACGTTCCAACCGATCCGGCCCTGCGTGAGGTGGTCGAGCGTGCTCAGGCGCCGGGCGAAGGGGTAGGGGTGCTCGAACGCGGTGCCGGCCGTGATGCCGAAACCCAGGTTCTCCGTGACGGCGGCCATCGCGCTGACCAGGAGGATCGGGTCGTTCACCGGCACCTGGGCGCCGTTGCGGATCGCGGCCTCGTTCGTGCCGCCGTACACGTCGTAGGTGCCCAGCACGTCGGCGATGAAGATGCCGTCGAAGGTCGCACCCTCGAGCAGCTTCGCCAGATCCGTCCAGTACGAGATCGTGTTGTACTGCCGCGACCGGTCGTCCGGATGCCGCCACAGGCCGGACGACTGATGGGCGACGCAGTTCATGTCGAAGGCGTTGAAGCGGATCTGACGGGTCATGGGGTCCATGAAAGGCGATGGCGGCGATCAGGTCGAGCCTCCCCGACACGGACCGAAACAATCCGGGACCCGTGTCGGGCCGACGGATGTCGGGTCGACGGATGTCGGGCCGGACGGATGTCGGGTCGACGGACGGATGTCGGGCCGAATCGCCTGGTTCGGTCCGACATCCGTCCGGGCGCCCGACATCCGTCCGAGCGAGAGAGGAGCGAGAGAGGGGGAGGGACGGGGGTCAGGCGTCGGTGCCGTCGGCGTCGGGGCGCCGGGGGCTGGGATCGGGCGGCAGGATCTCGATCGGATGCGCGGCCTGGCGCTGCGCCCGCCACCAGATCACGAAGCCGATCGCGGTGAAGCCGCCGTAGAAGACGTACATGAGGCCCGTCGCGTAGTAGCCCGAGCTGAACAGCAGCGGCACCCCGACCACGTCGACCGCGATCCAGATCAGCCAGAACTCGGTCCACCCCTTGGCCATGCCGTAGGTGGCGAGGAGCGAGCCGACGAAGGTCCAGGCGTCCGCCCACACGGGCTCCCACGATCCGAGCGCCCGGAACAGCGGGGTCAGGGCGATCGTGCCGACGATCATCACCAGCACGAGGCCGATGCGCGCGCTCGTCGGCGCCCACCGAGGGATGACACGTCCGCCGTCGAGGTTGCGCCAACGCACCCAGCCGTAGATCGCGACCGCGATGAACATGACCTGCCGGCCGGCCTGACCCAGCAGGTGCGGCAACGACGGATCAGGGCTCAGCGCCGACCCCAGGAACACCGTCAGCAGCAGCACATTGCCGATGATGCCCACCGGCCACGCCCACACCTTGCGCCGCATGCCGCCCAGCGCGCTCGCGAGGCCGAACGCGTTGCCGACGACTTCGCGCACGAGGAGGGTCTGCCCACCCGGCAGCGTCCACTGCGAGCTGAAGGCGTCGACGAACCACTGCAGCAGGTCCATCGTCGTCAGACCACGACGTCCGGTGCGGGGCGGTCGTCGAGCACGAGCTGCAGCATGCTGAGGTCGAGCCAGCGGCCGAACTTGGCGCCCACCTGCGGCATGCGACCGACTTCGCGGAAACCGAGACGTTCGTGCAGCGCGATGGATGCGGTGTTCCCGCTCTCGATGCCACCGATCATCACGTGCATCCCGTCGGCCCTGGCGCGCTCGATCAGCGCGGTCATCAACGTCGTCCCGATCCCTCGGCCCCGCTGGTCGCCCCGCACGTAGACGGAGTGCTCGACGGTGTGCCGGTAGCCGCTGTGCGGTCGCCACTGCGCATAGGACGCGTAGCCGACCACCCCCGTCTCGTCCGCGGCCACGATCACCGGATATCCCCGTGCGGTGCGGTCGGCGAGCCAGGCGGCGCGATCCGCGCGGTCGACCGCGTCCTCGTTCCAGATCGCGGTCGTGTGCACGACGGCGTGGTTGTGGATCTCGGTGATCGTGTCGAGGTCGGCGCTCTCGGCGTCCCTGAGGTGCACGGCGGTCATCGGGGGTTCTTCCTTCTTCGCGCTTCGGGTGCGCAAGCCGACGTTATCAGGGCATCGGACGCCGATTCCGATGTCAGACGTGGATGTCGGCGGGCGAGGTCTCGCCCTCGTGGAAGCTCGGCTTCTTGCCGAAGAGCTTGGCGATGCCGAGGACGATGCCGACGATCACGAGACCCCAGACGAGGCCGGCGATCGCGGAGATGATCGTGTCGACGACCCAGACCACGAAGCCGCCGAGCGGCTCCAGCGCGTGCTCGACCGCGTGCAGCATGTCGGTCGGGGCGTGCACCCCCACCTCGCCGAGGTTGATCAGCACGAGGTGACCGCCGACCCACAGCATCGCGACGGTGCCGAGCACGCTGATGAACCGGAACACCGCGGGCATCGACCGGACGATCCGGGTGCCGGTGTGCCGCACCCGCTGCACGGGGTTCTTCGCCATCTTCAGGCCGATGTCGTCGATCTTCACCAGGAGCGCCACCGCGCCGTAGACCGCGACCGTCATGAGCACGGCGATCACGGCGAGGATCGCGAGGGTCGACCAGATGTCGAGTCCCTTGTCGAGGCTGGCGAGCGAGATGAGCATGATCTCGGTCGAGAGGATGAGGTCGGTGCGGACGGCGCCGAGCACGAGCTTCCTCTCGTCGCGGGCGCTCTCGTCGGCGTGGCCGTGCTGCACCCCGAACCACTCCAGCACCTTCTCCGCCCCCTCGAAGCACAGGTACGAGCCGCCGAGGATCAGCAGATACGGCAGCACCCACGGCGCGAAGGCCGTGAGCAGCAGCGCGATCGGGATGATGATGACGAACTTGTTCACCAGCGACCCGAGGGCGATCTTGCCGACGACCGGGAGCTCGCGCGCCGGCGTGATGCCCTGCACGTACTGCGGGGTCACGGCGGCGTCGTCGATGACCACCCCCGCGGCCTTCGCCGACGCCTTCATCGCGGCGCTCAGGATGTCGTCGACGACGGCGAGCAGTCCAACGGACATGCGGGTCCTCTTTCCGTGGTGGGAAAGTCAGACTACCGACTCCCGGGCTCAGGCCCGCACGTTCTCCGCGGTGGCCAGCACCCGCTGCAGCGGCTGGTAGTGCTCGATGACGGCCTGGCGGTAGCGCTCGACGTCGCCCGAGCGCGCGGCGTCCAGCATGTCGCCATGCGCTTTGGCGGTCTTGTGGATGTCGTCGGGCTGCGCGATGCCGAGCTGCGGGAGCACGGCGGTGTGCACGTCCCAGAAGGCTCCGACGAGCTGGCCGACCAGGCGGTTGTCGATGGCGCCGAAGAGGCGGGTGTGGAATGCCCTGTCCTCGTCGAGGAAGTACTCGCCGCGCCCGGCCTTGTCGACCATCTCGGCGACGAGCTCGTCGAGCTCCGGGTCCGCCTGAGCCTGAGCGGCCTCGACCACGCGCTCCGCCATGGAGAGGTCGAGGGCGAGACGCACCTCCACGACCTCGCGCAGCGCCTGCAGCGACCCCTCGGGGGAGAGCACGCCGCGGAAGACGAGCGCCTCGACCATCGGGTCCAGCGACATCGGGCCCACGTAGGTGCCGTGTCCGTGCCGGACGTCGACGATGTCGAGGGTGGAGAGCGTGCGGATCGCCTCACGGACCGAGGAGCGCGACACGTCGAGCTCCTCGCAGAGCTCGGCCTCGGTCGGCAGCGGGTCGCCGGGGGTGAGTCCGCGCGTGAGGATGAGCTGCTTGATCTGATCCGCCGTCGTGGCTCGCCGCATCCGCGACGCCCTCCCCGTGGTGGACTTCATAGGGTCCCTCTCCTGCCTGCCGGAAACGCTCCGATCCTCTCACTCTTGTGATCCGGTCGAACGTGTGTTTAGAGTACATCAGACGTCTGATGTCCTCAAGGCGTCGCCCCCCACCACCTGGAGCACACATGAACCGACACAGCACCCGCCGCCGCGCGGGTCGTCTCGCGATGGCGGTCGCCGGCACGGTCGCCGCGTCCCTCGCCCTCGCCGGCTGCGGCGGCGGCGCCGCCAGCACCGCCGAGAGCCCTGCCGCGAGCGACATCGACCCGGACGGCATCATCGAGGCCGGGATCTCGTACACCCTGAACGGCAGCTTCGACCCGATGGTCGCCTCCGGCGCCGTGACGGTCTCGGCGAACTGGCACATCTTCGAGGGGCTCATCGACCTCGACCCCGTCACGCAGGAGCCCGCCCCCGCCCTCGCGGCCGACTTCCCGACGCAGGTCGACGAGACGACCTACGACATCGACCTCCGCGAAGGCGCGACGTTCCAGAACGGGGACCCGGTCACCGCCGACGACGTGGTCTTCAGCTACGAGCGCGTCCTCGACCCGGCGAACAACTCCCTGTTCCGCTCGTTCGTCGAGTTCATCGACACGGTCACCGCCGTCGACGAGGACACCGTCCGGATCACCACCGACTACCCGTTCTCGCTCATCGACGATCGACTCGGCGTCGTCAAGATCGTGCCGAAGGCCGTGGTCGAGGCCGACCCCGAGGAGTTCGGCGCGAACCCGATCGGCTCCGGTCCCTACGCCCTCGTCTCCGCCGTCCCCGAGGACAAGATCGTCTTCGAGCGGTACGACGACTACAACGGCCCGCGTCCCGCGCTCGCCGCTGGCATGAACTGGAACCTCCTCGCCGACGCCTCCGCCCGCGTCACCGCGATGTCGACCGGCACGGTGCAGGCGATCGAGGACGTGCCCTACATCGACGCCGACGGACTGGCCGCCTCGGCCGAGGTCGAGAGCGTGCAGTCGTTCGGCCTCCTCTTCATGATGTTCAACACGAAGGCCGAGCCGTTCGACGACGTCCGCGTCCGCCAGGCGCTGCACTACGCGCTCGACATGGACAAGATCATCGAGACCGGCATGCTCGGCAACGCCACCCCGGCCACGTCGTTCCTGCCCGAGGACTACCCGAACTACCACGAGGCCTCCACGGTCTACTCCTACGACCCGGAGAAGGCGGAGGAGCTGCTGGCGGAGGCCGGGGTCTCCGACCTCGCGATCACGCTGCGCATGACCGACACCGGATGGGTGAAGGAGGTCGCCCCGCTCATCAAGGAGTCCCTCGACGCGATCGGCATCGACACCACCCTCGACATCAGCCAGTCCGCGTCGATGTACGAGAAGGTCGACTCCGGCGACTACACCGTCGCCATCGCCCCCGGTGACCCGTCGGTGTTCGGCGTGGACCCCGACCTGCTCATGAACTGGTGGTACGGCGAGAACGTCTGGACCCAGACGCGCACCGCCTGGGCCGACTCCCCGGAGTACGCCGAGCTGCGCACGCTGCTCGACACCGCCGTCACCCAGGAGGGCGAGGAGCAGCAGGAGTCCTGGAACCAGGCGTACGACCTGATCTCCGACCAGGCCGTGCTGTACCCGCTGTTCCACCGCAAGCTGCCCACCGCCTGGAGCTCACAGGAGCTGGTCGGCTTCCAGCCGGTCCCCACGACCGGACTGTCGTTCCTCGACGTCGGCGTGGCCGCGAAGTAGCACCTGCCCGACAGGGCGGGGGCGCGCTCGCCCGAAGAGCGCGCCCCCGCCACCCCACCCCCCCGGAAGGAGCGGCACGTGTCCCACACGCTCCGCCTCGTCGGCCGGCGACTGCTGCAGTTGCCGCTGATGATCCTCGGCATCACGTTCCTGGTCTTCTTCGTGATGTCGTTCTCGCCCGTCGACCCGGCTCGCACCGCGCTCGGCGAGACCGCCTCCCCCGAAGCGCTGGAGGCGTACCGCGAAGACCACGGACTGAACCTCCCGCTGTTCGTCCGCTACGTGAACTTCCTGTTCGGCCTCGTCCAGGGCGACCTGGGCACCTACTCCGCCCGCAGCCTGCCGGTGGTCGACGAGGTCGCCCGAGCCTTCCCGGTGACGCTGGCCCTGACCTTTCTCGGTCTGGTGATCGCGGTCCTCGTCGCGTTCGTGATCGGCGTCCTCGCCGCCGTCTACCGCGACCGCTGGCCCGACCAGGTCATCCGCGTCTTCGGCGTCGCCGCGTTGTCCACGCCCTCCTTCTGGCTCGCCATCCTCCTCATCCAGGTGTTCACCCTGGCGCTCGGGGTGCTGCCGGCCTCGGGCCCGCTGCCGGCCTTCGCCGACGACCCGTCCGGATGGCTCGCCCGGATGACCCTTCCCGCGGTCGCGCTCGCCGTGCCCGTGATCGGCCAGCTCTCCCGGGTCGTGCGCACCTCGATGGTCGAGGAGCTCGACCGCGACTATGTGCGCACCGCCCTCGGCGCCGGCATCCCTCGGGTGATCGTCGTCGGCCGCAACGTGCTGCGCAACGCGCTGATCACCCCCGTGACCGTGCTGGGTCTCCGCATCGGGTACCTGCTCGGCGGCGCCGTGGTGATCGAGATCATCTTCGCGATCCCGGGGATGGGCACCCTCATCCTCAACGGGGTCACCAACAACGAACCCAACCTCGTGCAGGGCGTGACGCTCGCGGTAGCGCTCGCGTTCGTCGTGATCAACATCATCGTCGACCTCCTGTACGTGCTCATCAATCCTCGAATCCGGGCGGTGTGACATGCGACGCAGACTCACGGAACGACTCTCCGTCCCCGGCCTCCGCTGGGGCCGCCTCTCCCTCGGCTCGATCATCTGCCTCGCCGTGCTCGCGATCATCGCGCTCGCCGCGATCCTCGCTCCGCTGATCTCGCCGTACGACCCGCTCGCCTCCGGCTCCCCGGTGCAGCCGCCGAGTGCGGAGCACTGGTTCGGCACCGACCGGCAGGGCCGAGACATCTTCTCCCGACTGGTCTACGGGGCCCGCTACTCCCTCGTGATCGGGCTCGGGGCCACCCTCGTCGCCCTCGCCGTCGCCTGCGTGCTGGGCACGATCGCCGCGACCGCGCCGAAGTGGATCTCCGAGACCCTCATGCGGGTCATGGACGTGATCATGTCGTTCCCCGGCATCGCGCTCGCCGCCGTGTTCGTGGCGGTGTTCGGCAAGTCGCTTCCGGTGCTGGTGCTCACGATCGCGTTCCTCTACGTGCCGCAGCTGACCCGCATCGTCCGGGCGAACATCCTCGACCAGTACGGCGAGGACTACGTCTCGGCCGTCCGCGTGATGGGCGCGGGGACCCCGCGGATCATCGTGCGGCACGTCGCCCGCAACGCCATGGCACCCGTGCTCGTCTTCGCCACGGTGCTCGTCGCCGACGCGATCGTGTTCGAGGCCTCGCTGTCGTTCCTGCAGGCCGGTGTGCCCGACCCCGAGCCGTCCTGGGGCAACGTGATCGCCGCGGGTCGCAACCTGCTCATGAGCGGGGCCTGGTGGGCGACCTTCTTCCCCGGCATCCTCATCATGATCACCGTGCTGTGCCTCAACATCCTGTCCGAGGGGATGACCGACGCCATGGTCTCGCCGCGCGCCAGGAAGATCACGGCCGATGCCGCGAACACGGAGGAGTCGACGCACGACCTGGAGGAGGCCGCCGTCCCGGACGACACCCACGTGATCCCGACGGTCGACACCGCGGTCAACCTCTCGGTGCCCAGCGGCGTCCCCGACGTGCTCGTGCCCACCGCGGAGGCGGTGCCGCTGGCGGAACGCCTCGCCGAGCTGCGCGCCCGCGAGCTCGCCCGCACCGATCGCCTGGTCTACACGGGAGACGCCGCGCCGCTGCTCGAGGTGCAGGATCTGTGCATCTCCTTCCCGCGCCACGGGGACGTCGACGTGGTCGACCACGTCAGCTTCTCCGTGCGCCCCGGCGAGACCATGTCGCTCGTGGGGGAGTCGGGGTGCGGCAAGTCCATCACCTCGCTGGCGATCATGGGGCTGCTCGATCCGAAGGCCGACATCCGTGGGCGCATCCTGTTCGACGGGAAGGATCTGCTGCGGATGACGCCGAAGGAGCGCAACGCGCTGCGCGGCCACGACATCGCGATGATCTACCAGGACGCCCTGAGCTCGCTGAATCCCGCGATGCTGATCCGCGCGCAGATGAAGCAGCTCACGTCCCGCGGCGGCACCCGCACGGCCGAGGAGCTGCTGGAGCTCGTCGGTCTCGATCCGAAGCGCACGCTCGCCTCGTACCCGCACGAGCTGTCGGGCGGCCAGCGGCAGCGCGTGCTCATCGCGATGGCCCTGACCCGCGACCCGCGGCTGGTGATCGCCGACGAGCCCACCACGGCCCTCGACGTCACGGTGCAGGCGCAGGTCGTGGAGCTGCTGATGCGTCTGCAGCGGGAGCTCGGGTTCGCACTGGTGTTCGTCTCGCACGACCTCGCCCTCGTCGCCGAGCTCTCGCACCGGATCACCGTGATGTACGCGGGCCAGGTCGTGGAGCAGGGCACCACACGCGAGGTGCTCACGCAGCCCGTCCACGAGTACACCCAGGGTCTGCTCGGGGCGGTGCTCTCGATCGAGGCCGGCTCCGACCGCCTGCACCAGGTGTCCGGTGTCGTCCCCTCCCCGCGGGACTTCCCGCAGGGCGACCGCTTCGCGCCGCGCTCGACGGACCCCGCCCGGTACGCCGGAGTGGAACCCGTGCGGCGGCACATCGACGGCACCGAGCACTACTACTCCGCGCATCCTGCCGATGCGCCCGTCGAACCGATCGGAGCAGGACGATGAGCGAACCCGTCATCCAGCTGCAGGACGTGCACGTCCGCTACCGGGCCCGCAGCTCGTCGCTGTTCCGCCCGCACTACGTCGACGCGCTCGCCGGGGTCTCGCTCACGGTCCGTCGCGGACAGACGCTGGGCATCGTGGGCGAGTCCGGCTCGGGCAAGTCGACCTCCGCGAAGGTGCTGATCGGCCTCGAGAAGCCCACGAGCGGTCAGGTCGTCTTCGACGGGGAGACCGTGCGCTCCTTCACCCCCGCGGTGCGCAAGCGCCTGGGGCGCATCCTCTCCGTGGTCTTCCAGGACCCGGCGACGGCTCTGAACGCCCGCATGAGCGTGCGGGACGCGCTGCTGGATCCGCTGCAGGTGCATCGCCTCGGCTCCCCGGCGAGCCGGGAGCGCAAGGTGCGCGACCTCGTCGGGCTCGTGGGGCTGCCGTCGTCGGCGCTGGAGGCGCTGCCCAGTCAGCTCTCCGGCGGCCAGCGGCAGCGCGTCGCGATCGCCAGAGCCCTCGTCCTCGACCCGCAGGTCATCGTCGCGGATGAGCCGACCTCGGCCCTCGACGTCTCGGTGCGCGCGCAGATCCTGAACCTGCTGACCGACCTGAAGCAGCAGCTCGGCCTGGGCATGGTCTTCATCTCCCACGACATCCAGACCGTCCGCTACCTCTCCGACGAGATCGCCGTGATGAACAAGGGCCGCGTCGTCGAGCACGGCGACGCCGCCCGGGTCTTCGACGACCCCGCCGATCCCTACACCCGCACGCTGCTGGGCGCCGCGCCTTCGCTGCTCGCACCCCACCACTGAAAAGACGGAACACCTATGCCTTCCCCCGCTCCCGCCCTGTCGTTCTCCGGCGTCGTCCCGCCGGTCGCCACCCCGCTGCTCCCCGACGGGACGATCGACCACGCGTCGCTCACCCGCCTCGTCGAGCGCCTGATCGGGGAGGGCGTCTCCGGACTGTTCGCGCTCGGCTCCACCGGCGAGACCGCCTACTTCACCGACGACCAGCGCGTCGAGCTGCTGCAGACGATCGTCGCCGCGAACGCCGGACGCGTGCCCGTCATCGCCGGGGCGATCGAGCTCACGGCCCCGCGCATCATCGAGACCGCCCGCCGGCTCGCCGCCGCGGGCGCGCAGGCGATCGTGACCACCGCGCCGCTGTACACGCTGAACTCGCCGGCCGAGGTCGCCGCGCACTTCCGCACGATCGCCGCGGCGATCGACGTGCCGCTGTGGGCCTACGACGTGCCGGTGCGCGTGCACTCCAAGCTCGGCATCGACCTGCTCGTGCAGCTCGGCAGGGAGGGTGTCATCCAGGGCGTGAAGGACTCGTCCGGCGACGACGTCGGGTTCCGCCGACTGATCGCGGCGAACGAGGCCGCCGGTCGCCCGCTGCAGCTTCTCACCGGGCACGAGGTGGTCGTCGACGCGATGGCCCTCGTCGGTGCGGCGGGTGTCGTCCCCGGTCTGGCGAACGTGGAGGCCGCGGGCTACGTGCGCCTCTGGGCGGCCGCGCAGCGCGGTGACTGGGCGACCGCGCGGGCCGAGCAGGAGCGCATCAACCGGCTCTTCGACATCGTGTTCCAGCCGCAGGGGCTGTCCGGCGACGCCACCGGCGTCGGGGCGTTCAAGGCGGCGATGCACGCGCGCGGCATCATCGACCATGCGGCGATGGCCGACACGGTGGAGCCGCTCACGCCGGAGGCCGTCGCCGGCATCCGCACGATCCTCGACGAGCTCGGTCTGCTTCCGGTCGCCGTCTGATGCGCGAGGTCGTCCTCGCCGTCGACATCGGCGGCACCAAGACGGCCGCGGCGCTCGCCGATCGGGCGGACGCGCTGCTGCGCACCACCGCGGCGCCGACTCCCGCGAGCGAGGGACCCGCCGCCGTCGTGGCGACCGTCGCCGCGCTCGCGGAGGAACTGCTCGACGAGGAGTCCGCGCTGGTCGGCGTCGGCATCGGCACCGCGGGCGTGGTCGACGCACGGACGGGGACGATCGTGTCGGCCACCGACACCTTCGCCGACTGGCCGGGCACTCCGCTGGCCGCCATGATCCGGGGAGCCCTCACGGACCGCCTCCCCGCCGATGCGCCGGTCGCCGTGCAGAACGACGTCGACGCGCACGCCACGGGGGAGTACCTCCACGGGGCCGCCGCCGGAGCCTCGAGCACCCTCGTCGTCGCCGTCGGCACGGGGGTCGGCGCAGGCATCATCCTCGACGGCCGTCCGGTGCGCGGCGCCCATCACGTGGCGGGCGAGCTCGCGCACCTCCCCATCCCGGGGGCGGCGCACCTCCGCTGTCCCTGCGGGCGGAACGGACACCTCGAAGCCCTCGGCTCCGGCATCGGCCTGCACCGGCACTACCTCTCGCTCGGCGGTGACCCGGCGCTGCGCGATGCGCGCGGAGTCGCCGCCGCGTCCGGCACGGGGGACTCCCTCGCCGTCCGCGCCGTCCAGGACTCCGCCGCCGCCGTCGGCCGCGCACTCGCGGGAGCCGCGACCCTCCTCGACCCGGAGCGGATCGTCGTCACCGGCGGCGTGCCGCGCATCGGCGAGCTGTGGTGGGACGCCCTGCGGGCGGCCTTCCACGCCGAGGCCATCGACGCCCTGCACGACACCCCCGTCCTGCCGGGCTCCCTCGGCGACGACGCGCCGCTGCGGGGAGCCGCGGCATCCGCCTGGAGGCGACCATGACATCCACCCCCATCCTCGAACGCCTGCACGGCGGACTCATCGTCTCCTGTCAGGCGTACCCCGGGGAGGCGATGCGCGACCCGCGCACCATGGCGCAGGTCGCCGACGCCGCCATCGTCGGCGGTGCCGCCGGGATCCGCGTGCAGGGCATCGACGACATCCGCGCGGTCGCCGCCCTCCCGGTGCCGATCATCGGACTGTGGAAGGACGGCGACGCCGACGTCTTCATCACGCCGACGCTGGAGCATGCCGTGGCCGTCGCCGACGCGGGCGCTGACATCGTGGCGATCGACGGCACCCGCCGCCGGCGGCCCGACGGCCGGACCCTCGCGGAGACCATCGTCGGCCTGCGCGCGCATTCCGACGCGCTCATCATGGCCGACTGCGGTTCACTCGACGATGCCATCGCGGCTGAAGCCGCGGGTGCGGACATCCTCGGCACGACCCTGTCCGGCTACACCGGGGAGCGTCCGAAGAGCGACGGCCCCGACCTCGAGCTCATCGGTCTCATCGCGGCGCGCTGCGCGCGCCCGGTCGTCGCAGAGGGCCGCTTCCACACCCCGGCGCACGCCGCCGCCGCGATCGCCGCGGGCGCCTACGCGGTTTGCGTCGGCACGGCCATCACCCATCCGGCCACCATCACGTCGTGGTTCGCGCGGAGTCTCGCCGAGGCCCGTCCGTGACCCCCATGCTCCTCAGCGCCTATCCGCTGTCTCCCGCGCATGCCCGGTGGGATCCGGCATTCGAGGCCGCGCTGCTGCCGGAGCTCTGCGCGCTCCCCGGGGTGGCCGGGCTCGAGGTGCCGTGGATGGGGGCGGTGCATCCGCACGACCCGTCCTGGCTCCTCGACCACCTGCCGGGTGTGCCGCTCGCGATCACCCCGGTGCCGTTCGTGATGCGGCGACTCGGGGAGGACCCGTCGTACGGACTCGCCTCGCCGCAGGAGGCGGGGAGGGCCGCGGCGGTGGCCGACCTCCGGCGCATGGCGGACGACGTCGCGCGGCTCACCGCCGAGACCGCCGCAGCGGTCGCGGTGGTGATGCTGCACACCGCGCCCCGCGGGAGCGGAGACGGGGACGCGCTCGCCCGGTCGGTGGAGGAGGTCGCGGCGTTCGACTGGAGCGGAGCCCGGCTCGTCATCGAGCACTGCGACGCGGCCGTTCCCGGACAGACGCCGGAGAAGGGATTCCTCCCGCTCGCTGCCGAGATCGCGGCCATCAGGTCCGCCGGCGCCCCGGTCGGCCTCTGGCTCAACTGGGGGCGGTCGGCGATCGAGCTGCGGGACGCGGATGCGGTGACCGCGCAGATCGCCGACGCGGCGGCCTCGGGGCTGCTGACCGGGCTCGCGTTCTCCGGGGCCGCGCCGGTGGAGACTCCGTACGGCCCCGCCTGGGTGGACGCGCACCTGCCCATCGCGGAGACCCATCCCGCGTCGGCGTCGCTGCTCGACGCGGCGCATGTCCGCGCGGCGCTCCGGGCCGCGGCCGACGTGCCGTGGATCGGCCTCAAAGTCGCGCGACGGCCGGAGGATCGCACGGTCGCAGAGGTCGTCCGCACTGCCGAACGGAACCTCGGCGTCGTCCGCGACGCGGGCTGAGCCGGAAACTCTCAGCCCGCTCCCAGCCCCGCGGGACCAAAACGGGCTCCTCCCTGGTTCTCCCTCTATGACGCCGCAGCCAGCGACGTCGGACAAGGAGTCACATCATGTCGAACGACCACGCCAAGACCCCCGAGGCCGTGAGCGCTCTCACGCCTCTGCAGTACCAGGTCACCCAGCAGGACGCGACAGAGCCCCCGTTCCGCAACGCGTACTGGGACAACCACGACGACGGCATCTACGTCGACGTCGTCTCCGGCGAGCCCCTGTTCTCGTCGACCGACAAGTTCGACAGCGGGACGGGATGGCCGAGCTTCACCAAGCCCATCGACGCCGAGGCCGTGACCACGCGCACCGACCGCTCGCTGTGGATGAAGCGCACGGAGGCGCGGTCGGCGGGCGCCGACAGCCACCTCGGACACGTCTTCGACGACGGCCCCCGCGCTGAGGGCGGCCTCCGCTACTGCATGAACTCGGCGGCCCTCCGCTTCATCCCGGCGGAGGATCTCGAGAAGGAGGGGTACGGTCGCTACAGCCCCCTCTTCGCGCAGAACCCCGACAGCGCGACCACCGACACCTCTGAGGAGCAGTCATGACCGACACCGGAACCATCACCCGCACCCCCGGGACCGAGACCGCCGTCCTCGCGGGCGGCTGCTTCTGGGGCATGGAAGACCTGATCCGCCGCCAGCCCGGCGTGCTCGACACCCGTGTCGGCTACACGGGCGGCGAGAACGACCATGCGACCTATCGCAACCACCCCGGTCACGCCGAGGCGGTGGAGATCGTGTTCGACCCGAGCAAGACGACCTACCGCGACATCCTGGCCTTCTTCTTCCAGATCCACGACCCGTCGACGCTGAACCGTCAGGGCAACGACATCGGGTCGAGCTACCGGTCGGCGATCTTCCCGCTCACCCCCGAGCAGGAGCAGGTCGCCCGCGACACGATCGCCGATGTCGACGCCTCCGGTTTGTGGCCGGCGAAGGCCGTGACGACGATCGAGCCCGCCGGTCCGTTCTGGGAGGCCGAGCCCGAGCACCAAGACTACCTGATCAAGTACCCGAACGGCTACACCTGCCACTTCCCCCGCGCCGGCTGGGTCCTGCCGAAGCGCGAGGAAGCCACCGCCTGATCCCGAGACCCCGCTTTCGCGCCGAGACCCCCTCCTACATACGCGTGCAGGAGGGGGTCTCGGCGCGAAGACGGGGTCTCGGCGGGATCAGGACTCGGCGAAGAAACCGAGCGCGGCCTCCTTGAAGTCGCGGGAGCCGGGGGCGTTGAAGTGGTGGCGGTTCGGGAGCTCGACGAAGCGGGCATCGGGAGCCGCGGCGGCCAGTGCCCGGGAGCCCTCGATGATCGCGTCCTTCGATCCCGTCGCGAACAGCAGCGGCACGACCGGGGCGTCCGCGGGATCGGGGTCGATCGTGCCGGAGCCCCGAAGTCCCTCGGCCAGGGCGATGAGCGCGCGCAGATCGTTCCCCGGCACGCGCTCGGTCAGCGCGATGTAGTTCTGCGTCGTGCGGTCCTCCACCGGCGTGCCGTCCGCGATGTAGGCGCGCACCTGGTCGAGGTCGAGGCGCGCGAGCGGGATGCCGTCGGGCACGCCGCCCAGGACCGCCCGGCCGATCCGATGCGGGAGCTCGCGGGCCACCTCCCATCCGACCCGGGCGCCGAGGGAGTAGCCGAGGTAGAAGGCATCGTCCACGAGATACGTGTCCATGACGGTCTCGACGTCGGTGACGAGGTTCCGGATCGCGTACGCGTCGGACTCGTGCGGCTTCTCGCTCTGACCGTGCCCGCGCTGGTCGAGCGCGAGCACGCGGTACCCGGCCCTGGTCAGCTCGCGCACCCAGCCGGTCAGCACCCAGTTGTCGCGCGCACCCGAGGCGAAGCCGTGCACGGTCACCACGACCGGGGCGTCGAGCTCTCCCCAGGTGTACGTCGCGAGTCGTGTGCCGTCCGCCGCGTAGACGTGCTGCGGGTCGGGCATCTCGGTGAGGTCGGAGAGGGAAACAGCCACCCCTCCATCTTGGCCCTGACGTCGACGCCGAGACCCCGGTTACACGCCGAAACCCCCGCCCCGCGGTGTCGCGGGGCGGGGGTCTCGAGGAGAACCCGGGGTCTCGGGTCAGACGCGGTCGCGCAGAGCGGCGCCGAGCTCGGCGTCCACGTTCGTCCAGTACTGGAAGAAGCGCTCGCGGATCTCGTGGATCGTGATCGAGCGGCCCTGACCGGTCAGCGTCTCCAGGAATCGCGCGCGCTGCGGGCCGTCGAAGACCTCGCGGTACAGCGTGCCGGCCTGACCGAAGTCGTCGTCCTCGGCGTGCAGCGTCGCGGCGGAACGCGTGAGCTCGCCGTCGGCCTCCCAGTTGATCTCGATGCCCTTCGCCGGGTCGGCTTCGGGGCCGCCCGCCGGGCCGAAGGAGTTCGGCTGATAGGTGCGGTGCGCGGCGTCGTTGAACTGGTACCGCATCGATCCTTCGTGCTGGTAGTTGCGCGCCTCGCTGGCGTGCGGCTGGTTCACCGGCAGCTGGTTGTAGTTCGGTCCGATGCGGTGACGCTGCGCGTCGGGGTACGCGAAGATCCGGCCCAGGAGCATCTTGTCGGGCGAGATGCCGGTGCCGGGGACCTGGTTCGCCGGTGCGAAGCCCGCCTGCTCGATCTGCGCGAAGAAGTTCTCCGGGTTGCGGTTCAGGGTCAGGGTGCCGACCTTGATGCGCGGGTAGTCCTTCTTCGAGATCGTCTTGGTGAGGTCGAAGGGGTTGAAGCGGTAGTCCTTCGCCTCGTCGTACGGCATGATCTGCACGTAGAGGTCCCACTTCGGGAAGTCGCCGTCGGAGATCGACTGGAACAGGTCGCGGCGGTAGTGGTCCGCGTCGGTTCCTGCCAGCTTCTCGGCCTCGTCCGGGCTCATCGCCTCGACGCCCTGGTGCGAGATGAAGTGGTACTTCACCCAGAACACCTCGCCGGCCGCGTTGACCCACGAGTAGGTGTGCGAGCCGTATCCGTTCATGTGCCGCCAGCTGCGGGGCAGACCGCGCTCGCCCATGAGGTAGGTGACCTGGTGGGCGCTCTCGGGGGAGAGGGTCCAGAAGTCCCACTGCATGTCGGCGTCGCGCAGGCCGGAGTCGCCGAGGCGCTTCTGGGAGTGGATGAAGTCGGGGAACTTCATGGCATCGCGGAGGAAGAACGTCGGGGTGTTGTTGCCCACGATGTCGAGGTTGCCCTCGGTCGTGTAGAAGCGCAGCGAGAAGCCGCGCACGTCGCGCCAGGTGTCGGGCGACCCCTGCTCGCCGGCCACCGAAGAGAAGCGCAGGAGCGTCTCGCTCGTCGCTCCAGGCTGGAACACCGCGGCGCGGGTGTAGGCCGACACGTCTTCCGTGACGACGAACTCGCCGAACGCCCCGCCGCCCTTGGCGTGCGGGTTGCGCTCCGGGACGCGCTCGCGGTTGAAGGCGGCGATCTTCTCGACCAGGTGGTGGTCGTGCAGGACCGTGGGGCCGTCGGCGCCCACCGTCAGCGAATGGGTGTCGCTGGCGATCGGTGCTCCGGCCTGCGTGGTGGTGGCAGGTCTCGTCATGGTGTTCTCCTTCTCCGTGCAGGCGCGACGAACTACCCCTCTGTCGGGGAGCGGTCGGCCGAACTACTGCGCGGCGTTCTGGCAGCTGGGGCAGAGGCCCCAGAAGGTGACTTCGGCTGTCTGGACGGTGAATCCCCCCGTCGAGGACGGGGTGAGACACGGCGCCTCGCCGACGACGCAGTCCACATCGCCGATCGCACCGCAGGAGGTGCAGACGATGTGGTGGTGGTTGTCGTCGATGCGCCGCTCGTAGAGCGCCGCGGAACCTGCCGGTTCGATCCGACGGATGAGGCCCGCCGTCGTCAGGTCCGCGAGGATGTTGTGCACCGACTGGATCGACGTGGTCGGCAGCACTTCGGACACGGCGCGGTAGACCCGCTCCGCATCCGTATGGGCCATGGAGTCGAGAGCCTCGAGCACGGCGACGCGGCCCGCGGTCGCGCGCAGCCCGGCGCCGCGAAGCGCCGAGTCGAGTTCTGTCTCCATCCTCCGAGCATACCTCGTTTTTTGAGTGGTTCAAAAGAACGCATACCGGGATGCTGCATCAGCCTCGCGTGATGGTGAACCCGGCTCCGCGCACGCGCACCCGTCCGCCCGCGGCGGCGCGCCCCCGGTCCGCTCCGTCCGCGTCGTAGGCGCGACCGTCGCCCGGCGCGAGCGGCGCGACCCGCACCTCCCGTCGCGTCCCGTTCGCATAGAGCACGGTCGCCCCCGAGGTCGTGGCGTACACCGCACTAGCGACCCGCGGCTGGATGACCAGGGCGTCCAGGCGGACTTCACCGCGGCTCGTGCAGCGCACCGTCACCGCGGCCTCGGGCAGGTCGCCCCCCAGCAGCTGCGGCACGAGCATGCCCTCGGCCTCGGTGAGCCCCCGATCGCCGACCCCGCCGGCAGCGGTCCGTGCACGCCACACCCGTTGTCCGCCGCGGCGCACCTCCCACTCCGCCTCGCCCGCGTCCGCTGCCTGGCGCCACACCAGCGCGTGCAGGATGCCACCCGCCTCCGTGACGTCGAACTCGACCCATTCGCCGCGCGGGATGCGCACGTACGCGCCCGCGGAGAGATTGCCCTCGCCGGTCCATGCCCCGCCGTCCGGTCGCTCGATCACGCACCCGGGGGAGAGCCGTGCCGTCTCCGCATCGACGGCGCGCAGTCCGGAATGGGACGTGAGCCCCGTGATCGAGGTCGCGATCGCCGCCACGTCGCGGTCGGCATCCAGCAGGAGCATCGTGAGCAGACCGTGGATCGTCGACTCGGCGCCGGAGTTGCGGTTCACTCTCCCGTCCGTCTCGACTCCGTCGTACGTCACACCCGTCGCGGGGTCGTACACGGGCACACCGGCGGTGTTCGCGCCGAAGAACCACCCGGCGGCCAGGCCGGCGAGCATGCGCAGCCCCACACCACCGACCGCAGCCGCCTGGAGCGCACCGGCGACGCGTCCGTGCGCACCGTACGCGATCTGCGCTTCGGCGGGAAGCGGCGCCCACGCGTTGTGCGGTCCTCCGGACGCCAGCACCTGCGGAGTGAAGCGTCCCGCATCCGCGAGGGCGGCCGCCGACCACTCCCGACGCCGGAGCAGCGCCCCCGCCCTGGCGAGCGCCTCCGGGGCCGCTGCACCCCAAGCGTGCCAGAAGCCGAGCGAGCCGGTCCACGGCAGCACCGCGCCGAAGGGCCACCCGTTCGCCGGGTCCGTGGCCATCGCGGCCACACCCTCCCCGTAGGTCCGCAGCGCCGCACGGCTGCGGGCGTCTCCGGCTTCTGTCGCGGCCGCGAGCCCGAGCATCGCCTCGGCCGTGGCATCCGCACCTCCTGCGATCAGCCAGGCCGGCAGGTTCCGGCCGTCGCTGCGGACCCATCGTCCGGCGCGCGAGAGCGACTCGCGCCCGAGCGCATCCAGGCACAGGTGCAGTCGCGCCAGGAGGAAGGCCGCGAAGTCGGGGTCCTCGCGACGGAACGCGGCGTAGCCCTCGCCGAAGGCCCAGACCGTGCGGGCGAGCCAGTACGACTCGGCCGAATCGGAGGGATCCGGCAGCTCGACCGGGATCGCGCTGGGGTTCAGGGTGCCGTCCTCCTGCTGCCAGAGCACCACCCTGCCGGTGTTCGGTCCGCTCGCGGTCTGCAGGAAGGCGAGCGCGCGCAGCACATCCCGCGCCTCATCCCGGCTCTGCCCGTCGCCCGTCGCACGCCAGTCCCGCAGGAACACCACGGCGGCCCTGGCGATGTCGTCCGCGTTGTACGCTCCCTGGGTCCAGTGCCCCGTCGCGGCGTCCCGGGTTCCGCCCCCGACGGGACGGTAGCCGCCGGCGCCGTCCGCGTCGGCATAGGTCCACGGGGCGCGCACGGTCGGATTCGTGTCGATGCCGAACGTCGTGTGCGCGTCACTCGGAGCGATCGGCACCTCGGCGAGCAGGAAGCGCAGATGCGCGAGGTTCGTCAGGCGAGATCGACGGGCGACCGCGGGGAGGGGCGTCGCGGTACCCATCGGATCTGTGGCGCCGACCGCGGCGTCCACCGGCAGCAGAGCGAGGGCGGAGCTCGCCGCGGCGAGAGCCAGGAAGGAGCGCCGAGAGGTGTCCATGATCGTCACGCCTCACCGTCGTCGCGGAGCGCGCGGCCCCACGGCTCGGCGGGATCGTGGATCGCGACGGCGAGCGTCGTGTCGGACTGCCCGTAGTACGCGAACCACCGGCCGTGGAACTTCACGAGTCCCTCCACGAAGGTGACGTTGGAGACCAGGCCGTGCATGTCCTCGAAGGTCTGCGGTCGCAGCCACGGCTCCTGCAGCCGCGCGATGACCTTCGTCGGCTCGTCCGGGTCGATGGCGATCTGTCCGCACCGGTAGTCCACGTCGACCGTGCCGCCCTCGTGCACGACACGCGTGGCGCCGTTGGTGAGGAACACCAGCAGCCCGTTGTCGGCGAGCACGGGAGACGTGCCGATCTCGACGAGCGCCTCATCCCAGGTCCCCGGGGTCGGGGAGTACATCGGATCGGTGTCGGCCGTTCCCGGCGTCCAGTGGATCAGGTCGTCGCTGGTGGCCCAGTAGATCGCCCCCTCGCCGAAGTACATCCACCACTTCCCGTGCATCCGCCGGGGCACGATGACACCGGCCTTCGACCAGTTGAACCCGCGGGGGTCCATGGTCTTGAAGGTGTCGAAGTCGTCGAACAGCGGGCCGTGCTTGGTCCAGGTCCGCAGGTCGGTCGACGTCGCGAGACACAGCTGGGCGCTGCGCCGGTCCCAGCCCGTGTAGGTGAGGTAGTACGTGCCGTCGATCAGCGCGATGCGCGGGTCCTCGCACCCGTATTGCTCGTACTCCTCGGAGGGGGAGAGGATCGGCGCGTCCTCGCGGGTGAACGTGACCCCGTCTCGGGATCGGGCCAGACCGATGTGGGAGATGATGTCGTCGGCGTGCGCCCGGTACAGCAGGATCACCTCGTCGCCGTCCACGAGCGCGGCCGGGTTGTACAGATTCGCCGACTCCCAGCTGGCGCCGCGCGGTCGCAGGATCGGATTGCCCGCATAGGGGGTGAACGGCCCGAGGGGGAAGGAAGCTCCGGTGAACATGGATGCCTTTCTGACTAGCCCTTGACGGCTGCGCCGAGGTCGGTGGCCTTGAAGAAGCGCTGGAAGACGACGAACAGGATCACGACGGGGAACGCGAGCGCCGTCGCGCCGGCGAGGATCGCGCCGTTGGGGTTGGCCGTCGACTGCGCCACGTTGGAGATGTAGTTCGCGAGCGAGACGGCCAGCGGCTGCAGGCTCGCGTCCTTGGTGATGAGGAACGGCCAGAGGAACTCGTTCCACGGCCCGATGAAGGTGACCAGCACGACCGTCACCAGCACGGGACGGATGAGCGGGAGCGCGACCGAGGTGAGCAGGCGGATCTCGCCCGCGCCGTCGATGCGCGCCGCCTCGAAGATCTCCACCGGGAGCGCTTTGAAGAACTGCACGAAGATGAACACCGCGGTGGTGTTGATGAGGAACGGCAGGATCATACCCAGATAGGAGTCGCCCAGGCCGTAGCTCCGGGTGATCTGCACGTACAGCGGGATCATCAGCAGCTGGAACGGCACCATCTGCACGAGCAGCATCAGCACCCAGATCACACCGCGGCCCCGGAAGTCGAGACGGGCGATCGCGTAGCCGGCGAGCAGCCCGAACACCACGGTGCCCAGCAGCACCCCGGCGGTGAAGATCAGAGAGTTCAGCAGCGAGCCGACCAGGTCGATGCGGGAGTCGATCGCGACGAAGTTTTCGACCGTCCAACCGCTCGTGGGCAACAGCGCGCTCGGGGAGTTGGTGGGGCTCTCCTGGAACGCCCCGACGACCATGAAGTAGAACGGGAAGGCGAACCCGATGGCCGCGATCGTGAGCAGGATGATGCTCAGGATGCGGGGCAGTGAACGTCGGCGTCTCATCATCGCTCCCTCGTCGCGCGGTTCGCCGCGAGCGACAGCATCCCGACGAGGATCACGAGGATCATGCCGATGGCCGCCGCGGTGTCGGGGTTCTGCTGCTGGATGCCCAGCTGGTAGATGAGCAGCACCGGTGTGGTGGATGCACCGTCCGGACCGCCGCCGTTGGTGAGCAGGTAGGGCTCCGTGAACAGGTTGGCTCCCGTGATGATCGACAGGATCAGCACCAGCGTTGTGGCGCTGCGGACTCCGGGGACCGTGACGTTCCAGAAGCGCGAGAGCGCGCCGGCGCCATCGGTCTCGGCCGATTCGTAGAGCTCCTTGGGGACGTTCTGCAGCGCGGCCAGGTACAGCAGGATGTAGAACCCGAGCTGCTTCCACGTCACGTACAGGGCGATCATCGGCATCGCGAGCCCGCTGTTGACGAGCCACGACGGATCCGGCGCCAGGGGCCCGAGGATCGTGTTGACCAGACCGTTGCCCGAGAACAGCAGCATCCACACCCCCACGAGCGAGACGCTCGCCGTCAGGTACGGGACGTAGAACGCGACCCGGTAGGCGGCGACCCAGCGGATGCCGGTGTTCAGCGCCGCGGCGAGCACGAGGGCGAGCACCGCCGTCAACGGGACGTTGATGACCAGGAAGATCAGCGTGTTGCGGAAAGAGCCCAGCACGCGCGGATCGGTCAGCACCGTGACGAAGTTGTCGAACCCGACGAAGGGCCGGTCGACCTCGGTGCCCGGGGCGGTGAAGAAGTAGTCGTGGAACGCGATGTAGACGGCGAAGGCGAGCGGATACGCGAAGATCGCGATCACGAACACGAAGTACGGCAGCGCGAACAGGCCGCCGATCGGCTGCGCACCGAACCACCGGGTGCGCAGCCGCCGCTTGTCCGTCATGAGGTCACTCGGCGACGAGGTCGTCGATCTTCGACGCCGCGTTCTTCAGGTAGTCGTCGATCGACTCCTTCCCGAAGATCACTGCCGAGGAGTACTCGTCGCGGAACGCCTGCCAGGCCTCGACGGAGTTCGGGATGCTGGGCACGTCCGCCGTCCGCTCCGCCTGCTCCGCGAACGCCACGTAGTCGGGGTTCGCGGAGAAGTAGTCCGCATAGGCATCGGTGAGGCCGGTGCGCATCGGCATCTGGCCCGTCGCCTCCAGGAACTGGCCATCGCTGTCGACGCTCGTGGAGAACTTCAGGAACTCCCACGCGGTCGCCTGGTTCTCGCACGCGGTGAACATCGACACGCTCTTCGAGTCGGCGAAGGTGATCGGGTCCTCGCGACCGTCGCTCGTCGGCACGGGCATGAAGCCCACGTCGACGGTCTCGGCGTACGAGGGGATCGCCCACGGTCCGGCCAGCTGCATCGCCGTGGTGCCGGCGGACATCGCGTCGTCGGTGGCCGCCTCGTTCGGAGCCAGCTTCTCCTCGTAGAAGGTGCGCCAGAACTCCGAGACCGTGCGCCCGTCGTCCGAGTCGACCGTGGCCTTGCCGTCCTCGACCAGCATCGTGCCGTCGGTCTCGGCGAGGTACAGCGGGTAGAAGTCGAACCACGGCTGATAGAACTCGCTCGTCGGTGCGGGCCAGATCGCGCTCTGCACCCCGGACTCCACGATCTTGCGGGATCCCTCGAGGAATGCGTCGTACGTGTTCATCTGCGGGTCGTCCGGGTCGATCCCCGCCGCCTCGAACAGCGCCTTGTTGTACATCACCATGACCGGGTTCGACTTCCACGGCAGCTGGTAGAACTTGCCGTCGGTCGCGTAGGCGTCGACCTCACCACCGCGTTCCGTGATGTAGTCGCTGCCTCCCTCCATCGTGCTGAGATCGACGAGGCCGCCCTGCTTGACCCAGCCCGACACGGCGGCGGGGGCGACGTTGTAGACCAGGCACGGCGCGGTGCCCGCCGTGATCGCTGCCGTGATGGCCTCCTCGGAGGATGATCCGGCGGGGATCTCCTGCGCGGTCACCTTCTCGTCGGGATGATCGGCGTTCCAGGCCTCGACCACGGCCTGGCCCCACGCGACCTCCTGCTCGTTGTTGGAGAGCCAGACGTCGATGGGCCCTGTGCCCTCCGCGGCTCCCTCTCCGCCGCCGCCTCCCGAGGAACATCCGGTGGCGACGAGCGCGACGGCTCCGATGAGTGCTGCGGCACGGATCTTCTTCATGGTGTCCTCCTCGACACGGTGGTGGTGCGGTGGTCTACGACGCGGTGCTCGCGCGGTAGTGGACGACGGTGCAGTCGACGACCTCGGTCTGCGGCGACGCGCCGAGGATGCCGGCCTGCAGCAGGCGGGCGGCGGCTCGACCGCGCGCGGGCGGGTCGGACGAGACGCTGGTCAGGGCGGGGGAGAGGTGGGCCGACAGGTGATCGTCGTCGAACCCGGAGATCGCGAGATCCCGCGGAATGGAGAGGCCCTGCGACCGGGCGAGGGACAGTCCCGCGATGGCCATCGTGTCGTTGGAGTAGAGGACGGCGGTCGGGGGGTCGGGCAGCGCCAGGAGCTCCGCGGTGATGTCGCGACCGCTCGCCGCGGTGAAGTCGCCCTCGCGCAGCAGTTCGTCGCTGCCGATCTCCTCGACGTACGCGTCGGACCTCGCCTTCGAGTGGACGTAGTCCAGCGGGCCGGAGACATGGGCGATGCGGGTGTGCCCGGCGTCACGGAGGTGGGCGATGAGCTCGCGGATCGGCCGGGCGTCATCGGTCCGCACGCAGGAGAACGGGCTCGGCTGGTCGTACGCGCCGACCAGGACCGTCGGCAGTCCGAGCTGCTCGAGGAAGGGGACCCGCCAGTCGTCGGTGCGCAGGTCCAGCAGCAGCGCCCCGTCGGCGCGGCCGTGCGCGAGCGTGCGGTAGGCGCGCTCCTCGGCGTCGCGTCCGACGACGACCTGGAGGATCAGGGCGGTCTCGGTCTCGGCGAGCACCGATTCGACGCCGGCGATGAAGGCGGGGAAGAACGAGTCGTTCGCGATGACCTCGGGGTCGCGGGCCAGCACGACCGCGATCGCGTTCGCCCGTCGGGTGGCGAGGGCGCGGGCGCTCTGGCTCGGCACCCAGTTGAGCTTCTCGGCGGCCGCGAGCACCTTCGTCCTGGTCTCCTCCGAGATGGGACGGTTGCCGCTGAGCGCGTGCGAGACCGTGGCCTTGGTCACGCCGGCCTCGCGAGCGACGTCGGCGATCGTCGTGCGGCTCATGCCACCTCCTCGTGGATCGGCCCAGCCTCATGCCTGTAAACCGGTTTGACGAGTGTAAACCGGTTTGACAAGACGTGTCAACGGTCCGTTCCCCATCTGATTCCCCGAGATGACGACGATCCGCCGACGATCTCCCCGAGCTTCCTCGGCGGATCGTCCGGGGGTCGGGGGATCGTCCGGGTTCGGGGGATCGTCCGGGTTCGGGGGATCGTCCGGGGGCGGGGATCAGACGAAGCGGACGGTGTGCTGCAGGCGGGTGCGCACGTCGAACAGCTCGTTGCCGCCGATCGACCGTGCACCGGGGACGCCCTGGCGCAGGACCATCGCGAGAGCGCTGCGGCGGACGACGACCACCGGCACCCCACCGCTGCTTCCGAGCGGGGTCACCGCCTGGGAGAGGTCGTCATCGGGCAGGACGACGATCGCTCCGCCGAACTTGACCCGCGCCGCCTTGGCGACGGCGCGCATGCGGGCGAGGGTCGCGGTGACCGGCGCCCTGGTGCCGACGCTCGGGCCCGTGATCTCGCCGCGCCGGAAGCCGACCACACCGCCGAAGTCCTCCGACATGATCCCGTACAGTCCGGACGGACTGAGCACCACGTGGTCCAGCTTGTCGTCGGGATCGGTGCTGATGGCGACGTCGTGCCACACCGTGAAGCCCATGCCGAGGTCGGAGACCGTGCGGGCGGTGGCCTCCTCGGCCAGGGCGTCCGCGAGAAGGCGGCGCAGCTCCCGCGGCGCTGATCGGACGAGCGCAGGGTCGTAGGGGTCGGGCACCTCGACGCCGCGGCCCGCCCATTCCCGTATGAGGGTCAGGTAGCGCTCGCGCCGCCACCCGCCGGGGTGTCCGTAGGAGCGCGCCCGTGGCCGGGTGTCGGTGCGCGCGGAGGGCGGACGCCACCCGCTCCACTCGGCGCCGTCGTCGGAGCTCACGCCCGTGCGGCGGTCGTAGGCGGCGCGGCCGTCGGGGGTGCCGATCAGCTCCCACGCGCGCTGCACCTGGATGAACACCGCCGCATCGCCGCCGGTGTCCGGGTGCGTCTGCCGGAGACGAAGGCGGTACGCGCGGCGCAGCTCGACGTCGTCCACGGAGGGGTCGACCTCGAGGATCTCGTACGCCGAGGCCGAGAGCGGACTGTCGAACATCGCTCTCCTTCCGACCGCGGCATCCAGGATATCCGGCGCTTCCTGAGGGTCGGCGTCACACGGGCAGGTCGACGATCCTCTCGATGCCGGGAACCGGGGTGAGCGATCCGGCCGATGCGGCGGCGAGATCGTCCGCGAGCCGGGGAAGCGCGGACTCGGGCACCCAGAGCTCCAGCACGACCGTCGCCGCATAGGTCGTCTCCCCGAGGGTCGCCCCGTGCGAGACGGCCCACTCGCGCAGCAGATTGTCGATACGACCGGCACCGCCGTGCGGCACCTCGATCGTCACCTGGCGGAGGGCCGCCCGCCGGACGAGCGTCGCCCGGTCCAGCGCCTCGGACACGGCCGAGGAGTATGCGCGCACGAGTCCTCCCGCCCCGAGCTTCACCCCGCCGAAGTAGCGGGTGACCACCGCGACGACGTCCGTCAGCTCCCGGCGGCGCAGCAACTCGAGCATCGGGATGCCGGCGGTGCCGGAGGGCTCGCCGTCGTCGGAGGAACGAGCCTGATCGCCCAGCAGCCCGGTCACCATGGCGGAGCAGTTGTGGTTCGCATCCCATGCCTGCTTGCGGATGCGCGCGATCACCGCTTCCGCCTCCTCGACCGACGAGACGGGGGCGATGCGGGTGAGGAAGCGCGATTTCCGGATGACGAGCTCGTGTTCCACGGCTGCCGCGATGGTGGCGGGGTAGACGCGGGCGGATGTCACCCGCCTCACGATACCCAGCGGCGGGTCGCGGATCGTCCGAAGGATGGACGCCGCCGCGCATGGGCAGGGGAAGAATGTGATCATGCCGCACATCGAGCCGTCGAGACCGCCCCGCACGTGGGCGAGCCTGGTCGGGTCGATCCGCATCGGCCAGGCCGCCATCACGATGGTGCTGCTCGTGATCGGCGCCTGGCGCGCCGCCGTCGACGGCGTCCCGATCCCGGGGGTGCTGGCGATCGCGCTGGTGTTCCTCGGCTGGTACGGCGGGGGACTGCTCCTCAGCGAACGCACGGCGGACCGCCGGTTGGCGGCCGGATGGCTGCTGGGCCTCACGCTCATCTGGCTCGGCGCTGTCGTCGTGTCGCCCGAGTTCGTCTGGCTCGCGTTCTCGCTGTGGTTGCTCGCCGGGTTCGTCCTGCGACTGCGGTGGGCGCTGCTGCTCAGCGCCGCGATCCTCGCCGTCGTCGTCACCGCTCCGCTCGCGCACACCGGCGCGACGACCTACGCGAACGTGATCGGCCCGCTGGTCGGCGGCGTCTTCGCCCTGGGCATCTCGCGCGGATACCTGGTGCTGGTGCGCGACGGGCGGGAGCGGCGCCGGCTCATCGCCTCGCTCGTCGCGACACAGGAGGAGATGGCTGCTCTGCAGGATGAGCTGGCCCGCACGCAGCGCGCGTCGGGCGCGATCGAAGAGCGCACCAGGGTGTCGCGCGACATCCACGACACCGTCGCGCAGAGCCTGTCCTCGATCGGGATGCTGGCTCGTTCCGCCCGGGAGTCGCACGACCCCGCACGGAGTGCGCGGGCGCTCGAGCAGATCGACGCGCTCGCCGGGGAAGGGCTGGCGGATGCGCGGCGCATCGTGCAGGCGCTGATGCCGGCGGAGCTCGAGTCCACGGCGCTCGGCGATGCACTCGCGCGCCTGCTGGCGCGCCTCGCGGAGGAGACGGGGATCAGGACGACCCTGCACGCCGACGACGAGCTGCCCGCCCTGGGTATCGATGCCGAGATCGCGCTGCTGCGGACCGCCCAGTCCGCTCTCGCGAACGTCCGCTCCCATGCGTCGGCCTCGCGTGTCGTGGTCACCCTTTCCGACGCCGGTGACACCGTGCGTCTCGACATCGTCGACGACGGGATCGGCTTCGATGTGCGGCGCTGGGACGCTCAAGGGGGAAGGGGCGGGGACGGCGGCGGCTACGGACTGCGTTCGATGCGTGCGCGTCTGCGAGAGCTCGGCGGTGGACTCGACGTCGAGAGCGCGCCGGGCGACGGCACCGCCCTCTCGGCCCACATCCCGCTCGGAGGCACGCGCGGTCACGGCGCCGGAGACGACGTATGACTCCGATCAGCGTGCTCCTCGTCGACGATCACCCCATCGTCCGAGCGGGCGTCCGCTCGCTGTTCGACCAGCGGGACGACGTCCGTGTGGTCGGGGAGGCCGCCTCGGGGGAGGAGGCCGTCGCGCTCGCCAAGCACCTGCACCCGGACGTGGTGCTCTGCGACCTGCGGCTGGGAACGGGCCTGGACGGGGTGCAGACGACGGCGGTGCTGCGGAGCCTCGACCCGGCGCCGGCCGTGCTCATCCTGACGACCTTCGACCGCGACGCCGAGATCCTCGGGGCGATCGAGGCGGGAGCGGCCGGGTACCTGCTCAAGGACATCGCGCCCGAGGAGATCGTTCGAGCCGTCCGTCAGGCGGCCTCCGGGGGCCTGGTGCTGACGCCGGAGCTCAGCGATCGGATGGGGCGGGTCCTGCGCGCGCCGCGGGTGCGGCTGACCGACCGTGAACGGGACGTGCTGCGGCTGCTCGACACGGGTGCCTCCAACCGGGAGATCGCGAAGACGCTGTTCGTCACCGAGGCGACCGTGAAGACGCACCTCGTGCACGTGTTCGAGAAGCTCGGAGCCGACAGCCGATCGCGCGCCATCGCGATCGCGCGCGAGACCGGTCTGCTCTGAGGCCGGTCCCTCCGGCGGAGCGGTGGCCGCTCAGCTCCAGAAGCGCTGCACGCGGGAGGCGAGCGCCCGCATCGCGGAGCCGTCGAGCACGACACGGCGCTCCTCCACGCCGAGCGCCGGCCACTGCATCACGAACTCGATCGGCCCTTCCGGCGGGAGGGGCCAGAGCCACAGGCGGTCCGTCGACGAGTAGCCCTGGGGTCCGCCGCCCGCGCCGCCGCTGTTGCGCGACAGGGTGTGGCCCTCCTGTTCCGCGGAGGGATCGTCGCCGCCGAAGAACGGAAACCCCTCGGCCAGCACCTTCTCGCCGTCGCCGAGCACGAGTCCGAACTGCAGCCGGCCGGCGGGATGCACGGGGCCGCCGAGCGGGCTGTGTCCCACGAAGTCCGCGCACAGATCGTTCCACTCCCGCGCCGGCAGGCCCTTCCGACGCAGCCGCCCCTCCAACCGGAACTCGACACCGTCGCTGTAGACCGCGACCCCAAACAGGCCGAGGGCCAGGTGCTCGGTGGACGCCAGCGTCGCCGACACGGGAAGCAGCACGGGCAGTTCGTCGTCCGGCGCCTGCCACCACGGCTGCCGCTCCGAATCGGCCTCCTCGGGTTCGGGCAGGTCGGGGTCGGGTGGGAAGAAGGTCATGCGGTCAGATCATCACACTTCCCGTGCGAACCACAAGGACCGGGGTCGCCATCTCAACCGTTCGATGGATCCGCGGTGTCGCGCCTGCGCCGAGGCTGGAAGCACAAAGGAAAGGAACCCGATGCGCAGGCTCTTCACCGCCGCGTTCGCCTCCATGCTCGTGGGCGTCGCCTCCGGACTCTTCTACCGGGAGTTCACCAAGATCAACGATTTCCCCGAAGGGCAGGCCACCCAGCTCGGTCTCGTGCACACGCACCTGCTCGTGCTGGGCTTCGTCGTGCTGCTGATCGTGCTGCTGCTGGAGAAGGCCTTCGCGCTCTCCGAGAGCCGCCTCTTCGGCTGGTTCTTCTGGACCTACAACGCCGGACTGGTGCTCACCTCGGCGATGATGGTGTGGCACGGCTGTCTCACGGTGCTCGGGCTGGAGTCGTCCAAGATGATCGCCGGGATCGCGGGCATGGGTCACATCCTGCTCAGCGCCGGAATGGTGATGCTGTTTCTGATGCTCCGCACCCGCATCACAGCCGCCGAGCGGACCGATCTGCTCCCGGCTGCCGTGGCATGACCCGTCCGCGCCGCGCGGCGGGTCAGCCGCGCGGCGGCGCGCTCGGCCCGCGGTAGGTTCCGATGATCGCGGCGATGAGGTCGGAGTACGCGGCGTCCTGACTCTGGAACGAGCCGTTGTTGCGGCCGTGCCGGAGCACCTCGACGCGGTCGGAGACCGCCTGCACGTCGGCGATGTTGTGGCTGATGAAGACGACGCCGAGGCCGAGCTCGCGCAGCTGCTCGATGTGGGTGAGCACGTCGGCGGTCTGCGCGACGCTCAGGGACGCCGTCGGCTCGTCCAGCACCACGAGACGCGGTCGGCTGATGAGGGTCCTGGCGATGGCGACGGCCTGCCGCTGCCCGCCGGAGAGCGAGTTCAGCGGGGAGCGGATCGAGGGGATGTTGGCGGCGAGATCGCTCAGCGCCTGTTTCGTCGCCTGTTCCATCTCCGGCTCGCGCAGCATCCCCTTGGCGGTGCGCAGCTCGCGGCCGAGGAAGACGTTCGCGGTGACGTCGAGGTTCTCGCACACGGCGAGGTCCTGGAACACGGTGGCGATGCCGAGCCGATTCGCCTCGGCGGGGGAGGAGATCTCGACCTGCTCTCCGTTGATGCGGATCTCCCCGGAGGTGGGATCCAGGGCGCCGGCGATGATCTTCGCGAGGGTCGACTTGCCGGCCGCGTTGTCGCCCACCAGGCCGACGACCTCGCGGGCATTGACGGTGAAGTCGACATCCGTGAGCGCCTCGACGGCGCCGAAGCGCTTGGTGACGCCGCGCAGGGTGAGCAGGGGCTCGGCTTGCGATGCGGTGAAGCTCATGAGCGGTCCTCGAGGAGCCGGGACGGGTCGGTCGACTGCAGGATGTGGATGGTCGCCCCCACGAGCACCGCGTCCTTCCCGAAGGAGGACGGGACCGGATCCCGGCGGGGCGAGCGGCCCTGGGGAGCGGTGTCGCGCAACGCGCTGGTGAAGGGGAGCAAGAAGATGGGTCCCGCCTCGGTCAGCTCCCCGCCGACCGTGATCACCTCGGGGGCGAGGGCCTGGTGCACACCGGCGACGACCCGTCCGAGCGCCGTCGCGGCATCGGCGACCACGCGGGCGCAGCCGGGGTCGCCCTCGGCTGCGCGGGCGATCACGTCCTTGAACGTGACCTGCCCGTAGGTGGCTCGCAGCGGTGCCGTGATGGCGTCGGCACCGACGACCGTCTCCAGACAGCCGCGCTGACCGCACGCGCAGATCGAGCCGGTCGGGTCGACCTGGACGTGGCCGATCTCGCCCGCCGTGCCCGACCGCCCGCGGTACAGCCGCGAGCCGAGGACCACGCCGGCGCTCGCCGTGTAGGACGCATGGACGAACAGGCTGTCCGCGACGTCTCGCGCGGTGCCGAGCGTCGCTTCGGCCAGCGCGGCGAGGTTGGCGTCCTTCTCGACGAGCACGGGGCAGCCGAGGCGCTGCTCGACGACCTGGGCGACCGGCTGGCTCTCCCAGCGGCGCATCACGCCCGGGTAGGCGATGAGCCCCGATGCGGGATCCACCGGCGCGGGCACCCCGATGCAGACGCCGATCAGGTCGTCGGCATCGGCCGCGATCATGCCGAGCATGTCGATCAGCAGCAGGGTGATGCGGTCGAGCACGGTGTCTTCGGCATGGTCGGCCGGCAGGGGCATCGAGCGGTCGGCCAGCACGTCCTGACCGACGTCCGTGAGCCGCACCTTCATGCTGCGGCTGCCGATCTGCACCGCCGCGACGAGCCCCGCCCTCCGCGCGATCGTGACCAGCTGGGCGCGTCGGCCGCTCCGCGACGTCGGCCGGGTCTCCACGAGCCCTGACAGCGACAGCTCTTTGACGATGGCGGAGACCGTCGCGGTCGAGAGGCTGGTCGCTTCGGCGAGCTCGACCTGGGTGAGCCCGCCGAAGCGCTTCACGGCGTCGACGATCTTCGCGGTGTTGGCCTCGCGCAACCCCGACTGGGAACCGCTGGCCCATCTGCTCATAGCGGGAGCCTACCGCGCGGTTGTCGTGTCGATCCGGGTCAACGGGCGGCGCCCGTGCGCCGCTTGTTCCAGACGTCGAACGCCACCGCGATCAGCAGCACGAGTCCCTTCACGACCTGCTGCGTCGCCTGGTCGAGACCCATGAGCTGCATGCCGTTGCTCATCACGGCCATGATCAGACCGCCGACGATCGCGCCGCCGACGCGGCCGACGCCGCCGGTGACCGCCGCGCCGCCGATGAAGCACGCCGCGATCGCATCGAGCTCGAACATGTTCCCCGCGCCCGGCTGTGCGCCGTTGGTGCGCGAGGAGAACACGACGCCCGCGATTCCGGCGAGCAGACCCATGTTGACGAAGATCCAGAAGTTCACCCGGCGCACGTTGACGCCGCTGAGCAGCGCCGCGTGCAGGTTGCCGCCGATCGCGTACACGTGGCGGCCGAAGACGCTCTTCTGCGTGATGACGGAGTACGCGATGATCAGCACGGCCAGGAGGATCAGCACGAACGGCAGGCCACGGCTCGTCGACAGCTGATAGCCGAACCACATCACGACGGCGGCGATCGCCACGATCTTCAGGATGAACCAGGGCAGCGCCTCCACGGACTGCTGGTGCGAGATCTTCGACCGACGACCGCGGACCTGCCACACCGCGTATCCGACGACGCCGATGGCGAAGATGACGAGGGTGAACACATCGACCCCGTAGCCGCCGAGCAGCCCGTTGAAGAAGCCGTTGGCTATCGCGTAGTACGTGCCGCCGAACGGAGAGAGCGACACATTGCTGAGCACAATGAACGTGAGCCCCCGGAACAGGAGCATGCCCGCGAGCGTCACGATGAACGCCGGGATCCCGACGTAGGCGACCCAGAACCCCTGCCAGGCCCCGACGAGCAGGCCGACGACGAGCGCGGCGATCACACCCACCCACCAGGGCTGCTGCATGCGGATCACGAGCACAGCCGCGGTGGCGCCGGTGAGCGCGACGACCGAGCCGACCGACAGGTCGATGTGCCCGGCGATGATCACGATCACCATGCCGATCGCGAGGATCAGGATGTACGAGTACTGCAGCACGATGTTGGTGAGGTTGCCCGCCGACAGGAAGGCGGGGTTCAGGATCGCGAAGAACGCGACGATCGCGACGAAGGCGACGAGGATGCCGCTCTGACGCAGATTCCGCGTGGCGAGGGTGAACAGGTTGGTGACGCCGTTCATGGTGCGGTCGTCCTTTCGACGGTCATGAGGTGCATGAGTTTCTCCTGCGTGGCCTCGGCGGCGGGGAGCTCCCCGGTGATCCGACCGAAGGCGAGGGTGTAGATGCGGTCGCAGATGCCGAGGAGCTCCGGCAGCTCGGACGAGATCACCAGCACGCCCTTCCCCTCGGCGACGAGGCGGTTGATGATCGTGTAGATCTCGTACTTCGCGCCGACGTCGATGCCGCGGGTGGGCTCGTCGAGGATCAGCACCTCGGGCTCCGTCTGGATCCACTTGCTGAGCACGACCTTCTGCTGGTTGCCTCCGGAGAGGTTCCCCACCAGCTGCAGCACCGTCGGCGACTTGATGTTCATCTCGGCCCGGTAGCGCTCGGCGATCTCGAGCTCCCGGTGCGCGTTGATCCACCCGCCGGGGCTGATCATCCGCAGCGACGCCATCGTGATGTTGTGCCGGATGTCGTCGATGAGGTTGAGGCCGAACTTCTTGCGGTCCTCCGTCGCATACGCGATCCCGGCGCGGATGGCGGCGCTGGTGGTGGAGGTGTCGACCTCCTTGCCATGCATGAGCACGCGGCCTCGTGCGCCGCGGCCGTAGGTGCGCCCGAAGACGCTCATCGCCAGCTCCGTGCGTCCGGCGCCCATGAGCCCGGCGATGCCGACGACCTCGCCGGCGCGGACGGTGAGGGTCGCACCGTCGACCATGACGCGGCCGGGTTGCGTGGGGTGGTGCACGGTCCAGTCCTCGATGCGCAGCACCTCCTCTCCGATGTCCGGGGTGCGCTCGGGGAACCGGTGGGCGAGGTCGCGGCCGACCATGCCGCGGATGATCCGGTCCTGCGTGGACTCCGGATCGCGCATGTCGAGCGTCTCGATCGTTCGACCGTCCCGGATGATCGTCGTGCGGTCGGCGATCGCGGCGATCTCGTTCAGCTTGTGCGAGATGATGATCGACGTCATCCCGTCGTCGCGCAAGCGTCGGAGCAGGTCGAGCAGATGCGCCGAATCGGTGTCGTTGAGCGCGGCGGTCGGCTCGTCGAGGATCAGCAGGCGCACGCTTTTCGACAGCGCCTTGGCGATCTCGACGAGTTGCTGCTTGCCCACGCCGAGCTGGCCGACGGGCGTGGTCGGGTTCTCGTCGAGGCCCACCTGCGCGAGCAGGGCGGAGGCCTCGGCGTTCGCGCGGTCCCAGTCGATCAGACCTCCCGTGCCGCGGCGCTCGTTGCCGAGGAAGATGTTCTCCGCGACGCTGAGGTGCGGGATCAGCGCCAGCTCCTGGTGGATGATCACGATCCCCACGCGCTCGGAGTCGGCGATCGACGAGAACGTCGCCTCCTCGCCTTCGTAGATGATCTCGCCCTCGTAGGTGCCGTGCGGGTACACGCCGGAGAGCACCTTCATCAGGGTGGACTTGCCCGCGCCGTTCTCGCCGCAGATCGCGAGGATCTCGCCGCGCTGCACGTCGAGGCTGACGCCCTGGAGCGCCTTCACCCCGGGGAAGCTCTTCTCGATCTCCCGCATCTGCAGAACCGGTGTCGTCATGAACCGATGTCCTTCCGTCAAGAGGGGCGTGCCGTCGTCGCCGACGGCACGCCCCGGGTCATCAGCTACTCGGCGACGCCGGAGTCGACCTCGGCCTGCGTCCAGTACCCGGAGTCGACGAGGAGCGGGGTGATGTTGTCCTTGTAGACGATGTCCGACTGGAGGAGGTAGGAGGGGACGACCTTCACGCCGTTGTCGTAGGTCTCGGTGTCGTTCGCCTCGGGCTCCTCGCCCTCTAGGATCGCCTGCGCGACGACGACCGACTGCTCGGCGAGCTTTCGCGTGTCCTTGAAGATCGACGCGAACTGCACGCCCTGGTCGATCAGGGCGACGGAACCGATCTCGGCGTCCTGGCCGGTGACGATCGGCAGACCGTCGGCGATGGCCGGGCCGAGGCCACCGGTGCCCTGCAGGGCCGTGATGATCCCTCGGGACAGTCCGTCGTAGGGGGACAGGACGCCGTCGAGCTTGGTGCCGCCCGCGTACGTCGAGGTCAGCAGGTCCTCCATCCGCTTCTGCGCCGTCTCCTGCTGCCAGCGCAGGATCGCCGCCTGCTCGATGTCGGTCTGACCGGACGGCACGGCGAGCACGCCGTCGTCGATGAACGGCTGGAGCGTGTCCATCGCGCCCTGCCAGAAGAAGTGCGCGTTGTTGTCGTCGAGAGAACCCGCGAACAGCTCGATGTTGAACGGCCCCTTCTCGCCGGTCTCCTTGCCGTCCTCGTCGAGCACCCCGAGTCCGGTGAGCAGCGACGTCGCCTGCTGCACGCCGACCTTGTAGTTGTCGAAGGTGACGTAGAAGTCGACATGCTCGCTGTCGCGGATCAGGCGGTCGTAGGAGATGACCGGGATGTTCGCGGCCGCGGCGGCGTCGAGCTGCGACGACAGGGCCGTGCCGTCGATCGCGGCGATCACGAGCAGATCGGCGCCCTTCGTGATCATCTGGTCGATCTGCTGTCCCTGGGTCGGGATGTCGTCTCCGGCGTACTGCAGGTCGACCTGGTAGCCCGCCTCCTCCAGTCCGTCCTGCACGGCGTTGCCGTCGGCGATCCAGCGTTCCGAGGTCTGCGTGGGCATGGACACGCCGATCAGCAGGTCGCCCTTGTCGCCGGAGCCTTCCGCGCCGGAGCCTCCGCTCGAGCCTGCGCCGCCACCGCCGCAGCCCGCGAGGGCGACGATCCCGGCCAGGCCGAGTGCGGCAAGTGCGTACTTCTTCTTCATCACGAGCTCCTTCGCTGTGCAATGGGTCGCCCGGGGCGTCGCCACCGGACTGGAATCCCGGCCATTCGGGACTCGCTCCGGATACTTTCCTTGAGTTCGAGTCTCGAAGTCAAGGGGTCGTGATGATTTCGTGATCCGGCGGTGCTTGCCGAGGATCCCGCGCGCCGGCGCCTTGCGAGGCCCGACCGCCAGGCCGCCGAGCGCTGCTTTCCCTTCGAGACTCGAAGTCAATATTCTGCGGAGCGATGGCTGGACTTCCGCCGTTCCGAATCGATTCGATAAGCTGGTCCCGCCTCGATCCATCCCCCAGTTCTGCGAGCCCCTCCTTCATGGCCACCTCCCTCACGACGGGCCGCCCGTGGCGCGTCATCCTCGCCTTCTCCATCCCGCTCCTCCTCGGCAACGTGGTGCAGCAGCTGTACCAGTTCGCCGATGCGATCGTGGTCGGCCGGCACCTCGGCGTCACCTCCCTCGCGGCCGTCGGCGCCACCGGCAGCCTGCTGTTCCTGCTGCTCGGATTCGCCTGGGGTCTGACCAGCGGCTTCGCGATCCCGATCGCCCAGGCCTTCGGCGCGCGCGACGACGCGGCCGTCCGCCGATCGGTCGCGACCGGCGTGCTGTTGAGCGGCATCACGAGCGTGATCCTCACCGTCGGCGCCCCGCTTCTGGCCGGTCCGATCCTCGCGCTGCTGCAGACGCCGCCGGAGCTCATGCCGGAGGCGACGATCTTCACGCAGATCAGCTTCCTCGGCGCCGGCGCGACGATGTTCTTCAACTACCTGTCCGCGATCATCCGCGCCATCGGCGACTCCAAGACCCCGCTGGTGTTCCTCACGGTCTCGTGCGTGCTGAACGTCGGACTCGTCGTGCTCCTGGTCGGCCCGTTCGCCTGGGGCGTCGCCGGAGCCGCGCTCGCCACGGTCGTCGCTCAGGCCGTCTCCGTGGTGCTGTGCCTGGAGTTCGTGCGCCGACGCCTGCCGATGCTGCACCTGCGCCGTGCGGACTGGCGCATCACCCGCGCCGACATCGCCGATCACCTGCGGCTCGGACTCCCGATGGGTTTCCAGGCGTCCATCATCGCGATCGGCACGCTCACGGTGCAGGTGGCCCTGAACACGCTCGGGGCCGATGCGGTCGCCGCGTACACGACGGCCTCGCGCGTGGACAGCCTCGCCGTGGCGCTGCTCTCCTCGCTCGGCCTCGCCGTGTCCATGTACGCCGCGCAGAACCACGGCGGCCGGCGCCCCGACCGCATCCGCCGCGGCGTCGTCGAGGCCACCTGGATGGCCATCGCCGCCGCGATCGTCCTCGGCGGGCTGCTCATCGCGTTCGGCGCTCCGATGGTGCGGCTGTTCGTCGGGGAGGGGTCGGACGACGTCGTCGACATGGCGCACCGGATGCTCATCATCAACGGCTGCGGCTACTGGGCGCTCGGCATGCTGTTCGTGCTGCGCGGCGCCCTGCAGGGACTCGGCCACACGCTCGTGCCCACCGTCACCGGCGTGATCGAGCTGGTCATGCGCGTGGGGGCCGCGATCGTGCTCGGCGCCTGGATCGGCTTCGACGGTGTCGCCCTCAGCAACCCGCTCGCCTGGGTGGGTGCGATCATCCTCCTCGTCCCCGCCTACGTCCGTGCGCACCGTGCGCTCGGGAAGCTCCCGGTCGACCCGGCGGAGGCGACCGAGACCTCCGCGATCGCGATCGTCGGCCCGACGGACGGCTCGATGGTCGTGGATGCCGTGATCACGCAGCCGGTGCGGGTCGTGCGGCCGCGCCGTCTGCGCTGGCTGACCCGGCGCTGATCGATCCGCACCCGCGATATCCGTCTGCAGGATGATGCGCATGGGACTTGAGACGGATGGGCTTTCGGGGACACACTTCTAGTGTCGAGGTAGCGGATGTTCCGCTGACGGGGGGTCGTCATGACGACAATGAGAGTGGCCAGCGAACTGGCCGCAGTGCTGGTGCCGATCGGTTACGCGGGAGCGGCGCTCGCCGCGATCTGCGCGATCGTCGCGGCGATCGCGATCATCCGAGGGGCCGGAGGGCTCACCGGAGGCGCGGTGGGGGTGTGGATCGTGTGCGCGCTGATGAGCGTCGTCGCCTCCTTCGCCCAGGTGTGGACGCCACTGATCCTGTCCGGCGCCGCGCTCGTGGCGATGCTGGTGATCGGCGGCGTCGTGCGCGGGATCATCAACGCCGGCGGGTTCGGCCGGCGCGAGCGCAAGGTGGCGGAGCCGCTGCCGCAGCCGGCCGTCGCCGCGTCCAAGCCCGCCGTCGCGCCCAAGTCTCCGGTGACGGCGTCCGTCGCGGTGGTGCGCTGAGGACTCAGCGGTAGTCGCGGTCCCGATGCTGCCCTGATTCGTCTCCCGCCACCACGCGGGCAGCCTCGCGCGCACGCAGCTCGACCCGGCGGATCTTCCCCGAGATGGTCTTCGGCAGTTCCGGGACGAACTCGATGATCCGCACCCACAGGTGCGACGACAGCCGATCGTGCGCATAGGAGAAGATCGCGCGCGCGGCCTCGGCCTCGGCGGCGCCCGCATCCGGGGTGAGGCACACGTACGCCTTCGGCACGGCCAGGCGCGTCGGGTCGGGGCTCGGGATCACGGCGGCCTCGATCACGAGGTCGTGCTCGAGCAGGACCGACTCCAGCTCGAACGGCGAGATCTTGTAGTCGGACGCCTTGAAGACGTCATCCGAACGTCCGACGTAGGTGAGGTAGCCCTCCGCATCGCGCACCGCGATGTCGCCGGTGTGGTGGTAGCCGCCCGTGCGCGACTCCGCGGTCTTGTCGGGGTCGTCGTAGTACCCCGCCATGAGCCCGAGCGGCGGCTCGGACAGATCGATAGCGATCTCGCCCTCCCCGTCGACGACCTCTCCCGTCGCGGGATCGAGCAGCACCACGGGATACCCGGGCAGCGGGCGCCCCATCGACCCGACCTTGACCGTCTGGCCCGGTGAATTGCCGATGCACGCGGTCATCTCGGTCTGCCCGAAACCGTCGCGGATGGTGCCGCCCCAGGCGTCGCGCACCCGGTCGATGACCTCGGGGTTGAGCGGCTCGCCGGCTCCCACCAGCTCGCGGGGAGGGTGCGTCAGACGCGTGAGGTCGGCCTGGATGAGCATGCGCCAGACGGTCGGCGGCGCGCAGAAGGTCGAGACGTGGTGGGTGTCCATCACCTGCATGAGCGCGTTCGCGTCGAAGCGCGCGTAGTTGTAGACGAACACCGTCGCCTCGGCCAGGAACGGCGAGTAGAAGCTCGACCACGCGTGCTTCGCCCAACCGGGGGAGGAGATGTTGAGGTGCACGTCGTCCGGGCGGACCCCGAGCCACCACATCGTCGACAGATGTCCGACCGGGTACGACACGTGCGTGTGCTGCACGAGCTTGGGACGGTTCGTGGTGCCCGAGGTGAAGTACAGCAGCGCGGTGTCGGACGCCGGCGTGGGGCCGTCCGGCTCGAAGCCCGCCGGGGCCTGGGGCGACTCGTCGAAGCGGGCCCAGCCGGCGGGCACGGCCTCTCCGACGCCGATGCGCAGGATCGCTCGGTCCAGGCCGTCGATGCGGTCGGCCAGAGCACCCAGCGTGACCACGGCGCGTGCGCGTCCGTGCTCGACGCGGTAGGCGAGGTCCGCCGCCGACAGGAGAGTCGAGGTGGGGATCGACACCGCCCCGAGCTTCGTGATCGCCAGCATCACCTCCCACAGCTCGATCGTGTTGTTCAGCATCACGATCACATGGTCCCCGCGCCGGATGCCGAGGCTGCGCAGCCACGTGGCGACCTGGTCGGACCGCGCGGACAGTTCGCCGTAGGTCCACGACCGCAGGCTCAGGTCGGCCTCGACGATCTGCACGGCCGGACGATCAGGATTCTCGGCCGCGACGACGTCGAACCACTCGAGGGCGAAGTTGAACTCGTCGACGCGGGGCCAGGCGAATCCGGCGCGGGCCGCGTCGTAGTCGGTCGCGTTCGCGAAGAGGAAGTCCCGCATCTCGCGGATCGCGTGCGTGGCGGTGGTGGCGCTGCGGCTCATGGTGCTCCTTTGCTCCCGGACATCCTGTCCCATCCTTGCACCGCCCGCCCGCGGGGCGGGTCAGCGGGGGAGGAGGCCGGTGCCGTCGCGGAGCTCGAACACGAGCTGGGTCTCGGTTCCGCGCACCACCGGGTGGATCGTGATGTGCTCGAGCACGATGTCGCGGAGCGCCGTCGCATCCTGCACGGCCACGTGCACGAGGAAGTCATCCACTCCGGCGACGTGGAACACCTGCAGCACCCTCGGGATGCCGGCCAGCGCGTCGAACAGGGCGGTGACCTTGGGGCCGGTGTGGTTCGCCAGACGCACCTTGATGATCGCCTGCAGCGGGTAGCCGAGGGCGGCCTCGTCGACGCGGATCCGGGTGTCGCGGATCACGCCGCGCTCCCGGAGGGCCCGCACGCGGTGGGCGCAGGTGGACTCGGCGAGCCCCAGCCGATGAGCCAGCGCCTTGTTCGTGGTCTCCGCGTCGCGCGTCAGGACCGCGAGGAGCTCCAGGTCGATCTCATCGAGTTGTGGTTTCGCCAACGTGGTGCTCCTTCGCCGCCCAGATGCTGCACAGAATAGCGTTTCCGCGCGATCTCGCGGCGACTTCTGTCGAAGACCTGCACCAAAACCGTGATTCCGGCAACGTGGAGGCATGACTGCATCGCTGCATCCCGACACCGTGGCCGTCCACGGCGGACGTTCCGACCTCGCAGGTCTCGGAGTCCACGCGCTGCCGATCGACCTCTCCACGACGAACCCTCTGCCGGACATCGAGCGGGGCGGGGACTCCTATGAGGCGATGGCCACGGGCGGACGCCCTCCCGCCGACGGCAGCATGGTCTACGCGCGGCTGTGGAACCCGACGGTCGCCCGCTTCGAGGAGGCGCTCGCCGAGCTGGAGCACGCGCAGGCCGCTGTCGCCTTCGCCTCCGGCATGGCGGCCATGACCGCGGTCATCCTCGCCCACACCGGTGCGACCGGGGCACGGCACGTCGTCGCCGTGCGTCCGCTCTACGGCGGCACCGATCATCTGCTCGGCTCGGGCCTGCTCGGCGTGGAGACGACGTACTGCCACCCCGACGAGGTCGCCCTGTCGCTGCGCCCGGACACCGGACTGGTCGTCGTCGAGACGCCGGCGAACCCGACCCTCGACATCGCGGACATCGCGGACATCGTGCGACAGGCGGGCGCGGTCCCCGTGGTGGTGGACAACACCTTCGCGACACCCGTGCTGCAGAATCCGATCGATCTCGGAGCGGCCATGTCGCTGCACAGCGCCACGAAGTACCTCGGCGGACACGGCGACGTGATCGCGGGAGTCGTCGCGTGCGGCGAGCACACCGCGGAGGCGCTGCGCCGTGTTCGCGCGGTGACCGGAGGTCTGCTGCATCCGCTCGGCGCCTACCTGCTGCACCGCGGACTCACGACTCTGCCCGTGCGCGTGCGTCATCAGCAGGAGAGCGCCCGTCGCATCGTGCAATGGCTCATCGACCGCCCGGAGGTCGCTGAGGTCTTCTACCCCGGCCTGGACGACGACCCGCGCGGCATCCTCGAACGGCAGATGCGCGGCACCGGGGCGATGATCGCGATGCGCATGCGGGGCGGATTCGCGGCCGCGTCGACTGTGACGTCGGCGACGCGACTGTTCACCCACGCCGTGTCGCTCGGCGGCGTGGACTCGCTGATCCAGCACCCTGCGGCGCTCACCCACCGGCCGGTGCCGCCCGAGGCGCGTCCGGCCGCCGACGTGCTGCGCCTGTCGATCGGCCTGGAAGACGTCGACGACCTCATCGCCGACCTCGCGCAGGCCTTCGCCGCGGCGGCGGGCGATGCCGACGCCGGGCACTCCGAACCGGTCACTCCTTCAGCGAGCGCACTTCGGGGGGCCGTTCGCTCCTGAGGGGGTGGCCAGGGCGTCGGAGCGGGCGTCAGGGCAGCCGGATCGTCCCGGTCGCGATGCGCTCGGTCGGCATCCGGTCGCGGTCATAGGTGATCTCGCTGTACCCGTGCGGGGTGGGCTTCCCCGATTCGTCGAGGCTCACGAACACGATCTTCTCGATCGTGAGGATGCGCCGACGCGTGATCATGTTGCGCGCCACCGCCCGCATCGTCAGCGACGTGGTGCCGAAGTGCGTGGCCTGGAGACCGAGCTCGATCAGGTCGCCCTGCACCGCGGACGCCTCGAAGTTGATCTCGGAGATGTGCTTGGTCACGGCCCGGTAGTTGCCGAGCTGCACGATCGCGTAGATCGCCGCCTCTTCGTCGATCCACTTCAGCAGGCTCCCGCCGAACAGCGATCCGTTCGCGTTCAGATCCTCCGGACGCACCCATTTGCGCGTGCGGAAGTTGATCCCGTCCTCCGACCAGTGCCATGCCGGTGCCTTCTGCTTCGCCATGAGCAGGAGCGTAGGACGCGCGTGAGTCCGCGATGTTACGGCCCGTTTTCGCGAAGATGAGCGGATGCCGCGCTGCCCGCGGGGGTGCTCCGCTCACGGCAGAGCCGCCCACGGCAGAATCCGTGCCCGGCCGGCGGACGACAGCGGAGGCTGGGGGCATGAGCGAAGACAACCCCATTCCCCAGTTCGGCCCCGAGGCCCGGCGTGCGCTGTTCCACGAGCGGGTGCTCGTGCTCGACGGCGCGCTCGACGACGACAACGGCACGCTGCTGATGACGCAGCTGCTCACGCTGTCGTCCGAGGACCCCGTCGCCGACATCGCCCTCTGGATCCACTCTCCTGGCGGCTCCGTGCCGTCGATGCTGGCGATCCGCGACCTCATGCGACTCGTCCCGAACGATGTGTCGACGCTGGCCCTCGGACTCGCCTGCAGCGCAGGGCAGTTCCTCCTCTCGGCCGGCGCCCCGGGAAAGCGGCGCGCCCTCCCGCACGCGCGCATCCTCATGCATCAGGGCTCGGCGGGCATCGGCGGTTCGGCCGTGGAGATCGAGGGTCAGGCCGACGACCTGCGACACATGCGCGACACCGTGCTCGGGCTCATCTCCGACGACACGGGACAGCCGATCGATCGGATCTTCGAGGACTCGCTGCACGACCGCTGGTACACCGCCCCGCAGGCGCAGGAGTACGGGTTCATCGATGAGATCGTCACCTCGATCGGCGACGTGATGCCGCGACGACGGGCACGAGTAGGACTGGGGGCGGGCGCATGAGCAGCTACACGATCCCGAACGTCATCGCGCAGCATCCGCGCGGAGAGCGCGTCATGGACGTGTACTCGCACCTGCTCGCCGAGCGCGTCATCTACCTCGGAACCGGGATCGACGCTGGCGTCGCGAACGCGCTGATCGCGCAGCTGTTGCACCTCGATGCCGACAGTCCGGAATCCGGCGTGCAGTTCTACATCAACAGCGAGGGCGGCGACCCCGGAGCGGCGCTGGCGATCTACGACACGATGCAGCACATCCGCCCCGCCGTCGCGACGACCTGCGTCGGTCAGGCGATCGGTCCCGCCGCGCTGCTCGTCGCCGCGGGCGCACCGGGGGAGCGTGCGGCCCTCGCCCACGCGCGCATCGTCCTGCATCAGCCGGCGGGACAGTCGCGCGGGGCAATCCCCGACCTCATCCTGGCGGCGGACGAGGTCGTGCGGGTGCGCTCCGACATGGAGGAGATCCTCGCCAGGCACAGCGGTCGCACGGTCGCCGAGCTCCGCGCCGACACCGACCGCGACCGGGTCTTCACCGCATCCGCCGCCCTCGACTACGGCCTGATCGACACCGTGCTGGGCCCCCGCACCTGACCCCCGGACGGATGTCGGGCCCGCATTCCGGACGGATGTCGGGCCCGCATTCCGGACGGATGTCGGGCCGTTGGACGGATGTCGGACGGATGCGGCCGTTCTCGTCCGACGCCCGTCCATCCGTCCGACATCCGTGCAAGGGCGCGGGGCACGGTGGGGTGCGGCGGGGGTCAGGCGGCGAGGGTGAAGGCGCCGCGCGCGGCGGACACGACCGCGGATGCGGGTGTCGATGCAGCGCGCAGCTCATCGGCGACGGCGCTCGTGAGCTCGATCAGGCTGGTGTCCAGGGCCCCGGCGATCGCGGCGATCATCTCGCTCGAGGGCTCCTTGCGGCCGCGCTCGACCTCGGAGAGGTACTGCGGCGAGACGCCGGCCTTCTCCGCGGTCTCGGTGAGCGTCTCCTCGCGGTCGTGCCGTCGGCGCCGCAGCTGTTCGCCCAGCAGGTGGCGCCAGAGCGGTTCCGGGTCGCTCTGCCGCGGAGGGGCGGGGCGGGGTGCGCGGGAGATCGGGACGATGTCGGCCATGCCTCACGATAGGCCGGGCGCTTCGACCGGATCGAGCGGTTCTGCTCAGAGCAGAACGCCCCGGGGCGGAGTCCGCCGGTCCCGCGGATCACGGCGACGCCTAGAGCGCCGCCGTCACGCCGGGCAGCAGCTTGCCGAGGATCGACGCGAGCTGCTCCCGCTCCTCCGGGCTGAGGGGGTCGAGGACCAGCTCGCGCACCTGCTCCACGTGCACGGGCGCGGCGGTGCGCAGCATCTCGCGCCCCTCCGGAGTGAGCGCGGCGGACAGGGTGCGCTTGTCGGTGCTGCAGGAGGTGCGCTCGACCCAGCCGCGCTCCTCCAGCGAGTCCAGCGCATGGCTCAGCCGCGACCGGCTCAGCCCGGCGATCCTGGCGAGCTCCGTCATCGTCACCGCTCCGTCGCCCCGCCCGGCCAGCGTGACCAGGATCGCGTAGCGGGCGTGATTGAGCCCGACCTCCTCCTTGAGGGTGCGATCGAGCACCTGGGGCAGCAGCTGCACGAACCGGATCACCGGGAGCCAGGTGTCCATCTCGGTGTCGTCGAGCCGGCGCGGATGCCGCTGCTCCGCCGTCATGGTTCCCTCCTCGAGTGTCACGCCGCGGACAGGTCGAGCGTGTGCGCCGTGTGGTCCCGCTTCGCTTCCAGGTACCGTGTGTTGGCCGCGGAGAGGTGCACCTCGGTGCGCACGCGCTCCGTCACGCGGATGCCGAGCGTCTCGAGCTGCACGGCCTTGTCGGGGTTGTTGCTCAGCAGGCGGATGCCGTCGACGCCGAGCGCCCGCAGCATCTGTGCCGCGACCGTGTAGTCGCGCTCGTCCTCGCCGTGACCGAGCGCGACATTCGCCTCGTAGGTGTCGAGGCCGGCATCCTGCAGGGCGTAGGCGTCGAGCTTCGCGTACAGGCCGATGCCGCGACCCTCCTGACGCAGGTAGAGCAGGAACCCGCCGTCCTCGGCGATGCGCTCGACCGCCTCGCGCAGCTGCGGACCGCAGTCGCAGCGCTCGGATCCGAAAACGTCGCCCGTGAGGCACTCGCTGTGCGGACGCACCAGAGGATCCTCGCCGCCGTCGTTCGCGCGCTCGAGGGCGCCCCGCCAATCGCCGAGTCCGAGCAGCAGGTGCTCGCGTCCGTCGACGAGCCCGTCGAAGGTGACCACATCGGCCGTGGTGGTGAAGCCGTCGCCGAAGCGCAGGGGCACCCGGACGCGCGTGCGTTCCGTGGCGACCGGAACGACGGTTGAAGTTTCAATCATGTCGGGTGCAACGCGCGATCCGGCGGAGTATTCCCGTCATCCCTCGACCTCTTGCGCACGAGACGGAGTTCGCTCGCGAGGATGCCGAGCACGACGAGCGCGCCGCCGAGCAGCGCCGTCGCCGGCAGACGCTCTCCGGCGATGCGCCCGATGACGCCCGCCCAGACCGGCTCGCCCGCATAGATCACGGTCGCCCGCGTCGGAGAGACCGACTTCTGCGCCCAGTTCATCGTCAGCTGGATGAGGCAGCTCGCCGCTCCCAGCCCCACCGCACAGCCGACCCAGATCCACGAGAACTCCGGAACGCCCTCGCCGACCACGGGCATCGTCAGCAGCCCCAGCACACCTGCGGTGAGCAGTTGGATGACGGTGATGCGGCCGAGATCGATCCGTCCGGCGAAGACGCTGATCAGGATGATCTCGGCGGCGATCGGGAGGGTGCTGATCATCGTGGCGATCTCGCCCGCGCCCAGCGAGAGCGCGAACGCGTCAGGGCCGGCGATCAGCAGCAGCCCCACGAAGGCGAGACCGGCGCCGACGAAGGCCATGACCGGAGGGCGACGGCGGAACACCGCCCACTGCGCGAGTGGCACCAGGGGGACGTACATCGCGGTGATGAACGCGGAGGTGCTGCTGTCGATCGTCTGCAGCCCCAGTGTCTGCAGGCCGTAGCCGAGGTAGATCATCACGCCGATCGCGACACCTGCGCCGATGTCCCGCCAGCGGATGCCGCGCAGCACGCGTCGGAAGATCACCACGCTGATCGCCCCGGCCACGAGGAAGCGGATGCCGACGAAGAACCACGGACCGGAGTGCTGCATCGCCCAGTGCACCAGGAGGAACGTGCTTCCCCAGACGGCGGTGATCGCGAGGAGGGCGGCCTCCTGCGGGCGCAGGCGCATCCAACGAAGCGAGGCCATGTCGCCCCTTTCCTCGCGCTGCCGGATCGAGCCTAGTCGGCTGCGCACCCCGAACGTGACGGGAGAAGACGGGTCGGCATCGGCGGTCGCGTGCGAGTCGGTAGCCTCGCATCATGAGCGACTTCGTGAGTGCCGTCGAGCTGAAGGACCTGCTGGACGGGGGAGCCCCGGTGCGCGTGATCGACGTGCGCTGGCGGCTGGACCGGCCGGAAGCGGGACACGCGGACTACCGGACGGGGCACATCCCCGGGGCGGTGTTCGCCTCGCTCGACACCGAGCTCTCGACGCACGGCGAGCCGTCGGAGGGGCGGCATCCGCTCCCCTCGACGGCCACGCTGCAGGCAGCAGCGCGGCGATGGGGTCTGCGCACCGGGGACACGGTGGTCGCATACGACGACGCCAAGGGCCTGGCTGCGGCGCGGGCGTGGTGGCTGCTGCGTCAGGCGGGCGTGGACGTGCGGGTGCTCGACGGCGGACTCCGCGGATGGAAGGCCGCCGGGTTCGAGGTCGCGACCGATGAGGTGTCCGCTGAGCCGGGTGACGTCGTGCTCGAGGAGATCGGCGCGGACGCGCTGTCGATCGACGAGGCGGCGGCCTTCCCGGAGGTCGGCGTGCTGCTCGACGTGCGCGCTCCGGAGCGCTACCGCGGGGAGACGGAGCCCCTCGATCCCGTGGCCGGGCACATCCCCGGTGCCCGCAACCTCCCGTCCATGCTGCACCTCGACGCCGACGGCCGGATCCTCGACCGCGAGACGGTGCTCGGAACCCTCGCGGCGGCTGGGGTGACGCCGGGGACGCCCGTCGCGGCGTACTGCGGCTCCGGGGTGACGGCCGCCCACACGGCGCTCGTGCTGCACGAGGTCGGCATCGAGGCGAAGGTGTTCCCCGGGTCGTGGAGCCAGTGGTCGAACACCCCCGGCCGGCCGGTCGCGACCGGCGAACAGCCCGGCTGAGCTTCCGTCACTCGCGCGGGCCGTACCCCCAGTGCAGCCCCAGGGCGCCGGGGCCGAAAGCCCGCCGCACGAGGTGCACCGACGTGCCGCCGGTGAGCTCGATCGGGGTGATCGTGATCCCTTCGGGCGTCTCCACATGCTCCTCGCACCAGTCGGGCACCGCATCGGGGTGGAAGCGGGTCCACACCAGCAGCTCCCGGCACTTCTGGGCCAGTGCGTGCCCGGTGTCGCGGGTCGCCGGATAGTCCGGCGGATACTCGACCGACCACTCGACGACCGCGGTGTCCGGCGCCGTCAGCGGTCGGTCGAGTTCGAACAGCGCGCCGTGCACCTCCCCGTCCGGATGCGAGTACCGCGCGGCGATGCGCCCGCCGGACACGGCGCTCAGCAGCGGGGGCGGTGTCGGGACGCCCGGGTTGATCTCCAGGAACGGGATCGAGGTGATGGTGCCGACGGTGGACTGCACGATGCTGCGCGTGATGGTGAAGAAGACGCTGCCGTCGGGGCCGACATCCGTCACCGAATGCGTGGTGAGCTCGCGGGACGTGTCGGGGTAGGGGGCGCCGAGCGCGCGGAACGCCTCGATGACGGCGCGCTCCAGTTCCTCCTCGTCGAGCGGGAACTGATTGGGACCGAGGGGTCCGGTGCGGTTGGTCGAGCGCAGCAGTCGGGTCAGCGCGCCGTCCGCGAGTTCCAGGAGCTGTTCGATGTCCGCCAGCGCCGCCATCGACTGGGCGCCCTCCGGGCGGCGGGCACCCGAGCGCCAGTAGCTGAGCGTCGCCATCGAGACCCGATTACCCCGGGCTTTGAGCTGCCGCTGCAGCCAGGACAGGGTCACATCCCTGGCGTTGACGGCGTCCCGCAGCGCTGCGGCGAAGGCCTCCGACCCGGGTCTGCGTGCATCGTGCTCGTAACTCATCACAGCCCCCGTCCGGTATGTGAAGCACACCGCCCTAAAATCAGCATAAGACCGCACGCGCGTACCTCAGGGGACCGGGTGAGCATGTGGGGTCACATGGCCGTCTTCGCGGGGAGGGTGCCCGTCCCTGCGATCGACCGGCCTGACGCAGTGATGCCCCCCTTGCTGCGTATGTCGTGAAGCCCGGCAATCGATCTGGGGAGATCCGCCGGGCTTCACGAATCCTCCCGCCCGCGGCTCCGGCTCTTGGCCGTCGCGGCCCCGCGTAGACTGGGAGGAACTTCCCGGAGGACTCTGGACCGTCATGTCTGCCCCTGCTCGCGCATTCACCATGCGCCACGTGCAATTGCTGCGCGCTCTGTTCGCGGCGATCGCCGCGCTCATGATCACGTTCTCGTCCGACCACTCCGCCGCCGTGGGGCTGTCGGTCTTCAGCGGATTCGTCTTCGTCTCGGCGCTCGCGCACGTGCTGGCGGCGTGGCTGGTGCTGCCGGCCGGCTCGCGCTGGTCCTCGATCCTCCTCGCCGCTGTCGGCGTCGTCGCCGGAATGGCGAGCGGGATCCCGGCCTGGCGCTCGGACGACCTGTTCTTCATCGTCGTCTCCGGATGGGCGCTGATCAGCGGCGGCATCGAGCTGCTCGCCGGGATCCGTGCACGCCGCACAGGCGACCTCCTGGCGCGGGACGCGATCACCGTCGGTGCGCTCGGCATCCTGCTCGCCGTCGTGCTGCTGTTGATCCCGGCCGGCTTCCTGCAGGAGTACACGATCGAGAAGGCAGGGACGTTCCTGCTGTCCGGCATCATCCTGGGAGTCGGCATGTTCGGCGGATACGCGGCTATCGTCGCGGTCTTCCTCGGGATCGCCGGACTGACCCCGAAGCGGGTGGATGCCGACGCCGTGGCGTCCGACCCGGATCACAGTGCTGCGCCCGCGGAGCACGGAGGAGAGCGATGAGCGACGAGAAGCCCACCCGTCGGGACATCCTGCGTCCCCTGCACCTGCTCGGCATCGCGCTCGGCTGCGGCGTCTTCGCCATGGTCGTCACCCTCGTCTCGACGGGCGCGTTCACGGCGCGCGTGAACACGGCGATCGCGAACGGCACCTACGACGGGCTCACCCCGTTCGCACTGGGTCTGGTCGTCGGCGGCGGCGCGTTCATCGCCACCCTGCTGATCCTCGCGATGCTGATGCTCGCCGTCGATCCCGCCGACGTGACCAAGACGATCGACCGCCCTGTGCTGTTCGACGCCGAGGACGACGCCGACGAGCCCGACTCCGACGCGCCGGGTCGCCCTCGTCCCTCGGAATAGACGCGCGCGTCCTGGGCTTGACCCTGGAGTGACTGCCTCCGTCGACCGCGCCTCCATCGGACTCCGCTCCGAGCGCGGACCCATCCTCGGCGCGCTCATGCTCGCCACAGGACTCATCGCGATCGATGCCACGATCCTGGCGACGGCGGTCCCGAGCATCGTCCGCGACCTCGGCAGCTACCAGCAGTTCCCGTGGCTGTTCTCGGTGTACCTCCTGGCGCAGGCCGTGAGCGTGCCCATCTACTCCCGGTTCGCGGACACGGTGGGCCGCAAGCCGATCATCCTGCTCGGCATCGCGCTGTTCCTGCTCGGGTCCATCCTCTGCGGGTTCGCCTGGAGCATGCCCGCGCTGATCGTGTTCCGCATCATCCAGGGCATCGGCGCCGGTGCCGTCGCGCCGATGTCGATGACCATCGTCGGCGACATCTACACGGTCGCCGAACGCGCCAAGGTGCAGGGGTACGTCGCGAGCGTCTGGGCCATCTCCTCGGTCGTGGGCCCTGCGCTCGGCGGCATCTTCGCCCAGCTCGACGCCTGGCGGTGGATCTTCTGGATCAACATCCCGTTGTGTCTGATCGCCGGATGGATGCTGCTGCGCACCTACACCGAGCAGAAGCAGACCCAGAAGCACAGCATCGATTACGGCGGAGCGGTGCTGCTCACCATCGGGCTCACGGCCCTCATCCTCGGCATGCTGGAGGGCGGGAACGCCTGGGCGTGGCTGTCCGCCCAGAGCGCGCTCTGCTTCGGGATCGGCGTGCTCGCGCTGCTGGCCTTCGGGTTCGTGGAGCGCCGCGTCGCCGAGCCGATCGTCGACCTGCGGCTCGTGACCCGGCGGCTCATCCTCACGACCACGATCGTGTCGCTCGGCATCGGTGCGCTGATGCTCGGGGTGACGAGCTTCGCCCCGGCCTACCTCGAGGGATCCATCGGCATCGCTCCGCTGCTGTCGGGTCTCGCGGTCGCGGCCCTGACCCTCGGCTGGCCGCTCGCCGCCGCGAACGCCGGACGCCTGTACCTGCGCATCGGCTTCCGTCGCACGACCCTGATCGGCATGAGCATCACCACGGTCGCGGCCATCGCGCTCGCCGCCGTCGCCTCCTGGCCGAACCCGTTCGTGGTCGCCGGCATCGCGTTCCTCCTGGGCTTCGGCCTCGGGTGGAGCGCTGCGCCCACCCTCATCGCCGCCCAGGCCTCGGTCGGCTGGGGGGAGCGCGGTGCCGTGACGGGGATGAACGCCTTCGCCCGGTCGGCGGGAAGCGCTGTGGGCGTCGCGATCTTCGGCGCGATCTCGAACGCCGTCATCGCCCGGGGTGCGGGTCCCGACGATCCGGCCACGATCACGCACGCCTCGTTCTGGGTGTTCGTCGCGGTCGCCGTGACCGCCGTCCTCACGCTCCTGGCAGCGTCGTTCATGCCGAAGGACAGGGTCGAGGAGCACTCCGGCGAGTCCGCTCCGTAGCTCGTCCGGTTCGCAGGCTCAGCGGCGTCGAGTGCACGGGAACTCGCCGAGCGCACGGGAACCGCGCGTGGACAAGCCGTGCACTCGACGCCGAGCCGCGCGCTCACGCGGGGGTCAGCGGGCGAGGCGTTCCGCGATGCCGGTGTACGTCGCGGGGGTCAGCGACAGTAGGCGCTGCTTGGCGGCGTCGCCGATCTCGAGGCCCTGCACGAACGCGGCGAGGTCGGCGGCACCGACCCGGTGTCCGCGGGTGAGCTCCTTGAGGAGCGCGTACGGGTCGGTGATCGAGGAACGTCCGGCGACGACCTCGGCGCGGATGACCGTCTGGATCGCCTCGGCGAGCACCTCCCAGTTCACGTCGAGGTCGGCGAGCAGCACGTCGCGCGACAGCGAAATCGCGTTCAGGCCGCGGCGCAGGTTGTCCAGTGCGAGCAGCGAGTGCCCGAACGCGACGCCGATGTTGCGCTGCGTGGTGGAGTCGGTGAGGTCGCGCTGCAGGCGGCTGGTGACGAGCGTCTGGCCGAGCGAGGCGAGCAGGGCGCCCGAGATCTCGAGGTTGGCCTCGGCGTTCTCGAAGCGGATCGGGTTGATCTTGTGCGGCATCGTCGACGAGCCGGTGGCCCCGGCGACCGGGATCTGGGCGAAGTAGCCGAGCGAGATGTACGTCCAGATGTCGGTGGCGAGGTTGTGCAGGATGCCGCCCGCGTGACGCACGCGGTCGTAGAGCTCGACCTGCCAGTCGTGCGACTCGATCTGGGTGGTGAGGATGTTGAAGCCGAGCCCCAGCCCCTCGATGTACTCGCGCGCGATGGTCGGCCAGTCGGCGTCGGGGTCGGCCGCGAGGTGAGCGGACCAGGTGCCCGTCGCGCCGGAGAACTTCGCGAGGTACTCGGATCCCGCGATCTGGGCGCGCACGCGCTCGAGGCGCCACGCGAACACCGCGAGCTCCTTGCCCATGGTGGTGGGCGTCGCGGGCTGGCCGTGCGTACGGGAGAGCATCGCGGCGTCGGCGTGCTCCGCCGCGAGCTCGCGCAGCTTCCCGATCACGGTGTCGAGGGCCGGAAGCCAGACCTCCTCCACCGCACGCTTGACGGTGAGGGCGTAGGACGCGGAGTTGATGTCCTCGCTCGTCGCGGCGAAGTGCGTGAGCTCGGCAATGCGGTCGAGTCCGAGCGTCGCGAGCCGGTCGCGCACGAGGTACTCGATCGCCTTGACGTCGTGCTGCGTGACGGCTTCCTTCTCGGCGAGCCAGTCGATCTCGGCCTGACCGAAGTCGCGGTACAGCGCGCGCAGGCGCTCCTTCTCGTCGTCGGACAGCGGCGAGGTCTCGAACAGCGAGCGGTCGGTGAGCGCGATCAGCCACTCCACCTCGACCTCGACCCTGGCGCGGTTCAGGCCCGCTTCGGAGAGGAAGTCGGCGAGTCCGGTGACGGCGCCGCGGTAGCGACCGTCCAAGGGGCTCAGGGGCTGGGGCGGGAGCGAGGGCTGGAAAGTCAGGGGAGTCCTCCTGATGAGGCCCCGAAGGTCCGGGGCGTGCGGGGCTGGCGCAGTGCGGGTTCGAGCTGGCGGAACAGGCCGCGAGTCGCCGTCTCGATCATACCGAGCACCGAATCGAACATGTCGGCGCCCGCGTAGTACGGGTCGGGCACATCGTGGGAGGACGCGTTCGGATCGAACGCGAGCAGCAGCGTGACCTTGCCCTCCTCGTCCTCATCGCGGGCCCACTCGCGGAGGATGCGCTCGTGCGTCCGGTCGAGGGCCACGACGAGGTCGTTCTCCGCGAACGACGATGCCGTGAACTGCCGCGCGCGATGCTGGCTGCCGTCGTATCCACGGCGGGCCAGCGAGTCGATCGTCCGGTGATCGGCGCGCTCGCCGAGGTGCCAGTCACCGGTTCCGGCGCTGCGGGAGACGATGCGCGGCCCGAGCCCCTGCCGCTCGGCGAGGTCGCGGAAGACCACCTCTGCCATGGGAGAGCGGCAGATGTTCCCCGTGCAGACGAAGATCACGCGGAAGGGATCCGGGGATGTCACAGATCCATTCTGCCCGCCCTCGGCGCTCCTGCCCAGCGGGAGTCGTCCTGCACACCCCGAGCAGCTCCCGGGCTGTGCACCGTTCGCGCGGGAGGCGCCCGACGGTGCACCGCCGCTCTCAGATGCTGGAGCGATGTACACCTTCGCGCACGCGCAGCCCGTCGCCTCCGCCGAGCAGTGGGTCCCGATCGCGGTCCGCCGCGAGCTCGCCAAGGCGATCACCCTGATGGAGGATGCGGGGGCCGAACTCGTCGCGCTCGCAGCGGATGCGGCGTGGGAGTCCGACGGCTTCCGCGCGCTGCAGGAACTGCTCTCGCGTCTGCGCGACGACACCGGCGCCGAGGTCGGCGAGCTCGCCGTGCGCGAGTGGGAGCTGGGCGGATGAGCGGGGGGATGCCGGCGTTCCGCGGAGTGCCGCCGTCCGGAGAGCTGCGTGTCGATCACGGCGGAGCGATCGCCGTCGACACCGCGCAGCTGCGGGAGATCGGTCGCAGGATCGCACAGGCCGCGGGGCTGTATCGCACCGCGCGGGAGTCCCTCGGCCGCGCGTCGGTGCTGATCTCGGCCGAGCCGGCGGCCTGTCCGCAGATCGACGTCGGGGCGCTGCGCCGGAGCCGCGATCGGCTGGGAGAGCTGGGCGATGAGCTCGAGAACGCGGCCACCGGGACCCTCGTGATGGCGGACGCCTACGAGGTGGTCGAGCTGCGGGCGCGGGCGAAGGCGCTCGCCCTCACGGACGAGGCCGCCGCGGCGGCCGCGCAGGCCCGTCTCGAGCGGCTCCTGCGCGAGGACGAGCGGGTCGGCACGATGGCGGACCGGCTGGTGGCGGGATGGGAGGAACGACGCTTCGACGGACTGGGGGATCAGTACGACCTCGCGGGCGTGCTCCCGCCGCTGTTCCTGAGCGGCGCCCTCATCGGACTCGGCACGGGGCTGGGCAAGGTGCTGCCCGGAAGACCGCTGCAGGGTGCCGGCGATCCCGTCCGCGTGACCGCCGTCGCGACGTCGACCCCGAGCCACGGACCGAAGAGCCTCTCCGGGGCACTGGGGCGGATGCCGTCCGGCAGGGCGCAGGTCGCGGTGGAGAAGTACACGATGCCGGGCGGCGAGAGCCGGTACGTGGCCTATGTGAAGGGGACGCAGGAGTCCGCGCCGTGGCGGGCTGGCGGCGCGGAACCGTGGGACATGAAGTCGAACACCGAGCTCTACCAGGGGCGCCGGTCGGCGTCGTACCGGGCGACGCTGGACGCGCTCGCCGCGGCCGGCGTGCGGGCCGGCGACCGGGTGGACGTGGTCGCGCATTCGCAGGGCGGGATGATCGCCGCACGGCTCGCCATGGAGGGAGACGTCGACGTGGCGATGCAGATCACGGCGGGGAGTCCGCAGGAGCCGACCCTCACCGACGACCAGACCCTCATCCAGCTCCGGCACAGCGACGACGTGGTCTCGGCGCTCGCGGCCGGGGGCTCCGCCGAGGGCACGGGATCACCATTCAGCTTCACGGCCAGCCGCGTCGGGGACCCGCACGACGGCTTCCAGGATCTGACGCTCGGGACGCACGGGCTGGAGAGCTATCGCGAGACCGCGGCGCTGGTCGATGCCTCCGACGACCCGCGCGCCGAGGCGCTCGATGGGTACTGGGCCGAGCTCGCCGACGCCGTCCGGGTCGAGCGCACCGAGTTCCGCGCGGAGCGGACGCCGTGACCCCGCCGACAGGTGTAGCAGAGGTGTACCGTTGGTGTATGGCCCGCACCAACATCGACATCGACGACGATCTCGTGCGTGAGGTCATGCGGCGCTACGACCTCTCCTCGAAGAAGGAGGCCGTCGACCTCGCCCTGCGCCGCCTGGTCGGCGTCCCGCTCACCCAGGACTTCCTGCGGGGGCTCCGCGGCTCGGGATGGAGCGGCGACCTCGACGCGATGCGTGACGACCCGCCGGCGCCATGGGGGCGCGAGTGATCCTCGTCGACTCATCCGCATGGATCGCCTATCTCCGGGGCGACGACTCGCCCGTCGTGGAACGGCTGGACGCGCTGATCGTGGCCGACGCGGAACTGGCGATCACGGAGCCCGTGATCATGGAGCTGTTGGCCGGCGCACGCACTCCCGGAGAGCGGTCGAGGGTCGAGGCGCTCGCGAACGGCCTGCGTCTGGTGCCACTGGACCCGATGAACGACTTCCGGGATGCCGCCGACCTCTACCGTGCCTCGGCTGTCAACGGTCACCCGATCCGCAGCATGGTCGACTGCCTGATCGCGGCGGTCGCGATCAGGCGCGATGTGGTGCTCCTGCACCAGGATCGCGACTTCGGCTACCTCTCGGAGATCAGCCCGCTGCGCGTCGACACAGGGCGTTGATCAGTCGCGGCGGGAGCGCTTGTTCTGCGGGCGGAGGATGAACCCGAAGATGCCGTTGATGATCGAGATGATGAGCGCCGCCAGCACGCCCCACCAGAACGAGCCGACCGAGAGCCCCCAGCCGAAGCCGCTCGTGATCCAGGCCGTCAGCCACAGCAGGAAGCCGTTGATCAGGAAGCCGATCAGTCCGAACGTGATGATGTAGAGCGGGAACGCGACGATCTTCACCACGGTGCCGATGATCGTGTTGACGAGCGCGAAGATCGCCGCCACCGCGAGCAGGGTCAGGACCAGCTGCAGCGTCTCGCCCGGGGGGAACGCCCGGATGGTGACCTGCAGGGCGGGGATCAGCGTGACGACCCAGATGGCGAACGCGTTGACGATGACGCGGATGATGAAGCGCATAGTCCGACCAGTGTCCCACGGACGCCCGGAGGTGTCAGCCCTGGGGCGCTTCTCGGATATGCGCGGCGAGGACGCGCGCGATCTCCTTCAGGTCCAGCCGGCTCTGAGCGACGTCGAGGACGAAGTCGAACGCCTCGTCGTTCGTGAAAGTGACGTCGTACCCGTTGAGCCGGATGAAGACGAACGTCAGGTACAGGGAGATGCGCTTGTTGCCGTCGAACAGCGCGTGATTCTGCGCGACCGAGCTGATCAGCGCCGCGGCCTTCTCTTCGAAGGTCGGATAGGCGTCGACGCCGAACATTCCGGCCGCAGGGCGAGCGAGCGCAGAGAAGAGCAGCCCTTCATCGCGGACGTGCAGCCCGAGCTTGGCGATCAGGGCGAGTGCCTGCTCGGGCTCGATGTACTCGGTCGCCATCTGTCAGGCGTCTTCGAGCCGCTGGAGAGTGTCGGCGTAGCGTTCGGTGATCTCGTCGGCGAGGGAGAGCACTCGATCCGTCTTGGACTCGCTGTTCGCGAACCGCGCGGCGGCCTCGATGATCACCGCGTGCTTGGAGATGTGTCGGGCGCGCGCGATCGCCTCGAGCTGCGCGTCGAGTTCTTCCGGGAGCCGCACCGTCATAGCCATACCAGAATGGTACCACCGCCGATCGCGCCTCGACAGAGGAGATCCCGGACTCTCGCGCCGCGAACGGTCCTCGTAGACTCGTCCCGTGACCGAGCCGATCCTGCCCCGCATCCGTCCCGCCATCGCGGCCCTCGCGCCGTATCGACAGGGCAAGCAGGCGGGGCCGGACGCATTCAAGCTCTCCAGCAACGAGAACCCCTTCGATCCGCTGCCCTCGGTGCTCGAGGCGCTGCAGAGCACCACGCCGATCAACCGCTACCCGGATGCCACCGCCGCGCGGCTGCGCACCCGTCTCGGGGCGCGTTACGGGGTCGAGCCCGACCAGGTTCACGTCGCTTCCGGCAGCGTCTCGATCCTGCACCAGCTGATCCTCGCCACGGCCTCCGTCGGCGACGAGGTCGTGTACGCGTGGCGTTCCTTCGAGGCGTACCCGAGCCTGCCGCTCGTCGCGGGGGCGACCGGGGTGCAGGTGCCGCTGACGACCGACTCCCGCCACGACCTCGACGCCATGGCCGACGCGGTGACCGACCGCACCAGGGCCGTCATCCTGTGCACGCCGAACAACCCGACCGGCCCGATCATCACGAGCGCCGAGTTCGCGACCTTCGTCGAGCGTGTGCCCGCCGACGTCCTGATCATCCTCGACGAGGCGTACGCCGAGTTCGTGACCGCACCCGATGCGGTCGACGGTCTCGCCGAGCGCGTGTTCGAACGTCATCCGAACGTCGTGGTGCTGCGCACCTTCTCGAAGGCCTACGGCCTCGCCGGCCTGCGCATCGGCTACGCGATCGGTCACGAGAAGGTGCTGGATGCAGCGCGCACCACCGGCATCCCGCTCTCGGTGACCTCCGCCGCGGAGAACGCCGCGATCGCGAGCCTCGACGCCGAGCCCGAGCTCCTGGAGCGCGTGGCCGTCATCGTCGAACGCCGCACGCGCCTGCTCGAGGGGCTCCGGGCGCAGGGCTGGGAGGTGTCGGACTCGCAGGCGAACTTCGTCTGGCTGCCCACAGGCGAGAGGACCGATGACGCGGCGGCCGCGTTCCTGGAGAACGACCTCGTGGTCCGGCCGTTCTCGGGCGACGGCATCCGCATCTCCGTGGGCGAGGAGGAGTCGATCGCCCGGGTGCTCGAGGTCGCCGGCGCCCTGCGCTGACCGGAGGACCTGCGGCGGGAGGCCCCGTTTTCTCCGGTTTCCCGCCAGTTACCAGGGCGTCCTAGTTATGCGTGACCGGGCATGCGGGCGCGGGTAGCGTGAGAGCGTGACCACCCCAGAGACACCTCTCGTGCGCGTTCTGGATGAGACCGGAAAGTTCGCGCCCAGCCCCGCTGCCGAGCAGTATCTGCCCCTGATCGAGGCGATTGGCGACGCCGAGCTCGAGCAGTTCTACCGCGACATGGTCGTCATCCGGGCGATCGACTCCCAGGCGACCAACCTGCAGCGTCAGGGGCAGCTCGCCCTGTGGCCGCCGAGTCGCGGACAGGAGGCGGCGCAGGTCGGCTCCGGTCGCGCGGCCCGCGCGCAGGACACGATCTTCCCGTCGTACCGCGAGCACGCGGTCACGCGCATCCGCGGTGTCGACCCGGTCGACATCATCAAGCTGATGCGCGGCGTCTCGCACGGCGGCTGGGACCCGACCGATCCCAAGAACGGCAACACCCGGCTCTACACGCTCGTGCTGGGGTCGCAGGTCCTGCACGCGGCGGGCTACGGCATGGGCCTCGCCTTCGACGGACGCAGCGGCACCGGCGACCCTGACCGTGACGAGGCGGTCATCGTCTACTACGGCGACGGCGCCTCGAGTCAGGGCGACGTGCACGAGGCGATGGTCTTCGCCGCCAGCTACCAGGCGCCGACGGTCTTCTTCCTGCAGAACAACCACTGGGCCATCTCGGTGCCCGTGACCACGCAGTCACGCGTGCCCCTGGTGCAGCGCAGCGCCGGTTACGGGATCCCCAGCGTCCGCGTCGACGGAAACGACGTGCTCGCCAGCTACGCGGTGTCCCGCATCGCGCTGGACGAGGCGCGTGCCGGTCAGGGCCCGCGCGCGATCGAGGCTGTGACCTACCGGCTCGGCGCGCACACCACGAGCGACGACCCGACCAAGTACCGCGGCAACGACGAGGAGCTGATGTGGGCCGGTCGTGACCCGATCGTCCGCATGCGCGCCTTCCTCGAGGGGCGCGGGGCCTCTGCGCAGCTCTTCGCCGATGTGGAGGCCGAGGCCGCGGATGCTGCCGAGGACCTGCGCGCCCGCACCGTCGAGCTCGGACCGCCCAGCCCCGACAAGATGTTCGACCACGTCTACAGCGAACCGCATCCGCTGATCGACGAGCAGAAGGCCTGGCGCGCCCGCTATGAGGCGTCGTTCGAAGGAGGAGCGCAGTGACCCTCGAGACGATGCCGCTCAGCAAGGCCCTGAACGCGGGCATGCGCAAGGCGATGGAGAGCGACCCGAAGGTCCTGCTCATGGGCGAGGACATCGGCAAGCTCGGCGGCGTCTTCCGTGTGACCGAGCACCTGCAGCGCGACTTCGGCGACCGGCGGGTGCTCGACACCCCGCTGGCCGAGTCCGGGATCGTCGGCACCGCGATCGGCATGGCGATGGTGGGGTACCGCCCGGTGATCGAGATCCAGTTCGACGGATTCGTGTTCCCCGCGTTCGACCAGATCACCACGCAGCTCGCCAAGCTCATCAACCGGCATGAGGGCGCGATCAGCATGCCGATCGTGATCCGCATCCCCTACGGCGGACACATCGGCGCGGTCGAGCACCACCAGGAGAGCCCGGAGGCGTACTTCGCGCACACCCCCGGCCTGCGTGTGGTGTCGCCGTCGACGCCCAACGATGCGTACTGGATGATCCAGGAGGCCATCGCCTCGAACGACCCGGTGATCTTCATGGAGCCGAAGAGCCGCTACTGGCAGAAGGGCGAGGTCGAGCTCGACGCGCCCGCGGTTCCGCTGCACTCCTCCCGTGTCGTCCGCACCGGCAGCGACGTGACGCTCGTCGGGCACGGCGCGATCGTGACGACACTGCTGCAGGCCGCAGCGCTCGCCGAGGCCGAGGGCACCAGCTGCGAGGTCGTCGACGTGCGCTCGCTGTCGCCGGTCGACTACGAGCCCATCCTCGACTCCCTCCGCAAGACCGGGCGCATGGTCTACGCGCAGGAGGCGCAGGGCTTCGGCAGCATCGGCAGCGAGATCGCGGCGACCGTCATGGAGCGCGCGTTCTACGCCCTCGAGGCTCCCGTGCTGCGCGTCTCCGGCTACGACACCCCGTTCCCGCCCGCCAAGCTGGAAGGCGCGTACCTCCCGGATGCCGACCGCATCCTCGAGGCCGTCGACCGCTCGCTGGCATACTGACATCCCGCTCGGCCGAAAGGACTCGTCATGAGCACGCAGAACTTCACCCTCCCCGACGTCGGAGAAGGACTGACCGAGGCCGAGATCGTGGCCTGGAAGGTCGCGCCAGGCGACACGGTCGCGATCAACGACGTCCTCTGCGAGATCGAGACGGCCAAGTCCCTCGTCGAGCTGCCGTCGCCGCATGCGGGCGTCGTGGGAGAGCTGCTCGCGGAGGAGGGGACGACGGTCGAGGTCGGGACCCCCATCATCACCTTCGTGACCGATGTGCGCGATGACGCGGGCCCTGGCGTCGTGGCGACGGCGGAGGCGCCGGCACCCGAGGAGGGCGGCGGCTCGGTGCTCGTCGGCTACGGCAACGGCGGCGGTGCGACCTCGCGGCGCAAGCGTCCGGCCGAGCGTCCGGTGCGCTCCTCCGTCGGCGTGATCGCCAAGCCGCCGATCCGCAAGCTCGCGCGGGACCTCGGCGTCGACCTGACGACCGTGACGCCCACGGGCGCCGACGGCGAGGTCACCAGGGACGACGTGGTCAAGCACGCCTCGCAGGCGAGCGTCTTCCGCAACATCGAGACGCCGGAATGGGGGACCGTCCGCGAGGAGACCGTGCCCGCGCCGCAGACCGCGCCGACCGGCCTCGCCCGCGGGATCGTCGCCCCCCGCCCTTCCGCCGCCGACGACGACCGCACCGAGTCGATCCCCGTCAAGGGCGTGCGCAAGGCCACGTCTTCCGCCATGGTGCAGAGCGCGTACTCCGCCCCGCACGTGACCGTGTGGAAGGAGATCGACGCCACCCGCACGATGGAACTCGTCAAGCGCCTCAAGGCCTCGCCCGACTACGCCGACATCAAGGTCTCGCCGCTGCTCATCATGGCGAGGGCCGTGATCTGGGCCGTGCGCCGCACCCCGATGGTGAACGCGGCCTGGATCGACACCGAGGCGGGCGCCGAGATCGCCGTGCGCCACTACGTGAACCTCGGCATCGCCGCCGCCACGCCGCGCGGCCTTCTCGTGCCGAACATCAAGGACGCGCAGGACCTGAGCATGAAGGACCTCGCCCGCGCCCTGAACCGTCTGACGCTGACCGCTCGGGAGGGGAAGACCCCGCCGGCCGATCAGCAGGGTGGCACGATCACCATCACGAACATCGGCGTGTTCGGGATGGATGCCGGCACCCCGATCATCAACCCCGGAGAGGCCGGCATCGTGGCGATGGGCACCATCAGTCAGAAGCCGTGGGTCGTCGACGGTGAGGTCCGCCCCCGCTGGGTGACCACGGTCGCCGGCTCCTTCGACCACCGCGTGATCGACGGCGACGGCATGAGCCGCTTCATCGCCGACGTCGCCTCCATCCTCGAGGAGCCCGCCCTGCTCGTCGACTGATATGAGCCGGCGCTGAGTCCACCGCGCGAGTTCAGGCGATCAAGCGAGTTCAGGCTGATTCTGCGCGCAGCGGCCTGATTCTGCGGGATTGCCTGAGCTCGCGAGGGGGTCAGGCGAGGAGGGAGAGGCGCTGCTCCGCGAGGAGGGGGACCGTGCGCTCGCGGGCGGCACGGCGCGCGGTGGCCACTGCTCCGACCGACACGACCTCGGCGCCCAGGGCGGAGGCGAGGATCTCCGGCGCCGGGAGGTGCAGCTCCTCGGGCAGGATGCGGCGGGCCGCGGCCAGCACGGGCTCGATGCTCTCGGCCACCGCCCCGCACACCACGACGCGGGCGGGGTCGTACATGCTGCCGAGCACGCCGACGATGCGAGCCAGCACGGCTCCGACCCGCTCGGCCACGAGCAGTGCGTCGGCATCACCCGACGCGGCGAGAGTGAGCACCAGTCGAGGGTCGATGCGCTCGGCTGCGACCAGGCGGCCGAGCGCGCCGTCGCCCGAAGCCGCACCTTCCGCGACCACGGCGCGCGCGGCGTCCTGCACCGAGTGCGGAAGCCCGATCGCGGAGCCCACGCCGACGATGTGGTCGAACACGACGCCCTCGCCGACGCCGCCGTGCGCGCCGTGCAGCACGTGGCCGTCGACCACCACACCGCCGCCGTAGCGCTCGCTGGAGAGCAGTGCGACGTAGTCGCGGCATCCGCTCGCCGCTCCTTCGGCGCCCTCGGCGATGGCGGCCAGCTGGGCGTCGTTCTTGATCTCGACGACCGGCGCCCTGTCGCGCAGCGCTTCGGCGAGGCCGGGGTTCGTGCGTTCCCAGAAGCCGTCGGGGTGGGGCGGGGAGACGCCGTCCCTGTCCACCGGAGCCGCGACGCCGACGCAGAGCGCGAGCACACGGTCGTGCGCGATGCCCGACTCGAGCAGCGCGGCGTCGAGGTTCTCGATGATCGAGGCGCGACGGGCGGTCGCCGACTGCCTCTGGTCGACCTCCACGCGATGGTGGACGAGCGTGCGGTCGAGGGGGTCGGCGACCGTGACGGCGATGTGCGTGTCGCCGGCGTCGATCCCGACGACGACGCCGAGCTCGGGGGAGAGGGCGAAGCGCCGGGCGGGGCGTCCGGACCGATAGCTCCCCGCGACCCTGGCGTTGGGGAGCTCGCGCAGCACCTCCGCGCCGAGCAGGGTCTCGATCGCGTCGATGGCGGTCGAACGGGTGAGAGAGGTCGCGGCCATGACGTCGGTCGCGGTGAACTCGCCCGCGGTCCACGCAAAGTCGAGCACGGCGCCGACGCTCGCGCGCCCGGTGCCGAGGCCCGTCGAGACATCTGCCACGCCGCTTGCCTTCCTGTCGTCCGAATGAGAGAGTACATGTCGAACGAGTAAATTCGCTCATTAGATTTAGTGATCCGATCTAAACCGGAGGACAACGGTGTCTGGAAGACGAACACGTGCGGCGCGGCTGATCGCCGGCGGTCTCGGGCTCGCGCTGGTCGGTGCGGCGCTCACGAGCTGCGCTGCGGGCGGGGGAGCGGAGACGATCCGCTTCACGTTCAGCAAGCGCGAGGCGATCCCGTTCATGACCGATCTCGTGGCGGAGTACAACGCCTCGCAGAGCGACGTGAAGGTCGAGATCGACACGTCCGGCGTCGACGTCGTGTCGGCGAGCTTCGTCCGCGGCAATCCGCCGGACATCATGCTCGCCAACTACAACTACGAGATCGCCCGGTTCGTGCAGCGCTGCGCGCTCACCGACCTCTCGGACACCGACGCCGCGGCGACCATCCGCGACGACCTGCAGCCGCTCATGGACCAGTACGGCTCCTGCGAGGGGCGCACCAGCGCACTGCCCTACTCGGTGATGGCCGCGTCCGTGATCTACAACAAGGAGATCTTCGAGGCGCAGGGCCTCGAGGTCCCGCAGACCTGGGACGAGCTCATCGCCGTCTGCGACCAGCTGAAGGCCGCCGGCATCGACCCGTTCTACGGCACCTTCAAGGACGACTGGACCGTCGGCCAGGGCTGGTACGACTACACCGCCGGCGGATCCGTCGACGTGATCGACTTCTTCGACGCGCTGGCCGAGGAAGGGGAGACGGTCGGCCCCGACTCCCCGGTCTCGTTCCAGAAGGACTTCGCCGAGCCGATGGACCAGATGATGCAGCTCGCGAACGACTACACGAACGCGGATGCCCCGAGCCGCGGCTACGGCGATGGGAACCTCGCCTTCGCCAAGGGCGAGGCGGCGATGTACCTGCAGGGCCCGTGGGCGTTCAGCGAGATCGCGAAGACGTCGCCCGACCTGCAGCTGGGCACGTTCCCGCTGCCCATGACCGACGACCCGGCCGATCTCGAGGTGCGGGTCAACATGGACCTCGCCGCGATGATCCCCGAGGAGTCGCACCACCAGGAGGCCGCCCGCGACTTCCTCGAGTTCCTGTACGAGCCGGAGAACATCGAGGAGTACAACGCCTCGCAGCTCGGATTCACCCCCACGACGGACGCTCCGGCCCCGGACGACCCGCGCATCGAGGGGATGATCGAGTACTACGACGCCGGGCAGATCTATCAGGGGCCCTCCGTGCTCGTTCCTCGGACGCTCCCGATCTTCAACTACGCGCAGGCGATGGTGCTCGGCGCCTCGACCGACTCGATCCTGCGCACCATGGACGCCGACTGGGCGCGGATCGCCTTCCGGGCGCCGATCCCGTCGACGCAGGACAACGCATCCGGCGAGGAGGCCGCATCATGAGCGCCACGACCACCGCATCGTCGGCCGACAGCACGACCACGATCGTCACCGGTCGCGACCGCCAGCTCCGACGCCACCGGCGCCGGGTGGAGCCGATCTACTACCTGTTCCTGCTGCCGACGCTGGTGATCTTCACCCTCGCGATCACCGTCCCCGGCGTGATCGGCATCTTCTTCAGCTTCACCGATTCGATCGGCATCGGCGAGTGGAGCTTCAACGGACTCACGAACTACATCGCGCTGTTCAGTGACCCGGCGATCCTGCAGAGCTATCTGTTCACGTTCGGCTTCTCGATCGCGACCGTGATCGTCGTCAACGTGATCGCCTTCCTGCTCGCGGTCGGACTCACCTCGCGGATCCGCTTCAAGACGGGGCTCCGCACGATCTTCGTGATCCCGATGGTCATCTCGGGCATCATTATCGCCTACGTCTTCAACTTCCTGTTCTCGAACTCCATCCCGGCCGCCGGTGCCGCGGCGGGCATCCCCTGGCTCGAGACGAGCCTGCTCGCGAACCCGGACCTCGCGTGGGTGGCGATCGTGATCGTCACGGCCTGGCAGGCGGTGCCCGGCACGCTGCTGATCTACATCGCCGGTCTGCTGTCGGTCCCCGGGGAGGTCTACGAGGCCGCGAGCATCGACGGCGCCGGCAAGGCGCAGCAGCTCACCCGCATCACGATCCCGCTCGTCGCGGGCTACGTCGTGATCAACGTGATCCTCGGTTTCAAGGGCTTCCTCAACGCCTACGACATCATCGTCGGACTCACGAATGGCGGGCCGGGCACGTCCACCCGCAGCGTCGCGATGACGATCATCGCGGGCTTCAACGGCGGCGACTACGCCTACCAGATGGCCAACGCGACCATCTTCTTCATCGTCGCCGTCCTCATCTCCCTCCTCCAGCTCTCGCTCACGCGCGGAAGGAACTCGTTCTGATGTCGACGCAGACCATCACCACGCAGACCGCGGGCGGACGCAAGCCGCGCCAGAAGATGGAACGGGTCAACTGGTCGGGCACGATCATCCTGATCCTGTGCGCCGTCACCGTCCTGCTCCCGCTGTACGTCACGATCTCGATGTCGCTCAAGACCACCGGCCAGGCGGTCGACGGCAACGCGTTCTCGCTGCCGGCTCCGTTCAGCTTCGACGGCTTCGTCCAGGCGTGGAACCTCACGAAGTTCCCTGTCGGGGCGGGCATCTCGTTGCTGGTCACCGCGGGCACCGTGGCGGCGACCATCATCCTCGCGGCGTTCGCCTCCTATGCGATCGTGCGCAACTGGGATCGCCGGCTCTTCCGCTACTCGTTCTTCTACCTGCTCGCGGCGATGTTCATCCCGTTCCCGGTCGTGGCCCTGCCGCAGATCCAGCTGACCGGACGCGTCGGACTGGACAACCCCTTCGGCGTCATCATCCTCGCCACCATGTTCCAGCTGAGCTTCAGCGTGCTGCTGTTCACCGCCTTCCTGCGCTCGATCCCGATCGAGCTGGAGGAGAGCGCCCGCATCGACGGCGCGACGACCTGGCAGACGTTCTGGCGGCTCATCTTCCCGCTGCTCGCCCCGATGAGCGCGACGGTCGGCATCTTCGCGTTCCTCTACGCCTGGAACGACTTCATGATGCCGTCGCTGATCATCTCGGATCCGGCGCTGCAGACCCTCCCGGTGCGGCAGAACCTGTTCCAGAACCAGTTCAGCAACAACTACAACGTCGCCTTCGCCTCGTACCTGATGGCGATGGCGCCCGCGATCGTGGCGTACCTCTTCACCCAGCGGTGGGTCATGGAGGGCGTCACGCAGGGTGCCGTCAAGGGCTGACCCACACCACCGCAACAACGAAGGAGCAACACTCCTCATGACCGATTCGCTTCTCACCGAGACCCGCGAAGACGACAAGACCGCCGCGTGGTGGCGTCAGGCCGCCGTGTACCAGATCTATCCCCGCAGCTTCGCGGACGCGAACGGCGACGGACTCGGCGACATCCCCGGGATCGTGTCCCGCGTCGACTACCTCGCGGAGCTGGGCATCGACGCGGTCTGGCTGAGCCCGTTCTACCCGTCCGAACTCGCCGACGGCGGCTACGACGTGGCCGACTACCGCGACGTCGACCCCCGGCTGGGCACGCTCGCCGACTTCGACGAGATGGTCGATGCCCTGCATGCCCGCGGCATCCGCGTCGTCGTGGACATCGTGCCGAACCACTCGTCGGACCAGCACGCCTGGTTCCAGGAGGCGCTCGCCGCGGGTCGCGGGTCGGCGGCGCGGGAACGCTACATCTTCCGTGAGGGCACGGGGCCCGACGGCTCCGAGCCGCCGACGGACTGGGTCTCGGTGTTCGGCGGCAGCGCCTGGGAGCGCGTCGAGGACGGCCAGTGGTACCTGCACAACTTCGCGAAGGAGCAGCCGGACTTCAACTGGGACCACCCCGAGGTGCGCGCGGACTTCCTGCAGACCCTGCGCTTCTGGTCCGACCGCGGGGTCGACGGTTTCCGCATCGACGTCGCTCACATGCTGACCAAGGACCTGACGGAGCCGCTGCCGTCGCGCGCGGAGCTCGACGCCATGGACCGCACCTCCGGCGACCACCCGCTGATCGACCGGGACGACGTGCACGAGATCTACGCCGAATGGCGGCAGGTCTTCAACTCGTACGACCCCCCGCGCACCGCGGTCGCCGAGGCGTGGGTCGACACCCCGGAGCGTCGCGCCCGCTACGCCTCGGCAGAAGGACTCGGGCAGGCGTTCAACTTCGACCTGCTGGTCGCCGACTTCGACGCGGCGCAGTTCCACGAGATCATCGTCGACAACCTCGAGCAGGCGCAGCGCACCGGATCCTCCACCACCTGGGTGCTCTCGAACCACGACGTCACCCGCCACGCCACGCGCTACGGTCTCGCTCCCCTGCACGGTCGCGCGGTCAAGCAGGGCACCGAGTGGGTCGCCGCCGGCGGTCCGGACGAGATGCTCGACCGCGAGCGCGGGCTGCGCCGGGCGAAGGCCGCATCCCTGCTGCTGCTCGGGCTGCCCGGCAGTGCCTACCTGTATCAGGGCGAAGAGCTCGGCCTGCACGAGGTCGCCGAGATCCCCGCCGAGCAGCGCCAGGATCCCGCGTTCTTCCGCGGCGCCGAGTTCGACGGACTCGGCAGGGACGGATGCCGGGTGCCGCTGCCGTGGAGCGCCGAGGGCGTCTCGTTCGGCTTCGGGGACGCCGCGGCCCATCTGCCGCAGCCGACCTGGTTCGCCGAGTACGCCGTGGATGTCGAGGCGTCCGACCCCGCCTCGACCCTCTCGCTCTACCGGGAGGCGCTGCGCCTGCGGCATCCGCTGCAGAGCGACGAGACGCTGGAGTGGATCGAGACCGGGCGCGCAGATGTGCTGCGCTTCACGCGCCCGAACGGCTGGCAGATCGTCACGAACTTCGGCACCGACCCCTTCGACCTGGGGGCGGACGCCGACGAGGTGGTCCTCGCCAGCACCCCGCTCGAAGGCTCGGCGCTGCCTGCGGAGGCCACGGCCTGGATCGCGCCGTCGGGAGCGACCGCGATTTGATAATGGTTCTCATTAGCGTTTAGAGTGAACGCATGAAGAAGCCCGTCGTCGCCCTCGCCCTCGCATCCGTCGCAGCCCTCGCGCTCGCCGGATGCTCCACCTCCGCATCGGGAGAGGGCGACGACGGCACCATCACCGTCGTCGCGAGCACCAACGTCTACGGTGACATCGCGGCGCAGATCGGGGGCGACCGCGTCGAGGTCGAGTCGATCATCACCTCCGCCTCGCAGGACCCGCACTCCTACGAGGCGAGCGCGCGCGACCGCCTGACGGTGCAGAAGGCCGACCTCGTGATCGAGAACGGCGGCGGCTACGACGCCTTCATCGACAGCCTGCTGCAGGACGCGAAGGACCCGCACACCGTCACGGCCGTCGAGTACTCGCACGACTTCCCCGGCAACGAGGGGCACGACGAGGCCGAGCACGATCACGCCGAGGACTCGGCGACCGACGCGCCAGCGGAGGACCACGACCACGACCACGCCGAGGGTGAGGACGGCCACGAGGGGCACAACCACATCGAGGGCTTCAACGAGCACGTGTGGTTCGATCCGCACACGATGATCCACGTCGTCGAGGCCATCGCGGATGAGCTGTCCGAGCTCGACCCCGACGGCGCGGAGGAGTTCGCGACCAACGCCGATGCGCTCGTGGCTGATCTCGAGGGCTTCGAGACCGACCTGGAGACGATCAAGGCCGACTCCGCAGGGACGAACGTGTTCATCACCGAACCGCTCCCCGGGTACCTCGCCGCGGCGGCTGGACTGACCGACGTGACGCCGGAGGGCTTCGCGGAGTCGGTCGAGGAGGGTGCCGATGTCGCACCCGCCGTGCTGCTCGAGTCCCTCAAGGTGATCGAGAGCGGTCAGGTCGCGGCGCTCCTCACGAACGCCCAGACGGGAGGAGCCGAGACGCAGCGCGTCGAGGCCGCCGCGAAGGATGCCGGCGTCCCGGTCGTGGCCTTCACGGAGCTGCTGGAAGACGGATCGTCGTACTCTGAGTGGATGAGTGACGCGATCCAGAGCCTCGCCGCCGCCGTCCAGCAGTGAGCGGCGCCCTCCGGCCGGCTCAAGGAGCCACGACGGGTACGGGTTCGGTCCTCGAGATCGCCGACGCCTCGCTCCATCGCGGAGACCGCGAGCTGTGGTCTGGCCTGGACCTGACGGTCGATCCCGGCGAGTTCATCGCCGTGCTGGGCCCGTCCGGTTCGGGCAAGACCACCCTGTTGCGCAGCATCCTCGGTCTGCAGCCGCTGTCGTCGGGGACGATCCGGGTGGCGGGCGAGCCCGTGCACCGCGGCAACTCCCGCATCGGATACATCCCGCAGCAGCGCTCACTCGCTCCCGACACGAGCATGCGGGCCCGCGACCTGGTCGCGCTCGGCGTGCAGGGCAGTCGCTTCGGCTTCCCCATCCCGCACCGGGGGGACCGGGCCAAGGTCGATGGTCTGCTCGAGGCGGTCGGCGCTTCGCACTTCGCCGATCGCCGCGTGGGACTGCTGTCGGGCGGCGAGCAGCAGCGGCTCCGCGTCGGTCAGGCTCTCGCCGACGAGCCCGCTCTGCTGCTGTGCGATGAGCCGCTGTCGAACCTCGACCTCGCCAACCAGCTCGCCGTGACCGACATCATCGACCGGCAGCGGCGGGAGCGCGACGCGGCGGTGCTGTTCGTCACGCACGACGTCAACCCGATCCTCGGCCGGGTCGATCGCATCCTCTACATCGCCGGCGGCCGGTTCCTGCTCGGCACCCCGGACGAGGTGCTGCAGACCCGCGTGCTGACCGACCTCTACGGCACTCCGGTGTTCGTGCTCCGCGCCGGCGACCGCCTCGTCGTCGTGGGCGTGCCCGACGCCGAACCCCACCACGATCACGACCACGGAGGTGCCGCATGAGCGCCCTCGCCGTGGTGCCGATGGTCGGCTGGGACGACGTGTTCTCGTTCCAGGACTACGGCGAACTCGTCGTGCTGCTGTCGAACTCGATCATCGCGGGTGCCGTCCTCGGCATCGTCGGCGGTCTGATCGGCGTCTTCGTGATGCAGCGCGACCTGGCCTTCGCGGTGCACGGGGTGAGCGAGCTGTCGTTCGCCGGCGCGGCGGCCGCCCTGCTCTTCGGCGGAAGCGTGGTGGCCGGCTCGCTCGGCGGCGCTCTCGTCGCCGCGATCCTGATCGGGGTGCTCGGCGCCAAGGCCCGCGATCGCAACTCCGTCGTCGGGGTGCTGATGCCGTTCGGCCTGGGTCTCGGCATCCTCTTCCTGTCGCTGTACGACGGCCGCAGCGCCAACCGGTTCAGCCTTCTGACGGGCCAGATCGTGTCGGTGTCGAGCCCGGATCTCGGCTGGCTCATCGGCATCAGCGTGGTCGTGCTGCTCGGACTGCTCGTGATGTGGAACCCGCTGCGCTTCGACTCGCTCGACCCCGAGTCGGCCGCCGCCCGGGGCGTGCCCACGCGTGCGGTGAGCCTGCTGTTCATGGTGCTGCTGGGCCTGATCGTCGCGGTGAGCGTGCACATCATCGGAGCGCTGCTGGTGATGGCGCTGCTCGTGACGCCCGCTGCGGCCGCGATGCGCGTGACCGCCGGTCCGATCGCCGTGCCGCTGCTGGCCGCGCTGTTCGGCTTCGTCTCGGCCGTCGGGGGGATCCTGCTGGCCCTCGCCGGGACCCTGCCGGTCAGCCCATACATCACGACGCTCTCGTTCACGATCTACGTCGTGTGCTGGATCGTGCAGCGCGTGCGGGCGCGGGTGAAGCGGGTCAGCGCCTGATCGGCTCGTCCGGTCCGCAGACGATCTGCGGACGGAAGGACGATCGACCGACGTTCTCGCGGCGGGGCGTCGGCCGTTCGTCCTCGCCTCCGCGAATCGTCTGGCCGCCCTTCCACGCTCCCAGCCCCCGCTGAGCCCTGCGGCCTAGACTCGTCGTATGGTTCAGCGGAACACCTGGCAGCGCGAACGCGTGCGCGAAGCACTCGCCGACGCGCGCGGATTCGTGAGCGCGCAGACGCTGCACGCCTCGCTGCGTGACGACAACACGGGCATCGGGCTCGCCACGGTCTACCGCGCCCTCGCCGGTCTCGCCGCCTCGGGTGACGCCGATTCGCTGCAGAGCCCCGAGGGCGAGGCGCTGTACCGCGCCTGCACCACCCAGGGGCACCACCACCACCTCATCTGCCGCAACTGCGGCCTCACGGTCGAGATCGAGGCCAAGGACGTCGAGCAGTGGGCGCACCGCACCGCCGCTCTGCACGGTTTCACGGAGGCCGCCCACGTCGTCGACATCTTCGGACTGTGCACGCCCTGCACGAACAAGCGCGAGGCGGAGAGGGCCGCGGCCGCGTGAGTCCCTCGGCAGCAACGGCGACCCGTCACGGCCACACCCATCGCCCGACGCCCTCGCCCCGATCCGCGTGGGTCGGCGCCGGCCTCGGTGCCGCCATCATCGCCGCGCTGTTCCTGATCGACGCCTTCCTGCCCACCCTGTTCCCCGCCTCGCTGCCGACCCGTGCGCAGGACGGGCTCACCCTCGCGCTCAGTGTGCTCATCGAGGCCCTGCCGTTCGTGATCCTCGGCGTGCTGCTGTCGATCGTCGTGCAGGTGTGGCTCCCCGCCGACGTCATCCACCGCTGGCTCCCGAAGCGGGCGTGGGCCCGTCGTGCGGTGCTGTCCCTGCTGGGGATGCTGATCCCGGTGTGCGAGTGCGGCAACGTGCCCTTCGCGCGCGGACTCATGATGCGCGGCCTCGCCCCGGCCGAGGCCATGACGTTCCTCATCGCGGCTCCGATCGTGAACCCGATCGTGATCCTCACCACGCACGCCGCGTTCGGCTGGGACGGCGGCATCCTCGTCGCCCGCCTGGTCGGCGGCTACCTGATCGCGAACCTGATCGGCTGGATCTACAGCCGGCACCCCGACCCGGATGGCATGCTCACGCAGCGCTTCGTCGACACGTGCGAGCGCGTCACCCACGAGCCCGGCACCCCTGTGCGCCGCAGCCTCACCCAGTTCCTCATCGAGCTGCGCGCCGTGATGCCGGCGCTCGTGATCGGCTCCGCGCTCGCCGGAGCCGTGCAGGTGCTGATCCCTCGCGACATGCTCCTGGCGATCGGGTCGAACCCGGTGCTGTCGATCGTCGCGATGATGGCCCTCGCCATGACCGTGGCCATCTGCTCGAACGTCGACGCCTTCTTCGCGCTGTCGTTCGCCTCGACGTTCTCCTCCGGCGCCATCGTCGCCTTCCTGCTTGTCGGTCCTCTCGTGGACATCAAGATGCTCGCCCTCTTGCGCACGACCTTCACCGGCCGCACCCTCGCCGGGATCGTCGGGATCGTGGTCGCCGCCGCCTTCGCGATCGGGATCGGGGTGAACGTCTTTGCCTGAGCACTCCATCTCCCGGGCGCGCGCCCTCGGCACCCGCTGGCTGGGTGTGGGGCTCGCCGCCGTGATCGCGGTCGTCACGCTCGGTCTCGGCGTCACCGGTCGCCTCACCCTCTACATCAGCCCGGAATCGGTGTGGTTCGCGTGTGCGGCCGCGGTCGTCACGATCGCGGGGGCGATCTGGTCGTGCACCCTGCCACTCGGCGCGGAGGGCGATCACGGACATGACCACGGCACCGCCGGCGATGTCAGCAGTGCTGCGTCCAGCGACCCCGGCGACCCCGCATCCGAGGGGGCCGACGCGCCGCCGCGGGCCGCACGTCCGTCTCTCGCGGGGGTGGGTGCCGTCGCCGGCGGAGTGATCGCCACGGGCGTCGTCGCCGCGGCACTGGTGCTCCCGCCCGCATCGCTCTCCGTCGAGCTCGCGATGTCGCGGGCCGGGGAGCAGACGGCGCTCTTCGCCGGATCCGACACGGTGGCGCTCGGCGTGGCCGACACCTCGACGTTCGGTGTCGGCGACTGGGCGAGCGTGTTCGCCGCCGCGACCAACACGGCCGCCTACGACGGTGCCACGGTGAAGCTCACCGGTTTCGTGACGCCCGATGCGGCGGACGACGACGGAGTGAACCTCACACGACTCGTCATCACCCACTGCGTGATCGACGCGCAGACGGCTGCCCTGCCGGTGTCGGTGGACCCGAGCGAGTACCCGACCGGGCAGTGGGTCGAGGTCACCGGGACGGTGCGCGCCGACACGGACGGCAAGCTCCGCATCGAACCGTCCGACGTCATCGCGATCGAGGAGCCCGGGGACCCCTATGAGTACTGACGACGAGCGCCCCGAGGTGCCCGCCGTTCCTCGCACGCGCGCTGAGATGCGCGCGGCCAGGGAGGCGGCGGAGGCGGCGGAGGCGGAGCGCATCGACCGCGCCGTCACGACGCCCGACCCGGAGGCGCACCCCGCGGAGGAACCCGATCCGGCCGCGGTCGAAGCCGCGATCCGCGAGGCCGGCGATCGGGAGGTCGCCGAGCAGGAGGCAGCCGCCCGCAAGATGGCCGCCTTCGAGGCCGCTGCCCGCGATGACGTCGAGGCGACCGCGCTGCCGTCCGTTCCGCTGCCCACCGAGCCCGTGTCCGTCGGCGCCGCGCCCGTCGCCGGCGCGGTGACCTTCGAGCCGTACACGCCGCCGACGCGCGGCAACCCGGCGGAGGACGATCCGGAGCGCGAGCCTGCGCGGCCGCGCCGGTTCGGGCTCACGCTCGCCGCCGTGCTCGGCGTCCTGGTTCTCGTCGGAGCCGGACTGGGCATCGTCGGCCTCCTGCAGGGACCGCGGATCAGTGAGGTGCAGGTCGATGCCGCCCAGGCGATCGAGTCGTCCGGGAGCAGGGTGATCCTCACCGCGAACCAGTCCCTCGCCGAGATCGATCCGGCTCAGGTGTCCGTCGAGCCCGCGGTGCCGTTCACGGTCGATGCCTCCGGCCGCGGCGTCGGCGTCCGCTTCACGGTGCCGCTCGACGACTCCACGACCTACACGGTCACGGTGGCCGACGTCGTCGGAGCGGGCGGCGGCCCCGCCGCGACCCTGACGACCAGCTTCGAGACGCCGGCGTCGAGCATCTTCCTGCTCCGACGCGACGTCGACGGCAAGGACACGATCTTCCGCACCGACCTCAGCGGGGAGAAGGCGGTCGCCGTCTTCGAGCACGACAAGATCAACGACTTCCGAGCCACCTCGACGCACCTCGTGGTCGCCGTGGAGGAGGACGAGAGCTCGCGCCTGATCGTGATGGATCGCGACGGCGGAGACCAGCGCGACCTGAAGCTGCCCGGCGACGGCTCTGTGGGCGCGATCCAGGTCTCCGAGCGCGGCGGACTCGTCGGCTACAGCTACTCCGACCGCAAGCTCAGCGACACCGAGGGGCGCGCGAGCGTGCTCGTGACGCAGTCGCTGAACGGCGGAGACGAACCCCAGATCATCGAGGTCGGCGGACAGGAGGCGAGCGTCTTCGTCTGGCAGTTCGTGCCGGACAGCGCGGCCGTCCTGTTCATCGACTTCGACGGCGCGCTGTCGCTCGTGGACCGCTCCGCCGACACGGGCGTGCAGTCCCTCGGACTCGCGGCCACGATCCAGGGCATCTCCCGCGGCACGTACACCGCGATCGTCGAACGCCTCGACGGCGCGGTGGTCGAGCTGAACCTGGCCGACGGGACAGAGCAGCCGCTCGCGGCCTCCGATCCCGACTACGGCACGGCCACGTCGATCACCCCGTTCCCCGGCGGAACCCTCCGCCATGTGGTGGCGCGCGACGACGCCGGGCTCCCGGTCGGGCAGGCGGTCATCCGGGTGGACGACGATGGCAAGGCGACACCGCTGGTCGAGGTCGCCTCCACCGACTCGATCCTGCAGGCGTGCGCCTCCCCGAGCGGACAGTATGCGGCGGTGGTGATCGCCCCCGACCTGGCGAACAACCCCTACGACGGGATGCTGCTGCCTCTTCCGGAGAACGTCGAGACGCACCTGATCGACATGGACTCCGGCGAGGAGATGGTCGCCCTCACCGGCTTCGACGCGTCCTGGTGCCAGACGGCGCCGCGGTTCTGAGATGACGGCGTCGGGACGGCTTCGTCGGGCGACCCGCGACGACGTGCTGCGTTCAGCCGTCGAGGTGGCTCCGACCCTTCTCGGCGGGGAGCTGCGCACGGTGGTGGTCGAGGACGGCGAACCCGTGGAGGTGCGGGTGCGCATCACCGAGGTCGAGGCGTATCACGGTCAGGGCACGGGCGAGCTCGCCGATCCCGGTTCGCACGCGCGGATGGGGCGCACGGCGCGCAACGCCACGATGTGGGGAGAGCCGGGGCACCTCTACGTCTACCTGAGCCACGGCATCCACTCCTGCATCAACGTGGCGTGCGGACCGGAGGGGCAGGGGGACGGGGTGCTGCTGCGCGCGGGAGAGATCGTGTCCGGCCTCGACGCGGCCGCCCGCCGGCGACGTGCCGCCCTGCCGCTGACCCGCACGGGGCGCCGAGACCTCGCTCGAGGGCCGGGGCGGCTCGGCCAGGCGGTCGGCCTCCGGCATCCGGTCCATGACGGCATCGACGCGATCACGTCCCTGGAGTGGCACGGCGCCACGGCGGAGCTCTGGCTGGGGACGCCGCGGTCGGATGTGATCAGCGGTCCGCGCGTCGGAGTGGCGGGTGTGGCCGGGACCGATGCGTTCCCCTGGCGCTTCTGGATCGACGGCGACCCCACGGTGTCGGCGTTCCGCTGGGGGAGGGGCGCTGCGGAGGCGGCTGCCCTGCGCGGTGGCGACTCCGTGCTAGACTGACTCTTCGTCTGCGCACGCTCCTGTGCGCAGTTCGCATGCTTCCCCTCCTGATCGGTCCCTGAGTTCGTCTTGCGGGCGGCGAGGTGGAGTCGCGTGCAGACAAGGGATCTTGGGTGAGGCCGTCCGGTCTCACGGTATAGAAGGAGTCAACATCATGGCAGCAGTGTGCCAGGTGACCGGAGCTGTTCCCGGCTTCGGTCACAACGTCTCGCACTCGCACCGCCGGACGAAGCGCCGCTTCGACCCGAACGTGCAGAAGAAGACCTATTTCGTCCCGTCGCTCGGTCGTAAGATCACGCTGAACGTGTCCGCCAAGGGCATCAAGGTGATCGACGTGCGCGGCATCGAGAACGTCGTCAAGGACCTCCAGGCGAAGGGTGTGAAGCTCTAATGGCCAAGAAGGCTCAGGACGTCCGTCCGATCATCAAGCTGCGTTCGACGGCAGGTACGGGTTACACGTACGTGACGAAGAAGAACCGCCGCAACACCCCCGACCGCCTCGTGCTCAAGAAGTACGACCCGGTCATCCGTCAGCACGTCGAATTCCGAGAGGAGCGTTGATCCATGGCTAAGAAGAGCAAGATCGCGCGCAACGAGCAGCGCAAGGTCATCGTCGAGCGCTACGCCGAGCGTCGTGCCGAGCTGAAGAAGACCCTGATCGACCCGAACGCCACCGACGAGGCCCGCGAGGCCGCGCGCGTCGGCCTGCAGAAGCTGCCGCGCAACGCGTCGCCGGCTCGCGTGCGTTCGCGCGACGTCATCGACGGCCGCCCCCGCGGTGTCCTCACGAAGTTCGGCATCTCGCGTGTCCGCTTCCGTGACATGGCGCACCGTGGCGAGCTGCCCGGCGTGACCAAGTCGAGCTGGTAAGCACTCCCGCTCCCTGAGCTCGTCTCGGGAACGGACAAGGGGCGAGGATCTTCGGATCCTCGCCCCTTTCGCGTCCCCGGCCCGCTCCGCCCCTCGGCCGCTTCGCTGGGTTCAGGCGATCACGCCGGATCAGGCAGATGGGTGGCGAAAGCGCCTGTTCTCGCGTGATCGCCTGAATCGGGGAGGTGTGCGGGGACGCCACCCAGGTGCCCGAGACAGGCTTCGGGCGGGCGCGAATCTGTGACGGAAGTGACGAATGTGACGCGACACGCCCAGTAATTGCCCAAAACCCGCGAAATGACGCGGAAATGCGGGTGGTGGTTGGTACATTCGAGGCGGTCGACAGACCAGGAGCACCCGCTCCGATACCCACAACGATGCGACGGTCCTTCGTCGCTGGAGGATGACATGGCTGACAAGTCCATCACCAAGACCGAGCTCGTCGCGAGCATCGCTTCCGCCACCGGCCAGAGCCAGGCCACCGTCTCCGGTGTCCTCGACTCCCTGTTCGCCACGGTCTCCGACGCTGTTGCCAAGGGCAGCAAGGTCTCCATCCCGGGCTGGATCTCCTTCGAGCAGGTCGACACCGCTGCTCGCACGGGCCGCAACCCGCAGACCGGCGCCGAGATCAAGATCCCGGCCGGCAAGCGCGTCAAGGTGACCGCCGGTTCCAAGCTCAAGGCTGCCGTCAAGTAAGACCGCACGTCTTCGCAGGCCGCTCCCGCTCGTCGGGGGCGGCCTTCGTGCTTTCTCCCTGCCGGGCGCGCCTAGGCTGGAGGGGTGAGTTCCCGCAGCGAGTCGACGAGTCGCGTTTCGGCGTATCGCGTCGCCGGAGTCGTCCTCCTCCTCGCCGCGGCGCTCGTCGCCGTGATCCTGGCGCTCCTCGTCGGAGGCGGCGCCGAGCCACCGCTCCTGCAGGACCCGGGACCCTTCGTGCTCTGGGGCACGCCGATCGCGAAGCTCGTGATGAACATCGCGGCGGCGGTGATGCTCGGCTCCCTCGTGCTGGCTCTGTTCGGCCTGCGTGCGGGCGAGCGGGCGTTCGATGCGGCACTCAACATCGCCTCGGTGGGCGCCGCCGTCTTCACGATCTCCGCGGGTCTGGCGGGGTTCCTGGCCTTCATGGCGGCCTTCAACCCCCAGCTCAGCATCGAACGGGAGTTCGGCACGCAGCTCGGCCGTTTCCTGCTGGAGCTGCCGCTGGGGCAGTCCTGGCTCATCACCACGATCTTCGGCGCCGTCATCACGGTGCTCGCGTTCGCCTGGCGGTCGTGGACCCCCACCCTGATCACGGCGCTGCTCGCCGCCGCGTCCTTCCTCCCGCTCGCGACGCAGGGGCATGCCGGCGACCTCGACGGCCACAACATGGCGGTCAACTCGATCCTGCTGCACACGGTCGGCGCGGCGGTGTGGCTCGGCGGTCTGCTGCTGCTCGTCCTGCTGCGCGGACGCCAGGACGTCGACACGGCGAGCCTGGTGCGCCGCTACTCCTCCCTGGCGATCGCCGCGTTCGCCGTGGTCGCCGTGTCAGGCGTCACCCGCTCGATCGTCGCGCTCGGCGGCTGGGATGCCCTCTGGGGGACGCCGTACGGCTGGATCGTGCTCGCGAAGGTGGCGCTGCTGGGCGGCATGGGGCTGCTCGGCGCGTGGTACCGCGCACGGCTGATCCCGCGGCTCGACGGTCCGCGCGCGGCCGGCTGGTTCTGGCTGCTGGTGCTGTGCGAGGTCGCCCTGATGGGGCTGGCGTCCGGTGCCGCAGCCGCCCTCGCGCGCACCCCTCCGCCCACCGGAGAGACCGCCGCGTTCGCGCAGACGCCCGCCCAGGTGCTCACCGGGTCGCCGCTGCCGCCCGAGCTCACCCTCGAGCGCTGGTTCACGCAGTGGGACATCGACGTTCTCTGGCTCGTCGCCACCGGTTTCGGGCTGTTCCTGTACCTCGCCGGAGTGTGGCGTCTGCACCGCCGCGGCGACCGCTGGCCGATCCACCGCACCGTGTTCTGGGTGCTGGGCATGCTGATGCTCGTGTGGGTGACCGGCGGGCCGATCAACGCGTACCAGGAGTACCTGTTCAGCATCCACATGCTCGGGCACATGATGCTGTCGATGGCCATCCCGCTGCTGCTCGTCTCCGGCGCGCCGGTCACACTCGCGCTGCGAGCCGTCCACAAGCGGGACGACGGTACCCGCGGCGGTCGCGAGTGGATCATGTGGGCCGTGCACTCGCCGTTCGCCCGCGTCGTCACGCACCCGTTCGTCGCTGCCGCGATCTTCATCCTGTCGCTGTGGGCCTTCTACTTCACCGATCTGGTGCGCTGGTCGATGTTCGAGCACCTCGGCCACGAGTGGATGGTGATCCACTTCCTCATCTCCGGCTACCTGTTCGTGATGAGCCTGATCGGCGCCGATCCCGTCCCGTACCGCCTGCCGTACCCGGGACGCCTGATCACGCTGATCGCGGTCATGGCCATGCACGCGTTCTTCGGCATCGCGATCATGATGCAGGAGGGGCTGATGGTCGCGGACTGGTTCGGCGCGATGGGACGCGACTGGGGTGCCGACCCGATGCAGGATCAGTACGTCGGCGGTGGCATCGCCTGGTCGATCGGCGAGATCCCCACGCTGATCCTCGCGATCACGGTCGCGATCCAGTGGAGCCGCAACGACACCAAGCTGCAGAAGCGCCGCGACCGGCACGCGGATCGCACGGGGGATGCCGAGCTCGAGGAGTACAACGCCAAGCTCGCGGCTCTCGCCGACCGCGATCGTCGCAGCGAGGGCCGCTGAGGCCGCACGCGGCTCCCGTCAGTCGATCGTCGGCTCGTCGGGTGACCCGACCCTGATCGACGCGGAGCCGTCGGGGAGGATCACGATCGTGCCGTTGAGGCGGAACGGCACGTCCTCGGACACGGGGTCGATCGAGCCGTCGAACAGCGACCGGATCTCGACGTCGACGTGCGCGACGGCATCCGTGGGCGGGATCTGCCACTGGGCGCCGTCCGGGACGACCGTCACCGTCGGCTGCTGGGCGATCGACCACTTCGGCGGAGAGGCGATGCGGTTCGTGACGCGCAGCCCGAACGGGCACGCGGTGGGCTGCAGCACCTCCTGCGTTGTGCACTGCGTGAGGAACTCCTCCACGCGCTGCTGCACGACCTCGACGAACTCGTCGGTCGGCGTGGTCTGCACGTCGAGCGGCGTCTCGGCGAGCGGGGTGTCGGCGAGCACGCCGTGGCCGGATGCCGTCGCGATCGGCGTCTCCACCGAAACGGAGTACAGGCCGGGGGTGAACACGAGCAGGGGCAGCGGGTCGAGCGGGGCCGCGTCGACCCCCGCCGCGGAGACCTGACGGCGGTCGACCTCGAAGCCGTTCACCGCGAACCGGTCGCTGCCGCGCACCGTGAGATCGACGACGGCCAGCGGGCTCGTGCGGAAACGCCAGTTCGGCGTGACACCCGCCCATCCGTCCTGCTCGATGAGGAAGGTGCTGGTGCCCTCGTGTCCGCTCGCCCGGTAGCTGACCGTGACGGCCGTGCCGCCCTCGGCGGGCTTCTCCGATTCCACCTCGACGTCCGTCAGCGGGGCGAGCGCCGAGCGCCGGAGCATCGCCTCGGAGGCGGTGGGTGCGATTCCGGCCTCCTCGAGGGTCTCCCGGTCGATCGCGACGCCCGGAACGCGGAGGGCATCGGCGGCGCGCCCGGACGAGAGCAGGTCGAGATAGCGCACCACGAACGCGGACGGGCCGTAGAACTGCTGATAGAGCGTGGCACCGCCGGCTCCGAGAGCGGCGACGAGCATCAGGCCCACCACCGCGAGCAACGCGAGGTCAGCGCCCAGGCGCGCGCGCCGGGACGCGCTCCTCCGGGCCCGCTCCATGGCGTCAGTCTAGGAGGGCGGCCTGAGGGGACGCCGAGCGTCGGCGTCCCGGACGGGAGGCCGGGACGTAGCATGGTGGGGCGCCCCGTGTCCGCCCTCCGCCTCTGTGAGAACCGTGTCCCTTCCCGCCCTCTCCGAGGAGCAGCAAGAGCTGTTCCGGCTCATCGAGGACACCAGCGAGCACGTGTTCATCACCGGTCGCGCCGGCACCGGAAAGTCCACGCTCCTCCAGCACTTCGCGTGGAACACCGAGAAGCAGATCGCGATCTGCGCGCCGACCGGTGTCGCGGCGCTGAACGTGGAGGGGCAGACCATCCACTCCCTGTTCCGGCTGCCGATCGGCCTGATCGGGGACGCGGACATCGACCAGAACGACGCGACCCGGCGGATCCTCAACGCGATCGAGACCCTCGTGATCGACGAGATCTCGATGGTCAATGCAGACCTGATGGACGCCATCGACCGTTCGCTGCGGCAGGCGCGGGGCCGCAGGGGTGAGCCGTTCGGCGGCGTGCAGGTCGTCATGTTCGGCGACCCGTACCAGCTCGCCCCCGTGCCGCCGCGTGGCGACGAGGCCCGCTACGTGCAGGACCACTACCGCTCCTTCTGGTTCTTCGACGCGAAGGTCTGGGCCGGCCCCACAGGCTCGGGGGGCGATTCGGCAGGCTCGGCGAACGAGGGGCTCTTCGAGGTCGACACCCGCGCCGAGCTGCACGTGCGCGAACTGGTGCAGATCCACCGGCAGTCCGACGACGGGTTCAAGTCGATGCTGAACGCGGTGCGCTACGGCCGGGTGACCGCCGAGATCGCGGACGTCCTGAACACGCAGGGCGCGCGCACCCCGCCGGAGCCCGAGCCGGGCGAGGTGCCGATGATCACGCTCGCGACGCGCAACGACATCGTGAACGCCATCAACAGCCGGCACCTGGCCGCGCTGCCGGGCAAGGAGCAGACCGCGCGCGCCGAGATCAACGGCGACTTCGGACGCGGCGAGGCGGCCCTCCCCGCGGAATCGGAGCTCAAGCTCAAGGTCGGCGCGCAGGTGATGTTCCTCCGCAACGACACCGCCATGTCGGGGGAGCCCCCGCGGTGGGTGAACGGCACGATCGGCACCGTCACGCGCATCCTCGGGGGAGCGGTGCGCGTCGACATCGACGGCGAGGAGGTGGATGTGGAACCCGCCGTCTGGGAGCGGTTCCGGTACGCCTACGACCCGAACACCAAGAAGCTGTCGCGTGACGTCGTCGCCGAGTTCACGCAGTTCCCGCTGCGGCTGGCCTGGGCCGTCACGATCCACAAGTCGCAGGGCAAGACCTATGAACGCGCGATCATCGACCTCGGCTCCGGTGCCTTCGCCCCCGGGCAGACCTATGTCGCGCTGAGTCGGCTGACCTCCCTGGACGGCCTGTACTTGTCGCGGCCGTTGCGCCCCCGGGACATCCGGGTGGATGAGGATGTGCGTCGCTTCATGCGCGACGCGTGGATCGCGCGGTCGACCCCGGAGCTGCCGAAGACCTGAGCGGGACGCGCGGGCGAACCGGGGAGCGGCGGGGGTCAGGCGGCGACGCGGGCGCGGTCGAGGTCCTCGAACAGCTCGGTGTTGAAGCGGTAGGCGAGGAGGACCTCGTCGATAACGCGCTCGCGCTCGGCATCGTCCCACGGGGCGGCGTCGAGCTGCTCGCGGTACACGTCCTTGAACGCGGCGGGGTCGGCAATGTCGTCGAAGAGGTAGAACCCGATGCCGTTCGTCTCGAAGCCGAAGCGCCGCGCCATGACCCGACCGATGAAGATGCCGCCGGACAGGTCGCCGAGGTAGCGCGTGTAGTGGTGGGCGACGAATCCGCCGGCCCACGTCGCGCCCACCTGGTTGATCCGCTCGACGTAGCGCCGTGTGGTCGGCAGGGGGGTGATCCGTGCACGCCAGTCCGCCCCGAGGAGGAACTCGAGGTCGGCCTCCAGCGCGGGCAGACGGGTCAGCTTGTCGCTGATGAACACGGCGGCGACGGGATCCTTGCGCATGCGCTCGCCCGCGCTCTCGAGGGCTTCGTAGATGAAGTAGTGCTGGGCGACCAGGGAGATGTAGTCCTCGCGGGAGCCTTCGCCCTTCAGGAGGTCGGACATGAATCCGGCGGTCTCGCTGCGGGAGTGCGATCCGGACGAACGCTCGCGCAGGGCGGCGGAGAAGGAGAGGATCTCGGACATGACCTCAGTGTAAGGGGAGCCTTACCTCATATGGAAGTCCGACGTCGCAGACGCCCGCGACGGAGCCGCGGAGGTGGTCAGGCGTGCGGGCGGGGCTCGACCCCGAGGCGCGCGCAGGCGGCGTCGTAGAGGGCGACGATCTCGCGACGCACGGCGGGCCGGTCGTCGATGGGGCCTCCGGGCCAGGGGACGCGCAGCTCGGACACGGCATCCCCTCGCGTCACATCCCAGACGCCGGCCTCTCCGTCGAAACCGGTCATGATCGACGCCGTGATGGCGGCATCGGACGGCTCGGCGAACGCGCGGGCGATGAGGAGGTTGTCGTCGGTGTGGTCGCCGTTCATGTGGCGGAGGACGGCGCTGGTCACGTCGGGATCGAAGGTGTGGGGCACGCCGACCACCTTACGCGCGAGGTCGAGGGAGGGCCGCGGGGCGGGCTTTCAGCATCGGCGCTCTAGAATCGGGAGACACGTCTTCGGGGGTTCTTCACATGCAGCTTCTCTCGTCGCGCCGGTGGCGCGCCGCAACAGCGACGGCGGCCGTGCTCGCTCTGGCCCTGACCGGATGCTCGTCCGAGGAATCGTTCTCGTACACGCCGCCCGCTCAGGTCGACGGAGCGCTGCCCGACGACACCGTCGCGGCGATGCAGGCTGCCGTCGACAACGCGATCGCCGCCTCCGGGGCCTCGGGTGCGATCGTGGGCGTCTGGGTCCCGTGGAGCGGCAGCTGGGTCTCCGCGACCGGCACCCAGAGTCGCGAGGGCGGAGGGGAGCTGTCGACCGACATGTCCTTCCGCATCGCCGATGTGACCCGTCTGATGACGTGCGACGTGCTCTACGCGCTCGCGGACGAGGGAACCGTCGAGCTCGACGCCCCCGTGCCCGAGTACGTTTCCGGCGTCGCGGACATGTCCGACATCACGCTCCTCGACCTCTGCAACGGCACGAGCGGCATCGGGTCCTCGGAGGAGACCGTGAAGGCGGCATGGGTCAACACGCCCGAGCGCGTGTGGGCTCCCCTCGAGCTCGCCGGCTACGGCCTGGCCCGTGAGCGCGTGGCCCCGCACACCACCTACCGCGATTCCGACGCCGGATACCTGATGCTCGGCCTCGCTCTCGAGCGCGCGACCGGGATGACGGCCTCCGAGCTGATCGCCGAGTACGTCACGGAGCCCCTCGGCCTCGCGGACACCTCGCTCCCCGGTCCGCGAGCCTCCGCGCCCGAGCCGTCTCCCGCCCTCAAGGGCCATTACATGTCTCCCGTCGAGGGCGGATACAACTGCGCCGCTCCGGTCGACACCACGAAGCTGTCCTCCACCTCCGGGTTCACCGACTCCGGCGCGGTCTCCACGATCACCGACCTCGGCCGCTACGCGCAGGCCGAGGCCACGCAGGCGCTGCGGACCAAGGATGAGCCGAACCGCTTCGGGTCGCCGCTTCCCGCGGACGACAAGGCGCCGTCCTGGTTCCAGGCGACCGGGGGTGGGTTCCTCGTCGGCTCGATGATCGGTCAGCACGGATGGACCCCCGGATACGCCACGGCGGCGTACTCCGACCCCGAGACCGGCTTCACCGTGGCGGTCGTGCTGAACGACTCGACGGGCGGCCCCGCCTTCGTCCAGCACCTCTCCTGGGAACTCGCGGCGATCGCCTCCAAGGCGCCGGCCGCGTCCGGGGAGACCGCTCCGGAGTTCGGCCTGCCCTTCACAGCCGAGCAGTACCACCAGGCGATCACCGACAGCGCGCTGCCGTGCGTCGCTCCCCCCGCGGGCTGATCGCCGCCTGACCGGGCGAGGGCCACCATGGCGATCATCGACAATGCGATCTACGTGGACGGTGTCCGCACCGAGAACCCGCAGAGCCTGAGCGAGACGTTCGAGCGGATGCGGGAACGCCGGGGCATGAGCTGGATCGGCCTCTACCGCCCGAGCGAGGAGGAGATCCGCGAGGTCGCCGACGAGTTCGGCCTCCATGCCCTCGTCGTCGAAGACGCCCTCTCCGGGCACCAGCGCTCGAAGCTGGAGCGCTATGGCGACGTGCTGTTCATGGTCCTGCGGCCCGCCCGGTACCTCGACGACAGCGAGGAGGTCGAGTTCGGCGAGGTGCACGTCCTGGTCGGCCCGGACTTCGTCGTCACGATCCGCCACGCGGAGTCCCCCGATCTCGGGCGGGTGCGGCGTCGGCTGGAGAGCGACCCCGCGCTGCTCTCCCACGGGCCCGAGGCCGTGCTGTACGCGATCCTGGACGAGGTCGTCGACGAGTACGCTCCCGTCCTCGCCGGTCTCGAGAACGACATCGACGAGATCGAGAGTCAGCTGTTCGAGGAGGACACCGACGCGACGCAGCGGATCTACGACCTGGGCAGGGAGGTCATCGACTTCCAGCGGGCGACGCAGCCGCTGTCGGGCATGCTCGAGGCGCTGCTCCGCGGTTCGGACAAGTACCGGGTGAGCGAGGAGTTGCAGCGGTACCTGCGCGATGTGCTGGACCACACCCTGCGCGTCAGCGACCGGGCGACGACCTTCCGCACCGTGCTGGACAACGCCCTCACGGTGGAGTCGACGATCGTCGCGCGGCGTCAGAACGAGGAGATGCGGCGGATGACAGAGCTCAGCATCCGTCAGAACGACGAGGTCAAGAAGATCTCGGGATGGGCGGCGATCCTGTTCGCGCCCACGCTGGTCGGCACGATCTACGGGATGAACTTCGACCACATGCCCGAACTGCACTGGCTGCTGGGCTATCCCATGGCGGTCGGCATGATGGTCGCGCTCGGCTTCGGCCTGTATGCCGCGTTCAAGCACAAGGGCTGGCTCTGAGGCCTGTCCGGATCCCTGCGATCTTCGACCGGGAACCGTCTTGTCGCCGGCGACGGTGCCGGGAAGGATGAGCGCATGACCACTTCCTCCACGGCCCTGCTCGTGATCGACGCGCAGGAGTCGTTCCGCAGGCGCGACGACTGGTCGACCACCGCGAATCCGGCCGTGCTCGACAACATCGCCCTTCTCGTCGATCGCGCGCGCGCGTCCGGGGACGTGGTGGTGTGGATCACGCATGCCGACCCGGGCAGCGGAGGAGTGTTCGACCCGCAGAACGGCCAGGTGCGGGTGATGGCCCAGCTCGGCCAGGACGACGCGGAGACCGCGCTCACGAAGACGACCATCAACGCGTTCGCGTCGACGGACCTCCACGAGCGGCTGGAGAGCCAGGGCATCCGTCGGCTCGTCGTCTGCGGCATCCGCACCGAGCAGTGCTGCGAGACCACGACCCGCGCGGCGGCGGATCTGGGCTACGAGGTCGAGTTCGTCACGGATGCGACGACGACCTCGGACATCGCGGCTTCCGGCGCGCTCGCCGCCGTCTCGGGCGCGGACATCATGCGTCGCACCGAGAGCGTCCTCGCCGCACGCGGGTTCGCCACGGTCACGACCACGCGCGAGCGGGTCGGCGCGGCGACCGCCATCTGAGCGCTCGGCTCAGTCGGATTCCTCGTCGATCTCGACGCCGGGGCCGGGGCCGGGGCGCACGGGGGCATCGGGGGCGATGTCGATCCGGGTGTTCCCGTCGTGCTCGCTGACCTCGATGCGCGGGGCCGCGTCGGCCTCCGTGGCATCCGGCGCGGACGTCAGCTGGTCGTGACGCTTCTCCTCGCTGGTCATCTCGTCTGCGGCGTCGCGGTCAGGCGTGCTCATGGTTCTCCTCGGTGTCGGTGTCGGTGTCGGTGTGGGTCTCGGTCGTCTTCGCGGTGGCGCGCTTGCGGCTCCAGCGTGCCAGCACGTACAGGATGCCACCCACAGCCAGCAGGATGGCGCCGAAGAGCCAGACCACGGGCCGCTGCTGGGTGAGCAGCAGGATGCAGGATGCGACCCCGAGCACCGGCACGAAGGTCCAGACCCGGAAGTGGTCGTGCTCGACGTGGTCGCGCCGCAGCACGAGGACGGAGATGTTCACGCTCAGGAACACGACGAGCAGCAGCAGGACCACCGTCTCGGCGAGCGTGGCGAGGTCCCCGACGAGCGTGAGACCCATCGCGACGAGAGTGGTCGTGAGGATCGCGACCCACGGCGTCTTCCGCTTCGGCAGCACCCGGCCGAGCGTCGCGGGGAGCAGACCCTGCTCCGCCATCCCGTAGGTCAGGCGGCTGACCATGATCATGGTCAGCAGGGCGCCGTTGGCGACGGCGATCAGGGCGATCAGGCTGAACAGCCAGGAGGGGATGTCGACCCCGGTCGCCTCGACGACCGCGAGCAGCGGGCCGCTGGATTCCTGCAGCTCTTCCGAGGGGAGGGCGATGGAGCTGGCCAGACCGACCAGGACGTACACGGCGCCCGCGGTGAAGAGCGCGCCGAACAGGGCGCGCGGATAGGTGCGCCGGGGGTCCTTCACCTCTTCGATCATGTTCGCGGAGGTCTCGAAACCGACGAACGAGTAGTAGGCGATGACCGCGCCGGAGAGGACCGCGATGGCGACGCTCGTCCCCTCGGGGGCTTCGGCGACGCGCGAGAGGTCGCCGCCTCCGCCGCCGACGAACACCGCCACGACGGCGACGACGATCACCAGGCCACTGAGCTCGATCGCGGTCATCACGAGGTTGGCGCCCATCGACTCGCGGATGCCGCGCGCGTTCAGCAGGCCGACGACGGCGAGGAAGACGATCGCGACGGGGATCGTCGGCAGATCGAAGAAGGTGCTCAGGTAGTCGCCGGAGAACGCGATCGCGAGGCCGGCGGCGCTGGTCACACCGGCGGCGAGCATGCTGAACCCGACGAGGAACGACACGAGCGGGCTGTGGAAGGCACGCTCGGCGAAGACGGCTGCGCCCCCGGCGCGAGGGTACTTCGTGACGAGCTCGGCGTAGGAACCCGCGGTGAGCAGGGCGAGCAGCAGTGCCAGCAGCAGGGGCGCCCAGAGCATCCCGCCGACCTTCTCGGAGAGCACGCCCATCAGCGCGTAGATGCCGGCTCCCAGGACGTCGCCCAGGATGAAGGCGAACAGGAGCGGGCCGGTGATCGCGCGCCGCAGCCGCGTGGGAGTCTCGGCGCGGGGCGCAGTCTCGGTCGTCATCCTTGCACGGTAGGAGCAACCACGGGAGGGCCGCCACGGGGTTGACAGCGCGGCGACGGATCCGCATCGGTCGGTTCGTGTTCAGCGGATTCACAGCTTCACCGCGCGGCATCCGGAGCCGCCGAGATCGTCCCGCTACTGTCGGTGCCGCAAGACGGGTGCGTCGGCCCGGAGATCGCGGGTGGAACGGGCAGCGCTTCCTTTCTCGATTCCCACAGAAAAGGGCATTCTCATGACCGGAACGGTACGTACGGCGCTCGCAGAGGCGATCGCCACCTTCCTCTTCGTCCTCGCGATCATCGCGGCGGTGAACAGCGACAGCCCGCTGACGCCGCTCGCGATCGGCTTCACCCTGATGGTGCTCGTCTATTCGACGGGCCACATCTCGGGGGCCCACCTCAACCCGGCCGTCTCGGTCGGCGTGTTCCTGCGCGGCGGCCTGAGCGTCGTCGACTTCATCGCCTATGTGGTCGCCCAGTTCGTGGGTGGAGCGGTGGCGGCGCTCGTCTCGCTCTCGGTCTGGCCGGTGGGCGAGAAGGCCATGGTCATCGAGGTGGGACCGGCGTTCCTCGTCGAGGCGCTGTTCACGCTCATCCTCGTCTGGGTCGTGCTGAACACGGCCACGTCGAAGGACACCGCGGGCAACTCGTTCTACGGTCTCGCGATCGGTGCGACCGTGTTCGTCGGCGCGGCGACCGTCGGCTCGATCTCGGGCGGCGGCTTCAACCCGGCGGTGGCGCTGGGGCTGTCGGTCAGCGGTCACTTCGCCTGGAGCTCGCTGTGGCTCTACATCGTGGCCCCGGTCGTCGGCGCCGTGATCGCGGCGCTCCTGTTCCGTCTGCTCAACACGGACGACGCCAAGAAGATCGCCGCGGCGGAGTAGCGCCCCTCGACCTGCGCGAGCGCCGCATCCCCTCGGAGGGTGCGGCGCTCTCATCGTCTGTGGGACATTGGGAGCGATGGATCACATGCCGGCGCCTCGTCGCACCCTTCTCGTCGGATTCGGCAAGCTCGGCGCGCGCCTCGCCCCGCGGCTCCTCGCTGCGGGCGGCGAGGTCTTCGCCCTGCGGCGCGGGGACGGCGCGCTGCCCGCCGGTGTCACCGGGGTCCGCGGAGACCTGTCCGCCCCCCTGCCGTCGCCGCTGCCAGAGGTCGATGCCGTGCTCGTCACGCTGCCGCCGGGAGAGGGGCCGACCGCCTACCGCACAGCGTTGACGCATCTCGGGGACGCCCTGCCCCGCGTCCCTGCCCGGACGGTCTTCGTCTCGTCGACCGGGGTGTTCGAGGGGACGACGGCCGAGCGCCCGATCACCGAGCGGGACGAGCCCGTGGCGGAGAGCGGACGCTCTGCGGCGATCCGCGACGGCGAGCGGGCCGCGGCCGACCTGTTCGATGCGGTGGTCGTCCGCCCGGCCGGGATCTACGGTCCCGGTCGCGAGTTCCTGCTGCGGAGGGTGCGCGCCGGGGAGGGCGTCGATCACGCTCGACGCACGAACCGGATCCACGAGTCCGACCTGGTGCGCGCACTCGACCTGATGCTGCGGATGGACGACCCGCCCGCGCTCCTGCACGCCGTCGACCGGAAGCCCGCCCCGCTCGGGGACGTCGTGCGGTTCCTCGCCGCGCAGCTCGGCGTCGATGTGCCGCCGGACAGCGGATCGGGGGTGCCGAGTGGTCTGGTGCACGACGGCTCGCTGCTGCTCTCGCTCCTGGGAACGCTCGAGCATCCGACGTACGAGTCGGGATATGCGGACATGATCGCGTCCTCCCGGATCGCCCCGTAGCCTGGGGCGATGACGACCACTCCTGCACGTACGGCGCTCGAGGTCGTGGACTGGCGACGCCGCGTGTTCGCGCTCTACGACGCTGTCCGCCGTGCCGAGTCGCCGGAGGACGCGCATGAGCTCTGGCGGATCGAGCGCGACGACCTGATGCGTCGCCATCCGGCGACGCCGCTGCTGCCGGAGGACCGCGTGCTGTTCGAGGGGCTGCCCATCGCCTCGTACGATCCGCAGTGGCGCTTCGAGCTGCCGATCCTTCCGGCCGATCCCGGTGGCTTCGAGTTCCCGACCGGGACCGACGGCGTCGTGCCGTTCGAGCGCATCGGGCGGGTGGAGGTCCCGGACGTCGGGTCGCTCGACGTCTGGCGACTGATGTCGTACGGCGGCGGCCTCTTCATCCCCGTGCGGGACGCGCTGGCCGGGCGCCCCGGCGGCACGTACGGCGGTGGCCGCTACCTGATTGACACGATCAAGGGTGCGGACCTCGGGTCCGATCCGGCTCGCGGGACCATCGTGCTCGACTTCAATTTCGCGTACAACCCCTCGTGCGCGTACGACCCGGCGTGGGCGTGTCCGCTCGCGCAGCCGGGCAACGTCCTCCCCGTGGCCGTTCCCGTGGGAGAGGTGTACGACGTATCCTGAGCCGAACCGAGGGAACCGCGCGGCGCATCGAAGGAGAGCGACGAGATGAGACCACTTCGCTATGCGATCAACGTCACCCTCGACGGCTGCTGTCACCACGAAGCCGGCCTCCCGCCGGATGAGGAGTCGATGCGCTTCTGGACGGCCGAGATGGAGCGCTCCGATGCGCTCCTCTACGGTCGGGTGACCTACGAGATGATGGACTCCGCGTGGCGCCGGCCCGCCTCGGGCGTCTGGCCGGACTGGATGGACGAGTGGGAGATCCCGTTCGCCGAGGCCATCGACCGGACCAAGAAGCATGTCGTGTCGAGCACGCTGAAGAGGGTCGATTGGAACGCTGAGCTGGTCGTGGGAGACCTGGCCGCGACCGTCGAGCGGCTGAAGCAGCAACCCGGCGAAGGACTCTCCGTCGGAGGCGTCCGACTCCCGCTGACGCTCGCCGAGCGGGGACTCATCGACGAGTACGTGTTCGTCGTGCACCCGGTCGTCGCGGGCCACGGGCCGCGGCTGCTCGACGGCCTGCCCGAGCGCCTGGAACTCGACCTCGTGGACCGCCATGAGTTCCGCTCGGGAGTATCCGTGCAGCGCTACCGTCCGATCGATGCAGACAAGGAAGAAAGGCGTTCGCATGAGTGACCTCGTCGTCGAGATCCACGTTCCGCTGACTCCCACCGAAGGGCTCGCCGAAGGGGACTACCCCTTCCCCTGGATCGAGACCATCGAGGAGGGCTTCCTCTTCCAGCTGGAGGAGGGCTCCGGGTCGGGGGAGGTGTTCGACGATGGGGAGGAACTCGGCGACGAGTATCTCTTCTTCGTCTGGAACGCCCCCGAGGACGCCCTCATCGAGCTGGCCCGCCAGGTGGCGAATCTGCCAGGGGTGCCGCACGGGGTCTACGCCGTCGTGACCAGCAGCGACGCGGAAGAGATGGGCACGGGGCGGCGCGTCGAACTCGGTTGACCTTGTGGAGGGGCTGACGGGAATCGAACCCGCGCTGTCTGCTTGGGAAGCAGAAGTTCTACCATTGAACTACAGCCCCGAACCCGCTCGAGAGCAGGTGAGGGAAAGCCTACCCGTCGCGGGGGCGATGGCCAAAGCGCATCGCCGGATGCGCCGGGCGCCGATCAGGCGACGGCTTCGTTTTCGTCGGTCTTCGCGGCGGACGCCTCGCGCTGCGTCCCGGCGTAGAGCGTGCCCCACGTCGTCAGCTCGGCGAGCAGGGGAGCGGCACTCGCGCCCAGTTCGCTGAGCCGGTACTCGACCTTGGGCGGAACCTGCCGGTACACGGTGCGGATGATGAGCCCGTCGTCTTCGAGCTCCCGCAGCTGGCGGGTGAGCACCCGGGCGGTGGGGTCCTTCAGGAGTCGTCCGAGCTCGCCGAAGCGCAGCACCCCGTGCTCGCCGAGCAGGGTCAGGATGCTGGGTTTCCAGGCGCCGCCGAGGACGGCGATCGACACCTCGGCGTCGCAGGAGTCGGTCCATTCGTGGATGATCCGCTCGGTCTTCTCGCGCATCGGAGCCTCCTCGGTATCCAAACGGTAAGTACGTGTCAGAAATGACCGTACTTGTCGCTCCTGCCTGTACTTTACAGAATGAGATCGTGACCTCGACCCCCTCTCTTCTCGGACAGCGCTCGACCCTTCGGCTGTGGTTCGCCATGGTCCCCCTTCTGCTCGGAATCCTCGTCGGGGCGCTCGCGATCAGCAGCGTCTCCACCGCCCTCCCGGCGATCCGCGCCGAGCTGCACCTGAGCGACATCGAGGGGCTCTGGCTCGTGGACGTGTACGCGCTGTCGCTCGCCGCGACGCTGATCGTGGCGGCGCGGATCGGGGATGCGTTCGGCCGGAAGACGATCGTGCTGATCGGGCTGGCGGGGTTCGCGGTGCTCAACGTGGTGGGTGGTCTGGCCACGAGCGGTCTGCTGCTGATCGTGGTCCGTGCGCTGCTCGGCGTCGCGGAGGCGTTCGTGGTCGCGGGAGTCGTCGCCACCATCGGAGCGAAGTTCCACGCCAGGGAGCGCGTGCTCGCCTACGGGTTGTGGACCGCGACGTTCGGCACCGGAAGCGCACTCGGGCCCGTGCTCGGCGGCATCCTGGCAGAGGGCCCCGGCTGGCGCTGGCTGCTCCTGGGCAGCGTGCCGCTCGCGGTGCTGGCCGGAGCGCTCGCGATCTGGCTCGTGCCGGATTCGCGCAGCTCCCAGCGGCCGTCCTGGGACGTGCTCAGCATCCTCTCCTCGATCGTGGCGCTCGGCGCCCTCGTCTTCGCGCTGCACGAGATCCTCGCAGCGCCCGCGTCCGCGGCGGTGGCGGCCGTCATCGCCGTGGTGAGTCTGGTGTTCTTCGTGCGCAGGCAACGTCGCCTCCGCGACCCGCTGATCGACATGAGCGTGTTCCGGGTGCCGGGCTTCAGCCCCGCCGTGATCCGGATCATCGTCGCCAGCGGTGCCTCAGCGGCCTCGGTCCTGCTGGTCAGTCTGCACCTGCAGGACACGCGGGGCCAGAGTGCTGCGGAGGCGGGCATCGCACTGCTGCCGCAGGCCGTCGCGATCGCGCTCGGCGGCGTCCTCGCACCCGTCGCGCTCCGGTGGCTCTCGGCGAACCGGCTCACCGTGCTGGTCCTGCTGCTGCAGGCCGCCGGACTCGGATGGCTCGCGCTCGATCCCGCTCTCGTCGCCCTTCCGCTGGTGCTGGTCGGGCTCGGCTTCGGCGTCGGCGGGACCCTCGCCGCGACCGCTCTGTTCGAGGTGACGACGGAGGACCACGCCGGGCAGGTCGGCGCGATCCAGGAGGTGAGCTTCGCGCTCGGCGGCGGACTCGGGATCGCGGTCTTCGGCACGATCGCGGCCGTCCTGGCGACGGGCGGGTTCGTGGCTGCCGTGCTCACCGCGGCCGCAGTGGTGACGGCGGCGGCACTGCTTCCCCTCCTCCGCGGCGGAGCGGTGCGCGCCGAGATCTGAGGCACCGGGGTGACTAGGCTGGTGCCGTGCTTCTCAGCGACCGCGACATCAAGGCAGAACTCGCATCCGGACGCATCGGCCTGGAGCCGCACGAGCGGGAGATGGTCCAGCCGTCGAGCGTCGACGTGCGCCTGGACCGGTACTTCCGCCTGTTCGACAACCACAAGTACCCGTTCATCGACCCGTCGGTCGACCAGCCGGAGCTGACGCGTCTGATCGAGGTCGCCCCCGATGAGCCGTTCATCCTGCATCCGGGAGAGTTCGCCCTCGGCGCCACTTTCGAGCAGGTCACGCTCCCCGACGACATCGCCGCGCGCCTCGAGGGAAAGTCGTCGCTCGGCCGGCTCGGTCTCATCACGCATTCCACGGCCGGCTTCATCGACCCCGGCTTCACCGGTCACGTGACGCTGGAGCTCGCCAACGTCGCCACCCTGCCGATCAAGCTGTGGCCGGGGATGAAGATCGGGCAGCTGTGCTTCTTCCGCCTGACCTCGCCCGCCGAGAACCCGTACGGCTCCGGCCCCTACGGCAACCGGTACCAGGGGCAGCGCGGACCCACGGCCTCCCGGTCGTTCCAGAACTTCCATCGGACGGACGTCGGCGTCACCGACGTCGGAGCAGTCGGAGGCTGACATGAGCGACGACGACGGCAGGATCCCGGACGACGCCGCGGTTCCGGAGGAGCCGGTGATCCCGCCCGCCGACGTCGTCATCCCACCGCCCCCGCCCGAGATCCCGATCCCGGAGGGACTGCTCTCCGAACCTCCGGACGACGCCTCCGCGGACGACGCGCTGATCCCGCCGCCACCCGCAGAGCGGCGCCGTCGATCCGCCGACCGGTCTCGACCGACTCCGGCCATCCTCGACGGAGAGCCCCCTGCTGCCGCCGCCGACGACTGGTCGCAGCCGTCCGTCGCGCCGGAAGTGCCCACGTCGGGCGGCTATCGAGGGCTCACGGTGGCGATCTTCGCGTTCCTGCTCCTGCTCGCGGTCGCCGCGATCGGAGTCATCGTCTTCCTGCTGAACACCTCGGGGCTGCCGTTCCTCTCCAGCGCGGACGGCGCCGAGCAGTTCCGGCTCCTCCTCAGCCCGGCACTCTGACGCCGGGCGGCCGCGTCGCCGTCGAGGTCTCATCGCCCGCGGTCGTCCCGAGTCCGTCGACCGCGTCGAACCCGCCCGTCGCGAGGGCCACGACGGCGTCCAGCGTCGGATCGGCGGACAGGATCCGCGCATGGCCGAGCCCGTCGGTGCGCAGCAGGCGGGACCGCGCGCCGTGGGCCGCATGCAGGAGGAGCGAGCTGTCGTCGGGCATGCGCCGGTCGTCCCGGTCGTGCACCACGAGGAGCCGCGTTCCCTCGGGCAGCGGATGAGCCACGGCGTCGTACCGAGCCGAGACGGTCGTCTCGTCGAGATCGAGTCGACGACGGAAGCGCTCGGCGAGGCGCGCGGCGGTCCGATCGTCGAGGTCGAGGTCCCGCGCGAACTGCGCGAGGAACGCGTCGGGACTCGCCGCCCCCGCGATCGTGACGACCGCGGGAGTCGGAACGCCGGCGCGAGCGATCGTCAACGCGGCCAGGGCGCCGAAGGAGTGCCCGACGATCAGGTCGAACGGCCCGTGCGTCGTGTGCAGCTGCTCGGCGGCGTCGATCCAGTCGCGGATGTCCGTGCGCCGCCCGCGCGAGGATCCGTGCGCCGGCGCGTCGAACGACACCACGCGGAACCGCTCGGCGACGAGTTCGCGCACGAGCGGAGCGAAAGGCGATGTGCGTCCGCGCCACCCGTGCAGGAGCAGGGCTGTGCGCGGGCCGGTGCCCCAGACGTAGGTGGTGATCTCTGCACCGCGCACGCGCAGGCTGCCACGGCGGGCATCCGCATGGGTGGGCGCATCCGGCGTCCGGACCGGCATCCGCGGAGAGGTCGTGAAGAAGAGGCGGTAGGCGAGGTCGCCGGCGAGCGTCGGCGAGACTCGGGCGATCGAGGGGATGCTGCGGGCCAGCAGCAGGGGAGCGGATGGCATGGGACTCCTTCGCCAGAACAATACGAACGATCATACGTATAGTAGGCGAACGATCGTTCGTATACTAGGGGCATGGCCAGCGGAACGGTTCTGGACGGGCGGAGGGCCCGGGGCGACGCCTCGCGTCGCATCGTGCTGCAGAGCGCGACGGATCTCGCCTCGGTGGAGGGACTCGACGGGCTGACGATCGGCCGTCTCGCCGACGCCTCGGGCTCCAGCAAGAGCAGCATCGCGACGCTGTTCCAGAGCAAGGAGGGGCTGCAGCTGGCCACGGTCGCCGCCGCGCGGGAGATCTTCGTGGCCCGGATCGTGGAGCCGGCGCGCGCGCAGCCCCGAGGGGTGCGACGAGTGGCCGCGCTGCTGCACAACGCCCTGAGCTACTCAAAGGATCGGGTCTTCACGGGTGGTTGCTTCTTCGCGGCGACGGCGGCGGACGTCGACTCCAAAGCGGGGCCGGTGCGCGACGCCGTGCGCGAGGCTCTGACCGACTGGTACGGCTACGTCGAGGCCCAGTTGCGGCATGCGGTGGCTGCGGGCGAGATCGATGCGGATGCCGAGGTCCTCGCGTTCGAGCTCATCGCCCTGAACGAGGAGGCCAACTCCCGGTCACTGCTGCTGGCGGACGAGCGTCCCTACGCCGTGGCCGCTGCTGCGATGCGGGAGCGTCTGCGCTCCGCCGGCGCATCCGAGGCGGCGCTCGCTCTCCTCGCGCTCTGACGTCGGTCGCGGAGCGAACGGAGCGAGCCGAAGCCCGTCCCGCTCACTCCGGGGAGTTCAGGCGTCGCGACCGCGGCTGAAGCCGGCGTCGAAGCCACGCTCGAATGCGTGCTGGGCCAACCGCTCGGCGCGGTGGTGCCCGCCGTGGGGCCCGTGTCCCCGGCCGTGCTCGCAGCCGTGCCCGTGACCGAAGCCGCGTCCGTGATCGAAGCCGCGTCCGTGACCGAAGTCGCGTCCGTGTCCGAAGCCGCCCGGGAAGCCGTGGCCGTGCTCGTGTCCGCTTCCGTGTCCGCCGAAACGGTGTCCGCGTCCGCGGGGGAGCGGCGTCTCTTCGTCCCACCCGAAGGCGCGAGCGATCTTCTCGAGCGACGCGAGCGTGGTGGCCATGTCCTCGTCGGAGACGGCGTCGGACACCTTCGCGCGGATGCCGTCGACCAGGGCGCCGAGGCGCTCCTTGGCCGAGCGGCCTTCGTCGGTCAGGGTCCACCCCTCCGCGCCCGCGACGATCCAGCCGCGTTCGATCAGGCGATGCAGCTTGTGCTCGGGAAGGGGGCGGTCGGCGGCCGTCGTGCCGTCGACGATGTTGAGGATGCGCCAGTCGCGGCGGCTGAGGTGCTCGCCCTCGAACGCGGCGGCGAACTCGGCTGCCATGAGCCGATCCGCGGCCTTGAGCCAGTAGCCGAAGGGGCGGGAAGAAGTGTTCTGTGATTCAGGGGTGTTCATGGGAAGTCCTTTTGTTGTCGATGTGCATGTGGATGTCACAGTGCATGTACATGTATGGTGACATGGAGTCGGAGTGCATGTCAAGTCGCATGTAAAATCAGGGCATGACCACCGAACCCGCAGACCCCGCCCAGCCGGATCCCGCCGAAGCCATCGCGCAGGCGCTGTCCCGCCTCCGTGGTCGTCGACCGGGCGACCGTGCTCCCGGACGACGGGGTCCGTCGGAGCGGGGGCATGGCCATGGGGGTCCGCACGGGTGGCACGGCGGCCCGCTCGGCGACGACGCCCACGATCACCTCGAGCATCATCACGGCCACCCCGGCATGCCGCCATGGATGGCCGACCCCTCCGGACGGCTCGGAGGCCCGGCACGCATGCGGATGCTGGAAGCGCTCGCCGCGGCATCCGCCCCTCTGAGCGTCAGCGACCTCGGCGTCGCCATCGGCGTGGACCAGCCGCGCGCCTCCCGCCTCGTGCAGCAGGGGGTGGACCGCGGCTACGTGCGGCGCGAGGCGGATCCCGACGACGCGCGACGCACGCGCATCGCCCTCACCGACGAGGGTCGTCGGCTCGCCCGGGGCGTGCGGGGGGAGCGGCGACAGCTGCTGACCAACGCCCTCTCCTCGTTCACCGACGCGGAGCGCACGGAACTCGCCCGCCTGCTGAACAAGCTCGCCGACAACTGGCAGCGCTGAATCAGGCGGGCGCGAACTCCAGCGACGGCTCGTCGTCCACCGACAGCGACAGCACGACCGTCTCGACGGCCTCGTGCGCCTCGATCCGCTGCTCGACGTCGCGCAGCCGCCGCGCGACGTCGTGCTCCCTGGCGTCCCCGGCCAGGTCGACCTCCGCGACGATGAACAGCCGGTTCGGTCCGACGTACTCGATGTGCAGGTAGGTGACCCGTTCGATCTGGTCCAGCCCGAGCAGGGCCCTGCCCACCCGCGCCCGCAGCTTCGGCGCCGCCGTCGCTCCGACGAGGAAGGCGATGTTGCGGCCGATGAGGATCACGGCGACGACGCCGAGCAGGATGCCGACGAGGATCGAGCCGATCGCATCCCAGGCTGCGACGCCGGTCAGCTGGTGCAGGAGGATGGACCCGCCCGCGAGCGCGAGGCCGATGAGGGCCGCCGAGTCCTCGAAGAAGACGGCCCGCAGCGTGGTGTCGCTCGTGTCGAGCACGAAGTCCCACGTCGAGGTGCCGCCCTGCCGCGCCAGCCGTCGCGACTTCACCATCGCCTGCGTGAAGGACGCTCCCTCCAGCACGAACGCGATGCCGAGAACCACGTACGCCACGACGGGGCTCTCCACGGGCCCCGTGTCCGACAGCTCCTGGATGCCGTGCATGATCGACACGATCGAGCCGGCGGTGAAGATGCCGAACGCCGCGATGAGCGACCACACGAACGCATTGCGTCCGTAGCCGAGCGGATGCCGGGCATCCTTGGTCTTCGCCCCGCGGCGGTCGGCGATCAGCAAGAACACCTCGTTGCCGGCATCCGCCCATGAATGCGCCGCCTCGGCGACCATCGATGCGGATGACGTGATCACGGCCGCGACCGTCTTCGCGATCGCGACGAGGATGTTGGCCAGGAAGGCGAGCAGCACGGTCACCGGGTCAGGCTACTCCCACCCCCACCCCGCCGTCCCCGCCCCGTCCCCGGCCCCGCCTCGTCCGCCCGCACAACTTCGGAGACCTGCCCCTGTCCCGCCCCGTCCATCCGCACAACTTCGGAGATTCGCCGCGACACGCCGCGGATTCGGCCGCCGCGTCGGCGTGTCGCCTTGGATCTCCGAAGTTGTGCAGCAGGAGCAGGGGCGGGGCGGGGCGGGGCGGGGCAGGAGCGGCAGAGCAGGAGCAGCGGCGGGGAGGGGGTCAGCGGGGGGACTTGACGGGGAGGAGGAGCAGGAATCCGAGGATCAGGACCAGGACGATGCCGAGGATGCCGAAGGCGGTCTGCGCGGTCAGCACGATCAGCACCGTCCACGCGCCGGAGGCCATCCAGCTCGCGGCGCGACCGGTCGTGGCGTAGAGGCCGAAGATCTCGCCCTCGCGCCCGGCGGGAGTGACCCGCGCCAGGAACGACCGCGCCGCTGCCTGAGCCGGACCGACGAAGGCGCACAGGATGAGACCGCCGATCCAGAACACCAGCGAGCCGCCATCCCGGAGGAAGAACACGGCGAGGCCGGCGACGATCATCGAGCCGATCGACACGAGGATGATCCGCTTCGGGCCGAGGTAGTCGTCGAGGCGGCCGGCCGCGATCGTCGAGACGCCGGCGATGAGGTTCGCGGCGATCCCGAAGATGATGATGTCCTGCGTGCCGAAGTGGAACACCGCGGTGCCGATGATCGCTCCGAACGCGAACACGCCCCCCAGTCCGTCGCGGAAGACGGCGCTGGCCAGCAGGTACCAGAAGGTGGGACGGGTCTCGGTGTCGCGGTAGAGGCCGATGACGTCCTTCACCAGCAGCGGGTACGACGCGAAGAAGCCCACCTTGCGCTCGGGGCGGCCGAGGGACGGCTCCGGCACGTTCAGGAAGATCGGGATGCTGAAGACGATGGCCCACACCGCGCAGCCGACCGCGATGAGACGGTAGGCGAGCCCGCCGTCGGTGGGCATGCCGAACCAGTCGAACGTGTCGAGCACGACCACGATCACCAGGGCGATGATGCCGCCGAGGTAGCCGAATCCCCAGCCGAGACCCGAGATCCGGCCGACGTTCTTGGGGGTGGCGATGCCGATCAGCATGGCGTTCGAGTTCACGGCCGCGATCTCCTGGAACACCGTGGCGGCGGAGATCAGCGCGACGCCCAACCAGAACAGGCTCGGAGCGGGTTCCACGAACCAGAGGCCGAGCATGCAGAGGATCAGGGCGCCGGTGCCGATCCCGAGCCACAGCTTCTGTCGTCCGGCCGCATCCGCCCGCTGGCCCAGCACGGGAGCGAGCAGCAGGATGCCGAAGGCCGCGATCGTCGACCCCAGCCCCAGGCCGGAGGCGAGGTCGGCCTCCGCGGCGAGCCGCACGGGGTCGCTCTCCGCGAGGGCGGCGACGTCGGCGGGGAGGAAGGATTCGCTCACGAGGTAGAGCGCCGTGAACACGAACGTCAGGATGACGGTGTTGAACGGCTGTGTCGCCCAATCCCACAGGGCCCACGAGTAGACCTGCTTCTTCGGTGCCGGGGTCTCGCCGCGCAGGTCGAGGCCGACGACGGCCACAGCCCCGCTGTTCGCGGTGGCCACGGGCTCGGGCACGGCGCCGTGTCCCTCGGTTTCGCTCATGCTCGAAGTCTGGCGGCGTCGGGTGAACGGCCGGTGACGGCGCGCCGTGCCGTGCGGGTCAGAGCGCGGGGCCCCGGCGGATGCGCACCGGGCCCTTGGCGTCGTCGATCCGGACGGTCTCGCCCTTCTGTGTGACGACGACCTCGCCGCTGTCGGCCAGGCTCGCGGCGACCCGTCGCACGTCGGGCATCCGGGCGCGCCAGGACTCGCCGCCGACGGCGCGGGCGACGTCGCTCGGACAGATCGACGACTCCGACCGCTTGCGGGTGAGCGCGCGGATGGTCGCGGCGATGCGCGCGTCCGCCTCGTCGGCCGAAGACTCCTCCCACCACGGCGCTCCGCGTTCTCCGAGCGCGGTCTTGGCGTCGTGCACCCGTCGCCGGGCGTCGGCGTCCGCGCTCTTCACCGCACGGCGCGCCGACATGAGCTCGTCGACCAGCTCCTGGCGCAGGGTCTCCGGGATGGAGGGATCCGTCGCTCGCCACCGCCGTCCGTCGACGAGGATGTGCCGCCCGTCGGGGGTGCGCGGCGGTCCGTCCGCGGTCGCGCGGGATTCCGGGCTGCTCATGCGGGCGAGTCTGCCCGCCGCGGTCGCGGGCCTCGACCCCCTTGACGCGGTCGCGGGGCCTCCGTACAGGCTCAGGCGTAGATCAGGTCCGCCTCGACGGCTGCCGCCCACCGCGGCACCGCGAGAGAGGCGGGATCGTTCCACTGCCCGGCTGCGATCTGCGCGAACGCGCCGTGCACGCCGAAGAGCTTCTCGAGAGGCGACCAGTCCGACTCCCCTGGCATCGGCACGAGCGAGCGCTCGACGAGCGAATCCGGGTACAGCTCCGCGAGCAGCGAGAGAAGGCGGACGCCGGTGTGCACGGGACGCAAGGCCTCGGCGTCGGTCACATGAAGGATCACGCCCTCGCAGGCCTGACCGGCGTGGTCGCGCACGAGCGGCGTGAACCCGTACGGCGAGGCGGCGAGGCCGGGCAGCTCCAGCGCGTTCACCGCCTGGGCGTAGTCCTCGGCGTCGATGAACGGCGCCCCGATCACGCGGAACGGCACGGCGGTGCTGCGCCCCTCCGACACGTTCACGCCCTCCGCGAGGCAGGTGCCGGGGTAGAGGAGCGTGGTCGCCGCGCTCGGCAGGTTCAGCGACGGCGGCATCCAGGTCAGCTCCTGGCGGCCGATCGCCGTCTGCGTGCGCTCCCAGCCGTCGACGGCGACCACGTCGAGCTCGACGTCGATGCCGCGCGTGCGCACCCAGTGCCTGGCGAGTTCCCCGATGGTGAGACCGTGGCGGATGGGCATGCTCCAGCGCCCGACGAGCGACTGCGCCGCCTCGTCGAGCATCGGTCCCTCGGCCTGGTCGAGCCGTCCGCCCAGCGGGTTGGGGCGGTCGAGCACGACGACGGACACCCCCGCGTCCGCGCAGGCCTCGAGCAGGTGGCTCATCGTCCAGATGTACGTGTAGAAGCGGGCGCCGACGTCGGGAAGGTCGACGAGCACGACATCCAGTCCGGACAGGTCCTCGGGAGCGGGGCGCACGTCGGCGCCGTACAGGCTGCGCACGGGGATGCCGGTGACACGGTCGACGCCGCCGCTGACGAGCTCGCCCTCCCGCGCGCGTCCGTCCAGTCCGTGCTCCGGGCCGAAGAGGAGGTCGAGCGACCAGCCGGCGTCGGCCAGCGAGGCGCGTCCGCGTGTGAGCTGCGAGGTGAGCGCCAGGTCGTTCGTGAGCATCCCGATCCGGCTGCGCCGGAGCTTCGCGGCGAGCGGTTCCGGGAGGTCATGCTGGAGGAGTCGGTCGATTCCGAGTTTCATGGGTTCAGTCGATTCTGTGTGTGGTGACGGCGTCGAGCGTGCGCTGCAGATTGTCGGAGATGGTGTCGTAGTCGGCCTGCGCGATGCGCGTGTAGAGGAAGTCGAGGAGCGCGAGCTGGGCGATCCGGCTGGCCATGGCGCCGGAGCGGAACGTCGACTCCGACACGGCCGTCACGAGCACGAGCTCGCACGCGCGCGCGAGCGGCGATCGCGGGTTGTTGGTGATCGCGATCGTCGTCGCCCCGGCGCTCGCCGCGACCTGCGCGGCCTGCACGATCTCGAGCGTGCGACCGGAGTGCGAGATGGCGATCGCGACGTCCCGGGCGTCCAGCAGCGCCGCCCCGGTGAGGGCGAGGTGATGGTCGGTGCGCGCCTGGGCGACGAGGCCGGCGCGGTGCAGCTTCTGCTCGAGGTCCTGCGCGGCGAGGCCGCTGGAGGCGGCGCCGTAGATGTCGATGCGGCGGGCGCCCCGGAGCTCGGCGACGCAGCGTTCGAGTTCGTCGATGTCGAGCTGTCGGGCGGTGCGCTCGATGGCGGCGGCCTCGGCGAACGCGATCTTGCGGACGGTTGTGGCGGCGTCGTCGTAACGGCTCACATCCCCGGCCGACACCTGGAAACGTTCGCGATCGGAGGCGGTGCGCGTCAGCTCGGTCGCGAGGGCGAGGCGGATGTCGGGGAATCCGGCGAACCCGACGCTGCGGGTGAATCGCGCGACGCTCGCCACCGACACGGAGCAGTCGTCGGCCAGTCGGGTGATGGAGCCCTCCACCACGGCCTGCGGGTCGGCGAGGACGTGCTCGGCGATGCGGCGCTCCGTCGGGGTCAACTCCGAGATGCGCTGGTGGATGGCTGTCACGACACTGTTCGGCACGAGGCCATGATGGCAGGCTTCGGTCACACTTCGGAAGGAATTTTCAGATTTGCTTGCATTTCTGTAAGAGATTGCCCAAAGTGGGCTTGTCGGCATCTCCCCGGACCGTGGCGGTGCTGCACGACACCGACGTCGCCCGACGCGTCTTCAGCACAGAGGCCGCACCGAACGACGACTCTTCCCGCAATCTCGGCAGCCACGACGTGCCCGGTGGCTGTCACCGTCCGAGAGGAACACCATGCGAAACCGCCCCGTCCGCCTCGCGTCCACCGCAGGCCTTCTCGTCGCAGGGCTCGCCGTCGCGGGCTGCGCACCGGCCGCATCCAGCGGTGATGGCGCCGAAGACGTCACCCTCACCGTCTGGTCCTGGCAGGCATCGTCCTCTCCGAAGTGGGAGGCCGTCTTCGACAAGTACGAGGAGTCCCACCCCGGGGTGACCGTCGAGTTCGAGGGCTTCCAGCCCACCGAGTACAACCAGATCCTCGCGACGGGCCTCGAGGGCAGCGACGGACCGGACATCGCGATGCTGCGCGCCTACGGCGGCATCCAGTCCGCGATCCAGTCCGAGCAGATCGTCCCGATCGACGACCTCGTCGACGGCCTCGACCAGTTCGACCCGACGGTGCTGCGCGCGGCCCAGGGCAAGGACGACGGCAAGACCTACGGCGTCCCCTTCGCCTACCAGACCATGCAGATGTTCTACAACAAGACCATGTTCGACGAGATGGGCCTCGAGGAGCCCACGGACTGGGACGAGTTCATCGAGCTGCAGGAGACCCTGCTCGGCGAGGGCGTCACCCCGATGGCACTCGGCGCCCGCGAGGACTGGGTCCTGCCGATGTTCCACGACATCGTGGGATCGGCGAACTACGGCGGATCCGAGTTCGAGGAGAAGGTGCTCGCCGGCGACGTCGACTTCACCGACCCCGCCTACGTCTCCTCGCTGCAGATCGTCAAGGACATGCAGAAGTACCTCGACAAGAACGTGAACGCGATCGCCGTCGCCGACGCCGTGCTGCAGTTCACCTCGGGGCAGGCCGCGCAGTGGCCCGGCGGATCCTTCGACCTGCCGACGTTCCAGAACTCCGCCCCGGACACCGAGTGGGGCGTGTACGAGGTGCCGCCGGCCCCCGGCAGTGCGCTCGACCACGCGGTGACCCCCGGCTACGCCGACGGCAGCTTCGGCATCAACGCCGCGAGCGAGAAGCAGGAGGCCGCGACCGAGCTGCTCAACTGGATGACCACGAAGGAGTTCGGCCAGCTCGTCGCCGACGAGGTAGACCAGTTCTCGGCCCTGCCCGGCGTGGAGTACTCCGACCCGCTGATGCAGGAGATGAACGAGCAGTACACCGCCAACCCGGCACCGTACCTGCTGCTCGTCGACTTCCGCTACGGAGACCCGACCGGCACGGCCGTCCTCGGCCCGGACATCCAGGCGATGTTCCTCGGCGACAAGACCCCCGAGCAGCTCGGCGCCGACCTGCAGTCCGGGATCTCCACCTGGTTCACCCCCGCATCCTGATCCGACCGCGGTGGTGAGCGCCCGACCCGGCGCTCACCACCGCGGAGCGAAGGACTCACACCCATGGCTCTGACCCTCCCCGTCCGGCGGCCGAAGGCCCGCCGCACCCGCACCGGCATCGCGCTCTCCACCCCGACCGCCGCACTCTTCGTCCTGCCGGCGGCGGTGCTCTTCGCCGTCCTGATCCTGTACCCCATGCTCGCCGCGCTCAGCTACTCGTTCTTCGACTGGCAGGGCACGAAGCAGGGCGGCTTCGCCGGCGTCGCGAACTACATCACGCTCCTCACCAAGGAGCCCTACGCCTCCGAGCTGTGGAACGCCTTCGGCCACAACCTGCTGCTGTTCGCCGGCGCCCTGGTGTTCCAGAACTCCCTGGGTCTCGGCATCGCCACCCTGCTGCACCGGCGCAAGCGCACGAAGCGCTTCTTCCAGACGATCTTCGCGCTGCCCTACCTCGTGAGCCCGATGGTGATCGGCTACCTCTGGTCGCTCATGCTGTCGCCGCTGTTCGGACCCGTGAACGCGATCCTCCGCGGGGTCGGCCTGGAGAGCCTGGCCCTTCCCTGGCTCGGCGACCCGCAGCTCGCGATCTGGGTGATCGTGCTGGTCAGCGCCTGGCAGTGGATCGGCTTCCCCATCCTGCTCTACGGTGCGGCCCTCGGCGGCATCCCCGAGGAGATCGAGGAGGCCGCCTCGCTCGACGGCGCGACCGCCGCCAAGCGCTTCCGCTACATCACGCTGCCCATGCTCACCCCGACGATCGGCATCATCACGGTGCTCACCTTCATCGGCAGCATGGAGGCGATGGCGATCCCGTTCGCGCTCGCCGGCTCGAACGGCGCACCCGCCGGTTCCACCGACGTGATGATGCTCCTCTTCTACCGCACCGCCTTCGAGTCCGGGAACCCGAACTCGATCGGCGTCTCCTCCGCGCTCGCGACGGTCCTGTTCCTCTTCATCATGGTGATCTCGGTCGTGATCACCTCCACGATGCGTCGCGCCGAACGAAAGCTGTTCTGATGAGCACCGCCATCGACACCCGTCAGGAGTCCACCACCGAGGCGATCGTCTCCGGGCGGCCGACCGCCCCGCGTCGCCGATCGCGCCGCACATCCGACACGCCCTTCATCGGGCGCCTGCTCGCGAACGTGTTCCTCTGGGGATACGCGCTCATCGCGATCGGTCCGCTGCTGCTCATGGTCAACAACTCGCTGCGCACCCAGCAGCAGATCGCGACGGAGCCGCTCGGTCTCCCCGTGCCGCCGACGTTCACGAGCTTCCAGAACGCCTGGATCACCGCGTCCTTCGACACGTACTTCATCAACTCGATCACGGTCACGGTCGGGTCGGTCATCGTCACGACCGTCGTCTCGGTGCTCGCGGCCTATGCCTTCGCCCGGGCCAGGGCGAAGTTCTTCCGCGGGATCGAGGCCGTCTTCCTCTCGGGCCTCATGCTGCCGGTGCACCTCGCGATCCTGCCGCTGTTCTACCTGCTCGACTCCCTCAAGATGACGAGCAACGTGTTCAGTCTGATCCTCGTGTACGGCGCCCTCGGCATCCCGTTCACGACGTTCGTGCTCACGGTGTTCTTCCGGGCGCTGCCGATCGAGCTCGAGGAGGCGGCGCGCATCGACGGCGCCGGTCCGCTGCGCACGTTCCTGCAGATCCTGCTGCCGCTGGTGCGACCGGCGCTCGCGACCGTGATCGTATTCCGGTTCGTGCCGGTGTGGAACGACTTCTTCTACCCGCTGATCCTGCTCCGCGACCGCGACTCCTACACGCTGCCCGTCGGTCTGACGCGCTTCTTCGGCGAGTACTCGACCGACTGGCCGCAGCTGTTCGCCGGACTCACGATCGCGACGATCCCGCTGGTGGTGCTGTTCCTGCTCGCGACCAAGCAGATCATCAACGGGCTGACCTCCGGCATGAGCAAGTGACGGGACCGTCGCGGTGGTGAACGGGGCGCCCGGTTCGGCCTGGGCCTCGCTGCGGGTCGTGCCCGGAGGGGAGGAGGAGCTGCAGCTGCTCGGAACCCCGGCGCACGACGACCCGTCGCCGCTGACCGCGCGACACCTGTTCGACCTCGCCTCCCTCACCAAGGTCTTCACGGCCGTGGCGGCCCTCCGGCTCGTCGACGACGGGCGCATCGACCTCGACGAACCCGTCGAGGCGGTCCTGCCGGTCGGCACGGGGGAAGCCGCGCACCGCATCACCCTGCGGCACCTCCTCACCCACAGTTCGGGGCTCCCTGCGGAGGGGCGCGAGTGGCGGGAGGGGCTGCGCGGTGCGGAGCTGCGCCGACGGGTTCTGCAGCGTCCGCTCGGATTCGAGCCGGGTGCCGGACACCTCTATTCCGACGTGGGATACATCGCCGCGGGGGAGTACCTGGAGCGCGTCTCGGGTCGACCGCTCGCCGAACTGTGGGCGGAGGTGTCGGGCGCGATCGGCGCGGAGTCCCTGACCGCGGTACCGGAGCCGTCCCTCGCGGTGGCGACCGAGACGCAGCCGCACCGTGGTCCCGTGCGCGGGGCGGTGCACGACGAGCTGGCGCACGCGCTGGACCGTCCCGCCGGGCACGCGGGTCTGTTCGGCTCGGTGCACGACGTGGCCGCCCTCGCGCGGATGGTCCGTGACGGGGGAGACGGCCCGCACGGCCGGGTGCTCTCGGTCGCGTCCGTGCGGGACCTGACGACGGCGGCCGTGCGTGCGGACGACGGATACGGTCAGGCGATCGGGCTGCGGGTGCGTGACGAGTCCTGGATGGGGGACATCGACGCCGTGGGGCACACCGGGTTCACCGGGACCTGCTTCGCCGTGCATCCCGGCTCCGGCGCGTTCGGCGTCCTCCTCCTCAACCGCGTGCATCCCACCCGCGAGCACGCCGACATCGCCGCCGTCCGCCGCGCCTTCCTCTCTCCCCTCGCCCCCTGATCGCCTGACTGCGCGGTGGGTCAGTCCGTGCGGAGGGGGCGGAGGGTGCGGGCGTAGTCCTCCTTGAGGACCGCGAGGTGCAGCCAGGCCTCGATGCGGGTCACGCCCGGGAGCGCCCGCAGCCGCTCGAGGCTCGCGTACAGCGCACCGGCGGAGGGCTCCACCAGCGTCGCGACCGCGTCGAACCGGCCCAGGGTCCGCGCGGCGAAGTCCACGCCCCGGCCGCGGCGCAGCTCCTCGATCACGGCTTCGTCGTCGTCGCCGAGTGTCATCCCCACGCCCATGGACAGCTGCCGGTGCGCGAGACCGCGGGCCTCGACCGCGCTGATCTTGATGACGCCGGCGTCGATGAGCCGCTGCACCCTGGTCGCGACGGCGGAGGGGGAGAGTCGGACCTCTTCGCCGAGCGCGCGGAAGCTCTTGCGGCCGTCGGCCTGCAACTGCTCGATCAGAGCCTCGTCGATCGCGTCCAGTGTCACGCCGCCGTGGTACTCGGAGACGAAGAAGCCCTTGACGACGGTCGAGTAGATGATCGTGCTGATGTCGAGTACTCCGGCGCTTCCGCGGATCCGGGCGAGCAGCTCGTGCAGCTCCGACATCGAGCCGACACGCACCTCCGTGACGATGTCGTGCGCGCCGCCGACCGCCGACACGAGCACGGTCTCGCTCATGTCGCGCAGGTGCTCGGCCACGAGCTCGACGGCCCCGTCGGTGCGGATGGAGACGTGGGCGAGCACGTGCTGACCGAGGAACACCGGATCGACCGCGGCCACCACGCGCACCGTGCGGTCGGCGAGCATGCTCCGCAGGCGGGCGGCGACCGCGGCGCGGGACTGTCCGAGGCGCTGGGAGAGGGAGAGGATGCTGGCGCGCCCGTCCTCCTGCAGCGCTCGGATGAGTTCGGCGTCGAAGTCCATGGTCCCGGCTGCTTTCGTCAGATTCCCGCGTTCGCACGGTCGGCCGTGCATAGCAACAGTGTAGAAGCCTCTGCGACCGCGAGGAAGGCCCGGAATGAGTGATGACTACGACAGAAAACCAGTGAATGACCCTTCTCGCTGGAGTTCTGCGCTTGCCCCGTCTGTCGACTGTCCGTAGCATCCTTCGCTATCCGACATCTTCCGCAAAGGAGCGGGCTCCCATGACCTCTACCCCCACCAGTGCCGTGCACAGCCGCGCACGCCGCGCCGGCTTCGCCGCCTTCGTCGGCACCACCATCGAGTGGTACGACTTCTACGTCTACGCCACCGCTGCCGCCCTCGTCTTCGGCCCGCTGTTCTTCCCGAGCGGCGACCGTCTGGCCGAGACCGCCGCGGCCTTCGCGACGTTCGCCGTCGCCTTCCTCGTCCGTCCCCTCGGCGGCATCGTGTTCGGCCACATCGGCGACAAGCTCGGCCGTCGCGTCTCTCTCGTCATCACGCTGCTGCTGATGGGCGCGGCGACCGTCCTCGTCGGCTGCCTCCCCACGTACGAGAACATCGGCATCTTCGCGCCGATCCTCCTCATCCTGCTCCGTGCCATCCAGGGGCTCGCGGTCGGCGGCGAATGGGGCGGCGCGGTGCTCATGAGCGTCGAGCACGCTCCCGAGAAGTCGAAGACGTTCTACGGCGGCTTCACCCAGCTCGGCAACCCGGCCGGTGCCCTGCTCGCCTCCGGCATCTTCGCGATCATGTCCCGCGGGGGCGAGAACTTCATCATGGACGGCGGATGGCGCATCCCGTTCCTGCTGTCGATCGTGCTGATCGGCGTGGGCCTGTGGGTGCGGTTCCGCGTGGAGGAGTCGCCGGTCTTCGAGGAGAAGATCGAGGGGCGCAAGCAGTCCATGCCGCTGGCCTTCGCCCTCCGCGTCAACTGGAAGCCGATCCTCCTCGGCATCGGCATCCTGCCCATCTCGACCGGCGGCTACTACCTGGCCACCACCTTCGCCACCGCCTATGCGACGGGCGAGCCCATCGCGATCAGCGAGCAGGTCATCCTCGACGCGATGACCCTGGCCTCGTTCGTGGAGTTCGTCGTGACCCTGCCGGTCGCGTGGCTCGGTGACAAGTGGGGCCGGAAGAACGTGATGTACATCGGTCTGATCACCTCGGTGCTGACCTTCGCCCCGTTCCTGCTGCTGATGCCGGGCCGGGTCGAGCCGCTGATCTTCCTGTTCGCCTCGCTGGTGCGCATCGCGATGAGCGCGACCTATGCTCCGATCGCCGCGATCCTCGCGCAGATGTTCCGCCCGCAGGCCCGCTACACGTCGATCGCCCTGTCGTACGGCGTCGGCGCCGCGATCTGGGCCGGGTTCTCGCCCTGGTTCGCGACCCAGCTCATCGCCTGGACCGGCAGCGTCTGGTCGGTCATCGCGATGTTCGTCGGCATGGCCGTCATCGCCGGGATCTGCACGCGTCTCGCGCCGCAGCACTCCGACGAGGCCCCGGTCACCGCGTCGTTCACCGCCCGGACCGACACCACGGCGAACCGTCTCCCCTGACCGGTTCCGCCACCACCCGCACGACCCCGATCGCGAACAGGCTCCCATGAGAAAGCTCACCCCCTTCGACCGCTCGGCCCAGGCCGTCCCCGCGCTGATCACCGCTCGGGCGATCCACACGGCCGACGCCTCCGACACGACCGTCACCGCGATGCTGACCGACCGGGGGCGCATCGTCGCCCTCGGCACGGCGGCGGAGTGCGAGGACGTGGCGGCGCGAGCCGGAGTCACCCCGGAGCGTGTCGATCTGGGCGAGGCGGTCATCGTCCCCGGCTTCGTGGACGCGCACGCGCATCCGCTGATGTTCGGGCAGATGATGACCTGGGTGGACTGCGGGCCCGAGAAGGCGGGGAGCATCCCGGAGATCGTGGCGCTGCTGAAGGCCGCCGCGGCGGATCTCCCCGCCGGGCGCCCGGTGCGCGGCTACGGCTACGAGCAGCGGAACCTCGCCGAGAAGCGGCACCCCACGCGGTTCGAGCTCGACGAGGTCGCCGCCGACCGCGAGGTGTACCTCATGAACGCCTCCGGCCACGGCGGGGTGGTGAACTCGTACACGCTCGAGCTCAACGGCGTGGACCGGGACACCCCGAACCCGGACGGCGGCGAGTTCTTCCGGGACGCCGACGGCGAGCTCACCGGCGAGCTGTCCGACGCGGCGTGCAACATCCTCACCGGCGTGCACGGGGTGAAGATCGGCCACCACGGTCCGAACTTCCACCTCGCGGACGAGCCGGAGGAGCACCTGCGGCAGCTCGACGCGGCGACGCAGCGGTTCCTCGCGGGCGGGGTCACCTCGATCGGCGACTGCCAGGTCACGAGGCGCGAGTTCGACATGTACCTGCGGCTGGCGGAGGCGGGACGGCTGGAACTGCGCGTGTCGATGTACCTGCTGTCGCACCTGCTCGACGAGGCGCTGGAGATGGGGCTGGTCGGCCAGTTCGGCAACGCGCACCTGAGCTTCGCCGGCATCAAGTTCTACGCCGACGGCACCCTCGGCGGCTGGACGGCGTACTTCCCGGACGGCTACGTCGGCGACCCCTGTCGCACCGGCCAGCTCTACCACGAGCCCGTCGACTACGCCGAGCTCATCCGCAAGGCGCACGCCGCCGGACTCCAGACCGCGACCCACGCCCAGTCGCCCACCGCGATCGAGATGGTCGTGTCGGCGATCGAGGCCGCCCTGGCGGAGCGTCCGGATGCGGACGCCCGGCACCGCATCGAGCACTGCGGTCTGCCGACGCCGGCGCAGATCGAGCGGATGGCGGCCGCCGGCATCCGTCCCGTGAACCAGACGCAGCACTACTTCAACTGGGGCGAAGGCGTGGAGGAGGCCATCGGCACGCCCGGTGAGCGCTTCAACCCGCTGGGGGAGTTCGAGCGTGCGGGCGTACCCATCACGATCTCCTCGGACGCCCCGGTCGCCGAGCCGATCCCGCTGGAGGCGATCCAGACCGCGGTCACCCGCGTCACCCGTCGCGGGCACAAGCTGGGCCCGGACGACCTGCGCATCTCCGCGACCGCAGCGCTGCGGGCGCACACGATCGAGGGCGCGGTCTCGATCGGCCGGGAGGACGACCTCGGCTCCCTGGAGCCGGGCAAGTACGCCGACTTCGCGGTGCTCTCCGCGGATCCGCTCGCGGTGCCGGCCGAGGAGATCGCGGCGATCGAGGTCCGTGAGACCTGGGTCGACGGCGTCCGTCGCCACGCGATGTGAGGATGACACGATGAGCACCGAGAGCACCGACACGACCGGGGACGACCGGTACGCCGACACGGCGGGCCGCGCGGTCCTGGAGACCATCCGCGGCTACGGGGTCACCGCGATCTTCGGCATCCCCGGCACGCACAACCTGGAGTTCTACCGGCCCCTCGCCGACCTCGGCATCCGCGCCGTGACGAACCGGCACGAGCAGGGGTCCGGCTACGGGGCAGACGGCTGGGCTCAGCAGACCGGGCTTCCCGGCGTCGTCATCACCACGTCAGGCCCAGGCCTGCAGAACGCCATGAGCGCGATCGGCACCGCGTTCTGCGAGTCGCGACCGCTCATCGTCCTGTCCCCGGGGGTGCCGCTCGGAGCGGAGTTCGCCGACGTCGGCACGCTGCACGAGACCAAGGACGCCGCGGCCATGGTCGGTGCGATCGCGGAGTGGTCGCGACGGGTGTCGACCGCGGCGGAGGCCGTGGAGGCTGTGCACGATGCGTTCCATCTGTTCCGCACCGGCCGTCCGCGTCCCGTGCACATCGAGATCCCGCTCGACGTGCTGGAGGCGTCCGCCGCCGTGCCCGCGGAGGACCGGAGGCCGCGGCCGATGCCCGACCGCGTCTCCGGGGATCCGATCGCGCTCGCCGAGGCCGCCCGGCTGCTGTCCGCCGCCCGCCGCCCGGTGATCGTGGCGGGCGGGGGCGCGGCGGACGCCGCCCACCAGATCGCCGCGGTGGCCGAGCGGCTCGGCGCCCCTGTGCTCACGACCCTGAACGGCAAGGCGGTGCTGGACGAGAGGCACCCGCTGTCGCTCGGCTCGAACCTGCGCCTGGCCGCCGCCCGCGTCGTGGCCGAAGACGCGGATGTGCTCCTCGTCGTGGGCTCGAAGCTGGGCGAGGCGGAGCTCTGGGCGCCGCGGCTCGAGGCGCGCGGTGCCGTGATCCGCATCGACATCTCCCCGGAGCAGCGCGACAAGAACCTCGCGGCGACCGTCGGCCTCACTGGAGACGCGGCCGCGGTGACCGACGCCCTTCTCCCGCTGCTGCCCGACGCCGCCCACCCCGCCCGTGACCTCACGGCCGAGCGGGCCGCGATCGAGGCCGAGTCCCGAGAGACGGCGCCGGACACCGTCGCGCTCGCCGAGGTCATCGCCGCCGCCCTTCCGGCCGAGGCGATCGTCGCGGGCGACTCCTCCCAGATCGTGTACCTGGCGCTCGGCAGCGTGCTGCGGCAGGAGCATCCGCACTCCCTTCTCTACACGCCGACCTACGCCACGCTCGGCTACGGCCTCCCCGCCGCGATCGGTGCGGCGGTCGCGCAGACGGAACGCCCGGTCGTCACCGTGATCGGCGACGGCGCCCTGATGTTCTGCGTGAACGAGCTCGCCACCGCCGTCGAGCAGCGCCTCGACGTCACCGTGGTGTGTGTCGACAACGGCGGATACGCGGAGATCCGGCAGAACGAGCTCGACCGCGGCATGGCGCCCGTCGGCGTCGACCTCGTGCAGCCCGACTGGGCCGCCCTGGCCACGGCCTTCGGGGCGACCGGGCGACGGGTGGCATCGCGCGCCGACATCGCCCCGAGCATTCGCGCGGCCATCGCCGATGGCGGGGTGCAGCTCGTGCACATCCCGCAGCACGCCCTCTGAGACCCACCTCCCGACGAACAGGAACGAGAAATGACCGACAACATCGGCCCCGTCGACGCCTCCGTGAACCCGCGATACTCCGGCATCGCCACCTTCGCCCGCCTGCCCCGCATCGAGGATGTGCCTCGCGCCGACATCGCCGTGGTCGGCATCCCGTTCGACTCCGGCGTGAGCTACCGCCCCGGCACCCGTTTCGGCCCGTCGCACGTGCGGGAGTCGTCACGGCTGCTCCGCCCCTACAACCCCGCGCAGGATGTGTCGCCGTTCCAGCTGGCGCAGGTGGTGGACGCGGGGGACATCCCCGTGAACCCCTTCGACCTCACGGAGGCCGTCACCGAGGTCGAGCGTGCAGCGCTGGCGCTGGGCGAGCGGGTGCAGCGCATCGTCACGATCGGCGGCGACCACACGGTGGCCCTGCCCCTGCTGCGTGCCGTCGCCGCGAAGCACGGTCCCGTCGCGGTCCTGCACTTCGACGCGCATCTCGACACGTGGGACACCTACTTCGGGGCGCCCATCACGCACGGCACCCCCTTCCGGCGCGCGAGCGAGGAGGGGCTGATCGACCTCACGGCGAGCTGCCACGTCGGCACCCGCGGCCCCCTGTACTCCAAGCAGGATCTCGAGGACGACGAGCGCCTCGGCTTCTCCATCGTGTCCAGCGAGTACATCGAGGAACACGGGGTGGAGGCGGCGATCGACCGCATCCTCACCCGCATCGGCGACAAGCCGCTGTACGTCTCGATCGACATCGACGTGCTCGACCCCGCGCACGCGCCCGGCACCGGGACCCCCGAGGCGGGAGGGCTCACGAGCCGCGAGCTGCTGCGCATCCTGCGGGCCCTGCGCGACCGGGACATCGTCGGCGCCGACGTCGTGGAGGTGTCGCCCGCCTACGACCACGCCCAGATGACCGGGATCGCCGCGAGCCATGTCGTCTACGAGCTGGTGACCCTTCTCGCCGCCCGACTCGCCTCCTGACCCCGGGAGTCAGAACAGGGTCCCGAGGAGGTCGGCGAACAGGGCCTCGGGGTCGCAGTCGACCCGGCGGCGGGTGAACCAGTCGCAGATGTTGACGCAGTCCCGATGCAGGAGGTCGAGGCCCTGGGGATTGGCGATCACATCCACGATCTGCGGGAGGTCGATCACCCGCACCCGTCCTTCGTGCACGAGCAGGTTGTATGCGGACAGGTCGCCGTGGGCGAATCCGGCGGCGGCGAAGATTCGCATCAGGTCGACCACCTGCGCGTAGTACTCCTGCAGCTCGGCGCGGTCGCCCCGCACCTGCCCGAGTCGTGGCGCGGCGATGCCGTCCGCATCGCCGAGGAACTCCATCAGCACCTCGGTCCCGTTCACCTGCACGGGGTAGGGGACGGGGGCGCCGAGCTCCCACATCCGGCACAGCGCCTCGAACTCGGCGAACGACCACTGCGCCGCGGCGACCTCGCGGCCGTGCTCCGACTTCCTGGCGAGCGCCCTGGTGTCACGGGTGTTCCGGGTGCTGCGTCCTTCCGTGTACATCGACGACCGGTGGAAGCTGCGGTGCTCGGCGCTGCGGTAGCGCTTGGCGGCGAGGAGGGTCCGCTGTGCGGGGTCGCCGGGCACGGCCCGTTCGAGCAGGAACACGTCCGCTTCCTTGCCGGTCTTGAGGATGCCGCGCTCCGTGTCGAGCGCGCCGGCCGAGGTCACGACCCACGCCGGCCAGGGCTCCGGCCCGCGTTCGGATGGGGTGATCGCGGGCCAGGTCGACCAGCGCTGGTCTTCGCCGGGTTCGACGTCGGCGAAGGAGAGTTCGGTTTCGAGGGATTCGAAGGGAGAGGCGTCGAAGGACGCGGCTTCCGAGGAAGCGAAGAGATCAGACACGATGTGGCTCCGGGAGGGGAGGCCACGGCGATCAGGAGCGGGTGGCCTCGAAGGGGAAGTGGTCGGCGGAGAGCGCGACGAAGACGGTGTTCATGTCGTGGGCTCCTTCCGCTCGGGCTTCCCGGGCGATTCCCGGTGCGTCGTCGAGCCTAGGGGTGCGCGGCAGGGTTGTCCAGAGTTCCTCGCCGCGCCGCTGCTGACGAAGGCGCGCGCGTCTTCGGACGATCGGTCGGGTGCGGCGGACGACCGGTCGGGCGTGGGGTCCGCCGTGGTGGGAGCGTGGAACCATGACGACGACCGCCCCTGTCCCGACGACATCGACCTCCCGCGCCGCGCGCATCCGCTACGGCGGGCTCATCGCCCTGATGATGATGGGCTTCCTGCTGGTCACAGCGGAGTTCCTGCCCAACGGCGTGCTCACCGAGATGGCCGATGGGCTCGGGGTCACCCCGGGGCAGGCGGGTCAGACGGTCACGGTGACCGCGCTGGTCGGTCTCGTCGTCGCCCCCACGGTGGGCCTGATCTTCCCGCGCCTCGACCGCCGGTCGCTGCTGATCTGGATGGCGCTCGCCGCCGCGGTGTCGAACCTGATCGTCGCGATCTCACCGAACCTCATCATCGTCCTGCTGGCGCGGTTCCTGCTGGGGGCGGCGATCAGCGCGTTCTGGGCGATGTCGATCACGGTCGCCGCTCGGCTCGCCGGGCCGGAGCATCTCGGCCGCGGAGTGATGTTCACCTCGGCCGGCGTCTCCCTCGCCACCGTCGCCGGGGTCCCCCTCGGCGTCATGCTCAGCGAGCTGGTCGACTGGCGCATGGTGTTCGCGATCGCGGGCGTGCTCATGGTGGTGCTGGCCGCGGTGCTGCGTGTGGCGCTCCCCTCGGTCCCGGCGGAGCGGGCGTCGAGCCTGCGTCTCCTGGTCGACACCCTCCGCCGTCCCGGTATCGGGCTCGGCATGGTCGGGCATGTGCTCGTGGTGCTCGGGCACTTCCTCGCCTACACCTACGTCCGTCTCGCGCTGGAGCGGATCCCGGATGTCGACGCGTCGACCATCGTCGTGCTGCTGGCGCTGTTCGGGGTCGGCGGCCTGCTCGGCAACATCTCGATCGGGCTGGTGATCGACCGGACGTTCGCGTTCTTCGCCGTGTTCGCTCCCCTGGTGATCGCGGTGTCGGTCCTGTCGATGATCCTGTTCTCGGGGTCGATCATCGGGGTGGGCGTCGTCGTGCTGGTGTGGGGCTTCTTCTTCTCGTCCTGGCTGATCGTGGTGAACACGTGGGTCGGGCACCGGATGCCGGATCGGCTGGAGGCCGGTGGCAGCCTGGTCGTGGTCGGCTTCCAGGGCGCGATCACACTCGCGGCCGGCGTCGGCGGCCTCCTGGTCGACACCCTGAGCGTCGAGCTCGTGTACCTGGTCGGCGCGATCGCCCTCCTCGCCGGAGCCCTGCTCTTCGGAGCCTCGAACCGGGTCAGCTCCCGGGCCGCCTGACCCGGCCCCGCTCCGCGCGCGCACAACTTCGGAGATCCCAGGCGACACGCCGTCGATCCGGCTGCACTCACGGCGTGTCGCGCCTAAGTCTCCGAAGTTGTGCAGGTCTCCGAAGTTGTGCAGGTCTCCGAAGTTGTGCAGGCGGAGGGGCGGGCGGGGTCAGGCGGGGACGGGGATCCGGTGGGCGAGGCGCCAGGAGGACGGAGTCATGCCGGTGCGGCGGCGGAACGCCCGGCTGAAGCCCTCGTCGGAGGCGTAGCCCAGCTCCCGCGAGATGTCGGACACGGATCGTCCGGCGTCCAGCATCCGCTTGGCCGCGTCGATGCGCACCTCGGTGACGTAGTCCGCGGGGGAGCGGCCGACGGCGGTGCGGAAGCGCTCCGCGAAGGTCGACCGTGACATGGCGCCGATCCCCGCGAGGCGTTCGACCGTCCAGTCCCGGCCCGGCTCCTCGCGGATGGCGTCCAGCACGCGGTCGAGGAACGGGTCGTTCGACAGCGACGGCCAACCCGCGGGGGCGCAGCCGTTCGCTGCCCAAGCGCGGATGACCGACAGCAGCACGGTCTGAGCCATCATGCGGCAGATGATGGGATCGCCCTGCCGTACGGGGCAGGAGGCCGGGTCGACCAGCCCCATGTTCTCAGCAAGGGCGGCGGCGGCCGGTTCGAGCGCATCGAACCCGGTCACGGTGAGGAACGGCGGGAGCAGCGCACGCAGGGGTGAGGTCGCATCCGCGAGTTCGAGGTCGACGACCATCAGGCTCGTGTCGCCCTCGGCCTCGAGGGCGAACGGCGACCCACCGAGAGACAGGAGGGCGTCTCCGGCGACGAGGAGGTCGCGACGGATCGGCGAGTCGACCGTGATGCGCTGCGATCCGGGGTCCACGTCGAGTCGGCATCCCTCGCCGAGAGGTGGATGGCCGTGCACGCCGCCGGCTGCCACGTAGACGAGCGTGATCCGGTCGGTCGGGACCGGCAGCAGTGCGCCCTCGTCCAGGGACACGCGCCGGGCGATGCCGATGCGCAGGTCGACGGCGCCGAGCACCTGCGAGAGCGCGTCCGCATCCACTGTCACCATGCCTTCGGCAACGTCGTCCTCCGTCGTGGTATTCCGCGAGGTCGTCCATAGGGTCGCCGGATACGGTGGAGACACCCCCACCCGAGGAGTTCTGTGTTCCGCTCGCCCGACCGTCTGTTCCGAGTCCTCGCGATCGCGGAGGCGATCACCTGGACGATCCTCATCGCCGCGATGATCGCGCGCGCGGTCGGTGCGCCCGGCGTGGTGGTGACGGTCGGCGGTGGCATCCACGGTTTCGTCTTCCTCGCCTATGCCGCCACGGCGATCCTGGTCGCACTGAACCAGCGCTGGCACATCGGGGTCGGGGCGCTCGCGGTGGTCAGCGCGGTGATCCCGTACGCCACCATCCCGACGGAGATCTGGCTGCACCGCACGGGACGACTCGCCGGCGCCTGGCGGCTCGACGCGACCGAAGACCCGCGGGACCGCCGCTGGTACGACCGACTGATGCGATGGTTCCTGCGGCGGCCCTGGGTGCTCGCTCTGCTCCTCGCGGTCGGGATCGTCGCCCTCTACGTCATCCTGCTTCTGATCGGACCTCCCGGCGGGAAGTGACCCCGGTCCCAGCGCTCAGCGACGCCGGCCGTGCTGAGCGCGGTTCGGAGCTCGGAGACACCGGTGAAGTGGTGCGTGCTCATGCCGAGCTCCCGTGCACCGCGCAGCTTGCCCGGAGAGTCGTCGAGAAAGAAGATCTCCTCCGGGGGGAGAGCCAGCGCGGTCGCCACGTGGCGGAACGCCCGGACGTCGGGTTTGGCATGTCCGATGTCCGCCGAGTTGAACACTCGGTCGAAGTGCGTCCCGATGCCGCTGTCGCGGAGCTCCGCGGCGATGGTGTCGGTGCCGTTCGTGAGGATGGCGCACATCGTTCCGCGAGAGCGCAGCTCGTCCACGAGTGCGATCAGCTCGGGGTCGGTGTCGAACGGGGTGCGGCCCCACTCCCGGGCCGCGTCCGCGGACCCGGCGGCCGCCCCGACCCTGGCGATCCACTCCTCGCGCGTGAGGCGCCCCGTGGTCACAGCATCGAGCAGCGGCGGCGCGAAGGCGATGCGGGCGATCGTGCCGGCCGGGAGGCCGTGCCGCGACTCCAGGTCGGGATCGTGGCGGAAGTGACGGATCACCCCGTCGAGGTCGAAGAGCACGGCACGGATCATCTCCTCATCCTGCCTGGCCGATCTGCGCGAACGCTCCGATGGACAACATGTCTCTGTTCTCCCGTCTGCCACAGTGTCAGGGTCAAGTATCGCTTCAAGATGACCTCTCATCGGGGCGGTAGCGTCGAGGCGTGGGCGAAGAGGAGCTGACGGGCGGCAACGCGAGCGGGACCGTCGTGCGGGTCGGCGACTCCGTGCGGAAGCCGTGGTCGGCGTCCACTCCCAGCGTCCAGCACTTCCTGCGCGCACTCCGATCGGCCGGTGTCGACGTGCCAGAGCCGCGCGGACGGGACGAGCAGGGTCGCCAGGTCGTCGAGTTCGTGCCGGGCACCCTGGCGATCGGGGCGGATCCGCTGACTCCGGCCGAACTGGGACGCGTCGGGTCGATGGTCCGTGAGATCCACGATGTGAGCGCTCGCTACGTCCCCCCGATCGATGCCGTGTGGGAGACGGCGATACCCGCCCCGACCGGCGAGATCATCTGTCACAACGATCTCGCGCCCTGGAACCTCATCATCGGCGACCGCTGGGCGTTCATCGACTGGGATGCGGCGGCTCCGAGCACGCGCCTCTGGGACCTCGCCTATGCGGCGCAGGCGTTCGCGCTGTCCGACGATGCCCGGTCTCCCGAGGCTGCGGGGCGGGATCTCGCTGCGCTCGTCGACGGATACGGGGCGGATCGCGCGCTGCGTCGGGCTCTGCCCCGCGCGATGGAGGAGCGGACGGCCGCGATGCTGGCTCTTCTGGAGGACGCCCGGTCGGCGGGGAAGGAGCCGTGGGCATCGATGCACGCGAACGGCCACGGCGAGCACTGGTCGAGGGCGCTGCGCTACGTCCGCGACAACAGTTCCGTGTGGTCGTGCCTGCTCGTCGGCTGATCCTGCGCTATTCCGATATACCGTTTTCTGGCCCTGATCAGGGGATCTCAATGTCGGAGGCCCCTGGTTCACTGAAGGTATGACGGCATTGGCAGACGCGACTCTCGAGCAGGTGGATGCGCTCGCGGCGCTCACCGAGACGCTCGTCGAGGTCGAGCGCACGATCAGCCGTCTGCAGGCTGCTCGCGACGGCATCCTGGCGGTCGGGTCCCGCCTGGCGCTTCAGGTCGCCGAGCAGGCGGAGCATCCCGATCACGGGGAGATGTCCGCGCGTACCGTGGCTGCGGAGTTCGCCGCGGCGCTGCGGATCAGCGACAGGACGGTGCAGCGGCGGATGGCGGACGCGACGTGGCTCGTGGAGCGATTCCCGCTCGTGTGGGAGGCGCAGGGAGAAGGCCGCATCAGCGCCGCCCACGCCCGGGTCGTCTGCGAGGCCGGCGAGCATCTCGACGACGCGGCGAGCCGCGCGGCCTACTCCGCGCAGATGATCGCGTTCGCCGAGACCGAGGCGCCGTCCAGGGTGGCGAGGATGGCCAGGCGGGTGGCGGAGCGCTTCCAGCCGCGGTCGATCGACGAGCGGCACCGCGACGCGCGCAAGAAGCGATCGCTCTGGGTGAAAGACGTCGGAGACGGGATGTCGCAGCTCGGCATGCTCGGCCCTTCGGCGCTCGTCCACGGAGCCTTCGACCGGTTGACGCAGATGGCCAGGAGCATGCAGCAGCACGAGCCGGAGCAGCAGCCTCAGCGGGAGCGGGAGCAGGAGCAGGAGCAGGAGCAGGAGCAGGTGCAGGGCCAGGCTGATCCGCGGACGCTGGCCCAGCTTCGCAACGACCTCGCGTTCGATCTGCTCCTCACCGGTGCGCCACTCGGGCACGATCGTCCCGGCGGGTCCTTGGCGGCGATTCGCGGATCGGTGTCCATCACGGTTCCCGTCACCACGCTGATGGGAGTCGACACGACTCCCGCCGAGCTGAACGGCCGTGTCCCGATCGATCCAGTCACCGCGCGCCGTCTCGCCGGTGCCGCCTCCGGGTGGGACCGGGTCCTCACCCATCCCGTCACGGGCGCGCTCCTCGCCGTCGATCGCTACCGACCGGGACCCGATCTGCGGCGACATCTGCGAGCGCGGGATCAACGCTGCCGATTCCCGACGTGCGGGTACCCGCCCGCGGACTGCGACATCGACCACCATCACGACGCCGCGCTCGGCGGGGCGACCGCCGAGTCGAACCTGGGTCACCTCTGCCGACGTCATCACATGCTCAAGCACCACTCGCCGTGGACCGTCGAGCCCATGGGCGACGGGGTCTACGCGTGGACCAGTCCGAGCGGGAAGACGTACATCGACCGGGCGCCGCGCCAGAACACCGTCACTTTCGCCGAAGAGGACGAAGGCCGCGAAGGCCGCGAAGGGGTCGGGGCAGGGGTGATCACCGCGCCGCCCTTCTGACACCTGCCGCGCGGTTCCCGGCAAAGTTGAGTCAGTTCATATCAAGTTCATTTGACAGGGTTGTGGGCCCGGCGTACACTTGAGCCATCGCGACTCAGGTTTCCCTGATCGCCGCAGATTTCCAGACCACAACAGACTTCCCAACAAAGGAGAGAACACATGGCACGTGCTGTCGGTATCGACCTCGGAACCACCAACTCCGTCGTCAGCGTCCTCGAGGGTGGCGAGCCCAAGGTCATCGCCAACGCCGAGGGCTTCCGCACGACCCCTTCGGTCGTGGCCTTCACCAAGGACGGGGAGGTGCTCGTCGGTGAGACCGCGAAGCGCCAGGCCGTCACCAACGTCGACCGGACGATCGCTTCCGTCAAGCGCCACATGGGCACCGACTGGACCTTCGACGTCGACGGCAAGAAGTGGACGCCGCAGGAGATCTCCGCGCGCATCCTCATGAAGCTCAAGCGCGACGCCGAGGCGTACCTGGGCGACACGGTGACCGACGCGGTCATCACCGTCCCCGCGTACTTCAACGACGCCGAGCGTCAGGCCACCAAGGAGGCCGGTGAGATCGCGGGCCTGAACGTCCTGCGCATCATCAACGAGCCGACCGCCGCCGCTCTGGCGTACGGCCTCGACAAGGGCAAGGAAGACGAGCTCATCCTGGTCTTCGACCTGGGTGGTGGAACGTTCGACGTCTCGCTGCTCGAGGTGGGCAAGGACGACGACTTCTCCACGATCCAGGTGCGCGCCACCGCCGGTGACAACCGTCTCGGTGGAGACGACTGGGACCAGCGCCTGGTCGACTACCTGATCAAGCAGTTCAAGGAGACCACGGGCGTCGACGTCTCGGGTGACAAGATCGCCCTGCAGCGCCTCAAGGAAGCTGCGGAGCAGGCGAAGAAGGAGCTCTCCTCCTCGACCTCGACGAGCATCAACCTGCCGTACCTCTCGCTGACCGACTCCGGCCCCGTGTCGCTGTCCGAGACCATCACCCGCGCGAAGTTCGAGGACCTCACGAAGGACCTGCTCGACCGCACCAAGAAGCCGTTCGAGGACGTCATCCGCGAAGCAGGCATCAAGGTGTCCGAGATCGACCACATCGTGCTCGTCGGTGGATCGACGCGTATGCCCGCGGTCGCCGAGCTCGTCAAGCGCGAGACCGGCAAGGACGCGAACAAGGGCGTCAACCCGGACGAGGTCGTCGCCGTCGGCGCCGCACTGCAGGCCGGTGTCCTGAAGGGCGAGCGCAAGGACGTCCTCCTCATCGACGTCACCCCGCTCAGCCTCGGCATCGAGACCAAGGGCGGCATGATGACCAAGCTCATCGAGCGCAACACGGCCATCCCGACCAAGCGCAGCGAGACCTTCACCACGGCAGACGACAACCAGCCGTCCGTCGCGATCCAGGTCTTCCAGGGTGAGCGCGAGTTCACCCGCGACAACAAGCCGCTCGGCACGTTCGAGCTGACGGGTATCGCTCCGGCTCCCCGTGGCATCCCGCAGATCGAGGTCACCTTCGACATCGACGCCAACGGCATCGTGCACGTGTCCGCCAAGGACAAGGGCACCGGCACCGAGAAGTCGATCGTCATCTCCGGCGGCTCCTCGCTGTCGAAGGAAGACATCGAGCGCATGGTGCGCGAGGCCGAGGAGCACGCGGCCGAGGACAAGGCGCGTCGCGAGGCCGCCGAGGTCCGCAACCAGGCCGAGACGCTCGCGTACTCGATCGACAAGCTCATCACCGAGAACGACGACAAGCTGCCCGAAGACGTGAAGACCGAGGTCAAGGCCGACGTCGACGCGCTCAAGACGGCGCTGGCGGGCGAAGACGACGAGGCCGTGAAGACCGCGTTCGACAAGCTCAACCAGTCGCAGTCCAAGCTCGGCGAGGCGATCTACGCCTCCTCGCAGGCGGACCCTTCGACAGGCTCAGGGACCGGCTTCGACGGCGCTGACGGCGAGGCCCCGACCGGTGACGCCCCCTCCTCCGAGGAGGACGTCATCGACGCCGAGGTCGTCGACGACGAGGACGAGAAGAAGTAACCATGACCGACAAGAACTTCGACGAGAACCAGTTTCCTGAGTCCGCCGAAGGTCGCAGCGAGGGGTCGGATGCTCAGGCATCCGGCCCCGCGCCGCAGAACCCGGACTCCACCGAGGCGAAGGCTGCCGAGGGGGCGGACGAGACTCCTGTCGACGGCGCCCCGGATGACCTGACGGTCGACGACATCCTCGGTGCGACGCAGACCGGCGAGGCCGCGGCGGAGGACGCCGTGCTCGCCGACCTCGAGTCCACTCTGCTGAACGACCTCAAGCGTCTGCAGGCCGAGTACGCCAACTACCGTCGCCGCACCGAAGAGCAGCGCCAGGTCGAGATTGAGCGGGCGAAGGGCGAGGCCGCCAAGGGCCTGGTCCCCGTGCTCGACGACCTCGATCGCGCGGCCCAGCACGGTGATCTGGTGGAAGGTACGCCCTTCGCCGTGATCGCCGAGAAGGTGCGCGCGGTCGTCGAGCGCCTCGGAGTGGTCGCATACGGCGAGAAGGGCGAGGAGTTCGACCCCCAGCGCCATGAGGCCATCTTCCAGCAGCCGACCCCCGGCGCCGAGAAGACCACGATCCTCGAGGTCGTCGAGGTGGGCTACCGCCTCGGTGATGTCGAGCTGCGCCCTGCGAAGGTCGTCGTCGCCGTTCCTGCGGAGTAGGTGATCGATGGCCAGCCAGGATTGGTTCGACAAGGACTTCTACAAGACCCTCGGGGTCTCCAAGGACGTCAGCGATGCGGATCTGAAGAAGACGTATCGCAAGCTCGCGCGGAAGTACCACCCGGACTCCAATCAGGGTGATGCCAAGGCGGAGGCGAAGTTCAAGGAGATCAGCGAGGCCTACTCGGTTCTCTCCGACGCCGAACAGCGCAAGGAGTACGACGAGATCCGCGCGATGGGCTCGGGCGCCCGCTTCACGGCGAGCGGCCAGGGCGCAGGCGGCTTCGAAGACGTCTTCAGCCGTTTCGGTCAGCAGGGCCGAGGGCAGACCGCGGACTTCGAGGACATCTTCGCGATGTTCAATCAGGGGCAGGGTGCCAGCTTCGGCGGCGGTCGCTTCGGACAGCCGAGCGGCGGTTATCGCGGCTTCGGCGGTCCGCAGCGCGGCGCCGACGTGACCGCCCGCACCACGCTGGACTTCGCGACCGCCGTGCAGGGGGAGACGATCTCGCTGCAGGGCGAGGACGGCAAGCCGTTCAAGGTGAAGATCCCTGCGGGTGTGGCGGACGGGCAGAAGATCCGTCTGCGCGGCCGCGGTCGTCCCTCGCCGGACGGCGGGGAGAGCGGTGACATCGTGGTGCAGATCACGGTCCGCCCGCACCCCGTCTTCACGCGCGACGGCCTCAACCTGCGCGTCGTCGTCCCGGTGACGTTCACCGAGGCGACCCTCGGTGCGACGATCGAGGTCCCGACGCTCAGCGGCGACGTGGTCAAGCTCCGGGTCGCCCCTGGCACCCCCTCCGGGCGGGTGCTGCGCGTCAAGGGCCGCGGAGTCAAGACCTCGAAGGGGACCGGAGACCTCCTCGCCGAGCTCCAGGTCGCGGTGCCGACGCACCTCGACGACGCCGCTCGTGCCGCACTGGAGAAGTTCCAGGAACTCGAGCCCAAGGAGAACCCGCGGGCCGAGCTGATGGCGAAGGCGCGCCGATGACGCGCCTCCGCCGGCGTCGAGAGGAAGGAGAGAGGAGCACGTGATGAACGCCGACACTCCGGTGTTCGCGATCGCCGCCGCTGCCGAGCTCTCCGGTCTGCACCCTCAGACCCTCCGGCAGTACGACCGCATCGGTCTGGTCGTGCCCGGCCGGACGCCCGGCGGTTCGCGGCGCTACTCCACGCGCAACATCGAACAGCTGCGCGAGGTCGCCCAGCTCTCCTCGGAGGGGATGAGCCTCCCCGCGATCGCCCGCCTGCTCGACCTCGAAGACGAGAACAGGGCGCTGCGCGACCGCATCGCGGTGCTCGAGAGCGCTCTGCGCGCCGAGCGGGAGAACCGCCCGGGTGTGCGCGTGTTCGCCGCGGGCTCGGCCGGCGTGGTGCCCATGCCGACCGGGCGGCGTCTGCGCCGCTCGACTGACGTCGTGCTCTGGGACCCGCGAGGGAGCGCCTAGCGGCCGAACCACGTCCGGTGTGTATCCTGTCAACTGTTAACAGGAGGTTGCATGACGCAGACCGTGAAGCGCGAATCACTGGGCGAACAGGTCGCGCGGGTTCTGCGGCAGCGCATCGTGCGGGGCGAGCTCGCCCCCGGTGCCCGCATCACCGAAGAAGCCCTCGCCGAAGAGTTCTCCGTCAGTCGCGGACCCGTCCGCGACGCTCTCACCCAGCTCAGCTTCGAGAAGCTCGTCGAAGTGCAGCGTCCGCGCGGCGTCTACATCGTCGGGCTCACCCAGGACGACGTCGACCAGCTGTACAGCCTCCGCGGCGCCCTCGAGCAGCTCGCCCTGTCCCGCGCCATGCGGGTCGACGAGGAGGCGCGCTGGTCAGCGATCACGGCCTCGGTCGAGCGGATGGCAGAGGCCGCTGACGCCGGCGACCACGCCGCCTTCGTCACGGCCGACCTCGAGTTCCACTCGCAGATCTACGCCCTCGCCGACCATCCGCGGCTGGAAGGCGCGTGGAATCAGTACCTCCCCACCTTCACGGCGCTCCTCGAGGTCACGATCAATCACGACGAGGACCTGCACGAATCGTCCGCCGACCACGTCAAGCTGCTCCAGGTGATGCGCACCGGAACGGCGTCCGAGGCGGCAGCAGTGCTGTCCGCGCACCTCGACGGCGCCAGGGAGCGGATGCTGCACGAGGTCGGCGCGCGCTGACCCCGCGGCACCCCGAAACGCGTTCAGGCGAAACACAGGAAACGGTTCTGCGCAAGCCCTGTGCCGAAACGGTTCGCCGGATCTAGCATCCCTCTCAAGGACCGGACCGGCTTCTGAGCCTCCCCCATTCGCGCAGCAGGGCGTCCGGGACCGACACTCCGCGTGTCCGCCGACGGCGGTCACCACGGTCTCTTCGGCGTGCCCCGGCGCGCCCGGATTCAGCAGGAAGGAGGCGGGGATGCCTCTCCGATCACGCACGAGGGACCGCTACAACCGCCGCGAGGCCATCGCGGGCTACCTCTTCATCTCGCCCTGGATCATCGGGTTCCTCGTCTTCACCGCCGGCGCCATGGTCTACAGCCTGTACATCTCGTTCAGCAGCTACAACCTGGCAACCAACAGTGCGCGTCCGGTCGGCATCGACAACTACGCGAACCTCTTCGAGGACCCCCGTGTCGGCGTCTCCCTCGCCAACACCCTGTTCTTCGTGGTCATGGCCGTGCCGTTGGAGATCGTCTTCGCGCTGGTGCTCGCTCTCCTGCTGAACAGGGTCGGCCGCGGAGCCGGGTTCTTCCGCGTGCTCTACTACCTGCCGAAGATGACGCCGGCCGTCGCCACGGCCGCGGTCTTCTTCCTCCTGCTCAACGGCAACTCCGGCGCGGTGAACCAGTTCCTGCGCCTGTTCGGCATCGAGGGTCCGCAGTGGCTGGTGGACCCGGCATGGGTCAAGCCGAGCATCGTCCTGATGACGCTGTGGACAGTGGCCGGCACCATGGTGATCTTCCTCGCCGCGCTCAAGAACGTCCCTGTCGAGCTCTACGAGGTCGCGTCGCTCGACGGGGCGGGGCCGATCCGGAAGTTCTTCTCGATCACCCTGCCGATGATCTCCGGGGCGATGTTCTTCAACGTGATCGTCCTGTCGATCGCGGCGTTCCAGATCTTCGACCAGGCGTATCTGCTGTTCTGGCGAGATCAGAGCAACTCCTCGCCGGAGGCGTCGCTCTTCTACGCGATCTACCTGTTCCAGCAGGCGTTCCGGCAGTTCAACTTCGGGTTCGCGGCCGCGATGGCCTGGCTGCTGTTCGTGATCATCATGCTCATCACCCTGATCCAGGTGAAAGTCGGCAACCGCTTCGTCTACTACGAGGGAGACCGCTGATGTCCCAGACGCTGCGCCAGGTCCCGATCGACGCCGAGCCGGAGGGCGCACCCGGCACCTTCACGACCACGGTCCCGCAGCGCGCACGGTGGCGTCGCCGGCTCGGACAGCCGACCTCGCTGGCGGGGCGCATCGTGCTGAACGTCATCCTCGTGCTGTTCGCGCTGCTCTTCCTGTATCCGTTCGTCTGGCTGGTCGCGGCGAGCCTGAAGCCCCGCGGCGAGGTCTTCGACAACGCCCTCATCCCGAAGACCCTCGTGCCGGAGAACTACGTCGAGGTGTGGAATCAGCTGCCGTTGCTGAGCTGGATGGGCAACAGCATCGCGATCGCGCTGCTCGCGGCGGGAGCCGTGGCGATCTCGAGCTCGATCGTCGCGTTCGGCTTCGCGTACTTCCGCTTCCCCGGGCGGGGTCTGCTTTTCGGACTGGTGCTCGCGACAATGATGCTGCCGGGCGCCGTCACGATGATCCCGATCTACCTGATCTGGAAGGAGACCGGTCTGCTGGGCACGTGGGTGCCGCTGTGGGGGATGAACCTCTTCGGCTCGGCGTTCTACATCTTCCTGCAGCGCCAGTTCTTCCTCGGCCTGCCGCGCGAGCTCTTCGAAGCTGCCCGGCTCGACGGCGCCAGCTCCTGGGGGCTGTTCTGGCGCATCGCGATGCCGCTGTCGATCCCCTCGTTCGTGATCGTGTTCCTGTTCGAGTTCCAGGCCAGCTGGAACAACCTGCAGGCGGCGCTGATCTACCTGAACGCGGGGTCGGTCGATGAATTCACCGCACCGCTGGGAATCGCCTACGCCATGACGAAGTACAGCCCCACGGCCGGTGGGCACGGCGACTACCAGTACGTCATGGTCGCATCGCTGATCGTGACCCTGCCGATGCTGATCCTCTTCGCCTTCGGGCAGCGCTCCTTCATCGAGGGCGTCGCGACGCAGGGGCGCAAGGGATGACACCGAACCACCCATCGAAAGGAGCAGACATGCGCACTCGCATTCTGGGAATCACGGCGGTCGCCGCGGCGACGGTCCTCGTCCTGGCCGGCTGCGGCGGCGGAGGGGGCGGCGACGAGGCCGCCGATGCGGACTTCGCGTCGGAGCCGAGCGGCACGCTCAAGGCGTGGGGATTCGAGAACGCCGACGACGTCGGCACCTCGCGCATGGACTATGCCGCCGCGCAGCTGAAGGACGTCGACGTCGACCTCGACGCGACCGCCTTCGACGCGCAGAAGTTCACCACGCGCATCGCCAGCGGCGACGTGCCCGATGTCGTGCAGATGGATCGCCGTTACGTGACCACCTACGCGGCGCAGGACCTGATCATGCCGCTCGACGAGTGCTTCGCCGCGCAGGACGTGTCGCCACGCGATCACTGGTATCCGTTCGTGGTCGACGACGTCGCCTACGAGGACGCGACGTGGGCGGTGCCGCAGTTCTACCAGCCGCCGGCGATCCTGCTGAACAAGGCCGTGCTGGATGAGGCGGGCGTGACGGCGGAGGAGATCGACACCTCGAAGCCCGATGTGCTGCTCGGCGCCGTGGAGAAGATGTACCAGGAGTCCGGCGGCGTGCCGTCGCGGCTGGGCTTCGACCCCGTCGCGACGGGCCAGGCGGGGCTGTGGATCCTCGGCATGGGCGGGCAGCTCAACGACGACAAGGGCGCGCCGACTCTGGATGATCCGAGCAACGTGGCCGGCATCGAGATGCTCAAGCAGATCACGGATGCGCAGGGCGGATTCGCGGCCGTGAAGAGCTTCACCGACTCGTTCGACTCCTTCGGAGACCAGAACCAGTTCGTGGCGGAGCAGGTCGGAGCACAGGTGAACGCGCAGTGGTATCCGAACGTGCTGGGTCCGTACGCCGACCAGATCCAGCTCGAAGCGGTGCCGTTCCGCAATGCCGACGGAGAGCCGTTCTCCGTGGCCTCCGGCACGGCGTTCGTGATCCCGGTCGGGGCGAAGAACCCGGCCGCGGCGTGCGCCTGGATGGTGGAGCTCACCTCCGACGACGCCTGGATGGCTGCGGGAGAGGCGCGCGCGAAGACGCTCGAGACCGATGGCGGCATCAACACCGGCCTGTTCACGGGGTCGCCCGCGTCGGATCAGGCGATCCGCGAGAAGTTCGTCACGGACAGCGGCAACGCCGGGTTCGACCAGGTCATCTCCACGTACTACGACGTGGTCGACTACGGGCAGTCGTTCGGATCCTCTCCTGCCGGCCAGGAGATCCAGAACGAGCTCAACAACGCGGTCACAGCCGCGCTCCTCGGCGACAAGTCGCCGGAAGAGGCGCTGGCCGATGCACAGGATGCGGCGATGCGGGCGTTCGAGAACGCCACGGCCGGCTAGACCCCGGAGGGGCAGAGTGCTACCAGTGTTGACTGTTAACAGTCAACACTGGTAGCCTCGGTGAGTCGACAACAAGGTCGACCCACGTAGAGGAGCAAAGATGCCCCGCAAGCGCATCACCAGGGCGGCCGCCGCGATCGCCGCCCTCGCCGCCACCGCTCTCATCGTCTCGGCCTGCACCAAGGTCGAAGAGGGCGAAGACGCCGCGTCGGCCTTTCCCGAGAAGGACATCCGGCTGATCATCCAGGCCAACCCCGGCGGAGGATCCGACCTCTCGTCGCGCGCGCTCGCCACGGAGCTGGAGAAGATCCTCGGTGTCAGCGTGATCCCGGAGAACATGCCCGGCGCGGCAGGAGCGCTCGCGATGGAGTACGTCGGCTCGCAGGACCCGGACGGCTACGTCATCGGGTTCGCGCCGGTCGAGATCGCGATGCTGAACACCACGCAGAGCGCGGACGTGCTGCCGGAGGACTTCGATCTGCTCGGCCAGATCATGCTCGCACCCGGTGTCATCACGGTCGGCGCGAACAGCGGCATCGAGACTCTCGACGACCTCGTGACCCAGGCCAAGGCCGGCGCCGCCACGGTCGCCAACTCCGGCGCCGGCTCCATCTGGGAGGCAGCGACGCTGGGCCTCGGGGAGGCGACCGACGCCGAATTCACCCCGGTGCCCTACGACGGCGGCGCCACGGCGGTCGCCGCGGCAGCCTCCGGTGAGACCGTCGCGGCCGTCTCCGGACTCGGCGAGGCGCTCGCGCAGGGCGACGCCGTCCGCATCCTCGCGGTCATGAACGACGAGCGTCACCCCGACGCGGAAGACGTCGAGACCGTCGAGGAGGCCATCGGCGAGGAGGTCGTGTTCGGCGGCTGGGGTGGTATCTACGCACCCGCCGGTCTGCCCGACGACGTGAAGTCCACGCTGGAGGACGCGGTCAAGGAGGCCGTCGAGTCCGACAGCTACCAGAAGTTCCAGGCGGATGCCGGGAACCTGGTCGTCTACCGCGACTCCGCCGAATGGACCGGCTACGTCGAGGACCAGTTCGCGCTGTTCCAGGACCTCCTGGGCTGAGAACTCCGGTGGGGCCGGCCACCCGGCCCCACCGCGCACCTCCGACGAAGGAGCACCATGACCACTCCCGACACCGCCGGCGAGTCGGCTGCCCAGGCCGAGTACCAGGGCGCACGCGCCTCCCGGCCCCTCGAGATCGCGTTCGCCGTCGTGGCCCTCGCGTTCACCGCGGGCTACCTCTTCCTCGCCACGCAGATCCCGCTGCGCCGCGAAGCAGCTCCCGGCCAGATCGACGCCCGCTTCTGGCCGCTCGTGATCGGCGTGACCGGCGTCGTGATCGCGATCGCGCTGCTCGCCGTGGCGATCACGCGTCCCGCGCCCACCCGTGAGGACCTCGAGCGCATCCAGCCCGGTGGCGTCCTCCGCGTGATCGCGACACTCGCGATCGCCGGCGCGTTCATCGCCCTCTGGTCGCTCGGCTCGGTCATCCTGTTCGGCTACCGGATCGAGGTCTTCCCGGTCGCCTGCGCCCTGCTCATGGCAGCGCTCATGCTCCTCTACGGCCACCGCCGCTGGCTCAGCCTCGTCATCTACTCCGTCTCCGTCACGGCGTTCGTCTACGTCGTGTTCGGCATGCTCCTGAGGATCCCCCTGTGAACGCGCTCCTGGAGGGGCTGAACTCGCTCCTCGACATCTCGATCCTGCTGTACATGCTCGTGGGTCTCGTGCTCGGCTTCATGGTCGGCGCCTTCCCCGGCATCACGGCGACCATGGCCGTCGCGCTCGCCGCCGGCTTCACCATGACCCTCGAGCCCGTGCAGGGCCTCGCCGTGCTGCTGACGATCTACGTCGCGGCGAACTTCGGCGACCGGGTGCCGTCCATCCTGATCAACACCCCGGGAACGCCGGCATCCATCGCGACCACCCTGGACGGCTACCCGATGGCCAAGCAGGGCAGGGCTGGTCTCGCGCTCACGATCTCCGCGATCGTCTCGGCGGTCGGAATCCTCGCCTCGCTCGTGCTGTTCTCGGTCGCCGCCGTGCCGATCGCCAGCTTCGCCCGCGACTACTTCAAGTCTCCCGAGCTGTTCGCCCTCGTCGTCTTCGGCATCGCGATCATGATCGGCATCTCGTCCAAGTCGATGCTCAAGGGCATCCTCGCCGGCCTCTTCGGGCTGATGCTCGGCAGCGTCGGAACCTACGCGGCCACCGCCGACCAGCGCTTCACGTTCGGCGTGCTGGAACTCGTCGAGGGCGTGAACTTCATCGCCGTGATCATCGGCCTTTTCGGCATCGCCGAGCTGTTCGACCAGCTGCTCACGCACCGCACGTCGCACGTCCGGCCGATCTCGAGCCTCGGCCGGTGGTGGCCGAACCGCGCGGAGCTGAAGCAGAGCGGGCGCGCGACCGCGGTCGGCGGTGCTGTCGGACTCGGCGTCGGGCTCATCCCCGCAGCCGGCGGTGACATCGCCGGGCTCATCGGCTGGGAGCGGGCGCGCAAAGCCTCCAAGCACCCCGAGATGTTCGGCAAGGGCTCGATCGAGGGCGTCGCCGCCAGTGACACCGCCTCCAGCGCCACGCTCGGTGGCTCGCTCACCACGACGATGGCACTCGGCATCCCCGGCGACTCCGTCATGGCGGTCATGATCGGGTCGATGATCATCTGGGGCATCACGCCCGGTCCGACACTCTTCACCAACCGTCCCGACCTCGTCGTCTCGATCGTCGGCATCATGCTCGTCGCGACGATCCTGTCGCTCGCGCTGAGCCTGGTGCGCATGAAGGGCATGGTGAAGCTGCTCGACGTGCCGCAGCCGTACCTGTGGAGCGGCATCCTGATCTTCTGCATCATCGGCACGTATGCCACGTCCAACAGTCTCTCCACTGTGGTGACGATGCTCGTCTTCGGCGTCATCGGCGTGCTGCTCAAGCGCATGCAGGTTCCGGCCGGTCCCGTGGTGCTCGGTCTGCTGCTCGGGCCGCTCGCCGAGGAGAACCTCGCCCGCACGCTGGCGATCCTCCCGACGCGCCCCTTCTTCGAGGTCGTCAGCCCGATCGCGCTCGTGCTGCTCGCGCTGGCCGTGCTCTCGATCGTGATGCCGGCGATCCGGGCCGCCCGCAAGCCCCGCGGGGAGCGCGCGTCGCTGGAGGACTCGATCCTCCACACCGACAGCATCGTGCAGATCGAGAAGGCGCACGACGAGCTCGCCGCGCAGCCCGATCTGCTCACCTCCACCGTGCGGAACGTCGACGCTCCCACGCGCCGTGAGGCCAAGACCCGCAAGAACCGCACGAGCACGACCTCCGAGGAGACCGAGAAGTGACCCGCTACGACATCCTGACCGCCGTTCCCACCGCGTTCCATCGCGACGGAACCCTCGACCTCGAGGGATCGCGTGCGATCTTCCGGTTCGTGGCCGACTCGGGCAACGAGGGTGCCTTCATCCTCGGCACCACCGGCGAGTTCCCCGCCGTGGACGCCGCGGAATTCGAGGCGCTCGTGCAGGCCGCCCTCGCCGAGCTCGATGACCGGATGCGGGTCATCGTGCACGTGGGCCGTCCGAGCACCTACGAGGCCGTGCGGCTGACACGTGTCGCGCGCGCTCTCGGTGCGACCGAGTTCGCCGCCCTCACCCCGTACTACCTGCCGGCGACGGACGACGAGATCTTCGCCTACTACCGGGCGGTGTCCGAGGCCGTGGAGGACGGCCGCCTCTACGTGTACATCTATCCCGCCCGCAGCGGCAACAGCGTCACGCCCGAGCTGCTGGTCCGTCTGGCCGCACTGCCGAACGTCGTCGGCGCGAAGATCAGCGAACTCTCCCTGGACGACATCGCCGCGTACCGCGCCGCGGTGCCGGAGGACTTCGACCTCTACACCGGCGCCGACCGCGACCTCATCGCCGCCGTCGGCGTGGGTGCGCAGGGTGTCGTCTCCGGGGTGTCGTCCGTCACTCCCAAGCCGTTCCGTGCCCTCGCTGACGCCGGGCGCTCCGGCGATGCCGCCGCCATCAGCGCCGCCCAGGCAGCCGTCGACGACGTGGTCGCCCTCATCGGAGGGGACATGGCCCGCATGAAGGAGGCCTACCGCGTGCTCGACGTGGTCGACACGCACTGCCGGATGGCCATCGCCGAACCGAGCGACGCAGAGCGGGCGGCTGTCGCGCAGGTGGTGACCGCGCACCGCTGACCGCCGTCGCGGAGGTGTTCGAATCCTCACGGCTTCAAGAGTCTTCGGTCTCGAGCGGCTCGACGGAGAACCGGTACGCGGCTCCATCGCGGAACGGCTCGATGATCTCGAAGTTCTCGTACGCGGGCCCGCCCGGGATCGGAGAGGCGCTCGCCCAGTACGCCCAGCGAGCGTTGACCGCGGCCTCGAGTGCGGGGTGCGGGTCATCGACGCGCCAGGTCTGCGAGGCGCGAAGCCCGAGAAAGCGCCAGTGATCCGCGGTGTCGGCGGAGTAGTCGGCCGACCAGGGGTCGTCTTCGTCCCCGGTCGCGCTCACGACCACCGCTGAGCCGTCGCGAGCGAGCTCGGCCAGGGGAAGCGTCCGTGCGCGGTGAATGCAGTACCGGAGAAGTCGGGCCAGAGCTCCCGGGGCATCACGGTGCGGTCGGCGAGGTGCAGCCGACGCAGCCGAGCCCAGTTGCCCATGGTCGCCGTGAGGATCAGGTTCGACAACGCCACGGAACGCGCATTCGCGAAGCCGGCAACCTCCACCTCATGGGGTCGGTCGGCGAAGAAGCGCACTCGGACGCGGACATCGGCGCCATTGTCGAAGCGTTCGACACCGATCCATACGGTGAGGGTCTCCACGCCTCCCGCCGTCTCGATCACACCCCGAGCCACCGTCGATGACGACGCATCTTCCGCAGCCTCGACGTCGTCGGACGACCAGAGCCGCTTGCCCTGCGCACCGGGATCGAGGGTGCTCTGCTCCATCTCCGAGTATCCGCGCTCGTCGACGCCCTGAGGGATCGGTTCGACGGCGATGAAGTTCACCAGCCGCTCGCGGTGATGCTCGAGATAGGGGGTGAAGACGCGAAGAAGTCCGCGGGGTCCGGGAATCGGTGGGATGCCGATCTGCATCCCGGCGTGATGGCCCCAGCGAGGTTCGGAGGCCGGGTCGGTGGACGGCCTGAGCCACCGGACGGCGGAGGAGTGGGACATGACGAGAACCCTAGTGTCTTGAAATCGATTTCGCTAGATTCGGTTCACCAGCGTCGATCGAGGAGGATCATGCCCCGTGTCAGCACCCCATTCCGCCGCACCGCAGTCGCGGTATCCGTCATCCTGGCTCTCGGTCTCGCCGGGTGCGCCGCCGGGGCTGACGGCGTGAGCGTCGACGCGGACCAGGACAAGCCCTTCGTCCTCGACGGGGTGAGCGACCTCACCGAGATAGCCCAATTGACCGGGCCCGGGGCCATGAACGACACCGCAGCGGTCTCGGTCGCCGGCACGGACCTCGGCTCGATGACCAATGTCGGCGACCGGACGTTCTTCTTCTTCGGCGACACCTTCGGCGAGCGCGACCCCGAATCGATCGGGGGTCAGGGCGGGTTCTGGCGATCGAACGTCGCGGCCTGGACGACCGACGACGACCCTTCGGACGGCATCGGGTTCGAAGGGTGGGTGGCAGACGACATCGGCCTCGCTGCCGCGCTCATCGAAGGAGATCATGATGCGAACGGGGCGGGCGGCGAGGTGACGAAGATCCCCACCTACGGTTTCGCGATCGGCGGGACGATCTACGTCGCGTACATGTCCGTGCGGTTCTGGGGCGAGCCTGGTGCCTGGGACGCGAACCGCGCGGCGCTCATCGTCTCGCGGGATGACGGGCGCACGTGGGACCCGGTCGCCGGCGTCGAGTGGCCGGGGGACTCGAACTTCGTGCAGTTCGCGACGGCACGGGTGACCGAGGGCGGCAGGGACTGGATCTACTTCTGGTCCATCCCCTCGGGGCGTTTCGGCGGCGTTCAGCTGATGCGGGTCCCGGCCACCGAAAAGGCGGTGGAGGACCAGGCCGCGTACTCCTACTTCACGGGAGTCGATGGCGAAGAGCCCGAGTGGAGCAGCGACCTGGCCGACGCGGAGACGATCCTGGACGGGACGATCGGCGAACTCTCGGTGATGTGGTCGACGTATCTCGACCGGTGGATCATGACGTACTCCGATGCGGGGAACGCCTACATCCGTGAGGGCATCACGCCGTGGGGGCCGTGGGGAGACCCCATCGAGTTGGTGTCGGGGGCCGAGTACCCCGGGTTGTATTCGCCCTACCTGAACCCGCGCTATGTCGATGAGGACGGGAGGCGGATCTACTTCACCCTGTCGCTGTGGGGTCCGTACAACGTGTTCTGGTTCTCCGCCGAGTTGGAGCGCACCGGCGGATGAGCGCCGATCCGATCCCTTGCGCATGAAATCGATTTCGCCTACTCTGGCTCCACCCGGTCACTGAGGATCCATGGGTGCGGCCGGTGTCCGTCGGCGGCAGCCGAACACACAGCAGCGACTCGATGATGAGTCCGTTCCTGAGGAGGAACCATGAGAATCACCCCACGTACGCGCAGGGCCACGCTCGCCGCTCTCGGCGCGCTCACGGTCGGTGCCATGCTCGCCGCCTGCGGCTCCGGCACGCCGGGCGAATCGGCGGACGGCGGCGGCGGAGAGGATGGCGTCACGACCGTCCAGTTCTGGCATCGCAGCTTCACGCCGGTCGAGAATGAGTGGTACGCCGACATCGTGAAGAAGTTCAACGCGTCGCAGGACGAGATCAAAGTCGTCGACACCGAGGTTCCCGCCGATGCCTGGGACCAGAAGATGAAGGCCGCGCAGGCCGCAGGCAAGGCGCCTGACCTCTACACGAGTTCCGCGAACCTCTACGATCTCGTGAACGCCGGGCAGGTGCACGAGCTCGACTCGATCGTCCCGAAGGAAGCTCTCGACGAGATCCTCGACACAGCCACCTCCATTTCGGCGATCGACGGCACCTATTACGCCTATCCGCTGCTTCTCGAGCCGCAGACCGTGTTGTTCTGGAACACCGACATGCTCGATGCGGCGGGCGTCGACTCCTCGGCCGCACCCGAGACCTGGGACGACCTCCTCGCCGCCTGCGCGAAGATCCAGCCCACCCTCGCCGACGGCCAGTACTGCATCTCCCCGGCGCAGGATGCCGTGACGATGGCCTGGTCGACGGTCGGACAGCAGTACAATTTCGCGGGTCACCTCGCGCTCACCGACGACTGGACGGCCCCCGATATCGACAACGACGGCTATCGGGACCTCATGGCGCAGTACAAGGAGCTGTGGGACAAGGGCTACATGCCCAAGCAGCCGCTCTCCGCATATGTCGGGGGCGAGGACTTCGGCCAGCAGAAGGTCGCCTTCAAGGTGTCCGGCTCGTGGATGATGTCCGAGATCGGCTCCGACTACGCCGACCTGCTCGCCAAGACCGGCGTGGGCGCCTTCCCGAGCTCGTCCGACGCCGACGGCCGCACCGCCACGACGATGGGCAACTTCACGTGGGTCGTCGACGCGAAGAGCAAGGCTCCGGAGGCCGCAGGCAAGTTCCTGTCCTGGGCGATCGCGGGTGACCCTGAGAATCTCGTGCCCTTCTTCGTCGACACGCAGTTCACCAAGGTCCCCGTGCGCCAGGCGGTGCAGGATGCGGTCGCGGAGAGCGAGGAGGCGGCGAACGCGCCGTGGTCGAGCATCATCGTCGACGACATCGCTCCGGACGCCATCCCCGGATCCACCTACCCGTGGGACGTCAACCTCGCCGTCGGCACCGCGATGGAGTCGGTGATGAAGGGATCGGCATCCGCGGATGACGCGATCAAGACCGCGAGCGCTGCGATCCAGACGGTGATCGAGCGCGATGGGCTGCCGGAGAAGGCGCCGAAGAACTGACACCGCTCGCTGTCCGGGGGCCGGCGCTCCCGGTCCCCGGACAGCTACGCATCCGACATCACGACGAGGTGGATATGGCCACTCAGGCTGTTCAAGAACGCCGAGCGATCCGGCAGAGGAAGAACCGCTACCGCTATCGGGACAACAAGACCGCGTACTGGTTCCTGCTGCCGCTGGTGGTGCTGCTGGGGATCTTCGTGATCTGGCCCGCGATCTACGCCGGATTCCTCTCGTTCCAGGATTGGAGCTTCTACAAGGATCCGGAGTTCGTCGGGCTGCGCAACTACCAGAGCGTCCTCAAGGACCCGCTCTTCCTCGCCACGATCGGTCGCGGCTTCCTGTTCGTGCTGATGACCGTCCCAGTGATGCTGGTCCTGGCGTTCCTGTTCGGCAGCCTCGTCGTGAGCGTGTCGCGCCGGGCCGCGAGCTTCCTCAAGGTCAGCATCTACGTGCCGACCATCATCTCCGCCGTGATCGCGTCGATCATCTTCGTGCTGATCTACAACTACTCGGGCGGCCTCCTGAACGCCTTCCTCGGCGTCTTCGGGATCGATCCGATCGCCTGGATCGGCGACCCGAAATGGGCCCTCCTGGCCATCGCGGTCCCCGCCATCTGGCTCGGCATGGGCCTGACCTCCCTGATCATGGTCGCAGCCATGGTCGACATCCCGGCGGAGTACTACGAGGCTGCGGCGATGGAGGGTGCCAACTGGTGGCAGAAGACCGCCTACATCACCATCCCCCAGATGAAGAACGTGGTGCTCTACCTGCTCATCACCGGCTTCGTCGCAGCGATCCAGCAATTCGAGCTGCCCCTGGTGATGACTCAGGGCGGGCCGCTCGATTCGACCACCCTGCCGAACCTCTTCATCTTCAACCACTTCCGCAACGACGTGAACGTCGGATACTCGATCGCTGCGGCCCTGCTGCTGTTCGTGGTGCTGGGAACGATCTCCGCGCTCGTGTTCAAGTTCGTCAACTCCGAGAGGCTGGTGGACTGACATGGCCGTCATGCAGGAGACCACACGCATCGTCCTCGCCGGCAAGGAGCCGCGCTCGACGCGGCGCCCGCGCAGCACCGGCGGATGGCTCATCGTCGCCGGAAAGGTGATTCTGAGCGCGGTGTTCATCATCGCCTCGCTCTTCCCCCTGGCCTGGATGGTGATCGCCGGCTTCAAGTCGAAGACCGAGGTCGTCGAGACGCCGTTCCAGTTCTTCCCCGAGGTGTGGCTCTGGCAGAACTACGCGCAGATCCTCGCCGATCCCACGTTCCTTCAGACCCTGGTGTGGACGTTCTTCGGCGCCGTGCTGTTCACCGTCGGAAGCCTCGCGGTGAACTCCCTCGCCGCCTACGCCTTCGCGAGACTCGACTTCCGCTTCAAGGGGACGATCTGGGCCATCGTGATCACCACGATGTTCATCCCGGGCATGACCATCCTGCTCACCAGCTTCATCGTCGTCACTCGGCTGTCGATGCTCGACACTCTGGCGGTGCTCGTCATCCCGGGGCTCGCGAGCGCGGCCATGGTGTTCTTCATCCGCCAGTTCTACCTCAACATCCCGAAGAGCCTCGAAGAGGCGGCGATGCTCGACGGCTGTGGGCGGTGGGGCATCTTCGTGCGCATCTTCCTGCCGCTGTCCAAACCGCCGTTCGTCGTGATGGGGATCACCGCGTTCCTCGCGTACTGGAATTCGTACGTGTGGCCGATCCTGACGATCACATCGCCGGAGCGGTTCGTGCTGCAGCAGTACCTGGCCACCTTCCGCTCCGAGCGCAGCACCGAGCTGGGGCTGCTGATGGCCGGATCCGTGCTCGCCGCGGCGCCGGTGATCATCCTGTTCCTCATCTTCCAGCGCCAGATCATCGGGAACATCAAAATGGCAGGTCTCAAGTAGCACCACCGAGCGTTATCGAGAGGAGGGGTCGATGGAGACCCAGAACACGCAGGGACCACGGGTCAGCCGCCGAGGCGTGCTGCAGGGCGCGGTGGCGGTGGGAGCGGCGTTCTTCGCCTCGACCGTGATGCCCAGTCCTGCCGCCGCGGCGGGGCTGACCGTCTCGCGGATCAAGGTGCTCGCCGGCACCCAGAGCCCGGTGCAGTACGGCATCGGGGCGACCGACCTCGGCATCCCTGTGCGGACGCCCGACGGTCGGATGCTCTTCATGTTCGGCGATACCTGGGCCGACGGCGTCGGCGGCACGAATTGGCGCTCACCCGTCGCCCTGTACTCCTCGACGACGAATCTCGCCGCCGGCGTCACGTTCAACGGGTGCGCGGGAGCGGGTGGGAACACGCAGGGCACCGCCCCGCAGCTCTGGTACTACCCGCACGACGCCTACTTCACGACGGTCATCCCCTCGGACGTGATCACGATCGGCACGCGGATGTACCTGCACGCCATCGTGAACGGACCGCAGTTCGGCGCCGTGCGCTGGACCGAGCTGTGGAAGTCCGACGACAACGGTGCGACCTGGCAGCACACCGGGCTGCAGTTCCCCGCCGATATGGCCGGCGGGAAGTTCCAGTGCATCACCTGGGGTGAGGGCAACGACGGCTACGTCTACATCTACGGGACAGGCTTCCAGCGCGACAAGGGCATCGTGCTCTACCGGGTGCCGTCGAACAACATGACGACCCTCTCGGCGTATCAGCCGTGGGGTTTCGCGAACGGATCGTGGGGCTGGGGCAAACCTGTGACCGAGGTGCTCTCCGGGCAGTTCGGCGAGATGTGCTTGCGCCCGCTCGGCGGCAGGTGGATCCTCACCTGGTTCAACTCGGGGGCGTATCGGATCGACGCCATGGTCCTGAACACTCCGACCGACAACCTGTACACCGCCACGAAGACAACGCTGCTGCACGGCACCGAGTGGAACACGGAGGACGCTTCGCACGTCGCGCAGCTCTACGGCGGCTACATCATCCCCGGGTCCACCCTGTCGGACCTGCATCTCAGCGTGAGCCAGTGGAACACGGGGAACAATAGCGTCTACCACTCGGAGCAGTTCCGGGTGCAGGGGCTGGTCTGACTCCCGGATCAGCGCATCCAGGAGATGGAAAGCAACCCTTCTTAGCGTGATCTCAGGGAACGACCCTGGTCCGCGCCGAGCGCGCGGGTGTCCTGCCACGAAGGAAGAACTCCTCATGACGAACACCAAAGCCTCCTCTCCCGCCGCTTCGCTGGGACTCCTCGTCCTGCGCGTCGTCATCGGCGCCATCTTCGCCGCACACGGTGCGCAGAAGATCTTCGAGTTCACGATCCCCGGAACCATCGGCAGTTTCGCCGGCATGGGAGTGCCGTTCGCGGAGATCGCGGCTCCCGTGGTCGCCTTCCTCGAACTCGTCGGCGGAATCCTGCTGATCCTCGGCTTCCTCACGCGCCCCGTCGGCATCCTGCTCGCGATCGACATGGCGGTCGCGCTTCTCCTGGTGCATCTGCCGGCCGGGCTGTGGGTGAGCGAGGGCGGTTACGAGTTCGTCGCAGTGCTCGGCGTCTCGGCGCTCGCACTCGCACTCACCGGCGCGGGTCGCTTCTCGATCGACGGCGCGCTGCTGCGCGGGCGAGCGCCCGCATGGATCGCCTGATCCGCAGCGCGACGGCCCGTCGATCTCGGGATCTCAGCCCTGCGGCTCCCGCGGGGGTGTCGCCCCGATGTCGGGAACCGGAGCTGCTCCTAGGTGCACCTCCAGGTCGTCAGCCGTCGGCGTCTTCGGACGCCGCGCGGTCGGCCGGTCGAGGTAGAACAGTGCGGTGGAGGCGATGTCATCGCGGAGCGGAAGGTAACGCCAGCCACTGCGCCAGCCGAGCGCTTGGATGTCGACCCTCGGGATGCCGGTCGCGAAGTGGATCGGGTCGAGGAGATGCCACCGGTACATTCCGAACCGCTGCTGCGAGACGTAGAGTCCGTCGGGTCTGATCACCTGCGGCATCCCGAGATAGGGCGTCGAGAACTGGGTGTACCCCTGACCGGGGATGTCGAAGTTCCAGGCGCCGCCGAAGTAGTCCTCCGTGCCGGTGCCGCAGATCGTCGGGTAGTCGGTGTCGTCGTCGAGATAGAACTTGATCTCGCCCTCGCCCCACCAGCCGTTGGAGTTCACGCCCCAAGCGATGTAGGTGCCGACGTACTGCCCCTGCCCTTCGATGCCCTCCAGGATCACGTGCGGGGTGAGCTCTTCGAGCGGGTTCGACCGCCGCCACTGCGCGTGGAAGTAGGCATCGTTCGAGTGGTCGCCACCGATCTCGTAGGTGATCTGGTAGTACACGCGCACGTCGACGGTCGAGGTGTTCTCGAGGGTCAGACGCGCACCGTCGCGGAACGGCATCGGCCAGTAGGAGTTGAACCCGCCGTGCGGATTGGCGGCGATCGTCTGCGAGTTCACCTGAGCGAACACGCCCCACCCGTTGCAGAAGAAGTCGCCGTACGGCACCTCTACGGCGGGTTCGTCCGACCCGTCCCAGTAGGCGCGCAGCAGGAGAGTGCGCCAGTTGTCGGTGTGCGTCGTGATCCAGATGTGCGTGATCTTGGCGGCGCCCGCGATGTTCGCGAGTTCGAGGGTTTCCCCGGCCTTCACATCGACGCTGGGAGAGATCTTCCAGCCGGGGCCGAGGTCACGAGCGCTCGCGGCGCCCGTTCCCTCGGTCGCCCGGCCGCCGCCCCCAGCGGAACCGTCGAAGTTCTCCGGTGAGATGGATCGGGTCTGGACCGGTCGCAGCGCCGCGAGGGATGCCAGATCAGAGGGTGCAGAAGTCATGGGCGCCAATGTAATCGATTTCAGAACGGAACACCAGAGAACCGATTCCTGCGCGATACTGTTGCTTCACGTCCGGCTCGGCTGGACAGGCAGTGAGGGTGCATGGCAACGATCTACGACGTCGCGGAGCTCGCGGGCGTCTCTCCCGCTACGGTATCGCGCGTGTTCAACGGCACGAGTGTGTCCGAGGAGAAGGTCGCCGCCGTGCGTGAAGCCGCGGCGAAGCTGAACTTCACGCCCAATCGGACCGCTCGAACCCTGCGCCGCCAGAGCTCCGAGGTCATCGCCCTCGTCATCCCGGACATCGAGAATCCGTACTTCACCGAAATGGCCCGCGGCGTCGAGGACGTCGCCTCCGAAGCCGGCTACTCGGTGGTGCTCTGCAATTCTGACGCGCAGCTCGAGAAGGAGGCGACGTATCTCCGCATAGCGATAGCCGAGCACATGTCCGGCATCATCATCGCGACCGCAGACGAGCAGTCCAACCTCGACGGCATCCTCGCTACCGGGCGACCTGTCGTGGCCGTCGATCGCAGCACCACGTACGACATCGACGGCGTCGTGATGGCCAATCGGGCGGCCGGCACGTCGGCGACGCGGGATCTGATCGAGGCGGGCTACCGACGCATCGCCTACATCGGAGGTCCGGAGCACATCGACACCGCGGCAGAGCGTGCCGCCGGCTGGCGTGCAGCGCTGGCATCCGCATACCCCGACCTCGATCTCGACGAACTGGCGCGTTTCGCCACCTTCCGCGTGGACGGAGGCCGCGCCGCCATGGAAGATCTCCTCGCCCTCCCCGACCCGCCGGATGCGGTGGTCGCGGGCAACAACCTCATCGGTGTGGGCGCCATCCAGGTGCTGACCGAGCACGGACTCACCCCTCCCGAGGTCGGTGTCGCCGTCATCGGTTCGCTGCCGTTCACCACTCTGTCGCCGAGTGCCGTCACTGTGGTCCGTCTGCCCGCGCGCCACATGGGCGTGACGGCGGCGCGGATGCTGCTCGAGCGCATCAAGGGCGATCGCCAGCCTGCACGCACCGTTGTGCTCCGCAACGAGGTGCAACCCGCGACTCCGCGAAGCTGAGCGACCTCAGCGAGATCCCCAGAAGCGCGTCGCCAGATTGGCGACCTCCTTGTCGAGGTCTTCGAGGCGGCGATCGATCGTGCCGAGTCGCGCGTCGAGTTTCGCGTCCATGCCCGCCATCTTCGCGTCCATCGCGTCGAACTTCGCCTCGAACTTCGCGTCCATGCTCTCGAACCGCGCGTCCATGCTCTCGAACTTCGCGTCCATGCTCTCGAACTTCGCCTCGAACTTCTCGTGCAGACCCTCGAACCGTGCGGACAGTTCGCCACGGAGAGAGGTGATCATTCGGTCGTTCTGACGGATGAGCAACGTGAGCGAACCCAGCATGAAGGCGGTGAAGACACCGATCAGCGTCCAGATCTGCGGTTCGTTCATCTGCATGACTCCATCCTGCGAGCGAAAGCCCAGATTGTCACGGTATTCCGGTCCCTGAGCGGTGGGGTCCCGCGAGCGGTGGAGACCGAGTATCGGGGGCGAAATGTGGAGGAAGGGTCGGCCTGCTTGCGACGTGAAATCGATTTCGCGTACAGTTGCCACAGGTTTCAGATTCTGTGCTCGGGTTTCAAGGAGGACTCCATGCGCTGCACCCTCGGGGTCGACGTCGGCACATCCAGCACCAAGGGTGTGCTGGTGACGGCCGACGGCACCATCATCGCCACGGCGACCCGAGCGCACGAGGTCAGCCGCCCGCGCACGGGGTGGGTGGAGATGGACGGCGACCTGTGGTGGGACGAGTTCGTGGCCATCGCGGCCGAACTGCTCCACGCCGTACCGGAGGCCGAGGTCGCGGGCGTCGGCGTCAGCGGCATGGGGCCGTGCATCCTCCTCGCCGACGAGGAGGATCGACCGGTGCGCCCGGCCATCCTCTACGGCGTCGATACCCGTTCGACCGCGCAGATCGATCGCCTGACAGCTGAGCTCGGCGCCGACGAGATCACTCGCATCGGCGGCTCGGCCCTCACCTCGCAGGCGGGCGGGCCCAAGATCGTCTGGATCGCCGACGAAGAGCCCGACGTGTCGGCGCGAGCGTTGCGGCTGTTCATGCCGGCTTCCTGGCTCACCAGGAAGCTCACCGGCGCCTACGTCCTCGATCACCAGTCCGCGAGCCAGGTCTCTCCGCTCTACGACATCGAGGGCGGGGTCTGGCACGATCCGTGGTGGCAGCGATATGCGGGCGGCATCGAGCAGCCCCGGTTGCAGTGGGCGGGAGAGGTCGCGGGCGAGGTCACCGCAGCGGCGGCATCGGCCACCGGCATCCCCGCGGGGACGCGCGTCATCACCGGAACGATCGACGCCTGGACCGAGGCAGTGAGTGTCGGGGCCCACGAGATCGGCGATCTGATGCTCATGTACGGGACGACGATGTTCCTCGTCGCGACCGGCGAGACCACGCTGCGGACCCCCTCGATGTGGACCACCGCCGGGGCCTTCGAGGGAACCCGCAACCTCGCCGGCGGGCTTTCGACCTCCGGAGCGCTGACCGGGTGGCTTCGGGGCCTGAGCGGGGCCGATTATCCCGCCTTGCTCGCCGAGGCGGAGGATTCGGGGCCCGGCGCGCGAGGCCTCCTGATGCTCCCGTACCTCGCTGGGGAGCGCACGCCGATCCAGGACCCCGATGCTCGAGGGGTGATCGCGGGTCTCACGCTCCAGCACAACCGCGGCGACCTCTACCGAGCCGCCCTCGAAGCGACGGCCCTGGGAGTGCGGCACAACGTCGACACCATGCGGGCGGCGGGTGCCGACATCCGTCGGATTGTCGCGGTCGGCGGAGGTACACAGGGACAGCTGTGGTTGCAGATCGTCTCCGATGCGACCGGTCTGGTGCAGGAGGTGCCCGAGACGACGATCGGTGCGAGCTACGGCGCGGCCTTCCTCGCAGCGACCGCGACCGCCGCCCCCGATTCGGTTCCGAGCATCACCGACTGGAATCCGATCGCGCACACGATCCGTCCGGACGAGACGCTGGGCCCTCTCTACGACACCCTCTTCGACCGCTATGTCCGCCTGTACGAGGCATCGAAAGAGGTCGTGCACGAACTGGCCGCTGCGCAGCGCGGGGGCTCCGCGTGACCCCCCGTCGGCGAGCGCCTGGCATCCCGCACACCTCCCAGGCCACGGCGTTCCCCTTGGGTGGCATCGGCACCGGCAACGTGTCGATCGGCGCTCGAGGCGAACTGCGCGACTGGGAGTTCGAGAACCTGCCGGACAAGGGGCGCCGCAACCCGCACTCGTTCTTCGCGATCCATGCCGCGCCCGAAGGAGGCACCGCGGTCACGCGGGTGCTCGAGGCACGGCTCACCGGTCGACACGACGCCGACGCCGGCTACGCGTTCGACCAGCTCGCCGGGCTCCCGCGCCTCGACGCCGCGTCACTGCACGGAGAGTACCCCGTCGTCGACGTCGACTTCACGGACCGGGTCCTTCCCGTGGAGGTGTCGCTGCACGCCTTCACGCCGCTGGTACCGCTCGATGCCGACGCCTCAGGCATCCCGGCCGCCGTGCTGCGCTACCGCGTGACCAATCCCGCCTCAGCACCGGTGAGGGTGACGATCGTCGGCAGCGTTTCGCACACCGCGGGCCGGGGGACGCCGGGGCCGGACGCCCCGTGGGGGATGCGCGCGACGCAGACCGTGCGCTGGCGCGACGACGGCGACGTGCGCGGACTCGATTTCGGCATCGATCTGCCCGAGGGTGATCCCGGCTACGGCACACTCAGTCTCACCACGACGGATGCCGAGACCACGGCCAAGCCGCAGTGGGTCACCAGCTACTGGCCCGACGGTGCGCGGCTGTTCTGGAATGACCTCATCGACGATGGACTCCTGTCGGCCGAGGAGCGCCTCACGCTCGAGGACCGCCCGCGCGGGCTGTTCGCGGAACTCGACGCCGATCCGGAAGCAGCACCTCTCAGCGAGGACGAGATGCTCGCCAAGCTGCCGCGATTGCGCACCGGCTCACTCGGCATCGTGCACGCGCTCGCCCCGGGCGAGAGCCGCGATTTCGAGTTCGTGCTGTCCTGGAGCTTTCCGAACCGGCGACGCGGTTGGGCAGGGCACATCGTCCTTGCGGACCCGCACATCGACGAGACCGTGCAGAACCACTACGCGACCCTCTGGGCGGACGCATGGGCCGCGGGCCGCCATCTCCATGCCAATCTCCCGCAGCTCGAAGAGGCGACCGAAGCCTTCGTCAAGGCGCTGTACGGTAGCAGCCTCGATCCTGTGCTGACCGATGCCATCGGAGCCAACATCGCCGCTGCGCGTTCCACCACCGGTTTCGTCCTGGCCTCCCCGCAGTCCGAACTCGGCCGAGGACCGGTGTTCGCCGCCTGGGAGGGGTCCTTCGATCACGCCGGCTCCTGCGAGGGAACCTGCACCCACGTGTGGTCATACGCGCAGACACTCGCCTGGCTGTTCCCCTCACTCGAACGCAGCGCCCGCCGGGTGGAGTATCTGCTCGAGACCGACGAGACGGGGGTGCAGAAGTTCCGCGGCAATCGGGTCTTCGGCGGACCCTCCTGGTTCATGGGGCCCGCTGTCGACGGACAGCTCGGCACACTGCTGCGCCTGCACAGGGAGTGGCGCTTCAGCGGAGACGACGCTTTCCTGCGTGAGCTGTGGCCGGCCGCGTCCCGCACGCTGGACTACGCGATCCGCGAGTGGGATCGCGACGGCGACGGGCTGTTGGACGGCGAGATGCACAACACCTACGACATCGAGTTCCACGGCTCGGAACCGCTTGCCAACGGGGTCTACCTCGCGGCGCTGCGGGCAGGGGCGCGGATGGCTGTGCACCTGGGCGAGCACGAGCGCGGCGAGGCGTGGTCCGCGAGAGCCGATCACGTGGCCGCGGCGATGGATGAGACGCTGTGGAACGGGGAGTACTACCGGCAGGTGATCGACGACCCGGACGCCCATCGATACCAGTACGGCGACGGTGTGCTGTCAGACCAGCTGCTCGGACAGTTCCACGCGTTCGTGAACGGGCTCGGACACATCCTCCCCGCCGATCGCGTCGACTCCGCGCTCGCCGCGATCGTGGCGCACAACCACCGAGACGATCTGTCCGACCACGAGAGCACGCAGCGGGTCTACGCGCTGAACGACGAGGGCGGACTGCTGCTCGCCTCGTGGCCGCGCGGCGGGCGGCCGGCCATCCCGTTCGTGTACTCGGATGAGGTGTGGACCGGCGTCGAGCATCAGGTCGCCGCGTCGCTTCTGTTCGCCGGGCGCGTCGATGACGCCCTTCGCGTCGAGCGCTCGCTGCGCCGCCGTTACGACGGAACCCACCGCAGCCCGTGGAACGAGATCGAGTGCGGCAACCACTACGCGCGGTCGCTGGCCTCCTGGGCGCTGCTGCTCGGCGCCGGCGGCGTGCAGTGGGATGCGCCGAGCGGAGTGCTGTCCTTCGCGCCGGCGACCGATGGTCCCTTCCGCAGCCTGTTCACCACCGGCACGGGGTGGGGGCGCGTCGAGATCGACGAGCGCACCCTGACCATCCACCTCGACGGTGGCGCACTCGACCTCGTCGAACTGCACCTGCGCGGCGAGACCGTCGGCCGCGACATCCGACTCCGAGCGGGCGAGTCGCACCGCTCCCCGCTCACTTCGACCCCAACCCCGGAGGCACCATGAACACGTACACCCTGCCGACCCCGGCATCCCGCCCCACCGCCGCGCCGAAGACGGCGTATCTGATCACGTCCGGCGACCTGCGCGAGTCGGCGAACGTGGCGGGGTGGCCGACCCAGGTCGAGCTGGAGACCGGCGTCAGCGGAGTGCTGAACGCCCTCGGCTGGGAGGTCATCCGTCCCTTCGGCGTCGACCCCGAGACCGGGCACGGCTTCATCTCGAGCCAGCGCATGGGCCTCGAGGTCTTCCGAAACATCCCGGTCGATGCGCCGCTGGTGGTCGCCATCGCGAACTGGCAGTACTCGCACCACGTGCTCGCGGGCCTGCGCACGCACGAGGGGCCGATCCTCACGGTCGCGAACTTCGCGGGCGACTGGCCCGGACTCGTGGGCCTGCTCGGCCTCAACGCCGGTCTGACGAAGATGGACAAGCCGTACGCGACGATCTGGTCGGTCGACTTCACCGACGACTGGTTCCGCGACGGCATCCGCGAGTGGACCGAGACCGGCTCCATCACCCACGACGCCTCGCATGTGCGTCCGCTCCCCGCGCTGCCGGACAGCCCGGAGAAGCGGCTCGGGGAGGCGCTCGCCGCGGAGCTGAAGGCGGAGAAGGCCATCATCGGCGTCTTCGACGAAGGCTGCATGGGCATGTACAACGCCATCTTCGACGACGAGCTCCTGAACCAGACCGGCATCTACAAGGAGCGCCTGTCGCAGTCGGCCCTCTACGCCGAGATGCTGAACGTGACCGAGGAGGAGGCCGACGCCGCGTACGACTGGCTCGTCGAGCGGGGGATGACATTCCGGTACGGGGAGGACGCGGCGACGGAGCTCACCCGCGAGCAGGTGCAGTGGCAGCTGAAGATGTACATCGCCGCGCTCCGCATCGCCGACGACTTCGGCCTCGACGCGGTCGGCATCCAGTACCAGCAGGGGCTGAAGGACCTGGTGCCCGCGTCGGATCTGGCCGAGGGCATCCTCAATTCCACCGAGCGCCCGCCGGTCACCTCGCGCGACGGCTCCCGCGTGCTGCACGAGGGGCGGGCCTTCCCGCACTTCAACGAGGCCGACGAGGGTGTCGCCGTGGACGCGCTGGTCACCGACCGGGTGTGGCGTGCGATGGGCCTCGTGCCCGACAACACGCTGCACGACGTGCGCTGGGGTGAGGACCACGACGGGCAGTTCGTCTGGGTGTACGAGATCTCCGGCTCGGTGCCGGCCTCGCACCTCGGCGGCTGGCAGAACGCGGAGGGCTGGCGGCAGGGTCATGTGTTCTTCCCCGCGGGCGGCGCCACGATCAACGGTGTGTCCAAGCCCGGAGAGGTCGTGCTCTCGCGCGTGTTCATCGCCGAGGGCGTCCTGCAGGCCGATATCTTCCGGGCGTCGGTGGTGGAACTGCCCGCGGAGGAGACGCAGCGCCGCAAGGATGCCACGAACCCGGAATGGCCGATCGCGCACGTGGTGCTGCACGGCATCTCTCGCGATCAGTTCATGGCGCGGCACAAGGCGAACCACGCGCAGCTCGTCTACGCGCCCGACGCCGAGACCGCGGACAAGGCCCTGATCGCGAAGGCCGCGATGTTCGACGGCATGGGGATCAAGGTCAACCTCGTGGGCGACGTCGCGATCTGATCGGTCGCAGAACGTTACTGCGAGCGCCAGAACCGTGTCGCGAGGTTGGTGAGCTCCTTGTCGAGGTCTTCGACCTTCGCCTCGATCCTTCCGAGACGCGCATCCACGCCGTCGATGCGGGCGGAGAGGGTGCCGTCGAGACCATCCATCCGCGCGGACAGGCTGCCGTCGATGCGGTCCATCCGCGCGGACAGGGTGCCGTCGATGAGGTCCATGCGCGCCGACAGGGTGCCGTCGATGCGGTCGACCTCGGTGCGGATGATGCGGCTGAGCTGTGTGGTCATCAAGGTCATGCCGCCGAGCATCACGGCGGCGAACACTCCGATCAGCGTCCATACCTGTGGGTCGTTCAAGCGCATGCCTCCAGTGTGAGTCCGGAAGCCAAGGTTGTCACGGTATTCCGGTGCTGGAGCGGGGTCGGGTCAGGCGGAGGCCGCTGGGTGGGCCGCTGAGTGCGCGGAGGGCGTAGAGGATCGTCGCGAGGTCCACGAGCTCCTGCACCAGCGCACCCACGACAGCGGGGATGACACCGGTCATGGCGACGACCATGAGCCCGACGCTCAGCCCGATGCCGATCCAGATGGCGGCGAGCGCCACCCGTCGCGTGTGCCGTCCGATCGAGACGGCATCGACGACCTTGGCGAGCGAGTCGACGAGGATCACCACGTCGGCGGCGTCGCCGGCCGCCGTCGCGCCCTTCGCGCCCATGGCGATGCCGATGTCGGCCGCAGCCAGGACCGGAGCGTCGTTCACACCGTCGCCCACCATCAGCACCGGCCGCGGCTCCAATTCGGAGGCGAGTCGCACCTTCTCGGGTGGGAGGAGTTCGGCGTGCACCTCGTCGATGCCGAGGTGGTGGCCGACGGATTCCGCCGTCGACTGCACGTCGCCGGTGAGCATGACGATGCGGTCGACCTCGTGCAGGCGCAGCCAGGAGACCACGGCGGCCGCCTCCGGACGGGCGGCGTCGGCGAGCACGAGGACGCCGGCGAAGCGTCCATCCACCGCCACGTAGGCAGCCGCCTCGCCGACGCCGAGTTCGGCGCGCACGGTGTCGGGCGCGAGGGAGGCGACGTACGCCGGCTTGCCCACCACGACCGAGCGCCCTCCGATCGTCGCTGCCACGCCGTTCGTCGCGGTCTCGCTCGCCTCCTCCGCCGCATGGAGCACGAGTCCTCGCGCCTCGGCGGCACGGCGGATGCCGTCGGCCAGGACGTGGGAGGAGTACTGCTCCGCCGATGCGGACAGCTGCAGGATCTCGTCCGCATCGAACCCGGCCGTCGGGCGGACGTCCACGAGCTCCGGACGCCCCTGCGTGAGGGTCCCCGTCTTGTCGAACGCGGCGGATCGCACGCGTGCGATCTGCTCGATCACGGCACCGCTCTTCATGATGACGCCGGACTTCGCGGCACGGGAGAGTCCGCCGAGGAAGGCCACGGGGGCGGCGATCAGCAGCGGGCAGGGCGTCGCGAGCACCAGCACCTCGGCGAAGCGGGTCGCGTCGCCGGAGATCGCCCACGCGGTGCCGGCGAGCACGAGGGAGACGGCGGTGAACGGGATGGCGAACCGGTCGGCGAGCCGCACGATCGGCGCGTGCGAGGACTCGGCGGAGTGGACGAGCGCGACGATCTGCTGATACTGACTGTCGGCGCCCGTCCGCAGTGCCCTGATGCGGATGGCGCGGCTGCCGTTGATCGCGCCCGACAGCACCTCGCCGCCGGCCTCGCGCGTGACCGGCATGCTCTCGCCCGTCAGCGAGGACTCGTCGAACGTCCCGCTCTCGGTCAGGAGGATCCCGTCCACGGGGACGATCTCCGACGGACGGACCAGCAGCACGTCTCCCACGGCCACGTCATCCACCGGGGCGTCGTGCGCCTCGTCCGAATCCACCGCCTCGGGCTGCGTCAGGACGTGGGCGATGCGGGGCGAGCGGTCGAGCAGCGCGGAGAGATCGCGCTTCGCCCTGCGGCCGGCGAAGTCCTCCAGCGCCTCCCCGCCCGACAGCATGAGCACGATGATCAGCGCGGCGATGTACTCCCCGACCGCGAGCGTCGCGACCATCGCCACCACGGCGAGGATGTCGAGGCCGACGTGCCCGCGCAGCACGTCCCGCACCATGCCGATCAGCGTCCAGACGACGACGCCGGCGACGTAGACGGTGGCGATCCACCGGCCGAGGACCTCCTGGTCGGCCGCGTGCAGGGCGCCCACCGCCACGAAGACGATGACCGTGAGCGTGATCACGGGATACCGCCAGAGGAGTCGGAGTGCGCGCATGCGTCCAGCATCGCGGGAATGCGCCGTGTGCGCCAGGTGCGCTCCTCCCTCTCTTCCGACCGCTTCACTTAAGCGATATAGTCGCCGCAGGTCACGACGCCGTGGCCTGTTCTGGACACCGACGCCGAAGGAGACGATCTGTCATGACTCAGCCGAACACCAGGATCCACCGCTTGCGAAGGGCTGCCGCGGTCACAGCCGCGCTGACGCTCGCGGCGGCTGGCGCCCTCACGGGGACCGCTGCCGCCAGTGCCCAGACGGAGGAGGGCGAGCCGAAGCTGGCCGTCTACGTCGAGGTCAACTCGAACGATTTAGCGAACGTCGCGGACTACACGCTTGCGGAGTCCGGCGGACCCGCCGTCGACCTGGCGATGATCTTCGCCGCCAACATCAATTACGACGGGCAGAAGGCGTACCTGCACTTCAACGAGCGCGTGACGCAGACGCTGCAGGACGCGGAGAACCAGATCCGCCCGGTCCAGGCCGGCGGCACCAAGGTCCTGCTGTCCGTGCTCGGCAACCACCAGGGTGCGGGGTTCGCGAACTTCACGTCCTTCGCGCAAGCGGATGCCTTCGCTGCCCAGCTCGCCGACGCGGTGGCGACCTACGGTCTGGATGGCATCGACTTCGACGACGAGTGGACGGAGTACGGCGCGAACGGCACGCCGCAGCCCAACTCCGAGTCCTTCGGATGGCTCGTCACCGCCCTGCGTGATCGTCTCGGCCCGGACAAGATCATCAGCCTGTACGCGATCGGTCCGTCCTACACCACGACCGACTTCAGCCGGTTCGACGTCGCGAGCGCGATCGACTACGCCTGGAACCCCTACTATCCGACCTACGATGCGCCCACCGTGCCCGGCCTCGACGACCGTGCGCGCATCGGCGCAGCGGCGATCGACCTCGCGAACACGAGCGCATCCACGGCGGCCGACTTCGCCCGGCGCACCGTGGCCGACGGCTACGGCGTCTACGTCGCGTACAACCTCACCGCGACTGACCAGTCCGCGTACCTCTCCGGCATCACCCAGGCGCTGAAGGGCGAGGCGACGCAGTACCGGGCGGCTCCGACGAACTGAGTCAGCCCAGGTCGAAGAGCTCCACCTGACGGAGCGTGACCTCGGTCGCCGCCCGCACGCGGACGGCCGAGGTCACGACCCGCGAGTGGAGCGCGAACGGTGTCGTGCGATCGGGCGGCAGCTCCTCCGTGTGCGTCGTCGGAACGGGCAGCCACCGTCCGTCGGCGCCTTCGATCTCCCAGCGCAGAGCGCTCGAGCCGACCGAGCGCACCGCCGTGACCGCGAGGTCGGTGAGTCCGCGGGGCTCCGCGAACCGCCAGCCCACCCACTCGCCTCGTGACACGCGGACCCCGTCGTCCCCGTCCGGGTCGCCGTCGTCGACCAGCCGACCGACGTGGCGCACGGCGGGAGAGGCGATGACGTGGCCGTCTCCGCGTGTGAGGTCGGAGTGCCAGGGCTCCACCGTCCCGGTCGCGCCCCCGGTCTCCAATGCCAGGGCCGGATCCGTCCCGAAGACGAGCTCCAGCACCGCGTCCTTCTTCAGCGCGTCGATCGGGAGGTCGGCGGTGGGCAGCGGTGCGTCGTTCAGTCGCGCCTCCTGCAGGATGTGCGCGTGCGGGGCGCTGCGCCGCGAACGGATCCGCAGCGACGAGCCGTCCCCGCGGTCCACGCAGACGTCGTCGAACAGCGGCGACCCGATCCGCAGCCTCCCCGAGGCCAGTTCCAGAGGATAGAGCCCGAGCGCGGCCCACAGCCACCACGCGCTCATCTCGCCGTTGTCCTCGTCTCCGGGGAACCCCTGGCCGATGTGCGCCCCGGCGAACAGGCGCCCGGCGAGCTCGTGCACGATGCCCGCCGTGCGCCACGGACGATCGCTGAACGCATACATGAACGGGATGTGATGCGCCGGCTGGTTCGAGATCGCGCACATCCCGGAGCGCAGGGCGCGCGCCTCACGCTGCTCGTGGATGACGGTGCCGTACGCGCCGCCGAACCGCTCGTCGGCCGTCTCCGGCTCGGCGAACAGGGCGTCCAGATGGCGTCCGAGACCGTCGGGGCCGCCGTGGAGTTCGGCGAGCCCGACGCCGTCGTGCACCGGGCTGACCGACATCCCCCAGGCGTTGGTCTCCACGTTGTCGCCACCCCACACGCGAGGGTCGAAGGGGCTCTCCCTGCCGCCCGTAGCGTCCCGGCCGCGGAAGAACCCGGACGCGGGGTCGAACAGCTGGCGATACGAGCGGGACCGGTTCGCGAAGTAGCGGGCGAAGGCCCGGTAGCGGGCGGTGGCGGATCCGGAGGCGGGGGCGTCGGCGAGCAGGCGGGCGAAGCGGGCGAGAGCGGCATCGCTCACCGCGTTCTCGAGACTCCAGCTCATGCCCTCCGGCACCTCCGAGGAGATGTATCCCGTGAAGCGGCCGCGGGCGATGCCCTTGCGGCCTCTCCGGGCGTCCGGTCCCGGCTCGCACGCGTTGCGCCAGCCGCTCTCGAAGGCGGCCACCCGGTCGAAGGCGACCCCCCACCGGGCAGCGTCGGCGAAGATCTGGTCGCTCGACGTGCCGACCATGCTGTCGACGTACCCCGGAGCGCTCCACCGGGCCATCCATCCGCCCCGGCAGGACTGTGCGAGCTGCCCGTCGAGCAGCCGCCCCGCGAGGGCGGGATCGAGCAGGGCGAGGGCCGGCCACTCCGTGCGGTAGGTGTCCCAGTAGCCGTTGTTCACCACCAGGTCGCCCTCGGCGACGGGTGCGCTCGTGGCCTGTTCGCCGAAGGGTTCCCGTGGGGCGAAGACGTCGGCGAACCGCCGCATCGGCGCCTCTGCGGTCCCGGCGTTCTCGGCGGCGGTGTTCGGATACAGATGCATGCGATGCAGCGCGGCAGCGATCCGAGAACGGCTCTCCTGGTCGGCGAGCGCTCGGAAGGGGGCGGCTGCGGCCGGGAGCGGAGGGATCGTGATGCGACCGAGCAGACGGCCCCACGCCGCTGCGGCCTCGTCGCGCAGCTGCTCGTACGACATCGAGACGGGCACCTCGAGGTCGAGGCTCCGCCGCGCCTGCTCGACCGACAGGAACGACACGGCGATGCGCACCTCGAGCACACCGCGCCCGGACACGAACCCGGCGACACGGCCCCGACCGTCGTCGTCGAGCATGGCCTGCGCCCGGCGATCGCCGGACACGGACGGCGTCACCCTCCCTGCGAAGTAGCACCGGGGCGCGTTGCCCCACTCCTCCTGCCCCTCCGGGATCCAGCCCTCGACCTCGCCGGATCCGCTGAGGATGAGGCGCCCCTCATCCGTGAGCTGGTCGATCACGAAGCCGACCACCGCCTCCGGGTCGTCGGCGCGCACGCGGAAGGCCGCGGCATGCGAGGTCGCGGTCAGCTCGGCGTGCAGACCCCCGTCGAGGTCGACCGCGTACTCGTGCGGTCGAGCACGCTCCGACCCCGCGCGGATCCAGCGTCGTCGCGCGGTGCGGTTCGACGTCGCTGCCCCGCGGAAGGGCATGAGCTGCAGCACGGAACGGTCTCCGATCCAGGGGCTCGGCTGATGCGAGAACTGCAGCGCCTCCAGACGGCGTCCCTGCGGATCGTCGTGCATGAAGGGGCGGTACGGCCAGCGCGCATCCGCGGCATCCGTGGCCGGGGTGAGGAACGTGAAACCGTGCGGCACCGCCACCGCCGGGATCGTGTTGCCGCGTGAGAAACGGGGTCCGGAGTGGCTGCCGCGTCGGGTGTCCACCCGCTCGACGGGCGGGATGGCCGCGGGCGCGGGGCACTCCTCGACGAGGACCTGCACGTACCCGGTCGCACGGGCGGGGACTCCGGATGCTGCGGCGAGGGATGCGGTGCCGAGCACGAGCTCGACGGCTCCGCGACGGTCGGGGTCCAGCGGTGCGAGCGACACGGTGTCCGCGTTCCACTGCTCGGGGAACGACCACCGGGCGGCGAACTGCGCTTCGGCGTCGATCGGGAAGTCGTAGCGGTCGCGGACGGCGGCGTGATCGCTCAGTCGCGTGCCGTCGGACAGCCGCACGTCGACCGCCACGGCGAGCGCGGCATGCGGGGCGAGCGTCGCTTCGGGTCCGTCGGCGTAGAAGGCCCAGTGCAGCACGGTCTCGCTCGTGAGGGCGATCTCCGTCAACTCCGGGATGTCCACCCGCTGCTCGCCGAGGCCGGGGTCGAACGCGAAGGCGAAGACGGGTCCGGCGAGCACGCCGGCGCGCGGACGGGACGACGGGGGATCCGCTGGTCCGTCCGCCGGGGCGAGGTGCGCGGCGGTCACCCCTTGATCGCCCCCTCCTGCACGCCCTTGAAGAAGAAGCGCTGCGTGAAGGAGAACATGATCACGATCGGCACGAGGGCGATCATCGTGCCGGCGGCGATGAGTCGCGGATCGACGGAGAAGCTGCTGTTGAGGTACGCCATGCCCACGGTCAGCGTGTACTTCGCCGGGTCGGAGAGCACGATCAGCGGCCACAGGTAGTCGTCCCACGCGCCGATGAAGGCGAAGATCGCGACCACCGACACCATGCCTCGGATGTTCGGCCACACGATGTGCCGGATGCGCTGCCACGTCGTCGCGCCGTCCACGGTGGCGGCATCCAGCACGTCCTTGGGGATCATCCGGCACGCCGTCGCGATCAGCAGCACGTTCATCGCGCTGATGGCGCCGGGGAGGAACACGCCCCACAGGGTGTCGGCCAGTCCGAGCGACCGGATGGTGAGGAAGTTGCTCGTGACCGTGACCTCGCCGGGGAACAGCAGGGTCGACAGCAGGATCCCCATCACGATCCACTTGCCGCGGAAGCGCATGCACCCGAGCGCGTAACCGGCGAACGTGGCCAGGACCACGTTGCTGATCACGGTGCCGACCGAGACGAGCAGCGAGTGCCACGCGTAGAGGTACACGGGGACGATGTCGGCGACGCGAGCGTAGTTCTGCAGGGTCGGCTCACGGGGGATGAGCTCGGGCGGGAAGGAGTAGATGTTCTCCTGGGGGCCCTTGAACGACGTCGACAGCTGCCAGATGAACGGGCCGATCACGAGGAACAGGACGAGGACCAGGAGGGCGTAGCGGCCGATCAGTCCGCCGAGGGTCGGCTTGCTGAAATCGCCGGACCCGCGGCGGCGGAAGATCCGTTCGCGCGCGGGCGACGCGGGCCGCTCCTCGGCGGGGCGGGCGTCGTCGTCGGTTCGAGGCGGGGTGATGGTGCTCATGCGGGAGCCTTCGCCTTCTTCTCGCGATTCATGAAGGCGATCGCGGCGAGCGGGATGAGGGTGAGGAGGAACAGCGCCACGCTGATCGCGGACGCGTACCCGATGTTGCCGTTCAGGCCGGAGCCGACCTGGCGGATCAGCATCACGAGCGACATGTCGTAGCCGCCCGGGCCTCCCGTGCTCTTGGACAGCACGTCGAGCTCGGCGAACACGCGCATGGCGGACACGGCGATGAGGACGGAGATGAGGAGCATCGCCCCGCGGACCGAGGGGATCGTGACGGACAGGAAGCGGCGGAAGGAGCCGGCGCCGTCGAGCATGGCCGCCTCGTGCAGCTCCTTGCCCACGTTCCCGAGCGCCGCCAGGTACACGACCATGTAGTAGCCGAGACCCTTCCACACGGTGAGCAGGATCGCGCAGCCCAGCAGCAGCCAGCGGTCGACGAGGAACGCCATCGGCTGGTCGATCAGTCCCAGGAACTCGAGCGTCTGGTTGATGATGCCGCGGCTGTCGAACAGCCAGGTCCAGATGAGGGCGACCACGACGACCGAGGCGATCACGGGGAAGTAGAACGTCGTGCGGAAGAACGAGATGCCCGGCAGCTTCTTCTGCACCAGGAGGGCCAGCAGCAGCGGCAGGATCGTCAGCAGCGGGACGCACACGACGACGTAGATGAGGCAGGTCGTGAGCGCGTTCCAGAACATCTCATCGCCGAACATGCGCTCGTAGTTGGCGCCGCCGACGAATCCGGGCGTGCGCAGCGGACGAGCATCGGTGAAGCTCAGGAAGACCGTGTTGAGGAACGGCCAGAGCGCGAACACCAGCACCCAGACGACGGCGGGGGCGATGAGCACCCACGGGGTGAACCACTTGTGCGATCTCATGGTGGTCCGTCTGCTCCGGATGCCGGTGTTCGCGCTCATGGCTTACTGGTCCACGCGGTTGGCGTTGGCGTACTCGACGATCTTGTCGAGCTGGGTCTTCGCGTCCGCCTCGCCGTTGATGGCGAGCGCGATCTGCTGCGTCATGTAGGTGGCCATGTCGGAGGTCCACTGGAACGGCAGCGCCTTGGCGTCCTTCATCGCGCCGAACACGGTGTCGATCGCGGCCAGCTGCTTCTCGTCGGTGACGGAGGAGGCGATGCTGTCGACGACCTCGTCGCCGCCGGCGGCGGTGCCGGGAGCGGTGCCGACGGCCAGCGAGGAGAACGCGACCTGGTTCTCCTCGTTCGTGACGAACTCGGCGAAGGCCAGCGCCGCTTCCTTGTTGTCCGAATCGGCCGACACGTTCAGGCCCTGCACGTACAGCGGCGCGATGCCGAGACGCGGGGTGGCCACGGTGTTCTCCAACAGGGCGGGCGCGTCCTTCTGGAGGTCGGTCGTGAAGCCGGTGCCGCCGGTCGTGAAGGCGACCTTCTCCTGGATGTACGCCTCGGCGTTCCCGCCGTAGTCGCCGGTGAGGGCTTCCGCCGGCATCGCCCCGGCCGCGTACGCGTCGGCGTACGCCTGGATGATCTCGGCGGCCTCGTCCGTGTTGAAGTCGAACTCGCCCTCGTCGTCGATGACCTCCATGCCGGCGGCCGTGAACGTGTCGAGGGCGGGGATCGAGGAGAGCAGCTGCACCTTGCCGCCCGATTCGGTGGCGACCCTCTTCGCGAGGTCGAGGAGCTCATCGACGGTCGTGGGGAGGGTGTCCTCGGTGACGCCGTAGGGGGCGAGCTGGGCCAGATTCCACCACGAGGCGTCGCTGGAGAGGTACCAGGGGAGCCCGTACGTGCCCTCCACGCCGGGGTACTGGCTATACGAGTCCCAGGCTCCGGCGTTGTAGACCGACTTCAGGTCGGGGTCGGCGGTCTCGATGTCGACCAGCTTGCCCGCGGCGACCAGGGGATAGGCGATGTCCGGCGGGAGGTTCAGCACGTCGGGAAGGGTGTCGGCGTTCGCCTGGCTCAGGATCTTGTCCTGGTAGCCGTCGCCCGGCTGGTCGAGCCACTCGACCGTGACGTCGGGGTGCTCCTTCTCGAACGCGTCGATGAGGTCTTCGAAGTAGGGGGTGAACTTCTCGTTCTTGAGGGACCAGGTCTGGAACTGGATCGATCCGCTCAGCTCGCCGGAGGTGTCGATGGGCCCGGACTCGGCGGTGGATCCGCCGCCCCCTGTGCAACTCGTCAGCGCCAGAACGCCGATGCTGAATGCTGCCAGGGCGACAATGCGTGTGCGAACTTTCATCGTGCTTCTTCCTCGAGGCGGGCGAATCCGCGTGCCGTCCACACCAGGGGACTACAACGCTTTAGCAGATGAAACCATCCGATCCTCTCCCTGTCAAGGTGCGCTCGGCGGTATGAACGCCTCGGCGAGGCAGGGCGGTGTGCGGTTCGTTGCTCAAGCGTTATAGTGGTGCGACATGTCCTCGCCGGAGGCCACCGTCCGAAAGGTCAGAACACATGACGCAGCGCGGCGCTCTCGATGCTCCCCTGAGATTCGGGGCGAACTACACGCCGTCGAAGGACTGGATGCACTCCTGGCTCGACCTCGATCTCGACGACGTGCGCCGCGACTTCGCCGCCCTCGCCGAGCTCGGACTCGACCACGTGCGCGTGTTCCCGCTGTGGACGGTCCTGCAGCCGAACCGCACCCTGATCCGCGCCAAGGCCGTCGACGACGTGCGCGCCGTGGTCGACATCGCGGGAGAGTTCGGGCTGGACGCGAGCATCGACGTGATCCAGGGGCACCTCTCCAGCTTCGACTTCGTGCCGTCGTGGCTGTACACGTGGCACGACAAGAACATGTTCACCGACGACAAGGCACTGCAGGGGCAGGTCGCGCTCGTCGAAGGGCTCGGAAAGGCGCTGCGCGACGCGCCGAACTTCCTGGGCCTGACGCTCGGCAACGAGACGAACCAGTTCTCCGCGCACACCCACCCCTCGCCCTGGCCGGTCACGCAGGACGAGGCCGGAGCGTGGATCTCGACGCTGCTCTCGGCGGCGGAATCCTCGGCTCCGGGACTGCCTCACGTGCACAGCGAATACGACGCCGTCTGGTACATGGACGGGCACGGCTTCACGCCGGCGCATGCGTCACGGCTCGGCGCGATGACCACGATCCACTCCTGGATCTTCAACGGCACGGCCCAGCGCTACGGTGGTCGCTCCGTGGCGTCCGACCGGCATGCCGAGTACCTGATCGAGCTGTCCCGCGCCTTCGCGACCGACCCGGCCCGTGCGGTCTGGCTGCAGGAGGTGGGTGCGCCGTCGAACTGCCTCGATGAGGACGAGATGCCCGGCTTCCTGGAGGCGACGGTGCGCTCGGCCGCGCGCACCGAAAACCTGTGGGGCATCACCTGGTGGTGCTCGCATGACGTGAGCCGCGACCTGGCGGACTTCCCCGAGCTGGAGTACTCCCTCGGACTGATCGGGCAGGACGGTGCGGCCAAGCCCATCGGCCGCCGTCTCGCCGAGCTGATCCCTGAGGTCCGCCACCGCGTCGCGCCGCCCGTGCGCGACACGGCGATCGTCGTGGACGTCGACGAGCGCGACGTGCCGCTGAGTCGCGCCGCCCTGAGCCCCGGTGGTGCCGTCTTCCAGGCCTGGGTGGACGCGTGTGCAGCGGGCGACGATCCCGCCCTGGTGACCTCTCGCGACGCGGGGGATCCCGCCGCGCTCGAGGCGCGCGGCGTCCGCCGTCTCATCCGTCCCGATCTGTCGACGAGCACGGTCGACCCGTACGGCTCCGTCAACACGGTCGTCACTCCCTGACTCGGCTCTCTCCTCCGCCGAGACCCCGGGGTCGCGTCCACGCCCCGGGGTGTCTGCGCTTCTAGCCCGGGGTGTCGGCGGGATGCCGGGGGGTCAGCGGGCGGGGGGCGCGGTGCTCTCGCGCGCCGTGAGCACGGGGGTCGGGCCCTCGACGCTGGGCAGTGTCGTCCCTGCCTCGATCTGGCGCAGCAGGAGCGTGGCCGCCGTCTCGCCCAGTTCGAACGTGTCGCGGGTCATGGCCGTGATCGACGGGTTGATCAGACCGGCGATCACGGAGTCGTCGAACGATGCGAGCGAGACGTCGCGGGGCACGTGCCGGCCCATCTCCTGCGCGACGCGGAGACCGGCGACCGCCATCACGTCGTTGTCGTAGACGATCGCGGTCGGACGCTGTCGCCCCGACAGCAGAGTGCGGGTCACCGCCGATGCGCGTCCGGGCGAGAAGTCGGTCGTGATGATCTCCCCGTGGATGCCGTCGGCGGCCATGCGCTCCAGCACCTCGGCGCGGAGGCGGGTGTGCTCGAGCTCGGCGGGGCCGGCGACGTAGGCGATGCGGGTGTGACCGAGGGCGGCGAGATAAGAGAACAGGGTCTCGGCCACCGCGTCGTCGCCGATCCACACGCTCGGCACGGCGCCGTCCGGGGAGGGCTTCGAGCCGATCATAACGGCGCGTGCGTCCAGGGCGGTGATGCGGTCGCCGCGGGGGTCGTCGTCGCGCGGGTCGATCAGGATGATGCCGTCGACCTGATTGGAGGAGCGCCACTGGCGGTGCACCTCCATCTCCTCGGCGATGTCGCTCACCAGGCGCAGCTGCAGGCTGACCTTGCTCTCCGACAGCCGCGACTCGATGCCGGCGATCAGATCGGTGAAGAACGCCTCGGATCCGAGGGATCGCGCGGGGCGGGCGAGCGCGAAGCCGACCGTGTTGGCGCGGGCGCCGACCAGGGCGCGCGCGGCGGAGCTCGGCTGCCAGCCGTTCTCCTCGACGATCGAGAGGATGCGCTGCCTGGTCTCCTCGCTGACCCCGGGGCGGCCGTTCAGGGCGAAGGAGACGGCGCCGGGGGAGACCCCGGCCATGCGCGCGATATCGGCGATCGTGACGCGCTTCGCCGGACTCATAGTCCCTCACCCTACTTGATCGGTTTAGACTTCGACTAGATCGCTTTAGTAAATCCGATAGCATCGACCGACGCCCCGCACGTCGCGGCGCCGCGAACCAGCACTCATCGCCGAGCCCGGAGAACCATCCCATGCATGACGACACCTCGCTCACCGTCGGCCGCGTCAAGCGGGTCCTCGAGGAGCGCGTCCGCCCCGCGATCCACTCGGCGTCCGTGCCGCTGGATGTCGCCGCCCACCAGCTCCCCGGCGAGCCGATCGCGCCCGCGGACGGACGAGGACTCGACTTCCAGCCCGCCGCCGTCGGCGAGCTGTGGGGCCCGGCCTGGGGCACCACGTGGTTCAAGCTCACCGGTCGGGTGCCCGCGGACTGGGCCGGCCGCCGCGTCGAGGCGCTCATCGACCTCGGCTTCGACGTGAACATGACGGGCTTCCAGTGCGAGGCCCTCGCCTACCGTCCGGACGGCACGCCGATCAAGAGCATCAACCCGCGCAACCAGTGGGTGCCGATCGCCGAGGCCGCCGCGGGTGACGAGCACGTCGAGCTCTACCTGGAGGGCGCGTCCAACCCCGTCCTCCTCGACTACCACCCCTTCCTGCCGACGCAGGAGGGCGACATCCTCACCTCCTCGAAGGAGCCGCTGTACCGGCTGCGGCGGCTCGACCTCGCGGTGTTCGAGCCCGAGGTGTTCGACCTGTCCCTCGACCTCGAGGTGCTGTTCGAGCTGCAGGCGGAGCTCCCCGCGACGTCGCCGCGCCGCATGCGCATCCTGCAGGCGATGGACGACGCGCTCGACGTGCTCGACCTGCAGCACATCGTGGAGACCGCCGGCGACGCGAGGGCTCGGCTCGCGGACGTGCTCGCCGCTCCGGCCGAAGCGAGTGCGCACCGGATCTCGGCCGTCGGCCACGCGCATATCGACTCCGCCTGGCTGTGGCCGGTGCGCGAGACGATCCGCAAGGTCGCCCGCACGACCTCGTCCATGACCACGCTCATCGAGGAGCAGCCCGACTTCCAGTACGGCATGTCCAGCGCGCAGCAGTACGCCTGGATCAAGGAGCACCGCCCCGAGGTGTGGGAGCGGGTCAAGGCCGCCGTCGCCGCGGGGCGCTTCCTGCCCCTGGGCGGCATGTGGGTGGAGTCCGACACCGTGATGCCGACGGGCGAGTCGCTCGTGCGGCAGTTCTCGCACGGGCAGCGGTTCTTCGAGCGCGAGTTCGGCATCCGCTCGAAGGGCGTGTGGCTGCCGGACAGCTTCGGCTACTCGCCGGCCCTTCCGCAGCTGATGCGCCGTGCCGGTTTCGAGTGGTTCTTCACGCAGAAGATCTCGTGGAACCAGCAGAACGTCTTCCCGCACCACTCCTTCCTCTGGGAGGGCATCGACGGCTCGCAGGTGTTCACGCACTTCCCGTCGATGGACACCTACAACTCGCAGCTCAGCGGCATGGAGGTCGCGAAGGCCTCGCGTCAGTTCAAGGAGAACCGTCTCAGCTCGCGGTCGATAGCCCCGGTCGGCTGGGGTGACGGCGGCGGCGGCACGACCCGTGAGATGACCGGCAAGGCCGAGCGTCTGCGCGACCTCGAGGGCAGCGCGCAGGTCGTGTGGGAGCATCCGGACGTCTTCTTCGACGCGGCCAAGGCCGAGCTGCCGAACCCGGCGGTGTGGGTCGGCGAGCTCTACCTCGAGCTGCACCGCGGCACGCTCACGAGCCAGCACGCCACGAAGGCGCTCCACCGCTGGGCCGAGCACGCGCTGGTGGAGGCGGAGCTGTGGACCGCGACCGACGCCGTGCGCACCGGTGCCGCGTACCCGCAGGCCGAGCTCGACCGGCTCTGGCAGGCCGTGCTGCTGCACGAGTTCCACGACATCCTGCCCGGAACATCGATCGCGTGGGTGCACCGCGAGGCCGTCGCCGTGCTGTCCGACGTGCTGTCGGACGCCCGTGACATCGCCGACGCCGCACGTCGGTCACTCGTCGGCGAGGGCGACCGCGAGCTGCGGTTCGAGCCGAGCTCGGCCGGTCGGGGACGAGCGCTCGGGGCGGCGTTCGTCGCCGAGTCCACTGCGACCCCGGTGTCGCTGCAAGAGGAAGACGGCGGCTGGCGCCTGGAGAACGAGCTCGTGTCCGTGCTCGTCTCGGGCGAGGGCCTGATCGTCTCCGCCGTCGACAAGGCGTCCGGCAGGGAGACGGTCGCCGCAGGCAGAGCCGCCAACCTGTTCCAGCTGCACCAGGACTTCCCGAACATGTGGGACGCATGGGACATCGACCGCTACTACCGCAACAGCGTCGATGACCTCACCGCGGTCTCGTCGATCGAGGCGTCGCTCGTGAACGGCGTCGCGCAGATCGTCGTCGTGCGTCCGTTCTCGGAGTCGACGATCACGCAGACGATCCTTCTCGCGCCCGACTCGCGCACCGTGCTGCTGCGCAACGAGGTCGACTGGCATGAGACGGAGAAGCTGCTCAAGCTCGCGTTCCCGCTCGACATCCAGGCCGCGCACACCGAGGCCGAGACGCAGTTCGGCTACCAGGCGCGCGTCACCCACACCAACACCAGCTGGGAGGCAGCGAAGTTCGAGACCTCGATGCACCGTTTCGTGCTGGTGCGCGAGCAGGACTTCGGAGCGGCCCTCGTGAACGACTCGATCTACGGGTACGACACGACGCGCGAGGTCGGCGAGGACGGGGTCACCACGACCGTGCGGCTCTCGCTGCTGCGGGCGCCGCGCTTCCCCGATCCGGACACCGATCACGGGCCCCACGAGATCGAGGTCGGCTTCGTCATCGGCGCCGACGCCGCGATCGCCACGGCGGAGGGCATCCGCATCAACAGCCTGCCCACGGTGATCCGCGGGGCGCGCGAAGTCGAGCCGCTCGTGGAGGTGTCGGGCGAGGGGGTCGTCGTCTCCGCCGTGAAGCTCGCCGACGACGGCTCGGGCGACGTGATCGTGCGCGTGTACGAGGCGCTCGGGCGTCGTGCGGTCGGCGAGCTGTCAGTCGGCTTCGACCACCGCGAGGTGCGCGAGGTGAGTCTGATCGAGGACGACATCGACGACGCGCGCACCGGCGGCGAGCTCCGACTGCGTCCGTTCGAGGTGCGCACCCTCCGCATCGCACGCTGAGGCCCCGCGTGGGATCAGGCGGACGCGTGGGATCAGGCGGAATGCCCGTGAAAGTGCCTGATCCCGCGTGTGTGCCTGATCTCGCGTGTCAGGCGGGCGGCAGGCGCAGCACGTCGGGGGACTCTCCGCCGGTCAGGTCGTCGGCGATGCGGATGCTGCGCGCGAGGTCGTCGAGCGCACCGATGAGGGTGCCGAACCGCTCCTTGTCGCTGCACACGGCCGTCAGCGTGATCAGGTGCGTGCCGGTGTCCCAGGTGTAGGTCGCGAAGGGCGGGGAGGCGGGGGACGGCGGCATCGGCACGAGCAGCTTCTCGCCCACGCCGAGCCGGGTCGGGAACGACTCGGTGTCGTCGTAGTCCATCGGCATCGAGGCGCGCGCGATGCGCACATCCGGCGTCAGCACCTGAGCGGTCGCCATCGCCACGACGAGCTCGGGCTCGGCCTTCCACGTCCACACCAGCACCCGGCCGTCTGCCCGCTTCATCAGCATCGGCGCCGCCTGGCTCATCGCCCACGCTCCGAACTTCGAGCCGGGGCGCTCCGTCGCGCCGACGGCCGCATTGACCTGCCCCAGCAGCATCCGGATCGCGGCCTTGCGGTGCCGGCGGCCCTTCCACCCGAGCGAGTCCGTCACGGGAATCCACAGCTGGGGATCGGCGTCGGCAGTCAGTCGCATGGCTCAACGGTAACGGCTGCTGCTGAGCGATACCCCGGTATGCCTCAGCCGGGCGAGCGAGCCCCTCGGGTAGAGTTGCGTGGGCCCGACCAGGGCTTCTCCTTGGCCGCCACATCGTAAGGCAGCATGTCTGTGACCTCCTCCGACGATCCGATCGATCCGTCGAGCGGCCCCGCCGCCGAATCCGCGCACCGCCCGCTCACGATCCTGATCGGCTGCGACACGTTCGCTCCCGACATCAACGGCGCCGCGCGGTTCGCCGAGCGTCTCGCCGCCGGCCTCGTCCAGCGAGGGCACGACGTGCACGTCGTCGCCCCGAACCAGGCGTACCGTCGCACGACCCCGCGCACCGAGGTGATCGAGGGAGAGCCGATGACGCTGCATCGCCTGCCCTCCGTCCGCTGGCCCCCACACGACTGGCTGCGTTTCGTGTGGCCGTGGCGCTCCAAGCACTACGCCCGCAAGGTCCTCGACCAGGTGCAGCCCGACATCGTGCACATCCAGTCGCACATCGTGATCGGCCGCGGTCTCTCGCGCATCGCGCACGAACGAGGCATCCCGGTGATCGCCACGAATCACGTCATGGCCGAGAACATCCTCGATCACACCACCATGCCGAAGTTCATCGACGACCTCGTGCTGAAGTTCGCCTGGGCGGACGCGAAGCGCACCTTCGATCTCACGCGCGCCATCACCACCCCCACGCGTCGTGCCGCCGACTTCCTCGAGAACACGGTCGAGGTGCAGGGGGTCATCCCGGTCAGCTGCGGTATCGACCGCACGCAGTACACCCCCGTCATGGGGCCGCGCGAGAAGAACCGCATCGTCTTCGTCGGACGCCTGACCGCCGAGAAGCAGGTCGAGGTCATCCTCAAGGCCATGACGAAGCTCGACCCGGCGCTCGAGACCACTTTCGACATCGTCGGCGGCGGCGATCAGCGCAAGCAGCTGGAGCACCTCGCCGAGCAGCTGGGCCTCGGCGATCGCGTCACGTTCCACGGGCGCATCCCCGACGAGGAGCTGCGGGCGCTGCTGTCCCGCGCGAGCCTGTTCGTGATCGCGTCGATCGCGGAACTGCAGTCGATCGCGACCATGGAGGCCATGGCCTCGGCCCTCCCGGTCGTCGCGGCCGACGCCGTCGCCCTTCCGCACCTCGTGCACGACGGCGAGAACGGCTACCTGTTCGAGCCGGGGAACGTCGACGAACTCGCTGCCCGCCTGACCGACGTGCTCACCGCCGAGCCCGCCGAGTACGAGCGGATGCAGCAGGCGTCGCTCGACGGCGTCGTGATCCACGACATCAACCGCACCCTCGACACCTTCGAGGCGCTGTACCGCGACGAGCCGCTGCCCGAGTAGCGAGCGGCCCGACATGCACATCGTCTTCTTCGGCGATCAGCACCTCGACTCCCTCGGGGGCGCGCAGGTGTCGATGCGGCTGCAGCGCGAATTCCTCGAACGCGCGGGGCACACCGTCACGGTCGTCGCGCCGCGGATGCACGTCCGGCGCACCTCCAGCGGGTCATCCGTGGATCTGCCGTCCCTGCCGATCACGGTGGACCGCGAGTACTCGATGAGCTGGCCGGGACGAGCGACGGACCGATTCCTCGATCGCGCGATGACGCGACGCCCGCCGGTCGACCTCGTGCACGTGCAGGCCGACTTCTGGGGCGCGTTCATCGGCCACAGGTATGCCGCACGCCACGGCATCCCCGTCGTGCACACGATGCACAACCGCGTAGACGTCGGCCTCGCCGCCGTCACCCCGCTGCACCGCCCGGCCCTAGCCGTGCTCAACGTCTGGCGCCGTGCCGCGATGGGCGGCACCGGCGACCCGGTGCGGGGGACGGACGGCTGGGCCTTCCTCCGGGGAATCGCCGCAGGGGCGGCCGCCGTGACCGCGCCCTCGACCCATTTCGCGCGCCGTCTCGAGGAGCATGACGTGTTCCCCCGCGTCGACGTGATCTGGAACGGCATCGACGACGACCTGCGCGACGAGATCCTCGCCGCTGCGCCGACCGTGCGCGCGCCGGGACGGCCCCGGTTCGTGTGGCTCGGGCGGATGAGTCCCGAGAAGCGCCTGCTGCCGTTCCTGGAGGCGTTCCTCGCGTCCGGGATCGATGCGGAGCTGGAGATCATCGGCGGCGGCGCCCAGCGTGCCGCGGCCGAGCGGATCGTCCGCGGGCGGGACGGCATCCGCTTCGCCGGTCGTCTGACCTACCCGCAGACCCTGGCCCGCATCGCCGCCGCCGATGCCCTCGTGCAGAGCTCGATCGGCTTCGAGACGCAGGGAATGACCCCGTTCGAGGCGGCGACCCTCGGCACGCCCTCGGTGATCTGCGACCCCGATATCGCCGCGGAGCTCGGCGGCGGGCTCTGGGCCGTCCCCGAGGCGGACCCCTCCGCTGCGCCCCGGGAGCGGGAGGAGCAGCGGACCCGCGCCCTCGCCGAGACCCTCCGACGCGCGGCAGCCGACATCGTCGACGGATCGGCGCCGATGCCTCTGCCGGCGGTCGCGCAGGCGTTCCGTCAGTCGTCGCGCACCGCCGCGATGATCGCGGTGTACGAACGGGTGCTCACCGGTCGCTGAGTGGCTTCACGGCTCAGAGGAAGCGGTAGAGCGAGACGGTGATCCACGTGAAGGCGAGTCCGATCATCCCGGCTCCGGCGACGCCGATCGCGATGCCGGCGAGCAGGTGCGCGGTCGCTCGCCGCGCGGCGATGAAACCGAGCACCAGCGCCAGTCCGTACACGAAGAACGAGGCGACGCCGATGAGGTTGTCGAGCACGATGACGGCGTCGTAGCCGACGCTCGCCGTGTAGAAATACGGCCGGGCGAGCGACGACAAGAGGTTGATCGCGAGTGTGACGATCGCGATGATGAATGCCGCTCGTCCCAGGGGGTTGCCGGTACCCGCCGCTGGGGTGGTGGGGTACGCCTGCTGCGGGTGGCCGGGACCGGGATACGGCGGCGCCGCGGGATGTGCCTGCGGGTGGCCGGGGCCGGGATACGGCGGGGCCGCGGGATACTGCGGTGCTGCGGGGAGATGCGCGGCGGGGGGCTGCACGGGCTCGCTCATGAGGATGAGCGTAGCCGTGTCAGCGGTAGATGTGGCCGGACTCGGCGTGTTGGCCGATGTCGCGGCCGGCGACGCGGCTCCAGTCGGTCGGCGTCCGGCGGTAGCCGTCGCGACGCAGTTCCACGATGCTGGCGATGACACCCCAGGCGGCGAGGGCGATGAGGAGGATGATGAGTATCATGGCAGAAACGCTACGTTCGATGCTGAACCGCCACGAGTGGCAGATCAGACCGCGAGCGTAGGAAATCTGCCATTCGGGAGTGTGCATGAAGACGGTCGCCTGCGTCATCCAGGACGGGTTCGCCCCCTTCGAATTCGGGGTCGCCTGCGAGGCCTTCGGGTTGGATCGCGCCGACGACGGCGTCCCGAACTTCGACTTCCGCATCGTGGCGCCGCGGGCGGGCGTGGTGACGTCGAAGATCGGTTTCTCGATCAACGTGGAGCACGACCTCTCCTACGCCTACGAGGCCGACCTCGTCGTGTTCTGCCCTGTTCCGCGTGAGCGGTGGGCCGACATCGACCCGCTGCTGCTGGACGTCGCCCGGCACGCCGTCGCGCGCGGAGCCTGGGTCATGAGCGTGTGCAGCGGATCGTTCATCCTCGCCGCGGCCGGAGTCCTCGACGGGCGGCGGGCGACCACCCACTGGATGTACGCGCACGTCATGGCCGACATGTACCCCCAGATCGACATCGACCCCGACGTGCTGTTCGTGCAGGACGGCAAGATCATCACGAGTGCCGGCACGGCCGCCGGGATCGACGCCTGCCTGCACCTGCTGCGCCAGGAGGTGGGGGCCGAGCTCACCAATCGGATCGCGCGCCGCATGGTCGTCCCTCCGCAGCGTGACGGGGGGCAGGCGCAGTTCATCGATCGCCCGATCCCGGTCGTGCCCACCGACTCCCTCGCCGCCGTCGCCGACTGGGCGGTCGAGCACCTCCGCGAAGATCTCGGCGTCGATCAGCTGGCCGCGCGGGCGTTGATGTCGCCGCGGACCTTCGCGCGCCGCTTCAAAGCGGAGTACGGGGCTACCCCGGCTGCCTGGCTCGCACGACAGCGCATCATCCACGCACAGCGCCTGCTGGAGCGCACCGATCTCTCCCTCGAGCAGATCGCCGACGAGTGCGGCTTCGGATCGGCAGCCGTGCTGCGGCAGAACTTCGCGAGAGTGCTCGGCCTCACGCCCACGGCCTACCGTGCCCGGTTCTCCTGCGCCGAGGAGCCCGCGGTTCCTGCGGCCTGAGCCGCGGTCGATCAGATCGCGCGGGTGGTGGAGCGTTCGACGAGCGAGCAGGGGAGGAGCACGTGCGCGGCGTCCTGCTCCGGAGCGGCGAGGCGGGCCAGGAGCAGCTCGACAGCGCCGTGCGCCATGTCGAGGATGGGCTGGCGAACGGTCGTGAGGTCGAAAGCCTGCCACGACGACATGGCCACATCGTCGAAGCCGAGCACGGAGACCTGCTCGGGGACGCCGATTCCGAGCGCCCGCGCGGCGTTCAGCGCGCCGAATGCCACGAGGTCGTTGTGGCAGAACAGGGCCGTGGGCGGTTCCGGCAGTTGGAGCAGACGCGTCGCGGCGTCGAACGCGCGCGCGTAGTCGAGATCGGCGACGTCGAGGAGGCTGGGATCGAACGAGACGCCGGCGGCCTCGAGCTCGGCGAGGAAGCCCTCATGGCGATCGCGCACCGACGTCGTCCGGAGAGGTCCGGCGATCACTCCGATGCGCCGATGACCGAGGGAGGTCAGATGGCGCCCCGCGATCCGTCCGCCGTCGACGTTGTCGGGCGAGATCGAATCGTTCGCGGTCACGGCGCCGGGGCCCATGGTGACCGCGGGAACACCGAGGGACACGATGCGTCCCTCGTCATCGGGCGAGAGCAGCGTCGTGGTCAGGATCACGCCGTCCACGTTGGTCTCCCGCAGTGTCCTGGCGAGGTCCTCCGTGGTGTCGGCGCGCCCGCTGAGGATGAGCGCGCGGTACCCGGCGCGGTTGAGGTCATCGCTGATCGTGTGCAGCAGCTCGGCGTAGTAGCTGTTGCGCGGATCGCCGAGCACGACGCCGATCGTCTGGGTGCGGCTGGTCACGAGGCTGCGGGCGCTGAGGTTGGGGCGGTAGTCGAGCTGCTGGATGGCCGCTTCGACCTTGGCTCTGACGTGCTCCGAGACGCCCTGGCGACCGTTGACGATGCGCGACACCGTCGTCTGGGAGACACCGGCCGCACGCGCGACGTCGACGCTGGTCGCACCGCGGGACTTCGACGGCATGGGCCCTCCTCTTCCGTGCCGGGCTTCCCATGCTAGACCGCGAGCTCCCGGTGATGACTACGCAGTCGTCCCGTCGTCCCAGTGGGCGGGGGAGGGGAGGGCGTGGTCGCGCACCTCGAGGGCGTCCGGGGTGATGGCCGCTGTCGCGTACAGCAGCGACTGCGTGGGATAGCCGTGCGGACGGTTGTCGCGGATGATCGCCCGGTCGTCCTCCGGCGGGAGCTCCGCGGACGCGGCCAGCAGCGCGGTCCACGCGGCGGTCCAGTCGGGGCTGTCTGCGGTCGGCCCGAGCGCCCGGAACTCGGGGAGCCAGGCGGCGATGCGCGGCGTGGTGTCGTCGTCGAGGTCGTCGTGGGCGATCATGTGCGTGCCGGGAGCGATCGCGGTCTCTCGCAGGTCGACGCCGTCCCACGACAGCACGCGCGCGCCGTCCGGCCCGACCTCCAGCAGATTGAAGCCGTGCATCGGCAGCGGTGCCACGGGGGAGCGGCCGACCACCGAGTCGAGGGCGAGCGACCCCCGCGACACGGCGCGCGCGTCGGGGAGGTCGCTCACATCCGCGCGATTCAGGAGCACGGCGAGGCGGCGCTCGGCGGGATTCGCGGCGAGCCACGCCCCTCCGGCACGGCGGTCGCGGATCCCGATCGCGCCGGGACGGTCGGGCCACCAGGCGCCCAGGGCGTCCCACTCGCGCAGCGGATCCTCATCGCGGACCGCGAGAAGTCGTGCGGAACCGGCACCTTCGACATCGATCACGACCGTGCACACGGGGGCAAGTCTAGGTCGCGGTCACCGACGTCGGCCCGCAGCGGCGCATGCTGGGGCAGAATCGAGACGTGAACATCGTCGTCGGAGTCACAGGCGGCATCGCCGCGTACAAGACGGTGCACCTCGTGCGCCTGCTCACGAAGGGCGGGCACGACGTGACCGTGGTGCCCACCGAGGATGCGCTGCGGTTCGTCGGGACGCCCACCTGGGAGGCCATCAGCCGCCACCCCGTGACCACGAGCGTGCACGAGGACGTGGCGAAGGTGCGGCATGTCGCTCTCGGTCAGGCCGCGGAGCTGGTGATCGTGGCGCCGGCCACCGCGAACTCGATCGCGAAGATCGCCGCCGGCCTCGCCGACGACCTCCTCGGCACGACCCTGCTCGCCACCGAGGCGCCGGTGCTGATCGCTCCGGCCATGCACGCCGAGATGTGGCGGAACGCGGCGACGCAGGCGAACATCGCCACGCTGCGGGAGCGGGGAGTCCACGTCGTGGGCCCGGCCGATGGAGAGCTCGCCGGCGGGGACAGCGGTCCCGGCCGGATGTCCGAACCGGAGGAGATCCTCGCTGCTGCCCAGGCCCTGCTGGCTCCCGGTGACCTGGCCGGCGTGCGGGTCGTGGTCTCGGCCGGCGGCACACGCGAGCCGATCGACCCGGTGCGCTTCCTCGGCAACCGCTCCAGCGGTCGCCAGGGGGTGGCGCTCGCGGCGGAGGCTGCCGCCCGCGGGGCCGAGGTGACGGTGGTGGCCGCGAACGTCTCGGCGGATGTGCTCGCCGACGTGCGTCATCCCGCGATCCGTGTGCTGGCCGTGGGGGCGGCGGCCGAACTCGCCGAGGTGATGAAGCGCGAGGCCCTCGAGGCCGATGTGGTGGTGATGGCGGCTGCGGTCGCCGACTACCGCCCCGTGCAGGTGTCCGACCGCAAGCTCACCAAGGAGGCGGGCGGGGTGCCGACGATCGAGCTCGTCGAGAACGAGGACATCGTCGCCGCGCTCGCCGCGGCGCGACGCTCCGGGCAGCTGGTCGTCGCCTTCGCGGCGGAGACGCCGGAGGATGAGGCGGAGCTTCTCGCCCGGGCGCGGGGGAAGCAGCAGCGCAAGGGGGTCGACCTGCTCGTCGTGAACGAGGTGGGCTGGGAGCGCGGTTTCGAGCGGGCCGAGAACGCGGTGCGCATCCTCGGTCCCGGCGGTGTCGGCGCGGGCGTCGCGTCCGGCTCGAAGCGGGCGGTCGCTTCCGCGATCTGGGACGCGATCGTGCAGGAGCGCTGACCCCGGGGCCGGGGAAGGGGGCTGGAGGAGAATCCGGGCGAGTGCTAAACTTGAGTCAATACCACTCAACTTTGATCCCGTCTTCCGCTTCGGCTGACGGGAGACGACCAGAAGGAGCATCTCCAAGGAGGAGCGCATGACCACCCCGCAGACCGGCAACCAGAACCAAGAGCAGCAGTCCGCCCTCGAGCAGTTCGGCATCAACCTCACCGACCGCGCCCGGGAGGGCAAGCTCGACCCCGTGATCGGACGCGACAGCGAGATCCGACGCGTGAGCCAGGTGCTCACCCGTCGCACGAAGAACAACCCGGTGCTGATCGGCGAGCCCGGCGTCGGCAAGACCGCCGTCGTCGAGGGACTCGCTCAGCGGATCGTCGCGGGCGACGTCGCCGAGTCCCTCAAGGACAAGGAGCTCGTCACGCTCGACATCTCGGCCCTCGTGGCCGGCGCGATGTACCGCGGACAGTTCGAGGAGCGGCTGAAGCAGGTCCTCAAGGAGATCACCGAGTCCGACGGTCAGGTCATCACGTTCATCGACGAGCTCCATGTGCTCATGGGCGCCGGCGGCGGCGAAGGGTCCGTCGCGGCCTCCAACATGCTGAAGCCGATGCTGGCCCGCGGCGAGCTGCGGCTGATCGGGGCGACCACTCTCAACGAGTACCGCGAGTTCATTGAGAAGGACGCCGCCCTCGAGCGCCGCTTCCAGCAGGTCTACGTGGGTGAGCCGACCGTCGAGGACACGATCGCGATCCTCCGCGGCCTCAAGGGGCGGTACGAGGCGCACCACGGAGTCACGATCTCCGACAGCGCGCTGGTCGCGGCCGCCGCGCTGTCCAACCGCTACCTGCCCGCGCGTCAGCTCCCCGACAAGGCGATCGACCTGATCGACGAGTCGATGTCGCGGCTCAAGATGGAGATCGACTCCTCGCCCGTCGAGATCGACCAGCTCAAGCGCCAGGTCGACCGGATGAAGCTCGAGGAGCTCGCTCTCAAGCGCGAGAAGGATGCGGCCTCGAAGGAGCGCCTGGGCACCCTCCGCGAACACCTCGTCGAGATGGAGCGGGAGCTCGCAGAGCTCGAAGCCCGCTGGGCGCGTGAGCGTCAGGGCCTCAACCGGGTCGGCGAGCTGAAGAAGCAGCTCGACGACGCGATCACCCAGCGCGACCTCGCCATGCGCAACGCCGACTACACCAAGGCGTCCAAGCTCGAGTACGAGACCATCAAACGTCTGGAGCGCGACATCGCCGAGGCTGAGCGCGCCGAGGCCGCCACGCCCGCCGAACCGCGCATGGTCAACGAGCAGGTCACGGAGGAGGACATCGCCGCCGTGATCGCCGCGTGGACGGGCATCCCCGTCGGGCGGCTGCTGCAGGGTGAGAGCGAGAAGCTGCTGCACCTGGAGAACGAGCTCGGCAAGCGTCTGATCGGGCAGAAGGATGCCGTGAAGGCGGTGTCCGATGCGGTTCGCCGCTCGCGTGCGGGCATCAGCGATCCCGGTCGGCCGACCGGCTCGTTCCTCTTCCTCGGTCCGACCGGCGTCGGCAAGACCGAGCTGGCCAAGGCGCTGGCGGAGTTCCTCTTCGACGATGAGCACGCCATGGTGCGCATCGACATGTCGGAGTACGGCGAGAAGCACTCCGTGTCGCGACTCGTCGGCGCCCCTCCCGGATACATCGGCTACGAGCAGGGCGGTCAGCTGACCGAGGCCGTGCGGCGTCGTCCGTACAGCGTGGTCCTGCTCGACGAGGTCGAGAAGGCGCACCCCGAGGTGTTCGACGTGCTGCTGCAGGTGCTCGACGACGGGCGCCTGACGGACGGCCAGGGGCGCACGGTCGACTTCTCGAACGTGATCCTCATCCTCACGTCGAACCTGGGTTCGCCGATCCTCATCGACCCTGTCCTCTCGCCCGAGCAGAAGCGCGAGCAGGTGATGGCGTTGGTGCGGCAGGCGTTCCGTCCGGAGTTCCTGAACCGTCTCGACGACATCGTGATGTTCTCGGCTCTGAGCGAAGACGACCTGGCGCAGATCGTGGAGCTCTCCGTCGACCAGCTGCACGACAGGCTGCGTGACCGTCGCCTGACGCTCGCGGTCACCCCCGACGCGCGGGCCTGGCTCGCCGAACGGGGTTACGACCCCCTGTTCGGTGCCCGACCGCTGCGCCGCCTCATCCAGAGCGAGGTGCAGAACAAGCTCGCGACCGCCCTGCTGTCGGGCAACGTGAAGGACGGCGACACGGTTCGTGTGGACGTGGCCGCCGACGGATCGGGCCTCGTGCTCACCGCGACGACCCCCGACCCCGAGCCGTCGTCCGCTGACGAGGACGACGTGATCGAGGCCGAGCTCCTCGACGACTGATCGGCATCGGCGCACAGCGAAAAGGCCCGGTATGCGTGACGCATACCGGGCCTTTCGTGTGTCGGGGTCAGGCGCTGAGGATGACCGTCTCCGCGATCGGGCGGCGCACCCGCGGGGCGACCTCGCGCTGCTGCAGGACCTCGGGCAGGGCCTCGATGTCGCCGAACTCGCCGACGGCGAAGACCGTGACGGGGACGAAGCGCGGTTCGAGGTCGGCGAACTCGCGGACGACCTCCGGGTCGAAGCCGCTCATCTGGTGCACGAGCAGCCCGTCGTGGTGGGCCTGAACGGAGAAGTGCGCGACCGCCTGGCCGAGGTCGTAGAGGGCGTGAGTGAGCGGGGTGCCGTCGGCCGTCTCGGTCTCGGCGATCGCGACGACGAGGACGGCGGCGTTTCCGGCCCAGGCCTGGTTGAAGCCCATCAGCGCGTCGACGACCTGCGCGTGCAGCGCGGTGCCGCGACGGGCGACGATGAAGCGCCAGGGCTGGGTGTTGTTGGCGGACGGGCTCCAGCGGGCGGCCTCGAGCGCGGTGGCGAGCTTGGCCTCGTCGATCGTGTTCTGCGCGTCGAAGGCGCGGGGGCTCCAGCGGCCGGCGAGGACGTCGAGGACGGGGTGCTCGGTCGGTGCGGTGCGGTCGATGACGGGAGTGCTCACGGAAGTGCCTTTCAGACGGGATGGATCGGACTCCGTCGTCCGGGTACATCCCGAGGAAACAGATGCATGTGCATGCATATTCCCGATGCTCCTGCTGGATGCCGGCGTTCCGCGTCGGCTCAGACCGGGAGGTTCCGGGTGGCGGCGTCCGCGAGGGCACTGCGCACCGCGCGGATCGACGGCGCCGCGGCTGACACCCGTCGCGCGGAGGAGAAGATCTCGCGCCGAGGCTCGTGCGGGAGGGGCGACAGGTCCACGGTCGGGGTGTCGCCGGCCCACACCAGCTCGGGCAGCAGGCCCACGGCCAGTCCCGCGTGGATCAGTCGCACGTGCGCCGTGAGGTCCGCGATCTCGAACCGCACATCGGGCTCGAACCCCGCGGTGCGGCACAGCTGCTCGGCCCAGGCGCGGGAGGCCGTGCCCGCCGGTTCGAGGACCCAGGGCTCCCCGCGGGTGGACCACAGCGCGGCGACGGCGTCGACGTGCGACGCGGATCCCGGGTGTCGGGCGAGGGCGATCGCGTCGTGGGCGAGCACGACCCGGTCGAGATCCGCGTGGATGGGGCGCGTGTGTCCGGGGTACTGCTCCGCGAGGATGAGGTCGAAGTCGCGACTGGACACCCCGACCAGCCCCGACTCGGGGTCGCGCTCGGTGACCTCGACGCGCAGGGCGGGGTGCCGCTCGCCCAGGGCGGCGAGCGCTCGGGGGAGCAGTGAGTGCGCCGTCGACTGGAACACCGCGACGCGTACGGTTCCGGTGACCTCGGTGAGCGACTCGGCGACGGCGACCTCGGCGTGCTCGAGCTGGTCGAGGATGCCGATCGCCTCGGCCACGAGCACGGTGCCCTGAGGCGTGAGCTGCACGCCACGGCCCACGCGGCGCAGCAGCGGCACCCCGACGTCGCGCTCCAGGGCGCTCAGCTGCTGCGACACCGAGGCCTTGCTGTAGGAGAGCGCGTCGGCCACGGCGGAGAGGGTGCCGCGGCGTGAGAGCTCCACGAGCATCCGCAGTCGGTTGACGTCCAGCACGCCCGCTCCAGTCGTTCAGCGTGACTGAACAGAATTCACGCAAATCGGTTGATAGACGGAGCCTACCGAGCGGCTGGACAATGATCCAGCCGCACACGACACCCGGGTGTGCGACGCCGAGGAAGGTACCCGCCCCATGTCTGTCGTCGATGACACCACTCCCCGCACCGAAGAGGTCGCCGCGCTCGTGCAGCGGTGGCTCGCCGAGAGCGAGACCCACCCGGTCGAGCCGGCCGCCCAGCGGCTGTCCGAGGTGCTGAAGGACCCGAACGGACTCGCGTTCACGGTCGGCTTCGTCGACGGCGTCATGCGCCCGGAGGACCTGCGGGTCGCCGGTCGCAAGCTCGCCGAGCTGAGCGACATCACCCCGTCGCTGCTCCCCGGCTACCTGCGCGCCGCGATCAAGACGGGTGGCTTCTGGGCGCCGAAGCTCCCCGGCGTCGTCGTGCCGATCTCCCGCCGCGTGCTGCGCGCCATGGTCGGGCACCTCGTGCTCGACGCCACGCCGTCCAAGCTCGGACCCGCCATCGCGAAGCTGCGCAAGAGCGGCAACCGCCTCAACCTCAACCTGCTCGGCGAGGCCGTGCTCGGCGAGCGCGAAGCCGGACACCGTCTGCAGGGCACCCGCGACTTCCTCGCCCGCGACGACGTCGACTACGTCTCGATCAAGGTCTCCAGCGTCGTGAGCCAGCTGTCGATGTGGTCGTTCGACGAGGCCGTGGCAGACGTCGTGGAGAAGCTCACCCCGCTCTACGAGCTCGCCGCGCGTGCCGAGGCCAAGGGCCCTTCGACAGGCTCAGGGACCCAGAAGTTCATCAACCTCGACATGGAGGAGTACCGCGACCTCGACCTCACGATCGCGGCCTTCACGAGCATCCTCGACCAGCCGGGGCTGGAGAACCTCGAGGCCGGCATCGTGCTGCAGGCCTACCTGCCGGACGCTCTCGGCGCGATGCAGCACCTGCAGGAGTGGGCGGCCGCCCGCCGCGCCAAGGGTGGGGCGCCGATCAAAGTGCGCGTCGTCAAGGGCGCGAACCTCGCGATGGAGGAGGTCGACGCCGCGATCCACGGCTGGCCGCTCGCGACCTACGGCACCAAGCAGGACTCCGACACCAACTACAAGCGCGTGCTCGACTGGGCCATGACGCCGGAGCGCCTGGACGCCGTGCGCATCGGCATCGCCGGCCACAACCTGTTCGACATCGCCTACACCTGGCTGCTCGCGAAGTCCCGTGGCGTCACCGAGGCTGTCGAGTACGAGATGCTGCTCGGGATGGCGACAGGGCAGGCTGAGGCGGTCCGCAAGGACGTCGGCCGCCTGCTGCTCTACACGCCGGTGGTGAACCCGGCCGAGTTCGACGTCGCGATCGCGTACCTGGTCCGCCGGCTCGAAGAGAACGCCAGCCCGGAGAACTTCATGTCGGCGGTGTTCGAGCTGGCCTCGAACCCGACGCTGCTCACCCGGGAGCGGGAGCGCTTCGAGCGTTCGCTGGCCGCCCTCGCGACCGACGAGCCGCAGTACGTCCCGGCCGCCCACCGGGTGCAGGACCGGACCGCGGAGGCTCTCCCCGATGCGACCACCGGCTTCGCGAATCAGGCCGACACCGATCCGGCCATCGCGGCGAACCGCGCCTGGGGTCGCGCGATCCTCAGCCGTTCGGTGGGGTCGACGCTGGGCCTCGACAGCATCGCGCTGGCCAAGGTGGAGACCGCCGACGAACTCGACGGGATCTTCGCGGCGGCGACGGCGGCCGCGGAGAAGTGGGCGGCCCTGCCCGCCGCCGAGCGCGCGGCCGTGTTGCACCGCGCCGGGGACGAGCTGGCCGCCCGACGCGGTGAGCTCATCGAGATCATGGCGCACGAGGCGGGCAAGACCATCGCCGAGGCCGACCCCGAGATCAGCGAGGCCATCGACTTCGCGCACTACTACGCCGAGCGGGCGAAGGACCTCGAGACCGTCTCCGGTGCCGAGTTCGTGCCGTCGAAGGTGACCGTGGTCACGCCGCCGTGGAACTTCCCGGTCGCCATCCCCGCGGGCGGTGTGCTCGCCGGGCTCGCGTCCGGATCGGCCGTCATCATCAAGCCCGCCAAGCTCACCCAGCGCTGCGGTGCGGTGATGATCGAGGCGCTGTGGGCCGCCGGCGTGCCGCGCGACCTGCTCGCGCTGGTCGACCTCGCCTCGCGCGACCTGGGGACGCGGCTGGTCGCGAACCCGTCGGTCGACCGGGTGATCCTGACGGGCGCGTACGAGACCGCGCAGCTCTTCCGCTCGTTCCGACCCGACCTGCCGCTGCTCGCGGAGACCAGCGGCAAGAACGCGATCATCGTGACCCCGTCGGCCGACCTCGACCTGGCGGCGGCGGATGTCGCCCGCAGCGCCTTCGGCCACGCGGGGCAGAAGTGCTCGGCCGCGTCGCTCGCGATCCTCGTCGGCTCCGTCGCCGACTCGAAGCGGTTCGAGCGTCAGCTGGTCGATGCCGTGACCTCGATGCGCGTCGGCCTGCCCGATGACCCTGCCACGCAGATGGGTCCGATCATCGAGCCCGCGAACGGCAAGCTGCTCACCGCGCTGACGAAGCTCGAGAAGGGCGAGCGCTGGCTGGTCGAGCCCCGCAAGCTCGACGACGAAGGCAAGCAGTGGACGCCCGGTGTCAAGACCGGCGTGCGCGAGGGGTCGTACTTCCACCTCACGGAGTTCTTCGGCCCGGTGCTCGGCATCATGCACGCCAAGGACCTGGATGAGGCTCTGCGCCTGCAGAACGCGGTCGACTACGGCCTCACCGCCGGAATCCACTCGCTCGACTCCGAGGAGGTCGCCACCTGGCTCGACCGCGTCGAGGCGGGCAACCTGTACGTGAACCGCGGCATCACCGGCGCGATCGTGCAGCGTCAGCCGTTCGGTGGATGGAAGCGCTCGGCCGTCGGCGCCGGGGCCAAGGCCGGTGGCCCGAACTACCTCTTCGGTCTCGGCGAGTGGACGCGCGCCGAGCTGCCGGTCGCGGCTCCGGGGGCGGCTGTCGTCCCCGCCGTTCGGGCACTGCTGGAGGCGGCGTCCTCCGAGGTCGAGGCGGCCGAGGCGGAGTGGCTGCAGCGTGCTGCCGCATCCGACGAGCGTGCCTGGATCGACGAGTTCGGCGCCGTGAGCGACAAGTCCGGACTCGGTGTGGAGCGCAACCTGTTCCGCTACCGTCCGGTCACCGTCGACGTGCGGATCGCGGAGGACGCGCCCCTGGCGGACGGCATCCGCGTGCTGGCGGCCGCCCTGCGCAGCGGCAGTCCGTTCACGGTGTCGGCCCCGGCCCTGCCCTCGCGCGTCGAGAAGGCGCTGCGGGCTCAGGGCATCGCGGTCGCCCACGAGTCGGATGCCGCGTGGGCCAAGCGCTATGCCAAGGCCGCGAACTCGTGGCAGCGCGTCCGTCTGGTCGGTGGGGACGCGTCCGCCCTGCACGAGGCACTCGGGGGCAGCCCTGACGTCGCGGTGTGGTCGCACGCCGTGACCGGGGCCGGCCGCGTCGAGATGCTGCCGTTCCTGCACGAGCAGGCCGTGTCGATCACGAACCACCGCTTCGGCAATCCCACCACTCTGGCCGACGGCGTGATCTGACCCGTTGGCCCTTCCGCCGAGACCCCGGGTTCGCGCCGAGACCCCCTGTTTCCCACGCGGGAAGCAGGGGGTCTCGGCGCGAAGGCGGGGTCTCGCGGTGGGAAAGAGCGTCAGCCGCGCAGGGCCTCCGACAGCTTGACGCGGGAGCCCATGCGCAGGAGCGAGTTCTCGTAGATCTTCGCGCCGATGACGATCGCGGCCACGCAGCTCGCGAGCAGGATCACCAGGCTCAGCAGCGGCTCCCACCACTGCGCCTCGCCTACGAACAGGCGCATCGGCATGCCGACCGGGGCCGAGAACGGCACGTACGACATGATCGTCAGCACCAGCGGGTTGTCGTTGAAGATGATGACCAGGATGTACGGCGCCATGATCAGCATCGTGATCGGCGTGGTCGTGGAGCCGATGTCCTCCTGGCGCGACACCATCGATGCCGCGGCCGCGAACATCGCCGCGAGCAGGATGAAGCCGAACAGGAAGAACACCGCGAACCAGATGATCGGCGCGCCGAGGGTTGTGAGCACCTCGCGCTGACCCGTGACGATCAGACCGATCGTCGCCACCGCAGCGAGCGCGAGGATCTGCCCCATCGCGAGGACCGTGTTGCCGATCACCTTGCCCGCGAGGAGGGTGCGTGCCGGGATCGCCGACAGCAGCACCTCGACGACCCGCGTCTGCTTCTCCTCCACGATGCTCTGGGCGATCGTGCCGCCGAACGTCGCCGCAGCCATCATGAACACCAGACCGAAGGCGATCGCGATGAAGTACCGCAGGAGCGGGTTGGTGGTCGCGGGATCCAGGATGACGACCTCGGGTGAGATCGACAGGGCCGCGACCAGGGAGCTCGGGGCATCCTGCTTCGCGATGACCGTGTAGCCGGAGGGTCCGTCGCCGTCGAGGACAGCGGCGTCCACCTCACCGTCGCGCACAAGCTTCTCGGCCGCGGCCCGGTCGGGCACCTCGGTGACCTCGACGTCCGGGATGGCGGAGACGGCGGAGGCGGTCTCCGCGGTCGCGGCGATCGGCATCGCCTCGGTGTTCTTGCTGGCGAACCCGCCGAACAGGATGCCGGCGAGGGCAAGGACCAGCAGGATGCCGGTGGAGATCAGGAAGGCCTTGCTGCGCAGCTTCGAACCGATCTCGCGCTCGGCGACGAGCCAGATGCCGTTCCTGCTGACCTGGGTCCCCGGCCTCTGGATCCCCGGCCTCTGGGTCCCTGAGCCTGTCGAAGGGGTCGAAGGGGTCGAAGGGGTCGAGGTGCTCACTGGATGACCTCCTTGAAGATCTGGGCGAGGGACGGATGCTTGGGGGCGAAGCTGGCGACGTCGCCGCGCTGGACGGCGGACTGCAGCACGCGCTGGGCGGTCTCCGGCCCGTCGGCGTCGAAGAGCGCGTATCCGCCCTCGAAGTCGATGACGGTCACGCCGGGTTCCGTGCGCAGCCACCCCGCGTCGCCCGCGGACACCAGCTCGTAGCGGTCGCGGGCGTGCTCGGCACGCAGTGCGTCGCGGGAGCCGGCCGCGCGGATCGTGCCGCCGGCGAGGATCACCAGGTCGTCGCACAGCCGCTCGACCACGTCGAGCTGGTGGGAGGAGAACAGGATCGACGCGCCTTTGGCCGCGCTGGACTGCAGGACTCCGGCGACCACGTCCACCGCGAGGGGGTCCAGGCCGGAGAACGGCTCGTCGAGGATGAGCACCTCGGGGTCGTGCACGAGCGACGCCGCGATCTGCGCGCGCTGCTGGTTGCCGAGCGAGAGCGACTCGATCGTGTCGTTCAGCCGCTCGCCCAGGCCGAGTTCGGTCAGCAGCGCGGTGGCGCGGTCCGTGGCGTCCGCCTTGCCGAAGCCGTGCAGGCGCGCGAGGTACACGATCTGCTCGAGCACCTTCATCTTCGGGTAGAGGCCCCGCTCTTCGGGCATGTAGCCGAAGCGGCGGCGGTCGGCGGCCGTCAGCGGTGCGCCGTCCAGGTCGACCCGTCCGGCGTCCGAGGACAGCAGTCCGAGCACGATGCGCATGGTGGTGGTCTTGCCGGCGCCGTTGCCGCCGACGAATCCCGTGAGCCGCCCGGGGGCGACCGTGAAGGACACGTCGTCGAGCACGCGCCGAGAGCCGTAGCTCTTGGTGATGCCGGAGAGTTCGAGCATTCCTGTCATGCCCCTCACGCTACGGACCCCCGCCCTCCGCAACATCCCCCGCACGGCGGACCCCCTCCCTCCTCCCCCCCTCCTCCCCCCAACCGGCGCCGAGTGCACGGGTTGTCGCCGAGCGCACGGGATGCTCGCGCGCGGAAGCCGTGCACTCGACGCGAAGCCGTGCACTCGGCGGAATGGGGAGGAGGGGGGGGAGGGGGTCAGCGGGAGGTGTGGAGGACGGTGCGGACGAGGAGGCCGGCGACCAGAGCCCAGAAGGCGGCGCTGACGCCCAGCACGGAGATGCCGGATGCTGCGACCAGAAACGTCACCACCGCGGGGAGGCGCTCGCCGGGGTCGTCGATGGCCTGCTGCACGGACGAGCCGAACGCGGCGAAGAGGGCGAGACCGGCCACGGCAGGGATCACGGCGACGGGTGCGAGCACCACCAGGGCGGCGAACGCGGCGGAGAAGCCTCCGAGCACGAGGTAGGTGACACCGGTCGAGACCCCTGCGACCCAGCGACGCTTGGGGTCGGGGTCCGCGTCGGGGGAGGCCGCGAGCGCCGCACTGATCGCCGCGAGGTTGATGGCGTGCCCGCCGGCGGTCGCGCCGAGGGCGGTGCCCACCCCGGTCACCAGCATGGCCGGTCGCCAGGGCACTTCGTAGCCGAAGCTGCGCATGATCGCGATGCCCGGCACGTTCTGCGAGGCCATCGTCACGATGAACAGCGGAAGGGCGAGCCCCACGAGCGCGCCGACCGTGAACACCGGCGCCGTCAGCTCGAGGCGCGGAACCAGCAGCCCGGGATCGAACGGCGCGCGCTCCTGCGCGAGGGAGACGGCGACGACGGCCGCCGCCGCCACGAAGGCGAGCGGCACGGCCCAACGCGGGGCCAGGCGTGCGCACACCAGCCAGGTGAGCACGACGGGGATCACGCCCCAGGGATTCGCGACGATGCCGGTGATGGGCGCGAGGCAGAGCGGCAGCAGCACGCCGGCGAGCATCGCCTGGGCGATCGACGGGGGGATGCGCGCGATCAGAGCGCCCAGCGCCGGCCACAGCGCGGTGAGCAGGATCAGCGCGGCTGTCACGAGGAAGGCGCCGACCGCCGCCGACCACCCGCCCTCGACGGTGCCGGTCGCGACGAGCAGGGCCGCGCCGGGCGTCGACCACGCCACGGTGATCGGCATGCGATACCGCCACGCGAGCACGACGCAGGCGAGTCCCATCGTGAGGGTCGCCGCGAGCAGGCCGCTGGCCGCCTGCGCCGCATCCGCACCCACCGCGTCGAGTCCGGTGAGCACCACCGCGAACGAGCTCGTGAACCCGACCAGAGCGGTCACCACGCCCGCCAGGATCGGACGGGAGAGCGGAGCGGCAGCGGGCATGGCTCCGAGGTTATCGCGGAGGTCGGCCGGGATTCTCGGCGAGACCCAAGCGGTGGGCGAGGACGACCGCCTGCACGCGGTCGCGCGCGCCCAGCTTCTGCAGGATCCGCGACACGTGCGTCTTGACGGTCGCCTCGCCGATGAACAGCGCTCGCGCGATCTCAGCGTTGCTGCGGGCATCGGCGAGCAGCGCCAGCACGTCCGCCTCCCGGTCGGTGAGGGGTTCGATGAGTGCGCTCTCGCCCCGTTCCCGGGCGCGCGATGCGTGAGGAACGTCAGGGGAGGGGGCGGGGTTCGCGAACCGGGCGAGCACGCGGCGGGTCACCTCGGGGGCGAGCATCCCGTCGCCCGCGGCCAGGGCGCGGACGGCGGCGATCAGGTCCTCCGCTCCGGCGTTCTTGAGCAGGAAACCGCTGGCTCCGGCGTCGAGCGCCTGGAACAGGTAGTCGTCGCGGTCGAAGGTGGTGACGATCGCAATGGCCGACCGCACGGCGGGATCCGCGACGAGGCGTCTGGTCGCCTCGATGCCGTCCATGTCCGGCATCTGGACGTCCATGGTGATGACGTCGGGGCGGAGGGCGGACGCCTTCGTCAGGGCCTCTGCTCCCGTCGAGGCCTCGCCGACCACCGCGATGTCGGGCTGCGTCTCGAGGATCGTGCGGAAACCGGCGCGCAGCAGCGCATGGTCGTCGACGAGCAGCACGCGGATGCGGGCGCTCACCGAGCCACGCCCGATCCGACCGGCAGCGGCACCCTCGCGCGCACGCGCAGGCCGCCGAGCGGACGCGGCGTGACCTCGAGCGTCCCCCCGGAGGCCGCGGCGCGCTCCCGCATCCCCAGCTGGCCCAGGCCAGGACGCAGCTGCGCGATGCCGCGACCCGTGTTCACGACCTCGACCTCGACGCCGTCGGAGTCGTAGCGCACCCGGACGTCGGCGGTGGCTCCGGAGCCGGCGTGACGGCGCGCGTTCGTGAGCGACTCCTGAGCGATGCGATAGAGGTTCACGGACACGAGGGACGGCACCTCCACGGCCTCGCCGATCACCGTGTACGCGGTCGGAAGGCCGGCCTCGGTCGATGCGTCGGCGAGCGCGGCGATGTCGTCGAGCGTGACGGTGGAAGCCGTGTCCGTCGTCTCGCCGCCGGGCGTCCGCAAAGTCTCCAGCAGCTGTCGCAGCTCCTGGATCGCGTCGCGCGCGGAGTTCTCGATGCCCGTGAGGATCTGCGCTGTCCGGGCGGGATCCTGCTCCAGGACCAGCCGAGCGGCGCCGGCCTGCACGCCCATCACCGACACGTGGTGGGCGACCACGTCGTGCAGCTCGCGCGCGATGCGCACCCGGTCCAGCGCCACCGCCTGCGCGGCGGTCACCTCGCGTTCGCGTTCCAATTCGGCCGTGCGCAGCTCGAGCACCGACCGCTGCTCCGCCGCCGCCCAGGAGCGCTCGCCGAAGTAGTACGCGCCGCCGAAGTAGAGGGCGTTCAGCAGGATCTGGATCAGCATGAAGGCGACGTAAGGCGACATGGCGCCCGCGACGACGTCGGCCTTGTCGGCCTCGCTGATCGCATCGCGGTACATCGTGATGATCAGCCACACGAACATGCCGATGATGATCGCGACCCGCACGATCAGGGCGCGGCGCCGGTCGTTCATCCAGGCGCCGACGGTGTACAGGGCGATGAACATGGCGATGTTGCCGACGTAGATCTCCGGCACGCGGATCGTCACGGCTGTGAAGTATGCGAGCGAGACGACGACCGCGACGGTGCCGGGCCAGCGGCGACGGAAGGCGAGGGGCCCGGCGACCACGACCGCGTAGACGAGTGCGGTCCACAGCTCGGCCTGCTCGTCGCCGTAGATCTGCGCGATCGACGAGAGCGCCGCGCTGAGGACGGCCCCGACGAACAGCACGAGCGCGAGGAGCAGGTCGCCGCGGCGGTCGCGCTCCGTCGGCGTGCGGGTGAACGGGGCGGACATCCCTCCACCGTACGGCGGGGTCCGAGCCGCGCGCATCCCCCGAGGGGCGGATGCGGGAGCGCCCGGATGCCGACGATCTGTCAGGATCAGATGTGACCTCCTCGCCGCGCCCGCGCCTGGCTCCCCTGTACCTCGCCGGATTCACGACCGCCTTCGGAGCACACGGCATCGCCGCGGCGCTCGGCGCCGAGACCGAGGACATCGGGTGGACGCTGCTCGCCTTCGGCTTCACCCTCGCGCTGTACGACCTCGCCGAGGTGCTGCTGAAGCCGCTGTTCGGCGCGCTCAGCGACCGGGTCGGGGTGCGCCCGGTGATCGTGGGCGGGCTGCTCGCCTTCGCGGCGTTCTCGATCGTCGGAGCCCTCTCCCCCGGAATGCTGGGGCTGGTCATCGCACGGTTCGGACAGGGCGCAGCCGCCTCGGCCTTCTCTCCCGCCTCCTCGGCGGCGGTGGCGCGGCTGACCGACGACTCCACGCGCGGCCGCTACTTCGGCCGCTACGGCTCCTGGAAGAGCCTCGGTTACGCCCTCGGTCCGCTCCTCGGAGCCGTGCTCGTGGTGTGGGGAGGCATCCCCGCGCTGTTCTGGGCGCTGGCTGTGCTCGGTCTCGGCGCCGCGGCCTGGGTGGCGTTCGCGGTTCCGGCCGTGCCCGTGCTGCCGCGCAAGCGCGTGACCCTGGTCGACCTGGCTCGCGAGCTGCTCGCCCCGGGGTTCCTGGTGCCCACGCTCGTGCTCGCGGCGACGACGGGCGCGCTCGCCGTGGCGGTCGGCTTCCTTCCCCTGATCGGCAGACAGGAAGGACTCGGGACCGTCGGCAGCATGGCGATCGTCACCGTCCTGGCCGTGGTGTCGAGCGTGGTGCAGCCGCTCATGGGTGCCTGGCACGATCGCGGGCGCGTCTCGGTGCGGCTCGGCTCCGTCGGCGGTCTGCTCCTGATCACGGTGGGCGTCGCGCTCGCGGCAATGTGGACGACGCCGCTCGCCCTTATCGCGACCGCCGTCCTCGTCGGGGCCGGGGTGGGCGCGGCGACGCCGGTCGCCTTCTCGCACCTCGCCGCATCGACACCGCCGGAGCGGATGGGGCGCACGATGGGCAGCGCCGAACTCGGTCGAGAGCTGGGAGACGCGGGCGGTCCTCTCGTCGCCGGAGCCGTGGCCACGGCCACCGTCCCGGGCGTCGGCCTCGGCGTCGTCGCGGCGCTCACCGCCGGTGCCGGCGCGCTGGCCCTTTTCGGGCTGCGCTCGAGGTCGGGCCGGGAAGTCTGACTTCGCGTACTTGCTATTGACAAGCCTGCTTGTTTTTTGCAAGCTTACTTCGACGGGCTCAGCAACCGTGCTTCGACAGACAATGACCCGTCACCACATCGACAGAGGAGTCATCGTGACCAAGGTCTTCGTCAACCTGCCCACCAGCGATCTCGAGCGAGCCAAGGCGTTCTACACGGCGCTCGGCTGTGAGATCAGCCCCCAGTTCACCGACGAGAACGCCGCGTGCATCGTCTGGTCGCAGGACATCTACTTCATGGTGCTCAAGCGCGAGTTCTTCGCGACGTTCACCGACAAGCCGATCGCCGACCCGCACGAGGTCGCGCAGGTCTCGGTCGCCTTCAGCCGAGACTCCCGCGAGGAGGTCGACGCGATCCTGGAGAAGGGTCTCGCCGCCGGAGGAGCGGAGCCCAAGCCGGCGCAGGACTACGGTTTCATGTACTCGCGCGACCTCGACGACCCCGACGGCAACTCGCTGGGCTTCCTCTACATGACGCCCGAAGCGGTCGAGAACGGTCCGGACCACGTGGCGGACCGCGCGGCTTCGGCCTGACATGGCGGCGCGCAGCTACGGCCAGTACTGCGGCGTGACGACGGCCGTCGAGCTGATCGGGGAGCGGTGGGCGCTGCTCATCGTCCGCGATCTGCTCGTCGGGCCCCGTCGCTACACCGACCTCAAGCAGGGGCTGCCGCGCATCCCGACCAACATCCTGTCCACGCGCCTGAAGGAGCTGCAGGAGGGCGGCGTCGTCCGACGGGTTCCGCTGTCGAACTGCGGCCTCGTGTACGAGCTCACCCCGTACGGCCGGTCGTTCGAGCCCATCATGCTGGCGCTCGGACGCTGGGGCTTTCAGGCGATGGGGGATCCGGAGGAGGGCGACGTCGTCACGCCCGACTCCCTCACCATGGCGCTGCGCACGGCGTTCCAACCGGATGCGGCCGAGGACGCCGAGTACGAGCTGCACGTGGGTGACGTCGCGCTGCGCGCCTCCGTGCGCGACGGCGTGCTGTCGGTCGCGCAGCTCGCACCGCCGGCGCCGCCCGTCGGCGGGCGCCTTCCCGACGGCGAGCCCGATGCCGTGATCGTCGCGGGTCCCGGCATCCGACGGCTGATCGGCGGCGAGATCACTCCCGCCGAGGCGGTGGCGCAGGATGTCGTCGCCGTCGTCCGCGGCGAGGCATCCTGGCTCGATGCCTTCGCGGCGACCTTCCACATCGCGCGGATGCACGCGGAACTGCACGTCTGATCTTCATGACCACCATGCAAAGGAGCAGGACATGAACACGAACCCCGCACAGGACACGGCACAGGGTCGTATCTTGATCGACCTCTTCCTGAGCCTCGACGGCGTCGCCCAGGGGCCGGGTGGCACCGACGAAGACACCTCCGGCGGCTTCCGCTTCAGCGGGTGGCAGGCCGGCTACCCCTCGCCCGGCACCGGGCCGCAGGTCGAAGCCGGGATGCACGGACTCGACGCGCTGCTGCTCGGCCGCCGCACGTACGACATCTTCGCCTCGTACTGGCCGCTTCACACCGAGGGGGAGTCCGGCGACATCGGAAACCTGTTCAATCGGGTGCCGAAATACGTGGCGACCCGCGACGCCGACATCGCGCTCGACTGGGCGGGCAGCACGCGGGTCGGCGGCAACCTTGCGGCGGAGATCGCCGAACTGCGGGCCACGCACCGTGAGGTGCACGTGATCGGCAGCCTCGATCTCGTGCACACGCTCCTCGCTGAGGGGCTGTTCGACGAGCTGAACCTCTGGGTGTACCCGCTGCTGCTCGGCGCGGGGAAGAAGGTGTTCGACGACGGCGCGCTGCCCGCCGTGCTGCGGCTGCTCGAGCCCGCCGTCACGGACGACGCGGGCGTCACCTTCCTCCGCTACGGCCGGACGGAACGGGTGCCGGAGGTCGGTACGTTCGGGTGATCACATCAATCCCTGCGCGGTTCTCGGGCGCCGACTGCTCTGAGCTTCGCGAGCCGTTCTGTGATCAGACCTACGTCGACTTCAGCCCATCGATGCGATGACTCGACTGTCTGTCGATCAGTGTGATCGCCTACGTGCGGACGTACAGTGGTGCGGAGAGCCGGCCGATCACGGAGTACCTATGTGTGCTGAGCGAGGGGAGGCCCCGGTGACCACGAGTTCTGGCGTTCCTTACCGTGTGAGATGGGGTGTCTGTGCCGTTGCTATCGGATTTTCGAACGCGATCATCGGGGCGGTCTTGGGATTGATGTACGGGCTGCAGTCCTTCGGGTTCGACTGGGTCTCGATCCGCGCCGGCGGAAATGGCGGACAGGTGTGGAACTCGGTCATGGTGTGTGCCGTTTTCGGCTTCGTCTTCCCCACGGCTCTGAGTCTCCTGCTGATGATTCCGCGATCCGGACGTTCGCGGCGGTGGCCGGTGTCGGTCGCTGCCGGTCCGATAGTGACCTCGGTGCTCAGTTTCCTCTTCGTCTGGTCTTTTCCTCTCGTGCTCGCCTTCGTCGGTGTCGCAGCGATCGGCGGCAGTCTGATGAGCATCGGGGCGGTTCGACTCGTCAGCGGGGTGCGCCCCGAGCGAGTGACGGACCTCGGTCTCGGGCGCCTTGACCGCGTGTCCTCGTAGCGGTCAGGAGGAGTGGAGGCGATGCGCGTGCAGGCAGCAACCGACGGACGGCGTCGCTCAGCGGTCACGGTTCTCGTGTTGCTCGTCGCGGCTTTCGTGACGGCCTCGACCGTGGCGCTGCTGCGGTACGCCTGGATCGACGGTTGGTCTGGCTCCGCTATCGACGGGAACGATCACTGGGCGTCCCTGCTCGGCACGACGGGGACGTTCTTCATCGGTGGCCTGCTTGCCGTGCTGATCTGCTGGTTCCTCGAACGCCCTCCGGACGCGGACCGCGCTTCCCGGAAGGGCAGAAGCGTCCGGAACGCGCTCATCGCGAACGCGGTGTGCGCCGTGGCGGGGGCGTACCCGCTCCATCTCCTGACGTGGAACTGGGCGCATGCACTGCTGCTCCTGTTGGCGCTGTGCGGAGCGGGCAGCGTGACATTCGTCCTCGCGCTTCGTCTGCGAGACCTGGCACTCGGGCCCGCGTGACGATCGGGTCCTTCGAGCGAAGACGGCTCAGCCGAGCAGCCGCTCGATCACCTGGGCCACGCCGTCCTCATCGTTGGTGCCGCCGACCTCGTCGGCCGCGTCCGCGACCTCGGGGCCGGCGTGTCCCATCGCGACGCCATGCCCCGCCCAGCGCAGCATCTCGACGTCGTTGAGCGCATCGCCGAAGGCGACGACGTCTGTGCGGTCGATCCCGAGGTGCGCACACAGTCGCGCCAGGCCGGTCGCCTTGGTGACGCCCTCGGCCATGACCTCGACGAACGGGGCTCCGGAGAGAGTCGCCTCGAAGCCGGTGAGCCCGAGCGAGCGCAGCGTGTCGAACAGGGCGACGGGCGCGAGGTCGGGATGCCGGATCACGAGCTTCAGGCTGGGCGCGGCGAGCACCTGCTCCAGGGGCACTCCGCCCATCGTCGCGGGGTCGCGCTTGTGGTCGGACAGGGCGGCGATCGCGGCGTACCCCTCCTGGGCGACGAAGCTCTCCCCGCCCTCCCGCACACTCGCGAACAGCAGGCCGGGAATGCTCGCGCCGAGCGCCTCGGCCAGCGCGCGGATCGTGTCGGACGGGAGTTCCTCGGCGAACAGCATCCGCCCGTCATCGAGGTGCACCGCATAGGCGCCGTTGCTGCACAGCGCCCAGCCGTCGAATCCCGCATCCGCCGCGAGCGTGCGCAGTCCGATGGGCTGGCGGGCCGTGACCGGGACGACGTGGATGCCGCGTTCCCGCGCAGCGTCGAGCGCGGCGCGGGTGCGGGGCGTGACCGCGGACGACGAGTCGAGCAGCGTGCCGTCGAGGTCGGTCGCGATCAGCCGCATGGGATGGCCCCTGAGCCTGTCATGGAATGGGTCCCTGAGCCTGCCATGGAATGGGTCCCTGAGCCTGTCATGGAATGGGTCCCTGAGCCTGTCGAAGGGTCAGGAGAAGATCATCGGGAGATCGTCGTCGACCTCGGCGCCGCCGAAGTCCAGGTCGACCACCACGGGCACGTGGTCGCTGGGCTGCTCGCCCTTGCGCTCGTTCCGGTGGATCGACGCTCCGGTGACCGCGTCGGCCAGCGTCTTCGACCCGAGGATGAAGTCGATGCGGATGCCCTCGTTGCGCGGGAACTTCAGGCGCTGGTAGTCCCAGTACGTGAAGCCCTCGGGCAGGAGCGGGCGCACGACATCGGTGAGACCCGCGTCCTGGAACGCGAAGAACGCGTCGCGCTCGGGAGGGGAGACGTGCGTCGAACGTCCGACCACGATGTCGGGGTCGCCGTTGTCATGGTCGAACGGGATGATGTTGAAGTCGCCGACCAGAGCGAGCGGGAGCTCGGGGTTCGCCGACAGCTCGGCAGCGGTCGACTTCTTCAGCTGCTCCAGCCAGTGCAGCTTGTACAGGTAGTGCGGGTCGTCGAGCGAGCGGCCGTTCGGCACGTACAGGCTCCACACCCGGACGCCGTCGACCATGACCCCCAGCGCCCTCGCCTCGAGCGGAGCATCCGGCCCCTCGTGACCCTTCGCGAAGCCCGGCATTCCGTCGAACGCGGTCCGCACGTCGGTGATGGGCAGGCGGCTCGCGATCGCGACACCGTTCCACTGGTTCAGGCCGTGCACCTCGACGTGGTACCCGGCCTCCTCGAACGGCGCATACGGGAACTGCTCCGGCTTGCACTTGATCTCCTGCATCGCCAACACGTCGATGTCTTCACGGACGGCGAACTCGACGGTGCGGGTGACGCGGGTGCGGATGGAGTTGACGTTCCAGGTGGCCAAGCGCATGCGTCCAGCCTAGGGCTTGCCTCCTACACTGGATGCCGTGACCGCACTCGACGCAGACCGCCAGACCCTTCTCGACCTCATCAAGGATGAGGCGGTGTTCCACGGTGACTTCACCCTCTCCAGCGGCAAGAAGGCGACGTACTACGTCGACATGCGCAAGCTCACGCTGGACCACCGCGCAGCACCCGCGATCGGCCGCATCATGCTCGACCTGATCGGCGACCTCGACGTGGTCGCTGTGGGGGGCCTGACGCTCGGCGCCGACCCGATCGCGAACTCGGTCCTGCACGCCTCGGTCGGCACCGACCGTCCGCTCGACGCGTTCGTCGTGCGCAAGGAGCCCAAGGACCACGGTCGCGGCCGCCAGATCGAGGGCGCGGACGTCAAGGGCAAGCGCGTCGTCGTCCTGGAAGACACGTCCACCACCGGGCAGTCCGCGCTCAAGGCTGTCGAGGCGCTCCGCAAGGAGGGCGCCGAGGTCGTCGCGGTCGCGGTGATCGTCGACCGCAAGACCGGAGCCCAGGCGGCCATCGAGGCCGAGGGTCTGGAGTGGCGCGCGGCGTTCGACCTCGACGATCTCGGACTCGACCCCCAGTGACCCGTTACGCGCTGGCCGTCGACGTCGGCGGCACGAAGATGGAGGCCGCGCTCGTCTCCGAGGACGGTGCGCTCGTCGACGGCAGTCGGAGCCGTCAGGCGACCGGCCGCGAAGCCACGCCCGCCTCGCTGAACGCCGCGGTCGTCGCGATCGTCGAGCACGCCCTCGCGGCACTGCCCGCCGATGCCGAGCTCGTCGGTGCCGGCATCGGCAGCGCGGGTCCGGTCGACCGCACACGCGGCGAGATCATGCCCGTGAACATGCCGCTCGCCCGAGGATTCGGCCTGGTCGAGGCGGTCGCGACGGCCGCAGCCGTCGTCCTGGGGCGCGAGATCCCGACGACGCTCGGCCATGACGGGGGTGCTCTCGCGCTCGCCGAATCGTGGCTCGGCGCCACGCAGGAGGCCGGGGCGTCGTTGTCGATCGTCGTCTCCACCGGTGTCGGCGGAGGCTTCGTGGTCGGCGGCGCCTACGTGCCCGGTGCCACCGGGAACGCCGGCCACCTCGGTCAGGTGCGCCGCGAGGGTGGGCTCACCCTCGAGGAGATCGCTTCGGGCCCGGCGAGTGCCGCGTGGGCGCGGGAACAGGGCTGGAGCGGGGCGACCGGCGAAGACCTCGCCCGGGATGCCGCGGCCGGTGTCGCGGTCGCCCGCGCCGCGATCGAGCGTTCGGCAAGGGCAGTCGGCGAAGCCTTGGCGGATGCCGCGACCCTCGTCGACCTGGATGTCGTGGCTATCGGCGGCGGCTTCTCTCGTGTCTCCTCCGACTACATCGACCTCGTGCAGCAGGCGCTCACCGCGAGTGCGGCGCACGACTACTCCCGTCGGACCCGCGTGGTGCGCTCGGGACTCGGCGACGAGGGCCCGCTCATCGGCGCCGCCGCTCTCGTCCTGCGGTAGATCTGTCAGCGGATCGCGCTCATCGGCGCGAGGTGAGCAGGTGCCGGGGTGGTCCTTCGAGTCGCGCGACGGCGATCTTGAGGTCGGTGACGTCGGTCGCGATGGCGTCGATGCGGGTGCTCAGCTTGTCGTCGACGGCGTCGATGCGGGTGCTCAGCTTGTCGTCGACGGCGTCGATCCGGGTGCTCAGCTTCTCGTCGACGGCGTCGATGCGGTCGTCGATGCGGCGGACCATCCAGGCGCCGGCGGCGAAGAGGCTGGTGGTGAGCGTGAGGACGACGCCGATTGCGCTCAAGATGATGGTGAGGGTCTCCGGGCTCACGGGTTCACCCTCTCCCGGTGGTGAGCAGGTGCCGGGGTGGTCCTTCGAGTCGCGCGACGGCGATCTTGAGGTCGGTGACGTCGGTCGCGACCGCGTCTATGCGGGTGCTCAGCTTGTCGTCGACGGCGTCGATCCGGTCGTCGATGCGGCGGACCATCCAGGCGCCGGCGGCGAAGAGGCTCGTGCCGAGGGTGAGCACGATGCCGATCGCGCTGACGACGATCGCGAGAACCTCCGTGGACACGTTTGCTCTCCTCTGCAGATGGGTGTGACGATGACGTTACGCCGCCCTCGCTGGGGTGCGCGGCGGTATTCCAGCATCTGTGAACAGGTCGCCAGGATCGCGAGGCGTGGAGGAGACAAACGGCGGAGTATTTTTACATCCGAAGGGCCACTCCTGTACTTTTAGTACAACGTACGGAGGAGAACTGATGCGCGTCCTGGGACTGATCTCCGGCACCTCGCACGACGGGATCGACGCCGCCGTCGTCGACTTCACGACGAACGGGGGCTTCACCGCGCACGGCGTCGACCTCCGTGGCGCGGTGCTCGCATCCACGAGCGTGCCCTACAGCCCGGAGCTGCGGGCGCGCCTCATCGCGGCGCTGCCACCGGCGCAGACCACGCTCGCCGAGGTCGCCGAGCTCGACACGCTCATCGGGCAGGCGTTCGCCGAGGTCGCGGCCGACATCGCCGTGGAGGTCGGCGGCGTCGACGCGGTGTGCTCGCACGGGCAGACGGTCTACCACTGGGTCGATGGCGCGCACGCGCTCGGCACGCTCCAGATCGGTCAGCCGGCCTGGATCGCGGAGAGGGTCGGCGCACCGGTGGTGTCCGACATCCGCATCCGCGACATCACCGCGGGTGGCCACGGTGCCCCGCTCGTGTCGTTCCTCGACGAGCTGCTGCTCCGTGGACGAGCCGGCGTCTCCGCAGCCCTCAACCTCGGCGGCATCTCCAATATGACGGTGGTGCGCGAGGGCGAACTCGTCGCCTACGACATCGGCCCCGCGAACGCCCTGGTCGACGCGGTCATCGTCGAACACGACCTCAACCCGCTCGGCTACGACGACGACGCCGCGATCGCCCGCACGGGACAGATCGACGATCCGCTTCTCGACGCGATGCTCGCCGACCCGTACTACGCGCTGACCCCGCCGAAGAGCACCGGCAAGGAGCACTTCCATCTCGCCTACGTGCACGAGCACCTCGCAGCACAGGGACGCGAGATCGCGGTCGCCGATGTCGTGCGCACGCTCACCGAGCTCACGGTCCGCACCGTCGCGCGCGACGTCGCGGCCGCGGGCATCGGGTTCCTCGCGGTCTCCGGCGGCGGCTGCCGGAACCCGCTGATCCTCGATGGCCTTCGTGCCGCGCTGCCGGAGACCGAGGTCGTGCTGGCCGACGAACTCGGCGCCGCGGCCGACAGCAAGGAGGCCATCCTCCTCGCGCTCATCGGCTGGTCGACCATGCACGGCGTTGCCGCCATCGTCCCCGGCGGCACGGGCGCCCGCGAGCCCCGCATCCTGGGCACGATCACCCCGGGGGCCGGTCCGCTGCAGATGCCGGAGCCGGTCGCGGCCATCGACTCCCTCACGCTCGCGGAGGCGTCGGCCTCCTGACCGCGGCCTGTCGCGCGCGCCGCCCCGCCTTTCGCCCCGCACGGATGTCGGGCGGATGGACGGATGCCGGGCGGAAACAGCCGGATCCGTCCGACATCCGTGAACCGGTCCGACATCCGTACCGATGGACGGGGCGATGAACGGACGGATGGACGGGTGCCGGGCGGAAGCGGCCGGATCCGTCCGACATCCGTGAACCGGTCCGACATCCGTACCGACGGACGGACTCAGCGGGAGCGGTCGTCCTCGTCCCAGGGGCCTTCCCACCAGCCCGCGCGGCCGTCGCCGTCCTCGCCGCGGCTGCGGCGGGAGCGCACGAACTGCACGACGAACACCACGAGCGTCGTCAGCAGGATCACGAACGCGACGAGGAAGATGAGGTCGCTCTGGTTCACGGTCGCTTCCCTTCCGCGGCATCCGCCACGATCTTCGCGATGCGGGCGGTCCGGGTCTCCGGCCGCTTCGCCATCGCGATGTGCGTGAGACCGAACTTCTTCACCGAGGCCGGGAAGGCGTCCCAACCCTCACGGGCCGCGGGGACGGCATCGAGCGCGGCGGTGAGCTCCTCGGGCTCGACCCCCGCCTCCGGGCCGTCGAGCAGGGTCCAAGATCCGTTCGCCTTCGCCGTCTCCAGCGCGCGGATGCCGGCAGGGGCGAGCAGCCCCTCCGCCTCGAGCTCGGCGATGCGCGCCTTGTTGGTCGCCGCCCATCCGCTGCCGGGCCGCCGCGGCGAGAACCACTGCCCGTTGGCACGCTGCGGCGTCCCCTCGCCGAACACCCGGACCGGACCGTCGATCCACCCGAAGCACAGCGCCTGTCGCACCGCGTCCTCGTAGCCGACGCCCGTGCTGCTCCCGCGGACGCTCAGCAGCCACACGCCGTTCCCGCGTTCGTGGTTCTCCTCGAGCCAGGCGCGCCAGGCCGCGGCATCCGCTGCCGTGACCTGCTCGCCGTCGTCGAGGGCGCCCACGTCAGTCCTCGTCGATCGTGGCGATCGTTCCGGTGACCATCGGCAGCAGATCGGCCACGGAGTCGACGATCTCGTCCGGGCGGAACGGGTACTTCTCGATCTCCGCCTGATCGCTGATGCCCGTGAGGACCAGCACCGTGTGCAGGCCCGCTTCGATGCCGGCGACGATGTCGGTGTCCATGCGGTCGCCGATCATCCCGGTCTTCTTCGAGTGGGCGCCGATCTTGTTCAGCGCCGAGCGGAACATCATCGGGTTCGGCTTGCCCACCACATAGGGCTCCTTGCCGGTCGCCTTCGTGATGAGCGCGGCGATGGCCCCGGTGGCGGGGAGCACGCCGTCGGCGCTCGGTCCCGTCGCGTCCGGGTTGGTCACGATGAAGCGGGCGCCGTTGATGATGTGCCTGATCGCCTTCGTGATCGCCTCGAACGAGTAGTTGCGCGTCTCTCCGACGACCACGAAGTCGGGGTCGGTCTCGGTCATGATGAACCCCGCCTCGTGCAGCGCGGTGAGGATGCCGGCCTCGCCGATCACGAAGGCCGAACCGCCGGGAAGCTGCTGCGCGAGGAAGTCGGCGGTCGCGAGCGCTGAGGTCCAGATGCGGTCCTCCGGCACGACCAGACCGCTGGTGCGGAGCCGGGCGGAGAGGTCGCGGGCGGTGAAGATCGAGTTGTTGGTGAGCACGAGGTAGGGGATGCCGTCGCGCTCCCAGCCCGCGAGCATCTCAGACGCCCCGGGGATGGCGGTGTTCTCATGCACGAGAACGCCGTCCATGTCGGTCAGCCAGCATTCGATGTCGTCGCGGTGTCCCATGGGGACAGCCTAGAGGGCCGGTGTTTCCCGCACGTGAATGCGGGCTGGAGCTAGGCGCTGAGCCACACCACGCTGTCGGCGCCGTCGGGGAGCGGGCGAGCGGTGCCCTCGAGCTCGACGCCCGAGTCCGTGACCGCGACGGTCGACCCCACCGTGAGTCCCAGCGCCTCGAGCGCACGCAGGAGCTCGGGGTCCCGGTCGTCGACGCGGAGCACGTGGCCGGTGTGTCCGGCGGGGGCGTCGGCGAGCAGGACGAACGGCTCGCGCTCGATGCGACCGTCGGCATCCGGGATCGCGTCGCCGTGGGGGTCGAAGCGCGGGCGGCCCAGGCGTGCGTCGATGCCCTCGAGGAGACGGTCGCTGATGGTGTGCTCGAGCACCTCGGCCTCGTCGTGCACCTCGTCCCAGCCGTAGCCGAACTCCTGCACCAGCCAGGTCTCGATCAGCCGGTGCCGGCGGACCATGGCCAGAGCGCGCACGGTGCCGGCCTCGGTCAGCCGCACGGCACCGTAGGGCACGTGCGAGACGAGACCGGCGGCGGCGAGCTTCTTCACCATCTCCGTGACGGACGACGGGGCGATGCCGAGCTTCGCGGCCAGGACCGACGGCGTGATCGGAGCGTCCTGCCACTCGGTGTGCGCGTAGACGGTCTTCAGATAGTCGTCAGCTGCCGGGGATGCCACCGGACCAGCCTACGTGGTACCGCCGGGCGCCCCACGAACCGGGTCGGTCCGCGGCGCCGTCAGTTCGCGACCGCGACGAGGATGCCGAACGCCGCCTGTCCGGCGAAGAACACCACGAGGAAACCGAGGAGGGCGGCCGCGAGCGAGAGCCGGCCGTCGAACCCGTCCACCTCGGCCATCCCGATCTTGCGCGCGCGGAACGCGAGCACGAGCGTGACGATGCCGAGCGCGAGCTGCACCCACGGGGCGCCGAGGCCGATGACCTTCGGGAAGGCGATCAGCACCCCGCCGATGACCCCGGTCGCGAAACCGATCCACGTGAGGATGCGGACGGTGCGGCGGGCGTTCTCGGCGGACATGCCTCGAGCCTATCCGCGGTCAGGCTCCGGTCAGCACCAGCCAGAGCAGCGCTCCGTTCAGGGCGATCAGCAGCACGGATGCGAGGATGCCGGCTGCGGTGGTCCATCGCCGATTCGCCCAGACCCCGAGCGTCCGCCGCTGCGCCGTGAGCGCCACCAGCGGGATCAGCGCGAACGGGATGCCGAAGGACAGCACGACCTGGCTCAGCACGAGGGCGAGCGTCGGATCGACACCTGCGCCGAGGATGACGAGCGCCGGGATGAGGGTCACGAGTCGTCGCGCGAGCAGCGGGATGCGCACGTGCAGGAGTCCGTGCATGATCTCCGCGCCGGCGTACGCACCCACCGAGGTCGACGCCAGGCCGGAGGCGAGGAGTCCGACGGCGAAGAAGGTGGCGACGACGGGGCCGAGCCCTGCGGCCAGGGCGGCGTGCGCCCCCTCCAGGGAATCGGTGCCGTCGACACCGGCGAGGTTGGCGGCGGCCAGCAGCAGGATCCCGAGGTTGACGGATCCGGCGATCACCATCGCGATCGAGACATCCCAGCGGGTCGCGGTGAGCAGACGGCGGATGCGCGACGCCTCGGTGCGCACGGCCTCATCGCCCGTGTGGGCGGTGGTGGCGCCGAAACGGTCGCGGGCGAGAGACGAGTGGGCGTAGATCGCGTGGGGCATGATGGTCGCCCCGAGGATCGACGCGGCGAGGAGGACCGAGCCGGTCCCCTCGAAGCGCGGGACGAGACCGCCGAGCACGCCGGCGGGGTCGGGCGGCGCCACGAAAAGCCCTGCGAGGAAGCCGATCGTGATGATCATCATGAGCGCGATGATCACGAACTCGAACGGCCGCGCACCACGGCGGCTCTGCACAGCGAGCAGGATCATCGATACCGCGCCCGTGATCAGGCCGCCCAGCAGCAGCGGCACATCGAACAGCAGGCTCAGCGCCACCGCGCCGCCGATCACCTCGGCGAGATCGGTGGCCATCGCGACCAGCTCGGCCTGCAGCCAATAGGCCCGCCGTGCCCACGGCCGGCGCAGGCGCGCACCCAGCACTTCGGGCAGGCTCTGCCCGGTGACGACGCCGAGCTTGGCGGAGAGGTACTGGATCAGCCAGGCCATGACGTTGCCGGCGACGACGATCCACACCAGCAGATAGCCGTACTGGGCCCCCGCGGTCATGTTGCTGGCCACGTTGCCGGGGTCGAGGTAGGCGACGCCGGCGACGAGTGCGGGTCCGAGCAGCCAGAGGCTGCGCGGGGGCGCGGCGGCGGTCGGCGTCATGGCGGCGTCGAGATTTTTAGGCACACCGAAACCGTAGCGTATTTTTCGGCGTACCTAAATATCTTGCGTCGCGCCGCGGAGATAGCCTGGCCTGATGGATGCCGCTGCTCTGACGAACCCGACGCCGGAGGGACCCGGCGGCTCCGCCGCGCAACCCGGATACGGCGTCGGACCCTGGCCCGGCGGTTCGGACGCGTGGCCGGTGGGGGAGCAGTACGACCCGGAACTGCTCGCCGAAGGCGACACGAGGAACGTGATCGATCGCTACCGCTACTGGCGGATGGAGGCGATCGTGGCCGACCTCGACACGCACCGGCACCCGTTCCACGTGGCGATCGAGAACTGGCAGCACGACATGAACATCGGCTCCATCGTGCGCAGCGCGAACGCGTTCCTCGCGGACACCGTGCACATCATCGGCCGACGCCGATGGAACAAGCGCGGGGCCATGGTCACCGACCGGTACCAGCACGTCGTGCACCATGAGGACGTCGCGGCCTTCACCGCCTGGGCGACCGCCGAGGGGATCCCGATCATCGCGGTCGACAACGTCGAAGGGGCCGTTCCCGTGGATCGAGCCGAACTCCCGCGCTCCTGTGTGCTGCTGTTCGGACAGGAGGGGCCGGGGCTGTCCGCAGAGGCGCTCGCTGCGGCATCCGCTCACATCGAGATCACCCAGTACGGCTCGACCCGGTCGATCAACGCCAGCGCAGCCGCCGCGGTGATCATGTACGAGTGGTGCCGCCGCTACGCGTCCTGAACGCGGCGGCGCACTCAGCCGCGGTCGATGCCGAAGATGTGACGATAGATCGCACTGACGTCACGATCGAGGTGGTCGATGCGGTCGTGGATGGCGCGGATCTCGGTGCGCACGTTCGCGAACTCGCTTCCCGACTCGGCACGCACGCTCGCGAACTCGTTCCGGAATTCCGTGCGCACGCTCGCGAACTCGTTCCGGAACTCGGTGCGCACGCTGTCGAACTCGGTGCGGAACTCGGTGCGCACGCTGTCGAACCCGTTCTGCATCGTCCGCAGGAACATCGTCGACATGAGTGTCATCGTGCCGAACATCGCAGCGGCGAAGACGCCGATCAGCGTCCAGACCTGTGGTTCCGTCATCCCCAGCATCCCTTCAGTGTCCCTCGATCATGGGCGAGGGGCCAGGGTTCCGGGACGTAGTATTCCGCCGGATCCAGCGGTTGGGGAGAAGTCCTCAGCTCGGCGGACTGTGCAGACGCGGGGCGGGCATCAGCCTGCGGCGGCGAGCCATCGCCCGGAGCGCACCCGCCAGCCGAGGGTGCCCAGACGGGCGAGCAGGTACACGCCGAAGAACGCGACCGCGAGCCAGACGAGCCCGGCCACGCCGTCGACGCCGACCGCGGCGATGATCCACAGCGCGGGAAGGAACGGCACGAGGTTCAGGCCGCCGGCGATCGCCAGGTACCGGGCGTCGTTCGCCCCCATGAGCACGCCGTCCAGCACGAACACGACCCCCGCGACGGGCTGCGCGACCGCGAGGACGAGCAGGGCGGGCTGCACGAGCGCCGCGACGCGCGGGTCGCCCGTGAAGACGATCCCGAGCACGCCGGACAGCGCCGCGATCAGACCGCCGACCACCACGCCGAACCACGCGCCCCACGCCACCGTGCGCGCCAGCACGCGATGCACCTGCGTCTCGTCGCCGGCGCCGAGCTCTTTGCCGATCAGGGCCTGCGCCGCGATCGCCAGGGCGTCCAGCGCGAATGCGGCCGCGGAGAAGATGGTGAACACGATCTGCCACCCGGCCAGCTCGTCGGTGCCGATCCCGGTCGCGACGCCGACCGTCGCGAGCAGCGCGACGCGCAGACTCACGGTGCGCAGGAACAGCCAGCCGCCGGACGCGGCGGTGCTGCGCAGTCCATCGCGTCGCGCCCGCAGCGAGGCGCTGTGTCTCGTGGCCAGACGGCGGATGACCAGCACGTAGGCGGCCACCATGCCCCACTGCGCCGTCACGGTGCCGGCGGCCGACCCCGCGATCCCCCAGCCGAGACCGTAGATGAAGAGCCAGTTCAGCAGCGCGTTGGCGCCGAAGCCCAGGCCGGCGATCCACAGCGGCGTCATGGTGTCCTGCATGCCGCGCAACAGACCGGTCGCGGCGAACACGATGAGCATCGCCGGCAGCCCCCACATCGAGATGACGAGGTAGTCGTCGGCCTGTGCTGCCACGGCGTCGCTCGCGCCGAACAGCGAGACGAGCCACGGCGAGGAGACCGCGCCGACCACCGCGAGCACGGCTCCGAGGCCCAGCGCGAGCCACATCCCGTTGATCCCGACCGACACAGCCTCGCCGGGCTGCCCCGCCCCGAAACGCCTGGCCACCGCGGGCGTGGTGGAGTAGGCCAGGAACACCATGAGCCCGACGATCGTCTGCAGCACGGCCCCGGCGATGCCGAGTCCGGCGAGCGGCGTCGTGCCCAGGTGGCCGACCAGTGCGGCATCCACGATCAGGAAGGCGGGTTCGGCGATCAGTGCGCCCAGCGCGGGGACCGCCAGACGCAGGATCTCTCTGTTGAGGGAGGCGCGCGCGGTCATCCTCCGAGCCTATGACCTCAGCACCGCCGCCCTCCCCGCCGATGCCACGGTCGTAGGGTGGAACCACACCGGATGCTGCGGAGGTGCATCATGACGGATCCCCGGGAGGCGGCCGCGCGGTATCGCGCGCGACAGCGTCAGGCCCAGAGCGCGGACCGCGGCGAGGACGGCGGAACACCGCCGGGGATCGCTGCGGCGGTGGATCGCGCCGCCTTCATCGAGACCGCGATCCAGGTCGCGATCCGCCGCGGGGAGTTCGACGACCTGCCCGGCGCGGGCAAGCCGCTCGAAGGCCTGGGCACCCACCACGATCCGGACTGGTGGATCCGCCGCAAGATCGAGACCGAGAACCTCACCGGCCTCGGCCCTCCCGCCATCCTGCTGCGCACCGAGGACCGCGAGCTGGACGATCAGCTCGACCTGCTCGGCCGCGAATCCGACGTGCGGGACGTCGTCGAGGACTTCAACCGCCGGGTGCGGGAAGCGCGGCGACAACTGCAGGGCGGGCCACCCGTCGTCACCTCTCCTCGAGACGTGGATGCCGAGGTGGCCGCGTGGGCCGAACGTCGGGCCGCCCGCACCGCAGCAGCCCCTGCTGAGGAGCCGCGACGCCGGCGCTTCGGTCGTCGCCGCCGCACCTGACCCGAAGCCTCGTCAGCTGCCCGCCATCGACACGAAGGGGGAGGGGCGTCATAGGCTGGGGCGCATGACTGATGTGCTTCCCGCGGGCCTCGCCCTTGATGAGTTCAGCTCCGACATCCGCCCGCAGGACGACCTCTACCGGCACGTGAACGGTGCCTGGCTCGCCCGCACCGAGATCCCGGGTGACAAGGCGCGCTGGGGTTCATTCCACCTGCTGGCCGAGCAGGCCGAGAAGGACGTCCGCGCGATCATCGAGGAGTCGCAGGACGCAGAGGAGGGCACGCTCGCCCGCAAGATCGGCGACCTGTTCGCCAGCTTCATGGACACCGAGCGCATCGACGCCGCCGGCGTCGCGCCGCTGGCCGAGACGCTCGCCGAGATCGACGCGATCGACGGCATCCCCGCCCTTCTGCGCACCGTCGGTGCCTATGATCGCGACGGCCGCGCCGCCGTGATCGGGCTCTACGTCGACGGCGACCCGGGCAACCCTGAGCGCTACCTGCCGGTGCTCGTGCAGGCGGGCCTCTCCCTGCCGGACGAGAGCTACTTCCGACTCGACACGTTCACCGACACGCGCGCCGCCTACCGCGCCCACCTGGAGCGCCTGCTCGACCTTGCGGGCGTGCCGGACGCGGCGGCGGACGCGGAGCGCTCGATCGCGCTCGAGACGGAACTGGCCGGTCACCACTGGGACAACGTACGCAGCCGCGACGCTGTTGCGACGTACAACCTCAAGACGTGGGACGAGCTGCAGGAACTCGCCGGCGTCGACCTGACGCCGTGGCGCGATGCCGTCACCCCGTCCAACCCCCGCGCTTTCGACGAGGTCGTCGTGTCGCAGCCCAGCTTCTTCGAGGGACTCGGCTCGCTGCTCACCCCGGAGCGCCTGGACGACTGGAAGGCCTGGTTGCGGGCCAAGGTCGTGCACGCGGCCGCCCCGTACCTGACGGACGATCTCGTGCTGGAGAACTTCTCCTTCTACGGCACCGAGCTCACCGGCGTCCCGACGATCCGGGAGCGCTGGAAGCGCGGCGTCTCGCTCACCGAGGGTGCGCTCGGCGAGGCCATCGGCAAGGTCTACGTCGAGCGCCACTACCCGCCGACGGCAAAAGCCGCGATGGATGAGCTGGTCGCGAACCTCATCGAGGCGTACCGGCAGAGCATCACCGACCTCGAGTGGATGACGGCCGAGACCCGCGAGCGCGCGCTGGCCAAACTCGACTCCTTCACGCCGAAGATCGGCCACCCCGCGGTGTGGCGCGACTACTCGAGCCTCGAGATCGACCGGGAGGACCTGTTCGGGAACGTCCGCCGCGCCGCGATCTTCGAGCACGACCGCAACGTCGACAAGGTCGGCAAGCCGATCGATCGCGACGAGTGGCACATGCCCCCGCAGATGGTCAACGCGTACTACAACCCCTCGATGAACGAGATCGTCTTCCCCGCCGCGATCCTGCAGTATCCGTTCTTCGACGCCGGGCGCGACGCCGCCGCGAACTACGGCGGGATCGGCGCGGTGATCGGCCACGAGATCGGACACGGCTTCGACGACCAGGGCAGCCGGTACGACGGCGACGGTCGGCTCGAGGACTGGTGGACCGACGCCGACCGTGCGGCGTTCGAAGAGCGGACCAAGGCGCTCATCGCTCAGTACGACGCCCTCGTGCCGGAGGGCCTCGACGCCGAGCACCACGTGAACGGCGCCCTGACGATCGGCGAGAACATCGGCGACCTCGGCGGACTCGGCATCGCGCTCAAGGCCTACGAGCTGTCGCTGCGCTCCGACTCCGCGGTCCCTGAGCCTGCCGAAGGGCCGGTCATCGACGGGTACACCGGTGTGCAGCGCCTTCTGCTGTCCTGGGCGCAGGTGTGGCAGCAGAAGAGCCGCGACGCCGAGACGCTGCGGCTGCTGACGATCGACCCGCACTCGCCGAACGAGTTCCGCTGCAACCAGATCGTGCGCAACATCGACGCCTTCTATGAGGCCTTCGGTGTCGCCGAGGAGGACGCGCTCTGGCTCCCCGAGTCCGAGCGGGTGACCATCTGGTGACCAATCACCGCCGTCTGTGAAGCGCGCCCCGGCGGTGGGGTTACGATAGCCCTGCCGTCGGGAGCGCTCCCGCCGGTATCCCGCACATCCCTCCCTCCTAAGGATCACGCGTGGGCGCTCTCGAGCCTGGTGAAGGGTTCCGCAACTCCTCGGCACCCGACTCTCTCGGCGATGCCCACGGCGCGTCCGAACACGGCCGTCGCTCGCAGCGCACCAGTCGCCGTGTCCCCCGTCGTGCCGCGGCCGGTCGTCGATCCTTCACCTCCACGCTGCGCGCGCTGGAGGGCCTGGTGGACTCGGGAGCGCAGGTCTCCGTGCACGTCGTCGACCTCGACAGCCACGTGCACGTGCTCGCCGGCGACGACCACGTCACGATGCCCGTCGGCGGTCTCGGCGTCGTCCCGCTGCTGATCGAGGTGGCGGCCGGTTTCGAGGACGGCACGCTCGATCCGTTCGAGATCGTCGACCGCACGAGTGTCGAGGCGGTGGAGAGCTCGGGACTGTGGCGGCACCTGCACGCACCCGCACTGCCGCTGGAAGACCTGGCGGTGCTGGCCGCGACCGCGGGGGATCCGATCGCCGTCAACGCGCTGCTGCAGAGGGTCGGACACGACAGGGTGCGCGAGCGCATCGAGTCGCTCGGGCTGCGGCGCACGGCCCTGCTCGACCGGTTCCGCGACCGCCGCGGACCCGATGACGCTCCGCAGGTCGCCGTGGGGTCGGCGCGGGAGTTCGCCGGACTCTTCTCCGCCCTGGTCAACTCGCAGGCCGTCGACGCCGCCGTCAGCGCACAGGTGTCGGAGTGGCTGAGCCTGAACCAGGATCTGAGCCTGGTCGCGGCATCCACGGGGTTGGATCCGTTCGCCCATGATCACGATGCGCACGGCCTGCTGTTCGTCAACAAGACCGGCCGCGATCGGGGTGTCCGGGCCGAAGCCGGTGTACTCGCGGGCCCGCGTGCCGGCGTGGCGTACGCGCTCATCGTCTGCTTCGACGACCTCTCGATCACGCACCGCCTGCGTGCACACGATGCCTTCCGGGTGCTCGGCGTCGAGCTCATGGAGTACACCCACTGACGCGCGCTCGCGCGAGATCAGGCGTTCACGCCGCATCAGGCGAGTTGCTGCGCGATCTGCCTGTTCTCGCCTATCCGCCTGATCTCGCTAGCATCGGGGGATGCCCCACGCCGACTGGACTCCGCACCGCCGCGACGACGGCGAGCTGCTCGGCTGGATCCATCCGGAGGGCGGCAGCTGGGTCGCCGTCGATGTGCTCGGACGCCGGGTGTCCGCCCCGGGCGAGTGGCTGGACGCCGAGTCCGCGCTGGAGGAGCACGGCATCGCCTGGCTCGCCGATCCGTGGATGCTCGAGGGGGAGGCTGACCGTCCGCTGCGCGTGCGTATCCTGGAGGTGACGCCGGATGAGGAGGGCACCCCGGGACGCATCGTCGCGAAGGTGGACGACTTCGGCGACATGAGCCGCCCCGCGACCGCGCGGTTCACTCTGTCGTGGCCGATCCCCGACCGGCTGCGGCCGCCGCGCGCCGACGACCCGGACCCGCGGACGATCTCCCGCTGAGCCTGCCGCGCGTCGCAGATCCGCCGGATGTCGCACGCCTTCGCGGGATCCGTGCGACCTCGACGCGAATCCGCGACCGGGCGGCGGGTCAGTTCGGGCGGCGGGTCAGTTCGGGAGGGAGGGATGCTGCTCGGCGCTGCGCTGCTTCGGGATGAAGAGCGACAGCACCACGGCGACGATGCCGGCCGCGATCGCGAGCCAGAAGCACACCTCGAACGCGGTGCGGGTGGGCACGGCGACGCCGTCGACGTCGATGCTCATCGCCGCGAGCACCCCGCCCATGACCGCGGAGGCCGTCGAGGTGCCGACCGAGCGGAAGAGGGCGTTCAGTCCGTTGGATGCGCCGGTCTCGTTCGCGGGCACCGACCGCATGATGATCATCGGCATGGCGGCGAACGTGAACCCGATGCCGACGCCGATGAAGATGTTCGCGACGAAGATGTGCCACACCTCCGAGGACCACAGCAGCACGAACACGTAGGCGAGCACGATCGCACCCGCCCCGACCGTGAACAGCGGCCGCGGACCCACCGTGCGCTCGAGCCAGCCCGACAGCGGCGAGATGACCATCATCACCAGTCCCGCCGGCATGATCACGAGCGACGCCGCCACCATGTCGAGGCCGAATCCGGCTCCGCCGACGGGCATCTCCAGCAGCTGTGGGAACGTCACGTTCGAGGCGAACAGCGCGAAGCCCATCCCGATCGCGGCGATGTTCGTGAAGAGCACGGCCGGGCGAGCGGCGACGCGCAGGTCGAGCAGCGGGTCCTGGGTGCGCAGCTGGTACCAGCCCCACACCAGCAGCACGGCGAGGCCCCCGATGATGCAGACGAGCGTGATCGGCGAGGTCCATCCCCACTCGGCGCCGCGCGAGACGAAGAGCAGGATGCCGGTGAGGCCGATCGCGAGCCCGATGGCCCCCAGCACGTCGAGGCGTCCGGGGGAGCGGAGCACGTCCTCGGGGATGACGACGAGCACGAGCACGAGTCCGATGACGCCGAGCGCGGCTGCGAGCCAGAACAGCATGTGCCAGTCGGCGTTCTCGGCGAGAAGTGCGGCCACCGGCATCCCGACCGCGCCGCCGACGCCCATGGTCGCGCTCATCAGGGCCACCGCGGTGCCGAGCCGCTCCGGGGAGAGCACGTCGCGCATGATCGCGATGCCGAGCGGGACGACGCCGGTCACGGCGCCCTGCAGCGCGCGGCCGATGATGACGCCGATGATCGAGCCCGAGACGGCGGCGATCACGGATCCGACGATGAGGATCGCGAGCAGCACGATCACGACCCGGCGCTTGCCGTACATGTCACCCAGCCGGCCCGAGATCGGCGTCGCCACGGCGGCCACGAGCAAGGTGATGGTGACTACCCAGGTGGTGTCCTCGCGGGAGGAGTTCAGCAGCTGGGGAAGCTCGGCCTGCAGCGGCACCACGAGCGTGAACATGAACGACGAGCACAGGCCGGCGAACGCCAGCACCGCGATGATCGCCCACCGCGGCGGGGTACGGGAGAGGCGTTTCCTGGCTCTGTAGTCGTTCGCACCCACCGGCTCAGGCTATCGACGTTCCCGACCTCCCGGGGCCGATGTGGTTGCATGGCCGGATGACCGACGACACCGCGCCCGCGCAGCACCCCGCCGACTCCGCGTACCACCGCAGGCTCCCGATCGGCGAGGTTCTCGATGCCTCCGCGGTCGCGGAGGGGCTGCCGTGGGCGTTCGAGAGCATCACGATGCGACCGCTCGAGCCGATGCTGATCCCCGAGAAGCCGCGTGCGGGCGAGCTGGATCCGGACGAGTGCGGACACTGCGGCCCGAGCGTGCACACGATCTGGCACGACGACCTCTGGCAGGTGCGAGCGGGCTGGGACGTCGGCGGGCTGCCGTTCATCGGCGGGGTCGCACCGCGCGATCACTGGCTGCTGGAGAACGCTCCGGCGGCGGTGCTGGCGGGTCTGGGGCCTCTGATGCAGCGCGTGTCGCAGGCCGTCAAGAGCATCCCGGGCGTCGCTCGCTGTCACTTCGGCCGCTGGAACGACGGTTCCGCGCACATGCACCTGTGGGCGCTGGCCCGCCCGGAGGGGATGATGCAGGGCCGCGGCGCAGTGCTGGCGTTCTGGGACGAGATCCTGCCGCCGCTGCCGCCGGCGATGGCGGAGGACCACCTCCGCATCGTCGCGGAGGCCCTCGCCGCGGGCGGGGGCGAGGCGTTCCCGCACCGCTGACCCGGAGTCGGTTTCCCCGAACGCGCCGAGGAGGGGCAGACTGGGACCGTGCGAACCATCCGCGATCTCGACACCGTTGAACTCATCCTCGACGCGCAGGGCCTGCTCGACTCCATCCGGGGTCCGCAGCGCGTGGTGGATGCCGGAACCCTGCGCGCCCTGCAGCAGTCGGGTAACTACGTCGTCGGCTTCTTCGACGGCGAGGGCGACGAGGAGCGCATGGTCGGCGCCTCCATCGCGTTCTTCGGCGAGCCGGCCCGACGTGCGATGCACTCGCACATCACCGCACTGCTGCCGGAGTACCGCGGGCGCGGCTGGGGCCGCGAGCTCAAGGAGCACCAGCGTCAGTGGGCGTTCTCGCGCGACGTCGGCCGCATCACCTGGGTGTTCGATCCGCTGGTGGCGCGCAACGCGCACTTCTTCTTCACGGTGCTGGGCGCCCGCGCCACCGGGTACTCGGTGAACCGCTACGGCATCTTCGGCGGCGGTGACGCGGGCGACGAGAGCGACCGGCTCGATGTCGAGTGGGCGCTCGCCGACATCGCCAAGCCGCCGGCGGACGACGCGGTGGTGGAGACCCTGGAGATCCCGGCCGACATCGAGGCGCTGCGCGTGTCCGACCCGGCGGCCGCGCACGAGTGGCGCCTGCGCCTGCGTGCACAGATGGAGGGTCTGCTCGGCAGCGGCCTGCACATCGCGGGCTACGACAACGAACGCGGTTACCTCTTCACCGCTTGAGCTCCCGCCGACTCAGCGCACCCCGCGCATGAGCTTCAGCACGGGCTTCACGCTCAGCAGCAGTCCGATGCCGACGACGATCGCGATGCCGCCGAGGATCGAGAAGAAGGGCACTTCGTCGTCCGGGTCGTAGAACTGCACGAGCCAGCCGGAGATCGCCGTGCCCAGGGCGATCGACAGGAAGAACAGCGCGACCATCTGGGTGCGGAACACGGTCGGTGCGAGCTTGGTGGCCGCCGACAGGCCGACCGGGGAGATGAGCAGCTCCGCCACGGTGAACACGAAGAGGATCCCGACGATCGCGAGCAGCGGCGTGGAGTTCTCCCCTCCGCCGGCGAACGGCAGGAACAGCAGGAACGCGGATCCCATGATGATCGCCGCGAGCGCGAACTTCACCGGGGTCGAGGGCTGACGCGTGCCGAGTCGGGTCCAGATCGCCGCGAAGACGCCGGACAGGATGATGATGAACACCGGGTTGATCGACTGCACCCAGGACACCGGCATCTCCCAGCCGAACAGGTTCCGGTCCAGGCGCTGGTCGGAGTAGATCGTGAGCACGGTGAACTGCTGCTGGTACAGCGACCAGAACGCGACGCTGGTGATGAAGAGCGGCAGGAAGCCCCACACCCGTGATCGCTCGGTGGCGTCGATGCGACGGCTGCCGAGGATCACCGAGAAGTAGGCGATCGTGGCCACGACCGTGACGCCGATCACCAGGGTGGCCAGGTTGTCGGCGCGGATCACTCCGGTCAGCACCAGGACGGCGATGAGCACCACCGCGGCGCCGGCCAGGAGTCCGACGAGGCGGTAGCGGGAGGTGGGGAGTGGATTCGGAACCTCCCGCGTCGTGGCGGGCAGGGCCTTGCGGCCGAACGAGTACTGGATGAGTCCCAGTGTCATCCCGAGCGCTGCGAGACCGAAGCCCCAGTGGAATCCGAGCGTGGACTGCAGGAGTCCGGTCAGGAGCGGGCCGAGGAAGGCGCCCAGGTTGATGCCGAGGTAGAAGAGCGAGAACCCCGCATCTCGGCGCGGGTCGTCGGCGCTGTAGAGACTGCCGACGACCGATGTCGCGTTCGCCTTCAGCCCACCGGATCCGAGGGCCACGAGCACGAGGCCGACTCCGACCCCGACAGCGCCGGGGATCAGGGCGAGGGCGAGGTGCCCGGCCACGATCACCATCGCGCTCACGAACAGCACGCGCTCCGCGCCGAACAGGCGGTCCGCGATCCAGGCGCCGAGGATCGTCGACAGGTATACCGATCCCCCGTAGGCGCCGAGGATGCCACCCGCGACCGCCTTGGGGATGCCGAGTCCGCCCTCGGTCACCGAGAAGTAGAGGTAGATGAGCAGGATGCCCTGCATGCCGTAGAAGCTGAACCGCTCCCACATCTCCACTCCGAAGATGTGCACCAGCGACCAGGGCTGCCCGAAGAACCGGGTGTCGTCGTCGCGGTTCGGCCGTGTGCGCGCGGGAGTGGTCATGCCAGGACGGTACTCCGCGACCGGCCCCGGGGCCAGGGCACCGCGCGAGACCACCGATAGAATGAGATGCCCGTGTTCACGGGATTCCTCCCGCATCCGACCATTGGAGCCACCATGGCCGAACAGTCCCGCCTCGACAAGGTCATCGCCCTCGCCCGCCACCGCGGGTTCGTGTTCCAAGCGGGTGAGATCTACGGCGGTTCTCGATCGGCCTGGGACTACGGGCCCCTCGGCACGGAGCTCAAGGAGAACATCCGTCGGCAGTGGTGGCAGACGTTCGTGCGCGGTCGCGGCGACATGGTCGGCCTCGACTCCAGCATCATCCTTCCCAAGCGCGTGTGGGAGGCCTCCGGCCACGTCGCGACCTTCACCGACCCGCTGGTCGAGTGCCTGCAGTGTCACAAGCGCTTCCGTGCGGACAACCTCATCGAGGACTTCGAGGCGCGCAAGGGACGCAAGGCCGAGAACGGCCTCGCCGACATCCCCTGCCCGAACTGCGGCACCAAGGGGCAGTACACCGAGCCGAAGGCCTTCTCCGGTCTGGTGAAGACGTACCTCGGCGTCGTGGACGACGAGTCGGGCCTGTACTACCTGCGCCCCGAGACGGCGCAGGGCATCTTCGTGAACTTCTCGAACGTGCTCACCGCCAGCCGCAAGAAGCCGCCGTTCGGCATCGGTCAAGTCGGCAAGGCTTTCCGCAACGAGATCACCCCCGGCAACTTCATCTTCCGCACCCGCGAGTTCGAGCAGATGGAGATCGAGTACTTCACACCGCCGGCTGAGGCCCAGGAGTGGTTCGAGCACTGGGTCGAGGCCTGCTGGAACTGGTTCATCGATCTGGGTATCGACCCGGAGAATATGCGTCAGTTCGACGTGCCGGAAGACGACCGTGCGCACTACTCGGCCGGCACGATCGACGTCGAGTACAAGTTCGGCTTCGCGGGCAAGGAGTGGGGCGAGCTCATGGGTGTCGCCAATCGCACCGACTACGACCTCTCCAGCCACAGCGAGGCGTCGGGTCAGAGCCTCACATTCTTCGACCAGGCGACGGGCGAGCGCTACACCCCGTACGTGATCGAGCCGTCGTTCGGCCTCACCCGCGCGATGATGGCCTTCCTCGTGGACGCGTATGTCGAGGAGCAGGTGCCCAACGCCAAGGGCGGCACCGACACCCGCACGGTGCTCAAGCTCGACCCGCGCCTCGCTCCGGTCAAGGCCGCGGTGCTGCCGCTGTCGCGCAACGAGAAGCTGTCGCCGCTGGCCCGCGAGGTGGCCGACACGCTCCGCAGCTCGTGGGCCGTCGACTTCGACGACGCCGGTGCGATCGGCCGTCGCTACCGCCGCCAGGACGAGATCGGCACCCCGTTCTGCGTCACGGTCGACTTCGACTCGCTCGACGACCGCGCCGTCACCGTGCGCGACCGCGACACCATGGCGCAGGAGCGCGTCTCGATCGACGAGCTGCACGCCTACCTTGCGGAGCGCCTCCGCGGCGCGTGACGTGACGGCACCGGGGGGAGCCGGCGCACGGGGGGAGTCGTCGCCCGTGCGTCCGGTCGCGGCCATCGTGCTCGGCGCGCTCGCCGTGTCGTGGATGATCCTCACGGTGCTCGACCTGCGGGAGAACGACGGCGCGGGGCCCATCATCGCGATGTTCGGCATCCCGGCGCTCGCCGCCGCGGTCATCATCCAGATCGTGATGATGCGGCTGGGGGAGCGCAAGCGCGTGCCGAAGGCCGTGCTCTGGTGGGTGCTCGCGGTGCTGCCGCTCGGGACCCTGGCGGGCTTCGTCGTCGCGATCCTCCGCGACCCGGACTACTTCATCGCGGACGAAGGCCCCTGGATGCTGATCTGGGTGCCGATCTTCATCGTCGTAGGGCTGCTGCTCGGCGCCCTCGTCTGGTTCTTCTTCGTGTTCCCACTCGTGTCGCTCGTGACGGTGATCCGCATGATCGCGCGCGGGGAGGCCAAGCCCGGCGCCCTCATCATGCCGATCGTGCTGCTGAGCCTCGGGGTGCTGAGCATCGTGGGCGGACTCTCGATCGACACGGACAGCAGCGGCCGCGCGTCGTGGGGATCGATCATCGCCGCGTTCCTCGGTCTCCCCGGGAACTACGAGGTGATCTGGGAGCCCGGCATGTGGATCGTCCGCGGCATCGTCCTCGCGATCATCCTCCTCTTCGCCGTCCCCGCCGCCCACTCCCGCCTCCGCCCTTCTTCTTGACGCTGAGACCCCGGGTTTCCGTCGAGACCCCGGGGTGCGTGCGCGGGTACGCCGGGGTCTCGCCAGGAAAGCGGGGTCTGGCGGGCGTTGAGTGACCCTGCTATGGTCACTCCTCGTGGGTACTCTGATTCGCTAGATCGGGACGCCGCGTCGAGAGCTCTTCTCCGCGGTGGGTCCTGAGCGACCCGTACCCGGCTCCGGGTGCGGTCGAGGTTCCTGTCGACACCCGTCCCCGCGGTGCGTGTGCGCCGCCGGAGAGGACCCCTCATGTTCCCTGTACTCTCGACCCCTTCTGCCACCCCGGCCCGCGCTCATCGCGAGTGCGCGCTGCAGGCCGCCTCCGTCCGGTTCGCCGACCATCTCGTCCTGGACCGCATCGACCTCGTCGTCGGCCCCGCCGACCGCCTCGCCGTCATCGGTGACAACGGCGCCGGCAAGTCGACTCTGCTCGACGTGCTCGCGGGCACTCTCCTGCCGACGGCCGGGGAGGTGCGGCTCGACCTCCCCGGCGGCGTCGCGCATGCGCGGCAGAACCCGGTGTTCGCGGATGGAGCGACGGTGGCCGACGCCATCGACGAGCTCCTCGGCGACCTCCGCGCGCTGGAGCGCGACCTCGGCCGTGCATACGACCTCCTCGCCGCCGCGGGCTCCGCCGACCGCGAGCCGCAGATGGCCGCCGTGGCCCTGTTGCAGGACCGTTTCGAGTCCCGCGGCGGGTACGACGTCGACCGTCGCATCGACACCGCCCTCGAACAGCTCGGGGTGGGCGGGGTGGACCGCGCACGACCGGTGGCCGCGCTGTCGGGAGGGGAGCGGGCGCGGCTCGCCCTCGCGGTCGCCCTCTCCTCCGGAGCTGAACTGCTTCTCCTCGACGAGCCCACGAACGACCTCGACGACCGGGCGCTGACCTGGCTCGAGGATCGTCTCGCGGCGCACCGGGGAGCGCTGGTGGTCGTGACCCACGACCGCGACTTCCTGGACCGTTTCGCGACGGCTGTGGTGCAGGTGGAGGAGGGACGGATCCGGCGCTACGGCGACGGCTACCCCGGGTTCCTGCGAGCGCACGAGGCCGAGAGACGTGCGGCGGCCGCGCGCCATGAAGACTGGAAGGCCGAGGTCGCCCGCACAGAGTCTCTGCTCGCGGCCAACGCGTTCCGGCTGCAGGCGATCCCGCGGAAGCTCGAGCTCGACGGATTCGGTCATGGCGCGTTCCGAGCACGGAGCCGTGACCACGGTGCCGTCGGGCGCATCCGCATGGCGAAGGAGAGGCTGGCGCGGCTCCGGGACAACCCGTGCCCGCCGCCGCCCGAGCCGCTGCAGTTCGTGGTCGCGGCCGAGGATCGGGCACCGCTCGACGAGCCGGACGAGCCGCTCCTGACCCTCGATGCCGTGTCCTTCCGCGAGCCGGGACGGCGGCTCGACGTGTCGCACTGGACGATCGAGTCCGGTTCGCGGTGGCTCGTGACCGGGCCGAACGGGGCCGGGAAGACGACACTCCTCCGCCTCCTCGTCGGCGAGCTCCTCCCCGCGTCCGGGACGTTTGTACGCAGGGACGGGCTGCGGATCGCGTTCCTCCGGCAGGAGGTCGACACGCGCCTGCGGGGTACGGCCGTCGAGGTCTTCGCGGTTCGGACCGGGACGCCGCCGGTCGATGCGCGGGATGCTCTCCTGGCTCACGGCCTCTTCCGGGGGCCGGAGGTCGACCGCGACGTGCAGGGGCTGTCCGTGGGTCAGCGCCGGCGGCTTGATCTCGCGGTGGCTCTGGCGTCGCGGTTCGATCTGCTGCTGCTTGACGAGCCGACGAACCATCTCGATCCCGAGCTCGTGGAGCAGCTCGAGGGCGCCCTCGTCGACCATCCCGCTGCCGTCGTCACGGTGACACACGACCGGCGGTGGCGTCGCCACGCCGCGGACGCACGGTGCGTGCGGGTCGACGAGGGGGTGGCCACGACCTGAGACCCCGCCTATCCGCCGAGACCCCGGGTTCCGGGCGTCCGCACCCCGGGGTCTCGGCAGGAACCCGGGGTCTCGGCGACAGGAAGGAAGGGAGGAGGAAGGTGGGGTTACGACGTGACTGTCAGGTGCATGCGCGCGTCGCCGCCGGACTCGACCCAGGCGAGCGAGCGCTCCAGGATGCCGCGCAGCACGTCGAGGTCGACCTGGTCGAGGTCCTTGAGGTAGAGGCAGCCCACGCCCGTCGTGTGCGGGCCGAGGGCGTCGAGACCGTCCGCGTGGGCGTCCACGCCGTCGAGGAGGTAGATCGTGGTGGCGGCCTTGCGCGGGGCGAAGCTCAGGACGCCGCAGTCTCCCTCCGTCCCGGTGGGGTAGCGGTAGTGGCAGGAGCCGAACCCGATGATCGAGCCCCAGGTCTGCGGCTCGCGTCCGGTGAGGTCCTGCATCAGGGCGGTCAGCGTCTCGGCGTCACGGCGACGCACCGCTGGCGAAGAGCGGGCGATGAGTCCCGCGACGTCATCCCCGGTCGGCCGCACTACTTGGCCGCCTTCGCCGCCGCCTTCATGGCCTTCTTGTGCTCGCGCACCTTCGCGAGCGACTCGGGCGAGACGATGTCCGCGACGCTGCGGTATGAACCGTCCTCGCCGTAGGGAGCGGAGGCCTCCCGCCAGCCCTCGCCGGTGAAGCCGTACTGCTTGCCGAGGAGCGCGAGGAAGATCTTCGCCTTCTGCTCTCCGAATCCCGGCAGGGCCTTGAGCCGCTTCAGCACCTCGGCGCCGCTCGGCTGGGTCCCTGAGCCTGTCGAAGGGCCTGAGCCTGTCGAAGGACGCGTCCACAACGCGGCGGCATCCCCGTCCCAGTCGTCCACGATCGCCTGGCACAGCGTCTGCACGCGCGTCGCCATGGAGCCGGGGAACCGATGCACCGCGGGCGTCTGCCGGAACGCCTCCAGGAACTCCTCGGGGGCCATGCCCGCGATCGCGGCGGCATCCGTCGCGCCGGTGCGCTGCTCGATCTTGAGCGGACCGGTGAACGCGGTCTCCATCGGGATCTGCTGGTCCAGAAGCATGCCGACGAGCAGCGCCAGCGGGTTCTCGGTCAGCAGGGCGTCGGCGGCGGTGTCTCCGGTGATGTGAAGGGCCATGCCTCCAGTCTCCCACTCACCGGGTCAGGCTGTGGCGGCGTCCTCGACGCTGTCCGCGGCGGGCGCGATCCCATACAGGGTCGCGAGCGCCGCGGCGAACTCGTCCGCGCGGCCGGCGGCGGCGAGCTCGTGTGCTCGGACGGTCGGCGTGTGCAGCAGCACCCCGGAGAGGTGGCGCAGCGCCTGCTCGACCTTGCCGTCCTCGTCGCCGCGAGAGCGCGCGCGGGCGATCTCGCGCTCGAGCAGTTCGAAGATGTGCGAGCGGAACGCCACCACCGAGGGGGTCACGCTCTGCCGGGCGCCGACGACGTGGAAGGTCTCGGCGGCCTCGCGCACGACGCTGCGGGCAGCATCCGTCGCCTGCAGTTCTTCGAGCGGAGCGTGCAGGCGGATGGTCTCCAGGTCGAGCAGGGCCACGCCCTCGAGGGAGGCGACGGCCGGATCGACGTTGCGGGGCATGCCCAGGTCCACCACGAGCTGGCTCGCGCGCGTGGGCACGCCGACAGGGCAGCCGGCGGCGGCGGCGAGGCCGACCGGGTGCTGCAGGTGCTCCGGGCCGAGCACGGGCTCGGTCGCCGTGGTGCAGGTGATCAGCAGGCTGGAGTGCGCCGCGGTGCGCGCATACTCCTCGGCGGGAACAGGGCGGATGTCGTGCTTGGCCGCGAAGATCTCCGCGCGACCGGACGGGGAGTAGACGGAGATGTCGACCGCGCCGCGCTCGCGCAGAGTCGCGAGGGTGACGGCGGCGTAGGCGCCGGTGCCCACCAGGAGGACGCGCTCGGCGGACCAGTCGGCGATGCGGCTGTCGGCGAGCTCCAGGGCGAGGCGCACGAGGGAGCGGCCGGCGCGTCCGAGGGCCGTGACGTTCTTGACCTTGCGCTGCGCCTGGCTGGCGCGCTGGAACAGGCGCTCGAGCTCGGGGGAGGTCGTGCCGTCCTTGCGGGCGGACTTCAACGCGCGGCGCACCTGGCCGGCGATCTCCCCCTCACCGGAGACGACGGACTCCAGCCCGGAGGCGACAGAGAAGAGGTGCTCGGCGACGCGGCGCCCCGAATGCACGGCGTAGGCGCCGTCGAGGTCGGCGGCGGGAATGCCGGTCGCGGACTCGACCGCCTCGATCACGGCTTCGACGCCGATGGCGCCGGCCGCGGTCACGGGCTCATCCATTTCCACGTACGCCTCGAAGCGGTTGCACGTCGCGAGGACCACGGCACCCTGCACGCACGGCGCCATGCCCACGATGGTGGGAGCGACGTCGTCGGGGGTGCGGCTCAGGCGTTCGAGCAGTTCGAAGGAGGCGGTCTTGTGACTCGCCGTCACACACAGCAGCACACATCGATTGTACCGCCCTTCGAAGCACCGGCTCCGCGGGCGCTCGGCCGCTCCACAAACGGCGGATGGGAGGATGGACGCATGGCCCTCTCCGACGCCCCTCTCCTGCGCGCCCTCGCCGGCGACCGTCCCGCGCACGCCCCCGTGTGGTTCATGCGCCAGGCCGGAAGGTCGCTGCCCGAATACCGGGAGCTCCGCGTCGGGACGCGCATGCTCGACGCGTGCCTGACCCCCGACCTCGCGGCGGAGATCACGCTGCAGCCCGTGCGCCGCCACGGCGTCGACGCCGCCGTGTTCTTCAGCGACATCGTGATCCCGCTGCGCCTCGCCGGTGTCGAGGTGGAGATCGAACCGGGACGCGGTCCCGTGTTCGCGAACCCGGTGCGCACCGCCTCCGACGTGGACCGGATCACCGCGATCGACCCGGCGGACCTGGACGGCACCGCGATCGCGGAAGCCGTGCGGATCGTCACGACCGAACTCGGCGACACCCCGCTGATCGGGTTCGCGGGCGCCCCGTTCACGCTCGCCGCCTACCTCGTCGAGGGCGGCCCCTCCAAGGAGCACCTGCGCGCGCGAGGCATGATGCGCTCCGACCCGGAGTCCTGGAACCGACTCGCGGGCTGGCTCGCGAAGGTTTCGCGCCGGTTCCTCGAGACGCAGCGCGATGCCGGCGCCTCCGTGGTCCAGCTGTTCGACAGCTGGGCCGGATCGCTGAGCACCGCGGACTACCGCGCTTTCGTCGCTCCGCACTCCCGGACGGCGCTCGAGGGCATCGGCCTGCCCACCATCCACTTCGGTGTCGGGACGGGGCCGTTCCTGGCGGACATGCGCCTGGACGGTGCGGCGGACGGTGTCGGCGTCGACTGGCGCCAGCCCCTCGACGAGGCGGCGGCGATCCTGGGGCCCGACGTCACGGTGCAGGGGAACATCGACCCCGCGCTGCTGTCCGCACCGTGGCCGGTGCTGGAGGCGCACGTGCGGGACGTGCTCGAGCGCGGTCGCGCGGCGCGGGCGCACATCCTGAACCTGGGTCACGGCGTCCCGCCCGAGACGGATCCCGACCAGCTCACGAGGATCGTCGAGCTCGCCCACGCGGTCTGAGCCGCGCCCGCCGAGGTCCGATCCCCCCCGATGCGACAATGGGGAGCATGACCTCAGAGCCCGCGTCCGCCGAACCCGCCGACCTGGCTGCCCGCGCGGCTGAGAAGCACGTCGTCGTGGTCGGCGGCGGCATCGGAGGCCTGATCGCGGCACGCGAATGCGCGAAGGTCGGCATGCGCGTCACGGTCCTGGAGGCGGCGGACGAACTCGGCGGGGCGATCCGCCGGGTGGAGCTGGACGGCGTCGTCATCGATGCGGGTGCGGAGAGCTATGCGACCAGAGGCGGCGTCGTGCGCGCCCTGGTCGACGAGCTCGGCCTGACCGACCGCGTGGTCGCACCGCGCCCCGGAGGGGCATGGGTCGCCGGCGTCCCCGGCGTCGGCGCAGCTCCCCTCCCGGTCGGCGGCATCCTCGGAATCCCGGCGAACCCCTTCCAGGAGGACGTGCGCCGCATCCTCGGCTGGTCGGGCGTCTGGCGCGCCTATCTCGACCGCGTCCGGCCGCCCCTGACGATCGGCCACCAGCTCAGTCTCGGACGCCTCGTCGCATCGCGGATGGGAGACAAGGTCCGCGACCGGCTGGTCGCTCCGGTGACCACCGGCGTCTACTCGGCCTCGCCCGACGATGTCGACACCGACGTGGCCGCACCGGGCCTCAATGCCGCTCTCACGCGCGTCGGCTCGCTCTCCGGCGCGGTCCAGGCACTGCGGCAGGACGCCGCGTCCCGCACGGCCGGTCCCGCGGGCGCGGCGAAAGCGCCGGGCGCTGCCGTCGAGGGACTCGCTGGCGGGATGATCGGACTCGTCGACGCGCTCGCGGCGGATGTGCGCGGCCTCGGGGTCGAGGTCCGCACAGGGGCGCGGGTGCGGACGGTGCGCCGTGCGGACGACACCTGGACGGTGGATGTCGAGCTCCCCGTGCCGGACACCGCGGCGGGACCGGCGGATCCCTCCGCCCACTCCGCCGACGCCGTGGACGCCGTGGACGAGCTCGAGGAGCTCGTCGCGGATGCGGTCGTCGTCGCGACCTCGGAGTCCGTGGCGCGCGCACTGCTGGCGGGTGTCGTCCCCGCGCTGGTCTCGGCGGACGCGGTGGTTTCCCCGGAGATCGAGATCGTCACCCTGCTGCTGGATGCGCCGGAGCTGGACGCCGCCCCGCGCGGCACGGGCGTCCTGACCGTGCCGGGCAGTCACACGGCGAAGGCGCTCACGCACTCCACCGCGAAATGGGCGTGGGTGCGGGAGGCCGCAGGGGCGCGGCACATCGTGCGGGTCTCTTTCGGGTCGCAGGGCGAGCCGGCCGCCACGGCCGACCTCGACGACGATGCCGCGACGGACCTCGCTCGGTCCGAGGCGGCGACGATGCTCGGCGTGCCGCTGCGACCGGAGTCGGTCGTCGCCTCGCATCGGGGTCGCTTCGTGCAGTCCCAGCCCGCCTCGATCATCGGCTCGGGCGAGCGCCGTGCGGCGGCTCGTGCGGCGGTGCAGGCGGTCCCGGGTCTCGCAGCGGTCGGAGCCTGGCTCGCCGGGACGGGACTCGCGCAGGTCGTCCCGGATGCCCGGGAGGAAGCCGACCGCCTCCGCCGCGCTCTGCTGTGGGAGTGAACGATCGCCCCGTGTCAACCCTCTGACGCATAGATGCCGAAATCGGCATACGGCGTTACGCTGGACACCTGGCCGCGGCGCCCCTGGTGCCTGCGACCGGCGTCCGCACCGGACGGACCAAAGCCGGAACAACGTGAGGAGACCCCATGAAGGGGAAGATCGGACTCGTCGTAGGACTCGGCGTCGGATACGTCCTCGGCACCCGTGCCGGGCACGAGCGCTATGAGCAGATCAAGACGCAGTGGCTGAAGGTGTGGCACCTCGACCCGGTGCAGGAGCAGGTCGAGAAGGTCAAGGATTTCGTCGGCGACAAGGCTGCAGCGGTGCCCGGCGCCGTGTGGACCGGCGCGGTGAAGGTCGTCAAGTCCGTCACGGGCAGCGGCACTCCCGGCCAGAAGCTCGATGCCGTGATCGCCACGGGCAAGGAGGCCGCCGAAGAGGTGGCCGATGCGGCCGAGGACGCGATCGAGGAGGCCAAGGACTCTGCACAGGGCTCCTCCTCGTCGACCGCCGCGAAGAAGCCCGCCGCGAAGAAGTCCACGCCCACGAAGTCCGGCGAGTGACATGACTCGCGGGTACCGTGATCGGGCCGACGACAGTCTGCTGACCCTGCTCGGCGACCTCCCGGAACTGGTCACGAATCTGGTCAAGGCCGAGATCGACGCCGCGAAGGCCTGGATCTCGCGCACGTCGAAGGACGCCGGCATCGGCTCGGTGTGGTTCCTCGTCGCGCTGTTCTTCCTGTTCTGGGCGGTGCCGGTGATCCTGGTCTTCGCGATCGCCGGGCTTTCGTCGTGGTGGCCGGTGTGGCTCTCGGCGATCGCGGTGTTCGGCATCCTGATCGTCGCCGTGCTGCTGTTCGCGCTGCTCGGCATCCTCAAGTTCCGCAAGGTCCTCAAGCGTCAGAACCCGGCGCAGGCCGTCGCCGAGGACATCCGAATCGTGAAGGAGGCCGGCGATGACGAATTCTGAGGCGCTGCCGCGCACCGCCGTTCCCGCAGGGATCATCGACCCCGTCACCTCGGCGCGCGCGGAGCTCAAGGCCGCTCTCGCCGCGATCGAGATCAAGGGCAACATCCCGCGCCGGGTCGAGAAGGCGTCCACGCGCGCCGTGGCGAAGGCCCGGGTCTACGCCGACCGCAATCCCGTCGGCGCGATCGCCGCGACGGTGGGCATCGCGGCGGCCGTCGGCGGCGTGGTCTGGGCCATCGCGAGGGCGATCGCGCGCTGATCCTTCGGCATCCCGGTATCCCGCTGACAGCGGCGGTCGCGGGATTAGCAGGTCCTGCGCAAACGAGGCAGACTGGGGGTCATGATGTCCGAAGAGCGCGCTGAGAACCCGTCCGGCTTCACCCTCTGGGCCGTCTGGCGACGAAACCCCGACGTCCCCGTCACCGAGACCGACTCGACCGAGCTCGAGACGATCGTCTCCTACGTCGAGGACTCCGGCGTGACCGTCCGCGGCTTCTACGATGTCTCCGGGCTCAAGGCCGACGCCGACCTCATGGTCTGGCTGCACGGCGACACGGCGGAAGAGCTCCAGAAGGCGCTGCGTCGTCTGCGCCGCACCGAGTTGCTGCGCTCGCTCCTGCCGGTCTGGAACGTCATGGGGGTGCATCGCGACGCCGAGTTCAACCGCGCCCACGTGCCCGGCTTCCTCCGCGGCGTCGGCCCGAAGGACTGGCTCTGCCTGTACCCGTTCGTGCGCACGCCGGAGTGGTATCTCGCTCCCGAGGACGAGCGCCGCAAGATGCTGGCCGATCACGGGCGCAAGGGCGCCGCGTTCACGGGTGTCCTCGCCAACACGGTCGCCTCGTTCGCGCTCGGCGACTACGAGTGGCTGCTGCCGATGGAGGCCGACGAGCTCACCGACCTCGTCGACATGATGCGCGACCTGCGCTACACCGACGCCCGCCTGTACGTGAAGGAGGAGGTGCCCTTCTACACCGGGCGCAGACTCCGGTTCGACGAGATCGCGGACGTGCTCCAGTAGACGACATGAGCACTCCCATCCGTCTGGGCACCCGCCGCAGCGCGCTCGCGCAGGCGCAGTCCGGTCATGTCGCCACCGCTCTCGAGGCCGTGACCGGCCGCCGCGTCGAGCTCGTCCCGATCACCAGCGAAGGTGACACCAACCGCGCATCGCTCTCCGAGATCGGCGGTCTGGGTATCTTCGCCACCCGCCTGCGTGAGGCTCTCCTCGCGGGAGAATGCGACTTCCTGGTGCACTCCCTCAAAGACCTGCCGACCGCCGTGCCGGAGTCGCTCGTGATCGCCGCGACGCCGCGACGCGAGGACGCCCGTGACGTGGTGCTCACCCGCACCGGCGTCCCGCTGCACGAGCTGCGGTCCGGCAGCTCCGTCGGAACCGGTTCCCCGCGGCGGATCGCGCAGGTTCGCCGGAGGGCTCCCCACGCGGAGGTCGTCGACATCCGCGGCAACGTCGATTCCCGCCTCGCGCGCGTGCTCTCGGGAGAGCTCGATGCCGTGATCCTCGCCGCCGCCGGGCTCTCGCGGCTCGGCACCGACTCGCCGCTGCGCCGTGAGGAGCTCGGGCTGGCGGAGTGGCCGACCGCTCCGGGGCAGGGATCCCTCGCGATCGAGACCCGCGCCGACGCTCCCGAGGACCTGCGAGCGGCACTCGCTCAGCTCGATCATGAGGACACCCGGCTCGCGATCACGGTCGAGCGGGCCATCCTGGAGGGACTGGACGCGGGTTGTCAAGCCCCCATGGCCGCTCACGCCGAGGTCCAGGGCGCCGCGATCCGCGTCAGGACGGTCGTCTACGCCCCTGACGGCAGTCGCCGGATCGGGCTCGACGTCACGGAAGCCCTGAACGGGGAGTATATTCGTCGGAACGGCAGTGGCAATGGTGCGGATGCTGCCGATGGTGCAGACCCGATGCACGCAGCGCGCGAGCTCGGGCTCGCTGTTGCCCGTCGGCTGCTCGATCAAGGGGCGGCCGACCTCGTCCCTCGAGAGCAATCCTCATGACCACTTCCGAAATCAAGCAGGACCGACCGCTGGACGGCTGGCGCATTCTCGTGCCCCGTGGCGGGCCGTGGGGCGACAGCGTCGCCGCGCGTCTGCGTGCGCTCGGCGCGGTGCCCGTGGTCGCTCCGCTGATCAACTTCGCCCCGACGACGGATCAGGCGACACTCGACGTCGCCCTCGCCCAGCTGGCCGCCGGCGAGTTCGACTGGCTGACGGTCACCAGTGCGACGACGGTCGACGTGCTGTTCGCGCACCGGGCCGTCGTGCCGCGGTCGACGAAGATCGCCGCCGTGGGCGAGACCACGGCGGCCGCCCTGCAGGCCGTCGGCTACGAGGTCACCCTCGTCCCCGAGCAGGACAACTCCGCCGAGGGCATGGCGCAGCAGCTCATCGCCCTCGAGAAGGAGCCGCGCCGCATCCTCGCGCTGCGCAGTGAGATCGCGAAGCCGGTGCTCAGCAGGCTGCTCTCGGAGGCGGGTCACGACGTCCACGGTGTCGTCGCCTACCGCACGGTCGGCGTCCCGGTCACCGAGCGCATCCGGCGCGACGTGGAGAACGGTCGCATCAACGCCATCCTGATCACGAGCGGCTCGGTCGCCGAACAGGTGCGCGAGCAGTTCCCCGAGATCCCGGACGAGACGCTGCTCGCGGCGATCGGACCCCGCACCGCGAACGACGCCCAGCGGGCCGGGCTGCCCGTGTCGGTGGTCGCGGACCGCCAGACGATCGACGCGCTGATCGACGCCGTATCGCACTTCACGCTTCCCCACGCGGCAGACGAGTTCGCACCGTGAGCTTCCCCGAGACCCGCCTGAGGCGGCTGCGCCAGTCCCGAGCCGTTCGAGATCTCGTCCGCGAGACGTCGCTCGAGCCGCGGCAGCTCGTGCTGCCCCTGTTCGTCCGCGAGGGGCTGTCGGAGCCCGTCGCCATCGGGTCGATGCCCGGCGTCGCGCAGCACTCGATCGACTCGCTGCGGAAGGCCGCCGTCGAGGCGGCGGAGCAGGGCGTCGGCGGCGTGATGCTGTTCGGCGTGCCGGCGGTGCGGGACGCCCGGGGTTCCGGCGCCGATGACCCGGCCGGCATCCTCAACGTCGCGACCGAGGCGCTCGCGGCCGAGGTGGGCGACGCCCTCGTAGTGCAGACCGACCTCTGCCTGGACGAGTTCACCGACCACGGTCACTGCGGCGTGCTCGCTGCCGACGGATCGGTCGACAACGACGCCACCCTCGAACGCTACGCCTCGATGGCTCTCGCGCAGGCCCGCGCCGGGTCGCAGCTGCTCGGACTGTCCGGCATGATGGACGGCCAGGTGGCGCACATCCGCGCCGCGCTGGACGCCGAGGGGTTCACCGACACGATCCTCCTCGCCTACGCCGCCAAGTACGCGAGCGCCTTCTACGGGCCCTTCCGCGAAGCCGTCGACTCGCAGCTGACGGGCGACCGCCGCACGTATCAGCTCGACCCGGGCAACCGGCGCGAGGGCGTGCGCGAAGCTGTCGTCGATGAGGCGGAGGGTGCCGACATCGTCATGGTGAAGCCGGCGATGGCGTTCCTCGACGTGCTCCGCGAGGTGCGCGACACCGTGAGCGTCCCGGTGTGGGCGTACCAGGTCTCCGGCGAGTACGCGATGATCGAGGCGGCGAGCGCGAACGGCTGGATCGACCGGCGAGGCGCCGTGCTCGAATCGCTGCTGTCCATCCGGCGGGCAGGTGCCGACGCGGTGCTGACCTACTGGGCCACCGAGGCCGCGCGCTGGCTCCGCGGCTGAGTCCCGGCCGCCGAACGGCTCTCGGGTCCCGCAACGGCGGTTAGCCTGGAAGGGATGCCGGGACGGCTCCGTGCATCGCTGAGGAGCATTCATGACCGACCGCAATGACGACCTGTTCTCCGCTGCACGCGCGGTGATCCCCGGAGGGGTCAACTCCCCGGTGCGCGCCTACGGGTCGGTCGGCGGGACGCCCCGGTTCCTCGCTTCCGCGAAGGGAGCGACCGTCAGGGATGCCGCGGGGCGCGAATACGTCGACCTCGTCGCGTCGTGGGGTCCTGCACTGCTCGGACACGCGCACCCGGAGATCGTCGCGGCCGTGCAGGAAGCGGCGTCGCGCGGTCTGTCCTTCGGGGCGCCGACCGAGGGAGAGGTCGAGCTGGCGGCGCTGATCGCCGACCGCGTCCGCTTCGGCGAGACCCGGCCGATCGAGCGAGTGCGCCTGGTCTCCACCGGCACCGAGGCGACCATGACGGCGATCCGCCTCGCGCGCGGTGCCACCGGCCGCGATCTGCTCGTGAAGTTCGCCGGGCACTACCACGGGCACTCCGACGGACTGCTCGCCGAGGCGGGCTCGGGTGTCGCGACCCTGGCGCTCCCCGGTTCGGCCGGCGTTCCCGCCCCGATCGCCGCTCAGACGCTCGTGATCGGCTACAACGATCCGGAAGCGCTCGCTGCGGTGTTCGCCGAGCACGGCCAGCGCATCGCGGCGGTGATCGTGGAGGCGTCAGCGGCGAACATGGGCGTCGTCGCCCCGCTGCCCGGGTTCAACCGCCTGATCGCCGAGACCGCGCACGCCCACGGGGCCCTGATGATCCTCGACGAGGTGCTCACGGGCTTCCGCGTGCACCCGGCCGGCTTCTGGGGTCTGCAGGCGGCGGCGGGGGAGGACTACCTGCCCGACATCTTCACGTTCGGCAAGGTCGTCGGCGGCGGCATGCCCCTGGCGGCGCTGGGCGGCCGCGCCGAGGTCATGGACCTGCTGGCGCCGCTCGGCCCTGTCTACCAGGCGGGCACGCTGTCCGGGAACCCGCTGTCGGTGGCGGCCGGACTGGCGACGCTGCGCCTGGCCACGCCGGAGGTGTACACCACGGTGGATGCGGCATCCGCCCGTCTGTCGTCCGCGCTCGATTCCGCGCTGTCGACGGCGGGCGTGACGCACGCCGTCGCCTCGGCGGGGAATCTGTTCAACGCGTCGTTCCGTGCGTCGGCGCCGAGGAACTACGCGGAGGCGCAGGCTCAGGACTCCTTCCGCTACGCCCCGTTCTTCCATTCCATGCGCGAGCAGGGCGTCGCGCTGCCGCCGAGCGTGTTCGAGGCCTGGTTCCTCACGGCCGCGCACGGGGAGGACGAGCTGCGGCGGATCGAGGATGCGCTCCCGGCTGCCGCGCGCGCGGCCGCCGACGCCCGCGCCTGAAGCACCTGCATGCCCACGGTCGCGCGCGGGGTCAGGCGATCGTGCGGAATCAGGCAGTTTGTGCGACAAAGTGCCTGATCCGGGCTGACTGCCTGACCACGCGCGCATGGATCGTTGTGTTCCTGTGAGCAACTTCCAGACAACTGGCAGCACGGCGCTGGCAGACTGGTGGACATGGTGACGTTGCTGCTGGACCAGACGCAACTGGAGGTCGTGCTCTCGCCGATCGAGCGTGCCGCCACCTTCCACCGCGACAACCTCCGGATCGTGCGCGACACCATCACCAAGGTCCAGCTGACCGACGACGCCTGGACCTGGCTCCGCGGCGTCCCGAACCCGGGCACCCACATCCCCGGAGTCCTCGCGGCGGGAAGCTGGAAGGCCGCAGGCAGCCTCGACTTCGTGCTGATCCGCCGGCGGCGTCCGAGCGTCGTGATCGACCTCGAAGGCGACGAGCAGTACCGTCGACTGATCCTCACCACGCGGCACGGGCTCGCACTCACGCAGGCGCTGCGACTGGACGTGTCCGACGAGCCCGCGAACGTCGAGGAGATCGTGGCCACCGCGCCGACCCCCGTCTCGAAGGGCAGCCGCCGACCGGTCATCCGACCGCGACCGGCCTGAGCCCGGACGCGGAACGCCCTCCGTGACCCGTGGGTCCGGAGGGCGTTCGCGTCAGTGGCGGGGTTCAGCCGTGGTGGTGGTCGCCGTGGTGGTAGCCACCGTCGTGGTGGTCGCCGTTGTCGTGGTGCTCACCCTCGTGGTTGTCACCCTCGTCGTGGTGCTCGCCCTCTGGGGCATGCTCGGAAGCCGCTTCGGACTCGCCTGCCGGGGCGGACTCGTCGTCGCCGGCCAGCGGGACGGTGTCGATGACGCCCGTCGCGGCGACGCTCCAGTGCGCGCCTTCGGCGGCGTCCTCGGAGGACAGCGGGTAATCCCTGGGCTCATCCTCGTAGTACGCCCGTGCGGCGGCGGCCAGCATGGAGCTGACGGCGGCGGACCGGGGATCCTCTTCGGGCTGGTCTGCGGAAACGTCGGGGGTCTCGGCGGAGGAGGCATCGAGGTCGGCGAAGATCTCGACGCCGGCGTGGTCGCCGTCCTCCGATGCGACCTCCTCCGTCGTCTCCGTGGACGCTTCATCGTCGGTAGCGGCAGGAAGCGATGCGGCGGCCTCCGGCTCGCCGACCGCGGGGTCGACGGCGGCGACGGGAGCCGCCGCGCCGAACAGGATCTCGTCGAACGAGCGCGTCTCCTCAGCGGGTGCGTCGGCGGCGGGTGTTTCGTCGGCCGGCGCTTCGTCGGCGGGTGCGTCGGCGGCGGGTGATTCCTCCGCAAGCGCTTCGTCGACGGGTGCTTCGTCGGCAGGTGCGCCTTCGGTGGCGGGTGCCTCCTCGGCCGATGCTTCGTCGGCGGCGGGTGTTTCGTCAGCCTGCGCGTCTTCAGCATGCGCTTCGTCGGAGGGCGCATCTTCGACAGCCGCCTCGTCGACAGCCGCCTCGTCGACAGCCGCCTCGTCGGCGGGTGCGTCTTCGGTCGAGGCGGCCTCGGCGGGAGCGGCGGTGGCCTCGGCGGCCCAGGCTGCGGCGGCGGAGACGGGGATCGCGACGAGGGAGCCTTCGGCAGATCGCTCGGCCTCGACCGGGGTGCTCTGCGCAGCGGCGAGCGGGGCGGGCGCGGTCTCCGCCGGACGTGCGAGCCGGCCGCCGCGCATCAGGTCGATGAAGACGTCCTCGAGCGTGGGGCCGCGCTGGACGAGGGTGCTCAGGGCGATGCCGGCGTCTGCGGCGACGGCTCCGACCGTCCCGGCGTCTCCGCCGCGGACCGTCAGCCCCGAACGCAGCACCTCGATGTCGAAGCCCGCCGCGGCCAGGGCCACGGTGAGCGCCTCGCGGTCGGCGGCGTCCACGATGACGGACCCGCCGTTCGGATCGGCGAGCGTCTCGATGCCGCTGGCCAGGAGCAGCTGCCCCTTCGACAGGACGAGCACGTTGTCGGCGACCTGCTCGACCTCGCTCAGCACGTGCGACGACACGAGCACGGTGCGTCCCTCATCGGCGAGGCGGCGCATCAGGAGGCGCATCCATCGGATGCCCTCGGGGTCGAGTCCGTTGGCCGGCTCGTCGAAGACGAGAGCACCCGGGTCGCCGAGGAGCGCGTGGGCGACGCTCAGCCGCTGGCGCATCCCGAGCGAGAAGCCGCCGATGCGGGAGTCGCCCTCGCCCTCGAGCCCGACCAGGGAGAGGACTTCACCGACGCGCGCGAGCGGGATGCCGTTCGCCTTCGCGGCGATGGTCAACTGGCGCTCGGCCGTCCGGCGCGGGCGGTAGACGGTCTCCTCGAGCACCGAGCCGATCGTGCGCAGCGGCTGACGCAGCTCCGCATAGGCGGTTCCGCCGATCGTGGCCGTGCCGGAGGAGGCGCGGACCTGACCGAGCAGGATGCGCAGCGTCGTGGTCTTGCCGGCTCCGTTCGGACCCAGGAAGGCCGTCACGGCTCCGGGCTCGACGCGGGCGGAGAAGTCCGAGACGGCGGTCACCTCATTGAAGCGCTTCGTCACGTGCGTGAACTCGAGCACCTGTCCTTCAGGCATCCGTGACCTCTCGTCTCGTCGAACAGTTCCTCCCTATCCTGCCGGAAAAGCCTGTCGGATCCCGCATTTCGCGCGGAAAGACCGCGGTCGGAGAAGGGGTAGCCTGGCACGCGTGACCGATTCTCAGACGGCTTCCCGCGTCCTCGTCCGCACCGAAGGAGCTCTCGGAAGGCTCACTCTCGATCGGCCCGAGGCGATCAACGCCCTCGACATCGGGATGATCGAGATCCTGACGGAGACGCTGAACCGGTGGCGCGACGACACCGATGTGCAGATCGTGCTGATCGACGGCGCCGGAGAGCGCGGACTGTGCGCCGGTGGGGATGTGCGGGCGCTGCACGCGCAGATCGTCGCCGGGCAGGCGGAGCGGACGGCGGAGTTCTTCCGCGCCGAGTACGCGCTCAACGCGATGATCGCCGAGTATCCGAAGCCGGTGGTGGCCTTCGCCGACGGCATCACGATGGGCGGAGGGATCGGCCTCGCCGGACACGCGGCCATCCGCATCGTCACGGAGCGCTCGAAGCTGGCGATGCCGGAGACGCGGATCGGCTTCACGCCCGACGTCGGCGGCACCTGGCTGCTCGGCCGGGCCCCTGGGCGCTTCGGCGAGTACTTCGGCCTCACGGGATCGACGATGAACGGCGCCGATGCCGTGTACCTCGGATTCGCGGACCACTTCGTCCCGTCCGAGCGTCTCGATGCGCTGCGCGAGGCGCTGGCCTTCCGGGCCGATCCCACCGGTCCCAGCGAGATCGTGCTGCTGTTCGACGAGACGCCGGATCCGACCGAGCTGCCCGCATCCCGGGAGTGGATCGACGACGCCTTCTCGGCGGACACGGTGAGCGGGATCGTCGAGCGTCTGCACGCGCACGGGACGACCGAGTCGGCGGCCACCGCTGAACTTCTGGAGGGACTCGCGCCGACCGGGCTCACGGTCACGCTCGACGCCGTCCGCGAGGCGAGGGCTCTTCCTGGACTCCGCGCCGCGCTCGAGGGCGAATACCGGCGGGTGCTGTGGTTCGTGAACGAGCACCCCGACCTGGTCGAGGGCATCAGGGCGCAGCTGGTCGACAAGGACCGGAACCCGAGATGGGACCCGCCCACATTGGCCGAGCTCGCCCCCGACGCCGGCGCGCCCGCGCGCGACTACGTGCCTCGGCAGCCGCTGTTCTGAGGGGTGCGCGCCCGACGGGCGCGTTGTTCGCCGCGGTGCAGAAACCGCGGGTCGCGCACGGATCGGTTCGCTGTGAGCGAAGGTCCTCCCGAAGGGGGATACGAATGTCCTCACTTCGTGGCACTCTGTCTTGTGGCCGATCGTCGGTCGGCATCCGTCTGCCGGGAGATCCGCCGCTTCCTCCTTTCTAGAAAGTCCGCCTGTGCTGGGAAAAATCCTCCTCCGTTATCTCTCCCGATACCGATGGCTGCTGCTCGCCGTGCTGGTCTTCCAGCTCGCCAGCGTGGCGGCGACCCTGTACCTCCCGCGCCTGAACGCCGACATCATCGACAAGGGCGTCGCCCGCGGTGACACCGGCTACATCTGGAGCACGGGCCTGTTCATGCTCGCGGTGTCGCTCGGGCAGATCATCGCCTCGATCACCGCCACCTACTTCGCCGCGCGCGCGGCGATGGGCGCCGGCCGCGACATCCGCGCCGACGTCTTCGGCAAGGTCAGCGGATTCTCCGAGCGCGAGGTGTCGCAGTTCGGCGCCGGTTCCCTCATCACCCGCAACACGAACGACGTGCAGCAGGTGCAGATGCTCGCGATGATGGGCGCCACGATGCTCGTCACCGCGCCGCTGCTCGCGATCGGCGGCATCATCTTCGCGGTGCAGACGAACGTCGGCCTGAGCTGGCTCATCGCGGTCTCGGTGCCGGCGCTGCTCATCCTCGCCGCCCTCGTGATCGGGCGCATGGTGCCGCTGTTCCGCAGCTACCAGGGCAAGCTCGACAACGTCAACCGCATCATGCGCGAGCAGCTCACCGGTGTCCGCGTCGTGCGCGCCTTCGTGCGCGAGCGCATCGAGGAGGAGCGCTTCCGCGGCGCCAACACCGACATCATGGTCGTCGGCCGCAAGGTCGGCTCGCTGTTCGTGCTCCTGTTCCCGCTGTTCATGCTGATCCTCAACGTCACCGTCGTCTCGGTCATCTGGTTCGGCGGCATCGAGGTCAACAACGGCACGGTCCAGGTGGGCACGCTGTTCGCGTTCATGCAGTACATCGGCCAGATCATGGGCGGCGTCATCATGGCGAGCTTCATGGCGATGATGATCCCGCGCGCCGCGGTCTCGGCCGAGCGCATCGGCGAGGTGCTCGAATCCGAGTCCACGCTCATCCGCCCGGAGAACGGCGTGACCGAGTTCCCGGTGCCGGGGGCGGTGGCGCTCGACGACGTCGAGTTCACCTATCCCGGTGCCGACTCCCCGGTGCTCAGCGGCATCAGCTTCGCCGCGCAGCCGGGTGAGACGGTCGCGATCGTCGGCTCCACGGGATCGGGCAAGACCACGCTCGTGTCGCTCATCCCGCGTCTGTTCGACGTCTCGGGCGGTTCCGTCCACGTCGGCGGCACCGACGTGCGCGAGGCCGATGTCGAAGCGCTGTGGGACAGCATCGGGCTCGTGCCGCAGCGTCCGTTCCTCTTCACCGGCACCGTCGCGTCGAACCTCCGCTACGGCCGCGAGGAAGCGACCGACGAAGAGCTCTGGCACGCCCTCGAGATCGCGCAGGGGCGCGACTTCGTCGAGGAGATGCCGGACGGGCTGGACTCGCGCATCGCCCAGGGCGGCACGAACGTCTCCGGCGGGCAGCGCCAGCGTCTCGCGATCGCCCGTGCGATCGTGCACCGGCCGCAGATCCTCGTCTTCGACGACTCGTTCTCGGCGCTCGACCTCACCACCGACGCCCGGCTGCGCCAGGCGCTGTGGCGGGAGCTGCCCCACGTGACGAAGATCGTGGTCGCGCAGCGCATCTCGACCATCACGGACGCCGATCGCATCGTCGTCCTCGACGGAGGAACCATGGTCGGCGTCGGCACGCACGAGGAGTTGCTCGAGACGAGCGACACCTACCGAGAGATCGTCGAGTCGCAGTTGGGGGTGGACGCATGAGCGAGCAGAGCCCTTCGACAAGCTCAGGGACCCCTTCGACGAGCTCAGGGACCCAGCGACGTCGCGGCCGCGGCAAGGCGACGGCCGCCGTCGCCGAGGTCGAGCTGAGCGCCGAGGAGCAGTACGAGGCCGAGCTCGCGGAGCAGGCGCGTCAGCACTCCGGCGACTGGGACAGCGTCGCGCCGGGCAAGGCCGACAACTTCGGTCCGAGCTTCGCGCGCATGATCGGGCTGCTGAAGCCCTCGGCGATCTGGTTCGTCTTCGTGTCGATCCTCGGCGCGATCGGCGTCGTGCTGACGGTCGCCGCCCCGAAGGTCCTCGCCGAGGCCACCAACCTCGTCTACAAGGGGTTCATCTCCATCCAGCTCGGGCAGCAGAACGGCGACTTCCCCGGCTTCCCCGCCGGCACGCCGCAGGACGTCGTGGTCGACGCGCTGCGCAGCTCGGGGCAGACCGATTTCGCGAACCAGGTCGGAGCGCTGGGCGACTTCACCGTCGGCCAGGGCGTCGACTTCGATGCCCTGCGTCTGGTCATCGCCGCCGTCCTCGGGATCTACGTGGCCGCGGCCTTCCTCACCTGGATCCAGGGCTACGTGATCAACGTCATCATGGTGCGCACCATGTGGCGGTTGCGCGAATCCGTCGAGGCGAAGATCAACCGCCTGCCGCTGTCGTACTTCGACAAGGTGCAGCGCGGTGAGCTGATCTCCCGCGTCACGAACGACATCGACAACATCACCCAGACGATGCAGCAGTCGCTCTCCGGTGCACTCACCTCGGTGCTCACCGTGATCGGTGTGCTCGTGATGATGTTCTCGATCTCGTGGCAGCTCGCCCTCGTCGCGCTCATCACGCTGCCGCTCATGGGCGTGATCTTCGGCATCATCGGACCGCGTTCGCAGAAGGCCTTCGGCACCCAGTGGCGCAAGGTGGGCCGACTCAACGCCCGCGTCGAGGAGGCGTTCTCCGGTCACGCGCTGGTGAAGGTCTTCGGACGCGAGAAGGATGCGCTGGACAAGTTCCAGGTCGAGAACGAGGAGCTGTTCCAGGCGAGCTTCAAGGCGCAGTTCCTGTCCGGCATCATCATGCCGGCCATGATGTTCGTCGGAAATCTCAGCTACGTGGGCATCGCGGTGCTCGGCGGCCTGATGGTCGCGAACGGTCAGCTCCGTCTCGGCGATGTCCAGGCGTTCATCCAGTACTCGCAGCAGTTCACGCAGCCGCTGTCGGAGCTGGGTGGCATGGCCGCCGTCGTGCAGTCCGGCACGGCTTCGGCCGAGCGGGTCTTCGAGCTGCTCGACGCCGACGAGCAGGAGGCGGACGACGCCGATGCGCCCGAACTGGTGGAGGGCAAGGGCGTCATCGAGTTCGAGAACGTCGCGTTCTCGTACACCCCCGATCGTCCGCTCATCCGGGATCTCTCGTTCCGGGTGGAGCCGGGCCAGACCGTCGCGATCGTCGGTCCGACCGGTGCCGGCAAGACGACCCTGGTGAACCTGATCATGCGCTTCTACGAGCTCAGCGGCGGGCGGATCATGCTCGACGGACAGGACATCGCCGAGGTCACGCGCGACGAGCTCCGCTCGCGCACCGGCATGGTGCTGCAGGACCCGTGGCTGTTCGCCGGCAGCATCCGCGAGAACATCCGGTACGGCCGCTCGACGGCCACGGATGAGGAGGTCATCGCCGCCGCCAAGGCGACCTACGTCGACCGCTTCGTGCACGCCCTCCCTGAGGGATACGACACGGTGCTCGACGAGGATGCCGCGAACGTGTCGGCGGGTGAGCGCCAGCTCATCACCATCGCGCGGGCCTTCGTCGCGCAGCCGTCGATCCTCATCCTCGATGAGGCCACGTCGGCGGTCGACACCCGCACCGAGCTGCTGCTCCAGCACGCGATGGCGGCGCTCCGCGAGGGACGCACGTCGTTCGTGATCGCGCACCGCCTGTCGACCATCCGCGACGCCGACCTCATCCTCGTGATGGAGCACGGCGACATCGTCGAGAAGGGCACGCACGACGAGCTCATCGCGGCGCAGGGCGCCTACTGGCGTCTGTACCAGTCGCAGTTCGAGCAGGCCGCGACCGACATCGACGCCGAGGATGCGCTCACCGGCTCCACGCCCGTCGTGATGACGGGCGACGTCGACGAGACGGCGGAAGCCGAGACGCAGGCGGCCGCGGTGGCCGGAGCGTCGGTCGGAGCGCAGGTCCCCGCCGCTGAGACGGCGGCGGCGCAGGGACTGCTCGAAGACGAGGGCGACGCGCCGCGCCGCTGACCGCCAGCACGAACGACGACGCCCCACCCCGCTTCCGCCGGGTGGGGCGTCGTGCTGTTCCTGCGGGTCAGTCCGTGATCCCGAGCAGCTCCAGCGGGTGGGTGAGACGCCACCAGGGGCTCGGGCCATCGAGGTCGTCCGCGAGCACGACCGGTGTCGTCGCGCTGTCGATCGGACCGACCGCGGTGAGCGCACCCACGGCGTCGCCCTGCTCGCGCTCCTCCCCGAGGTCCACGGCGGTCGTGGAGGTCGCCGGCGCACCGTTCCAGAGCACGACCGACGCATCCGCCGACGTGATCAGATCCACCTCCGCGCCCCACGGCGTGGTCACCTCGCCGACGACGGTGCCCTTCGTCACGACCGGAGCCTGAGACCGGAGCGCGGCCTCGGTCTCGGCGAACAGGGACCGGGTGGCGGCGAGTCGCTGCTCGTCGTCCGCCTGGTTCAGGGCGGTCGCGAACAGGTGCACGGTCGTCTCCCCGATCGTGACGTCCTTCGAGGCGAGCAGGTTCCAGCCGACCAGGGTGCCGGTCTTGATGCCGGTGACCCCGGGGTCGGTGAGCATGCCGTTCGTGTTCACGACGGTCCCCGCGCCGGGGAGGTCCACCGAGACGGTTCCCACGATCTCCGCGAACACGGGGTTCCGCATCGCGAGCTCGCCCAGAGCGATCAGCGCGTCGGGGGTGGCGACGTTGCGTTCGTCGAAGCCCGACGGCGTCACCACCGTGATCCCGGTGAGCCCGCGATCGCGCAGCCAGGTCTCGGCCGCTTGGGCGAACTGGAAGTCGGAACCCCAGATCTCGGCCGCCAAGCGGTCGATGTAGTTGTTCGCCGAGCCCAGGAGCGTGCCCTGCAGCAGCTGGTACTCGGTCAGGACGCCGCCCACCGGCACGTCCAGCGCGGACTGGTCGCTGCGGCGGTAGTCCCAGTACTCGATGCTGTCGCCGTAGTCGAACGAGAACTCGGGGCCCTGCTCACCGGGCGCGAGGGGCATCCGGTCGAGCACCATCAGGCTGCTGACGACCTTGGTGATGCTGGCGATCGGGACGGCGTCGGCGAGGGATGCCGCGGTGCTGAGCCCGGCGATCCCGACGGCGCCTGCACCCTCGGTCGGCCACGTGAGCGCAGCCGCCGGGGCGGCGACCGGCTCGACGGCGACGGTCTGCACCGTCGGCGGCACCTCGTGCAGCGGCCAGAGCAGTGTCGTGCCGGTGTAGGCGGCGACGAGGCCGACGAGAGTGAAGAGCGGCACCAGGACCCCGGGTCCGGCCACGGCGGGACGCGTCCGCGCGTCACGCAGCAGTCCGCCCGCCGGCTCATCCGTCATCGGATCGTCCAGCGAGGCGATCGGAGAATCCGCGGCGACGGCGGCAGGGTCGACCCACGTCAGAGCGGTCGCGGGGGTCTTCTCATCCGCCCACTGCGCCTCTGCCTGGTCTGCGGGCGCGTCCTGCTCGTCGGGGGCGTCCTCGTCCACCCGCTGCCGCTTCGGCACGTACGGCGGCTTGGTGAGGGGCGGCGCGGGCGCATCCGCGGCGGGGGGATGTGAAGCGGTCACCCGTTCACGGTACCCAATCCCGGGCGCGTTCCGCCGCGCGATGCGGGGAGACGCGCCGGTGGCGAGGCGCGGTAGGATCGTCAGCACAACCACGGGAGTCCGGCGAGCCGGGCTGAGAGGGAGCGAATCGCGCTTCGACCGTCGAACCTGATCTGGGTCATGCCAGCGCAGGGAGGAGTTCAGATGAGTACGTCCACGCACCGCTCGACCACGCAGGCATCCGCCGCCGCGAACGGGCTTCACCGCACACCGGTCTGGCGCTGGCGCGTCGTCGACATCGTCGTCGCCGCCGTCCTCGGTGTCGCGATCGGCCTCGTGTTCTGGGGCTGGAACACCATCGGCTACGCCTGGTTCGGCGCGGCCGATGCCCTGACGCCGGGGCTCGGCGGGATCGCCGTCGGCATCTGGCTGCTCGGCGGCGTCGTCGGCGGTCTCGTGATCCGCAAGCCCGGTGCGGCGCTGGTCGTCGAGCTCGTCGCCGCGATCGTGTCGATGCTGATCGGCAACGTGTGGGGCGTCTCGACCGTGCTGTCCGGCCTCGTGCAGGGCCTGGGCGCCGAGATCATCTTCGCTCTGTTCTTCTACCGTCGCTTCGGGATCGCGGTCGCCGCGCTCGCCGGGGTCGGCGCCGCTTTCGCCGCCTGGGTGTTCGAGCTGTTCTACGGCAGCTCGCCCAACATCCTGAAGTCGGTCGAGTTCAACACCATCTACCTGGTCAGCGTCGTCGTCTCGGGAGCCATCCTGGCGGGCGTCGTCGGCTGGCTGCTGGTGCGCGCCCTCGCCGTCACCGGTGCACTCAACCGCTTCGCCGTGGGGCGAGAGCACGTGCGCGAGGTCTGAGCGTGACCTTCGCCGCCCCGGCCCGCGTGCAGGCTGCGGGCTGGGGCTGGCGGTACGCCGGCCGGAAGCGCCCGGCGGTCGCCGACGTCTCGTTCACGATCGAACCGGGCGAGCGGGTGCTGCTGCTCGGAGCGTCGGGAGCGGGCAAGTCGACCCTGCTCGCGGGCCTCGCCGGCGTGCTGGGCGACGACGACGAGGGTGAGCGGAAGGGCACGCTCCGGATCGACGGTGCGGCTCCGGAGTCGCGCCACGGTCAGGTGGGACTGGTGCTGCAGGACCCGGATGCCGGGATCGTGCTGTCGAAGGTGGGCGATGACGTGGCCTTCGGCTGCGAGAACCTCGGGGTGCCCGCAACCGAGATCCCCGGCCGTGTCGCCGAAGCGCTCGACGCCGTCGGCCTCGATGTTCCGCTGCAGCGCCCGACGAAGGCTCTCTCCGGCGGGCAGAAGCAGCGCCTCGTGCTGGCCGGCGTGCTCGCGATGCGACCGGGATTGCTGCTGCTCGACGAGCCCACCGCGAACCTCGACCCGGACGGTGTGCGCGAGGTGCGGGCGAGTGTCGAACGCGCGGTGGTCTCGACCGGCGCGACCCTGATCGTCGTCGAGCACCGCACGCCCGTCTGGGCCGACTTGATGACGCGCGTGATCGTGCTCGCGGCGGACGGCGGCCTGCTCGCCGACGGTCCGCCCGACCGGGTCTTCGCCGCGCACGCCGACGCGCTGGCCGCGGCCGGGGTGTGGGTGCCCGATCGCGGCATCGATCTTCCGGTGCTCGAGCCGGTCGCCGCCCTCGACGCGCTCACCGCATCCGGACTCTCGATCGCGAGGGAGGCGGACGTCGTGGTGCAGGCGGGGCTCGACCTGCGCGTGCCGCGGGCGAACGCGACCGTCATCACGGGGCCCAACGGGGCGGGCAAGTCGACGCTCGCGCTCACCCTCGCCGGGCTGATCCCGGAGCACGCGGGCGAGGTGCGATCGGCCCCCGAACTCGCCGGCCGCAAGGGCACGCGTCCCATCCGCTGGACCTCGCGGGAACTGCTCACCCGCATCGGCATGGTGTTCCAGGAGCCCGAGCACCAGTTCCTCACCCAGACCCTCCGCGACGAACTGGCCGTCGGCCCCCGCGCCCTCGGCTGGGACAGGGCGAAGACGGATGCCGTCGTCGACGAGCTGCTGGAACGGCTCGGATTGTCGCCGCTCGCGCTCGCCAACCCCTTCACGCTCTCCGGTGGGCAGAAGCGGCGGCTGTCGGTCGCGACCGTCCTGGCCGGGGCACCCGAGGTGATCGTGCTCGATGAACCGACGTTCGGGCAGGATCGTCGCGGCTGGATCTCGCTCGTCGCCCTGCTGCAGGAGGAGATCGCGCGGGGGCGGTCGATCATCGCCGTCACACACGACGACGCCGTGATCCGGCACCTGGGCGGCCACCGCATCACGCTGGGGGCGGCCTCGTGACCGCCACCGAGACCGCGCGGCCGGTGTGGCTGGACGGGGTGAACCCGGTCACGAAGCTCGTGCTGGCGGTGCTGCTGTCCGTGCCGCTGTTCGCCTCCATCGACGTCACCAGCGCGCTGGCCGCGATCGTGCTGCAGCTGCTGTGCCTGCCCTTGACGGGGCTGCGCCTGGCCACGGTGCTGCGTCGGCTCCTGCCGATCGCGATCTTCGCGCCGATCGCTGGCATCAGCATGCTGCTGTACGCGGAACCGGCGGGGCGGGTCTACTGGAGCTTCGGCTTCGCGACGATCAGCGAGGACTCCATCGCCCTGGCCATCGCCGTGAGCCTGCGCGTGATCGCGTTGGGGCTGCCGACCATCCTGCTGTTCGGCGGCACCGACCCCACGGAACTCGCCGATGCGCTCTCCCAGGTGGCGCGGCTGCCCTCTCGTTTCGTGCTGGGCATCCTCGCCGGCACCAGGATGCTCGGGCTGTTCCTCGACGACTGGCGCACCATGAGCCTGGCTCGTCGAGCCCGCGGCGTCGGCGACCGCGGGGTGCTGCGGCGGTTCTTTTCGATGGCGTTCGTGCTGCTGGTCTTCGCGGTGCGGCGGGGCTCGAAGCTCGCGCTCGCCATGGAGGCGCGCGGCTTCGGCTCCGGCATCCCGCACACCTGGTCACGACCATCGCGGCTGCATCCACGCGACGCGGTGGCGCTGTTCGGAGGCGTCCTGATCATGGTTCTCGCGCTGACCGCCGCGGTGCTCGTCGGCACCTTCCGTTTCGTCTGGAGCTGATCTCGGGCCGAGTGGCCCTGTTGCGAGTCCCGGGCGAGGGCTACCTTGGGCCGGAGAAGCCAGGCCGACCCTCAGAAAGGTTCCGAGCATGAGCACTCCCTCTTCCGACTATCAGCCGCTGTTCACGAGGCCGGGGGAGGCGACGGTCGCCCCGCGGCACCTCATCCCGGAGCAGGAATCGCTGCCGGCGACGGCGAAGCAGATCGTCGAGGACGAGACCATCCTCGACGGCAACGCGCGTCTGAACCTCGCGACGTTCGTCAGCACCTGGATGGACGACGAAGCCAAACAGGTCTACGAATCATCGTTCGACAAGAACATGATCGACAAGGACGAGTATCCGCAGACGGCGGCGATCGAGGACAACTGCTGGCACATGCTCGCCAACCTGTGGAACGCTCCCGACGCCTCGCGCAGCATCGGCACCTCGACCATCGGCTCCTCCGAGGCCTGCATGCTCGGCGGGCTGGCGTTCAAGCGCCGGTGGCAGCTCGCCCGCCGCGCCGCCGGCAAGGACACCTCTTCTCCGAACCTCGTGATGAGCTCGGCGGTGCAGGTGTGCTGGGAGAAATTCTGCAACTACTTCGACGTCGAACCGCGCTACGTGCCCATCAGCGAGGAGCACAAGACGCTCGACGGCCACGACCTCGACAGATACGTCGACGAGAACACGATCGGCGTGGTCGCGATCATGGGTGTCACCTACACCGGGATGTACGAGCCGGTGGCGGAGATCGCCGCAGCCCTGGACGCGATCCAGCAGCGCACCGGACTCGACATCCCGATCCACGTCGACGGCGCCTCCGGGGCCATGATCGCGCCCTTCCTGCAGCCCGACCTGCAGTGGGACTTCCGGCTCGAGCGGGTGCACTCGATCAACACCTCCGGGCACAAGTACGGCCTGGTGTACCCGGGTCTCGGCTGGGTCGTGTGGCGCGACGCGCAGTGGCTCCCCGAGGAGCTGGTGTTCAAGGTGAGCTACCTCGGCGGTGAGATGCCGACGTTCGCGCTCAACTTCTCGCGCCCCGGTGCCCAGGTGCTGCTGCAGTACTACCTCTTCCTGCGCCTCGGCGTCGAGGGGTACCGCGCCGTGCAGCAGGCGTCGCAGGACGTCGCGAAGTTCCTCGCGGCGGGGATCGCGAAGCTCGAGGCATTCGAGCTGTGGAACGACGGCAGCGACATCCCGGTCTTCGCCTGGCGCCTGAAGGACGGCCATACCGAGAACTGGAACCTCTACCACCTGCAGGATCGGCTGCGGATGCGCGGCTGGCTCGTCCCGGCGTATCCGATGCCCGCCGACCTGGAGCAGATCACGGTGCAGCGCATCGTCGTGCGCAACGGCCTGAGCATGGACCTCGCCGCAGAGCTGCTGGACGCGATCGCCGCCGAGGTCGAGCACCTCGACGCGCTCACCGCGCCGATGCCCGCGGATCACCCCGACTCGGCGTTCCACCACTAGGAGGCGTGATGTCCGACGCCACGCCCGCATCCCGGCCCGCTCCCGCCGCTGCCGGGACGACGAACCCACCCCCGAAGCAGATCTCTCGTCCCGCGGTCGCGGTGCTCGGGGTGGGCCAGCTCGCGCTGCTCACCCTCGTCGTCGTGGCCAGTCTGCGCTCCCTGCCGGCGATGGCGACCTACGGTCTCGGCAGCGTCATGCTCTACCTGATCCCGGCGATCGTGTTCCTGGTCCCGACCGCGCTGGTCGCAGCCGAACTCGCCACGGGATGGAAAGGCGGCGTGTACGTGTGGGTGCGCGAAGCGCTCGGCAATCGCTGGGGCTTCACCGCGGTGTGGCTGCAGTGGATCCAGAACGTCGTCTGGTTCCCCACGCAGCTGGCCTTCATCGCCGGTGCGCTCGCGTTCGTCTTCGTCGACCCGTCCCTGTCGAGCTCCGGGTTCTTCACCGCCGTCGTCATCATCGTCTTCTACTGGGGCGCGACGCTGGTCACGCTGCGCGGCGGCAACCTCTTCGCCAAGCTCGGGTCGTGGGGCGGCATCCTCGGCACGCTGCTGCCCGCGGTGCTGCTCATCGTCTTCGGGGCGATCTGGGTGTTCAGCGGGGAGAGGAGTCAGGTCTCGCTCGCACCGTCCGCGCTGATCCCGCCGTTCACCGGACTCGCCTCGATCGTGCTGATCGTGTCGAACGTGCTCGCTTATGCCGGCATGGAGGTCAACGCCGTGCATGTGAATCAGATGAAGGACCCGGGGAAGGGGTACCCGCGGTCGGTGTTCCTCGCGGCCGTCCTCATCCTGCTGGTGTTCGTCCTGCCGACGCTGGCGATCTCGGTCGCGGTCCCGTCGAAGGAACTGGGGCTGACCAACGGCATCATGCTCGCGTTCGGGGTGTACTTCGACCACTGGGGTGTCGGCTGGGCCACCGCTGTGGTCTCTGCCCTCATCGCGGCGGGAGCCCTCGCGTCGGTGATCACCTGGGTGGCCGGTCCGTCGAAGGGCGTGCTCGCCGCGGCGGAGACGGGTCTGCTCCCTCCGGCGCTGCAGAAGCGCAACAAGGCCGGCATCCAGTCCGGGATCCTCATGCTGCAGGGCACGATCGTGACGGTGCTCGCGGCGATCTTCATCATCGTGCCGAACGTGAGCGCGGCCTTCGTCGCCCTCATCGACATGGCGGCGGCGCTCTACCTCATCATGTACATGCTGATGTTCGCGTCGGCGATCGTGCTGCGCCGCAAGGAGCCGAACGTGCACCGCGCCTACCGCGTCACGGCGCTGCCGTTCGTGGCGGGGGTGGGCTTCGTCGCGTGCCTCGCCGCCTTCCTGCTCGCGTTCATCCCGCCCGACGGGTTCACCGCGTTCCCGCCTGCCCTGTATCCGTGGATCGTCGGTGTCGTGATCGTCGTGCTCGGTGCTCCGCCGCTGCTGTTCTATGCGCTGCGACGACCGGGATGGGACCGCCGCCCCGCGGACGGCAGCCTGCTCAGCGACGCGCATCCCGAGGCCTGAGCGCCGACCGGGCGGGTCAGGATTCGTTCCAGAGCCGGCGGTAGTACTCGAGTCGCTCGCGGTCGGGCTCGACGCCGTACGCCTCGATGAGCGTGTCCTCCCAGCCGGGGCCGTAGTTCCACAGCGTGCTCATCGAGGCGACGGCGATGTCGGCCCAGCGGTCGGCCACGCCGAGGGCCGCGAGGTCGACGAAGCCCGCCGGCTCGCCGTCGTCGTCGAGCAGGGTGTTCGGCAGGCACGCGTCACCGTGGCAGACCACGAGGCTGTCGATCGGAGGCTCCGCATGCAGCTCGACCGGGACCAGGGTGCCGCGTTCCGCCGCATTCGCGATGCGCTCCGCCGTGCTCCATCCCCACGGGCACTCCGCGACCGGCAGGGCGTCGTGCAGCGCCCGGAGTCCCCGCCCTACCGCGCGCACCGCGACCTCGGGTTTCGCCGCCCAGCGCGGATCGACGGCGCTGGAGGCGGGCAGCGCGGCCGTCACGAGCCACTCGTGCTCGGCATCCTGCCCCTGTTCGAGTACGTCAGGGACCGGCAGCCACCGCCGCGCCCAGCGCATGCGCTCGGCTTCGTCGCGCATGTTCGCCTCGGCGTCGTGCGGACCCCACTTGATGTAGCGCCCGTCGTCGGTGCGGAAGGTGAGGCCGCCGAGGCTGTTGCGCCAGACCGGCGTGAGGGCGGCGCCGCGGGCCAGCGCGCGCACGCGGGACGGCACTTCGATGGACGACGCGGGGATGCTCACACCTCCCATCCTGCCCGTCATCCGTCTCGGGGGTGTCGTAGGCTCGCTTGCGATGCTGCTGCCGGCGCTCGGCCGACACGCGGAGCGCGACCGACCTCGGGCCGGGCGCGGGGTCGTGTTGAAACCAGGAACCACGTAGTCTGATACTGCGTTCCATCACGGCATGTCGCACGACGACGTTCGAAGGAGAACATCAGATGCAGATCAGCGGACAGGGTGCACTCATCACAGGAGGCGCCTCGGGCCTCGGACTCGCCACCGCCCGGCGGCTCAGCGCCGCAGGTGCGCACGTGACCATCATCGATCTGGCGTCGTCGAAGGGCGCCGAGATCGCCGACGAGCTGGGCGGACTCTTCGTCGCGGCCGACGTCACGAGCGCCGACGACGTGCGCGACGCGGTCGCCGCCGCCCAGGCAGCCGCCCCGCTGCGCGTGGTCGTGAACTGCGCAGGGATCGCGCCGCCGGCCAAGGTGCTCGATCGCGACGGCAACCCCGCCGTGCTCGCCGACTTCGAGCGCATCGTGCGGATCAACCTCGTCGGCACGTTCAACGTGATCTCGCAGGCGGCGGCCCTGATCGCCAAGAACGACCTCCTGGAGGAGGAACGCGGCGTCATCGTCAACACCGCGAGCGTCGCGGCGTTCGACGGCCAGATCGGCCAGCCGGCGTACTCCGCGTCCAAGGGCGGAGTGCACGCCATGACGCTGCCCGTGGCGCGCGAGCTCGCCCGCCACGGCATCCGCGTCTGCACGATCGCCCCCGGGATCATGGAGACCCCGATGCTGATGGGCCTCCCGCAGGCCGCGCAGGATTCGCTGGGTCAGCAGGTCCCGTTCCCTTCCCGCCTCGGCCGCCCCGACGAGTACGCCGCCCTCGTGGAGCACATCGTCGAGAACGGCTACCTCAACGGCGAGACCATCCGCCTCGATGGCGCGATCCGCATGGCCCCGAAGTAACCCGACCCACCGCCCCAGCTGCTCCCGTCGCACTATGAAGGAGAACCCATGACCCTGGCCGGAAAGACCATCCTGATGTCGGGCGGAAGCCGCGGGATCGGACTCGCCATCGCGCTGCGAGCGGCCGCGGACGGGGCGAACATCGCCATGCTCGCGAAGACAGACACCCCACACCCGAAGCTCGAGGGCACGATCCACACCGCGGCGGAGCAGATCCGCGCGGCCGGCGGTCAGGCCCTGCCGATCGTCGGAGACGTCCGCGTCGACGACGACATCACGGAAGCCGTCATGAAGACCCAGGGCGAGTTCGGCGGGATCGACATCGTCATCAACAACGCCAGCGTCATCGATCTCTCGCGCTCGCTCGACCTCTCCGCCAAGAAGTACGACCTCATGCAGGACGTCAACGTGCGCGGGACCTTCATGCTGTCGCGGACGGCCGTTCCCATCCTGAAGGACGCCGAGAACCCGCACATCCTGTCCCTCTCGCCGCCCCTCAACCCGACCCCGAAGTGGCTCGGTGCGCACACCGGCTACACCCTCGCGAAGTTCGGGATGACGATGGCGACCCTCGGCCTCGCAGCGGAGTTCGCCCGTGACGGGATCGCCGCCAACACGCTGTGGCCGCGCACCACGATCGCGACCGCCGCCGTGCAGAACCTCCTCGGCGGCGACAAGGTCATGGCGGCCAGCCGCACGCCCGACATCTACGCGGATGCCGCTTACGCGGTGCTGTGCAAGCCCGCGGCGTTCTACACGGGCCAGACGCTGATCGTCGAGGACGTGCTCGAGGCGGACGGCGTGACGGACTTCTCCCGGTACGCGGCCATCCCCGGCACCCCCGACAGCGCCCTGTTCCCGGACATCTTCCTCGACTGACGCTTCGACAGGCTCAGCGACCCAGGCGGGGTCAGCTCCGCAACCCATGACTGGGTCCCTGCGCTTGTCGAGGGGTGGGTCCCTGAGCTTGTCGAAGGGCGACCCACGGGTGGGGGTCAGAGCAGGAGGTAGACGGCGCCGGCGACCGTGAGGGCGATCACGATCCGGTCGAACACGCGCTGGTTCAGCCGTCTCGCCAGTCGCAGGCCGGCGAGCGCGCCGATCACCACGAGCGGGGCGAGGATGGCGTCGGTCAGCAGCACCGGCCCCGTGAACAGGCCGATCCCGGCGAGGAACGGCACCTTGATCACGTTGATGATCGCGAAGAACCACGCCGACGTGCCGAGGAACACCTGCACCGGCGTGCGGGTGGCCAGGAAGTACATCGACATCACCGGGCCGCCGGCGTTCGCGACCATGGTCGTGAATCCGCCGAGCGTTCCATAGGCGCCCGCCAGCACGAGGCCGCCGGATGCGGGAGCGACCGCATCCGTCCGCGAAGCCCGTCGCCGCCGCCATAGTGTCACGCCGATCATCAGCAGCAGGATCACGCCGATCGCACGGCGGACCACCCCGTCACCCGCGAACGCGAGGAAGGCGAAGCCCACGAGGAGCCCCGCGACGACGGCCGGCGCGAGACGCAGCAGCGTCGGCCAGTGCGCGTGTCGGCGATAGGCGATCAGGGCGAACACGTCGCCCACCATGAGCAGCAGCAGCATCGCAGCCGTGGAGGTGCGAGCGGGCAGCACCGCGGCGAACAGCGCGATCGCGAGGATGCTGCCGCCGGGAAGCGCGGTCTTCGACACCCCGATCGTCAGGGCGGCACCCCCGAGCGCCGCCCATCCCCAGGGGTCGAGGTCGATCACCGGCGAAGCTCGGCGACGATCGCGTCGTACCCGCGTGCGGCGGCGAGGTCGACCGGCAGCACGCCGTCACCGTCCCGGATCCCCGCATCCGCCCCGCCGTCGAGCAACGTGCGCACGACTTCGACGTACGTCGCAGACCCGTCGCCGAGCACGATCGCCTCGTGCAGGGCCGTCCAGTTCAGGTTGTTGACGTGGTTCGGGTCCACGCCGGCGCCGAGGAGGATGCGGATGGTCGACAGCAGTCCGCGCTCGGCGGCCGGGATGAGCGCCGTCCCGCCGAAGCGGTTCGTGCTGGTGAGGTCTGCGCCGTGCTCGAGAGTCAGCCGCAGGATCTCGTCGTGCCCGCGGGCTCCGGCGTACAGGTAGGCCGAGTCCTGCATGTCGTCCTTGGCGTTCACATCCGCGCCGGCCTCGATGAGCACCCGCGCCGCGGCCGTGTGGTTCGCCTTGGTCGCGGCGACAAGGGGTGTCATCCCGCCGGATCCGCGCGCCTCGATGTCGGCGCCCGTCTCGATCGCCGAGCGGACGGTGGTCTCGTCTCCGGCCGCAGCCGCGGCGAGCAGAGCGCGAGTGGCGTCGGTCATGGTGGCCTCCTGAGTCGGCGGGTGCGGATCCGTCGCTGACGGATCCGGTGTCGCTGTGCAGCCCGTCGCTGTCAGCAGCGTGATCAGGACGCTCCCGATGGTCAGCATCCGTCGCACACCCATGCGTCCGGTATACCAAACGCGGCGGTATCGAGAGGGGTCAGCCGCGGGCAGCAGCGAGCGCGGCGGTGAATCGTCCGGCGCGCTGCTCGATGTCGGCCCAGTCGGACGCCGCGATCGAGGCGCTGTTGGCGAGGTCTCCGCCCGCGCCGACCGCGACCGCGCCCGCGGCGAACCAGGCGGCGAGGTTGTCGGGGCTGACCCCGCCGGTGGGCATGAGCGGTGCGTCGGGGAACGGTCCGCGCAGGGCCCCGAGGTACGAGGGTCCACCGAGCGAGGCGGGGAAGATCTTCACGACGTCGACGCCGAGTTCGAGGGCGCCCATGACCTCGGTGGGAGTCATCGCGCCGGTCATCACCACACGGCCCGTGTCGAGCATGCTGCGGGTGAGGTGGGGGAGCGTGCCGGGGCTGACGAGGAACTCCGCTCCGGCATCCGCCGCGAGCTCTGCCTGAGCGGCGGTGGTCACGGTACCGGCACCGATGTATGCGGCATCCCCGTGTCGGGCGATGAGCTCCCGGATCACCGACGGCGCGTCGGGAGTGGAGAAGGTCACCTCGATGCCGGTGACGCCGCCGCGGATGATGGCCTCCGAGGCCTCGAGCGCCAGCTCGGGGGACGGGGCGCGGAGGACGGCGAGGATGCCGGTGGTGCGGGCGCGGTCGAGACGGTCGGACATGGGGCTCCTTGATCGAGGGACTTCCCTCATTCTCGCGGACGCCAACCTGTAACGACAACCGAGGGGCATCGGGCTACCGACGCCTGCCAGGGCCTTCCCACCCGAGCCCCGGTACCCTGGAGGGATGACCGAGAACCCCCGCACGCGCGAGACGCGCCCCGCGACAGCGCCCGCGTCGTCCCGCTCGGGGGCGATCCGCCAGACCCGCACGCCGCAGGTGCGCCCTGCGACGGAGGGCTGGACGCAGCAGAAGGATGCCGAAGGGCGCCCGCTGCTGCAGTTCGCGAGCCCCAAGCGCGGGAAGCCGCCCGTGCACCTCGCCGACCTCACGCCCGCCGAACGCACCGAGAAGGTGAAGGAGCTCGGGCTGCCCGGCTTCCGTGCGAAGCAGCTCGCGACCCACTACTTCCGGCACTACACGTCCGACCCCGAGCAGATGACCGACCTCCCGGCCGACACCAGGGAGCAGCTCGTCGCCGGGATGCTGCCTCCGCTGCTCACCGAGGTACGGCGCCTCGAGACCGACCGCGGTGACACGATCAAGTTCCTGTGGCGTCTGCACGATGGCGCCCTGGTCGAGTCGGTGCTCATGCGCTACCCGGGTCGCATCACGCTGTGCGTGTCGAGCCAGGCCGGCTGCGGCATGAACTGCCCGTTCTGCGCGACCGGGCAGGCGGGACTGACCCGCAACATGTCGACCGCCGAGATCATCGAGCAGATCGTGCGCGCCAACCGGCTGATCGCCGAGGGCGGGCTCGGCGGCAAGAAGTCCGACGACCACAGCATGGAACGCGTCTCGAACATCGTCTTCATGGGGATGGGCGAGCCGCTCGCGAACTACAAGCGCGTGATGGACGCCGTGCGCATCATGGTGGCGCCGCAGCCCGACGGCCTCGGCATGAGCGCTCGCGGCATCACGGTCTCGACGGTCGGCCTCGTGCCGGCGATCAAGAAGCTCGCCGACGAGAACATCCCCGTCACGTTCGCCCTCTCGCTGCACGCGCCCGACGACCACCTGCGCGACGAGCTCATCCCGGTGAACTCGCGGTGGAAGGTCGATGAGGCCCTCGACGCCGCGTACGACTACTACGCCAAGACCGGCCGTCGCGTGTCGATCGAGTACGCGCTGATCAAGGACATGAACGACCACGCCTGGCGTGCCGACCTGCTGGCGGACAAGCTCAACCAGCGCGGACGCGGCTGGGTGCACGTGAACCCGATCCCGCTGAACCCGACACCCGGCTCGATCTGGACGGCATCCGAGAAGGATGTCACGAACGAGTTCGTGCGCCGGCTCAACGACGCCGGCATCCCGACGACCCTCCGCGACACCCGTGGCAAGGAGATCGACGGGGCGTGCGGTCAGCTCGTCGCCACGACCGAGGACGAGGCCGCCTCCGCCGCGATGGCCTGAGGTGTGCGGTCGCGGCGTCCGTCCGCGGCGCCGAGGCGTTCGGCGCGGTCCAGCCACCGGGTGATGGTCGCCTCGTCGGCGCCCTTGACCCCGAGCATGCGGTGCGTGCGCACCGAGCGGATGCCGCAGAAGCGCATCGTGCCGCGGGCGACGTGGGTCTGGGCGGGGAGCCCGGTGAACGGCACGAGGTACCAGGGCGTGTCCGCCAGCACGAGCAGTCTGCCGTGGCGAGCGCGGAGCAGTCCCTGCGGGAGGCCGAGGTCGGAGTATCGGTACTCCTGCTGCGGCAGCAGGGCGCGGTCGAAGAAGCCCTTGAGCAGGGCAGGCACCGAGCCCCACCACAGGGGCGTCGCGATGACGATGGTGTCCGCCTCCTGGAGTGCGCGCTTCGCCTCGACGAGGTCGGGTTCGAGCGTCATGCGCTGCCGGTAGCCGAACCTCAGGTTCGGGTCGAACGTGAGCTCGCGCAGGGCCAGCACGCGGGCGTCGCCGTGACCGTCGGCATACCGGCGCGCGACCGCGGCGGTGAGGGAGAGAGCGTCGGGGTGGCCGTCGATCACGAGAGCGGTCATGTCGGGTTCCTATCTGGACAGTGTCAAGCCGGTGGACACTGTCAAGATAGGAGAGGATGTTGCTCATGTCAAGTTCGAAGGACGGCTACCACCACGGCGACCTGGCCCGTGCCCTGGAAGACGCCGCGATGCAGCTGCTGGAGCGGATGCCCGCGGCGGAGATCAGCCTGCGCGAAGTCGCTCGGGCCGCGAACGTCAGCCACAACGCCCCGTACCACCACTTCTCCGACCGGCTCGGGCTGCTCAAGGCCATCGCCGAACGCAGCATGGCGGATCTCCTCACGCAGGTCCGGGCCGCGGCGGAGGCGGCATCGACCCCCCGAGCCGCTCTCACGGACGGCGGCTCGGCGTACATCCGCTTCGCCGTGGAGCACCCGCACGCGTTCGACGCCGTCTACGACCCGACCGTATGCATCCCCGGTTCTCCGACACCCACCATGGCCCCCCTCATCGACGGCCTCGAAGCAGTCCTCGCCGCCGCGGCCGCCGCGGTCGGGCTCGATCGCCCCACCGATGTGGTCGCGCTGTGGGGCCTGATCCACGGACTCGGGACGCTCGCCGCCGCCGGTCACTTCTCCCTCGACGACGCGCTCTCCGCCTACGCTGCGGCCCTCGACCGGTTGCTCTGACCCCGTTCCCGTCGCGATATTCCATCCAAAACCGCCCCGAATCGCTGGAATATCGCGACCGGAGGGGGGAAACAAAGGACTCTTCCACGCGATGCACAGGCGAAGTTTCGTAGATTGTCGGAATGCCCTATTCCGCCCACCGACCGGGTCGCTTCGACTCGCAGGGTCGGATCATCGTCGAGAGCGACCCGAACGCCACGACCGATGACCTCGACTTCCTGCGCGAGTTCGAGCCCACCGGCGCCGATGACACCCGTGAGGTCCCTGTCTCCGCGCCGACTGAGCCGACCCCCGACGCCACGGCAGAGCCCGCGCCGGTGAAGCCTCCCCGTCAGCCGCGCATGAAGAAGCCCAAGGCGCCCCGGAAGCCGCGCACCCCCGGCTCGCGCGCCCGCACCCTCGCCATCCTCGGCGGGGCGGAGGGCGAGATCCTCGACCGGGTACCCGGCGAGACGCCCCGCTTCGTGCAGATGTTCTTCGTCCTCGCCGGCACCGCGCTGGTCTCGGCCATCTCCATGCTGTTCGCGCTCACCACCGGCGTGCAGGCCGCGATCTGGCTGGCCGCGCCCCTGGCGCTCGTGTGGGCGCTCATCATCTTCAACCTCGACCGCTTCCTCACGTCGACCATGACGTCGACCAAGAACGTCTGGCGGCTCATCGGCCTCGCCATCCCGCGAGTCATCATGGCGGCGATCATCGGATTCGTCGTCGCCGAGCCGCTCGTGCTGCAGATCTTCCACAACGACATCGCGCGCGAAGTCGCCTCGACCAACATCACGCAGTCGCAGTCCGACCAGGAGGCGCTCGAGAACGGGCCCGAGAAGATCGCGCTGGATGCGGCGACCGCACGCGTCGCCGAGCTCGAGAACCAGGCCGCCACGGGCATCGTCGCCGGCACCGAGTCGGCATCGGCGACCGAGGCCGCCGCCCAGGCAACGGTCGACGACCTCACGGCGAAGATGACCGCACAGCAGGGCGTCATCGACCAGGCCCGCGTGCTCTACCAGTGCGAGCTGACCGGAGAGGGCGCCGGCACCGTTCCCGGCTGCACCGGTGTCAACGGCGAGGGCGCGAGTTCGGATGCGGCGAAGGCACAGCTCGCCGAAGCGCAGCAGACCTACGACGCGCTCGCCGCGCAGCTGCGGACCGCCAACGAGGAGCTCGCCGCCGCAGGGACCGCCGCGAAGGAGAACACCTCGACCTCCGAGGCCACCAACCGCGAGCAGGCGCAGTCGCAGCTTCCCGCCGCACGCGACACCTACGACCAGGCCCTCGCCGCCTACAACGCCCGGGCCGATGCGGTGGCGCAGGGCAACGCGGGAGCGGTCGGTCTCCTCAGTCAGATCAGCGGATTGAACCGGCTCAGCGAGAAGGAGCCGACGATCCTGTGGGCGCACATCCTGATCGCCGCACTGTTCTTCATGATCGAGCTGCTCCCCGTGCTGGTGAAGGTGCTGACGAGCTACGGGGAACCGAGCCTGTACGAGAAGGCCGCCGCGATCCGCAAGCAGGTGGCGCTCGACCGGGTGACGGCCGAGGGCTTCCGCGACCGCGCCGACATCGTCACGACTCCGCCCTCTCCTCCCTCTTCCGCGGCGGCGACCTGAGCGCGGTCGTCGTCGGGAGCGGGGTGGGCTGCGAGCATCACGACGCATCCGGCCCCGTGGTCGGGAGCAGCCACTAGCGTTGATCCATGGTCAACTATCGCTATCTCGGCAACAGTGGTCTCAAGGTCTCGGAGATCACGTACGGCAACTGGGTCACGCACGCCTCGCAGGTCGAGGACGACGCCGCGGTCAAGACGGTGCACGCCGCCCTGGACGCCGGCATCACCACCTTCGACACCGCGGACACCTACGCGAACACGGCGGCCGAGGTCGTGCTCGGCAAGGCCCTGGAGGGTCAGCGTCGCGAGAGCCTCGAGATCTTCACGAAGGTGTACTTCCCGACCGGTCCCAAGGGTCCGAACGACACCGGCCTGAGCCGCAAGCACATCTTCGAGTCGATCAACGGCTCGCTGCAGCGTCTCGGCACCGACTACGTCGACCTGTACCAGGCGCATCGCTTCGACTACGAGACCCCGCTGGAGGAGACGTTCCAGGCCTTCGCCGACGTCGTCCGTCAGGGCAAGGCGCTCTACATCGGCGTCTCGGAGTGGACCGCGGAGCAGCTGCGTGAAGGGCACGCGCTGGCGAAGCAGCTCGGCATCCAGCTCATCTCGAACCAGCCGCAGTACTCCATGCTGTGGCGGGTCATCGAGGGCAAGGTCGTCCCGGCGTCTGAGGAGCTGGGGATCTCGCAGATCGTGTGGTCGCCGATGGCGCAGGGTGTGCTCAGCGGCAAGTACCTGCCGGGTCAGCCGGTGCCGGAGGGCTCGCGGGCGACCGACCCGCACAGCGGCTCCGACTTCATCAAGAGCTTCCTTAAGGACGACATCCTCACCGCGGTGCAGCGCCTCAAGCCGATCGCCGAGCAGGCGGGGCTGTCGATGCCGCAGCTCGCGATCGCGTGGGTGCTGCAGAACCCGAACGTCGCAGCGGCGCTCGTCGGCGCCTCCCGCCCGGAGCAGCTCGCCGACACGGTCAAGGCCTCCGGCGTGAAGCTCGACGCCGACACGATGACCGCGATCGACGAGGCTCTCGGCGACACGGTCAACCGCGACGCCGAGCACACCTACTCGGTCTCGCCGAAGTCCCGGCTCGTCTGACGCGATTCCCGTCGCGAAAAAGCATCCATCTACCCGGTAGATGGATGCTTTTTCGCGACCGGAGCCGGGTTACTCCTTGACTGCGCCGGCGGTGAGGCCCTGGACGATCCAGCGGCTGGCGAGGGCGAACATGACCATCGTCGGGAGGATCGTCAGCACGGCCGCGGCGCTCATGGAGCCCCAGTCGATGTTGAACGTGGAGATGAAGCCGTTCAGCGCCGATGGCACTGTGCGGTTCGCGTCGGTGTTCATCAGCACGACCGACAGGAACAGCTCGTTCCAACAGTTCACGAAGTTGAAGATGAACGCCGCGATGATGCCAGGCGTCATGACCGGCACGAGCACCCGGAACAGGGCGCCCAGGCGCGAGCAGCCGTCGATCATCGCCGCCTCCTCCAGCGCATCGGGGACGTTCTCGAAGAAGCCCCGCAGCATCACCGTGGAGAACGGGATGCAGATCGCGATGTAGACGAGGATGAGGCCCGGCTTGGTGTCGACCAGGCCGAGGTCGGTCATCATCGAGTACAGCGGTCCCAGGGCGATGAACGCCGGGATCATCTGCGTCAACAGGAACGCGATGAGCACCGCCCCCTTGCCGCGGAACTCGAACCGGGCCAGCACGTAGGCGCTGAGCAGCGCGATGAGCGTCGCCACCGCGCCGGCCGACACCGCCACGATGGCCGAATTCGCCAAGAACGTCCCGAACGAGCTCTTCTCGAACAGGCTCGTGAAGTTGTCCAGCGAGGGCTCGCTCGGCCAGTACTCGATCGGGAAGCGGTTGATCGTGCCAGGCGACTTGAACGCGGTGAGGGTGATCCAGTACAGCGGGAACAGCGTGATGAGCAGCCACAGCCCCAGCCCGACGACACGCACCACACCCCCCACCGTGACGCGGGGCTTGGGACGCGGGGCGGACTTCGGGTCGGGCACCGTGATGCGACGGGTCTCCGTGACCGAGGAGCCGGTCCGGACGGATGAGGTGATGGTCATCGCTGCACCCTTCGCATCGCCATCAGGTAGAACGCGCAGAACACCATGAGGAAGGCCACGACGATGAGCCCGATGGCGCTCGCGATGCCGTAGTTGCCCTGCTGCGTGTAGTTGATCATCCACGTCGTGATGATGTGGGTCTGGTTGGCCGGGCCGCCGTTCGTCATCGCGTAGATGATGTCGGGGAAGTTGAAGATCCAGATCACGCGCAGCAGGATCGTCAGCAGCAGCGTCATCGAGATGTACGGGATGATGATCGAGAACAGCTGCCGCACCTTGCCGGCGCCGTCCAGGCTCGCCGCTTCCAGCATCTCGTCCGGCACCGACTGGAGAGCCGCGAGGATCATGATCGCGAAGAAGGTCACACCGTACCAGATGTTCGCGACGATCACGGCGAACATCGCGAGCTTCGGGTCGGCCAGCCACGGCAGCGGTGCGTCGATCAGACCCGCCTTCATTAGCAGGTCGTTGACGACGCCGAACTCGGCGTTGAACATCCAGCGGAACAGCATGCCGATGAGGAAGCCGGACACCGCCCACGGGAAGAACACCAGCGCCTGGTAGAGCCCGCGGAAGCGGAATCGCTTGCGCAGGGCGAGAGCGATGAGGAAGCCGATCACGAGCTGCGGCACGAGCGAGCCGACCACCCAGAGCACGGAGTTCCACGCCACGGTCGGGAAGGCGGGATCCCGGAAGACGGCGAGGAAGTTGTCGAAGCCGACGAACGGCGTCGACGTGAGGTCCCACAGGTTCCAGTCGTGGAACGCCATGCGGGCGCCCTGCAGCATCGGCCAGTACGTGAACCAGCAGACGAAGACGATCGCCGGCGCGAGGAACGCCAGCAGCGTGAGCGCAGTGCGACCCCGGAAGGGGCGACGACGCGATGCCGGGGAGGCCCCGCCGACTGCGTGATCAGACGCGGTGCCGACGGAGCCCCCTTCACGGATGGTGCGGGCCACGGATCAACCCTTCTCCGCGGCGTACTTCTCGGTCCAGAACGCATCCCAGGAGGCGAGGAGGTCCTTCGTGGACATGTTGCCGAGCAGCACGTTCTGCACGTCCTGGTCGGACTTCTGGATCCACTCGGTCCACCAGCTGACCCCGCGCGGCTGGCGCACGTTCACGTAGGTCTCCGGGTCCTCGGTCATGGTGACGTAGCTGGTCCACGGGCCCGAAGAGTAGAAGTCGTCGTCCGCGGCGGCCGCGATGATCGGGACGAGGCTGTTCGCCTGCGCGAACTCGGTGGCGGGCTCGGCCGACGACAGGAACTCGACGAGCTTGACCGCTGCCTCCTTGTGCTCGCTGTTCTCCGCGACGCCCCAGCCGGCGACGGCGAGGGGCTGTGCGGCCTTGCCGGACGGCCCGACGAGCAGCGGGGCGGTGTCCCACTGGTCCTCCGTCAGGGACGAGTCCTGCACCGTCGCGATGACCTCCGGGTCCTGCAGAAGGAAGGCCGTGGTGCCGTTGGTGAAACCGGCGACCATCTCGGGGTAGCCCCACGAGACGGCGGACGGCGGCGAGGCCTCCTTGAAGAGGTCGAAGTAGTCGTCGACGGCCTCCTGGGCTTCGGGAGCGGCGAAGATCGTCGAGCCGTCCTCCATGAGGAACGCGTCTTCCGTGTCGAGGCCATCGATCGTGTAGGCCTCGATCGCCGCGACGACGTTGCTGTTCGCGTTCTGACCGCCGCGGAACGCATAGCCGTAGATGTTGTTCGACGGGTCCTGGATCGCTGACGCCTGTTCCAGCAGGTCCTTCCAGCTGTGCGGCGGACCGTCGAAGCCGGCCTCCTTCACGAGGTCGGTGCGGTAGAACAACGACAGCCCGTAGAAGCCGTAGGGGACGAAGTAGCTCTTCCCGTCCTCCGCGACCGAGGCGGACTGCGCGTTATCGGTCAGCGCGTCCCAGCCGTCCCACTTCTTCAGGTCGGGGCCGAGGTCGTACAGCCAGCCGTTGTTCGCGAACGGCCCGACGGTGATGTCGCGCACCTCGAGCACGTCGACACCCTTGCCGGACTGCAGCATCTGCTGGATCTTCTGGTCGGCCTGCTCGGTGGGCGGGGAGACGAGGGTGACGGTGATCTTCGGGTTGGCCTTCTCGAAGTCGTCGAGGAGCCCGCGCAGCAGCTCGGTGCGGGCGGGGTTGGTCAGGCTCTCGACCATCTGCAGCTGGACGGAGCCGTCGTCGGAGGGACCGGAGCCTGCGGAGCAGCCGGTGAGTGCGAGGACGGCGACGGTGCCGACTCCCGCCGCTGTCGTCAAGATCTTGTTCTTCACGATGTGCCTCTCGGGTTGGGGGTGTGGATCGGGTGGATGGACGGGGTCAGGGAAGGATGAGGGAGTCCGCGCGGGGGATGCCGGCGCGGCTCAGGATCTGGGGGACGCAGCGTTCCACGAATGCCTCGAAGTCGGAGGCCTCCGTGTAGAGGTGCGCCGAGAGGCGGAAGTAGCCGACGCCGCGGAAGCTCGTGAACGCGGTCTCGACTCCCACCTCGTCGAGCAGATCCATGCGCAGGGCATCGGCCTCCTCGCGGGTCGCGCCGAGTCCGAGGGGGAGACGCACGAGTCGCATCGACGGCACGGGCGAGGGGAGCGGGGTGAGCGGGTCCTCGTCGCCGTACGGACGCAGGGCCTCGGCGATGAGCTCGGCGCCGGCATCCGCGATCTCCGCCATGGCCGTGCGCGCGGCCGCCCAGCCGAATTCGCTCTCGATGAAGTCGATCGCGGTCGGGGTGGCCAGGTAGGTCGTGGCGTCGATCGTGCCCTGGGTGTCGAAGCGCTCCGGGTACGGCTCCCGCGCGGCCCACGAGTCGATCAGCGGCCAGAGCTCGTCCCGGTCGGGAGCCGTGGTCACGAGGAGGGCGGAGCCGCGCGGTGCGCAGGGCCACTTGTGCAGGTTGCCGAACCACCAGTCGCCGCCGGCCACCGCCGCCGCATCCGGGATGAGGCCGGGGGCGTGGGCTCCGTCGACGAGGGTGCGCACGCCGTGTTCGGAGGCGAGGTCGGCGATGCGGCGGGTGGGAAGCAGTCGCGCCGTCGGCGAGGTGATCTGGTCGACGACGATGAGGCGCGTGCGCGGCGTGAGCGCATCGGCGAAGAGCTGCACGACCTCGTCGTCGGAGGCGAGCAGGGGCAGGGCGACGGTGCGGACGGTTGCGCCGAAGCGGCGCGCGAGGCGTTCGGCGCCCATCGTGATGGCGCCGTAGCCCTGATCCGTCACGAGGATCTCGTCGCCGCCGTCGAGGTGCAGCGCGTTGTAGACCACGGTCGCCGCAGCGGATGCGTTCGGGACGAAGACGCTGTCCTCGGCCAGGGCGCCCACGAACGGAGCGGTGCGCTCCCTGGCTTGCTGCACGCGCTCGGCGATGCGGGGGAACCACTCGACGGGGCTCAGGTCGGCGCGACGTCGCAGCGTGTCCTGGTGTGCGACGACGACCGACGGCACGGCTCCGAACGACCCGTGGTTGAGGTGGATGATGTCGGGGTCGAGGGGCCAGGCATCGCGCGCTCGCAGGCCGGAGTGCAGCGTGAGCGGTGCGGGGAACAGCGGTGCGGACATCGGACCTCATCGATGAGTCGGGCGAGTTGTTGCACAACTTTGCCACACGCCCCCGGTTTTTGCCACGAATCTGGAAAGATGAAACATAGTCGTCATACGAGTTTGCCGTGGCGATCGGTTCCGACAGACTGCACGAGGGGTGGGGGAGTGTCAGAGAGGATGACGATGAGCGCACTCGACACGGCGCTGCACGGCTTGCGGGCCCTGATCGCCGACGGTGCGCTGCGCCCCGGAGATCGCCTGCCCAGCGAAGGGGAGCTGTGCGAGCGGCTGGGCGTCTCGCGCGGATCGCTGCGCGAAGCCATCCGCACGCTCGCCGCGCTCGGCGTGCTGGAGACGCGGCACGGCTCGGGAAGCTACGTGAGCGAACTGCGGGCCGCCGATCTGATCGGCAGCCTGTCGCTCACGGTCGGGCTGCTCCCGATGGCCGGCGTGCTGGAGCTGACCGAGCTCCGGCGGGTGCTCGAACCCCACGCCGCCGCGCTCGCCGCAGCCCGCATCGACGAGGGCACCGTCGAGACGCTCGACCGGGTGCTCGACGAGATCGAGGGCACCACCGATTTCGAGGCGCAGTCGCGCCTGGACCATGAGTTCCACATGGCCATCTCCGAGGTGGCGGGCAACGAGGCTCTGACGAGCCTGATCGACGTGTTGCGCTCCCGCTCCCGTGCGTACCGGATCTCCGACCCGGAGGATGCCGCCGAGCTCAAGATCCACTCGGACGCCGGGCACCGTGCGATCCTCCGAGGCCTCGCCGCGGCGGACCCCGTCGCCGCTTCGGCCGCGGCCTCGGCGCACGTCGCGTACACGGAGTACTGGGTGCGGAAGTACTCAGGTCTCGAGGACTGACGCGATCCAGAGCCGCCGTTCAGCCGAGCGTGATGTCCACCTGGATCTCGGCCGCGATCCGCTCGAGGTCGGCGCGCAGGGCGTCGAGGTCGACATCCGCCGGAACCTTCGCGGTGACCGACGCCTCGAACAGGCGGCCGCCGGCCATCGCCGCGTCGCGCGTCTCGGTCGCGAGCTCCTCGATGCTGAGCGCGTGCGCGTTCAGCACGCCCGAGACCTCGCGCACGATGCCGGGGCGGTCGTTCCCGAGCACCTGGATCTCCAGCAGCCGATCGTCGTCGGCGGCGGCTTCCGGGGCGCCCGTGAGCACCGAGAGCGTGAGCAGCCCCTGCCCCTGGAGCGCTCGCAGCGCGGTCTCGAGTTCTCCGGCCCGCTCCGTCGGCACCGACACCTCGATGACGCCCGCGAACGTGCCGGCGAGCTCGGCCAGGGAGCTGTTCTCCCAGTTTCCGCCGTGTGCGTCCACGACATCGGCGACGGCGGCCACGAGGCCGGGACGGTCTGCACCCGCGACGGTGAGGATGAGTGTGGTCATGCGGCCAGCGTAGCCCGATCCTCCGGCGGTCACTCCTCGGGGCACTGGGTGTGCGTTCTGCGGGTCGGGCCCTTCGACAAGCTCAGGGACCCAGGTCCTGGGGCCCTTCGACGAGCTCAGGGACCCAGGTCCTGGGGCCCTTCGACAAGCTCAGGGACCCAGGGCGGCGTCAGTCGGTCCAGACGCCGGAGTCGAGGAAGCGTTCCAGCCGGGCACGGTGTGGGGCGAGGTCCCAGCCCTGCGCCGCGACCCACTCGTCGGAGTAGTAGGTGTTGGCGTAGCGGACGCCGCTGTCGCAGATCAGGGTCACGACGCTGCCGGTCTCGCCCGCGGCCCGCATCCGCGCGATGAGCTGGAACGCGCCGTAGAGGTTCGTGCCGGTGGAACCGCCCGCCCAGTGCAGGGTGCGCTCGCGCAGCAGCCGGATCGCGGCGATGGAGCCCGCGTCCGGCACCTGGATCATCTCGTCGATCACGGTGGGCACGAACGAGGGCTCGACCCGAGGGCGGCCGATGCCCTCGATGCGGCTCGGGCGTCCAACCGGCGGGTCCACCGTGCCGGCCCAGCCGTCGTAGAAGGCCGAGCCCTCCGGGTCGACGACCGCGACCTTCGTGTCGTGCCGTCGGTACTTCACGTAGCGGCCGAACGTGGCGCTGGTGCCTCCGGTGCCCGCACCGGTGACGATCCAGGTGGGGATCGGATGCCGTTCCTGGGCGAGCTGGCTGAAAACGCTCTCGGCGATGTTGTTGTTGCCGCGCCAGTCGGTCGCGCGCTCCGCGAACGTGAACTGGTCGAGGTAGTGGCCGGTGCAGTCCGACGCGAGACGCTGGGCCTCGGACGACATGTCCTCCGGGCGGTCGACGAAGTGGCAAATGCCGCCGTAGAACTCGATGAGGTCGATCTTCTCCTGCACGGTCGACCGCGGGACGACGGTGATGAACTTCAGGCCGAGCATCCGGGCGAAGTACGCCTCGGAGACGGCGGTCGACCCGCTCGACGACTCCACCAGCGTGGTGTCCTGCCGGATGCGTCCGTTCACGAGTCCGTAGAGGAGCAGGGAGCGGGCGAGGCGGTGCTTGAGCGAACCGGTCGGGTGCACCGACTCGTCCTTGAGGTACAGGTCGATGCCCCACTCGGGCGGCAGCGGGAACAGGTGCAGGTGCGTGTCGGCGCTGCGGTTGGCGTCGGCCTCCAGCAGGGCGATCGCGGTGCTGGTCCAGTCGCTCATGCCCTCGAGCGTACCGGGCCGGCCTCAGCCGACGGTGCCGGCGGGAGAGGCGCCTCCCGCGCCGTCCACGTGCAGGAGCGAGGCCTGCGACTGTTCCTGCTGCAGCTGGAACTCGAAGCGCGAACGGTCACCCCGGTGATACGCGATGAAGTACTCGATCGGCGTCCCGTCGGCGCTGCGGCTGATGCTGCGCAGGCGCAGCAGGGCCGAACCGGCGCTGACTCCCAGGTGCTGCGCCTGTTCGTGCGTGGCGACCGTCGCCTCCGCTGAACGGACGCCGTGCGTCGCGACGATGTCATGGTCGGCGAGCAGACGGTAGAGCGACCCCTCGGTCAGGTCGGCGCCGAGCGTGACGGCACCCACCGCCTCCGGCATCCACGTGGTCGAAAGCGACCAGGGCTCGCCGTCCACATGCCGGAGCCGCTCCAGCGCGATCACGGGCGAGCCGACGGGCACCTCCAGCGCCAGGGCGATCTCCTCGTCCGCGAAGGTCTGCTCGTGCCGGAGAACGTCGCTGTGCACGTGGCCGCCGCGCCGCTCCACATCGTCGTAGAGCCCGACGAGGGTGTGGACCAGGCTCTCGCTCGTGCGCGGGCGGGAGACGAAGGTGCCCTTGCCCTTCACACGCTCGACGAGCCCCTCGTGCTCGAGCTGGGCGAGTGCCTGCCGCACGACTGTGCGGGAGATGCCGTAGCGCTCGCAGAGCCGGTGCTCGCCGGGGAGTGGATCGCCCGGCTGCAGGCCGTCGCGGGCGATGCCGTCGATGATGAGCTGCCGGAGCTGGTCGTACATGGGGGCCGCGCTGTGGCGGTCGATCGCGTCCTCGACGGTCGTCATCAGTACGCCACCCCCGCGTGCAGGATCACGTTCGCGTACGGGGTGAACTCCCCGGAGCGCACGAAGGCGCGCGCGGCGTGCGTGCGCTGCTTGAACTCCCGGTGCGGGACGAGCTCGATCTCGAACCCCATCCCGGCGAAGCGCTCCCGCAGGGCGTCGAGCACCGCCGGGCTCTTCTCGGCGACCTCGGCGGACACGGTCGCGCCCTCCACGACCAGCTCGGCGAGCACGGTGTCGAGCACGTCGAGGAAGGCGGGGGCGCCCGGCCGATAGGCGAGGTCGATGCGCTCGGACCCCGGCGGGATGGGGAGGCCTGCATCGGTGACGACGATCAGGTCGGTGTGGCCGGTCTCGCTGATCACCCGGGACAGTGCCGGGTTGATCGTGGTGGGCGTCTTGCGCATCGGTGCTCCTGTTCTCGCCGGGTCAGCTGGCCGCTGCGGTCATCGCGGCACGCTCGTGCAGGAAGGCCTCGACCTCGGCGCGATGCGGGAGACTCGGCGACGCCCCCTGCTTCGTGACGGCCAGGGCGCCCGCTGCCGTGGCCAGCCGCACGGCATCCGACAGGCTGCTGCCGTTCGCCAGCGCCGCACCGAGGTAGCCGGCGTAGGCGTCGCCCGCCGCGGTGGTGTCGACGGCCTCGACGGGGAAGGGCGGGATGATCGTGGCGCCGTCGGCGGTGACGACGCAGGAGCCCTGTCCGGCGAGCGTGATGACGGCGGCGCCGACGCCCTGATCGAGGAACCAGCGTCCTGCACGCTCCGCCGAGAGGGCATCGGTCACCTCGATGCCGCTGATCAACGACGCCTCGGTCTCGTTGGGGGTGACGATGTCGATGCTCCGCCAGAGCGCGGCGTCGAGCTCCGCCGCCGGGGCGGGGTCGAGGATCACGGTCATGCCGTGCTCGCGTGCTTGCGCGGTGATGTGCGCGGTGAGGGCGGACGGGGTCTCCAGCTGCGTGAGCAGCACCGATGTCGTCGGAGCGAGGGCGGCGAGAGCCTCGTCGATCTGCTCGGCGCTCAACGCGGCATTCGCGAGCGGCACCATCACGATGTCGTTCTGCGCGGACGCATCGACGCGGATGTGCGCGATGCCGGTGGGCCCGGGGACCGTGCGCAGATGCGCGAGATCGACGCCGGCCTCGGTCAGGCCGTCCACCACGAGGTCGTGGAACAGGTCATCGCCCACGCAGCCGACGAAGCTGGTGCGTGCGCCGGAGCGCCCGGCGGCGACCGCCTGGTTCGCGCCCTTGCCGCCGAGCATCAGGGTGAACTCGTCGCCCAGGATGGTCTCGCCGCGGGCGGGGAGTCTTCCCGAGAAGGTGGTCACGTCGGCGGTCACGCTGCCGACGATCACGACACCGGAGCGGTCGGCGGGGTGTGCGGGGGTCATCTCGCTCCTGATCTTCCTCGACAGCATGCGGGTCGGCGGCTTTGACAATGCGCGGCTGCTGTCATTACATTAGCCGCATCCGCACCTGTAACGACAGGTTGCCTGCGAGGAGACCCCGATGACCGCGATCGCGCCCCGCCTCTATGTCGACAGCGCCGACGTCGACCGCGTCTCCCGACTCCTGACCGCCGGCGTCGTGCACGGCGTCACCACCAATCCGACCATTCTGGAACGCGGTGGTCGCTCCGCCTCCGAGATCCCCGACCTGTACGCGCGGTGGGTCTCGGAAGGCGCACGCGAAGTGTTCTTCCAGACCTGGGGCGGTGACACCGCGTCCTTCCTCCGCAACGCCGAGGGCATCCGCGCGCTCGGGGATCGCGTCGCCGTGAAGGTGCCGGCGACGGCTGCGGGGTTCGCTGCGGCCTCCGCCCTCGTGCGCGACGGGGCGACCGTGCTCGTCACCGCGGTGTACTCGGTCGCGCAGGCACTCGCATGCGCCTCGATCGGCGCCCCGTACATCGCCCCGTACCTCGGGCGGATGCGGGACGCAGGCCTGGACGGCGACGCGGTGATCGCCCGCATGCAGGAGGTGTGCGCGGGCAGCGGCTCGAACGTGCTCGCCGCCTCGCTGCGGTCGGCGGACGACATCACGGGTCTGCGGCTCGCCGGAGTCCCGTACTTCACCGCGGCTCCCGACGTGATCGAGCAGGCGCTGTTCCACGAGGTCAGCGACAGCTCCGCAGCGGAGTTCGACGCGGCGATGGTGCGGCTGGGCGCCTAGCCCTCAGGCGGTCGCCGCCTGGCGGAGCCACCGCTCCACGCCGGCGATGTGCGCCGTGGCGAGCGATGTCGCCAGAGCCGAGTCGCGCTGCGCGATGGCATCAGCGATCGCGCGATGCTCCGACAGGGTGCGATCGACCGCACCGCCCTCGGTGAGACCCCGCCACACGCGCGCCCGCACCGTCTGGCTGCTCAGGTGCTCGATCAGGCTCGCGAGGTAGGCGTTCCCCGCCATCGCGACGATCTCCCGGTGGAAGCGGATGTCGTGCTCCACGAGCTCCTCGATGCTCACCGAGGCGTCGATCCCGCTCACCTCGTCCTGCAGCGCCGTGATCTCCTCGTCGCTGCCCAGCGTCGCGGCCAGCCCGGTCGCCTGGGACTCGAGCATGCGGCGCACGGCGAAGATCTCGAGCATGGAGTCGTCGTCGTGCATGTCGACCACGAACGAGATCGCCTCGAGCAGAAGATGCGGTTCGAGGCTCGTGACATAGGTGCCGTCACCGCGACGCACGTCGAGGACCCGGATGACCTCCAGCGCCTTGACGGCCTCGCGCATGGAGTTGCGGGACAGCCCGAGCCGCTCCGACAGCTCCTTCTCCGGAGGGAGGCGGTCGCCGGGCGCGAGCTCGCCCGACACGATCATCGCCTTGATCTTCTCGATCGCCTCGTCAGTCACAGCCATGGCGCTCATCCTAGCCAGTGATCGGATGTCTGCGGCAGGATGGAGGCCATGCGCGTTCTCGACTCTCACCTGCACGTCTGGGACCCGGAGCTCCTGACCTACACATGGTTGGACGGGCCGTACGACCGCCGCTTCGCCGAGGCGGAGCTCGAACGCGACCCGCTGGTCGCCGAGCGCGTCGAGTGCGTGTTCGTGCAGGCCGAGACGATCTCGGACGACTTCCTGGGGGAGGTGCGCTGGGTCGAGTCCCTGGCCGAGCGACGGGGTGTGGTGGGCATCGTCGCGGGTGCGCAGCTGCACCGCGGCATCGACACCGCCACGCACCTGGAGGAGCTCGGCACGCATCCGCTCGTCGTCGGGGTCCGGCACAACCTGCAGGGGGACCAGGACGGCTTGGCGATGTCGAGCGCCTTCGTGACCGGCGCCCGCGAGGTCGCGACGCGCGGATGGAGCTTCGACGTGTGCGTGCGGGCGGACCAGCTTCCCGACATCGCGCGTCTCGCCGGGGCGATCCCGGAACTGCGCATGGTGCTCGATCACCTCGGCAAGCCGGAGGTCGGCACGGCGGACGCCCCGCTCGCCCCGACCGTGGAGTGGGTGCGCGACATCGAGGAGCTCGCGAAGCACCCGGAGGTCTTCTGCAAGCTGTCCGGCCTGCCGGCGGAAGCGGGCGGCCGGTGGAGCCGGGAGCAGCTCACCCCGTTCCTGGATGCGGTTGCGGACGCCTTCGGCGTCGAGCGTCTGCTGTGGGGGAGCGACTGGCCTGTGTCTGCGATCGGGCCGGCCGAGGACGACGACCCGCACGCGCCGGACGACGGGTCCGCGACGTACCAGGCCACGGCGCGGCAGCGGTGGCTGGACGCGGTCGTCGCCTGGGCGGACGAGCGGGGCCACGACGTCGACGCTCTCCTGTGGGGCAACGCCCGCCGCGCCTACCGGCTCGACGACCAGCGACCCGCGGACACGGTTCGTCGCGGCTTCCTCGGGCGGCTGTTCGGGAAGTGAGTTCGCCCTTCGACAGGCTCAGGGACCCAGGGGCTCGGTATGGGTCGCTGAGCCTGTCGAAGCGTCAGGGGCCCAGGGGGTGGGTCGCTGGGCCTGTCGAAGCGTCAGGGGCCCAGCGGGTGGGTCGCTGAGCCTGTCGAAGCGTCAGGGACCCAGGGGGTGGGTCGCTGGGCCTGTCGAAGCGTCAGGGGCCCAGAGACCGGGTATGGGTCGCTGAGCCTGTCGAAGCGGCGGTCACTCGGGGCGGAGGCGCAGCTGCGCCATGCCCCCGTCGACCTCGATGAAGGTGCCCGTGGTCGAACCCGCGGACGGACTGACCAGGTAGGCCACGGCTGCAGCGACCTCGTCCGGGCTCACGAGGCGTCCGTGCGGCTGGCGGGCCTCGAGCGCGGCGCGTTCGGCGGCGGGGTCGGCGGCCGAGTCGAGCAGTCGTCCGACCCAGGGCGTGTCGGCGGTGCCGGGGTTGACCGCGTTCACGCGGATGCCCTCGCGCAGGTGATCGGCCGCCATCGCGCGGGTGAGCGCGGCCACGGCGCCCTTCGACGCGGAGTACAGCGCCCGCTGCGGCAGTCCGGTCGTCGAGGCGATGGATGCCGTGTTGCACACCGCCGCGGAGGGCGACTTCCGCAGCCACGGCAGCGCCGCCGAGGTCACGCGCGCGATGCCCGTGACGTTGATCGAGAGGACCCGCGCCCACTCGTCGTCGTCGTTCGCGGCGATGTCGCCCTGTGCCCCGATGCCGGCGTTGTTGACGACGATGTCGATGCGGCCGAAGCGCTCGGCCACGGCGGCGACGGCGGCGTCCACGCTCGCGCGGTCGGAGACGTCGGCCGTGAACGCGGCGAAGCGCTCGTCGGCGTTGCTCGTGTCGCGGTCGAGCACGGCCACGGTCACGCCGTCGTCGTGCAGGCGGTGCGCGATCGCCGCACCGATGCCGGAGGCGCCGCCGGTGACGATGGCCACGAGGCCGTCCGTGTCCGATCCCTGAGCCTGTCGAAGGGTCACTTGTCTGCCTTCCATGCGGTGAACTCCTGGCGCTGGCGGCCGAGGCCGTCGATCTCGATCTCGACCACGTCGCCCGCGGCCAGGTAGGGGTACTTGCCGGACAGGGCCACGCCCTGCGGGGTGCCGGTGAGGATCAGGTCTCCGGGCTCGAGGGTCACGTACTGCGACAGGTGGTGCACGATGTGCTCGACCGTGAAGATCATGTCGCTCGTGTTCGAGTCCTGCCGCGGCTCGCCGTTCACGAAGCTGCGCAGGCCGAGCGCCTGGTGGTCCACCTCGTCCGGGGTGACGAGCCAGGGGCCGGTGGGGTTGAACCCGAAGGCGATCTTGCCCTTGGACCACTGCCCGCCGGACACGGCCATCTGGAAGTCGCGCTCGGAGACGTCGTTCGCCGCGACGAACCCGGCCACGTGCGCCATCGACTCCTCCGGGGAGTCCAGGTAGGCCGCGCGCTTGCCGATCACGACGCCCAGCTCGACCTCCCAGTCCGTCTTCTCGCTGCCGCGCGGGATCGTCACGGTGTCGTCCGGGCCGACGACCGTGTTCGGCGTCTTGAGGAACAGGATCGGGATGGTGGGCGGTTCGGAACCGGATTCGGCCGCGTGGGCGGCGTAGTTCATGCCGATGCAGATCACCGCGCTCGGGCGGGCGATGGGGGCGCCGACGCGCATCGTCGCCGCGTCCGGCAGCTCGGGGAGCTCCCCGGCGTCGCGGGCGGCAGCGACCTGGGCGACGAAGTCGCTCTCCAGGAATTCGCCGTTCACATCGGATGTCACCGGGCGGAGGTCGAGGTAGCGGTCACCCTCCACGAGGACGGGGATCTCCGCCCCGGGGGTGCCGAGCCGCGCGAACTTCATGTTTCTCCTGATCGGTCGGGCGGCCGCGACGCCGCGGCCGGTCTCGTTGACAGTATAGACATCGGATGTTTACACTCCAAGAGATCCGCACGGAGGAGATCACCCGTGCATGGAGAGGAACCCGTGAGCCGTATCGTCGCCCTCGACACCACCGACATCCGCTTCCCCACGTCCCTGAGCCTGGACGGGTCGGATGCGATGAACCCCGACCCCGACTACTCCGCGGCGTACGTCATCGTGCGCACGGACGCCCCCGACGACATCGAGGGGCATGCGTTCGTGTTCACGATCGGCCGCGGCAACGACGTGCAGGTCGCCGCGATCGACGCGCTCGCCGGGCATCTGGTCGGACGCGAGATCGAGCCGCTGCTCGACGACATGGGCGGCACCTTCCGCGACATCATCAGCGACTCGCAGCTGCGGTGGCTGGGGCCCGAGAAGGGCGTGATGCACATGGCCATCGGCGCCGTCATCAACGCGCTGTGGGACATCAAGGCCAAGCGCGCGGGCCTGCCGCTGTGGCAGCTGCTCGCCCGGATGACGCCGGAGGAGCTCGTCGACCTCGTCGACTTCCGCTACCTCACCAACGCCCTCACCCGCGAGGAGGCGCTGGAGATCCTGCGCGCGGCGGAGCCCGGTCGGGCGGAGCGGGAGCAGCAGCTCCTCGCCACCGGCTACCCGGGCTACACGACCAGCCCCGGCTGGCTCGGCTACTCCGACGAGAAGCTCGAACGGCTCGCCCGCGAGGCCATGGCCGACGGCTTCACGCAGATCAAGCTCAAGGTGGGCGCCGACCTGGAGGACGACATCCGCCGGTTCCGGAAGGCGCGTGAGGTGTGCGGCCCCGACTTCCCGATCGCGATCGACGCCAACCAGCGCTGGGAGGTGTCGGAGGCGATCGAGTGGGTGAACGCTCTCGCCGAATTCCACCCCGCCTGGATCGAAGAGCCCACCAGCCCCGACGACGTGCTCGGCCACGCCGAGATCGCCCGCGGCATCGCGCCCATCCGTGTCGCGACCGGCGAGCACGCCCAGAACCGGGTGATCTTCAAGCAGCTGCTGCAGGCGGAGGCCATCTCCGTGATGCAGATCGATGCCGTGCGCGTCGCCGGCGTCAACGAGAACATCGCCAACCTGCTGCTGGCCGCCAAGTTCGATGTGCCGGTGTGCCCGCACGCGGGCGGCGTCGGCCTGTGCGAGGCCGTGCAGCACCTGTCGATGTTCGACTTCGTCGCCGTCACCGGCACGCGCGAGGGCCGGATGATCGAGTTCGTCGACCACCTGCACGAGCACTTCGTCGTGCCGACCGACATCCGAGGAGGCTCCTACATGGCGCCGACTGCCCCCGGCGCCGGCATGGAGATGAAGGCCGAGAGCATCGCGGAGTACACCTGGACGGGTGCGCATGTCACCGTCTGATCGTCTGCCGGTCCCCACGCTCGGCTACGGCGCCGCGAACGTCGGCAACCTCTTCCGCGAACTGACCGACGACGACGCCTGGGCCGTCCTGGAGGCGGCTTGGGAGAGCGGAATCCGCTTCTACGACACGGCTCCGCACTACGGCCTCGGGCTCTCCGAGCGCCGACTCGGAGCCTTCCTGCAGACCAAGCCGCGCGACGAGTACGTGCTCTCGACCAAGGTCGGCCGCCTGCTGCGCTCGAACCCCGATCATGACGGCGGCCTCGACACCGCGAACGACTTCCACGTGCCGGACGACCTCAGGCGCGTCTGGGACTTCTCGGCGGACGGCATCCGCACGAGCCTGGAGGAGTCGCGCGAGCGGCTGGGCATCGAGCGCATCGACCTGCTCTATCTGCACGACCCGGAGCGGCACGACCTCGACCTCGCGCTCGCCGAAGCCCTTCCCGCGCTTGAGCAGCTGCGCGCGGACGGCGCGGTGACCGCGATCGGCATCGGCTCGATGGTGTCGGAAGCCCTGGCGGCGTCCGTTCGCTCGGCGGACCTCGACCTGATCATGGTGGCCGGTCGCTACACGCTGCTGGAGCAGCCGGCCGCGGTCGACGTGCTCCCCGCCTGCCGCGAGACCGGGACCGGGGTCGTCGCGGCGTCCGTGTTCAACTCCGGCCTGCTGGCCTCGAGCGAACCCCGCCGCGACGGCCGCTACGAGTACGGGCAGCTGCCCGACGAGCTGTGGGATCGGCTCGTGCGCATCGCCGCGGTGTGCGCCGATCACGACGTGCCCCTGCCGGCCGCCGCGATCCGGTTCCCGCTGCAGTCCGAGGTCGTACGCTCGGTGGTCGTCGGGGGCAGCCGTCCGGCGCAGCTCCGGCAGAACGCCGAGTACGCTGCCTTGGAGATCCCCTCGGCGCTGTGGGAGAACCTCGCCGCCGAAGGCCTGATCCCCGCGTCCTGACCCGCGTCCCCGACCGAGAGGAGCCCCCCGTGCTCGAAGGAATCCACCCGCTGCTGACCGGGGAGCTGCTGCTGCATCTCGACCGGATGGGCCACTCCGACGCCGTCGTGGTCGCCGATGCGCATTTCCCCGCGTGGGGACTGGGCGCACGGGTGGTCGACCTCCCCGGAACCACGACGCCGGAGGTCGTGGCCGCGATCCGCACGGTGCTCCCGCTCGACGACGCCCCCGGCATCGATCTGATGACCTCCGCCGACGGCGAGGTGCTCGACGTGCAGCACGAGCTCATGGCCGCGGCGGGCACGGAGCTGGACACGACCCGCTTCGTCGACCGCTTCGCGTACTACGAGGTCGCGAAGGAGGCGTATCTCATGGTGCGCACGGGAGAGACCCGCAAGTACGGCAACGCGCTGCTCCGGAAGGGCGTCGTCGGCCACCCCTCGGCCTGACCCGGGGGTTCAGCGCCCGACGGTCGACTCCCGCACGATGAGCTCGGCGGGGAACGGCGTGGGTGCCGGAGGCGCGGCGGTCGGATCGGCGAGGAGCTGCAGCAGCGCGGCCCCGGCGGCGCGACCGATCTCGTAGCCGGGCTGCCGGACGCTCGTCAGCGGCACCACGCCCTGGTGTGCGGCAGCCACGTCGTCGAAGCCGACGAGGGCGATCTCCTCCGGCACCCGGATGCCGTGGCGGAGCAGCTGTGTCAGCACACCGAGGGCCACACCGTCGTTCGCGGCGAAGACCGCGTCCGGGCGCTCCTCCGCCGGAAGCTCCGCCAGGTGCGCCCCGGCACGGAGGCCGTCTTCCGTCGTCAGATGCTCGACGTCGAGGACGGAGACGCGGGCGGCGGTCCCCGCCACGGCGTCCTGCAGGCCCGCCAGCCGGTCGTTCGACTGGCTCACCGCCGGGGCTCCGAGGAACAGGATGCGGCGACGGCCGAGGGAGACCAGGTGCTCGCCGGCGAGCCGTCCGCCGCCGCGGTCGTCGAAGGTGACCGCGGCGACCGAGGGCGAATCACGGATGGGGCCGACGACCACCGCGCGGATCCCGCGGGTCGCGAGTTGTTCCAGCCGGGGCACGACGTCTCCATGCGGGTAGATCACGATGCCCTGCACCCGGTGGGCCTCGAACATGTCGATGTTCTGCTCTTCGCGAGCGGCATCGCGGGCGCTGTCGCTGAAGAAGAGCGACCAGCCGCCCTCACGGGCCACGTCGTCGACGCCACGGGACAGGTCGTTGAAGTAGGGCAGCCAGGCATCGAGGAGGATGAGGGCGAGGGCCTTGCTCGATCCCGCGCGGAGCTGGCGGGCCGACTCGTTCGGCACGAAGCCGAGCTCGGCGATCGCCGCCCGCACCCGCTCGCGGCTGGCGGCGCCGAGGACGTGCGGGTGGTTGAGGTAGTTCGACACGGTCGATGCCGAGACCCCCGCGAGAGCCGCGACATCCTTCACGCTCGCGGACATGGGCCTCCTTCGGCGATGGGACCGCAGGCGCGCGGCCGGATGAGGCCCAGGCTAGCGGAGGAGTTGTAACGTGCCAAGAAAGTTCTTGACACCCCGGCGGATGGCGACGTAGCGTGACTCGCACACCGGGCTTGTAACGTGCCAAGTCCGCGCGGCGACGGTGCCGGACACCCGCCGGAGGAGCGCTCATGAACATCGGCTGCCACGGACTCGTCTGGACCGGGAGCTTCGACGCCGACGGCATCCGGCTCGCGGTGGAGAAGACGAAGCAGGCGGGATTCGACCTCATCGAGTTCCCGCTGATGGACCCGTTCTCCTTCGATGTCGCCGCCGCGAAGATTGCTCTCGCCGAGCACGACCTCGCGGTCAGCGCGTCGCTCGGTCTGTCCGAGTCCACCGACATCACGAGCGGCGATCCGGAGACCGTCGCCGCGGGCGAGGCGCTCCTGCTCCGCGCGGTGGACGTGCTCGCCGAACTCGGCGGCACGCACTTCTGCGGCGTGATCTACAGCGCCATGAAGAAGTACATGCAGCCGGCGACCGCGGAGGGACTCGCGTCCAGCCGCCGGACGATCGCCCGGGTGGCCGACCATGCCGCCGAACGCGGGGTCTCCGTCTCGCTCGAGGTCGTCAACCGCTACGAGACCAATGTGCTGAACACGGCGCGCCAGGCGCTCGCGTACCTCGCCGAGGTCGATCGGCCGAACCTCGGCATCCACCTCGACACGTACCACATGAACATCGAGGAGTCGGATATGTTCGCGCCCGTGCTCGACGCCGCTCCAGCGCTGCGTTACGTGCACATCGGGGAGAGCCACCGCGGGTACCTCGGCACCGGAACCGTCGACTTCGACACGTTCTTCAAGGCCCTCGGTCGCATCGGCTACGACGGCCCCATCGTGTTCGAGTCGTTCTCCTCGGCGGTGGTCGCCCCCGACCTCAGCCGCATGCTCGGCATCTGGCGGAACCTCTGGTCGGACAACGACGAACTCGGGGCGCACGCCAACGCCTACATCAGGGACAAGCTCGTCGCGGTCGATTCCATCCGGCTGCATTGAGCCGATCGGGCGGTTGAGATCAAGATGTTATTACAGGTCTTCCGTCGCCGCCCATCCTTAGATACATTTAGATACAACTTGCACTGACCCGGGTGCAGGTCGCAGAATTGATCCGATGTTTACGGCGGGACGATCCGCCGGATTCGCGACAGAACCTTCAAGGAAGCAGGTGAGCGCATGAGTGGACCCATCCTGAGGGTCGAGGGGATCAGCAAGGGTTTCCCCGGCGTCCAGGCGCTGAAGGACGTGCACCTCGAGGTGCGCGCCGGCGAGGTGCTCGTGCTCGTGGGTGAGAACGGTGCCGGCAAGTCAACCCTGATGAAGATCCTCTCCGGGATCTACACCAAGGACGAGGGCACCATCACGTTCGAGGGCCGGGAGGTCGAGCTCACCAGCCCGTTGCAGGCGCAGGAGCTCGGCATCACGATCATCCATCAGGAGCTCAACCTGATGCCCGATCTGACCGTGGCGCAGAACATCTACGTGGGGCGCGAGCCGACGACGGGCCCGTTCCTGTCGGAGCGGAAGCTCAACCGCCAGACGGCCGAGCTGCTGCAGCGCCTCGACATCCACCTCGACCCGCGACAGCGCGTCGGCGAGCTGACCGTGGCCGAGCAGCAGATGGTCGAGATCGCCAAGGCCCTGTCCTTCAACGCCAAGGTGCTCATCATGGACGAGCCCACCTCGGCCCTCACCGACACCGAGGTCGAGACCCTGTTCGTGCTCATCGAGCAGCTCAAGGCGCGGGGCACCGGCATCGTCTACATCTCGCACCGCATGGACGAGTTGCGTCGCCTCGCCGACCGGGTGACCGTGCTCCGCGACGGCACATACATCGGATCACTCGACAGGTCCGAGATCACCATCCCGACGATCATCGAGATGATGGTCGGGCGTGCGATCGACGAGGCCACCCGCCCCGAAGCCCGCGAGCACCTCAACGATCCGATCGTGCTCGACGTGCAGGGGCTGTCCACGAAGACCCTGCTCAAGGATGTGTCCTTCCAGCTGCACAGGGGAGAGATCCTCGGCTTCGCCGGTCTCATGGGGGCGGGGCGCACCGAGACCGCCCGTGCCGTGATCGGCGCCGACCACCGCGACGGCGGAACCATCACGATCGCCGGCCGCGCGGCCCGGATCGCCCAGCCCGCGGACGCGGTCAAGCACGGCGTCGGCTACCTGTCCGAGGACCGCAAACTGCTCGGCCTGATGCTCGAGCAGGACGTCACGTTCAACACCGTGCTCGCCTCGCTCGGCTCCTATGCCAACGCGATCGGCTGGATGGGCGACAGCAAGGCCAAGAACCGCACCAAGGAGTACGTGCAGCAGCTGCGGGTGAAGACGCCCTCGGTCAACCAGGTCGTCAAGCTCCTCTCCGGAGGGAACCAGCAGAAGGTCGTCATCGCCCGCTGGCTGATGCGCGACTGCGACATCCTCATCTTCGACGAGCCGACCCGCGGCATCGACGTCGGTGCGAAGGAAGAGATCTACCGCCTCATGCAGCAGCTCGCCGACGCGGGCAAGTCCATCATCGTCATCTCGTCGGAGCTCCCCGAGATCCTCCGTGTCGCGAACCGCATCGCCGTGTTCGCGAACGGGCGCATCACCGGGACGCTCCGCAACGAGGAAGCCAGCCAGGAGAAGATCATGCAACTCGCAGCCCACGGGGAGGAAGACTGATGAGCACCCCACAGCAGTCCGGATCGTCGACGACGACGATCATCCAGACGGCCGTCAATGAGGACACCGACAAGCGCGACGTCGCCGGGTTCCTCAAGCGCCAGTTCCAGCAGTCGCTCGCGTTCGGCACCCTGATCGTGCTGGTGATCTTCTTCTCGATCGCCAGCCCCAACTTCTTCACCTTCAGCAACATCGCCACGGTGCTGCTGTCGACCGCGGTCATCGGCATCCTCGCCCTCGGCACGACGTTCGTCATCATCACCGGCGGCATCGACCTGTCGATCGGCACCGGCATGGCGCTCTGCGCCGTGATGACCGGCGTGATCGTCACGAACCTCGGACTGCCCGTCTGGATGGGCGTGATCGGCGGCATCGCGACCGGCGTGCTCATGGGGCTGGTCAACGGCGTCAACATCACCTTCCTGCGGCTGCCCCCGTTCATCGCGACGCTGGCGATGATGATGATCGCCGGCGGTCTCGCTCTCGTGATCTCGAACGTGGCGCCCATCTACTTCTCGACGTCGGCTCCCGACTTCAAGAAGATCGCCCTCGGTGTGATCATCCCCGGCATCCCGAACGCCGTGCTCATCACCGCGGCGCTCGCGATCGTGGCCTGGCTCGTGCTGTCGAAGACCCTGCTGGGCCGGTACACCTTCGCGATCGGATCGAACGAGGAGGCCACGCGCCTCTCCGGCGTCAACACCCGGCGCTGGACGATCCTGATCTACATGTTCGCCGGAGCCTTCACCGGCATCGCGGGCATCGTGATCGCCGCCCGCCTCGACTCCGCCCAGCCGCAGATCGGCACCGGGTACGAGCTGCAGGCCATCGCGGCCGTGATCATCGGCGGCACCTCGCTGCTCGGCGGACGCGGCTCGATCCTCGGCACCGTGATCGGCGCGCTCATCATGAGCGTGCTCGTCAACGGTCTGCGGATCATGTCGATCCAGCCCGAGTGGCAGAACATCGTCGTCGGCGTCGTCGTGCTGCTGGCGGTCTTCCTCGACTCGCTGCGCAACCGGCAGCGCACCTGAGACGCGGGCGGCGGCGAAACCCGTGCCGACCGCCGCCCCACCCGGACCCGTCCGGAAACAGCGGAGCGATCCGCAAGGCACCAGGAATGTCCACCCCGCCGGTCCTGGCCGGCACCCACACAGAGAACAATGGAGTTTCCATGAAATTCGGCAAGAAGACCGCATTCGCGGCACTCATGGCCGCATCCGCGCTGGTGTTCGCCGGCTGTGCCGGCGGCGGTGACGTGATCGAAGAAGGATCCGGCGGAGACGGCGGCAGCGGCGACGGCGAGATGTACATCGCCCTCGTCTCGAAGGGCTTCCAGCACCAGTTCTGGCAGGCCGTCAAGAAGGGCGCCGAGGAGAAGGCCGACGAGCTCGGCGTCCGAATCACCTTCGAGGGTCCGGCCGCCGAGACCGAGATCGCGCAGCAGCTGGAGATGCTGACCGCCGCGATCGACAAGAACCCGGATGCCATCGCCTACGCCGCCCTCGACCCCGAGGCGTGCGTCGCCCCGCTCGAGCAGGCGAAGTCGAAGGACATCCCCGTCGTGTACTTCGACGCCCCGTGCAACGGCGATGTCGGGCTCAGCCTCGCCGCGACCGACAGCAAGGTCGCCGGCGCGCTCGCGGCCGAGCACATGGCCGACCTGATCGGCGGCGAGGGCGAGGTCGCGATCGTCGGACACTCGCAGATCAACTCGACCGGTGTCGAGCGTCGCGACGGCTTCGTGGAGAAGATCGAGGCGGACTACCCCGACATCAAGATCGTCGACATCCAGTACGGTGACGGCGACCACCTGAAGTCGGCGGACATCGCGAAGACGATCATCGCGGCCCACCCCGACCTCAAGGGCATCTACGGCACGAACGAGGGCTCGGCCATCGGCGTCGTGAACGCCGTGAACGAGCTCGGTCTCGAGAAGGGCAAGATCACCATCGTCGGCTTCGACTCCGGTGCAGCCCAGATCAACGCCATCAAGGACGGCACGATGGCCGGCGCCATCACGCAGGACCCGATCGGCATCGGCGCCCAGGTCGTGCAGGCGGCCTACGACGCGGCCAACGGCGACGAGGTCGACGAGTTCTACGACACCGGTTCCTACTGGTACGACAAGAACAACCTCGAGGACGACAAGATCGCCGCAGTCCTCTACGAGTGACACCCCGCCGAAGCCCCTCACCTCCCGGTGGGGGGCTTCGTCGTGCGTCCCGCGTCGCGCGCGTTCGCCGAACGTACGGGAACTCGCCGAGTGCACGGGATCCTCGCGCGGGGAAGCCGTGCACTCGACGCGAGGCCGTGCACTCGGCGCTGGGGGACGGGGTTAGCGGTCCTGCTCGTCGGTGTGGCGGCGGGGCTTCGTGTACCAGTTCCGTGTGACGAAGGTGACGATTGCGACTGCGATGGCACCTCCGACGTTCCACCACGTGATCGGGTTGCCGGACAGCAGCGGCACCAGCAGGATGAAGAGCGCGATCAGCAGGTTGATGATCAGTCGGCCAAGAAACGAATTCATCCGGATCACCTACCGTGTGCAATTCACGATGGTGACGCTGTCAGCGGCGGGGCGAGCGTATTTGGTACACGCATGGTGAATCTCCTCGTAACGACCCGCCAAGGCCACCCTAAACCGCCCGAACAGGTCTGTCTATCGGGCGTACGGGGGGTCACCGTCGCCGGCCAGCCATCGGTCCGTGTTCAGGCGGAGAGCGTCAGCAGCTGCGCGGGGGTGGTCACGAGCATGCGGTGCACGGCCTCTTCGCCCACGGCCTCACGGAGGCGGGGGAGGTAGCGCTCCCCGAGGTAGGCGAGTCCCGGCATGCCGCCGTAGGCGATGTACCGCGTGCGTCGGGCGACATCGCCGCCGAGCAGGATCCGGTCGCCGGCGCCGCGCTCGACCACCGCGACCGTCAGAGCGAGCAGCTCGGCGTCGGACCGGGTGCGCGGGCGGGCGAAGCCGTCGTAGCCGAGGTGGGCGCCGCGCTCGGCGAGCGAGACGTGCAGGCCAGGGTCGGGATCGCGGTCGGCGTGGGCCAGCACGACACGCTCGGCCGGCACACCCTCGGCGCCCAGGAGGTCGAGCACCTCGTGGGCGGCGGTGCCGAACTCCAGATGCACCATGACGGGCGCCCCGGTCTCGCGGTGAGCCTGGGCCACAGCGATCAGGGTCGTGCGCTCGAATGGGCTGATGCGCCAGTAATCGGCCCCGCCCTTCAGCATCCCGGCGCGGACGGGCTGCCCGTCGGGGCCTGCCGCGACCGGCACATCGGGCGTCTCGAACACTGCGGCGTCGTCCGCCGGCATCCCGCGCGTGAGGTCGGAGACGAACAGGGCGGCGAGGCGGTCGGCACCCCACACCTGCATCGGGTGGTCGGGGCCGTAGTGGGCCTCACGGTGACGGCCGGTGGTCGCGACGACGTGCAGCCCGGTCGCGGCGCTGATGCGGGCGACCGCGGCCGGATCGCGGGCCAGGCCGAACGGCGTGGCATCGACCATGGTCTCGAAGCCGCTCGCCCGCAGCAGCCCGGCCTCCTCGCCGGACGCGGCCTCGTCGTCGAGCTCATCCCCGACCAGCAGCGGCGACACCTGGAAGAGGTGCTCGTGGTAGTCCACGCGCCCGAGCTGCGACGGGTCGATGTCGCCGAGGACGGTCCGCACGACGGGCATCAGCGCACCGACTCCGCGGCCTCCGCCAGGCGCTCGACGGTCGCGGGCGTGAGGTCGAGGTCGAACACGTCCGCCACGACCTGCGACCAGCCGTGGATGAAGTAGCGCCAGCCGTCGACCACCTGCAGCCCGCGGCCGTCCTGCTGCGCCTCGGCCTGGTGCAGGAACTCCAGCGAACCGCGGTAGTTGAACTCCCACACATAGGCGCCCTCGGGGAAGACGACGGCGTCGGTCAGGGGCGATCCGGGGCGGTCCTTGCCGAGCCCGGTGGCGTTCGCGATGACCGAGCCCGCGGGGGCGGCGGTGACCAGGGCGTCGGCCTCCTCCGGCGTCTCGGTGACGACGTAGCGGAGCAGCCCCTCGGGAGTGCCGTGCTGGCGGTGCACCTCGCGCAGGTGGTCGAGCTTGTCCTGCGTGCGCGCCGTGACGGTGATGAGGGTCGGGGCGTCGTCCCGCTCGGCGAGGGCCCAGCTCAGGGCGGTGCCGGAACCACCGGCCCCGAGGACGACGACCTCGGCGCCGGTGCGCGCGAAGTGGTCGGCGGGCAGGAACTCGCGCAGCGCCAGGTCGACCGTGATCGGGTCCTTCGCGCGACCGGACAGGGTGGACCCGCGCTTGGCGATGCTGGAGATCTCGGCGCACGACACGGCGAACGGGTCGAGCTCGTCGAACAGGTCGGCGGCCGCCGCGTACACGTTCATCTTGTGCGTGGTGACGAGTGCCCCGCGGTGGTGGGGATCGTCGCGGATCTGCTCGACCATCGCGCGGTACTGCGCGGGGTCGGCGTCCATCGGCAGGTCGTGGCCGACGAGGGTCCGGGTGGGGAGGCCGAGGATGTCGGCCCACAGCGGGAAGACCTTCATGATCGACGAAGAGGCGGTCGTGACCCCGACGAAGCCCATGTAGTCGGCGGTGGCGGAGGCAGAAGGCGCGGGGGACGTCGCGGCGGTGGTCATCGGGTCTCCTCGGGAGCGGACGCGGGGGCGGGGACGGGGTGAGAGGGCGCGGCGCCGCGGAGGACGGCCAGCACGTCGCCGAGCGACAGCGAACCCATGTTGTCGACGGCCTGGGTGGTCTGGGCACCGAGGTGCGGGGTGACGATCACCCGATCGGCGAGGTCCGGGTCGAGCAGGGGGCTGTCGTGCGCGGCCGTGTCGCCGTCGAGGGTGTCGGCCGCGTACCCGGCGAGCGTGCCGTCGCGCAGCGCGTCGGCCACGGCCTGCTCGTCCACGAGGTCGCCGCGCGCGGTGTTGACGAGCACCGTGCCCGGTCGCATCCCGGCGAGGCGGTCGGCGTCGACGAGGCGCTGTCCGCCGGGGGCGTGCAGCGTGATGACGTCGGCGGTGTGGAACAGGTCGTCGAGGGCGACGGGTTCCGCGCCGCGGTCGTGCACGAGCTCGGCGGGCAGGAACGGGTCGGAGGCGAGCAGCCGCGGACCGAATCCACCGAGCCGCCGCGCGACGCCCTGGCCGATCCGCCCGAAGCCGACGATGCCGACGGTCGCGGCGCCGAGCTCCCGCCCGCGGCGGACGCTCCAGTCGCCGTGCCGCACCCGGCGGTCGCCGTCCGGGATGGTGCGCAGGGCGGCGAGCATGAGCCCGACCGCGTGGTCGGCGACCGCGTCGGCGTTCGCTCCGGGGGTGTTCGTCACCGGGATGCCGCGCTCGCGCGCCGCCTCCAGGTCCACCGCCTCGGTGCCGACCCCGTAGCGGGCCACCACCTTGAGCTTCGCGCCGGCCGCCAGGTGCGCATCGGTCACCGGGCCGGTGCCGGCGATCCACGCGTCCGCACCGTGCAGCAGCACGCGCAGCTCGTCGAGGTCGTGGTGGGCGGGGCCCCGGAGGATGCGATGACCCGCCTGCGCCGCACGCTCGACCAGGTCGAGATCGCCGTCCGAGAAGGAACGGCTCGTGACGAGGATGACGCCCATCAGCGTGGCCTTCCGGCGAACCACGGCGCGAGGGCCGTGTACGCGTCGGTGAAGCGCGCGTGGCGTTCGGCGTAGACCGCGTGGCGGGCGGGATCGGGCGTGAACTCGGCCGTGACCTCGCTGAGCGCCCGGGCGGCGGAGAAGTCGGTGAGGCCGAGGCCGACGGCGCCGGTGACCGCGGCACCGAGGCTGTTCGCCTCCTCCACGATCGTGCGACGACGGACCGGTACGCCCCAGACGTCGGCGAGGACGGCGAGGTAGACGTCGCTCTGCGCCCCGCCGCCGACCGCGTCGATGCGGTCGATCGTCGCCCCGGCCTCGCGGAACGCCTGGATGCACGTGAGGAGGTTGAACGCCGTCCCCTCCAGCACGGCGCGCACGAGGTGCTGCCGTCCGTGGTGACGGGCGAGGCCGACGAACGCGCCGCGGGCGTCGGGGTCCCACAGCGGGGCGCGCTCGCCGAGCAGGTAGGGGAGGAAGTAGAGGTCGTCGGTGTCGACGTCGCTCGCGGCCTCGGCGACGAGGCGTCCGGTCTCCGGGTGCGCGGGGTCGGGCGAGAGGGCTTCGGCGATCCACTGCACCGACGCGCCGCCGGCCTGCATGGTCGCGGTCGGCACGAACGAGGCCGGGACGACGTTGTCGAACGTGAAGGTCCGCATCGCGGGGTCGTGCAGCGGAGCGTCCGCCGCGAAGGAGATCCACGAGGAGGTGCCGAGGCACACGTAGGCGCCGTCCTCCGGGGCCACGACGCCGGAGCCGACGGCGGCGAGCGGTCCGTCGCCGCCGCCCATCACGACCTGCACGCCGGTGTGGAGCCCGAGCGCCTCGGCCGCGGCGGGCGTGAGGGGGCCCGCGATCTGCGTCGACTCGAGGATCTCGGGGAACAGGGCGGGGGCGAGCCGCGCGGCGGCGAGGATCTCCGGCGACCAGGTGCCGGCGACCTGGTCGTACGCGTTGGTGCCGGAGGCGTCCGAGCGATCCGTGGCGAGCCGCCCGGTCAGCCGCAGCACGATGAAGTCCTTGGCGACGCACACCCGGCGCACCCGGGCCCACACGTCGGGCTCGTTATCCCGCACCCACATGACCTTCTCGATCGAGTAGGTGGGGTTCAGGCGGTGGCCGAGGATGCCGTACGCGCGCTCGGCGCCGACCGCCGTCTCGAGCTCGCGCTGCTGGGCGCCCGCCCGGGTGTCGGCCCAGATGATCGCGGGTCGTGCGGGCTCGCCGTCGCCGTCGAGCAGCACGGCGCCCATCATCTGCCCGCTCACGACCAGCCCGGCGACGTCGGCCGGGACGGTGGCGGTGCGTGCGAGGAGGTCGCGGGTCGCTGCCACGACCGCGTGCCACCAGTCGGCCGGGTCCTGCTCGGCGATGCCGCCGGCCGCGAAGTGGGCGGGGTAGGGAACGGTGACCGCGGCGATCAGGCGGCCGTCATCGTGGTGCAGGGACGCCTTGTTCCCGGTCGTGCCGAGATCGTGGGCGATGATCATGGCCGGAGCCTATTCCGCGTAGGGGCGCAGGTCGACGCCGGACTCCGCGCGGAACGCCCGCGAGCCCATGCCGCGCTCCAGCACCCAGCCGTAGTCGTGGCCTGCACCTCCCGGGTACACGGCGAGGAAGGAGTACGGCTCGTCGCCGGTGTTCACGGAGCGGTGCGCCCAGCCCGGAGGGATGTAGCCGATGGTGCCGGGGAGCATGTCGAGCCACTCGGTGCGCTCGCCGTCGAACATGAGCAGTCCGCCGCGACCGTGCAGTGCGAGGTAGATCTCGCCCTGGTGGTCGGGGTGCTGGTGGCCCTTGGTCATCCAGAGCTCGCCGGCCGTGTCGCCGGGCATGATCGTGGTGATCGACTGCGGCAGCTCGCGTTCGACCTCGGGGACGGGGGAGCTGACGACCGTGTAGACGATCGGGTCGTCGCCCGAGGCCGCGGCGGACCAGGCGTCGTGGTCGCGGAACAGGCCCTCGAGGTCGGACATCCGCCGGGTCAGCGTGGGGCCTTCGGGGGAGAGCGTGAGCTTCTCGGCGTCGAAGGCGATCGCCATCGGGGAGATCGGCGGGGTCTGGTACTCGGGCATCCATGCTCCTCGAAACGGGTGCTGCGTCGTCGCAACCTGTAATGACAGGTTTACTGTACCTGTTATGACAGGTGGCGTCCAGTGCTCGCCTGCGCGGAGGGCGGCGCGCGCCCGTCGGCGGTCAGACCGTGAGCACGCGTTCCAGGTGCGCCCGTCCGCCGCTGATCGCCTCCGCCGTCACGTCCTCCCAACCGGGATACTCCGCATGGCCCGCGGGAAGCACGGCCAACTCGAGCTCGTGGGCTCCCGCCGCGACCGCGAACTGCCCCTGAGGCGGCACGTACTGGTCCCACAGGGCGGCCTCCACCCGGACCGGTACCGCGGCGAAGCCCATGCTCGTGGAGGAGTCGAACCAGCGCAGCACCTCGCGGGCCTCCGGGTGCTGCTGCACATGACGGCGAACAGTCTCCCCGCTCCCGAGACACGGCACGGCCAGACGCTCGTCGTACTGGCCGAAGCTCGGCACGATGAGGGTGGCCCCGACGAACCGGTCATCCCACGGCAGGGCGAGGGCGCCGATGCCGCCGCCGAAGCTCTCTCCGACGTAGTAGAGGGGAAGGGAGCCTACGAGCGCGACCAGGGCATCGGCGGCGAGCCACAGATCGCGGGCGCACAGCCCGAGCACGTAGTGGTCGGGGTCGTCGATGCCGGCCAGCACATGCTCCGGTGTGGGTTCGGGTGCGCCGACTCCGGCGTTCAGCACGCCGAGCCCTCGCGCCACCGGGTAGATCGCCGCGACGTCGTCCGGCACTCGGGCCAGGTCGACGGCATCGCGGCCGCCGTAGCCGTGCCCGTGCACGACGCCTGCGCGGGGCGTGCCGTGGAGGGGCTCGACGACCCACGCCCGCAGCCGCACGCCGTCGACGCCGGAGTGCTCGATCACGGACACCCGACGGCCCTGGTCCTCCGAGGTGGAGAGGACGACGGGGCCGGCGTCCACCGTGGCGGCCTCCCGCCGCCAGCGTCGCCAGCGGTCGGCGAACCCGGGCGGTGCGGGCACCGGGCGGACGGCGCGGAGGTCGGCCTCGGTGCGGCCGTAGCTGCCGTCGAAAGCGGCATCGGGGAACCAGGTGGCGTAGGGCTCGGGGAAGGTCATGCGGGGTGAGGGATCCTGTTCCGGGAGAAGGGCGGACGGGTGCGGGTCGACCGCGGCGGGCCGAGGGCGTGCGTGGCAGACTGGAGGCTCCATCGGAAGGAGACCGCGTGCTGGTCACGGAGCGACGCGAGCGCATCCTCGCCCTGACCCGCGATCGCGGCACGGCCTCCATCGTCGAGCTCGCGGCGACGCTGCAGGTGAGCGAGATGACGGTGCGGCGCGATATCGACCAGCTCGCCGAGGAAGGCGCCGTCGAGCGCATCCGCGGCGGCGTGCGGGCGCGAGGGCACCAGCGCCTGGCAGTGGCTCCCGCGGCCTCGGCCGAACGACGGGCGATCGTCGCGGCGGCCGCGTCGATCGTCGAGCCGGGCATGGCCGTCGGCATCTCCGGCGGACCCACGGCGCTCGCGCTGGCCCGTGAGCTCGTGCGCGTGCCCGAGCTCACCGTCGTCACCAATGCCCTGCCGGTCTCCGACCTGTTCTCGCCGCCCGACCGCGCCGACGCTCCGTACACGCAGACGGTGGTGCTCACGGGTGGAGTCCGCACTCCGTCCCAGGCGCTCGTCGGACCGGTCGCGGTCCGGGCGCTCGAGCACCTGCACTGCGATCTCGTGTTCCTCGACGCCCACGGTCTCGACGAGCAGGCCGGCATCACGACCATGAACCTGCTGGAGGCCGAGACGAACCGGGCGCTCATGGCGGCGGGGCGGGAGGTCGTCGTCCTCGCGGAGCACAGCCGCTGGGGCGTGGTCGGACTCACCACCGTCGCCGACCTGAGCGACATCGACCGGCTCATCACCGACGATGGGCTCGACGAGGCGGCGCGGGAGCAGCTCGCCGCGCATGTCGGCACCCTGCACGTCGCGTCGCGGGACGGCGGCGATGAGCGTGCGCTCGCGACGGCCCTCGCGGACTGAGTCCGCGAGGGTCATCGCGCCGTGCTCGCCCGCGGGATGAGGCGGGCGCCGACCGTCACGTGCCGCACGGGGAGATCGGCTCCCGGAGGGGCCGCGATCTGCCGCTCCAGTTCCGTGAACGCGGCGTCGACGAGCCGCTCGTGGTCGGGGGCGATCGTGCTGAGCGCCGGGACGGCGAAGCGCGCGGCGCGGATGTCGTCGATGCCGACGACGGCGACGTCGCGCGGCACGTTGCGTCCTTGGGCCTGCAGGGCGGCGAGCGCGCCGAGGGCCACCGAGTCGTTCGAGCAGACGATGCCGTCGAGGTCGGCGACCGCGGCGGCCATCGCCCCCGCGACGCGAGCGCCCTCCTCGGCCGTGAACGCGTCGACCTGGGCGGTGAGGGCGGGGTCGGCGGGGATGCCGGCGGCGTCCAGCGCCTCCCGGTAGCCGGTGTGCCGACGGTCGGCGGCGTCGGAGGGACGCGCGTCGCGGCGGCCGACGAAGCCGATGCGGCGGCAGCCCACGGCGATCAGATGCTCGGTGGCGGTGTAGGCGGCGGCGCGGTTGTCGATCGTGACGTGGGTGAACGGGCTCACCTGGATGTGCTCGCCGAGCAGCACGAGGGGCCCGGGGGAGGTGCGGCGCGTGAGGTCGGCGACCGTGAGCGATCGCGGGATGTGGATCAGCCCGTCGATGGCCGGCAGACCGACGCCGTTCGCGACGTCGACCTCGCGGCCGTGGTCGCCCTCGGTCTGCACGATGAGCACGGCCAGCCCGCGTTCGTCGGCACCGCGGACGATGCGCGAGCCGAGCTCGGCGAAGTACGGCTCCTCGAGGTGCGGCACGGCGAGCGCGATGAGCCCGGTGCGGGTGGCGCGCGCGGCGGGGAGCACGCGGCCGCCGGGCGAGGTGGTCACCTGCGGCCTCCTGGAGGGACGACGGTCTCCGCCGGGTCGGCGGATGCCCTTCACGTTAGCGCCCTCCGTCACGATTGCACTCGGAACGCGATCACGCGCGCCTCCGCGACGCCGTTCGTCCGCTCCACCACGAGGCGCGCGGCCGTGAAGGCGCCGAGATCCGCCGGCAGCGGGTGCACGCGCAGCCGATGGCGGTTGTCCCGCTCCTCCACCACGGTGCGCCAGTCCGCGGAGCCCGCCTGCTGCACCTCGACGCGGTAGTCGCGCACGAGCTGGGGCAGCACCTCGTCGGGGCTGCGGTGGTGGTGCAGGGTGTTGAGCTCGAGGTCGACGTCGTCGTCGAACACCAGACGGATCTCGGAGGCCGTCACCGGCTGCTCCCAGTCCAGGCGCAGCCACTGCGGGCCCTCGGCCTCCGGGGCGGACGCCCACAGGTGCGGTCCGCCGAAGGGACGGTTGTAGCCGGAGGTCGCCCGCTCCGGAGCCAGCGCGTCCGACGCGGGGCTCGTGCGGAAGTGCGGGACCCGTCCCCGCAGCGGCTTGGTGGGCCACTGCACGAGCAGTCCGTCGCGGTCGACCTGCACGTTGCGGTCGTCGTTGTCGACGCGGTGCACGAGCGTGAGGACGCCGGGGGGCAGCGCCGCGGCGAGCTGCACCTGCACCTGCGGGTTCGCGCGGAGCACCACGATCGCGTTCTGCGGCTCCTCCGGGGCGAACGGCGTCTCCGCCTGCACCCAGGACGGGCCCCCGGCGGGGACGTCGATCACCGTGCGGTGTTCGAGCACCGCGGGCACGACGTTCTGCGGTCGGCCCGTGGACCAGACCTCCACCGTGACCTGCGTGTCGACCTCGGCGCTGAGCAGAAGCTCGGTGGTGTCGAGGCGCGGGTGCACGGGCACGACGATGCCCAGGTCCTCGACGAGCGCGTGCGGGGTCGCATCGGCCTCGGTGCTCGCCGGGGTGCCGATCGTGCGCAGCGTGCTCGAAGCGGTGGCGGTGGCAGAGCGGGCGTGATCGGAGTCATCCTCGTTCGCGACGCCGACGAGGGAAGCGTCGGCGCGCAGCAGCGTCTGCCGCAACTCGGCGCGGTGGTGCCGGTACAGCTCGCGCGGAGTGGCGTCGTGCTCGTAGCAGAGAGCGGCGGCGGTGCCGGCGGCCTCGCCCATCGCGGCGCAGGTCGCCATCACCCTGGCGGCGCCGAACGCGATGTGCGTGGCCGAGATGTCGCGGCCCGCCATCAGCAGGTTGTCGACGTTGACGGAGTACAGCGAGCGGAACGGGATCTCGAAGATGCCGTCCGAGAAGCGCTGCACGGCTCCCGCGCCCGTCGCGTACATGCCCTCGGCCGGGTGCAGGTCGATGGACCAGCCGCCGAACGCGACGCCGTCGTCGAAGGACGTCTGCTCCAGGATGTCCTGCTGCCGCAGCGTGTAATCGCCGATGAAGCGGCGGTACTCGCGCTTGCCCGGGATGTTGCCGATCCACTCCAGCGTGAGGTTGTCGGCGTCGAACTCGCCGGAGTTCTTGATGTGGTCCCAGATGCCGAGGATCACCGACCGCAGCTCGTCGCGGATGGCCTCGTTGTCGTCGACGATGTCGAGCGTGCCGCCCCACTCGATCCACCAGTAGTGCGCGCCGCTGTCACCGCTGCGGATGATGCGCGAGGAGGGGATCGGTGTGGTGGAGATGTCCTTCGCGCTCTCCGGTGCGACGTACTTCACCGGGTGGCCGAGATCCTTCGTGTAGAAGAGGAGCGTCGAGCCGAGGAACTCCCGCACCGGCTCCTCCGGCGCCCACTCCTCCCCGAACTCGGCGTGGCTCTCCTTGCCCAGACGGTGCCTGGCACCGACGAGCCGGCCGACCAGACCATCGCCCGTGCAGTCGAGGAACAGCGGACCGCGGAAGACGGTGCGGATCTCGGATCCCATGGTCCAGCCCGTGACCGACCGGACCCGACGGGCGTCATCGGGTCCGGTGGCCTCGGCTTCCAGCACCTCCGTGTTCAGGAACAGCGTGAGGTTGGGCTCGCGGCGCACGATGTCGAGCACCACGTCGTCCCAGTACACCGGGTTCCCCTCGGGGTTGCGGAACTGGTTCTCCCGGTACATCTCGCCGATGATCCCGGTCTCCCGCGCCCACCGCTGGTTGCCGTGCGCGGTCGCCCCGCACACCCAGACCCTCACCTCCGAGGAGGAGTTGCCGCCGAGCACCGGCCTGTTGTTGATCAGCACGGTACGTCGGCCGAGGCGGGCGGCCGCGACGGCGGCGCTCACTCCGGCGAGGCCGCCGCCGACGACGATGATGTCGGCTTCGACGGTCTGGGTGCGCATGGGGGTCCTTTCGGGAGGGGTGATGATGCCGCTCAGTGCGCGGCGATCGCTTCGATCTCGTAGACGCGGGCGACGTCGGTGGCGGAGTCGGACGGGTCGGTGATCACCAGGCGCACGGCGTCGGCCGTCCGGTCCTGGGCGTCGATCACGACGGTCGTCTGCGTGTTGTCGACGATGCTGCCGACCGTGACCCAGCCGGTCGCTGTGCGGAGCTGGACGGTGAAGTCGCGCAGCACGGATGTCTGGGGCGGACCGACGGTGTAGCCGCTGCGGACCCGCACGACGTCGAGCGGCGCAGCCTGGTCCCATTCGACCGTGATGGTCGGCTGGGTGTCGGAGGCCGCCGAGATCCAGCGGCTCGCATCCGTGCAGCCGTCGTCGACCGCCTTCTCCGGGCCGGTGTCGGCGCGGAGCTGGGACGAGGCGGTCGCGGTGCCGCCGAGGGCCAGGTTCACGCCGCCGGCGTCGCCGCGGAGCGAGGAGACGATGGCGGAGAGGGTCGTCCCGCCGGGTTGTCCGTCCCGGGGGATCTCGGCATGGCGCAGCGTGCCGCCGTTGGGAACAGCGGGGGCGCTGAGGTAAACGACGTCGGTGCCGTCGGCGCGGGTCGCCGCGCGGAGCCGCTGCTGGCCCACGACGGGTTCGCCCACGGTGTCGGCGGTCCATCCGGACGCTCCGGCGGTCAGCACCGCGGTCTGGCTGCGGGTGATGCCGCAGTCCTGCACCGACACCACGGCGTAGACGCGGGTCTCACCGCCCGCGGTCGTGGTGTCGAGGGCGGCGATCGTCTGCACGCCGCTGCCGAGCGCGTCCGTGTCGACGAGGGTCTCGCTCGTCCAGGCGGTGCCGTTCCAGGTGGCCCACTGCACGTCGAAGGCGTTCTCAGTCTCGTCGGCATACCGGTACGTCACGCCGACGAGCTCGCCGTCGGCGATCGCCATCTTCGCGGTCTGCACCGCCGGCACGGCGTCGCCGATGGTCTCGCCGGGCTCGTAGCCGCGCCACACCACGGCGCCCGGGGTGTCCGGGCGGATCGGGGTCGGCAGCGCCTGGCCCGCGACGTCACGGAAAGCGCCGGTGGCCGGGTCGTACACCGCGTAGGAGCCGAGATGGCGATACGGATCGGCGGGCCAGGGGCCCCACTCCCACAGCACGTGGACCCGGCCGCTCGCGTCGACCTCGAGGTCGTCGGGATAGAAGGAGTGGTTCACGGCGGCGGCGATCGTCGTCTCGCGGCTCCACGTGCCCGTGGTCGGGTCGTAGTGGTAGAGGACGCCGTCCCTGCGGGCCTGCGGATCGGCGCCGACGCGCACCATGAGCCAGACGTCGCCGTCCGCGCCCTGGGCCGTCACCGGATACGAGATCGCGGCACCGGCGTCGGGCATCTCGGCGCTCACGTCCACGAGAGACGTCACGTCGTACGGCGTCGTGGAGCGGAAGTACTTCCACGGCTCGTGGTGCATGGACACGAACGCGTGGATGTAGCCGTCGCCGTCGATCGCGATCGACGGCTGGTTGTGGCCGTTGTCGTCCAGGTACTCGGCGCACGCCCCGGTCGTGAGGCGCAGGCACCCGGAGGTCCAGGTGCCGTCGGCGGCGCGGACCGCCAGGTTCACCTGGTGCTTCGCGGCCTGTGATCCCGGCACGTTGTAGGCGAAGTACGTCTTGTCGCCGTCGACCGTGAGCGGGTTCCACCAGCCGGACTGGTTGGAGGTGTCGACCGTCGCGGGGACGGTCTCGACGTCGGCGGTGGCCGCGCCGGCCGAGGCGGGAACGGCGAGGGTGAGCGCGATGAGGGCGGCGGCAGCGGCGGCGCCGGCCTTCCAGCGGAGGGTCATGACGATGCTCCTCAGCCCAGCAGCTTCTGCGCTTCGTCGCCGGCCTGAGCCATCGCGTCCTTCGCGTTCTGCTGACCGACGAGCACGGCCTGCACGCGGTCGGCGATGACCGTCTCGATCTGCGCGTACTGGGGGTACTGCCAGAACGGGTTCGTGGTCGCCGTCGCGGTGATCTTCTCCGCGAAGCGGGAGCCGAACGGGTCGGAAGACACCTCCTTCGACGCCTGCGCCTCCTCGGTCACCGGCGGCAGGCCGCGCAGCTCGTAGTCGCCGAGCACCGCCTTCAGGTCGCTCGTGGCCCACTGGCCGAAGTCCGCCGCCGTACGCGTGCTGTCTCCGGAGCCGCCGCCGACGATGGCGATCGCCCCGCCCCAGACCAGCGCGCGAGGGGTGTCGCCCTTCTTCAGCACCGGCCGCGACTCGGGCATGAGCTTCGAGGCGAGGTCGGGGTCGGGGGAGTCCTTCGTGACGGAGGCGCGGCCGACCGGGGCATCGTCGTAGATGGCCGCTCGCCCCTGGGCGAAGAGGGACCGGGCGTCGAAGCGGTCGACGTCGGCGGCGATCAGTCCCTGGTCGTACAGCGACTTGTACCAGGTCACCGCCTCGATGCTCGCGTCGTCGCCGATCGTGACCTTCCCGTCCTTGACGAGGTCGCTGCCGAACGTCTGCATCCAGATCAGCACGTCCTTGAGCTGCGCGGCCTTGGTCGAAGCGGCGTAGGGGATCAGGCCCCCGCCGAGGCCCTTGAGCTTCTTCAGCGCCGCCTCGAAGTCGTCGACGGTGGTGGGGAACGTGGAGATGCCCGCCTTGTTCAGGAGCTCGGAGTTCGTGATCAGACCGATCGCGCCGATGGTCCACGGGAAGGCGTACTGCTTGCCGTCGAGCTGAGTGGCCTCGAGGCTCGACGCGGTGTAGCCGCGGCCCTTCGTGAGCGCCGAGACGTCCTCCAGCTTGCCGAGCGCGGCCAGCGAGGCGAGCCACGCGACGTCGACGTGCGCGGCGCCGGTGAACTGCCCGCCGCGCACCTGCAGCATGAGCTGCTTGAAGTACTCGTTGTAGGGGAAGGAGACCTCGGTGATGCCGACCTCGTTGGTCTTCTTGTAGCCGTCGAGCAGGGCGCGCGTCGCCGGGGCGGCCGCTTCCTCCGTGAGCGACCAGCTCGAGAACGAGAAGTCGGTCGCGGTGAACTTCCCGGCGCCGAGGCCGGAACCGGGGGAGGAGGACGGGCTGCCGCTGCCTCCGCCGCTCGGCATGCAGCCGGCGAGCAGGAGGCCGGCGGCGCCGAGCCCGGCGAACTGGAGCAGCTGGCGACGGGAGACGGTGGTGTTCTCGGACATGAGGGTGCTCTCTCTTCTTCGAGGGACTGCGGATGAGGGGGTGGTGCGGGTCAGCCCTTGACCGCGCCGGCGGTGAGACCGCCGACGAGGAAGCGCTGCAGGGCGATGAACGCGATGGCCACGGGGAGCGAGACCACCAGCGAAGCCGCCATGAGCTCCGGCCAGGCGGTGGACGCCTCGCCGATGAACGTGTTGACGAGTCCGGGTGGCAGGGTCTGCTTGTCCGGCCCGGCGAGGGTGAGGGCGAAGATGAAGTCGTTCCAGCCGCGGACGAACGCGAACAGACCCGCGGCGATCAGGCCGGGGGCGGCCAGCGGCAGCACGATCGAGTGGATGATGCGCATGCGGGAGGCGCCGTCGACACGGGCGGCTTCGATGAGCTCGTCCGGGATCGTGTCGAAGAAGCCCTTCAGCATCCACACGCACAGCGGCAGCGTGAACGTGGTGAACGACAGCACGAGCGCGGCGTAGGTGTTCAGCAGGCCGTACGCGGAGAAGACCGCGTAGAGCGTGATGAGCAGCAGCGCCTGCGGGAACATCTGCGAGGCCAGCACGAAGTACATCAGGCTGCGACGTCCGCGGTAGCGGAACTTCGAGAACGCGTAGCCCATGTAGGCCGAGACCAGCACGGACAGGATCGCGGTGATGACGGACACGACGATGCTGTTGCGGAGGTAGCCGAACAGGGCCGGGTTGTTCGCAAGCGCGGCGTACGCCTCGAACGTGATCTCGGTGGGGAACAGCTTCGGCGGGTAGCTGAACACCTCGGTGCGCGGGGTGAGCGAGGTCACCAGCAGCCAGTACACGGGCAGGAGCGCGAACCCGCCGAACACGACGACGGCGATCCAGGCGCTCACGGTCGTGGCGCGACGATCCGAGCGGTGACGCCGACGACGCGGCGCGGGGGGCGGGGCGGTGACGGCGGTCACCGTCTCCTCGGTCAGCACGGCGGTCATCGCTTCTCTCCCTTTTCGGACAGGCGGACGTAGACGACGACGAGCGCCATCAGCAGGACCATCCAGAGCAGGCCGAGCGCGCCGGCATGACCGAGGTCGAAGCCGTCGAACGCCGTCTCGTACACCGCGGTGGCGAAGGTCTGGGTGGATCCGGCGGGGCCGCCGCCGGTGAGGACGTAGATGATGTCGAAGTGCTGGAAGTTCCAGATGAACTCCAGGAGGATCACCAGGCCGATGATCCCGCTCATCTGCGGGACGGTGATGGAGAAGAACCGGCGGACGGTGCCGGCACCGTCGATCTCGGCGGCCTCGTGCAGTTCGACGGGGACGGTCTGCAGGCCGGCGAGGAGCATGACCATCATCCAGGGGAACGACTGCCACGTCTTCGCGACGATCACGGCGATCATCGCGGTGGTCGGGTTCGCGAGCCACGCCTGCGGGGAGTCGATCAGGCCGATGGACTCCAGCGCCGCGTTCAGCACGCCGTAGTTGGCGTTGAAGATCCACATCCAGAGGAATGACACGACCACGCCGGGGATCAGCCACGGGATGAGCATGAGGCCGCGGAGCACCTTGGCGCCGCGGATGCGGGAGTTGAGCGCCAGCGCGAGGCCGAAGCCGATCACGAAGGGAGCGATCGTGGTGCCCAGTGTGAAGACGAGGGTCTGACCGAGCAGCGGGAAGAAGTCGCCGGTGAGGACGTCGACGATGTTCTGGAAGCCGACGAATTCACGCCCTGGTTCGACGAGGCTCTGCTTGAAGAACGCGGTGATGAGCGCGGTGATCAGCGGGTACACGACGACGGCGGCGAGCAGCGCGAGGCCGGGAGCCGTGAGGAGGAGGGCGAACATCCCGTCCGAGAGGCGACGGGGCCGACGACCTGTTCCTATCTGTGAGGAAATGGTCTGTTCTGTCATCTAGGTCATCCTTGGCCTGGGGTGATGTGTCCGCACTCTCACGGTGCGGTCTCGGGAGTTCTCAGTATTTCCGGCGGATTACGGTCGCGTCAACTGGAGAGACCAATAGTGAGAAATTGATGGAAACTGACAGGTTTGTTCAATTTCGTCACACCAGGAACCCTCTCGAGTGCGATGGCGCATCCCGACCTCCGTCATCGCGGCTCGACACAGCTGAGAGAGCTTCGAGTCAGCGCCGTGAGGCGATCGAAGAAAAATCGATGCTTGCTAGTCGATTATCGATTAGGTAAGTTCTGAGCAACCGCCGGTGCGGTGCCGTGCGAGCTCTTCGCGCGGGAATCGAGAGTTCGGAGACGCAATGAAGCGTGTGCTGGCAAGCCTGGCCCTGGCGGCGGTGTTCGGATCCGCCCTCGCCGCGACCGCCCCGTCGGCGGCTGCGGCCGCGGATGACGACGCCCTCTACCTCGCCCCCGGGGGTGATGACACGGCCTCCGGCACGATCGACGATCCCCTCGCGACGCTGGAAGGCGCGCGCGACCGGATCCGTGCGCTGAAGGCCGACTCCGCTCTGCCGTCCGAGGGCCTCACGGTCTACCTCCGCGAGGGCGAATACCCGCGCAGCTCCTCGTTCGAGATCGGTGCGCAGGACTCGGGAACCGCCGACGCCCCGATCACCTACCGCTCCTACCCGGGCGAGACGGCCACGCTCACCGGAGGCCGAGAACTGCCCCGGGACCAGTTCGCTCCGGTGGACGACGCCACCGTGACCGACCGGATCATCGACACCGCCGCCCGCGATCGCGTCGTCGGCATCGACCTCGCCGACCTCGGCATCACCGACTACGGCCAGCTCAGCCGCCATGGCTACTGGAAGGCCAACGACGTCAGCACGACGCCGCCGATGGAGCTGTTCATCGACGGACAGGGGATGACCCTCGCGCGCTGGCCCAACGCCGACGCGGCCACCCCCACCGTGCAGATGGGCGACATCATCGACGCCGGTCCCGACCGCAACGACGCCGACCTGCAGGACCGCGGCGGCACGTTCAGCTACGGCTACGACCGCCCGAAGCACTGGACCCAGGCCGAGGACGTGTGGCTGGACGGCATCTTCGGGTACAGCTGGGAGTGGTCGTACAACAAGATCGAGAGCATCGACACCGACGCGAAGACGATCACCCTCCGCTACGGCGAGATGTCCGGGATCATGAAGAGCTGGTTCCCCGACTTCCACTTCGCGCAGAACCTCCTGGAGGAGCTCGACGCCCCCGGCGAGTACTACATCGACCGCGCCGCCGGGAAGCTGTACCTCATCCCCAACGCCGCCTTCACCTCCGGTCGCGGCGACGTGACGGTCACGACGCTCGACGAGCCGATGCTGCGCGCCGACGGGGCCTCGTACGTGAACTTCGACGACCTCGTGATGGAGTACGGCCGGGCCACCGCCGCCGTGATCCTCGGGGGTTCGCACGTGACGATCTCGCACAGCGACATCCGCAACTTCACCGACGGCGGCGTGCTCATCAACTCGCCCGGTCGCTACACGTACGACGGCATCCCGGTGAACCGCGGCGGCCGCGACCACGCCGTGACCGACAGCCGGCTCACGCACGTCGGCGGCGTCGGCGTGGTGCTCCAGGGCGGCGACAAGACGACGCTCGAGCCCGGCCGCAACCGCGTCGAGAACTCCGAGATCGCCGACTTCGCCTACTACCACAAGGCCTACAACCCGGGAGTGATGTTCGACGGCGTCGGCAACATCGCCAGGGACAACGAGATCCACGACGCCCCGCACCCCGGGATCATCGTGCACGGCAACGACCACCTGTTCGAACGCAACGAGGTGTACGACGTCTGCAAGCAGTTCCACGACCTCGGGGCGATCTATATGAACTCCGGCAAGACCCCGCAGCAGCGCGGGCACGTGTTCCGGGAGAACTACTTCCACGACATCGGCGTCGGCATGGCGGGCGTCGAGGGCATCTACGCCGACAACTTCACGTGGGATCTCACGATCGAGAAGAACGTGTTCGTGAACATGGGCAACGGCGCGATCAAGAGCGGCTCGGCCGACTACATCGAGGCGCGCAACAACGTCTTCGTCGACGCGTACGCCCCGTACGACAACTACGAGCAGTGGATGGGCAACCAGGAGGGCAACGTCGTCGACCGCGACTACATGCCCGCGTGGGAGCAGGTGTTCGCCGACAACAACGACTTCGTCGGCACGCCGTATCTGACGAAGTACCCCGAACTCGCGCACTTCTTCGAGGACGACCACTACTTCCCGAACCACAGCACGTTCGCCGAGAACGTCGTGTGGAACCCGAACCGGGCGCGGATGGCCGGCGTCAACGAGCACGGCGCCAAGGACGGCAAGAACCTCCTGAACTACGAGGACAACTGGGTGGCCGACGCCGACCCCGGCTTCGTTGACGCCGCCAACGGCGACTACACGTTGAAGGCCGATGCGGCCGTGTTCGACCAGATCCCCGGCTTCGAGGCCATCGCGTTCAGCGAGATCGGCGTCGACGGTGAGATCGGGCAGACGCAGCAGCCGCAGACCGTGCCGCTCGAGGACATCGCGTTCGACACGGACACCCTCACGATCGACGCGGGCGACGAGGTGCGCGTGCGTGCCGTGCCGCTGCCGTGGAACGCCGACGACGCCGCGGTGACCTATGCCTCGGCCGACGCCGCCGTCGCCACCGTGAACGACAAGGGCGTGGTGCTGGGCATGGGCCCCGGCACCACCACCGTCACGGCCACCGCGAAGGCCGACGCCACCAAAACCGCCACCATCGAGGTGATCGTCGAGGAGGGCGACGGGGTGCTGCACTACACCGACTTCGAGTCGGGGGCGAACGGCTGGCCGACCGACCCGAACCGCAGCATCCAGGTGGATGCGTCGGGCGACAAGGTCTACCGGATCGTCAAGGGGGCGAACAGCCTCCTGCCGCGGGACTTCACGGAGTTCGTGCTCGACTTCGACGTCTCGGCGCCGGCGACGACCCCCGCCAACGCGGGACTCATCGTCTACGACCGCAACGGCAAGGGCGGCGGCTACATCCGCTTCCGTCAGGCCGCGGCCGGTCCGACCTGGACGATCTTCGACGACGCCTGGAAGGTCGTCGCCGAGAAGGTCGTGCCGACGGCGCAGGGCCTGACCCCCGGGGAGACGTCGCACGTCCGCATCGCGGTGCAGGACGGGCAGATCCGGATCTCCGTGAACGGGGCGATCGCGCTGGAAGGCGCCGACCCCGGCCCCGGCAAGGCCGGTCGGGTCGGGTTCTACGTGGAGAACTACGCCTCGCTCGACTTCGACGACATCGGGTTCTCGCTCTCCGGTGTTCCGGTCACGGGCGTGAGCCTGGATGCCGACGCCGTGGGACTGACCGTGGGGGAGCGGCGGTCCGTCGCGGCCACGGTCGCCCCGGAGGACGCCAGCGACGCCCGGGTCACCTGGACGACCGATGCGCCGGAGGTCGCCACGGTCTCCGGCGGCCGGATCGCGGGGGTCACGGCCGGAACCGCGACGATCACCGCGACCTCGGTCGCCGACCCGAGCCTCAGCGACACGGTCACCGTGACCGTGGACGACGCCGAGTACCCGACCACCCGCCTCGACGGACAGCTGAAGGACGGCGCGAACTGGAGTCAGTCCGACCACATCGCCGTGGACGACACCGGCGTCGTGATCAGCGGGGAAGGCGTGCACGGCTACGAGGCAGAGCGCTTCGGAGACACGCTGCTGCAGTTCGACGCGGAGTTCGGCGCCTTCGACGGCGGCTGGTACGGCTTCCAGGCGCGCTCCGACCAGACCGGCCTCCCCGCCTGGCAGAACTCCAATACCGGGTACCTCGCGGTGATCAAGGAGGACGTGATCGAGTTCCAGAGCTGGACCCCGGGCCAGACCATGCTCGACAGCATCCCCAACACCGTCATCGAACCGAACTCCACGCACCGGATCGAGTTCGGCGCGGTGGCGGAGGACGGCGGCACCCGCATCGTGCTCCGCGTCGATGACGCGACCGTGTGGAACATGGTCGACGCGCGGCAGAACCTGCGCATCGGCGCGGACGGTTTCTTCAACGTCTACCACTACGGCAAGACGAACACCTTCGCCGTGCGGCCGACGCCTCCGCCCGCGACCGTCACCGGCATCTGCTGGGCGCCCGAGGCCGACCCCAAGACCCGCTACGTGCGCGGCGAGGAACTCGACGTGACCGGCATGCTGCTCGGGGTGGACTGGAGTGACGGCTCCCGCACCACGCAGCAGGTCACTGCTGACATGGTCAGCGGCTTCGACAGCAGCAAGGTGCGCCCGCACCACACGCTCACCGTGACGTACGCTGGCGCGAGCGTCGAGCTCCCGATCTCGGTGCGACCCAAGCTCAAGAACGGCGAACAGGATGTGCCACGATGCGGGTGACCTTCATCGGAGACTCGATCACCGACGCCGGACGCGATCGCTCCGACCCGGAGTCCTTCGGTGACGGCTATGTCTCGCTCCTGGCGCCGGAGCTGATCGCGGCGGGAGCCACGGTCCGCAACCTCGGCATCGCCGGCGACCGCGCCCGCGACCTCGCCGCCCGGTGGGACGCGGAGCTGATGCCGACCGCCCCGGAGCTGCTGACCGTGTACGTCGGCGTGAACGACATGTGGCGGCGCTTCGACAGCGACGACCCCACGACGGAGGCGGATTTCGCCGCGACGCTCGGCGGCCTCCTGGATCGGGTCGAAGCGCAGCACCGGCCGCGGCTGATCCTCATGGAGCCGTTCTTCCTCCCCGTGACGGAGGAGCAGCAGGCGTGGGTCGACGACCTCGACGGGAAGCGGGCGGCGGTGCGGGCGCTCGCCGCCGCGCACGGGGCGGCGTTCGTGCCTCTGCACGAGGTGTTCACGACGGCTGCGGAGAAGCATCCGGTGGCCGAGCTGGCACCCGATGGCGTGCACCCCACCCCGCGCGGATCCGCCCTGATCGCGGATGCCTGGCGCGCCGCAGCGTCCATTAGCGATAGTCGATAATGGACGTAGACTGATGGTCATGACGGATGCTCTGGGCACAGCCGGACTGCAGCGTGGACTGCTGTCCGATCAGATCTACGCCTTGATCAAGGCGATGATCAAGGACTCCACGCTCGCACCCGGGGAGCAGCTCGTGGAGTCCCAACTCGCCCGGCAGATGCAGGTGAGCCAGGCGCCCGTCCGCGACGCCCTCAAACGGCTCGCGCACGAGGGCCTGGTGTCGCACGTGCGGCACCAGGGCAACTTCGTCGCGAGCTACTCCGCCGAGGAGGCGGCGCAGGCCAAGGTCGCCCGCGTCGAGCTGGAGGGACTGGCCGGCCGGCTCGCCTGCGGCGCGCTCGACACCGCCCGCCGCGAAGAGCTCGCCGGACTCATCGCGCAGATGCACGAGGCGGCCGAGGCCGAGGATCTCGCCCGGTTCCGCGAGCTCGACTTCACGTTCCACCGGGCCGTGATCGAGGCCAGCGGCAACGCGTACCTTCCCCGCATGTGGGACCTCCTCGAGCCGAGCCTGCGTGTCATGCACGTGCTCGGCGATCCCACGTTCACGGGCGACTGGCATGAGGTCGCCGACTGGCACAAGGGCCTGCTCGACACGCTGGATGCCGGTGATGAGGAGGCCGCGTCCTCCCTGTTCCGCGCCCACGCCGCCGGTACCCTCCTCGACTGACCCCCGCGCGCGTTTCGCACCGGGGTCGCAGTTTCGCACCGGGTCGCGGTTTCGCACCGGGGTCGCATCCATCCCGGGAATCCCTGCGACGTGGTGCGGATCTGCGACGGGACGCGGCAGCGCTTCCGGGATGGGGTGTTCCGGCGCGGGGTCGCAGTTTCGCACCGGGGTCGCATCCATCCCGGGAATCCCTGCGACGGGGTGCGGATCTGCGACGGGGGCTACGCGGTGAAGGGGTAGAGCCGGTCGGCAGTGCCGGACCAGAATGCTCGAGCCTCGGAAGGGGACAGGGCAGGAAGAGCCCGCCGGGTCGCGGCGAGCACCTCCGCGTAGGTCGTGGTCCGGGTGGACATCGGCCAGTCGCTGCCGTACATCAGTCGATCCGCGCCGAAGAGGGCGAATGCGGAGCGCAGCAGTTCCCGCGACTCGTCCGCCCCGCGAGCCGCAAGGTCGAGCCCGGACACCTTCGCCGACACCCCCGGAGCCGACGCGGCCTCGGCGAGGGCGGAGAGCCATGCGGCATCGGCCGTCCGGGCGCCGAGGCCGAGGTGGCAGAGGACGATCGCGGTGTCGGGGCGTCGTCGGGAGAGGGCGGCAGCGGCGGGAAGCTGCTCCGGGCGGATCAGCAGCTCGAGGGTGCGGGCGGTCGCTCCCAGGTGCTCCGCGAGGGCGTCGAGGCCGTCCACGTCGGAGAGATCCGCGGCGAACTGCGGCACCGCGGCGCGCACTCCCACGACGGCGGGGGAGAACGCGACCGCCGTGGCCCCGGCCGCACGCCCGGGCTCGGGTGAGTACTGCAGCACCACCCGCCGCAGGTACGGGTCCCGTGCTGCCGTCGCGGTCAGCCATTCTGCCTCGGCCACCGAGTCCGCGGCCTGCACGGCGATGGCGGAGGAGACGCCGGCCTGGCCCAGCTCCCGCCCGAGGTCTGCGGCCGCGGCGTGGCGGGGAAGGCCGAGGTCGTCGCGGAACCAGGGGATCGGCACGGCATCCGCATCCCAGACGTGCACGTGGGCGTCGACGATCCGCACGTCAGATCCTGCGCCGCGCGGTCACGCGGCCTCCGCGTCGAGGGCGTCCCACAGCGCGGCGGGCAGCTCGGCATCGAGGCCGTCCACGAACGCGTCCACCTCCGCGGGCGTCCGAGCCCCGACGACCACGGCGTCCGCGCCGTGCCGCAGCGGGAACTGCACCGCGGCGTCCGCGAGCCGCACGCCGTACGTCGCGCACACGGCCTGCAACCGCAGCGCCCGCTCCCGGAGCTCCGGGGGTGCGGGCTTGTATTCGAAGAACGGCGAGCCGACCGGGTCGACGAGGATGCCGGAGTTGAACACCGCGGCCGCGAGCACCCCGATGCCGCGGGCCGCCGCGGTCGGCAGCAGCCGGTCCAGGGAGGTGCGGTCGAGCAGAGTGAGTCGTCCGGCCTCCATCACCACGTCGAGCGGCGCCTCGGCGACGTAGCGCTCCAGGGGGTCGAGGCGGCCGAGGCCCACACTGATCGCGCGCACCACTCCTTCGTCGCGCAGCTCGACGAGGGCGGGGAGTGCCGCCGCGAACGCTGCCTCCACATCCAGGGGGTCGTGCAGATGGAGCACGTCCACGCGGTCGACGCCCAACCGGGCGAGGCTGCCGTCGAGGCTTCTCCGCACGCCGTCCCTGCTGAGATCGACGACGGAGTCGTGCCCGCTCGCGGCTCCCGAGACCGGCCGGCCGTCCGCATCGACGAGCACGCGGCCGACCTTCGTCGCGATCACGTAGTCGTCGCGCGGGACGCCGCGGAGGGCGAGGCCGAGCTTCCGCTCGCTCTCGCCCGACCCGTACAGGGGTGCGGTGTCGAAGAACCGGACGTCCCGCGCGAGCGCCGCGTGCACCGTGGCCACCGCGTCGGCGTCCGCCACGGGCGCGAAGAGGTTGCCGATCGGGGCGCACCCCAGCCCGGCGTCATCGCGCGCGCTGACGCCGGGGTTCAGCGGACGAAGCTCTGCACGGAACGCCATGCCTCGTACTCCTCGCGGCTGTCGGGGGTCAGCGGGTAGTAATCGCTCAGCCGTGCGCCCTCATCGAGGCGCTGGCGGCTGAACACCTCCCACTCCTCATGATCGCGCGCGTCGTCCACGACCTGCGGCGCCATGGCCTGCGGCACCACGACAGGACCGTCGTCGTCGGCGACCACGAGGTCGCCCGGCATGCACAGGGCACCGCCCACCGCGACGGGCACGTCGTAGGCCCACGGCACCAGCTCCGACTGCGAGGCGTAGTGCGGGGTCGTGCCCGTCGACCACACCGGGATGCCGAGCTCGCGGATGCGTCCGGCGTCGCGGATGCGGCCGTCCACGACGATCCCCGCCCCGCCCTTGCGTGCGAAGTAGCGCGCCAGGATGTCGCCGATGCACCCGGAGAAGCGGCTGCCGTAGGCCTGGATCACCAGCACATCACCGGGCTGCACGGCCTCGAGCACGTGCCACAGGGCGGTGTGCCGCTCGGCGTACTCCTGACCGTCCCCGGAGGCCATGTCCTCGCGCTGCGGCATGAACTGCAGGGTCAGCGCCGAGCCGACCACGCGCTGACCGAGGCTCAGCGGCTCCGGCCCGTCGATGTAGCTACGGCGGATCCCGAGCCCGTGCAGCTTGGCGCACGCGGTGGCGGAGGAGATCGCGTCGAAGGAGTCGACCACCTCACGCGAGGGCCGCTGGTAGGCCGCACCCCGCACGGGCAGGGCGAAGTCGGGTCGGATCAGATCGGCGCTCATGCGTCTCCTTCAGGGAACAGGTGGCGCGGCGAGCCGGTCGCACGCGCGATGGTCAGGTCGAGGTCGGCGGTGTGCGCCGGGGGCAGGGTCACCACGAGGTCGTCGTCCACGTCGAACGTCGTGGTGACGGTCGGGGCGTCCGGGGCCGTGTAGGTGCCCGAGGCGCCCGGCCAGAAGCCGGGCTCTTCGCCGACGGCCGTGACACCGACGATCCGGTCGAGGCCGAAGCGTCCGCCGCGCAGCCGTACGGTGCGGGTGTGCACGGCGGAGGTGTTCACGAGCTGCACGCCGATGCCGTGGTCGTCGAGGCGGTGCACGAGCGCGGCGACGTTCTCCGGGAGCCCGGGTCGCGCGCGGTCCACATCCTCGTAGCGCAGAGCCGTGAAACCGAGTCCGCCGTTGTAGAGCACCTGTGGAGCCCCGCCGACGAGCTGGGTCAGCACCTCGGTCACCACGGGGTTCACGCGCTGCCAGAAGTGCAGGTGCGCGGCGTCCGGGTCGCGGTCGTCGGCGAGCATCATGGCCGCGCGGCGTGCCACCTGGCCGAGCGCCATCTCCAGTGCCCGCACCGGGTAGTCCGGAAGGTCGCCGGAGAGGTACGCGAACCAGCCGGCCTCGTGACCCGCCTCCTCCTTGTCGCGGAACGGCGCGACGAGGTCGGTCGAGGCGGGGAGTCCGGCGATCGCGGTCTCCAGCCGCTTCCGGTCGGATTCCCGTCGCGACCACCACCAGAGCCACAGCGGGAGGTCGAGCTGCAGCGGACCGTAGTCGAACCAGCCGTCCGCGCCGTGACGGTAGGGGACGAGCAGAGCGGGCTCGGTGGCGGCGGCGCCGAGCCGGGCCATCCACCCGCCGCGCAGGCTGTAGGTCGACTCCGCGACGCTGCCCGTGCGCGCCTCGGCCAGGACCGTGTCGAGCATCGTGCGCACGAGGTCGAGGGCGGCGTCGTCGCCCGTGACGAGGGCGTGGTTGAGCGCGCCGATCAGGGCGCTCATGCCGACCGAGTGCAGCCCGTGCGGCCAGGCCCAGCCGTAGTGGCCGCCCCACCAGCGACCGTCGTGGAGGGAGCCGACCGTGCCGTCGGGGCCGACGTTGTCGGGGAGCAGCCCGCCGTCCGCCCGCGCGCGCCAGCCGTCGACGTACCGGCGGATCCACGCGGCCGCCTCCTCATCACCGTCGTAGAGCCAGCGGTTCGCGGCGAGGGAGGTCGCGGCGAGGTTCACGGCGATGTCGCCGGCAGCCCGGCGCTGCATCTCCTCCGCCATCCGCTGCGCGTGCGCGGGATCGGCGAGGTCGTCCCACGATGCGATGCCGTCCAGGCCGTGCAGCGGCAGCCCGTAGGGACGCATCTCGTCCCGGTCGGCGGTGTACGGCACGATCTTCTCGTCGAGCCCCTCGCGGGCGCCGAGGGCTCCGTTGTGCGGCGAGCGGATCATGTTGCGCTCGGCGTCGTAGTTGCCCTTCGCGGGGTCGGTGAAGAGGGCCGCGAACCGGGCGGCGCGCGCGGCGAACGCGGTGTCGGCCGGGTCGGCGGCGCAGATGCCGGCGAGGAACAGCAGCGACTCGCCCTGGTGGAACCAGTCGTAGCCGTTGTCGTACTCGTCGGCGAGCATGCCCGCCTCCTCGAGCTGAACGGTCACGCCCTCCCAGTGCCGCTTGGCGTCGGCGAGCACCTCGTCGGAGCCGCCGAGCAGGTAGAACGCGGGCCAGTTGAAGAAGGGCTCGTACAGGTCGTCCACACCGTCGCGGTCGATGAACTCGGCGACGCCGCGGAGGCGGCCGTCCGGCAGCGTGTACCGGTCGCCGAAGAGGCGGCGGGCCTCCTCGACCTCGGCGAAGAGCCGGCGCTGCAGCACGGCCCAGGCCGGGATCGTGCGCAGCGGACGGGTGAGCGGAGTCTCCGGCACGGTCATCCCTTCGTCGCTCCGGCGACCAGGCCGCCGATGATGTGGCGCTGCATCACGATGAAGAACACCATCGCGGGCAGCACGGCCAGCAGCAGGGTCGGGAACACCTGCGTGTAGTCGGTCGAGAACTGTCCGACCGCCGCATACACGCCGGTGGTGACCGTGTAGATCCCGGAGCTCGGCCCGAGGATGATCTGCGGACTCACGAAGTCGTTCCACACCCCGATCGAGTTGAGCACCACGACCGTCGCGACCACGGGCTTCATGATCGGGAAGATGCACGCCCAGAAGGCGCGGATGGGCCCGGCGCCGTCCAGGGACGCCGCCTCGTCGATGTCGCGCGGCACGCTGCGGAGGTAGGCGGTGAACAGGAAGATCGTCACCGGCAGGGTCGCCGCGGTCTCGAAGAGGATGAACCCGGGGATCGTGTTGATGAGCCCGAGCACCCGCAGCACGAAGACGACGGGGATCAGCGTGACCTGGCCGGGGATGAAGAGCCCGGAGACGAAGAGCAGCAGGAGTCCCAGGTGCCACTTCGACCGCCCGCGCGCGATCACGTAGGCGACGGGTGCGGCGAGGGCGATGCAGCACAGGTTCACCAGCACGACGAACAGCAGCGTGATGCCGTATGCGGCGATCACGTTGAACTTGCTGCTCGTGATCGCGGCCCACAGGTAGTCGAACGTGAACATCTGCGGGGTGATCAGCAGCGGGTTCTCGATGATGTCGGCCTGCGGTTTGAAGGCGTTGATCAGCATCGTGTACATCGGGATCAGCATCGTGATCGCGACGACGCCGAGGACGATCCACCGGATCGTGCTGACGGCGAGGGCCGGGCGGTTGCGTGTCTGCTTCATCAGTCGGTCGCCTTCTGCTCGGCGCGGCGTCGCACCAGCGTGACGGCGAGGCCGACGACCGCGGTGACGATGAGGAGGATCATGGACTGCGCGGCGCCGAAGCCGAGGGCCGAGTTCGCGAAGGAGTCCTTGAGGATCTGGTAGACGATGGTCTGCGTCGAGCCGGCCGGTCCGCCGTCGGTGAGCGACAGCACCACGTCGTACGCCTTGAGGAGCCCGACGAGGGTGAGCACGAGGTTCACGGTGAAGACGGGGGCGATCAGCGGAAGCGTGATGGAGCGGAACTGCTGCCACCGCGAGGCGCCGTCCACCGTCGCCGCCTCGTAGTACTCCGCCGGGACCGACTTGATGCCGGCGAGGAACAGGATCATGTTGAAGCCGAAGTGCGACCACACGATCGTGAAGATCACGCTCGCCTTGGCGAAGGTCGGGTCGGTGAGGAACGGCATCGCCGGGAGGCCGAGCGTGCTGAGCAGGCCGTTGACGGCGCCCGTGGGGGAGAGCATCGCCGACCACAGGAAGCCGATGATGAGGGCGCTGATCACGTACGGGTAGAAGAAGATCGTGCGCAGGATCGTGTTCGAGCGGCCGGGCCCGGAGATGAGGGCGGCGATCGCGAGGCCGATCGCATTGCAGAGGATCGTGCCCACCACGGCGATGATCCCCGTGAAGATCGCGGCCTGCGTCGAGCGCGGGCTGCGGAACGCCTTGACGTAATTGTCCCAGCCGATGAAGTTGAAGTTGAGGCTGTACCCGTTCCAGTCGGTGAAGCTGAGCACCGCCGCCAGGATCATCGGGATCACGAACATCGCCAGGAACACGGCGACGGCCGGGCCTCCCATGAGGATGCCGGGGATCCGGTTCCGCCACTGCTGCAGCGCGGTGCGGCGGCGCGGGGCGGGGGTCGAGCTCATCGGCGTGGATGGTCCTGTCGGGGCGGTGGCCGCGGCCGGGGGCGGCGCGGTCGTGGTGGGCGGAGTCATGGCGGCACTCTCGTTCTCGGTGGCGCGTTCGGGGGGAGGCGCTGGAGCAGCGCCGGGAAGGTGCCCGGGACGAGGTGTCGCGTCCCGGGCACCTGGTGGGTCAACCCGCGTTCGCGGCGAACCAGTCGTCCATGGCCTGGAGCACCTGGTCGGCCGAGGCGCCGCCGATCAGGGCCTGGGTCTGGGTGTTGATCTCGCCCGCGTAGCCGTCGGGCAGCGTGCGCTCGCCGTAGCCGCCGCCGGTGGGCGTGTAGGCCTCGGCGGGGGTGTCGGCGACGATCTGCAGCAGCTCCTCGCCGAGCGGCGTCATGTCGTACTCGTAGCCGTCGCGGAAGTTGCCGTCGACCGCGAGCTGGTCGCTCACCGCGGTCTGATCGGTGGTGAGGAACTCGATGAGCTTCGCCGCGGCATCCTGGTTCTTGCTCGCCTTGAGGATCGAGTATGGGCTGGCGATGTTCGCGCCCATCGCGGGCTGCTCGTCGGCGCTTTCGGCCGGAGCCCGGAACACGCCGATGTCGGCGGACTCCGCGGCCTTCGCCTGGGTGCCGGCGAACCAGCTGCCCATCGAGTACACGGCCGTCTTGCCGGAGAGGAAGGCCTGCTCCGCGTCCGGGTACTTGATGCCCAGGGCATCGGTGGGGATGTAGCCCTCGGACACCCAGTCGGCGTACGTCTCGACCGCGTCGCCGTAGGTCTCGCTGAAGGTGACGTCGCCCGCCGACATGTCCTGGAACCACTCCGGGTCCTCCGCGACGATCGTCGGCAGGCCCAGCGCCTGCAGCGTGTGGCTGCTCATCCAGTCGCCGCCGGTCTGGATCGGGGTCCACCCGGCGTCCTTGAGCTTGCCGAGCGCCTCGGTGAGCTCATCCACCGTGGTGGGCAGCTCGGTGATCCCGGCTTCCTCGAAGGCGGTCTTGTTGTAGAAGAACAGGCTCTGCAGCTGCACGCCGATACCGGCCATGTAGTTCTTGCCGTCGATCGAGTACTGGTCGGCGAGCGGGCCCGACGATGCCCACTCGTAGTCGGAGAGGTCGACGAGCTCGGGGGCGAGCTTGGTCGTCGGGGCGATGGACTGCACGACGTCGGGCGCGTCGCCGGCCGCGAGCAGACGCGGGACGGCGGCCTCGACCCCCTCGGCGCCGGGGTTCTGGATGACGACGTCGATGTTCGGGTTCGCCTCCTCGAACGGGGCGACGAGGTCGTTCCAGAACTCCTCGGTCAGGTTCGGGGTGACGTTCACGAGCATGCGCACGGAGACGTCGCCGCCGGCGTCTCCGCCGCCGTCCGCTGCCGTGGTCGAGCAGCCGGCGAGGGCGAGGGCGGAGACCGCCGCGATGCCGGCAAGGGGAAGAACTCGGGCCTTGATCATCGTTGATCCTTTCCTGATGCATGAGGGAGGGCCGCTCGCGACACTACACTAATCGATAATCGTTTGTGAAGTGCAGACAGCATCAGGCATCGCCGAGAATCGGGTGTCGTTCTTCGGCGAAGGAGCGCGGCGAGGGGTCAGCCGGCGGCGCGGCGGGCGCGGTACGCGGCGACGGCGTTGCGATTGGCGCAGCTCGTGGAGCAGTAGCGCTTGGAGCGGTTGCGGGACAGGTCGAGCGCGATCGACCGGCAGGTCTCGTCCGCGCAGACGGTGAGGCGGGAGCCCTCGTCCGTGCGGATCACGTCGATCAGCGCCATCGCCGTCTCCACGAGCACGCGCTCGGCGAGCGGTCGCTCGTCGGCCAGGCCGTGCAGGTGCCAGTCCACCTCGTCGTGTCGGACGAGCCGCGGGGTCAGATGCACCTCGGCGAGGGCGGCGTTGACGTGCGCGGCCATCTCGTCGCGCGGAGCGAGCAGCATGGCGCGGAGCCGCGGGCGCAGGGAGCGGAGGTCGTCGAGCTCCACCGCGTTCCGATCGACCCGTCCCGTGTAGGGGAAGACCTCGAGGAAGCGCTTCTCGTCCTCGACGTCGACGAGGGTGTCGGGGTCTTCCGCCGAATTCGCGAGCCAGACCGCCGCTCGGAGCGCATCCTCGGTGTCATCGGTGAAGACCATGTTGACAGCTTACTCCGGCGGCGCGTAGCGTCATTCCCCATGAGCACTGTGGCTGATGACATCGCCCGCACGCGGGCGAGTGTGCGCCTCGGCCTCCCGCTCGCGATCGCCGCCGCTTTCGCGTTCGGTTCCTCCGGGGCCTGGGCGCGCGGACTCATCGACGCGGGGTGGACGCCGGGTGCCGCCGTCACGGTGCGGGTGTGGGTCGCCGCGCTCGTGCTGCTCATCCCCACGCTCCTCGCCCTGCGGGGGCGGTGGCGGTCCCTCCGGCGCAACGCCGGGATGATCGCCGCGTACGGCCTCCTCGCCGTCGCGGCCACCCAGCTCTGCTACTTCCAGGCCGTCGCGGTGATGGACGTCGGGATCGCGCTGCTCATCGAGTACACCGCCCCGGTCGCGGTGCTCCTCTGGCTCTGGCTGCGGCGGGGCGAGCGTCCCACGCGGCGCAGCATCCTCGGTGCGGGCATCGCCTTCGTCGGACTCGTCCTCATGCTCGACATCGTCACCGGGGTGCAGGTGAACGTGGTCGGCGTCCTCTGGGCGCTCGGGGCGATGCTGGGCGCCGCGGGATACTTCGTGCTGTCCGCCCGGGCCGACACCGGGATCCCGCCGATCGCGCTCGCGGGGAGCGGGTTGCTGCTCGGCGCCGTCGGGCTGAGCCTGGCGGGTTTGGTCGGCGTGCTGCCCTTCGCCTGGACGACCGCCGACGTGGACTACCGCTTCGGCGCCGTGCCGTGGTTCGTGCCCGTCCTCGCGATCGGCGTGATCGCCACGGCCCTCGCGTATGTGCTCGGCATCGTCTCGACGAGGCTGCTCGGCCCGCGGTTGGCCTCGTTCGTCGCGCTCGCCGAGGTCGCGGCCGCCCTGCTCTTCGGCTGGCTCCTGCTCGATCAGCTCCCCGGTCCGCTGCAGGCGCTGGGCGGCGTGCTCGTGCTCGCCGGCGTGGTCGTGGTCAAGCTCGGCGAACCCCGTTCCCGTCGCGATATTCCATCCACATCCGGCTGAATGGCTGGAATATCGCGACCGGAGCGGGGTGTGCGGTTGTATACCCCAGGTGCAGAGAGGTTGGGATGAAGGCGGGAGAGGGGCGTTTATGTATACAATGAGTGCATGGCCTTGGCTTTCGAACGCACGTCCGCGGGGGATCGCGCCTATGCTTCGCTGCTCGAGGAGATCCAGTCGGGGGAGCTGCCGGCGGGATCCGTCCTGGGTGAGGTGGAGCAGGCCGCACGCCTCGGCGTGAGCCGGACCCCGCTGCGGGAGGCCCTTCGCCGCCTCGCCGCTGATGGGCTGGTCGTGCAGCAGTCGCCGCGCGTGACCGTCGTCGCCGACCTCGACGCCGACGACATCCGCTCGCTGTTCGAGATCCGTCGCGCGCTGGAGGAGACCTCCGCCCGACTCGCTGCTGTTCGGGGAGACGCCGCCCTCTTCGCCGCGCTCGCCGACGACTTCGCCCAGGTGGATCTCGCCAGGGTGGAGGGGCGCGATGCCTACTACGCCCTCATCGCCCGCTTCGACGGCGCCCTGGATGCCGCGGTCGACAACGACTACATCGCCTCGGCTCTGCGCACTGTCCGGACCCACCTCGTGAGGGTGCGCCGGATGGCCAAGGACAAGCCCGCCCGACTCGCCGCCTCGGCGGCCGAGCACCGCACGATCGCCCAGGCCCTCGCCGCGCGCGACGGCGATCTCGCCGCCCACGCCACGCACGTGCACCTGCACAACGCGCTCACCGGCATCCTCGACTCCCTCCCCGACACCGAAGGACTCTCATGACCGTCACCCACCACGTCCGTGTGCACCGCAGCGACGAGAACCTCGCCCGGGAAGACCAGCTCGCCTGGAAGATCGCCGAGGTCGCCGCCGACCAGGTCGAGGTCGAGCAGCCCGTCGTCGACATGATCATCAACCGCATCATCGACAACGCGTCGGTGGCCGCCGCTTCCCTCACCCGCGCGCCGATCAACGCGGCTCGTGCGCAGGCGTTCAGCCACCCCGTCTCGACCGGCGGCGTCGGCGCGAACCTCTTCGGCGCCGAGCTCGACCACCGCACCAGCCCCGAGTGGGCGGCCTGGGCGAACGGCGTGGCCGTGCGTGAGCTCGACTACCACGACACCTTCCTCGCCGCCGAGTACTCGCACCCCGGCGACAACATCCCGCCGATCCTCGCGGTCGCGCAGCACACCGGCAAGGACGGCCGCGCGCTCGTGCGCGGCATCGCCACCGGCTACGAGATCCAGATGGACCTGGTGCGCGCGATCTGCCTGCACAAGCACAAGATCGACCACGTCGCGCACCTCGGCCCGTCCGCCGCCGCCGGCATCGGCACGCTCCTCGGTCTCGACGTCGAGACGATCTACCAGGCGGTCGGTCAGGCGCTGCACACCACGACCGCCACCCGCCAGAGCCGCAAGGGCGAGATCTCCACCTGGAAGGCGCACGCCCCCGCCTTCGCCGGGAAGATGGCCGTCGAGGCGGTCGATCGGGCGATGCGCGGTCAGACCAGCCCCGCGCCGATCTACGAAGGCGAAGACGGCGTGATCGCGTGGATGCTCGACGGCAAGGACGCCTCGTACGACGTGCCGCTGCCCGCCGGCGGCGAGCCCAAGCGCGCGATCCTGGACTCGTACACGAAGGAGCACTCCGCCGAGTACCAGGCCCAGGCGCTGATCGACCTCGCCCGCAAGCTCGGCCTGCAGAACCCCGCGCTGCGCGACCCCGCGAACATCGAGTCCATCGTCATCCACACCAGCCACCACACGCACAACGTGATCGGCTCGGGCGCGAACGACCCGCAGAAGTACGATCCCACCGCGTCGCGCGAGACCCTCGACCACTCGGTGCCGTACATCTTCGCTGTCGCCCTGCAGGACGGCGGCTGGCACCACGTCGACTCCTACGCCCCCGAGCGTGCCGGTCGCGCCGACACGGTCGCGCTGTGGCACAAGATCACCACGGCCGAGGATGCCGAGTGGACGCGCCGCTACCACTCGGAGGACCCGGCCGAGAAGGCGTTCGGCGGTCGCGTCGAGATCCGCCTCACAGACGGGTCGACCGTGGTCGACGAGATCGCCGTGGCCGATGCGCACCCCCTCGGAGCGCGTCCGTTCGCCCGCGAGAACTACATCGCGAAGTTCCGCCTGCTGGCAGAACCCGTGCTCGAGCCCGCCGAGATCGAGCGGTTCCTCGCCCTCGTGCAGCGCCTGCCCGAGCTGACCGCGGCCGAGGTCGGCGAGCTGTCGATCGTCGCGAAGCCCGGCCTGCTCGACGCCGCCCCCGCCCCGAGGGGTCTGTTCTGATGCCCTACCCGCGCACAACTTCGGAGATTCTGGGCGACACGCCGGGCGGGGCATCCATCCGTCGGCGTGTCGCGTCGGATCTCCGAAGTCGTGCACGGACCGACCTACGCGGAAGGAACCTCTGATGCTGTACTCCACCACGACGCCCGCCGAGAAGCGGCGCCTGTTCCGAGAACGTCTGGCCTCCGGGGAGCTGCTGCGGTTCCCCGGCGCGTTCAACCCGCTCAGCGCTCGCCTGATCGAGCAGAAGGGCTTCGATGGCGTCTACATCTCCGGCGCCGTGCTCTCCGCCGATCTGGGCCTGCCCGACATCGGACTGACCACGCTGACCGAGGTCGCCGGCCGCGCCAAGCAGATCGCCCGCATGACCGACCTCCCCGCGATCGTCGACGCCGACACCGGCTTCGGTGAGCCGATGAACGTCGCCCGCACGATCCAGGAGCTCGAAGACGCGGGTCTCGCCGGCACCCACATCGAGGACCAGATCAACCCGAAGCGCTGCGGTCACCTCGACGGCAAGGCCGTGGTCGACGAGAACACCGCGATCAAGCGCATCCGTGCCGCCGCCGACGCCCGCCGCGACCCGAACTTCCTGATCATGGCGCGCACCGACATCCGGGCGATCGAGGGACTGGACGCGGCGATCGACCGCGCGAAAGCGCTGGTGGATGCCGGAGCCGACGCGATCTTCCCCGAGGCGATGCGCACGCTGGCCGAGTTCGAGGCGATGGCCGAGGCGCTCGACGTGCCGATCCTGGCGAACATGACCGAGTTCGGCAAGAGCGAGCTGTTCTCCACCGATCAGCTTCGTGACGCCGGAGCGAACCTGGTCATCTGGCCGGTGTCGCTGCTGCGCATCTCGATGGGGGCCGCGGGCCGCGCACTGGATACGCTGAACGACGAGGGGCACCTGACTTCGAAGCTCGGCGAGATGCAGCACCGCGCCGATCTCTACGACCTGATCGACTACGAGTCGTACAACCACTTCGACTCGGGCGTCTTCAACTTCACACTCGACAACACCGGTCGCTGAGCGCAGCGAAGCGGACACACGACGCGGTTGCTGAGCGCGGAGCGCAGCGACGGGTCGAAGTACACGAAGGAGTGACCATGACCGAGCCGGACATCAAGAAGGGCCTCGCGGGCGTCGTCGTCGACACGACCGCGATCTCGAAGGTCAACCCCGAGACGAACAGCCTGCTGTACCGCGGCTACCCCGTGCAGGAGCTCGCCGACACGCAGCCGTTCGAGGCGGTCGCGTATCTGCTGTGGCACGGCGAGCTGCCCACGCCGGAGGAGCTGGCGGCATTCCGGCTGGAGGAGCGGAAGCACCGCGCGCTGGCCGACAACGTGAAGGCGGCGATCGACCTGGTGCCGCTGGATGCGCATCCGATGGACGAGGTGCGCACCGCGGTGAGCCTGATCGGAGCGTCCGACCCCGGTGCCGGAGGCTCGGTGCTCGACGCGGGCGGCAGCCCGGAGCAGAACCTCGAGCGCAGCATCCGCCTGTTCGCCGCCCTCCCGGCGATCGTCGCCTACGGGCAGCGTCGCCGGCGCGGCCAGGAGCTCATCGCCCCGCGCGACGACCTCGACTACTCCGCGAACTTCCTCTGGATGACCTTCGGCGAGGAGGCGGACGATGTCGTGGTGGACGCCTTCAACCGCTCGATGATCCTGTACGCCGAGCACTCCTTCAACGCGTCCACGTTCACCGCGCGCGTGATCACCTCGACCCTCAGCGACATCTACTCGGCCGTGGTCGGCGCGATCGGCGCGCTCAAGGGCCCGCTGCACGGCGGCGCGAACGAGGCCGTGCTGCACATCTTCGACGAGATCGGTTCGGCGGACGCAGTGGAGGCGTGGCTCGACAAGGCACTCGCCGAGAAGCGCAAGATCATGGGCTTCGGGCACCGCGTCTACAAGAAGGGCGACTCGCGCGTGCCGACCATGAAGGCCGCGCTCGACACCCTCGTGGAGCACTACGACCGCCCCGAGGTCGCCGACCTCTACAACACGCTGGAGTCGGAGTTCGTGGCCCGCAAGGGCATCTACCCCAACCTCGACTACCCGTCCGGTCCCGCGTACAACCTGATCGGCTTCGACACCCTCACCTTCACGCCGCTGTTCGTGGCGGCACGCGTGACCGGGTGGACGGCGCACGTGATCGAGCAGGCCGGATCGAACGCGCTGATCCGTCCGCTGTCCTTCTACGACGGCCCGGACGAGCGGCACGTCGAGAGCTGACACCCGCCCGTGAGAGGAGGCCTTCGTCCCACCGGACGGGGGCCTTCTCTCATGCCCGGGGTGCACCTGTAGCGTGCGCGCGGGCTCGGGGTCAAGCGGATGCGGCGATTCCCGCGGCGGAGTAGAACCGGATGCGGGATGAACGCATCCCGCGAGAAGGAGGGTTCCATGTCCGCATCCGACGTCACCGTCAAGGAGGTCCGGTCGCTCGTCCCCGCGCGCATGGACCGGCTGCCGTGGTCGCGGTTCCACTGGCTGATCGTGGTGGGGCTCGGCTTCTCCTGGATCCTCGACGGCCTCGAGGTGCAGATCGTCGCCGCGAACGGGTACGCCGCGACGCTCGGGATGGGGCCGGCCGAGGTCGGCCTCGCCGGCACGTGCTATCTGCTCGGCCAGGTCTTCGGAGCGCTCTTCTTCGGTCGTCTCACCGATCGGCTCGGACGCAAGAAGCTCTTCCTCGTCTCGCTCGCGGTGTACCTCGTCGGATCCGCGGTCGCCGGACTCGCGTTCGCGCCGTGGTTCTTCTACATCTGGCGGTTCGTCGCCGGCGCCGGCATCGGCGGCGAGTACGCGGCCATCAACTCGGCGATCGACGAGATCATCCCGGCGCGGTACCGCGGCCGCGTCGACATCGCCATCAACGGCACCTACTGGGGCGGTGCGGCACTCGGTGCCGTCGCCAACGTGTTCTTCCTCAACACCGACATCCTCCCCGAGGACATCGGCTGGCGGCTCAGCTTCTTCCTCGGTCCGATCCTCGGTCTGCTGCTGATCTACATGCGCCGGCACATCCCGGAGAGCCCGCGCTGGCAGATGACCCACGGGCGCGAAGAGGCCGCCGAGCGCAACGTCGACGAGATCGAGGAGCGCATCCGCAAGGAGGGCAAGACGATCCCGCCCGTCGATGAGAGCAAGGCGATCACGGTCAAGGAGTACGGCCGCGTGCCGTTCCTCGTCATCGCGAAGGTGCTGTTCAAGAAGTACCCGCGGCGCACGCTGGTGGGCATCACGATGATGGTGACGCAGTCGTTCCTCTACAACGCGATCTTCTTCACGTACGCGCTGGTGCTGGAGAACTTCTACGACACCCCGCCCGCCTCGGCGTCGCAGTACTTCATCGTGTTCGCCGTCGGCAACCTCGCCGGGGCGCTCATCCTCGGGCACTTCTTCGACACCTGGGGGCGGCGCCGGATGCTGTTCGGCACGTACGTGCTCGCCGGGGGCATCCTCCTGGTCAGCGCGTTCCTGTTCAACGCGGGTGTGCTGAACGCGGCGACGCACACGGCGTTCTGGTGCGCGTCGTTCTTCTTCGCCTCCGCCGGCGCTTCGGCGGCGTACCTGACGGTCAGCGAGATCTTCCCGCTGGAGCTGCGCAGTCAGGTCATCTCGTACATCTTCTCGATCGGGCAGCTCGTCGGCGCCATCGCCCCGGTGCTCTACGGCGCCCTGATCGGCCAGAGCGCCGAGAGCGGCGACCGCGGACCGCTGTTCTGGGGCTATGTGCTCGGCGCGGCGATCATGATGTTCGGCGGCATCGTCTGCGGTGTGTTCGGCGTGAGCGCCGCCGGGAAGTCGCTGGAGGACATCGCCGACCCGCTCTCGCTCGTCGAGCCTGCCGAGAAGGGTGTCACACCCGACGGCAGACCCGCGTCCTGATCCCGACCGCATCCGGTTCCCGGGCGAGCGATGAGACGCCCGCTCGGGAACAGGGAAGGCGACGGCTCAGGCCAGGGCGGCGAGGAGCGCGGCGGCGGCGGACGCGGACGACTGCGGGTTCTGCCCGGTGATGAGCAGGCCGTCGACGACCGTGTGATCGCTCCACGGGGCCGCGATGTCGACCTCGGCGCCCCGGGCGCGCAGCTCGCTCTCCAGCAGGAACGGGGCGCGGTCGGCGAGGCCGCCCAGGCGCTCCTCCTCGTCGGTGAACCCCGTGAGGCGGCGTCCGGCGATGAGGGGCTCCCCTGTCGCGGTGCGGGCGGGAAGAAGCGCTGCGAGTCCGTGGCAGACGGCCGCGAGCGGTCGGCCTCCCGCGATCGTGGCCGCGATCAGCGCAGCGGAGTCCTCATCGACGGCGAGATCCTGCATCGGGCCGTGGCCGCCGGGGTAGTAGACCGCGTCGTACGCCGCGGCGTCCACGTCCGCCAGCACGAGCGGGGCGTCGAGCCCGTCGACCGCGGCGATCGCGGCGGCGTCGCCGTCCCCGAGGCTGCCGGCGTCGGGGACCGGCGTCACGCCGCCAGGGGTCGCGAAGCTCACGGTGTGTCCGGCGTCGCGGAGAGCGCGGTAGGGCACGAGCAGCTCCTCCGCCCAGTAGCCGGTCGGGTGCGCGGTGCCGTCGGTGAGGGTCCAGGTGCGGGCGCCGGTGACGACGAAGAGAACAGAGGACATGCGTGCTCCAGAAGGTCGGACGGCAGAGGCCGTGCGGATGCGATACCGGGGACAACGACGCCTCATCGCATCCGATTCCGATAGATTTCCGATATGAGCGATCGGAATAGCGATGGCCTGCGCGATCTGGCGCTGTGGCGCACGTTCCTCGCCGCGCACCGTTCCGGGTCCGTGTCGGCGGCCGCTCGCCTGCTCGGCATCGCGCAGTCCTCGGTGACGACACAGCTGCAGGCGCTGGAGCGGAGCGAGGGAGAGCCGCTGTTCATCCGGCATGCCCGCGGGATCCGGCCCACTCCCCGGGCCGACGACCTGGCCGCCCGCGTGTCCGGTCCGCTCGATGCGCTGGCGCTGGCCGTCGGTACGCCGTCCACCGTCGAAGCCGCACCCGTGCGTCTAGGCGGAGCGGCCGAGTTCCTCGAGCGCGTGGCCGTGCCTGCCCTGGCGCCGATGCTCGCGGCCGGCCGGCGGATCGCGGTCACGGCCGGCGTCGCGGACGACCTGCTGGAGCAGCTCCGCAGCGGAAGCCTCGATCTCGTGATCTCGGCCGTCCGCCCGAGAGGTCGCGCTCTGCCGACGGCGGCCCTCGTCGACGAGGAGTTCGCGCTCGTCGCCGCCCCCTCGCTCGGGGTCGTCCCGTCGCCGGACCTGAGCCCGGGGATGATCGAGGAGCACCCGCTGCTCGCCTACGCGCACGACGTGCCGATCCTGCGCCGCTACTGGCGGCACGTGTTCGGCCTCCGCCTGGAACGCGAGCCCGCACTCACCGCGCCGGACCTCCGGGCGCTCGCCGCCGCGGCCGTCGCAGGAGCGGGGATCACCGTGCTGCCGACCTACCTGATCGCCGACGAACTGGCCGACGGCCGGTTGAGCGTGCTGCGTCCGACCGATGATCCGCCGATCAACACCCTCTCCCTGGTGCGGCGCCCTGGCCCGCTCACCGCCGCCATCGCGGAGATCGACCGCGCCCTCCGGGACGCCGTCGACGGGATCGGAACCCGAGGAGGGGCGGCCGTCAGCGGGTGAGCCAGGTCCGCAGCGAGCGTGTCACGAACGGCAGTACCCAGTACGCCATGATCGGCGTGAGGACGAGTGTCGTGACCAGCACCCGCAGCCAGATCGGCAGCTCGTTCCATCCCGGCACCGGGCTCATCGCATAGGTGAAGGCGAGGTTGACGGGGAAGAAGCCCAGCCAGATCGAGGTCGCCTGCTTCCACCGTGGCGGAGCAGGAGCGACCGTGACGGTCTCGGTGGTGCCGTCAGCGGACGGCAGCGTGATGGTGCCGGTGGTCGGCTCGTCGAACCAGCCCTCGATCCCGGTGCGTCGCTTCGAGCGCTCGCTGCGCACGAATCCCTCGCCCATCGACAGCCACCATGTGCGCTCGGCGGACTGCTCCCAGGCGACGAGCGACTCCTCGCTCGCGAAGCGGTACAGCATGTGCCAGACCTGCGAGTGCTCGCCTGCCCGCACCCAGCCGGAACCGAGGAAGCCCGGGTACTTGGTCGCCAGGTTCACGCCGGTCTGCACCCAGGCGGTCGCCTCGGTGATGCGATCGGGATCGACCTCGCGGCGGATGGACACGGTGACGGGTTCGGACATGGTGCGGTCCTCGGGGACGGGCGCCCTGGGTGAGGGTGCCGAAGCGGATGCGCCAGGGGTGGCGGCGCCTCGACGATTCTAGTTCCGTGACGGACGCGGGACGGCGGTCGCAGCGCTCGACGGGCGGAAACGGAGAGGACCCCCGCCGACCCGATTCGGCGGGGGTCTCGCGGCATGGGCGCCGCAACGGGAGCGAGAGTGCTCACCGTGCGCGCGATTGACGTGACACCCGATCCGGTCTGAGTCTCCGTCCGCGCACCTGCAGTTGTAATCGACCGAGATGACCGGGCGGTGAACGAGACGGGAACACCGTGGATCCGGCGCTGAGGGGGGCGGAAGCACATTTACAAGGACGTCCTAGTAAATGTGCGGGCGCCAGAGTAAACTCTCCAAAGTGCCAACGACGGCACGGAGGGATGTCACACAATGACTCGTACTATCCCGCACTTCGTGGGCGGATCGCTGCTGACCCCGGATGAGGGGCGCTTCTCCGATGTGTTCGATCCGAGCACTGGCGCCGTGCAGGCGCGCGTGCCGCTCGCCTCCGCCGATGAGGTGCGCAGCGTCATCGCGAATGCCGAGGCGGCTCAGGCCGCCTGGGCGGCGACGAACCCGCAGAAGCGTACCCGCGTGCTCCTGCGGTTCCTCGACCTGGCACAGCGGGAGATGACCTCGCTCGCCGAGCTCCTCGCGAGCGAGCACGGCAAGACCGTGGACGATGCGAAGGGTGACATCCAGCGCGGCCTCGAGGTCATCGAGTTCTCCGCCGGCGCTCCGCACCTGCTCAAGGGCGAGTACTCCACGGGCGCCGGCGCCGGCATCGACGTCTACTCGATGCGCCAGCCGCTGGGCGTCGTCGCCGCGATCACGCCGTTCAACTTCCCCGCCATGATCCCGCTCTGGAAGGCGGGACCGGCCCTCGCCGCCGGCAACGCCGTGGTCCTCAAGCCGAGCGAACGCGACCCCTCGGTGCCCGTGCGCATCGCCGAGCTGTTCCTCGAAGCCGGCCTGCCCGCCGGAGTCCTCAACGTGGTGCACGGAGACAAGGAGGCGGTCGACACGCTGCTCGCCGACGAGCGCATCCGCGCGGTGGGCTTCGTCGGCTCCACCCCGATCGCCGAGTACATCTACGCCACCGCAGCCGCCAACGGCAAGCGCGCGCAGTGCTTCGGCGGCGCGAAGAACCACATGATCGTGATGCCGGACGCCGACCTCGACCAGGCCGTCGACGCGCTCATCGGTGCGGGCTACGGCTCCGCGGGGGAGCGGTGCATGGCCATCTCGGTCGCCGTCCCGGTCGGCCAGGAGACGGCCGATGCGCTCGCCGCGAAGCTCGCCGAGCGCGTCGCCCAGCTCCGGATCGGACCTTCGCTCGCACCGGACGTCGACTACGGTCCGCTCGTCACCCGCGATGCGGTCGAACGCGTCAAGGGCTACATCCAGCAGGGTGTCGATGAGGGAGCGACCCTCCTCGCCGACGGTCGGGGGTTCACGGTCGATGGTCACGAGGAGGGCTTCTATCTCGGCCCGACCCTCTTCGACCATGTCACGACCGACATGGCGATCTATCGCGAGGAGATCTTCGGCCCTGTCCTCGTGATCGCGCGAGCCGCCGACTACGAGGAAGCCCTGCGTATGGCCTCGGAGCACGAGTACGGCAACGGCGTCGCGATCTTCACCCGCGACGGCGATGCGGCCCGCGACTTCGCCGCGCGCGTCGAGGTCGGGATGGTCGGGGTGAACGTGCCGATCCCGGTTCCGATCGCGTACTACACGTTCGGCGGATGGAAGCGCAGCGGCTTCGGCGACCTGAACCAGCACGGCGCCGATGCGTTCCGCTTCTACACCAAGACCAAGACCGTGACGAGCCGCTGGCCCACCGGGGTGCGCGAGGGCGCGAGCTTCGTCATTCCCACGATGCACTGACCCTTCGACCGGATCAGCCCTTCGACCGGCTCGGCCCTTCGATCGGCTCAGCCCTTCGACCGGCTCAGGGACCCAACTCCTAAGGAAAAGCGATGAGCATGACCACCGTGACCACCACCGTCGAGGAGCGCGAGGCGATCCTCGACGCCGTCCGCGAGTTCGCCGAGACCGAGCTCGCGCCGTTCGCCGCGGAGCGCGACGAGAAGCACCTCTTCCCCCGGGACTCCCTGACCCGTGGGGGAGAACTCGGGCTGGGCGGCATCTATGCGAGCGAGGAGTTCGGCGGAAGCGGACTCAGCCGCACCGATACCGTGGCGATCTTCGAGGAGCTCGCCAAGGCCGACCCCGCCGTCGCGGCCTACATCTCCATCCACAACATGGTGGTGTGGATGATCGACAGCTACGGCGACCAGACGCAGCGCTCGACGTGGCTGCCCGCGCTCACGGCGATGTCCGCCTTCGGCGGGTACTGCCTCACCGAGCCCGGCGTCGGATCCGATGCCGCCAACGTCGCCACCAGTGCCGTCCGAGAGGGCGACGAGTATGTGCTGACGGGGGTGAAGCAGTTCATCTCCGGCGCGGGAGAGGCCGCCGTGTACGTGGTCATGGCCCGCACCGGCGAGCCCGGAGCCCGCGGGATCAGCGCCTTCCTCGTCCCCGGCGATGCGGAGAACCTCAGCTTCGGTGCGCCCGAGAAGAAGATGGGCTGGCACGCGCAGCCGACCCGGCAGGTGATCTTCGACGGGGTGCGGGTTCCCGCCTCGGCGATGCTCGGCGACGAGGGACGCGGCTTCGCGATCGCGATGTCGGCGCTCAACGGCGGCCGGCTCAACATCGCCGCCTGCTCGCTCGGCGGTGCGCAGGCCGCACTCGACAAGGCCGTCCAGTACGTGCACGAGCGCGTCGCCTTCGGAGAGCCCCTGGCGGAGAAGCAGTCGATCCTCTTCGCCGTCGCCGACATGCGCACCGACCTGCAGGCGGCGCGGCTCATGGTGCGCGACGGTGCGCAGGCCGTCGACGACAAGGCGCCCGATGCGACGATGCGCTGCGCGATGGCCAAGCGCTTCGCCACCGATGCCGGCTTCGACGTCGCGAACCGCGCCCTGCAGCTGCACGGCGGCTACGGATACCTGCAGGACTACGGCATCGAGAAGATCGTCCGTGACCTGCGGGTGCACCAAGTCCTGGAGGGGACGAACGAGATCATGCGCCTGATCGTCGGACGCGAGATGCTCCGACCCGCGGGATCGACCAGCATGCGGAGCGCATCATGACCACGGTCGCGTTCCTCGGGCTCGGGCACATGGGGCTGCCGATGGCGAAGAACCTCGTCGCCGCAGGGCACGAGGTGCACGGGTTCGACCTCGTCCCCGCGGCGATCGACGCGGCGCAGGCGGCCGGCATCCCGGTCGCGGCCAGCGGGGCGGACGCCGTCGCCGACGCGGAGGTCGTCATCACGATGTTCCCGGCGGGCAGGCACGTCATCGACGCGTATCGCACGGAGCTGCTCGCGGCCGCACGACCGGGGACGCTCTTCATCGAGTCCTCCACGATCGCCGTCGACGAGGCGCGCGCGGCGCACGCCCTCGCTCTCGCGGCAGGGCACCGCAACATCGACGCTCCCGTGTCGGGCGGCGTGGTCGGCGCCGAGAACGGGACTCTGGCCTTCATGGTCGGCGGCTCGGACGAGGACTACACGGCCGCGCTGCCGCTGCTCGAGGTCATGGGCAAGCGCATCGTGCACTGCGGCGGGTCGGGGCTGGGGCAGGCGGCGAAGGTCTGCAACAACATGGTCCTCGCGGTGTCGCAGATCGCCGTCGCCGAGGCGTTCGTGCTCGGGGAGCGGCTCGGGCTGGAGCATCAGGCGCTGTTCGATGTCGTGTCCCAGGCGTCCGGCCAGTGCTGGTCCCTCACGACGAACTGCCCCGTGCCGGGCCCGGTTCCCACGAGCCCGGCCAACCGCGATTATCAGCCCGGATTCGCCGGCGCGCTCATGGCGAAGGATCTGGGTCTCGCGCTGCAGGCGATCGAGCAGACGTCGACGGATGCGCGGATGGGGCGGCTGGCGCAGGAGCTCTACGCCGCCTACGCCGCGGGCGACGGCGGCTCCCGCGACTTCTCCGGCATCATCACCGACATCCGCGACGGCCGCGTGTGACCCGAGCCGGGCGCCGAGCGCGCGGGTCGGAGTGCGCGGGGCCCCGGGACGACGGAAGATACTGAAGGACACGACGACGGAGAGGGTGACATGACCGAGTACGAGACGATCCTGGTGGAGCAGCGGGGCCGCGTGGGGTGGATCACCCTGAACCGTCCCCAGGCCCTGAACGCGCTGAACAGCCGCCTCGCGGAGGAGGTCACCGCCGCGGCCGTCGCCTTCGACGAGGACGACGGGGTCGGGGCGATCGTCGTGACCGGTTCCGAGAAGGCGTTCGCCGCGGGGGCCGACATCAAGGAGATGGAGGGCATGTCCGCGGCGGAGATGCTCGAGACCGATCACTTCGGGATCTGGCATGAGTTCGCGGCGGTGCGCACTCCGGTGATCGCCGCGGTCTCGGGCTTCGCGCTCGGCGGCGGCTGCGAGCTGGCGATGATGTGCGACATCATCCTGGCCGCCGACACCGCGACTTTCGGCCAACCCGAGATCAACCTCGGTGTGATCCCCGGGATGGGCGGAACGCAGCGCCTGATCCGCGCGGTGGGGTACTACAAGGCGGCCGAGCTCGTGCTCTCGGGGCGGTTCATGAAAGCGGACGAGGCCGAGCGCTCGGGTCTCGTGTCGCGTGTCGTGCCCGCTGCGGAACTCCTGGCGGAGGCGGAGAAGCTGGCCGGCACGATCGCATCGAAGTCGCTGCCGTCGGTCTACGCCGCCAAGGCGGCACTGGACGCCGCGATGGAGACGACGCTGTCCGAAGGTCTCGCACACGAGAAGCAGGCTTTCGCTGCCCTGTTCGACACCGCAGACCAGAAGGAGGGCATGTCCGCCTTCCGCGAGAAGCGGTCGCCCGACTTCCAGAACCGATGAGTTCCTGACCGGATGCGCGTCGGAGTCGAGGAGCGGTCAGCCGCGCAGCGCGTCGAGGATCTTCGCGATCCGGCGCTCGCGCGTCGCGTCCTGCTTGGCTTCTGCGATGCTCCGGGCGTGCTCCTTGCGGGCGGTGTACGACAGGGCGTCGAACTTCGCCCGCAGCGCGGGGTCGGCGTCGAGGGCTGCGGCGAGTCCGGGCGGAACGTCGACCGTGCGCTCGGCGGCATCCACGCGGATCACGGCGTCGACCTCCTGGCCGATCTCGAGTCCCAGATCGGCGCGCACGGCCTTGCTGAATCCGATCATGTTCTCGCTGCCCATCCGCGCCACGCGCAGGCGAGCGGTGCGCCCGCCGATGGTGACGGCGACGGGGAAGGCTCTGCCGGCGCCGAGCGACGCGACCTGCTCGTCGCTGAGCAGGATCGCCGCGGCGGGGCCGCGGCCGGTGAGGACGGTGTGCAGGCGCAGTTCGCTCATTCCGAAACACTACGCCCCGGCCCGCCGAATTCGGCGGTGAGGATCTGGTTGCGCTCCAGGATCAGTCGCCGCATGTACTCCCCGAGGAACATCGTGTCGACGAGGCGCCCGATAGGGCCGAGCGGAGAACGGAAGGTCACCGTGTCGCGCATGAGTGTTCCGGCCGGATGCTCCTCGAAGCGATGCTCATGGAGGAACGACGCGAACGGGCCGGAGATCTGCCGATCCGAGAATCCCCGTGGCGGATCGATGTCGAAGACGACGGAACGCAGGCGGAACGGGATTCCGAAGTGTCGTGCGCGCCATGTCACCGTCGAGCCTTCAGTGAAGAAGCCTCCCACTGGAGCTTCGACCATGGTCTCGCCGTATCGCGCCATGCTCTTCACGTGGAGCGTGGGATCGAGCGACGCGGCGAACACTTCGGCGGGCGGGGCGCCGATGAGGGTCTCGAGCGCGAACCGGGGCATGTCAGAGGGCTTCGGGCTGGGGACGCGGGTCGGCGAAATCGCCCGCATTCTTCCGGAGTCGGGCGACGATCGCCACCAGCTCGGCGGCGTCGTCGCGGCTCATCCCCGGGTCCGCGAACACGTCGGCGTTGAGCGCCTGGGTGGCGCGCTCGACGAGTTCACGGCCCGCATCCGTCAGCACGAGGAGCGCGGCGCGGCCGTCGTGCGGGTGCGGTTCGCGCGCGATCAGTCCGTCGCGGACGAGGCGCTCCGCAGTGCTCGTGACCGTCGTGGGGTGCACCTGGAGCCGGGCGACCACGCTCGACAGCGGCAGGCTGCCGGTGCGGCTGAAGGCGAGCAGGCGCAGCACCTCGTACCGGGCGAAGCTCAGGGCGAACGGCTTGAGGGCGGCATCGACACGAGCGAGAAGCAGCTGCTGGGCGCGCATCACCGATGTGACCAGGGCCATGCCGTCGGCGGCATCCGTCCAGCCGTGCGCCAGCCATTGCCGTTTCGCCTCGGCGAGCGGATCGATGGGGAGCGGACGGAGTCGGGCCACGTCTCTACGGTAGTGGCGGGAGAAGGCGGCGTCGCGACGGCGCGCGCCACGGCGCCTCGCCGAACCCGTGAGTCTCAGTCGCAGTTGTACTGGGACTCAGTATCGCGGACTAGAATCGCAGCAGTCGTGAGGAGCATTCGATGAAGATCTTCGTCCTGGTCAAAGAGGTGCCGGACACCTATGGCGACCGCAAGCTGAACCTCGAGACCGGCCTCGCCGATCGAGCCGCAGGAGACGTTGTGCTCGACGAGATCACCGAGCGGGCGCTCGAAGTCGCGCTGAGCTTCGCCGACAAGAACGAGGGCACCGAGGTGGTGGCCGTGTCGATGGCTCCGGAGAGCTCGACCGCTTCCGTGCGCCGTGCGCTCGCGATCGGCGCGGCGTCCGCCGTGCACATCGCGGACGAGCAGCTGATCGGTGCCGACCTGGGCCTCACCGCGGAGGTGCTCGCCGCGGCCATCCGCCGGGGTGCCCCGGACCTCGTGATCACCGGCAACCTGTCGACGGACGGGGCCGGCGGCGTGATCCCGGCCATGCTCGCCGAGCACCTCGGGTTCGCCCAGGCCACGGCGCTCTCCTCGGTCGAGATCACGGCCGACGGGGTGTCCGGGACGCGCGGAGCCGATTTCGGCAGTCAGCCCGTCTCGGCCCCGCTGCCCGCCGTCATCTCGATCACGGAGGCGCTCCCCGATGCGCGCTTCCCCAACTTCAAGGGCATCATGGCCGCGAAGAAGAAGCCGCTCGAAGTGATCTCGCTCGCCGACCTCGGTGTCTCGGCCGATCCGGCGGCCGCGCCGCGGACCATCATGACGGCCGTGTCGGAGAAGCCCCCACGGGCCGCCGGCGTGAAGATCACCGATGAGGGCGACGCCGCCGACAAACTCGTCGAGTACCTCGTGCAGAACAGGCTGGTGTGAGATGACCGCTCTCGAGAACCCGATCCTCGTCCTCGTCGACGTCGACCCCTCCGGAAACGCCGCGAGCAGCACGGCCGGCCTGATCGGCGCCGCGTCGAGCATCGGCACGCCCGTGGCGCTCGTCGTCGGCGGCCGCCAGGCAGCGGTCGACCAGGCCGCGGCAGCAGGCGCGGCCGTCGTGCTCACGGCGGACGGCGACGCCACAGCGCTCACCGTTCCGCTCGTGGATGCGCTGCAGGCCGCGGCCGAGCGCGTGCACCCCGAAGCCGTGCTCGTCTCGAACTCGATCTCCGGACGCGACGTCGCCGGACGCTTCGCGGTGCGCACGAAGAGCGCACTCGCTGTGGATGCGGTCGGAGTCTCCCGGGACGACGAGGGCATCATCGCCCACCACTCCGTCTATGGCGGCGCGTACCTCGTCGACGCCGCCGCGACCTACGGAACCCTCGTGGTGACCGTGCGTCAGGGGGCCGTCGATGCGCGAGCCGAAGCGGTCGCCTCCCCGCAGGTCGAACAGCTCACCGTGACTCCCTCCGGAGCGGTCGCAGCGACGGCGGGGCCGGTCGAGGCGGTCGAGGCGACGTCTTCCCGTCCCGAGCTGCGTGGAGCGACGCGAGTCGTCTCGGGCGGTCGAGGTCTCGCGTCCAAGGAGAAGTTCGTGCTCGTCGAGGAGCTCGCCGACGCGCTCGGCGCCGCGGTCGGAGCCTCGCGCGCTGCCGTCGACGCCGGCTACATCCCGCAGTCGCACCAGGTCGGACAGACCGGCGTCTCGGTCTCGCCGCAGCTGTATGTCGCCCTCGGCATCTCCGGGGCGATCCAGCACCGCGCCGGCATGCAGACATCGAAGAACATCGTCGCCATCAACAAGGACCCGGAGGCGCCGATCTTCGACGTCGCCGACTTCGGGATCGTCGGAGACGTGTTCACCGTGGTTCCGCAGGTGATCGCGGCGCTCGAGGCGCGGAAGAAGTAGCGATGGCAACGCGGATGCTGCGACGCGGTCTCCCGCGCGTGCCGGGCGGCGAGCCCTGGCCTCCTGCCGCGCCCTCACCGCTCTCCGAGCCGACGCCGTCGACGGTCGCCGAGCAGGTGCCGTCCGCGGTGGTCGAGCAGGCATCGCCCCCGGTGGCCGAGTCTGCGGCGTCCGCGGTCGCCGAGTCTGCACCGTCCTCGACGTCCGGACAGCAGCCGCAACCCGCCGCCGTTCACGCGGAGCGAGCAGGAGCGCCCGCCACCCGCCTCCGCCGCGGTCTGCCGCGGGTGCCGGGCGGAGAGCCGTGGCCCCCGGCCGATGCCGCTCCCGCCTCGGTCGCCGCACCGGCCGCCGCCGATACCGCACCCGCGGCATCCGCGGCGCCCCAGCCCGCGTCCACCCCGACCGCCGACGCTGTGCCCGTCGCTGCTGCTGCCGCGTCCCCCGCCGTGCCCGCGGCGACGGGTGGGGAGAGCGTCCGTCGCGGGCTTCCTCGTGTCGTGGGCGGAGAGCCCTGGCCGCCGGAGGGGACCGTTCCCGCGACGGCGTCGTCGGTGCCCGAGAACTCCGCTTCGCCTGCCGAGTCCCCGGCATCGGCGGCCGCCGCAACCGCTCCTGTGGCGCCGGTGATCGAGGCCCCCGACACCGGTCCGGCCCCCGGCGCGATCGTGCCCGTGCTGGCCGACCTCAGCTCCCCGCTGCCCGCACCCCGCACCGTGTGGGACGGGCGTGCTCCGCGCCACATCACGGCCTCTCCGGCATCCGGTCGCCGTCGTCCGACGTGGACGCAGGCGATCGCGGTCCTGTTCGGCGCCGCGGCGCTCGGAGTGCTCGCCGGTGCGGCGATCGCGCTCGTGCGGACGCTGCTGAGCTTCCCGTTCATGCAGGACTTCCTCGCGGCGTTCCCGGGCGAGTACGAGCCGCCGTTCCCGGTCGAGCCCGGGTTCGCGCCCTGGGTCAACTGGGCGCACTTCTTCAACATGTTCCTGATCGTCCTGATCATCCGCTCCGGTCTCCAGGTGCGCACCGAGAAGCGCCCGACCGTCTTCTGGACGCCGCGGGGCAACGCGAAGGGCAAGATCAGCCTGAACCTGTGGTTCCACCAGGCGCTCGACATCCTGTGGCTCGTGAACGGCGTGGTCTTCGTGGTGCTGCTGTTCGTCACGGGGCATTGGGCGCGCATCGTGCCGACGAGCTGGGAGGTCTTCCCGAACGCGCTGTCGGCCGCGCTGCAGTACATCTCGTTCGACTGGCCGCACGAGAACGGCTGGAACAACTACAACAGCCTGCAGCAGCTCGCCTACTTCGTCACGGTCTTCGTCGCGGCTCCGCTCGCCGCCGTCACCGGATTCCGGATGTCGGGACTGTGGCCCAAGCGCGCGGAGAAGCTGTCCAAGGCCTACCCCGTCGAATGGGCGCGGGCGCTGCACTTCCCGATCATGCTCTACTTCGTGGCGTTCATCATCGCGCACGTGGCGCTCGTCATGCTGACCGGCTTCCTGCGCAACCTGAACCACATGTTCGCCGCGCAGGATGCCGTCACCTGGACGGGCTTCTGGGTCTTCATCCTCTCGCTCGTGGTGATCGCGGGCGGGTGGGCGGCTGCCCGGCCGCTGGTGCTCGCTCCGATCGCGAAGGTGTTCGGCAAGGTCTCCGGTCGCTGACGGCCCGGGCTAGCCTGGGCGGATGAGCGACAGCACCGACATCGACGCCTTCTGGAGCGCGGCCAGGCAGGCGACGCCCGGACTCCCGGCGACTCTGCCCGAGGCCTGGGCGTTCGGAGCCACCCCCGCGCACGCCGACGAACTGCTCGCGCTGGTGCTCGACGGGATCAAGGTCGGTACCGCGTCTTCGCTGTGGGACTACGAGGCGACCGGCGACCCGCTTCCGGTCGTGGGCGAGCTGAGCATCATCCTCGACGGCCGCGGAGCGCCGCGCGCCGTGATCGAGACCACCGCGCTCGAGACCGTTCCCTTCGACGAGGTCGACGCGGAGCATGCCTTCGCCGAGGGAGAAGGGGACCGCACGCTCGCGCACTGGCGAGAGGTGCACGAGCGCTTCTGGCGAGAGCACTCCGAGAACCCGCGCGGCTACGAACCGGACATGCCGGTGCTGTGCGAGCGGTTCCGCCTCGTGTATGCGGCCTGAACCGCGTCTGTCTCCCCCGACGGACGGGGTGATCACCCGCGACGCATCCGGCGCCCCGTCAGCAGCGCACCGCCGGCGAGCAGCAGCGCCGTCGCAGACGACAGCGCCGCCCCCGTCGCGTCGGGTACTCCACCGGTCGTGGCCAGGGAGGCCACGAGCAGGGCGCCCTCAGCCGCCGGGTCGGCTGTCGCGCCGTCGCCGGAGCCGAGGCTCTCGACGACGCTGATGTCGACGGCGGTGGAGGTCCCCTCCTCCGGGACGAGCACGATCTCGTGATCGCCGGGGGACGTGTCCACCGGCACGCGCCAGGTCAGTGTCGCGGTTCCGTCCGATGCCGCGACCACGGTCCCCATGTCGACGGGATCGGAGTGGAAAGCGAGGGCGGCCTGCGCCCCGCCGCCGAGGCCCGCGATCATGACGGTGACCTCCTCGCCGGCCGCGAGGCGCGTGCGGGACAGTGCGAGCTCCACCGCGCCCGTCGTCGATGACGCACGAGGTGCCGGCAGCGGCTCCGCCTGAGCCTGCGGTGGCAGCATGGTCGCCGTCGTCACCGTGAATAGCAGGGCGGAGGTGAGGAGCACGACCTGCGTGACGGTGGTCCTTCGTCTTCGACCCTGGCGGGACGAGGAGCGGACACGGTGCGTGCGGCGCACGTCCCTCGGCGACGGCGTGGAGTTCATGGAGCGTTCCTCTCGACGGTGAAAACGCCAAGAGTAGGCGGGGTGTTTGCGCTCTCACAACGCTCCCGCCCCGCAAGATGCCCATATTCCGTGGGGCCGGTGTCAAGCGGTCTGATGCAGGCGATGACGGGCGAACGCGATCGCCGCCGTGGCAGCGGCCAGGGCGATCCCGAGCAGTGCGCCGGCCGCTCCGATCAGGCTCACCGCGCCCAACCACCCCGCGATCGGATAGGTGAGCAGGAAGCAGGCGTGGGAGAGTGCGAACTGCGCGGTGTAGACGAGCGTGCGGTTCGCGGGGGTCGACGCGTCGGCCAGCAACCGCGACGACGGCGTGTTCACGAGCGAGGTTCCGATGCCCAGCAGCACCCAGGTGCCGAGGAGCGCGCTCCACCCTGCTCCGCCGGCTGCGGCGATCCCCGTCACGATGACCGCGGCGAGCAGCCCGGCGACGATCACGGCCGCCCCGATCGACATGGTGCGGATCACGCCCAGGCGTTCCACGATCCCGGGGATGCTCAGCGCGGTCACGAGGGATCCGATCCCGTAGCAGGCGAGCGCGAGCGCGAGGGCGGCGTCGTCGAGGGCGAAGACGGCGCGTGCGTAGACGACCGAGTTGACCAGCACGATCGCCGTGCCTGCGGCGACCACCATGTTCGTGAGCAGCAGGAAGCGCAGGGTGGGAGTGCGCGCGAACACCGCCGCTCCCGCCGGGAGGCGCTGCCAGAAGGAGGTGGCGGGAAGCCCGTCCTCGGCGCGGGGCAACGGTGTGCTCAGCACCAGCAGCGCGGAGAGCGCGAAGCCGATCGCCGTGCCCGCGAACAGATCGTGGAACGAGATCACCGTGAGCAGCGCTCCGGCGATGAGGGGACTGAGCAGCGCCTCGAGGTCGTACGCGAGTCGTGAGAGCGAGAGCGCGCGCGTGTAGTCCTTCGGGTCGGGGAGCACCGCGGGGATCAGCGACTGGAAGGCGGGCGTGAAGGTCGCGGACGCGGACTGCAGCACGAACACCAGCACGTAGATCTGCCAGGTCTCGCTGACGGCCGGGAGCAGCAGGGCGATCACGAGACGGACCGCGTCCGCCGTGATCAGGACCGCCTTGCGCGGAAGCCGATCGACCAGGGCCGCGATCAGGGGAGCGACGCCGACGTACGCCACCATCTTGATGGTGAGCGCGGTGCCCAGCACGGATCCCGCGGCGTCGCCCGCGATGTCGAAGGCGAGCAGCCCGAGGGCCACGGTGAGCAGCCCCGTTCCCAGCAGTGCGACCACCTGCGCCGAGAACAGGCGGGCGTAGACGGTGTCGCGCAGGACCCGGAGCACTACCGCGTCTGCTCGGGTGCGGGGTGTGCGCCCCGGTGGTGGGCGGGGTCGGTGCTCAGCGAGTGCTCCGCCTGGTAGATGGCATCGGCCACGAGCTGCCTGGCGTGCTCGTTCGCGAGGCGGTAGAACACCCGGGTGCCCTCCTGCCTCGTGACGACGATCCGGGCGAGCCGGAGCTTGGCGAGGTGCTGCGACACGGCGGGCGCCGGCTTGTCGACGATGTCGGCGAGGTGGTTGACGGAGAACTCCTGATCACGCAGCGCCAGAATGATGCGGATGCGGGTCGCGTCGGCCAGCATCGCGAAGACCTCGACGGCGAGTTCGACGTAGCTGCTGTCCGGCGTGAGGGAACATTGCTTATCTGCATGCATACGCAGATTATTGCATAAGCTGTGGACTGTCGGGCCAGCCCGCGATGAGGCAGGCTGGAAAGGTGGGACGCCGGCGACCACGGCGCCCGAGGAGGAGCAGCATGGCAGAGGCCTACATCGTCGACGCGGTCCGATCCCCGGTCGGCCGGAGAGGCGGCTCCCTCTCCGGAATCCACCCCGCGGATCTCGGTGCGCACAGTCTGACCGCGCTGGTCACGCGGACCGGGATCGACCCCGCCGCGGTGGACGACGTCATCCTCGGGGCGATCGACGCGATCGGAGGCCAGGCCGGGAACGTCGCCCGCACGGCGCTGCTCGTCGCGGGCTTCCCGGAGCACGTGCCCGGAGTGACGATCGACCGGCAGTGCGGATCGAGTCAGCAGGCCGTGCACTTCGCGGCGCAGGCCGTTCTCAGCGGCACGAGCGACCTCGTCGTCGCCGGCGGACTCCAGAACATGTCACGGATCCCGCTCACCGCGGCCGCGACCGTCGGGAAGGACTTCGGCTTCACGACACCGTATGCGGAGTCGCCCGGATGGCGGGCACGATACGGCGACCAGGAGATCTCGCAGTTCCGCGGTGCCGAGCTCATCGCCGAGCGGTGGGAGATCTCGCGGGAGGACATGGAGCGGTTCGCGCTGGAGAGCCACCGCCGTGCGGCTGTCGCGCAGGACGACGGTCGGTTCGCGAACGAGATCGCCCCGCTGAACGGCCTCGACCACGACGAGGGCGTGCGGCGCGATACGACGCTCGAACGCATGGCCGGGCTGCAGCCGCTCGCCCCGGGTGGGCGGATCACGGCAGCCGTGGCTTCGCAGATCAGCGACGCGTCGAGCGCGGTGCTCATCGCGAGCGAACAGGCCGTGAAGGACCACGGCCTGACGCCCCGTGCGCGCATCCACCACCTCTCGGTGCGGGGAGACGACCCCGTGCTGATGCTCACCGCGCCCATCCCGGCGACCAAGCACGCTCTGGAGCGCACCGGGCTGCGCGCCGACGACGTCGACCTGTTCGAGGTGAACGAGGCCTTCGCATCGGTCGTGCTCGCCTGGATGCGCGAGACCGGCGTCCCGCACGAGAAGGTCAACGTCAACGGCGGCGGCATCGCCCTCGGGCACCCGATCGGAGCCACGGGCACGCGCATCCTGGCCACGATGCTCAACGAACTGGAGCGCACCGGCGGCCGTTACGGCCTGCAGACCATGTGCGAGGGCGGCGGCGTCGCGAACGTCACGATCATCGAACGGCTCTGAGGGGGCACGCGAAAGGGCCGCCCCGCGGGGCGGCCCTTTCGGTGGTCGTGGCTGGACTCAGGGGCGGACGAAGCGCACCTCGGTCAGCGTCTCACCCAGGAAAGGCTCCGTGTGCGAGGCGCCGTCGAGATGGAAGCCGTTGCGCGTGTAGAAGCGGTGTGCGCGAGGGTTGTCCTCGGCGACCCAGAGGTACAGCGGCTCGTCCTTCTCCACGGCGGCGTCGAAGAGCTTCTGCCCGATGCCCGTGGAGTGATACGCGTCGAGCAGGTAGATGAAGTACAGCTCGCGGAATGCGGGAGCGTCCTTGTCGCGGGCCGGGCCGGAGCCGACGAAGCCCACGATCTCGCCGTCGACGAGCGCGGCGTTCATCTTGAACTCGGGGCCCTGCGCGGCCCAGTGCGTCCACAGCTCGGCCATGCGCCGCGGAGAGACCTTCTCGAGCGCTGCCTTGCTGATCAGGTGGTCGTAGGTCTCGTGCCAGCACTGGGCATGCACGCGACCGAGGGCTTCCGCATCCACATCACGGACCGGACGGACGATGACTTCAGGCTGGGCTTCGGCGCTCATGGTCGTGACTCTACGCGCGGCGTCCGAGAACAGGAAATCGAGCAGGAGCCGGATGACGCGGGGCGGACGGGCATGGAGGGTTCGCACAACGTTGTTCGCCGATCGTGCACTCCTGGCTACGATCGATCCTCGTGAATGTGATCTGGCGGACCCTCCTGGTGATCCTCGGCGCGCGCCGTCGCGTGCGGCAGGGCAAGACCCTCGATCCGACGTCGGTCGGCACCGTCACGGTGACCACCCTCCCCACCGACCTCGACATCCTGCGCCACATGAACAACGGCCGCTACCTGTCACTGTTCGACCTCGGCCGCTGGGACCAGCTCATCCGCACCGGGCTGTTCGACGCCATGAAGGAGCGCGGCTGGTACGCGGTCGTGTCGAGCGAGACGATCACCTTCCGCAAGTCGCTGCAGCTGTGGCAGCGGTTCGAGGTGCAGTCGCGGTTCATCGGCCACGACGACAAGGCGCTCTTCATGGAGCACCGCGCGGTCGTCGACGGCGAGGTCTACGCCAGGGCCATCGTCCGAGCGCGGATGCTCCGACGCACGGGCGGCACCGTCAGCAACGAGGAGCTCTTCGCCGCGGTGGGCAGGCCCGAGGGTGTGCCGGAGATCGACGCCTGGGTGCACGACTGGGCTGCCGCATCCGCCCTCCCTCCCGTGCGCACTCCCGCCCCCAGCGTCTGGCCCTGACGCCGCTGCAGGAGAGCGGGGTGGGCGATATATTGACCGTGTGCTGGCCATCCTGAGGACCACCGGGCGCGTGCTGTGGCGACACTGGCCCGCGCTCATGGCGTGGTACCTCGCCGGAGTGCTGGTGCATTACGTCTTCACCGAGGTCGCCGGGTTCGTGGGCGCCTCATCCGCGACGCTCGGGTTCCTCGTCCTGCCGATCGGCATCCTCGCGCGGCTGATCAGTCTCGTGGCGATGTTCCTGGTCCTGCGCGACGGTCTGCGCAATCTGCAGGAGATCGCTCCGCTGCCGGAATCGTCCGCGGAGCGGCGTCGCACCTTCCTGACGGCGCTGCTCGCGGGCATCCTGCCGTTCTTCGCCGTGTACTGGGCGCAGGGCCTGCTGAGCGAGGACATCCGCGCGTACTCCCTGCGCGCGCTCGAGGTGCGCCAGGGCATCGTCCTGACGGCGAGCGTCAACGGCGAGCCTCCCGTGGGCTCCGAGGACACGGTGCTGAACCTGCCGATCAACGTCTGGACCCTCTCGATCATCGTGATCGCGTTCGCCGGGCGGTGGGCGTGGTCGAAGTGGTCTCCGAAGCTCGCGGCCTGGCTGTCTCCCGTGGCGGTGTACTTCGAGGTCGTGTGGGTCTTCTTCTCGGTGATGGTCCTCGGCGACATCTTCGACGCGATCAAGGCGTGGGTCGACAGCCGTGCCGCGATGGCCTTCCTGGAGTCCGTCCGAGAAGGCGTCCTGGATGCGGTGGCACCGCTGCGCTGGCTGTGGGACGGGATCGGCTGGGTCATCTCCGAGGCCGGGCCCGTGCTTCTCGCACCGCTGGCCTGGCTCACGATCGCCGGAGTGGTCTTCGGTCAAGCGATCGTCGCCGAGAAGCTCCGCGTCGAGAGCGAGCTCGTCTCCCGCTTCCGGCAGCACACCGCCGTCATCCCCAACCGGCTCGTGCGCCGGTTGCGGGACCTCGGTGACGAGCTGGGAGCGCGCTTCCGTCCGATCGGCCGCGCCCTGCTGCTGATGTGGCGGGCGGGGCCGCTGCTCGTCGCCTCCTACGCCCTGCTCTACGTCGTGGTGAAGGCGCTCGAATCGCTGCTGGGGTTCGGCGTCACGCGACTGATCGGCCCCCAGGACTACGTGTTCTGGGCGGTGCTGGCGCCGCTGGTGTCCCTCATCCCGGTGCTGCTCGTCGAGCCGATCCGGATCGCCGTGATCAGCGGCGCGTACGATGCCACGCTCGGCAGGCTCCGTCGCCGCCAGCAGGAGCATCCGGCCTCGCCGACCGAGTCCACGGCCGAGTCCGAGATGCGCGCCGTGGCGGATGCGGCCGGACTCCTCCCGTCATCCGTCGACGCCGTGGCCGCCTCGGTCGTCTCCGCGCCGCCCCGCGATGCGGTCGGCGGTCAGGGGTCGAGCGTGAACCTCAGGAACGACGCGCCAGCGCCGTAGGGGCGCACATCGACCCAGAAGGGCCCCGTCGCATCCTCGGGGACGACGAACGGGACGATCAGCTCGTACGGATCCGCGCCTTCGCTGAGGCACGTCTCGGGTTCGTCGGCGCTCCAGGGCAGTCCGATCTCCAGACGCACCGGCCGCCACTCCCGCCCGGTCGCCTGCTCCACGAGCTTCGGCGTCTCGCAGCCGATGCCCTCGACGCTCGGATCCACCGGCACCGCGACGGCGATCAGGCGTGTGTCCTCGGGTACGTCCAGCCCCGAGACGTCGTCGATCTCACCGCCCCGGAGCGGCCCCCACTCCGCCCCGGCGAGTTCGGCGGTGTCGTCCGGGGCGACGGAGACGGCCGTGACCGGTCGCCCCCCGAAGCCGAAGAACTGGTACCACTCCTGCCATCCGACCGCCGCGGCGGTGAGCGGAGCGAGCACGAGCAGCGCCACGAGCGCCACGCGGTTCCGGCGCCACCACGAGGGCGGCTTCGAAACGGCGGGAGCCTCGTCGGCGGGGGCGGCTCCGGGATGCAGGGGAGGAGGGATCGTCATCAGCGCGCCCATCCGTTCTCGGCCAGGAGCACCTCGGGCTCGGTCGTGAGCTCGGCGAGGTCCAGCGGCAGGTCGATCACACCGTCCAGCTGCACGTCGGCCGACCCGCCCCCGGGAATGCCGAGCCGGAGCACCGCCTGATCATCCGTCACGTCGTCGGGGAGTTCGAAGGCGAGGCTTCCGGACCGCGGGACGCCCGTGACGAGGGCCTGCTTGAAGAACGTGGTGCCGCGGTCGGTCGCGCTGAAGGTGCGGTCGCCGACGGTGAGCTCGGCCAGCCGGAGGGTGCTCAGGTCCTGGGTGACCCGCGACGCCGCCGCCAGGTCGACGACGAGCCAGGTGCCGTCGGCGGACCAGTCCTTCGCGTCGGTCACTCGGTCGGCCAGCCGGACATCGGTGACGGTGACGGTGAGGTTGCGGGTGCTCGCCGGCTCGTCGATGCTCGCGATCTCCGGGAACGGGGCGCTCGCCGCGTCGTCGGACGGCGTGAGCTTCGATACGCCCCAGGCGCAGGCGAGCAGTGCGGCCGTCGCCGCCCAGACGAGCACGTGCTTCCTCACGGGGCGGCCACCTCCTCGATCGTCGTCGTCAGCGTCGCGCCGACACGGACGTCGTCCCAGAAGTCCCCCCGCACCACGGACTTGCCGACATAGTGCGTGGAGTCTGGGAGGGTCAGCGAGATCTCCTCGCCGTCGTGGAAGTCCTCCGGACCGACGATCCACGCCAGCAGCAGGCGGGCGGGAACATCCGGCTGCAGCACGGGGGAGGAAGTTCCGTCGTCGGCACGCGACACCGCGGCCTTCTCCTCGAGCCCGTCGATCCGGATGCCGTCGACCACGGCGGATGTCTTGTTGCCGGAGACCGACGATCGGGGTGCCGGGAAGGTGTTGACCACGTCGACGGTCACGACCAGCAGCCGCTCCTGCTCCTCCTCGTCGGGGTACAGGCCCGCCATCCCGCGCTCGTCACGCAGCTCGACGCCCACCACCGTCATCTCGAGGTCGGACCCGGCGAAGGTCTCGCCGACCGACGCTTCCGGCGTCGGATCCACCGCGGCGGCTTCGAGACCGCCGAACAGGGCGGTGCCGGCCAGCAGCACGGCACCCGCACCCGTGAGAAGCCAGGAGGTCGGGATCAGATCGATGCTCCGCCGTGCCCACCCGAGAACCTTCGCCCTGGCGCCCGCATTCGCGGCGGCGACGTCCGCGTCGGATCCCGGCCGGGAGCCCTCGGGCGGTGTCGTGGTCACGGCAACAGCATAGGACCGCAGGTGGAGGCGGGAGGCGGCCCGCCCGCGCATTCCCCGGAATCGCCGGAAGCGGATCTAGGCTGAAAGTCATGGCCGACCTCCCGCCGGATGCCGAGGCATCCGCTCCTCTCGCAGACCGCGCCGTCGAGCTCGCGCGGCGGTGGGCGATCGAGGCCGCGGCGGTCGATCCCGACCCGGCGGCGGCCCGTCTGGCCGGTGTGCTGCAGGATGCGAACGGCCTGCCGTTCACGCTCGGCTTCATCGACGGGGTGATGCGGCCGGAGAGCCTGACCGCCGCCGCCTCGCAGCTGCACCGGATCGCCCCGATCGTGCCGGAGTTCCTCCCCTGGTACCTGCGGTCGGTCGTGCGGCTCGGGGGAGAGGTCGCCCCCGTCCTCCCGTCACCGGTGGTGCCCATCGCGCGGCGGGTGCTGCGCGAGATGGTCGGGCACCTCGTCGTCGATGCCCGGCCCGCGAAGCTGGGTGCCGCGATCGAGCGGATCCGCGCCACGGGTTCGCGACTGAATCTCAACCTGCTCGGAGAGGCCGTGCTGGGAGAGGCCGAGGCGCGGCGACGGCTCGACGGCATCCACACGCTCATCCAGCGGCCCGACGTCGACTACGTCTCGGTCAAGGTCTCCGCCATCATCAGCCACCTGTCGATGTGGGCCTTCGACGAGATCGTGGACCAGGTCGTCGAACGACTGCTGCCGCTGTACATCACCGCGGCCGCCGACGGCACCTTCATCAACCTGGACATGGAGGAGTACCGCGACCTCGACCTCACGATCGCCGTGTTCACGCGCATCCTGGAAGACCCGCGGCTGCAGGCGCTCGAAGCGGGCATCGTGCTGCAGGCCTACCTGCCCGACGCGCTGCCGGCCCTGCAGGAGCTCACCGCGTGGGCGGGCGATCGCGTCGCGCACGGGGGTGCGCGCATCAAGGTGCGCCTGGTCAAGGGGGCGAACCTGGCGATGGAGCACGTCGAGGCGACGATGCACGGCTGGACGCCCGCGACCTACGACTCCAAAGTCGACACCGACGCGAACTACCTGCGCTGCCTGGACTGGGCGCTGCGCCCCGAGCACACCGCCGCCGTCAAGCTCGGGGTCGCGGGACACAACCTCTTCGGCATCGCCTACGCCTGGCTGCTCGCGGGCGAGCGCGGGGTGCGGGATGCCGTCGAGTTCGAGATGCTCCTCGGCATGGCGCAGGGACAGGTGCAGGCGGTCGCCCGCGAAGTCGGCCCCGTGCTGCTGTACGTGCCGGTGGTGGAGCCCGCGGAGTTCGATGTGGCCATCAGCTACCTCGTGCGGCGGCTGGAGGAGAACGCCTCCCCCGAGAACTTCCTCTCCGCCGCGTTCCGACTCGGAGAGGACGAGACCCTGTTCGCCCGGGAGCGGGACCGGTTCCTCGACGCGCTCGATCGTTCCGGCGACGACACCCTCTTCGTCGGTCCCCGCCGCACGCAGGATCGCCTCGCCCCCGTGCACGAGTCGGTGCGGCCCGCGCCCCTCGCCCCGCTGCCGGAGACCGATCTGACGAAAGCGGTGCTCGGCATCTCCCGCGGATCCGGTGACGGCGACCGGGAGGCCTTCCTCGAGACCGCGGTGTACTCGGCGCGCGAGATGGAGCAGGACGCCGGCGGTGCGCCCGGATTCTTCAACACCGCGGACAGCGACCCGGCGCTCCCGGCGAACCGGGATTGGGCGCGGGAGGTGCGCGAACGCATCAGCTTCTCTTCTCTGGGCGCCGACACCATCGCGCTCGCGCGGATCGCCGATGCCGAGGCTCTCGAACAGGCGATCCAGGGGGTCCGCCGTGCCGCGCCCGCGTGGGGAGGCCGTCCGGCCACCGAGCGCGCCGAGGTGCTGCTGCGCTGTGCCGCCGCGCTGGAGTCGCGCCGGGGCGATCTCATCGAGGTCGCAGCGTCCGAGACCGGGAAGGTCTTCGCGGAGGCCGACGTCGAGGTGAGCGAGGCCGTCGACTTCGCCCGGTACTACGCGGCCAAGGCACGGGAGCTCGACGCGATCGGCGGCGCGGTGTTCGTGCCCTCGTCGGTCACGGTGGTCACACCGCCGTGGAACTTCCCCCTCGCGATCCCTGCGGGCGGAGTGCTCGCTGCCCTGGCCGCCGGCTCCGGCGTCGTCTTCAAACCGGCACCGCAGGCGCGACGCTGCGCCGCCGTGATCGCCGAGATCCTGTGGCAGGCGGGCATCCCGCGCGATCTGCTGGCGCTCGTCGACATCGAGGAAGGCGAACTCGGCCGCGAGCTCATCACGCACGACGCGGTGGACCGGGTGATCCTGACCGGCGCGTGGGACACCGCCGCCCTGTTCCGCTCCTGGCGCCCCGACCTGCCGCTGCTCGCCGAGACGAGTGGCAAGAACGCGATCGTCGTCACCCCCTCCGCCGACCTCGACCTCGCGGTCGCCGACCTCGTCAAGAGCGCCTTCGGCCACGCGGGTCAGAAATGCTCCGCGGCGTCCCTCGCGATCCTCGTCGGACCGGTCGGGCGCTCCACCCGGTTCGCGCGACAGCTCGCAGACGCCGTGCGATCGCTGCACGTCGGACAGCCGACGGACCCGCTGTCCGAGGTCGGCCCGGTGATCGAGAAGCCCCAGGGCAAGCTCGCCTGGGCCCTGAACGAACTCGAGGGCGATGAGCAATGGCTCATCCGCCCGGTTCTCTCCCCGGACGACGACGGCAGCGGGCGGCTGTGGCGCCCCGGCGTCCGGGTGGGCGTGCAGCCCGGATCCCGCTTCCACACCGAGGAGTTCTTCGGCCCTGTGCTCGGGGTGATGCACGCCCCGACGCTCGCCAGGGCGGTCGAGATGCAGAACGCCGTGGCCTACGGCCTCACCGCGGGCCTGCACACCCAGGATCCCGACGACCTCGCGTTCTGGCTCGACCGGGTGCAGGCGGGCAACCTCTACGTGAACCGCGGCATCACCGGCGCGATCGTGCAGCGGCAGCCGTTCGGCGGCTGGAAGCGGTCATCGGTCGGACCGGGAGCGAAGGCCGGAGGCCCGAACTACCTCATCGGTCTCGGATCGTGGCGCTCCCAGCAGGGCGGCCCCGCGTCGAGCACCCTTCACCTGCGAGGCCTCGATTCCCGGATCACGGCACTCATCGAAGCCGCCCAATCCTCGCTCGAATACGAGTCGTTCGAGTGGCTGCGCCGCTCCGCGCTGTCCGACGCCCTGGCCTGGGACCGCGAGTTCGGGCAGGTGCGCGACGTCTCGCACCTCGGCGTCGAGCGCAACCTCTTCCGCTACCGTCCCGTGCCGGTCGAGATCCGGGCGACAGGCGATGCGGCGCTGCAGGACCTGCTGCGCGTCGTCATCGCCGGTGTCCGCTCCGGCGCGGACTTCATCCTGTCGACGCCGGTCGGGCTGCCGGCCGAGGTGCGCCGTGCCCTCGGCGACCTCGACGCTCCGGTGTTCCTCGAGAGCGACGACGAGTGGATGCAGCGGGTGCTGCGCGAGGGACACGACAGCGACCCCGCGGCACGACCGCGCCCCGATCGAGTGCGCCTGATCGGTGGCCGGACGCAGGTCGCGACGCTGCACACCGCGCTCGCGACGGCCTCCGGGGGAGACCCCGACCTCGCGGTGTACGACGGCGAGGTGACCGCGGCTGCTCGGATCGAGCTGCTGCCCTTCGTGCACGAGCAGTCGATCACCATCACCGCGCACCGCTACGGCAACCTCGACCCCTGGAGCGCCGAGGTCATCTGACTCCGCCCGCGGCCGCGCTCGCCCGCGGCTCTGCAACCGGGATGGAGCGTGGTGTAAAGAATTCTTGACACGGGATGGACCCGGGCGTAGCGTGAGTGTGTCAATAATTCTTTACATGGAGGGCGTCATGGTCTACGAAGAGCGCAACGCGTGGGCGGGTCTCATCGTCAGCCCGATCGTGATGGTCGTGTACGTCACGCTGGTGCTGCAGCAGGCTGCCGGAGGGCCGCTCACCGACGTGGACTGGTTCCCGCTCATGCTGTGGGTGATCGGCGGGGGCATCGTCGGCACGATCGTCCTCGGCATCGTCTGGGGCATGATCGCGGGTGTGAAGGACCCGGACGGCGTCGGGCGCTCGGACATCCGCGACCGGGACATCAGCCGGATGGGATCCCGCGTCGAGCAGGCGTTCGTCGTGATCGCGGGTCTCGGAGTGATCGTGCTCTGCGCGGTCGGGGCTGACGTGTTCTGGATCGCGAACACCATGTTCGCGGGGTTCGCCATCGCGGCGGTCGTCGGCGGCATCGCCCGCGTGACCGCCTACCGGCGAGGACTCGTCTGATGGTCAAGCCCACCCGTGTGTCGAACAGCATCCGTCTCCATCGCGAGCGTGCCGGGCTCACGCAGGCCGAGCTCGCCCGCACCATCGGCGTGACCCGGCAGACGCTCATCGCGATCGAGCAGGAGAAGTACTCGCCGACCCTCGAACTCGCCTTCCAGATCGCCCGCGCGTTCGGTGTCGGCCTCGACGAGGTCTTCGCCTACCCCGACGCGGAGGACGCATCATGAGCCGCACGATGTCCGCATGGCGACGCGAGAGCTACGGTCCCGCCGTCGGCATGACGCTCGAGCACATCGCGGTTCCGGTGCCCCGACGGGGCGAGGTGCTGCTGCGCGTGCGGGCCACGGCCCTCAACGCGGGGGATGTGCGGCTGATGCTCGGCGATCCGCTCCTCGTGCGCCCGGTCTTCGGCCTGACCCGTCCGAAGCACCCGGTCCGCGGGATGGAGGTCTCCGGCACGGTGGTCGCGGTCGGCCCCGACGTCGTCGGCGCCGAGATCGGGGAGGACGTCGTGGGCGAGCTGGTGGGCGGAGGCGGACTCGCCGAATACGTCCGTGTGCCCGCGTCGCGGCTCGTGCCGATCCCGCCCGACGTCTCGCCCGAAGCGGCCGCGTGCCTGCCCATCGCCGGAGGGACCGCGTGGCAGGCGCTCGATCTCGCGGGCGTCGGCCTGGCGCCGGGGACGGTGTCGCGGGTGCTGGTGATCGGTGCGTCCGGAGGTGTCGGAACGTTCACGGTGCAGCTCGCCGCGCTCCGCGGCGCCGAGGTCTGGGCGAGCTGCGGCTCCCGCAACGCGCCGCTGCTCGAGCGTCTCGGCGCCGTGCGCACCTTCGACCATCGGGAATCGCCGCTGAGCGACCTCCCCTCGGAGCGCTTCGACGCGGTCATCGACGTCGCCGGCGGGATGCCGCTGCGGGAGCTGCAGCGGCTGGTCGTTCCCAGCGGGCACGTGGTGCTGGTGACCGGCGACGGCGGTCGGGTGCTGGGCCCGGTTCCCCGGATGCTGCGCGCCGCGGTGCTGTCTCTCGGATCGCGGCGCATCCGCCCGCTGGCCGCGAAGCCGCGTCCGGAGGTCCTCGCGAAGCTCCTGGAGCTCGTCGCCGACGGTCGTGTGGTGCCCGTGATCGATCGCGCATACCCCTTCGCCGAAGCATCCGCCGCTCTCGCCCAGCTCGAGGCCGGCCACACGGTCGGCAAGGTCGTGGTCAACGCCCCCTGATGCGGCCCCGGGCGCGTACCTCTGCTCCGGCGGGAGCAGGGGGAGCGCGGGGCGAGGCGGGTGCTGGCGGGAGCGAGGGGTGGATGGCACAATGGATGCGGCGTGCCCGAGTCGCATCTTCCCCGCCTCCGACGGAGCAGCGGGTCGAAGGACCGCCGGGCCCCTGGACAGCGTCCGCCTCGCCCGTTCATCCGAGGAGCATCCATGTCGACGCCTGAAGCCGCCGTCTCCGCCGCACCCGCCCGCACCGCGCACCGCCGCCACTACCTGATGTGCCGTCCGGAGCACTTCACGGTGAACTACTCGATCAACCCGTGGATGGAGCCCTCGCGGCCCACGGACACCGCCAACGCGGTGGCGCAGTGGCAGAAGCTGTACGACCTGTACGTCGAGCTCGGACACGAGGTCGAGCTCATCGAACCGCTGCCCGGCTACCCCGACATGGTCTACACGGCCAACGGCGGCTTCCTCATCGACGGCCGCGCCTACGTGCCCGAGTTCCGGTTCGTGGAGCGACAGGGCGAAGCCCCCGCCTTCGCCGACTGGTTCCGCGCCGCCGGCTACGACACCGTCATGCCGAAGGAGGTCAACGAGGGCGAGGGCGACTTCCTGCTCGTGGGCGACGTGATCCTCGCCGGCACCGGGTTCCGCTCCACCGGCGACAGCCACCGCGAAGTGGGTGAGGTCTTCGGTCGCGAGGTCGTGTCGCTCAACCTCACCGACCCGCGCTTCTACCACCTCGACACCGCGATCGCCGTGCTCGACCCCGTGCAGGGCCTGGAGAACGGCGGACCGGAGCGGGCGAACATCGCCTACCTCCCCGGAGCCTTCGACGACGCCAGCCGTGCCGAGCTGGAGAAGCGGTTCCCGGACGCGATCCTCGTGTCCGACGAGGACGGCGCGGTGTTCGGCCTCAACTCGTCGAGCGACGGCTACAACGTGATCATCTCGCCGCGGGCCAAGGGCTTCGAGAAGCAGCTGCGCGAGCGCGGCTACAACCCCATCACGGTCGACCTCTCGGAGCTGCTCCTCGGCGGCGGCGGGATCAAGTGCTGCACGCTCGAACTGCGGGGTGCGAAGTGACCCTTCGACAGGCTCAGGGACCCATCGAGGGCGCTTCGACGAGCTCAGCGACCCAGGGGGGCGGCTCAGCGACCCAGGGGGGCGGCTCAGCGACCCAGGGGGGCGGCTCAGCGACCCAGGGGGGCGGCTCAGCGACCCAGGGTGGCGGGGCCGCGAACCGGGCGGAAGCGCACGTCGCGCACAACTACCACCCGCTGCCGGTCATGATCGCGCGGGCCGAAGGCGCATGGGTGACCGACGTGGAGGGCAAGCGCTACCTCGACCTGCTGGCGGCGTACTCCGCCGTGAACTTCGGCCACCGGCATCCCGCGCTCGTCGCCGCGGCCACCGAGCAGCTCGGCCGGGTCACGCTCGTCAGCCGCGCGTTCCAGAGCGACCGCCTCGAGCCGTTCGCGGCCGCACTGGCCGACCTCGCCGGCAAAGACCTCGTGCTGCCGATGAACACCGGTGCCGAGGCCGTCGAGACCGGCATCAAGGTCGCCCGTGCCTGGGGGTACCGGGTCAAGGGCATCGCCCAGGGCAAGGCGCGCATCATCGTCGCGGCAGGCAACTTCCACGGACGCACGACCACGATCGTCAGCTTCAGCGACGACGAGCAGGCACGCGACGACTTCGGCCCCTACACACCCGGCTTCGACGTCGTGCCGTACGGAGACGCGGAAGCCATCGCGGCGGCGATCACCGACGACACGGCCGCCGTGCTCGTGGAGCCGATCCAGGGCGAGGCCGGGGTCGTGATCCCGCCCGAGGGGTACCTGCGCCGGATCCGGGAGATCTGCGACGAGAAGAACGTCCTGTTCATCGCGGACGAGATCCAGGCCGGACTGGGCCGCGTGGGCGAGACGTTCGCGTGCGACAGGGAGGGCGTCGTGCCCGACCTGTACCTGCTGGGCAAGGCGCTCGGCGGCGGCATCCTGCCCGTCTCCGCGGTGGTCGGGAACACCGATGTCCTCGGTGTGATCCGCCCGGGTGAGCACGGCTCGACGTTCGGCGGCAACCCGCTGGCCGCGGCGGTCGGGCTGCGCGTGGTCGAGATGATGCAGACCGGCGAGTTCCAGGAGCGGGCGCGCGCACTGGGCGCCCACCTCGACGCCGCGCTGCAGCCGCTCCTCGGGAACGGCGTCGCGGCTGTCCGCATCGCGGGGCTGTGGGCCGGCGTCGACATCGACCCTGCGAAGGGGACCGGACGCCAGATCGCGCAGAAGCTCCTCGACCGCGGCGTCCTCGTCAAGGACACGCATGGCCAGACGATCCGCATCGCGCCGCCGCTGGTGATCCGCGCGACCGAACTCGACTGGGCGGTGGAGCAGCTCAAGCTCGTGCTCGCCTGATCTCCCTCGGCCGACCCACCCCCTCGCGCGCGAACCGCCCCCTCAGGGGTCGCCCGCAAGGGGGTGAGTCAGCCAAAGGAGCCGTCTCAGGCAGGCGGCGAGTCGGGATCGAGGGTCTTCAGCGTGTCTTCTTCGGCGGCGTTGTCGGCGTCGAGCTCGTCTTCGGTGCCCTCGTCTCCGCCGAGCGCGGAGCGGTGGCCCTGTCCAGCGTCGCCCTGGATGGCGCCGCCGGTCGACTCGCCGCGGGACGCGTCGCCCTGGATCGCGCCGCCGGTGCCGTCGCCCTGGCCGGAGTCCTCATCGGGAACGCCGACGCCCGGGGCGCCCTCGGCGGGGTCCTGCGGGTGGGGTGTGCTCTCCATGTTCTCGTCCATGCCCCCACCGTAGGAGCGCGGATCGACCCCGTGGAGGGCGTTGACAAAATCCGCCGGGAGGCTCAGGCTTCGAGATCGGGTCTTCTCGGCGTGCGGATCGGGGTCGTCACGGCCGCCTCGTCGCTGAACTCGATCGGATCGGGGCGATCGATGACGCTCAGCGGTCGCGTCTCGTCGAGGGTCAGCAGGAAGCGGCGGTTGTCGTCGCGACGCAGGCGCCCCGAGGTCGCCACCCAGATCACGCCGATCGCGCAGGCGATGAAACCGGCCGTGCCGCCGAGCATGATGGCGGCACGAGGACCGAACGTGTCGGCGACCCAGCCGGCGATGGGCGCGCCCACCGGCGTCGAGCCCATGATGACGGCCATGTACAGCGCGAGCACGCGGCCGCGCAGGGCCGGATCGGTCGTGATCTGCACGTAGCCGTTCGCCGTGGTGAGGAGCGTCACGATCATGAAGCCCGTGAAGGTGAGGGTGACGGCGTAGGAGGCGTAGCTCGGCATCGCGGACGAGACGAAAGCGGCGATCCCGAATCCTCCGGCCGCGAGGATCACGACACGCACCCGCGCCCGGTCGCGGCGAGCGGCGAGCAGGGCGCCGATCAGCGAGCCGATGGCGAGCACCGAGCTGAGCACACCGTAGCCGTCGGCGCCCGCCCCGAACTCCAGCGCCATGGTCGAGGCGAAGATCGGGAAGTTCATGCCGAAAGCGCCGATCAGGAACACCGTGACGAACACGACCTTGAGGTCGCTGCGTCCCCACACGTAGCGGAACCCGGCGGCCAGACCTCCGCGGTTCCTGCTCTTCAGCCGCGGGGCGAGCAGGCTGCGTCGCATCAGCATCAGGGCGAGCAGCATCGCGAGGAACGTCGCCGCGTTCACGATGAACACCCAGCCGGAGCCGATCGCGACGATCAGGAGTCCGCCGACGGCCGGGCCCACCATGCGGGCCAGGTTGAACGAGGCCGAGTTGAGGGCCACGGCGTTCGAGGTGTCGCCCGCCGAGACCATGTCGGAGACGAACGCCTGCCGCGCAGGGGCGTCGAAGGCGTTCACGATGCCGAAGCCGAGCGCGAAGCCGAACATCATCGGCAGGGTCATCAGATCGTTGAGCAGGAGCACGCCCACCGCGATGGCCAGCGCGAGCAGCGCCGACTGGGTCGCGAACAGGATGTGCCGCCGGTCGAAGCGGTCGGCCACCCATCCGGTGAGGCTCACCAGCACGAGCGGAGGCCCGAACTGCAGCGCCATGGTGACGCCCATGGCGGTGGCGTCGTTGTCGGTCAGCTCGGTGAGCACCACCCAGTCCTGGGCGGTCGCCTGCATCCACCCGCCGACGTTCGAGATCAGGGCGCCGGCGAACCAGATCCGGTAGTTGATGTTCGCGAAAGAACGGAACATGGCGCTCATCGCTCGACCGCCCTTCGCATCAGCGCGCTGGCTTCGCGGAGGGTCGTCAGCTCCGCCTCCGTGTAGTCGACCTCGCGCAGCATGTCGGCCAGCAGTTCGTCGCGCCGGCGGATCGTCTCGACGACGATCGCGGCTCCCGCATCGGTGATCTCGACCTGCACGCGGCGGCGGTCGTCCTCATCCGGCGTGCGCGCGACGAAGCCCTGCTCCTCGAGCCCGTTGACCGTGCTGGTCATCGAGGGCGCCGTCACCCGCTCGCGCTCCGCGAGGGCGGAGATGGTGCGTCGACCGTTCATGCGCAGGTCGGCGAGCACCGCGAGCTGCGCATCGCTCATGGAGTCGGCGGCGCGAGCGCAGCGGAGGCGCCGGGCCAGGCGGAAAGTGGCCATGCGCAGGTCTGTGGCGGTGAGGTGGAGGGATTCATCGGACGCAGACATTACTTAGATAGCCTATCTAATCTCCGCCGTGACCGACAGGGCAGGGGAGTGCCTCCGCACGCGGCACAATGGAGGGGTGACCCGAACGCTCGCGCTTGAAATCGCCGTCCAGGACCCCGCCGGAGTGCGCATCGCCCGAGAGGTCGGCGCTGCGCGCGTCGAACTCGCGACCGCCCTCGCTCTCGGAGGGCTGACGCCGTCGCCGGCCACGCTCGAGCTCGCGGTCGATGCGGCTGGAGCGGACGGCCCCGAGGTGCACGTGCTGGTGCGCCCGCGGGCCGGTGGCTTCCACTACGACGCCGACGAGCTCGCCGTCGCGGAGCGCGATGTGCGTCACGCGATCGCCGGCGGCGCCTCGGGCGTCGTGATCGGTGCGCTGGATGCCGACGGTCGCCTGGACGTGTCGGCGATGGCACGGCTGCGGGATGCCGCGGGCGGCGCGCCCGTCACCCTGCACCGCGCGATCGACGTGACGGCCGATCCGGTCGCGACGCTGCAGAGCGCCCGCGAACTCGGACTTCGCCGGGTGCTCACCTCGGGCGGCGCGTCCGCCGCGATCGACGGCATCGACACGCTCCGCGCGCTCGTCGCCGCGGCCGAGGGCGAGATCGAGGTCATGGCGGGAAGCGGCGTCGACGTCGCCAGCGCCCCGAAGCTCGCGGCCGTGGGCGTCGACGCGATCCACTTCTCCGCCAAGCGCGCCGTGACCGAGGACGGCGGCGTGCGCATGGGCTCGGCCTCCGACGGGGTCGGCGGCTACGAGGTGACCGACCGCGACATCGCCTTCGCGATCCGCGACGCCCTGGCCCGGTAGGCACCCGCGACGCGTGGTCGGTAGGCTCGCAGCGTGATGGATACCCGTGAGTTCACCGATGCCTACGGTGTCGACATCGTCTACGACGTCCATCCCGCCGAGGGGACACCCCGCGGCGTGGTGCAGCTGCTGCACGGCGTCGGCGAGCACGCCGGCAGGTACGGTGCGCTGATCGCGGCCCTCACCGGGGCCGGGTTCCACGTGTACGCCGACGACCATCGCGGGCACGGTCGCACCGGGATCCGCCAGCACGGCGGCCCCGAGCGGCTCGGCCGGCTCGGCAAGGGCGGACTGCGCGCGGCGAAGGACGCCATCTGGCAGCTGACCGGGATCATCCGCGAGGAGAACCCCGACCTGCCGCTCGTGCTGCTCGGCCACTCCTGGGGCTCGTTCCTCGCGCAGATGCTGGTCAACGACCACCCGGAGGCGTGGGATGCCGTCATCCTCTCCGGCTCCGCGCTGCGGACGCCGGGCTCTCTCAACGCCGCGCCGCTGAACACGCGCTGGGCCGCCGAGGGGGCGACGGGCCTGGAGTGGCTCAGCCGCGACCCCGCCATCTGGGCGGCGTTCGCCGACGACCCCCTGACCACGGACGTCCCGCTGCTCAAGCTCTTCGGCCCGATCGAGGCCGCCCGGCTCTACGGCCGCCCCGCGAAGAACCTGGGCCGCGACATCCCGATGCTGCTGCTGGTCGGCCGCGACGACCCCGTAGGCGGACCGCGCAGCGTGCACAAGCTGGCCGACGAATATCGCAGCCGATCCGGGCTGACCGACGTCACGACGCTCGTCTATCCCGATGCGCGGCACGAGATCTTCGCGGAGCTGCAGCAGGACGAGGTGCGCGCCGACGTGCTCGCCTGGCTCGACACGCACATCCCGTCGCGCTGAGAACCCTTCCCGGGCTTCCCGGGTGTGACGCGGCGTTACGCGCGGTGAAGGCGTGTGACGCGAGGCCATCCGGGTGCGGAGCGCCGCCGTAGATTCGGGGCAGTATTCCGCGTATGAGCGAGGATGCGCCCGCGCGGCGCTGCCCTCGCGGGGGAGGATCCGCTCGATGAGCTTCGTCAAGGACTGGCAGGACTGGCATGCGTCGCGCGAGCGCTATGCGGGCTCGGAGTACGGTCCCTCGGCGCTGGAATCGACGAACTGGCTCATCACCGAGGCCGCCGCGGTGGACGGCATCCCCGGGCTGTGGGCCCTCACCGGCGATGGCGGCATCCGCGGCAGCGAACTCGGACAGGCGGGGTCGACGGTCACGCTGCGCGGCACGGAGAGCATCCGGCTCGGACGACGCGAGCTGCGCGTGTTCGAGCGCCACGGCGCTCTCGCCCTGCGCGTGCTCAACCCGGCGCGTCCGCAGCGCGAGTGGTTCACCGCGATCGACGCCTACGCGCCGGATGAGCGGTGGCGACTTCCGGCGGTCTTCGAGGAGACCCCTGATGAGCAGATCGTGATCACCTCGGTCGACGGCGATGCCAGGGAGACACCGGTCGCCGGACGGCTGCGGTTCGAGCTCGCGGGGGCGCCGCAGACGCTGACCGTGACCAGGAACGGCCGTGGGGCGCTCGGCGCCGTCTTCGCGGACGGTACCAACGGGCTGGAGACGTATCGCTTCCGGTTCCTCCCGATCGACGAGCCCGCCGATGACGGGACCGCGGTGATCGACTTCAACAGGGCCTACCTGCCGCCATGCGCGTTCTCCGACCAGTTCGTGTGCCCGCTCCCTCCGCCCGGGAACCGCTACTCGACGCCCATCCGCGCGGGGGAGCGGGTCGTCGTGCTCGGCGGCTGACCCGCCGGATCGGGGCCGGCGCGCCTTAAGCTGGAGGCGTGCACGGAGAATACAAGGTCCCAGGTGGAAAGCTCGTCGTCGTCGACCTCGAGATCGAGGACGACCGGATCGCCCGCTTCCGTCTCGCCGGGGACTTCTTCCTCGAGCCCGACTCGGCATTGGACGACATCAACGAGGCGGTGAACGGCCTCCCTGTCGAGTCCGACGCGACCGCCATCGCCGCCGCCGTCCGCGGAGCGCTTCCCGAGGGTGCCCAGCTGCTCGGCTTCACTCCCGAAGCCGTGGGGACCGCCGTGCGCCGCGCCCTCGTCACCGCCCCCGGCTGGCGTGACTTCGACTGGGAGATCGTGCACGACAAGGCCGTCTCGCCGCGGATGAACCTCGCCCTCGACGAGGTCCTCACCGCCCGTGTGGGCGAGGGGCGTCGCCGTCCGACCCTGCGCATCTGGGAGTGGAACGAGTCGGCCGTGGTGATCGGGTCGTTCCAGTCGTACCGCAACGAGGTCGACCCCGAGGGCGCGGCCACGCACGGCTTCGACGTCGTCCGTCGCATCTCCGGCGGTGGCGCGATGCTCATGGCGGCTGGTCAGATCATCACGTACTCGCTGTACGTGCCGGCCTCCCTCGTCGCGGGCATGACGTTCGCCGACTCGTACGCGTTCCTCGACGACTGGGTGCTGCAGGCGCTGCGATCGCTCGGCATCGACGCGATCTATCAGCCGCTCAACGACATCGCGAGCCCCACAGGCAAGATCGGCGGCGCCGCGCAGAAGCGGCTCGCCAACGGAGGAGTGCTCCACCACGCGACCCTCTCCTACGACATCGACGGTCAGGTGATGACCGAGGTGCTGCGCATCGGACGAGAGAAGCTCAGCGACAAGGGCACCGCGTCGGCCGCCAAGCGCGTCGACCCGCTGCGCAGCCAGACCGGACTCGAGCGCGCCGAGATCATCGAGCGGTTCAAGGACACGTTCCGTTCGCTGACCGACGCCGAGACCGGCTCGATCACGGACGACGAGTACGCCGACGCCGAAGCGCTCGTGGAGTCGAAGTTCGCCACCGACGCGTGGCTGCATCGGGTGCCGTGACGACCCCGACCCCGACGACCTCTTCGACCCCTTCGACCCCTTCGACAGGCTCAGGGACCCAGGGGGAGGGCTCAGGGACCCAAGGCCCTTCGACAGGCTCAGGGGCCCAGGGGGAGGGCCCTTCGACAGGCTCAGGGGCCCAGGGGGAGGGCCCTTCGACAGGCTCAGGGACCCAGGGTGAGGGCTCAGGGAGCCAGGGGGAGGGCTCGGGGACCCGAGGGCGGGTGTCGATCATCGAGGGGGACAACCTCACGGTCGCGGCGACGCTGCCCTCCGGTTCCTTCACGCTCGTGTACCTCGACCCCCCGTTCAACACCGGGCGCACGCAGGGCCGGCAGGTCGTGACCGCCCGACGGACGGTCCTCGCACAGGATCCCGCGGAGGCGACCGGGGAGGCCCTCGATCCGGAGGCTTCCGCTCCGGACGCCGAGGTGCGGCACGGGTTCCACGGCCACGCGTACGAACGGGTGCGCGGGATGCTGCGCGCCTATGACGACCGGTTCGACGACTACGGGACCTTCCTGATGCCACGGCTCGAGGAGGCGTGGCGGCTGCTGGCCGACGACGGAACGCTCTACCTGCACCTCGACTACCGCGAGGCGCACTACGCGAAGGTCATGCTCGATGCCGTGTTCGGGCGGGACTGCTTCCTCAACGAGCTCATCTGGGCGTACGACTACGGCGCCAAGTCGCGCCGTCGCTGGCCCACCAAGCACGACACGATCCTCGTCTACGTGAAGAACCCGCGGGAGTACGTGTTCAACTCCGACGAGGTCGACCGGGAGCCCTACATGGCGCCGGGTCTGGTCACGGCCGAGAAGGCCGCGCGCGGCAAGCTCCCCACCGATGTGTGGTGGCACACGATCGTGCCGACGACAGGACGGGAGAAGACCGGCTACCCGACGCAGAAGCCGGAGGGGATCCTGCGGCGCATCGTGACGGCGTCGAGTCGCCCCGGCGATCGCGTGCTGGACCTCTTCGCCGGCAGCGGCACGACGGGAGCCGTGGCGTCGGCGCTCGGACGCGAGGCCGTGCTCGTGGACGACAACCCCGAGGCGGTCAGGATCATGACGGCGCGGATGCCGCACGCCGAGGTGCGCGCGGCCGACTCCTGAGGCCCGGCGCCTCGCCGCTCCCGGAGTGCGAGGCCCGACGCCGCTCAGGACGAGGGGGTGAGGTAGATCTTGCGCAGGGTCTCGGTGACGGTCCAGGTGGTGCGCATGCCGGCGGCGAGGCGCACCACGGAGCCGGGACCGACCTCGAGCGGAGGAAGCGCGGGAGACGTGAAGTCGATGCGCGCCCGTCCGGACAGCACCACGAACACCTCGTCGGCTTCGGTGTCGGTCGCGGTGCCGGGTGTCATCTCCCAGACGCCGATGCCGACGCCGCCGAGATCCCCGAGCTCGTGCACCGCGGTCGTCGGGTCCCCGGAGAGCACCTCGTCGACCGGCAGCGGTTCATGCGAGAGCGGCAGCGTCGTGGCATCCACTCCGGCGCCGGCGGCGAGGGCGCTCACGAGTCGAACCCCATGCCGAGTGCATCGAGCGTCTTGAGGAACAGGTTGCGCCTGCCTTCGTTGTGGTCGGCCCGGTTCATCGCGGCGCGCACCAGATTGACGCCGATCGAGGCCGCGGGCTCGGGCGGGAACGGGATCGGCTTCTCGCGCACCATCCGCAGCTCGGTGCGCTCGGTCCGCTCGCCGGAAAGCTTGTCGAGCATGACGTCGGCGGCGAAGCGGGCCGCTCCCACGCCGAGACCCGTGAAGCCGGTCGCATAGGTCACTCGCCCCTTGCGGGCGGTTCCGAAGAACGCGCAGAACCGGCTCGACGAGTCGATCGCCCCGGCCCAGCGGTGTGTGAAGCGCAGGCCCTCCAGCTGCGGGAACGTCGTGAAGAAGTGCGAGGCGAGCGTGCGGTGGCTCTCGATGCGGTCCTCGTACTCCGGGCGGATCCGGCCGCCGAAGTGGTAGATCGCGTCGTAGCCGCCGAACAGGATGCGGTCGTCCCCGGTGAGCCGGTAGTAGTGGAACTGGTTCGCGCTGTCGGCGAGCCCCTGTCGGTTCGACCAGCCGATGGAGGAGAGCTGCTCCGCCGAGAGCGGCTCGGTCATCAGGACGTAGTCGTACACCGGCACGGTCATCAGCCGGTTGCGCTTGAGCAGCGAGGGGAAGACGTTGGTGGCGAGCGCCACGGCGTCCGCGATCACGCGGCCGTTCGGGGTGGCCAGGGTGATCGGACCGGACCCGTCGCCATCGATCGCGCGGACGATGCTGTGCTCGTAGATCTCGACGCCGAGGTCGACGGCCACGCGGGCCAGCTCCACACCGAGCTTCGCGGGGTGCACCAGTGCGCACCCGTCGCGGTCCCAGTCTCCGGCGAGGAAGGTCTCGGAATGCACCTCGGCCTGCACGGCTTCGCGGTCGAGGAAGCCGGGCTCTTCGCGGTACCAGTCCACCTGGTGCGGCTCGACGGCGACGGCCAGCTGGCCGGTGCGCTCGAACTCGGCATCCATGCCGTAACGCTCGATCGTCTCCTCGATGCCGTCGAGGTTGGCGTGGCCCAGCTCTTCGAGCCGGTCGATCTCCTCCGGCCAGCGGTTCACTCCGTTCTCGTGCCCGTGGGTGAGGCTCGACTCGCAGAAGCCGCCGTTGCGACCGGACGCGGCCCACGCGATGCGCGAGGCCTCCAGCAGCACGACGCGGCGTCCGGGGTCGCGCTCCTTGGCGCGCACCGCGGTCCACAGTCCGGCGTACCCTCCGCCGACGATGGCGAGGTCGGTGCGGACAGTGCCGTTCAGCTGCGGGTGCGTCGGTCGGTCGACATCGTCGAGCCAGAACACCCGCAGGGCGGTGTCGCGGAGCGAGGCGTCGATGACGCCCGCTGCAGGCCGCTGGCGTTCGAAGACGGTGGTGCCCATGGTGTCCTCCGAGGTGTGCGGTCGCGCGTCAGCGCGTGCCCCAGTTGTAGAGGTCTTTGTAGAGGCCGGCGTAGAGCATGCTCTCGGTGTGCGCGACACCGGGGATGGTGCGGATGCGGGTCGCGATGAGATCGAGCAGGTGCTCGTCGCTCTCGCACACGGCCTCGACGAGGATGTCGAAAGCGCCGAGGGTGACGACCACGTACGCGAGTTCGGGGATCGCCGTGAGCTCTTCGGCGATCGTGCGGGGATCCCCCGAGACGCGTATGCCGATCATCGACATGCGGTGGAAGCCGAGCTGCATCGGATCGGTGACCGCGACGATCTGGATCACGCCCGCCTCCGTCAGCCGTTGCACGCGCTGGCGGGCGGCGGCCTCGCTGAGTCCGACCTCCCGGGCGATCTCGGCGTAGGGGCGGCGTCCGTCCTCCTGCAGCAGCTCAACGATCCGCTTCGAGATGTCATCGAGGGCGGGATGGGACGACTTCGCGCTCATGTGTCGATATTGTCACCGCCGAACGGTCTGCGCAACCGATTCAGTCGTCGCGTCCATTCTGATCTTCAGATTCCGCAGGGGAATCGATACCATGACCTCATGCTCAGTCAGCTTCTGAAGGATTCCGCGCCGCTGCAGAACTTCATCGGCGGGCGCTTCGTGCCCGCGCATGGCGAGGGGCGGATGCCTCTCATCGACCCGGTCACCGAGGAGACCTACGGTGAGCTCCCGGTCTCCGAACCCGGTGACGTGGATGCGGCCTACGCCGCCGCATCCGCCGCCTTCCCGCTCTGGCGCGACATGACGCCGGCCGAGCGGCAGCTCGCGCTGTTCCGCATCGCCGACGACATGGAGGCCCGCGCCGAGGAGTTCGCGGATCTGGAATCGCAGGACACCGGCAAGCCGCGGGGGAGCCTGGTCGCCGACGAGATCATGCAGTCGGTCGACCAGCTGCGCTTCTTCGCCGGCGCCGCCCGCAGCCTCGAGGGCAGGGCGGCGGGGGAGTACCTCGCCGGGCACACGTCCTTCGTGCGGCGTGAGCCCGTCGGCGTGATCGGGCAGGTCACGCCCTGGAACTACCCCCTGAACATGGCCGTCTGGAAGATCGCGCCCGCGCTCGCCGCCGGCAACACGGTCGTGCTGAAGCCCGCCGAGTCGACACCGCTCACCACGCTGCTGCTCGCTGAGATCGTCGCGCAGCACACGCCCGCCGGCACCCTCAACGTCGTGCTCGGCGACCGGGACACGGGCGTCGCGCTGGTCGAGCACCCGACACCGCAGATGGTCGCGATCACCGGCTCGGTGCGGGCCGGCATGGCGGTCGCGCGCTCGGCGGCGAACGACGTCAAGCGCGTCCACCTCGAGCTCGGCGGCAAGGCTCCGGCGATCGTGTTCGCCGACGCCTCGATCGAGAAGGCGGTCGAGGGCATCATCGCGGGCGCCTTCTTCAACGGCGGACAGGATTGCACGGCGGCGACCAGGGTGCTGGTGCACGCCTCGCGGCACGACGAGTTGGTGGCGGCGCTGGTCGAGCGGGCGCGCACGCATGCCCGCACCGGAGGTCCGCGCGAGGAAGGGGTGCTCTACGGGCCCCTGAGCAGTGCGGCGCAGCTCGCGCAGGTGCAGGGTTTCATCGATCGGCTGCCCGCCCACGCGACGATCGAGACCGGCGGTCGCCGCCAGGGCGATCGGGGGTACTTCTGGGAGCCCACGATCGTGTCCGGGGTGCGACAGGACGACGAGGTCGTGCAGGGCGAGATCTTCGGACCGGTCCTCACCGTGCAGGCGTTCTCAGCCGATGACGAGGCGCTGGCGATGGCGAACGACGTGCCGTATGCCCTGGCGGCATCGGTCTGGACGACCGATCACGCGCGGGCGATGCGGTTCTCCCGCGACCTCGACTTCGGGTGCGTGTGGATCAACACGCACATCCCGTTCGTGTCGGACATGCCGCACGGCGGATTCAAGCACTCCGGTTACGGCAAGGACCTCTCGCAGTACGGCTTCGACGACTACACGCGCATCAAGCACGTGATGAGCGCGCTCGACTGACGCGGAGCCGTGGGCGGGACGAGCCGGGCATGGAGGCTCAACGCAGGGGCTTCACCCGACGATGCTCGCTCATCGTGAGCTGCGGGCGCTCCTCGATCTTGATGGCGCCGTCCTCCACCCAGCCGTGCCGGGCGTAGAAGGCGTCCGCGCGCTCGTTGCCGTCGAGAACCCACAGATAGGCACGTCGGTATCCGGAGTCCGAGATGCGCTGCTCGGCGGCTTGGAGCAGCGCGTGCCCCGCGCCGGTCGACCAGGCCGAGGGGTCGGCGTAGATGCCGTACACCTCGCCGTCCGCGAGGCCGTCGGGGTCGCGGCCCGATCCGAACGACGTCCACGCGACGACCTGTTCGTCCCGCGTGGCGACGAGGAGTCCGAGCGTGGTCGGCAGCGGGTCGGCGATGTTGCGTCTCCAGCCGTCGGCCCGCTCGGTGATCGAGAGGCCGTCGAGGACCGACTGATCGATGAGCCCCCGATACGCGGCCTGCCAGGAGCGGACGTGCACGCCCGCGATCTCGTCGGCGTCTTCGGTGCGGGCGTCGCGGATCACCAGCGGGCTCATCCATCCACCCTAGAGGGCGGGCGGAGGCGAGGTCGCAGTGGCGCCGGACGCGTCGATCAGCTCACGTTGTTCTGAAGCCACGGCATCGGGTCGACGGGCACGGTGTTGATGTGGACCTCGAAGTGCAGGCAGGAGCCGAACACGTATCCCGTCGATCCGACGTCGCCGATGTACTGACCGGCTTCGACGCAGTCACCCACCTCGACCGCACGGCTTCCGTAGGTCATGTGCGAGTACACCGTGCTCACGGCCTGACCGTCGACGATGCTCTCGATCTGGATCGTGACGCCGTAGCCCTGGTAGCTCTCGGTGGAACGGGAGACGCAGCCCTTCATCGCGGCATTGATCGGGGTTCCGACGCCTGCCGCGAAGTCCTGGCCGAGGTGCGACCGTCCCGGGCGCGAGGCGCCGAAGCCGTCGCTGAACGAGTAGCTTCCGTCGGCCATCGGCATGACGATGCGATCCGCGACCGGGATGTCGATCGCGCTGCCCAGGGGCATGCCGGCCGCGACCGCAGCGGCAGCGGCGCGGGAGCGGGTCTGCTTGATCTCCTCGGGCGTCGTCGCCGAGAAGCTGCCGCGCGGAGCGATGTCGACGCGGATGCCGTCGTTCGCCGTGTACGACTGGGCGATCCCGTCCGCGCTCACGGCGACGCGCGCGGTGTCGTCCTGAGCCACGGCGGGCTCGATGGCCGGCAGGGCTGCTCCGGTGATGAGGGCGCCGACGGCGAAGGTCGCGCCGAGCGCCTTGGCCTTCGCCCACGGGCGCTGGGGCTGGGCGGTGCGAGAGGGGGTGCGAGGGAGACGGACGCGAGGCCGAGACGCGCGGCCCCGCTCCGGCTGCGGCGGGGTCTGCGGCTGCGGCTGCGGCTCTGCGGGCTGCGGCTCTGCGGTCGCGGAGCGCCGCAGGTCTCGCCGGAGGAGCGGTCGAGGGGAGGCGGGATTTTCGACGGGGGCGTCCGACGCGTTTCGGGCGCGCTCGGGAGGCAGGGAGTTCGTGGCGGGATCCTTCCGGGAAAAGCAGGCGTGCACGGCAGTCGATCCCCCCGGATGCCACCGTTACCGTTCTGTAACCTAAGCGACGCACCCGGGGGTCGTCAAATCGAGCGGGGGCCGGATCGCGCCGTCGTGCCTGTCGACGCGTGCGGGACGATGTGGCAGGCTGGGCGGGCACCGGCGCACGGACCAGACCCAGGGAACACATGTCCAGACCACTCGCGGGACCGCAGGGCCTGCTTCGCACGCTCAACGGTCGCGCGATCCTCGAGGCGCTGGCCGGCAGCGGTCCGCAGACCCGGGCGGAGCTGATGGCGAGGACCGGCCTGTCGCGCACGGCGGTCACCCAGGTGCTGCGGATGCTGGAGGCGGCGGGAGCCGTCGCCCCAGCCGGGGTCGACCGCGACACGAGGGGCCCTGCCGCCGGACGGGTCGCCCTGCACCCGAGACTCGGGTTCGCCGCCGCCGTGCACGTCGACCACCATGCGGCGCATGTCGTCCTCGTCGACCCCAGCGGCGCCGTGCGCGCAGAGGAACACGGCGACTTCCCGCCCAACGGCGATCGCGTCGCGCACATCGTCGCCCTCGTCGAGCGCTGCCGACGCGGAGTGCGGGCCGCGAAGGAGGCCATCCACCTCGCCGTCGTCGGCGTCCCCGGGATCGTCACCGCCGACGGGGGCATCCGCGACGATCTGGGCCCGGACGGCGGGGCGTTCCGATCGGCTCTCGCCGCCGCCCTCGGCTGCCCGGTCCGCATCGAGAACGACGTCAACCTCGCCGCGCTCGCCGAACTCACCTCCGGCGCCGGCGGCGACCTCTCCAGCTTCGCGCTCCTGCTCCTGGACGATGGACTCGGTGCCGGCATCGTGATCGACGGCACCCTGCACCGGGGCTTCTCGGGAGTGGCCGGCGAGGTCATGTACCTGCCGCAGACGCCGCTGCCGATCGGAGCGCCGGTCGTCAGCGACGCCGTCGTCGGGGACCTCGCGCTCGGGGTGGGCAGGGATGCCGACGCCCCTCTGGCGGAGCACCTGGAGGCGGCCGCCCGCGGAGACGAGGCCGCGAGCCGCATCATCGCCGAGATCGGCAGACGCATCGTGCTCGTCGCCGGCAGCGTGGGTCTCGTGCTCGATCCGGAGGCTTTCATCCTCAGCGGCGAAGCCGCGCACCCCGCCCTCGTCGCCGCGGTCGATCGGGTCGCCGGCGAATACGCCGCCCAGCTCCCGCTGCGGTTCCGCGTCTCGTCCTTCGGCCCGGAGGCCCCGCTGATCGGCGCGATCAGCGAAGCGGGGTCCGCGCTGCGGAGCATGCTCTTCTCCCGCATCCTCACCCCGGCGCCCCGAGCCGGTCGGTGAGCGTCCCCCTCCGCACCCGACAGGATCCGCGATGACCGCTCCCTCCGACCTCGCCGACCGTCTCGGCCTGCCGCCCGGCGCCAGGGCGATCATCCTGAACGCGGACGACTTCGGCATGTGCCATGCCGCGAACACCGCGATCGTCGACCTGCTCGCCGGCGGCGGCGTCGACTCCGCGACCGTGATGGTCCCCTGCTCCTGGTCGCCGGAGGCCCTCGCCTTCGCGGCTTCCCGCGCCGACCTCGACGTCGGGGTGCACCTCGTGCTCACCAGCGAGTGGTCGCGCTATCGGTGGCGCCCGCTCACGGGTTCTGCGACCAGCCTCGTGGATGATTCGGGATTCTTCCCCGCCGATGTCGCCGCGGTCGAGCGGAACGCGCACGAGGATGACGTCGCCGCCGAGATCTCCGCGCAGCTCCAGGCCGCGCTCGATGCCGGCGTCGACGTGACCCACCTCGACAACCACATGGGCTCGGTCTACGGCCTCATCACCGGGCGCGACTTCCTCCGTCCGGTCTTCGAGCTCGCGGCTCGGCACGGTTTGCCGTTCCGGCTTCCCCGGCGCATGGACGGCGTCGGCGAGGACCCCGCGCTGCAGGCACAGCTCGACGGGGCGGCTGCCGCGGCGGACGCGTTCGGGGTCGAGATCATCGATCGACTCTGGTCGCACCCCTTCGAGCTCTTGCGGGAGGGCTCGCCGGATGAGGAGACGTACGAGCAGGTGCGCGACGGGTTCATCGCCCTGCTGCGCGCCGTGCCGGCCGGCGTCACCGAGATCTACCTGCATCCGATGGTCGACGACGAGGAACTGCGCGCCGCGGTCGACTTCAGCGCGGCGAAGCGCGGCTACGAGGCGCGACTGCTCCGGGACCCGGCGGTGCTCCAGGCCGTGGCGGACGAGGGACTCGTGCGCATCGGCTGGCGCGCTCTGCGCGACCTGCAACGGGGGGCCGCCCAGTGACGTCGCTGAGCGAGCGCCTGCGCGACCGTCGCCTCGACGCCGCGCCCCGCCGCGCGCAGACGATCGCGTTCGGCGCATCGGGATTCCCCACGCAGCTGATGTCGCAGACGTTCTCGGCCTTCGTCGTCTACTTCTACGTGTCGCATCTCGCGGTGCCTGCGGCCTGGGTGGCGGTCGCGATGATCGCCCACGGCATCCTGAACGCCGTGCTGAACCCGATCGTCGGAGCGCTCTCGGACCGCATCCGCACGCCCTGGGGTCGCCGCATCCCGTGGATCGGCCTGGGCATCGTGCCGCTCGTCGTCGCGTTCGCGCTCGTGTGGATGCCGCCGGAGCTGCCGGCCGCCGGGCTCATCGTGTGGTTCCTCGTCGTCGTAGCCGTGTACGACGTCGCCTTCGTGGTGGTCGTGCTGAACATCTCGGCGCTGTTCCCCGAGATCTTCCGCACCACGGAGGAGCGCGCGCGGGGCAACGTGCCCCGACAGATCTTCGCGATCCTCGGGATGGTCCTCGGCACGGCCGGTGCCCCCGCCCTGTACAGCGCGCTCGGCTGGCCGGGGATGGCCGTCGTCCTGGCCTCTGTGTGCCTGGTGCTGCTCGTCTGGTCGTTCTTCGGCGGCATGATCGAGCGACGCGTCCCGGAGGCGTCGTCGGAGGCGATGCGCTGGCGCGACCAGCTCACGTACACGTTCCGCAACCGCGCATTCGTGCCGTACGTCCTCGGCTCGCTGTGCGTGCAGACCGCGATCGCGGTGATCCTCGCCGCCGTCCCGTTCTATGTGCGGTACTCGCTGCACGCGGCGGAGGGGGAGGGGAGCCTGCTGCTCGGGGCGATCTTCGTCACCGCGATCCCCTCGATCGTGCTGTGGAGCGCGGTGGTCCGTCGCACGTCGCCGCGGACGGCGCTGCTGTGGAGCGTCGCCGTCTTCGGTGTCGCCGTGCTCGGGTTCCTCGCGCCGTCGGACGTGCTGGGGGCGGCGCTGGTCGGCGTCGCGGTCGGCGTGGGCGTCGGGGGGCTGCTGCAGCTGCTCGAGGTCGTGCTCGCGCAGATCATCGACGAGGACGCCGTGCGCACCGGTCACCGCCGCGAGGGCGCCTACTTCGGGGTGAACGGCTTCGTGGTCCGCGGCTCCGTCGTGCTGCAGGCCGTGGTCGCCGCGGTGGTGCTGACGGCCTCCGGTTTCGACGCCGAGCTGGGGGACGCCCAGCCGGATGCGGTGGACGGCGCCATCCGGCTCATGCTGGCCGTCGTCCCTGTCGGCTTCACCGCGCTCGCCTGGCTCTGCTTCTGGCTGTACCCCATCCGCACGCGCGACCTCTGACACCGCCTCCGCGCTGTGTTTCGGAATACCGATGTGGGATGAGGGTCATCGGCCGACCCCGCCGCGCGTCGCGTGTTGGATGGGGGCGGCGGCCTGACCGGGGACGAGTGCGCGAGCACCGTTCCCCCACCGATGCGGAGTGACGACAGTGACCGAAGCGGGACGCGTCTCCGGCGATGTGCAGGTGGTCGCCGTGGACGATCTGTTCTTCTCGATGACCGATGATCGAGGGATCATCACGCACGCGAACACCGGGTTCGTGAAGTACGCACGGCATCCGCCCGCGCAGCTGCGAGGAGCGCCGCACAACATCATCCGGCATCCGAAGATGCCCGCGGGGGTGTTCTTCCTCATGTGGGAGACGCTGCGAGCGGGGCGGCCGTTCTCCGGCTACACGTACAACCTCGCCGCCGACGGCAGCACCTATTCCGTGTACGCCACCGTCACGCCGATGGACGGCGGCGGGTACCTCTCGGTCCGCCTCTCCCCGCAGTGTCCGGAATGGGAGAACACCGCGAACGCGGTCTACGCGACGGCCAGACAGCAGGAGGAGCAGCTGCGCTCGCAGGGGCTCCCGCGCCGCGACATCGCGCGCCGGGGAGCCGAGCATCTCGGCGCGCTCCTCCGTGACGCCGGGTTCGCGTCCTACGAGGAGTTCCAGTGGGCGACGCTCCCCGCGGAGATCGCCCGGCACGACCAGCTGTCGGTCGGGCTGCCGTTGCGCCCGTCCGCCGCGGGGTCCGAGGCCGCAGACGCCCTGGAGCTGGCGCATCACCTGCGGGGCGCGCTCGACAGCTGGTTCGGGGAGCAGGCCCTCCTAGCCGAACTGTCCGAGTCCCTTCAGCAGGTCGGTGCGAAGCTCGGGGTCGAACTCGGCGCGACGCTCGGCGGCGACGACGATCTGCTCGCGGTCCACGCGGCGAGCGATCCGCACTTCCGCGAGGCGCTGCAGGTGTGGACGCAGATGCAGCCGATCGTCCGGACCTCGGTGCGTGACCTGACGAAGACGATCCATCAGCTGCGCCTCGAGAGCGAACGCACCCGGTTCTCCGTCGCGCTCGCGCACCTGCAGGCGACGATGACGGCCACGTTCCTCGCCGAGGTCGTCGATCGCGGCGCCGAAGGCCGCGGATCCGTCGAGGAGGTCGTCTCCCTGACGGCGGCGCTGCGCCAGGGCCTGCGGGCGATGCAGGCTCAGACCGCCGCTCACCGAGCGCTGACCGCGAGCGCGATCAGCGCACTGGAGCGGACCTCGTCCATCATCAGCATCCCCCGGACCCTGCTGCTGAACTGGGCGTCCGAGGCTCCGGCCGTGACGGCGACCGGGGCGGGAGCGGCGATCGCGGCGGCCGTCTCCGAAGCCATCCATCGCACGGGAGGGACGTTCGCCGAGTTCACCGCTCTCGCCCGGCGGTGTCACGCGTCGGGACAGGAGCACGATTCCACGAGAGTCGGGGAGCTGCTCACGCGCCTGGAGGAGTCGGCGGCGCGATTGGGTGTTCCGCGGCCGGCTCCGGACGAGCGCTGACCGTCAGACGCGAGCGGCCTGCCGCGCCTCCCACCCGGTGCGCACCATCTCGTCGACGGTGTACCGCATCCGCCAGTCGAGGTCGCGGGCGGCCAGCTCGCCGGTCGCCACGATGCGGTCGGGGTCTCCGGGGCGACGCGGCCCGATCTCCGGCTCGAAGTCGATGCCCGTGACGCGCGCCACGGCATCCATGATCTGCTTCACGCTGAGTCCATCGCCGGAGCCGAGGTTGTAGGCCGCTTCGATGGGCTGGCCGGCCGTGAGGCGCTGGGCCGCTGCGACGTGGGCGGCCGCGATGTCGCCGACATGCACGTAGTCGCGCACGTTCGTCCCGTCCTCCGTGTCGTAGTCGTCGCCGTTGATGCGCGGGGTCTTCCCCGCGAGCAGCGCCTCGAAGACGATCGGGAAGAGGTTGTGCGGGCTGACGTCGTAGACGGTCGGATCGGCGGATCCCACGACGTTGAAGTACCGCAGCGAGGTGTGCCGCAGCGGGTGCTCCGAGTCCGCCGTCGCGATCGCCTGGTCGCGCAGCAGCCATTCGCCGATGAGCTTGGACTCGCCGTAGGGACTCGCCGGCTTCTTCGCCGTGTCCTCGACCACGAGAGAGACGTCGGGGGTGCCGAACACGGCCGCGGATGACGAGAACACGATGTTCGCGACCCCGGCGGCTTCCATGGCCTCGAGGATCACGCGGGTGCCCTCGACGTTCTGCGCGTAGGTGTGCAGGGGGCGCTGCACCGAGACCCCGGCGTACTTGAAGCCGGCGACGTGGATCACGCCCTCGGCCTCGTGCTCGCGCAGCGTCCTCTCGACCAGAGCGCGATCGAGGATGCTGCCCTGCACGAAGGGCACGCCCTCCGGGACGAACGAGGCGACGCCGCTGGACAGGTCGTCGAGCACGACCGGGGGAAGGCCGGCCTCGGCGAGGGCCCGCACGACGTGCGCACCGATGTAGCCGGCGCCGCCGGTGACGATCCAGGACATTGCTCTCCTCTTCCCCTGCCGCGGCGGCGCCACGGTCGGAACGACCATTCTCTCAGGCGTCTCGGTGCGCGCCGGCGGAGGGGGTCACCGGGAACAGGAGCGGGGTCGCGAACCCGGCGGCGGCGAACGCCGCATTCACGGCCTGCGACACCGTGCCGACGGCTTCCTGCTCGACCACGGCGATCGCCGCGCCCCCGAAGCCGCCGCCGGTCATCCGGGCGCCCAGTGCTCCCGCGGCCAGGGCGGCGTCGACGGCCGTGTCGAGCTCGGGGGTCGAGATCTCGAAGTCGTCGCGCATCGACGCGTGCGATGCCACCAGCAGGTCGCCGATCGCGCGGACGCCCCGCTCGTCGAGCAGTCGCACGGTGTCGAGCACGCGCTGGTTCTCGGTGACGATGTGCCGCACGCGGCGGAACGTCACGTCATCCATCCGCTCCTGCGCGCGCGGAAGGTCGGCGACGGACAGGTCGCGCAGCGCGGGGACGCCCATGATCCGGGCGCCGAGCTCGCACGAGGCTCTGCGTTCGCGGTAACCGCCGGTGGAGTGGGCGTGCTTCACGTGCGTGTCCATCACGAGGATCGCGAGTCCCGACGCCGCGACGGGCAGTGGCACGACGCGGGTCTCCAGCGAACGGCAGTCGAGGAAGATCGCGGCGTCGGGCTCGCCGAGCATGGACGCCATCTGGTCCATGATCCCGGTGGGCGCGCCGACGGCCTCGTTCTCGGCACGTCGTCCGATGCGTGCGAGTGCTGCGCCGTCGAGGCCCGTGTCCCACAGCGCATCGAGAGCGGAGGCGGTAGCCCCCTCGATCGCGGCGGAGGAGGAGAGCCCCGCGCCGACCGGGACGTCGGACGCGATCGCGATGTCGACCCCGCCGGGGAGAGGACCGGGGGAGTCCGTCGCCTGCCGCAGCGCCCAGGCGACCCCGAGCGGGTAGGCGGCCCACTCCGGAACGCCCGGCTCCTGTCCCTCCCGGGTCGGGAAGAGGTCGTCCAGTTCGCCGATGCCCACCTCCACCGCGTCGGCGGCGAAGGTGGAGCGCACCCGGATGCGGTCGTCCTCCCGGCGCCCCACGGCGGCGACGGTGCGCTGCGGGATGGCGAACGGCAGCACGAAGCCGTCGTTGTAGTCGGTGTGCTCGCCGATCAGGTTGACGCGGCCCGGCGCCGACCAGAGGCCATCGGGCTCGCGACCGGTGAGGTCGACGAAGAGGGCGCGTGCGGCATCGCGTGCGCCGCCTTCCTGCGGAGCTCGGCCGGTCATGCGGACTCTCCCTCGGCGGACGGGGCCGGCGAGGTGCGCGCGATCGCCTCGCGCAGTCGTGCGGCGCCGAGCTCCGGCGGGACCTCGGCGGCCCACGCTCCCATCGCGGCCTCCGATCCGGCGAGGAACTTGAGCTTGTCGGCGGCCCGGCGGGGGCTGGTCAGCTGGAGGTGCAGGCGCACCGTGTCGCGGCCGACGTGCACGGGGGCCTGATGCCAGGCGGCGATGTACGGGGTCGGGCTCTCGTACAGGGCGTCCACTCCGCGCAGCAGGCGCAGATACAGAGGGGCGAGCTCGTCGCGCTCGGCGTCCGACGTCTCCGCGAGGTCGGCGACATGGCGGTGGGGCAGGAGGTGCACCTCGAGCGGCCATCGGGCGGCGAACGGCACGAAGGCCGTCCAGTGCTCGCCCTGGAGCACCACCCGCTCCGACGCCTGCTCCGATTCCAGGATGCGCGCGAACAGGTCGGGGGAGGTGCGCGCGATCGACTCCCGCAGCCGGGTCGTGCGCGGGGTCACGTAGGGATAGGCGTAGATCTGCCCGTGCGGATGCGGCAGGGTCACGCCGATCGCCTCGCCGCGGTTCTCGAACGGGAACACCTGCTCGATGCCGGGCAGGCGCGAGAGCGTCGCCGTGCGGTCGGCCCAGGCCTCGATGACGGTGCGCGCCCGGGTGACGGACTGGGTGCCGAACGAGCCGGAGTGCTCCGGGCTGAAGCAGACGACCTCGCAGCGCCCGACCGCGGTGCGGGTGCGACCGAGGTCGAGCGTGGCCAGATCGTCGAGCCCCTGAGGGGCGTCGTCCGCCCGCGGTGCCGGGCCGACGGCTTCGGCGAGCGCGGGCCCGAAGGCGGGGGACCGGTTCTCGAAGACGGCGACGTCGTAGCGCGAGGGCACCTCGGACGGATTGCCCGGGGTCTGCGGTGCCAGCGGATCGGCGTCGGCGCCGGGCATCATGACCCGGTTCTGCCGGTTCGCGGCGACCGTGATCCAGTCGCCCGTCAGCACGTCCAGGCGCATGGTGGCGGTGTCGGGGCGCGGGTCGAGCACGCGGGCGTCGACCGCGCGTTCGGAGCCGAGGAGGGTGCCGGGGTCGTCGTAGTAGATGAGGTCGCGGCCGTCGGCGAGCGTGGTCGCGCGCTTGACGACGCCGGCGCCGAGGATCTCGACGCTCGGCTCGGGGAGATCGTCCGTGTTCACGTCAACATGGTAAGCGTCCCGCCGTGATAACGTCAACACGCGAAAGGTGCGTCCGGGCTTTCCCGGCCCGCACGACCGGGAAAAGGGAGTCCGTGGTGGCCGACGCGCGAAACGACGCCTCGTCGCCGACGTCGCGCCCTCGCGAGCTGCCCCCACGCGTCTCCATGGCCACGGTCGCCGCGCGAGCGGGGGTTTCGGGTCAGACCGTCTCCCGCGTGGTCAACGGCAGCCCGCGCGTCGACCCCGAGACCCGCGCCCGCGTCGAGAGCGCGATGGCCGAGCTCGGCTATCGTCCGCACCGCGCGGCCAGGGCGCTGCGCACCGGTCGCTCGCAGACGATCGGGCTCGTGGCCACCACGCTGGCGACGGTCGGCAATTCGCGCATGCTCCAGGCGACCGCGGAGGCCGCGGCCGAACGCGGCTATGCGCTCACCGTCGTCAGCGCCGCTCAGGGCGTCGAGGAGGCGTTCGACCGCCTCGCCGAGCAGGAGGTCGACGGCGCCGTGGTCCTGAACGAGGCATCGGCCCTGGTGCCGGGAGCGCGGCCACCCGGCGGCCTGCGCCTCGTCGTGGTGGACGCGCCCGCCGGAGGGAGCTTCGTCTCCGTGCACAGCGATCACCGCGGCGGTGCGGTGGCCGCGACCACTCGCCTGCTCGAGCTCGGCCACCCGACCGTGCATCACCTCGCCGGCCCCGTCGACTCCTTCGCGGCGAGCGAGCGCGAGCGGGGCTGGAGTGCCGCGCTCGACGCGGCGGGCGTGGTGCGCCCCGAGGTCGTGCGCGGCGACTGGAGCGCCGATGCCGGTTTCGCCGCGGGGCCCGCTCTCGCTGCGGCCTCCGCCGTGTTCTGCGCCAACGATCAGATGGCGCTTGGGGTGCTGCGATGGTTCGCGGAAGCGGGGCGCCGCATTCCGGAGGACGTGAGCGTGGTCGGCTTCGACGACGTTCCGGATGCGGCCAACTTCCGGCCTCCGCTCACGACGGTCAGGCAGGACTTCCGGGCCCTGGCGGAGCGGGCGGTCGCGACTCTCGTGGCCGAGATCGAAGGCGACGTGGCGTCTCCTCCTCCAGGACCGGTCGTGCCGACCCGCCTCATCGAGCGGGCGAGCACCGCTCCGCGTCAGTGATCTGCGGAATCAGCAACTGATATCGCCTGAAGGCTAGCAATCGCGCAGGCTCGGGTATAGATTCTCGCTCAGATCACTAAAAAGTGGTCCGCGATATGCCAATTTCGTAGTTCGCCGACGAGGCTGCCCGAGTCTCGTCCGCACCGAATGGAAAGAACGTGACCATGCACACGACCAATCCCACGACGAAGTGGGTGATGCTCGGACTGTCCTACCTGGTCCTCATCGCCTGCTTCATCCCCTATATCGGCTGGAGCGTCAGCCTTCTCGACATCTCGGCCGAGTTCTCGCTCAGCGCCGCGCAAGCAGGCCTCCTCGGATCCATCACGGCGCTCGTCGGCGGCCTCGTGCTCCCGTTCGCCGGCGTGATCGGCGACCGCTGGGGCATCAAGCGGATCATCCTCGTCGGCATCGCCGCCGCCATCGTCGGACAGCTGCTGTTCGCATGGGCCCCCGACTACACCCTCCTCATGCTCGGCCGCGCGATCAGCGGCATCGGCGTCGGCCTGCTCTTCGTCGGCCCGTACACGATGGCCGTCAACTGGTTCGAGCGGGAGCGTCGCAGCGGCATCGCCCTGGGTGTCATGTTCACCTCGGACGGCATCGGCACGGCCTTCGCGCTCTACGTCTTCGCGCTCGTGCTCGTCGCGGTCGGATGGCGCACCGGATCGGCGATCGGCGGAGGGCTGCTCGCCGTCGTGTTCGTCATCGCGGCGCTGTTCCTGAAGGATGCGCCGCGCGACGACGCGCCGGGCGTGGCGGAGGAGGCCGACGCCTCGGGCCGCTCGCTCGTGAGCTGGCTCCTCAGCCGCAACGTGCTCATCGCCGCGGCCTTCTTCATCGGCGAGTGGGGCATCTTCGCGGTGGTCGCGGTGTGGATGCCGACGATCCTCATCGAGGGGGCCGGATGGGATCCCGCGCTCGCCGGTCTCTTCTCCTCCCTGTACGTGCTGATCGGCATGATCACCTCCATCGTGTTCGGTCTCGTCTCCGACCGGATGGGGCGGCGCAAGGGGCTGATCGTGGCGGCAGGACTGGCGATGACCGTCTTCCTCGCCGCTCTCACGATGAGCCTCGCCGCCGGCGACTTCGTGCTGGTCGCGCTGTTCCTGCCACTGGTCGGCCTCGGCGTCTACACGGGAATGCCTCTCGCGCTCGCGCTGGCGGCCGAATCCGTGCCCACCCGCATGATCGGCGCGGTGAACGGTTTCGTCCTCGGCATCGGCTTCATCGTCGGCGGTTTCGTGTATCCGTATCTCCTCGGCGTCGTCAAGGATGCGACGGGCGACTACACGGTCGGCTTCGTCGCGATGGTCATCGCCACCTTCGCGCTGAACTTCGTGTGCGCGCTCTTCGCGAAGGACGTCCGTCGCGTCCCGCAGGAGGCCGTCGCCGTCTGACGCCTCCCGCAGGACAGAGGGCCCCGACCGCTCCGGCGATCGGGGCCCTCTCTCCTGCCAGGGGTCAGACGTCAGGAATCGAAGCCGAGCTTGCACTTCTCGAGGATCCACAGCCACAGTCCCTGCTTGCCGCCGCGCCGGTCCGATCGAGCCATCTGCGCGGCGGTGAAGCGGATCGCCGGCCAGGCGAACGGCTCCGGCGGGAACGGGAAGGGGCGTCGGCGGACGAGACGGGATCGGGTGCGCGGGGTGTCCTCGTCGTTGAGCAGGTCGAGCATGGCGTCGGCGGCGAAGCGGGTCGACGCCACCCCGAGCCCCGTGAAGCCCGACGCCGACACCGCCTGCCCGTGGAACGCCCGCGTGAAGAAGGCGAAGAAGCGGCTGCACGTGTCGATCATCCCGCCCCAGGCGTGGCTGAATCGCACGCCCTCGAGCTGAGGGAACAGGACGCCCAGGTGCACGGCCAGCCGCTCGAAGGTAGGTTCGCTGACGTCGTACTCGGGCGCGATCCGCTTGCCGAAGTGGTAGATCGCGTCGTACCCGCCGAGCAGCAGGCGGTCGTTGCCGTCCGCGTCCTTCAGCAGGCGCAGGTAATGGAAGCGGCTGTTCAGATCGGTGACACCCTGTCTCTTCTCCCAGCCCAGGCTCTCGCGCTGGGCGGGGGTCAGCGGCTCCGTCACCAGCGCATAGTCGTACACGGGCACCGTGAACAGCCGATTGCGACGGAGCAGCGAACGGAACCCGTTGGTCGCGAGGGCGGCGTGCGCGGCGCGGATGCGTCCGCGCGGGGTGCTGACCTCCACCCCGGCTCCGCGGCCGAGGTTCCTGATCCGGGTCGCCGGCGTCGTCTCGTAGACGCGGCACCCGAGGCGGATGCAGGCGTCGAGCAGACCCATGGCGAGCTTCGCGGGATTGAGCGTCACGCCCTCGGCGGTGGCCCATCCCCCCACGCGCGCCGCGGCTGTGCGCACCTGCGCCTGCAGCTCCTCGTCCGTCAGCACGACGATGGACGGATCGGCGGCAGCCAGGCGTCGGATCGTCTCCTCCTGGTGCGGCTCGGTGGCGAGCTTGATGACGCCGTGGGGCTGGATGTCGCACTCGATGCCGTACCTGTCCACGGTGGCGAGGAGCTCGGCGAGATTCTGCTCGCCGAGCTCGGCCGCCAGCTTCTCCTCGCCGGCGACGTGGATGGCCGCGTTCGCTCGACCGTGGGTCAGGCTCGGCTCGCAGAATCCGCCGTTGCGCCCGGACGCCGCCCAGGCGACGCGGTTCGCCTCGACGAGGACGACATCGCGGTCGGGGTACCGTTCCTTGGCGCGCAGTGCGGTCCACAGACCGGCATAGCCGCCGCCCACGACGACGAGGTCCGTCGCGGTGTCCTCCTCGAGGGGTGGCAGCGTGGGGCGACGGTCGAGGTCGTCCAGCCAGAAGGGGGTGCGGCGAGCGCCGGCGACCGCCGCGGCCGCCTTCCGGCGATCGGCTCGCTGCTCGGCTCGTTCGAAGCTCGTGGGTGTCTGCACGGCGGATGCACTCCTCTTCCGATTGTCACATCGAACACATTCGTGCCCAACATCTGTTGAATCAGCAACTCTGCTCGTCTCAGATTATTGGATCAATCACGAGTGCGCGATATCTATTGTCAATTCCGCAACCCGTGGCTAGGCTGACCATCATTCACGAAGGTCACCGACGACAGGAGAATCGCGCCATGTCCCTGCAGCTCCCCGCGCCCACACCTCAGCTCTTCATCGACGGGGCCTACACCGACGGCACAGGAGGCGACCGGTTCGAGGTGATCAGCCCGGCGACGGGCGAGCGGATCGCCGCCCTTCCCGTCGCCACCGACGCGGACCTCGACCGTGCGGTCGCCGCAGCCAACCGGGCGCAGCGCGAATGGCGCCGGGTGAACGTGTGGGAGCGGGCGCAGATCTGCCACCGCATCGGCGACACGATCTCCGCGCACGTCGAGGAGCTCGCGCTGCTGCAGACCCTGGAGCAGGGCAAGCCCCTGGCCGAGTCGCGCGCCGACGTCAACGAGGCGGCGCAGCTGTTCCACCTGCACGCCGAGGACGCCCTCCGGCTGTACGGCGAGACACTCCCGTCCTCCGACCCGCTCAAGCGGATGCACACCTGGCGGCAGGCCGTCGGCACCTGGGCCATCATCACGCCGTGGAACTTCCCGCTGCTGATGTTCACGGAATTCGCCGCTCCCGGACTCGCGACCGGGAACGCCCTCGTCGTCAAGCCGCCGATCCACACCTCGCTGACGGTGCTGAAGGCGATGGAGTACCTGGCCGAGGCCGGTCTTCCCGACGGACTGGTCAACATCCTGCCCGGCGAGGGAGCCTTCGGCTCGCGGCTGGTGTCGCACCCGGGCATCCACGCGATCGGCTTCATCGGGTCGTCGGCGACCGGCGCGAAGATCCAGGCGACCGCCGGTCTCAAGCGATCCGTCATGGAGTGCTCCGGCAACGGTCCCGTGGTCGTGCTCGACGACGCCAACATGGAGCGCGCGGCGAAGGCGGCCGTCGACTCCGCCTTCTACTGTGCGGGACAGGTGTGCTGCGCGACCGAGCGCGTGATCGTGCATCGCAAGGCGCACGACGCCTTCCTCGAAGCGGCCCTCTCCTACGCGAAGACCGTCAAGCTCGGCGATCCGTTCGACCCGGCCACCAACCTCGGCCCGCTCAACAACGCCGGCGTCGCCGACAAGATGGATCGGCACCTGGACGAGGCGCGCGCCCTCGGATTCGACGTCCTGCTGGGCGGGGGTCGTGCCTCCGGCTTCGCGACCGACCTGTACTACGACTTCACGATCGTCGACGGCGTGACCGAGCAGTCGCTGCTGTCGCGTGAGGAGTCCTTCGGGCCCGTGCTCCCGATCATCACCGCCCAGGACGACGACGACGCGCTCCGGATCGCGAACGCGGACTCGCTCGGCCTCCAGTCGGCCGTGTTCACGCGCGACATCGCCCGCGGCTTCCGCTTCCTCGAGGAGCTGGAGACCGGCCAGGTGCTGCTCAACGAGTCCAACGGCTGGTGGGACATCAACATGCCGTTCGGAGGCGCCGGCGGAAAGGGCACCGGCTGGGGGCGCATCGGCGGCATGTACACGCTGCACGACATGACCGATCTGCGCACGTCGGTGATCCACATCGGAGACTGACGCGGTGTCGGGGCGGCGGTCGAACGACGGGACGGCCGCCGCCCGTCTATAGGATGAGGGGCGTCACCCCGAGCCGAGGAGGATCTTGATGCCGGATCGCGAACAGGCCGCCACGCCGCTCGACCTCGATGACCTCGACCGGAAGCTGATCGCCGCGCTGCAGATCGACGGACGCACACCCTTCAGCGTGCTCGCGCAGGATCTCGGGGTGTCCGCCTCCTCGGTGCGCTACCGCGTGCAGCGGCTGCAGGACAGCGGACTGTTCCAGATCGTCGGCATCGCCAACCCGCTCAACATCGGCTTCGATCGCCTGGCGCTGATCGGGATCCGCTGCGCCGCCGGCACCGGACCGGACGTCTGCGAGGCGCTCTCCGCGCTGCCGGAGACGAGCTACGTCGTCCTCACCAGCGGCTCCTTCGACGTCATGGTCGAGGTCGTGTGCCGCGACATCGACCACTACACCGAGTTGATGTTCGGCACTCTGCAGAAGATCCCCGGCGTGGTCCAGACCGAGTCGTTCTTCGTGCTGAAGGCGCACAAGCTCGCCTACGGCTGGGGCGTCGGCGACAGCCGCTGAGCAGGGCGCCTAGGCGCTCCGGGCCAGTTCCGCCCTGTCGACAGGATGCGCGGCCGGTCGCCCGCCGCTGTACGCCTCGAGTTCATCGAGCGCGGCGTCGACCAGGCGCCGGGTCTCGGTGCCGAGGGAGCCGGCCAGGTGCGGCGTCACGGCGACGTTCGGCAGCCGGAGGAGCTCGGAGTCGGCGGGCAGCGGCTCCGGATCGGTCACGTCGAGGATCGCGTCGAGTCGACCGGAGCGGCATTCCCGCAGCAGCGCGTCGTGGTCGACCAGTGCCCCTCGCGCCGTGTTGATGAGGGTTGCCCCATCCGGCAGGGCGGCCAGCTGCGCGGGGCCGATCAGGTGCCGCGTCGACGGCAGCGCGGGGGCGTGCAGCGTGAGCACGTCCGACACGGGGAGCACCTCGGCCAGCGGAGCCAGTCGGGCGCCGGCGGCTTCGACCGCACGGCGATCGGCGAACGGATCGGCGACGACGACGTCGAGGCCGTCGAACGGACGCAGCAGATCCACGACGCGGCGTCCCGTCCGCGAGAAGCCGACGACGCCGATCGTGCGGCCGTGGTTGCCCAGCTTCGCGTGTCGGCCGAGGCCCTCGTCGGGCAGGCGCGGGGCTCCCGGAGTCCGCACGTGCACGAGAGCCCGCTTCCCCGCGAGGAGGATGGCCGCGAGCGTGAACTCGGCGACGGGCACCGCATTGACGTCGGCCGCGGAGGTGATCAGGATGCCGCGCTCCCAGAACGCCTCGGTCACATGCGCCCGGACGCTTCCGGCCGCATGGAACACGGCGCGCAGCCGCGGCAGCCGGGCGAGCAGGCGCGCGTCGAGGGCGGGGGCGCCCCAGGAGGTGATCAGCACCTCGACCTCGGCCAGCTCGGGATCGTGGGCGGTGTCGTCGAGGTCGGCGAGGGTGGTGAGGTCTCCGAGGTCCGCCAGCGAGGCGAGCCGATCGAGCCGCTCCTCGTCGAACAGGGCGGAGAACGTGTCCGAGCCCATCAGGACGAGGGCGCGAGGGCGCGTCGGCATGGGATCTCCGGTCGGTCGTCAGGGTGGGGAACGGCGGGTTGCGGGACGTCGTGGTTTCAGTGAAGACTGTGCGACCATGCGAGAGCAACAGATTCGGATCGGATCGATCGAAGTCGAACAGAATCGAACACGGATCTTCCGATGGACGCGCTGATTCCCCGGGGTGCGCTGCGCGAACTCTGGACGCGGAGCCGTCGCACGGACGAGCCGCTGCTCGTGCCGCCCTCCGGCGACCGGGACGTGTGGGACGCGATCGACCCCGGAGCGCGCGCCTTCGTGCTCGCGGCAGCGGAGGAGTCGGCGGGGACGGCGTGGCCGCACCCTCTGCTGTCGCAGTGGGCGGCGTACGCCCGCACGGGCGACCGCATCGGCTACGAGGCGGTCGTCTTCGCGCGGGACCGGCGACTGCGTCTGGCGGTCCTCGCCGCGGCCATCGATCCGACGCCCGATCGCGTCGCCGAGGCGGCGGACGGGCTCGCGCTGCTCTGCGAGCAGTCGACGTGGTGCTGGCCCGCCCACGACGATGCCTTCACTCGGGGGCTGCGGGCTCCCGACACGACGCGGCCCTTCGTGGACCTGGGAGCCGGGGAGGAGGCGGCGCTCGCCGGTTGGGCGGTGCTCCTGCTGGGCGACGCCCTCGAGAAGGCGTCCCCCGGACTCGTCGCGCGCCTCCGGCGAGAGACGAACGCGCGCGTCCTCCGGCCCTTCGTCCGCCGTCGGGACTGGGCGTGGGAGGGCACGGAGGGCCACGTGCACAACTGGGCCCCGTGGATCCACGGCAACCTGATACCGGCCGCCGTGGCGTTCCGTGCGAGAGCGGCGCGGGCGGAGGTGCTGGACCTGTGCGTCGACGGCCTCGATCGCTACCTCGCGCAGCTCCCCGCCGACGGGGCGATCGACGAGGGCTTCGCGTACTGGTGGCAGGGTGCGGCGCGGGCTCTCGACGCGCTGTCGCTGCTCGACGGGCTCACGGGGGGCGAGGTCGCCGCCGCGGTGGCCGACGGCCCGCTTCGAGGACTCGCCGAGCTGGTCCGGTTCCCGGAGCGGGTCCAGCTCGGGGCGGAGTGGTCGGCGAGCTTCTCGGACACCGAGGCCAGGAACGCCACCGGGCTGCCCTGGCACGCACTGTATCGAGCCGCGCGACTGTGCGGACAGGACGAGACCGCGGGATTCGCTGCCCGCTATCGGGAGGACGGAGTCCTGCGGGGCGCGGCGGCCGATACGGCCTCGGGGTTGGGCCGCCTATCCGCCGAGGTCCTCGATGAGTCCTGGTGGACGGCTCCGCGCGGTCCCGCACCGCTGCCGTCGCCCGTGGAGCTGGCCTCGATCGGCTTCGGCCTCCGCCGCCGGACTCCCGGCGACACCGCCGGCCTCGCCGTGACGGTGAAGGGCGGGCACAACGCCGAGAACCACAACCACAACGACCTCGGTTCGATCTCGGTCGCCGTCGACGGCGTGCCCCTCCTCGCGGACTTCGGCCGAGCGACGTACACGGCCCAGACTTTCTCGGCGGCGCGCTATGAGCTCTGGTACGTCACCAGTGGCTGGCACAGCGCGCCTCTGCCGTACGGCCGGGAGCAGCGTGCCGGGCGCGAGTGGCAGGCGCCCGTCCGTGCGCTCGACGACGGGTGGGAGATCGACCTCAGCGCGGCATACCCCTGGCCGGACGAGGCGGAGATCTCGTGGCTGCGCACCGTGCGGCACGGGGACGGCGAGGTCAGCGTCCGCGACGAGGGAGCGGCGGTCGGGCATCCCGACACCCGCATCGTCGTGGTGTGCGCCGGAGTGCCGGAGCTCCGGCCGGACGGCGTCCGCATCCCCGGGCGCGAGGGATCGGCGGACCTGCTGCTGTCGTACGATCCGGCGGAGGTCGAGGTCGAGACCCGGTCCGTGGCCGATCCCTACCTGGAGCGGTCGTGGGGACCGGAGGTCTCGCGGCTGCTGTTCGCCCCCATGCCGGGGACCACGTCGTGGGAGCTGAGAGGAATGGCCGGATGACCGACGAGGAGCAGGCGCCGCGGTTCGGCATCTCCCGACGCGAGCGCATCATGGACGAGCTGCGGCGGATCGGCGCCGTGCGCGTCGCCGATCTGGCACGCGAGCTCGGCGTCGCGGAACTCACGATCCGCCGCGACATCGGCGCGCTGGCCGACCGCGGGCTGCTCACGAGGGTGCACGGTGGCGCGACGCTGCGCAGCGCCCTCGACACCGCTGTCGTGCGGGGCGGGCCGGCGGCATCGAGGTTCCGGATCGGGATGGTGGTGCCGTCGCTGAGCTACTACTGGCCCCAGGTCGTGATCGGCGCACGGGCCGCAGCGACGGAGCTCGGCGCGCAGCTCATCCTGCGCGGCGCCAGTTACGCGGCCGACGACCAGCGGCGGCAGATCGCGTCTCTCGTCGACGCGGGCACCGTCCACGGACTGATCGTCGCCCCGGAGAGTCTCGGCCCCGACGGTCATGCGCTCCTGCAGTGGCTGGACGCGCTCCCGCTCCCGGTCGTGCTGGTCGAGCGGCGCGCGCCGTCGACGCTCGCGCTGTCCGGTCTCGAGAGCGTGACCACCGATCATGCGTTCGGCGGGGCCCTCGCGGCGCGCCACCTGTTCGAGCTCGGCCACCGCAGGGTCGGCATCCTCACCTCCGCGCCGTCGCCCACCTCCGGGCGGCTCCGGCGGGGCTGGGACCGCGCCGTCGACAGGCTGGGCCTGACCGCGACGGTCGACCGCGACGTGTCCCTCGATCGACTCGACGCGGAGGAGCGGGACGCGGCCGTGACCGCGCTGCTGGCGGAGGTGCGGGGGACAGGCACCACGGCCATGCTCATCCACGCGGATCCGCAGGCCCTGCTCGTGCAGCAGCATGCGGTGGACAGCGGGTGGTCGCTGCCGGACGAGCTGTCGATCGTCGCCTATGACGACGAGGTCGCCGAGAGCGGGACGCCGCCGATCACGGCGTTGCGCCCTCCCAAGCAGCATGTCGGTCGCCGCGCGGTCGAGGTGCTGCTCGCTCGGCTCGACGAGGGCCGACGGCGACCCGTCGAGCGGGTGCAGGTCGTGCCGTCGCTGCACGTGCGCGCCTCGACCGCCCCCTACGCCGAGTAGCGGCGGTTGCGATCCATCGAAGTCTCGTGGCATGATCTCGGAAAGCGCTTTCCGATCGATCGACCGAAGCGCCCTCAGCTCCCGCGAGAGAAACGGAACACCATGGCACAGGCGAACACCCGCGAGATCGGGATCATCATGAACGGGGTCTCCGGACGCATGGGATATCGGCAGCACCTGGTGCGCTCGATCCTCGCGATCCGCGAAGAAGGCGGCATCGAGCTGCCGGACGGATCCCGCGTCACGGTGAAGCCGATCCTGGTCGGCCGCAACGAGGCGAAGCTCGCCGAGCTCGCCGCGAAGCACGGGATCGAGGACTGGACCACCGACCTCGACGCGGCCCTCGCCGACCCGCAGTGGGAGATCTACGCCGACTTCCTCGTGACCAAGGCCCGCGCCTCCGCGATCCGCAAGGCCATCGCCGCCGGCAAGGCGATCTACACGGAGAAGCCCACCGCCGAGTCGCTCGAAGAGGCGCTCGAACTCGCCCGTCTCGCGAAGGAGGCCGGCGTGAAGACCGGCGTCGTGCACGACAAGCTGTACCTCCCCGGTCTGCAGAAGCTCAAGCGGCTGATCGACTCCGGCTTCTTCGGCCGCATCCTCTCGGTGCGCGGCGAGTTCGGCTACTGGGTGTTCGAGGGCGATTGGCAGCCGGCGCAGCGTCCCAGCTGGAACTACCGGACGGAGGACGGCGGCGGCATCATCACCGACATGTTCCCGCACTGGAACTACGTCCTCGAGAACCTGTTCGGCGAGGTCACGAGCGTCTACGCGCAGGCGGCCGTGCACATCGCGGACCGCTGGGATGAGAAGGGCGAGCACTACACCGCCACCGCGGAGGACGCCGCCTACGGCATCTTCGAGATCTCCGGCGGCGTGATCGCCGAGATCAACTCCTCGTGGACCGTGCGCGTCAACCGGGACGAGCTCGTCGAGTTCCAGGTCGACGGCACCCACGGCTCGGCGGTGGTCGGCCTGTTCGGGGCGAAGATCCAGCCCCGCAACGCGACCCCCAAGCCGGTGTGGAACCCCGACCTCGAGGACACCCGCGACTACGACGCCGACTGGCAGCAGGTCCCCACGAACGACGTGTTCAAGAACGGCTTCCGCCAGCAGTGGGAGGAGTACCTGGTCTCCTACGTCGAGGGCACGGACTACCCGTTCGACCTGCTCGCCGGCGCTCGCGGGGTGCAGTTCGCCGAAGCAGGACTGACGTCCAGCGCCGAGGGTCGCAAGATCGCCCTCGAGCCGCTGACGCTGGACTGAGCCGCATGAGCACTCTCCGACTCCTCCGTACCACGGGCGACCTCGCCGACGTCGACCTCAACGACTCGGGCGCCTACGTGCGTCCGACGGGGCCGCTGCGCAGCCGTGTCGCCTACGCGGCCGCGCACGTCGTGCCGAAGGTGCACGCCGACAACACCCCGGGGGAGCCCGCCGACATCGACTGGGACTCCACGCTGGCCTTCCGCCGCAACGTGTACTCCTGGGGGCTCGGTGTCGCGGACGCGATGGACACCGCCCAGCGGAACATGGGCCTGGACGCCGCAGCCACCCGGGAGCTGATCTCCCGCAGCGCGGAGGTGGCGCGCGAGGAGGGCGGCTCGGTCGTGGTCGGCGTCAACACCGATCACGTGGCCGACTCGCACATCTCTATCGAGCAGGTGATCGCGGCCTACCTCGAGCAGCTGCACTTCACCGAGGAGCAGGGCGCCGGTCCCGTGCTGATGGCCTCGCGGCACCTCGCCCGTGTCGCGACGGGGCCCGAGGACTACCGGCGCGTCTACCGCGAGGTGCTGTCGCGGGCGTCGGTGCCCGTGGTGCTGCACTGGCTCGGCACCGCCTTCGACCCGGAGCTGAAGGGGTATTTCGGCGCCGACGACTGGCAGAGCGCCTCCGCCGTGCTGCTCGAGATCATCGAGGAGAATCCGGACCGGGTCGCCGGCGTCAAGATGAGCCTGTTGAACGCCGAGTCCGAGATCTCGGTGCGCAGCCGGCTCCCCGAGGGCGTCCGCATGTTCACCGGCGACGACTTCAACTACGTCGCCCTCCTCGCCCCCGCTCCCGCCCCCGCTCCCGCTTCCGATTCGCCGAGTGCACGGGATGCCGCCGAGCGCACGGGCTCCGCACGCACCGAAGCCGTGCCCTCGACGGCAACCCGTGCGCTCGGCGAGGATCGCGGATACTCGGACGCGCTGCTCGGGGCGTTCGCGGCGATCACTCCCGTCGCGTCGGCGGCGATCCAGGCGCTCGACGCGGGCGATCACGCGCGGTATCTCGAGATCCTCGGCCCGACCGAGGAGCTCAGCCGTCAGGTGTTCGCGGCGCCCACGTTCTACTACAAGACGGGGGTGGCGTTCCTCTCCTGGCTCAACGGCCACCAGCCGGCGTTCCAGATGGTGGGAGGGCTGCACTCCGCGCGGAGCCTTCCGCACCTGAGTCGCATCGTCGAGCTCGCGAACGCCTCGCTCGCCCTCGAGGACCCCGACCTCGCCCGACAGCGGTGGCACGGCATGCTGCGCCTGAACGGAGTGGACGCATGACCGCCCCCGACCCGCGCCTGTCGATCAATCAGGCGACCATCAAGCACGCCGACCTCGCCACGGCGCTGCGCGTCACAGCCGAGGCGGGCGTCCAGGCGATCGGACTCTGGCGGGAACCCGTGAACGAGGTCGGCCTCGACGAAGCGGCGCGGATGCTCGCGGACTCGGGTCTGCGCTTCACGACGCACTGTCGCGGCGGGTTCTTCACCCTCCCGGTCGGCCCCGAGCGCGAGGCCGCCCTCGACGACAACCGCCGTGCCATCGAGGAGACCGCGACCCTCGCCGCCGCCGGTGCGGAGGGCTCCACCGCCGTGCTCGTGCTCGTCGCGGGCGGCCTGCCCCCGGGATCGCGGGACCTGATCGGCGCGCGCGAGCGTGTGCGCGATGCCGTCGGCGCGCTCGCCCCGGAGGCGGAGGCCGCGGGGGTCACCCTCGCGATCGAGCCGCTGCATCCGATGTACGCATCCGACCGTGCCGTGGTGTCGACCCTGGGTCAGGCGCTCGACATCGCGGCGGACTTCGACCCCGAGGTGGTCGGGGCCGCGGTCGACACCTTCCACATCTGGTGGGACCCGCAGGTGCTCGACCAGATCGCACGAGCGGGTCGCGAAGGACGCATCGCCACGTACCAGGTGTGCGACTGGAAGACGCCGCTCGCCGCGGACGTGCTGCTGTCCCGGCACTACACCGGCGAGGGCGTGATCGACTTCGGCTCCCTCACCCGCGCCGTGGTCGCCACCGGATACGACCGCGACATCGAGGTCGAGATCTTCAACGCCGACGTCTGGGCGGATGCCCCGGACCGCGTCGTGCGACACACAGCCGAGACCTTCGCCTCCGCCGTCTCCCCGCATCTGCCATGACCCTCCGCCCCCTCCGACGCCCGTCCGATGCCGCCCGTCCGGACACTTGTCGGGCGGATTCACGGATGTCGGGCGAAAGGGGCTCGTCTCGTCCGGCATCCGTCCGCTCGTCCGACATCCGTCCCGTGGCCGGCGGCCGGCGGATGGCGCCGGGGTGGGAGCTGAGAGGATGAAGACATGACGGGGATCCGGCCAGGGCTGTGCTCGGTGACCTTCCGTGCTCTCACGCCGGAGCGGATCGTCGAGCTCGCCGCGCAGGCGGGGCTCGAGGTGATCGAGTGGGGCGCCGACGTGCACGTGCCGCCGGGCGACGAGGCCAGGGCGGCGGAGGTCGCGCGCGCCACGGTCGACGCGGGGCTCGCGGTCGCCTCCTACGGCTCGTACTTCCGTGCCGGCGTGCAGGAGCCTTTCACACCCGTGCTCGACAGCGCGCAGGCGCTGGGCGCACAGCGGGTGCGGGTCTGGGCGGGCGAGGTCGGCTCGCTGGAGGCGACACCGGTCGAACGGGCGGCCGTGGTCCTGCGCCTCCGGGCCGCCGCGGAGGAAGCGGCCGAGCGCGGGGTCACACTCGCGCTGGAGTTCCACGGCGGCACGCTCGCCGACACCGCCCCGAGCACGCTGCGTCTGCTGACCGAGGTCGGCAGTCCGTCTCTGTCGACGTACTGGCAGCCCACCGTCGGCGCGTCGGTCGACACCGTGCTGGAGGAGTACCGCGCTCTGGCGCCGCACGTCACCGCGGCCCATGTCTTCTCGTGGTGGCCCGAGCGGGAGCGGCTGCCGCTGCGGGCACGCGACGCGCTCTGGACGCGGTACTTCGCCGAGGCGGGGTCCGCGGCGTCTCCACCTCGTGACGCGCTGCTCGAGTTCGTGCCGGACGATGATCCCGCGCTGCTGTCAGCCGAAGCGGCCGCCCTGCGCGCGTACCTCTCGGACCCGCGGCGATGACGGCCCGGGAAGTAGGCTCTGGGGCATGACAAAGCCCGCATCGTCCGCGGAACAGCCGGCGCGGGCTCAGCGCCATGCGCGGGGGCCCGCCGCCACGCTGCACGACGTGGCCCGCGAGGCCGGCGTGTCGCTCGCCACGGCATCCCGCGTGCTCAACGGCTCCGAGCGCAAGGTCGCGGAGTCGTTCCGCGAACGCGTGGAAGCGGCGGCCGTGAAGCTGGGCTACACCGCGAACGTCTCGGCTCAGGCGACCGCGCGAGGTACGTCACCGGTGATCGCGCTCCTCGTCGCCGACATCGCCGACCCCTACTTCGGGTTGATCGCATCCGGAGTGGCGCGCGGCGCCGACGAGCATGGCCTGGTGGTGACGATCGCGATCACCGAGCGCGATCCGGCGCGGGAGGCTCGGATCGTCCGGGCGCTGCGCGGTCAGCGGCCGCTGGGGTTGATCCTCGCGGCCTCGCGCACGCAGGAGCCGATGGAGGCCGACACCGCCCGGGAGCTGGCGGACTTCGCGCGTCTGGGTGGCAGAGTCGTCGCGTTCGGCCCCGAGGGCGAGGGGGAACGGCACATCGAGATCGACAACCGGTCCGGGGCGGAGGCGCTCGGGCGGCGGATGGCGGCTCTCGGTTACCGTTCCGCGATCGCGATCGGCGCGGCGGAGGGCGTGCGCACCTCGGACGACCGTCTTGCCGGGTTCCGCACCGGTATCGAGGCTGCGGGCGGCACGGTCGCGGCCGTGCGGCGCGGAGACTTCCGCCGCGAGTCGGGTGCAGCGGTCATGACGGATGTCCTGGCCGACGGTGTCCCCGCCGGCACACTGGTGTTCGCGATCAGCGACGTGCTCGCGATCGGGGCGATGTCCGCGATCCGCGACGCCGGACGCGAGGTGGGGTCCGACATCGCGGTGTGCGGGTTCGATGATGTGCCTTCCAGCCGCGACGTGTCACCGGCGTTGACGACGGTCCGTGTGCCCTTGAGCGAGGTCGGCTACCAGGCGTTCCGTGCGACGGTCGACGCCGATTGGGAGCAGGCGCCGCTGCCGCTCGAGGTCGTCGTCCGCGCGAGCACTCCCGGTGTCGCGCCGTGACCCGCGTCGTGCTGGCACCGGACAGCTTCAAGGGCACGATCACCGCTGTCGACGCCGCGGTCGCGCTGGCGGAGGGATGGGCCTCCGTCGAGCCGACGGCCGAGTTCGTGCACCGGCCGATGGCGGACGGCGGGGAGGGCACGGTCGACGCGTTCCAAGCCGCTGTCGCCGGCGCGGTGCGAATGCCGGTCACGGTCGACGGACCCGCGGGCGTGTCCATCGACACCGCCTGGCTGCTGCTGCCGCCGACCGAGGACGCGCCGGGAGGGACCGCGGTCGTCGACCTCGCCTCGACCTCCGGAATCGAGCTCCTGGACGGGCTGCGCCCCTGGGACGCGGACACCACGGGTCTCGGACAGGCGATTGCCGCGGCGCTCGATCACGGCGTCTCCCGGCTCGTCGTCGGCATCGGATCGAGCGCTTCGACGGACGGCGGCACCGGGATGCTCACGGCGCTGGGCGCCCGCTTCCTGGATGCCGCAGGCGTCCCCGTCCCCCGCGGGGCGCGAGGCCTCAGCGAGATCACGTCGGTCGATCTGACGCGATTGCGGACGGCGCCGGAAGTGCGGGTGCTGACCGACGTTACCAACCCGCTCACCGGCCCGCGCGGCGCCGCCGCGGTGTTCGGTCCGCAGAAGGGGCTACGGGACGCTGACGACATCGCCCGGGTGGACGAGGCGCTGGGCCGACTGGCCGCGCGGCTCGGGCTCGATCCCACACAGCCCGGCGCCGGAGCGGCCGGGGGCACCGGCGCCGCACTCGTGCGGTGGGGTGGAGTGCTCGCTCCCGGTGCCGCCGAGGTGGCCGAGCTCATCCGCCTGCCCGCCGCGATCGACGCAGCCGACATCGTCATCACGGGGGAGGGCTCCTACGACGGGCAGTCCGGCGACGGCAAGGTTCCCTCGTTCCTCGCCGACCTCGCTGCGACGGCGGGCGTCCGCGCGATGCTCGCGGCGGGCCGGATCACCGACGACTCCGACACCTCGCTGTTCGCGGCGTCCACCTCCCTCACCGACCTTGCCGGCTCGGCCGAGGCCGCGCTCACCGAGCCCCCACGCTGGTTACGCGAAGCGGGCGCGGCGCTGGCGCGCGCCACGACGTCCTGAGTCCACGTCCCACACGCCGGCGGGGTCACGGGATTCGAAGTTCTCGAATCGGTTCTCGGCTGCTGGCCGCGATTGCCGGAGTGAGTGCCGCTGCCAGTGCCGTGGTCACAGTCAGCACCGCCAGCGCGCCGGTGAAGGACGCACCCGGCAACGGGTCGCCGGCCGAAGCCAGCACGATGAGTGAGATGCCGATTCCCAGTGCGGTGCCGGCGAGGCAGAGCACAGCAGTCTGCGTCAAGAGAAGGCAGATGATGAGTGCGCGACTCGCCCCCAGTGCCCTCCGCCGTCCGAAGTCTTTGCGGCGCATCTGGACCAGGCCGTACAGCAGAACAGCGAGGAGGAGGCTGGTCAGGCTGAGCAGAGCGATCACCAGGCCTCGAGAGAAATCGCGGAGTTGTGCGTCGATCAGACCGCGCAGCTTCGACAGGGCCTCGCTGGTCTGGATCGTCACCTTCGATGGATCGTCCACGCCGAGGAGGGACACCACAGCCTTGCTCACGGGAGAGACGAGGTCGGGCGTCTCTGCGATGACGACCAGGACGGACAGCCGCTCGTCGCCGTCGGCTGCCTGCGGCACGAGTGCCAGGGGCTCGAACGGGCGGAGGAAGTCGGGAACCTCCAGTCTTCCGCCGAGCCCGAAGGAACCGCCGGCGTCGACGATCGACACCCCGCCGACGAAGTCGGGAGTGCCCAGCTGATCCGCGGCCTCGTCCGACACCCATACCAGTGCTCCCGGCAGCGGTGAGTCGATCGGGATGCCGAGTCTCTCGAGGTGGGACCCGTAGACGATGCGAACCGGCACGCGCGTGCCATCCGGTACAGCGCTGTTGGTGGCATCGACGGCGGACGACAAGCCTGCAGCCCACTCGATTCCCTCGATCCCGTCGATCCGATCGAGAACGTCGGCTGTCAGGCCGGCGTCCGGATCTGCTCTGATCGTCACGGATCGGGTGCCCGCCGAGTCGATCGAGTCGAGCACGTCCTGCTCCGCGCCGACGGTGCGTCCGGTGGTGAGCATGACGACGAGGATCATGCCGACCACCATCAGCACCGTGATGGCTGACGCCACGGGCTGGGAGCGTATCGATGAGTGAGCCTCGCGGAGAACGGCACCGATCACAGCGTGATCTCCCGGTCGCAGGTGTTCGCCACTTCAGGTGAATGGGTCACGATGACGACCGCCGCACCTGTGCGCGCGTGTTCCTGCAGGGCGTGGACGACGACCCCCGCCGTCGTCGGATCCAGATTTCCCGTCGGTTCATCGGCAAGAACGATGTCGGGCGCGTGGAGAAGAGCGCGGCAGAGCGCGATGCGCTGTGCCTGCCCTCCGGACACCTGTCCGGGCTTGCGGTGCGCGGGGACGTCGACTCCGAACAGGTCGAGGAGCTCTCGACCCCTCGACTCGACCGATCCCCGAGGCATCCCGCGATAGAGAGCCGTCTCGGTGACGTTGTCGAGTACGGATCGTGTGGTGTCCAACGCTGCATCTTGGAAGACGAAACCGAATCTGTCGGCGCGCAGATGGGCGCGCCGCGCATCGCGAAGCGTGCGGCTCGGAATCCCATCGATGAGCACGTCGCCGGCGTCCGGCGTCAACATGAGGCCGAGGAGGTACAACACCGTGGACTTCCCTCGGCCGGACGGACCTGTCAGCGCCGTCGTCGAGCCGGCCGGGAACTCGGCGGACCAACCTGCGACGAGCGGATGATCCGCCTCATAGCCGAAGGTCAGGTCTTCGGCGCGCAGCCTCACCTCTTTCGTCGCGCTCATCTCCTCGCAGTCCCTGATGCTGGGGTCTGCACGCGCAACCCCTCGCGCACTCCGGTGACCACCGACATGCCTTGAGCGGAAGCCACGATTCCCACCCGCTGCTGTCGCCCTTCTTCGTCGACGACAGCTGTTGATCCGTCTGCCACCGTCACAAGCGCCGCGGACGGCACGACCAGTCCCTCGACCTCTTCGACCACGATGATGCGCGAGCCGAGGGCAGTCTTCCCGGTGGGCGTTATCTCCGCGCACGCGTGGGCGCAGATGGATTTCTCATTCGGCCCGCGCAAGCGGATGGCGATCGCGCCCTCGTCGCTGCGCAGCTGTTCTTCGGCGACGGCCTCCCAGGTCTCGCCTCGAGGGGCTGTGATCTCCACTCTTGTCCCCGCGGGCATCATCGCGGCTTGGGCTTCGGTGACGGGGATCTCGAAGGTGGGTGTCGACGAGAGCCCGTTCACGACGATCTCGCCCCCGGAGAGCGTCGCTCCTCGAACGATCACGGTCGTATCGAGCGTGACCCTCGTTGGCAGGGCGGGTACGAAGATGACGTCGCCAGTGTCGACGACGCCTGTGGCCGGTGCGCCGATCGCAGCCTGCCAGTGGCTGACGGCACTTCTGGTTCCCTCGCCGAACAGCCCGTCGATTCGGCCGTCGTACTGGCCGACAGCGCGAAGCATCTCCTGCAATTGCCGAACGTCGGGACCCGCGCTGTCGGGACCGAGCGGCCGGAACATCGGCACCGCTCCTTGCGCGATGACGACGGGCTGCAGATCGATCGTGTACAAGACCGCACCCGAGACGACCTCCTCGCCTGCTTCGACGGCGACGTCCGTGACGACGCCCGCGGCGCGGTTCGTGCCGATGGGTTGCTGCGACCACTCGGCCATCGTGTTGAGATTCAACGCTTGCCCGACGGTGCCCTGCTCGACGGCGACGAAGGAGTGACCTGTCGAAGCCAGGGGGTCTTCGGTGGGGCCGAGGATGGTCGCGACGGCCCACGCACTCGCGGCTCCGATCAGCAGCAGGGTGATAGCCACGACGACAAGCGCGCCGCGTCCGGGTCGGGGTCGCGCGGCAGCATTCTGGCTGTCCGTCATCTCAGCGGCTGGCATCTAATACCCCGGCCGGGGGCACTTCTCGAGGAGAGCGAAGTACTCGTCTTCGGTCACCTGCGAGTTCGAAGTCGTGTACACCGTCGCATACGGGTCCCAGGCGTTTCCGTCGACGAGGGCCGCCTCCACGAAGCTCTGCTCGCTCGGGGCGATGCCGGGATCGAGGCCCTCGCCGCGTAGGCACGCGGCCGTGTCCAACTCCATGAGATACAGCAGCCGCAACTCGGGTTCGGTGAGTGCGGGTGCGATGCTGTCGAACCCGTTCTTCTCCTCACATTCCGCGAGGTCCGTGTCGTAGGACTCGTCCTGACCATCGGGTATGTCGCTCATTATTCCGCCGTCGCCGGTGACGACCGCATCCCATCCTCGTTCGACCATGCACGAGGCCATGACGGTCCCGAACTCCGGGTCGACTCCGAGGTCGACGCTTTCGGCTGTGGGCAGCGGCTCAGGCGAAGCCTGCGCGCATCCGGCGATGGCGAGCAAAGCCCCAGCCGTCAACGCCGCGACGAGAGCGGGCGCTTTTCGCATCAGTCTCCGCCTCAATAGCTGCAGTCGTAACCCTGGTACACCCAGCGCGCAGCGTTCGGTCTGTTCACGTGACTGCGGGTGGCGATCGAGCCGCCTCTCTGTGTGTCGATGATCGTCCCTCTCGCGTCGATGTAATGAGTGACGAGTATAACATTACTCATGTGGGACGGGCAGAGGAATGAGCGCTGTCCCCCTTTCGGAGGACAGCGCTCAACCGGGCGGCTCGGCTCGCGTCAGCCGCCGAGTGCGGCCGACACGACCGCGCGGGCCTCGGCCTGCACCTCGGCGAGGTGGTCCGGGCCGCGCAGGCTCTCGGCGTAGAGCTTGTACACGTCCTCCGTGCCCGAGGGGCGGGCTGCGAACCAGGCGTGCTCGGTCTGCACCTTGAGGCCGCCGATCGCCGCGTCGTTGCCGGGTGCGTGCGAGAGCTTCGCGGTGATCTCCTCGCCCGCGAGGGTGGTCGCGGTCACGGACTCCGGAGCGAGTCTCGCGAGCGTCGCCTTCTGCTCCGGGGTCGCGGGGGCGTCGACGCGCTGGTACGCGGAGGCCCCGAACTCCTGCTCCAGCTCGGCGTAGCGCTGCGACGGCGTCTTGCCGGTCACGGCGATGATCTCGGCGGCCAGCAGGCACAGCAGGATGCCGTCCTTGTCAGTGGACCAGACGGAGCCATCTCTGCGGAGGAAGGACGCGCCGGCGGACTCCTCGCCGCCGAAGGCCACAGAGCCGTCGAGCAGGCCGGGCACGAACCACTTGAAGCCGACCGGAACCTCCAGCAGGCGACGACCCAGCGATTCGGCGACGCGGTCGATGATCATGGACGACACCAGGGTCTTGCCCACGGCCGCGTCGCTCGGCCACTGCTCGCGGTGCGAGAACAGGTAGTCGATCGCGACGGCGAGGTAGTGGTTCGGGTTCATCAGACCCGCGTCCGGGGTCACGATGCCGTGGCGATCCGCATCCGCGTCGTTGCCGGTGAGCACGTCGTACGACCCCTTCTTCGCCACGAGCGAGGCCATGGCCGACGGCGAGGACGGATCCATCCGGATCTTCTCATCCCAGTCCAGGGTCATGAACCGCCAGGTGGGGTCGACCTCGGGGTTCACGACGTCGAGGTCGAGGTCGTGCATCTCGGCGATCAGCGCCCAGTACTCCACGGATGCCCCGCCGAGCGGGTCGGCTCCGATGCGGACGCCGGCTTCACGGATCGCGTCGAGGTCGATGATGGAGGGGAGGTCGCGGACGTAGGCGTCCCGGAAGTCGTACCCGGTGAGGGCGTCCCAGTCCACGTCGGCGAAGCGCTCGCGGGCGACGCCGTCGAGTCCGGCGGCGATCAGGGCGTTCGCGCGGTCGGCGATCCAGCCCGTGGCATCGGTGTCGGCGGGGCCGCCGTGCGGCGGGTTGTACTTGAAGCCGCCGTCCCGCGGCGGGTTGTGCGACGGCGTGACGACGATGCCGTCCGCCCTGCCCGCGTCGTCGGCCGCGCGTCCGCGGTTGTAGGTGAGGATCGCGTGGCTGAGCGCCGGGGTCGGCACCCAGGCGTCGCGGGAGTCGACGCGCACATCCACGCCGTTCGCCAGCAGCACCTCGATCGCGCTGCGCTCGGCGGGCAGCGACAGGGCGTGCGTGTCCCGTCCGAGGAACAGAGGGCCGGTGATCCCCTGAGCTGCGCGATAGTCCACGATCGCCTGGGTCGTGGCGAGGATGTGATTCTCGTTGAAGCTGTTCGTGAGCGAGGAGCCGCGGTGGCCGCTGGTGCCGAACACGACCCGCTCTGCCGGGACGTCCGGGTTCGGGGCGCGGTCGTAATAGGCGGCGATCAGCTCGTCGACATCGATCAGGTCACTTTCCTCCGCGGGGAGGCCGGCACGGCTGGTCATGTCTTCAGTCTGCCCCCACTTTCGCCCGATCGCATCCGCGGCGTCGTCCGGAAGTCGTCATCGCTGCCGAGGACTAAGGTGAAAACCGTGACCGAACGCCGCACGTACAGCTATCTGGGACCAGCCGGAACCTTCACGGAAGCGGCGCTCGACCAGGTCGCCGAGGCCCGTGGCCAGGAGTGGCGCCCGGTGCACAACGTGGGCGAGGCGCTCGCGGACGTGCTGGAGGGTCGCAGCGACGCCGCGATGATCGCGATCGAGAACTCCATCGAGGGTGGCGTGTCGACGACGCAGGACGCCCTGGCGACGCTCCCGGGTCTGCGCATCATCGGCGAGTACCTCGTGCGGGTGAACTTCGTGCTCGTCGCCCCGCGCGGGACGACGCTCGATCAGGTCGACGTGATCGCCGCGCATCCGGTCGCCTACGCGCAGTGCCACGGCTGGCTCGGCGCTCACCTGCCGTCGCACTCGCACGTGCCGGCCGCGAGCAACGTCGCCTCGGCCATCGGCGTGCTCGACGGCACGCTGCCCGCCCAGGCGGCGATCGCGGCCCCCGGCATCGTGAACCACTACGACGTCGAGGTGCTCGCCGAGGGGATCGGCGACAACGCGCAGGCCGTGACGCGCTTCGTCCTGGTGACCAGGACGACCCGCTCCCCGGAGCCGACGGGAGCCGACAAGACCTCCCTCATCGTCGAGCTCCCGCACGACCACCCCGGCTCGCTCCTGGAGATGCTCGAGCAGTTCTCGACGCGCGGCATCAACCTCTCGCTCATCGAGTCGCGGCCGATCGGCGACGAACTCGGCCGCTACCGCTTCGTGATCGACGCAGACGGGCACATCGAGCACGAGCGCATGGCCGACGCGCTGCTCGGCATCCGCCGGTTCAGCCCGCGTGTGGTCTTCCTCGGTTCATACCCGCGCGCCGACCGTCAGATCGTGCAGTACCCGGACCGCTACTCCGACGACGTGTTCGTCGAGGCGCGCGACTGGCTGCGCGGCATCCTCTCCGGCGAACCCGAGTCCTGAGCCCTGACGTCATCCGCCCGACCGCCCAGCACGGTCAGGCGGATGCCGCGACTCAGTGCTCCTGGAAGCGCGGCCAGTCGCTGCCCGGAGCCATGTGCGAGTGCAGGGCGCCCTTCGCCGAGGCCAGGCTCGGATAGGTCCCCGTCGTCGCGTCCGAGCCCGCCATCGTGACGGTGTAGCCGTCCTCGTCGTGCCGGATGCTCCCGACCACGCCGTTGCGTCCGTAGGCGACCCACAGGGCGAGTGTCTTCGTGGTGCTCATCGTCGAACCCCTCTCTCCGGCTGAGGGTACGCTCCCTCGCGCCGGAAGACCAGGGGTCGGCGTGCGCTCGAGCGCGGGTGGTCAGAGCGCGGCGGCGATGAGCTCCAGCGTCTGCGCGCGACCCGTGGCGGAGTCCTTCGGCTCGGCGTCGAGCGCGCCGGCGACCGGAGACAGCATGACCTCGTCGACGCCGTGGCGCTCGGCGAAGGAGCGGACCTCGGCGGCGACGGCTTCCCCGGTCCCGACGAACCAGCGCGACCGTGCGTCCTGCACGACCTGGTCGGTGGCGGGGTCCGCAGCCGCGGCCGCCGCCTGCTCCACGGTCTCCAGCGCACGGAGGGGCTGGTTCAGGCGCAGACGCGCCATCATCCTCAGCTGCGGCAGGGCACGCGCCTCCGCCTCCTCCGTCGTGGGCGCGGCGACGGCGTTCACCGTGAGGAACGTGCGGGGCTCCGGGTGCTCTTCGCTCGGGCGGTAGCCGGTGCGGTAGAGGTCGAGAGCGCGCTCCAGCCCCTGCCCGGAGAAGTGGTTCGCGAACACGTACGGCAGCCCCTGCGAGGCGGCGAGCTGCGCGGAGTAGTCGCTCGATCCCAGCAGCCACACCTCGGGGGAGCCCGTGGCGGCCGGTGTCGCGCGGACCGTGTACTCCCCGCCCGACGTGAAGCGCACGGTGGCGCCGTCGCCGGACAGCAGGGCGGCGATGTCCTGCACATGACGCGGGAACTGCTCCACGTCGCTGGTGGTGCCCGATCCGCGCAGCAGTTGGGTGATCACCGGGTCGCTGCCGGGCGCGCGGCCGAGACCGAGGTCGATGCGGCCCGGGGCGATGGCCTCGAGCGCGGCGAACTGCTCGGCGACGATGAGCGGCGCGTGGTTGGGCAGCATGACCCCACCGGAGCCCAGGCGCAGGCGCGCGGTGCGGGTTGCCGCGGCCGCGATCAGCACGGGAGGCGTGGTAGAGGCGACCGCCGGCATGTTGTGGTGCTCGGCGAACCAGTAGCGGCGGTAGCCGAGTCGATCGGCGATCTCGGCGAGGGCGAGGGAGGAGGCGATGGCCTCGGTGCTCGTCTGCTCGGTGCGGACCGGGACGAGGTCGAGGACGGAGAGGGCGACGTCATTCATCCCGAAGGACAACCGGCGGCGCCCTCCGCGCATTCCCTCGACACGGCGGTTCGCGAGCGCTCAGGCGGCCGCGGGCGCTGTCGTGGGGGAGAGGCCCTCGACGAACGAGCGCCGCGCCAGGCGATAGCGGATGTGCCATGCGGCGCTGTAGCTCTGCTCCGGCAGGTCGGCGAGCAGGGCGCGGTCGTCGGGGCCGAGGCCTTCGCGCGCGGCCTCGCGCAGCAGGTCGTCGCGCGTCGCCGGGTACTCCATGCCGGCGAGGAAGCGATCGAGCGTGGGGGTGAGGGACATGGGACTTCCTTTCCGTTCAGGGGAGCGCGCGGGGGCGGTGCGGTGTGCACCGCCCCCGCGTCGGTCAGGCGTCGATCGCCTGTCGCTGCTCGGACGTCTCGACGGCGATCTTGCGCGGCTTCGCGCGTTCGCTCACCGGGATGATGACCGACAGGACGCCGCTCTCGTACGAGGCGCTGATCCCCTCGAGGTCGACGCCCTCGCCGAGCGTGAACTGGCGGAGGAACGAGCCGGCGCCGCGCTCGCGCGCCAGCCAGCGCACACCTTCTCGGGTGTCTGCGGTGCGCTGCGCGCGGATCGTGAGCTGCCCGCCGTCGAGGTCCACGTCGATGGAGCCCGGGTCGACGCCGGGGAGGTCGGCGTGGAGCACATAGCGGTCTCCGTCGCGGAACAGGTCCACCGGCATCAGCCGGGGTGCGCGAACGGAGTCCAGCACGCTCGCGGCGAAGCGATCGAGCTGGCTGAAGGGGTCGAAGGTCAGTGCCATGAGGTTCTCCTTTCGTGCGGCCCTGGTGGGGCGAGGTGGGATACAGAGAATCTGTATCCGTTGCTGTAGATTTGTTATACGACAACTCGTGCTAGGTTTGCAACCCCGGAAGAAGATCTCATGGCAAGGAGCGTTCGGATGCCGCATCGGGACTCCCGCACACCGCTGTACGGCATCGCGGTGGCCGCCCAGCTGGTCGACCTCCCCGAGGCCACACTGCGTCTCTTCGAGAGCAAGGGGCTCCTCACGCCTGCGCGCAGCGACGGCGGCACGCGCCGGTACAGCGACGACGACATCGACCGCCTGCGCCGAGCAGCACGGCTCCGCGAGGACGGCGTCAACATCGCCGGGATCGCCCGGGTGCTCGAGCTGCAGGACGCGAACGATCACCTCCAGGTGCAGAACGACGGTCTGCGTGATGCGCTCGACGGCCGGCGCGGGACGGACGCCACGGTCGCCGACTGACCGGCGCACGGCGAGGCCGCGGGGGAGCGCAGTCCCTCGCCCGGTTACGCTTCCTGCATGGAAGCAGGCATCTTCTACGTCCTCGTCGGGTCGGTCGCCGTGGCGGCGTTCGCACGATCGAGGGGATGGCCCGCCCCGCTGCTGGTGACGGTGGCCGCGCTCGCCGCCTCCTTCCTCCCGTTCGTACCCGAGCTCGACATCGACGGGCACCTGCTGCTGAGCCTGGTGCTGCCGCCGCTGCTGTACTCGGCCGCGCTCGACGTGTCCTTCGTGGGATTCAAGCGCAGCCTCCCGCAGATCCGCCGTCTCGGGATCTGGCTGGTGCTCATCACCGCGCTCGCGGTCGGGTTCGTGGCGTGGTGGATCATGCCGTCGCTGACGCTCCCCGGCGCGCTGCTGCTGGGGGCGATCGTCGCTCCGCCCGACGCGGTCTCGGCGGCCGCGATCGGCCGCCGCCTCGGCCTGCCCCGACGCATCATGACCGTGCTCTCCGGAGAGAGCCTCATCAACGACGCGACCTCGTTGACGCTGTACCGCGTCTTCGCGGCGATCCTCGCCGGAGCGACCGTCTCGGTCTGGGGCGGGATCTGGCAGTTCCTGGTCGCCGTCGGCGTGGGCGTCGGGATCGGTCTCGTGTTCGGGATCGTCCTGCACCAGCTGCGCATGCGCATCAGCGATGCGGTCGTGATCGGCACGTTCGGCCTGCTCGCACCGTTCGGCGCCTACGCGATCGCCGAGCACCTGCTCGGATCCGGGGTCCTCGCGGTCGTCGCGATGGGACTCTACGTCGGCTACAACTCCCCGCGCACCGACTACACGACCCGCCAGCAGGAGAAGCCGCTGTGGCTGTCGGCCGATCTGCTGCTCGAGAGTTTCGTGTTCGCCTACATCGGCCTGCAGTTCCCCCGCGTGCTCAGCGACCTCGGCAGCGAGTCCGTGGGCGAGATCCTGCTGCTCTCCGGGGTGGTGCTGCTGGTCGTGCTCGTCGTGCGTCCGCTGTTCATCTATCCGACCAGCGCGTGGTCCAACTTCCAGGACCGAAGGCGGCTCGAACGGTGGGACCGGGGCGTGGCATCCGGCGAGTTCGAGAAGCGGCACCGTGCATCGAGACGGTGGGGAAGCTACACCGCCGACGAGTTGCGCGGCCACATCGTCCGGGAGCAGATGGCAGGGCTGCAGCTGACCTGGAAGGACAGCGCCGTGATCTCCTGGGCCGGGATGCGGGGTGTCGTGACCTTGGCGATCGCGGTCGCGGCGGCCGACCTCGCGACGCTCGACACCGAGGCCTCGCATGCGATCGTCGTCGTGGCGTTCATCGTCACGGTGGGCACGCTGCTGCTGCAGGGACTGACGCTGCCGCTGCTCATCCGGAGCCTCGGGATCGAGAGCGACGTCGACGAGCAGGAGGATGCGGAGGCGCTCGCGGCCGTCCGGGAGAAGAGCCGCGAGGCGGGGAAGGCCTTCCTCGCGGAGAAGCGTGTGGAGTGGGAGGCGAAGTACGGCGAGGTCGACCTCCGCGTGTTCGACGCCTTCACGCGACGCATGACCCGTGTCGAGAAGGACACCGACGAGGCGCAGAGCATGGAGGACGCGACGAGCCGTCCGTCCTATGAGGACCTCGTCGCGCTGTCACGCGGCTGGTTGCAGGTGCGCCGTGACATCCTGCTCGCCGAGCGCGATGCGGGCAACCTCGACGAGGAGGTCATGCGGGAGCTGATCGCCGCGATGGACGCCGAGGAGCTCGCCCTCGACACCCGCGGGGCCACCCGTCAGCCGGGGCGCGCCTGACCGCAGCGACGTTCCGCGCCCGGGAAGCGGGTGCGACGACAGAGCGCCCCGTCCCGGAAGGACGAGGCGCTCTGTCGTGAGGTGTGGGTGCGATCAGCGGGCGCCGACCGGCTCCTTGTCGGCGGAGGCATCCGTTTCCGGCGCTTCCTCCTCGCCCGAGTCGTCGGCGAAGGGCAGGCCCTCGCGGGGCGCGTTGTAGAGCTCCTCGTTCAGGATGCCCTCGCGCTTGGCGACGATGGTCGGGATCAGCGCCTGGCCGGCGACGTTGACCGCGGTGCGGCCCATGTCGAGGATCGGGTCGATCGCGAGCAGCAGCCCGACGCCCTCGAGCGGCAGGCCCAGGGTGGACAGCGTCAGCGTGAGCATGACGACCGCGCCGGTGGTTCCGGCGGTGGCGGCGGAACCGACGACCGAGACGATCACGATCAGCAGGTACTGCACGAAGTTCAGCTCGATGCCGAAGAACTGCGCGACGAAGATCGCGGCGATGGCCGGGTAGATCGCGGCGCAGCCGTCCATCTTCGTGGTCGCGCCGAGCGGCACGGCGAAGGAGGCGTAGGAGCGGGGCACGCCCAGGTTCCGCTCGGTGACGCGCTCGGTGAGGGGCAGCGTGCCGATCGAGGAGCGGCTGACGAAGGCCAGCTGCACCGCCGGCCACACGCCGGAGAAGTACTGCTTGATCGACAGGCCGTGCGTGCGCACCAGGATCGGGTACACGACGAACAGCACGAGTGCGAGGCCGATGTACACCGCGCCGGCGAACCAGCCGAGAGAGGCGAGCTTCTCCCAGCCGTACTTGATCACGGCCGAGCCGATCAGGCCGAACGTGCCGAGGGGCGCGATGCGGATGATCCACCACAGCACGCGCTGGATGACCTTGAGCAGCGACTCGGTGAAGACGAGGAAGGGCTCGGCCTTCTTGCCGGCCTTGAGCGCGGCGATGCCGACGACAGCGGCGACGACGATGACCTGGAGGATGTTGAAGCCGACGCTGGAGCTGAACGTGCCCTCGACGGCACCCGGGTTGGTGCTGACCGTGAGGCCGAGGAAGTTCTGCGGGATGAGGCCGAGGAGGAAGTTCCACCACGTTCCGACGGTGTACGGGTCGCCGGTCTCGAGGCCATCGCCCGCGTGGTTGCCCGGCTGGATCACGAGGCCGAGGCCGATGCCGATGATCACGGCGATGAACGCGGTGATCGCGAACCACAGGATCGTCTGGCCGGCGAGGCGCGCGGCGTTCTGCACGCGGCGCAGGTTCGAGATGCTCGCGACGATGGCCGTGAAGATCAGCGGGACGACGGCGGCGCGCAGCAGCGTGACGTACGAGCTGCCGATCGTGTCGAGGGTCGCGGACAGGCCGTTCGGGTTCTCGGCGGTGGCGCCGAGCTGACGGCCGATCAGGCCGGCGGCGACGCCGAGGACGAGGGCGGCGAGGATCTGGAAGCCGAACGAGGTCAGCAGCTTCCGGACCGGGCCGCGGGTGTCTGGCGCCTTCTGGGCGCGTGCGGTGGTGCTCATTGAGGTGGGGACTCCAGAAATCGCGGCGCGCCGGATGCACGCCCTCAGGCTCAACGCTATGGCTGCCTGAGAATTCCCTGGGCGGATATGACGAACGATGACGCGGTGCGCTCAGCGCGCGCCGTGCTCCGGCATGTCCGAACCCGGATCGAACCATCTCAGGTCGGGGAATCGAGCGAAGCCGCGGTCGCGGGTCGCGAGGCGTGCGCCGTTCGCCAGGGTCACCGCGGCGATGTACGCGTCGGGGACGAGGTTCCCGCGGATGCCTCGATCGCTTGCGGCGAGGGCGTCGAACCGGTCCCAGGCCGGGGATCCTGTCGTGAGCCATTGCGTGCGCGGGGCAGCGAGGAGGCTGCGGGTGAAGGCCATCGCGGCGTCGATCGGTGCCGGGGCGGTGGTGATCCGGGGGTGGGTGACGATGCGGACGAATCCGCTGAGGATCGTGTCCGACACTCCGATCGACTCGTGGGCGAGCGCCTCGTTCAGCCACGGGCCATAGGTCGGGTGTTCTGCGGAGTCGGCGCGGAACGCGTAGACGAGGATGTTGACGTCGGGCACGATCATCGGATCGGTGCCTCTTCGAGTGCCTCCCACAGGGCGTCGCGGTCATCGATGTCGACGAGGAATCGTGATGTGCGCGGGTCGCCGAAGGTCGGCAGGGGTTCGACGGTCGCAGCGGGTCGGCGCTTCGCCAGGTGTTCCCGCAGGGCTTCTTCGATGAAGCTCGTGAAGGTTCGACCCTCGGCGGCGGCGCGGGCCTTCGCCTCGGCCGCGAGAGCGTCGGAGAGGTTCAAGGTGGTGCGCATGCAGACAAGCATACGCGTGCGCGCAGACATCTGCCTCGGTGTCAGCGCGGGGCGAGCACGAGCAGGTCGCCGACCTCGCAGTCCAGGGCCTCGCAGATCGCGCGCAGCGTCGAGTAGCGGATGGCGCGGGCGCGGTCGTTCTTCAACACGGAGAGGTTCACGATGCTCACCCCCACCGCGGCGCTCAGCTCGGTGAGGGTCATGCCGCGGTCGACGAGGAGCTCGTCGAGACGGCAGTGGATGCCCGTGAACTCGTCGTCGCTCTCGGCCGGGCTCACACCAGACCCTCCGTGTCCTTCTGCAGTCGCTCGGTCTCCTGCTGCAGGCGCTCCTGCTCGCGTTGGAGTCGCATGCCCTGTCGGAAGACCGCGGCGAGAGCGGCGAGGCCGAGCGCCGCGGCGAAGGGCAGCGGTGTGACGGTGAGCTGGTAGGCCGAGGGATACCAGGGGCTGCCGGGCGAGAAGGCTTCGCGCAGGCCGGCGGTGGCCGCGATGCCGCTCAGCAGATCGGCCGCCACTCCGAGCAGCAGCACGGCGACGGCGGCGCTCGCGAGGGTCCGTGTCACGGTGCGCGAGAACGCCCGTCCGCGAAGCGTGTAGAAGCAGATGACAGCCACGATGACGGCCGGCATGGTCGTCAGGGCGAGACTGCTCAGCTGCGCCGCCGCCGCGAGCAGCCGCAGGCCGAGGGAGGCGTTCCCGACCGTGAAGGCCGAGAGGGATTCGCCGCTGCACGTCAACATCGTCGTCCCGCTGTCGCCGAACTCGGCGCAGGGAAGGTCGGCCGGCCATGCCACATACACATGGGTCTCGCCGTGAAGCTCGGCCCAGTCCACGGCGAACGCCTTCACGATGAAGATGACGGCACTCACCGCGGACAGCAGGATCCACCACCCGGAGAGCGTGAGTGCCGCATCGAGCGCGATGGTCCGGCTTCCTCGCCGGCGCCCGTTCCAGACGAGGAGGCAGACGAGAAGGGCGATGACCGCGAGGGCGATGGCGATGTTGAGCAGAGACGGCCAGAGCTCGTCCGATCCGAAGGACAGCATCAGACGAGTCCCTCCGTGTCGCGCTGCAGTCTCCGCCCGATCTCGAACACCCCGGCGACGAGGGCGAGAGCGAACGCCCAGCCGACCGGGGCGAGGTCGACCTGGACGAGGAAGGTCCACAGCACGTTCTGGACGTCCGGATCGGTCGAGGCCAGGTCCTGGACGATCATGGCCCTGCCGACGCCGCCGGCGAGCTGGCCGAGGAGGGCGCCGGCGATCATCAGGCAGGCTGCGGCACCGAACAGCCACCCCAGCGACGGTCGGAACGGGTGGGAGCGGATCAGGGAGACGCCGAGCCACCAGACGCCGGCGCACAGGGCGATGGTCGCGAGGGCGGGAAGGGCGGTCTCGAGCAGCAGCATCCAGCGTGCGCCGGAGGGCACCGACGCCAGCGTGATGACGGCGGAGTCGACGGCGGCGCGCTCGATGCCGGGGACGCCGTCGAGGGCGGGCAGGTCGGTGTCGTGCACCGGCATCCGAATCGCGGGCGAGCGTCCGAAGATCTCGGCCGCAGCGGCAACGACGGCCACGATCGCGCCGATCCCGACGCTCACCGCCCCGGTCGCGATGATCCCGAGCCCGATCCCGTCCGCCAGGGAGGGGCGTCTCTCCGTCGTGCGCATCCGTGCCTCCTGTGTGTGCGTGCTGTCGCCGCGGTGTTATCGACTTTCGTTAACATAACGACAGTCGATAACCCCGTCAACCTCCGGTATGCCCACGGCGAACACGGGCATACACGGCATCCGCGGTGGTTACTCTCGATGTACAGGCGCAGAGAACGCCATAGGTGTCAGCGCTTCGCCCCGTGCGAATAAGGAGTCACAGCATGTTCGAGAGATTCACGGACCGAGCCCGTCGAGTGGTCGTCCTCGCCCAAGAAGAGGCGAAGATGCTCAACCACAACTACATCGGAACCGAGCACATCCTGCTCGGTCTCATCCACGAGGGTGAAGGTGTCGCTGCCAAGGCGCTCGAGTCGCTCGGCATCTCCCTCGACGCCGTGCGCGAGCAGGTGCAGGACATCATCGGCCAGGGTCAGCAGCAGCCGACCGGCCACATCCCGTTCACCCCGCGCGCCAAGAAGGTGCTCGAGCTCAGCCTCCGTGAGGCCCTGCAGCTCGGCCACAACTACATCGGAACCGAGCACATCCTGCTCGGTCTCATCCGCGAGGGCGAGGGCGTCGCGGCCCAGGTGCTGGTCAAGCTCGGCGCCGACCTCAACAAGGTCCGCCAGCAGGTCATCCAGCTGCTCTCCGGGGCCCCTGGTCGCGAGCCGGCCTCCGTCGGCGCGCAGACCAACGACTCGCAGTCCAGCGCTCAGGGCGGCTCGGCCGTGCTCGACCAGTTCGGTCGCAACCTGACGCAGGCCGCACGCGACAACAAGCTCGACCCGGTGATCGGGCGCGAGAAGGAGGCGGAGCGGGTCATGCAGATCCTCTCCCGTCGCTCGAAGAACAACCCCGTCCTGATCGGCGAGCCCGGCGTCGGAAAGACCGCCGTCGTCGAGGGCCTGGCCCAGGCGATCGTCAAGGGCGATGTGCCCGAGACGCTGAAGGACAAGCAGCTCTACTCGCTCGACCTCGGCTCGCTCATCGCCGGTTCCCGCTACCGCGGTGACTTCGAGGAGCGCCTCAAGAAGGTCACCAAGGAGATCCGCACGCGCGGCGACATCATCGTCTTCATCGACGAGATCCACACCCTCGTGGGTGCGGGTGCCGCCGAGGGTGCGATCGACGCGGCCAGCATCCTCAAGCCTCTCCTCGCCCGCGGTGAGCTGCAGACGATCGGCGCGACCACGCTCGACGAGTACCGCAAGCACTTCGAGAAGGATGCCGCGCTCGAGCGCCGCTTCCAGCCGGTGCAGGTGAACGAGCCGACGCTGCCGCACGCGATCAACATCCTCAAGGGGCTGCGCGACCGCTACGAGGCGCACCACAAGGTACAGATCACCGACGGTGCGATCGTGGCCGCGGCGAACCTCGCCGACCGCTACGTCTCCGACCGCTTCCTCCCGGACAAGGCCATCGACCTGATCGACGAGGCCGGCGCACGCCTGCGTCTGTCGATCCTGTCCAGCCCGCCCGAGCTGCGCGAGTTCGACGAGAAGATCGCCGCCGTGCGCGAGCAGAAGGAGATCGCCTCCGAGGAGCAGGACTTCGAGAAGGCCGCCTCCCTGCGCGATGAGGAGAAGAGCCTCCTCGCCGAGCGTCTGCGCCTCGAGAAGCAGTGGCGTGCGGGCGACGTCGCGACCCAGGCGGTCGTCGACGAGGGCCTGATCGCCGAGGTGCTCGCCCAGGCGACCGGCATCCCGGTGTTCAAGCTGACAGAGGAGGAGTCCAGCCGACTCGTCTTCATGGAGAAGGCGCTGCACCAGCGCGTCATCGGTCAGGAGGAGGCCATCGCGGCTCTCTCCAAGACCATCCGTCGTCAGCGTGCCGGCCTCAAGGACCCGAAGCGTCCCTCCGGCTCGTTCATCTTCGCCGGCCCCACGGGTGTCGGAAAGACCGAGCTGGCCAAGGCGCTCGCCGAGTTCCTGTTCGACGACGAGGCCGCGCTGATCTCCCTCGACATGAGCGAGTTCGGTGAGAAGCACACCGTCTCGCGTCTGTTCGGTGCCCCTCCCGGATTCGTCGGATTCGAAGAGGGTGGCCAGCTCACCGAGAAGGTGCGGCGCAAGCCGTTCAGCGTGGTCCTCTTCGACGAGATCGAGAAGGCACACCCGGACATCTTCAACTCGCTGCTGCAGATCCTCGAGGAGGGTCGTCTCACCGACGGTCAGGGTCGGATCGTGGACTTCAAGAACACGGTCATCATCATGACCACCAACCTCGGTGCGCGCGACATCGCGGGCGGCCCGGTGGGCTTCCAGATCGAGGGCAACAACTCCACGAGCTACGAGCGGATGAAGGGCAAGGTCAACGAGGAGCTGAAGCGGCACTTCAAGCCCGAGTTCCTCAACCGTGTCGACGACATCATCGTGTTCCCGCAGCTGAGCAAGGAGGAGCTCGTGCAGATCGTGGATCTGTTCACCAAGCGCCTCGGCGAGCGTCTGCTGGACCGCGACATGACGATCGAGCTGTCGCAGGCCGCCAAGGAGCGCCTCATCGAGATCGGGTTCGACCCGGCTCTCGGCGCCCGTCCGCTGCGTCGCGCGATGCAGCACGAGGTCGAGGACCGTCTGTCGGAGAAGATCCTGCACGGCGAGCTCAACTCGGGCGACCACGTGAAGGTCGATGCGGAGAACGGCGAGTTCCTGTTCGAGCACGGCCCGCGCGGCGAGAAGGTCGCTGTCGGTGTCAACACCGGCGGCGGCGCGATCGCCGGCACCCCCGACCTGGCGGTCGCCAGCGGAGAGTGACCCTGACGCAGAAGGGGCGGATGCCACGGCATCCGCCCCTTCTGCGTCCCCGCCCCGCCCCTGCCTCTGCTCCCGCCCCTGCTCCTCCTGCCGCTGCCCCTGCTCCTCCTGCCCCTGCCCCTCCTGCCGCACAGCTTCGGAGATCCGGGGCGACGCGCCGAGGTCGGGCCGCAGATGTCCGGCGTGTCGCCTCCGATCTCCGAAGCTGTGTCGCGTCTGGGAGGGGCTGGGGGGAGCGGGTTCTAGGCTGGAGCGGTGAGCGAGTACATCGTCCGGCCGGCGCGCAGCGCCGACATCATCGGCATCCGCAACCTGCTGCAGCCGCTCGTCGAGAAGCGGATCCTCCTCGGCAAGGACCTGGCGGTGCTGTACGGCGCGGTCCAGGAGTTCGTGGTCGCCGAGGCCGACGGGGTGCTCATCGGATGCGGCGCGCTGCACGTGATCTGGGAGGACCTCGGCGAGGTGCGCACGCTCCTCGTCAGCGAGGACTGGCTGCATCACGGCGTCGGGCGGGCCATCGTCGAGCGCCTCGAGGAGAACGCGCGGATGCTCGGGCTGACGCGGCTGTTCTGCCTCACGTTCGAGGTCGAGTTCTTCGGACGACGCGGCTTCACCCCGATCGGCGAGCAGGTCGTGGACCCCGACGTGTACTCGCAGCTGCTGCGCAGCGGTGACGCGGGTGTCGAGGAGTTCCTCGACCTCGCCCACGTCAAGCCGAACACGCTCGGCAACACCCGCATGCTCAAGGTGCTCTGACGGCGCTCGCCCACACCGTCGGGCTCCCAGGGAGCGGGCGTCCGATCGCATAACCTGGAGGCATGCCCCGTCGTTCCGCCGCCGTGTACCGCCGTCGGCGACTCGTGGTGATCCTCGGGCTCATCCTCGTCGTCGCTGCCATCGGCGTCGGTGCGTGGCTGCTGATCGCGCGGCCGTGGGCGGCGGCGGACACCACCACGCCGCAGCCGTCGTCTTCCTCCTCGGAGACGCCGACCACCCCGGCGACCGACACCACGTCTCCGTCTCCGTCTGCCACGCCCTCGGGCGAGCAGACCCCCGCGGTCGTCGCGTGCGAGGCGAAGGACATCGAGGTCACGGCCGTCACCGATGCCGAGTCCTATCCGTCCGGGGCGCTGCCGAAGCTCTCCATCTCCCTGACCAACAAGGGCGCGAAGGACTGCACGATGGACGTGGGGTCGACGACGCAGGTGTTCACGGTCTCCAGCGGCGCGGACGTCTGGTGGCGCTCGACCGACTGCCAGGAGAACCCGAGCAGCATGATCGCCACGCTGAAGGCGGGCACCACGGTCACCAGCAAGGACCCGGTGGTCTGGGATCGCACCCGGTCGAGCGTCGAGACGTGCGACCAGGAGAATCGCCAGAGGGCACCGGGCGGAGGCGCGTCGTATCACGTCGAGGTCTCGATCGGCGGCTTCCCCAGCCTCAGCACCGCGCAGATCCTGCTCTACTGACGCCGCGCCTGCGGATTCCGAAGCCGAAATGCTGCGAGATCACCGAGGCAACCGGGCCGGAGGCTGACATCCGTCCTTCTTTGGGATACCATTGAGGTGACTCTCCGCATCATGCGGCACATGCCATCCCCAGTGGCGTCGAATCACAGCGTCCCCAGCGCTTCGACACCGCCGCTCGAGAGTCCGAGGGCCCTCTCGAGTACCCCAGTCCCCAATGTGGGACTCGAGAGGGCCCCAATCGTATCCGCCGCCCTTCCGGGCGCTTCTCGCCTCGCGCCGTGCATAAGCTGGTGACATGGCAGCGAAGAAGGCGAAGTCCGCGAAGAACAAGCCCGCACCCGAGGACTTCCGGTCGGAGGCCCTGGCGCTCGCGCTGGAGAAGCAGGATGTCGCCGCGGTCGCGCTCGCTCTTCGTCACGGCACCACCGTCGTGCCGCTGATCAAGCCCGGGGCGCGCGACAACCCGCTCGACAGCGGCGAGGTGTGGACCTACCGCGACCCGAACTCGGGCGATCTCGCGCTGCTGCTGTTCAGCGACGCGAAGAACAAGCCCGCGAACCTGCCGCCCGGTGTCGGCATCTACGACGCCACGTGGCTGCGGAAGTTCCTCGCCGCGCACCCGATCACGACGGTGTTCCTCGACATCGCCGGTCCCCACCCCATGCAGGCGGATCCGGTGGAGCTCCTGAAGGCGCTCGACGCCTGAGGCGCCGGTCTCAGAACGGCGGGATGTCGCGGTCAGACCGGCGGGACGTGTTCCGCGCTCTGACGTCTCCGAGGGCGGCCCGGAGCGTCTTCGAACGATCGTCCACCACCTGCTCGTAGCCGAGGCGCGCGGCCTCCGATCGACGCTGCGCCGCCTGCGTGACCGGCCGGATCTCGCCGGCGAGGCTCAACTCGCCCACCGCGGCGACCGTGCGCGGCACCGAGATCTGCTGGATGGAGCCGGCCACCGCGATGGCGATCGCGAGATCCGCCGCCGGCTCGGTGAACCGCACGCCTCCGACGGTCGACACATAGACGTCGAGGCTGCCGGTGGCGATGTTCGCGCGCTTCTCGAGGATCGCCAGCACCATCGCCACGCGTGACGAATCCACCCCGTGCACGATGCGGCGCGGATTGGGCGTGTTGCTGGGCACGGTGAGCGCCTGCACCTCGACCGGCAGGGCGCGGCGCCCCTCGAGCGAGATCGCGACGCATGTGCCGGGCTCGGTGGCGCCCTGAGACAGGAAGAGACCGGAGGGGTCGGGCACTTCGGCGATCCCATCGCCGGTCATCTCGAAGCAGCCGACCTCGTCGGTGGGCCCGAATCTGTTCTTCAGCGCGCGGATGAACCGCAGCGACGTCTGCCGATCACCCTCGAAGTGGCAGACGACGTCGACCAGGTGCTCGAGCACCCGCGGTCCGGCGACCTGCCCGTCTTTCGTCACGTGTCCGACGATGATGATGGGCAGATCGCGGTCCTTCGCGACGCGGATCAGGGTCGCCGCGACCTCGCGCACCTGGCTGGGCTGCCCCGCCGCGCCGTCGATCAGGGACGAGGAGACGGTCTGCACGGAATCGACGATCACGAGCTGCGGCTGCACCTCGTCGATGTGGCCGAGGATCGTGGCCAGGTCGGTCTCGCTCGCGAGGTACAGCTCGTCGTGGAGAGCTCCGGTGCGCTCGGCGCGCAGGCGCACCTGACCGGGGGACTCCTCGGCGCTCGCATACAGCACCCGCCGGCCGCCGCGTGCCGCCTGTGCGGCGACCTCGAGCAGCAGAGTCGACTTCCCGACACCCGGCTCGCCGCTGAGCAGGATCGCGGCACCCGGCACGATGCCGCCGCCGAGCACGCGGTCGAACTCGCCGACGCCGCTCGTGCGCCGGGGAGCGTCCTGCGTGGTGATCTGCGTGATGGGCCGTGCGGAGCGGTCGGCGCTCGGGGCGACCGGGCCGATCCGACGGAGGATGCCGGTCTGCACGGCCTGCTCCTGGACCGTGCCCCATTGCTGGCACTCCGCGCAGCGGCCGACCCACTTCGCGGTCGTCCACCCGCATTCCGTGCACACGTACGCAGGGGGAGCGGGTTTCCGGGTGGCCATGCCCCCAGGCTATCGCCGGGATCGGACATCCCTATCGACCAGGTGATTATTCACGGCCCTTGGTCCCCTGACGCCGCCGTCCCCGCGCGATACTGGTGTCATGTCCAACGGCGGGTCCGTCTGCGGGCCGATCTCGAGCTACTCCCGGGTGCGCATCCTGCACCTGCTTTTCGAAGCGCGTCACACGCATCCCGAAGGCCAGCTCTCGATCGGCGATCTGTGCGAGGCCACCGGCCTGCACGCCAACACGGTGCGCGAGCACCTGCAGCGGCTCATCGAGGGCGGGTACGTGATCCCGACGATCGAGCACCGCACCACCCGGGGGCGTCCCCGCACGCTCTACAGCGCCGCCACCGGCGACCCCGGCGCCTCCAGCCCGGTCGCGCGGGACAAGGCCAAGGCCGCCGCCCGCCGAGGCGATCTCCTGCGGAGCATGCTCCCCGGCATCGCCACCGACCTCGGCCGCGAAGCGACCTACCAGCTCGACGCGCTCGTCGAGCACCTCGAGGAGAGCGGGTTCGAGCCGATCGTCGACGACGAGCGGCTCACGGTCGACCTCAGCCCCTGCCCGCATGCGGCGGGGCGTCCGGAGAACCGGCCCATGCTGTGCCAGGTGCACCTCGGGCTCATGCAGGGCGTGCTGAACGAGGCCGGCGGCCCTCTCGCCGCCGAGCGCGTGCGCGACGCCGTGCTCCCCTCCGACTGCACCGTGCAACTGCGCGACACCTCCGCGCGGCCGAGCGAGCAGCTGCGTCACCGCACGGCGCAGTCTCACAGAACAGGAGTCGTGCATGGAATGGCTTGATCCGCTTGCGCTCGCCCGATGGCAGTTCGGGCTGACCACGGTCTACCACTACCTCTTCGTGCCGCTCACGATCGGCATGGCGCTGATCGCCGCGATCTTCCAGACCGCGTGGGTGCGCACCGCCAAGGTCCAGTACCTGCACCTCACCCGCTTCTTCGGCAAGATCTTCCTCATCAACTTCGCGATGGGCGTGGTCACCGGCATCGTGCAGGAGTTCCAGTTCGGCATGAACTGGTCCGACTACTCCCGGTTCGTCGGCGACGTGTTCGGCGCCCCGCTGGCGTTCGAGGGTCTGCTCGCGTTCTTCTTCGAGGCGACCTTCATCGGTCTGTGGATCTTCGGCTGGGACAAGCTCCCGCAGAAGCTGCACCTCGCCACGATCTGGTGCGTGTCGATCGGCAGCATCCTCTCGGCGTACTTCATCATCGCGGCCAACGCGTTCATGCAGAACCCGGTCGGATACACCTTCAACGAGGCCACCAACCGCGCCGAGCTCACCGACTTCTGGGCGCTGCTGACCAACCCGGTCGCGCTCGCCGCGTTCCCGCACACGATCTTCGGCGCGCTGATGTTCGCCGCCGGCGTCGTGATCTCGGTCTCGGCCTGGCACCTCTCCCGCGGCCAGCACTTCGACACCATGCGCATCTCGCTCAAGTTCGGGCTGTGGGCGATGATCGTGTCCACCGCGGGCGTCGTGCTCACGGGTGATCAGCTCGGCCTCGCGATGTACGCCGCACAGCCGATGAAGATGGCAGCAGCGGAGGCGACGTTCAACACCGTGTGCGGTCCGGACGCCGCGTTCAGCATCTTCACGCTCGGCACACCCGACGGCAGCTCCGAGCTGTTCTCGATCCGCGTGCCGTACCTGCTCTCGCTGCTGTCGACGCACACGCTCGACGCCTGCGTGCACGGCATCAACGACCTCAACGCGGAGTACGCGCAGACCTACGCGTCGACCGGGCTGACGGACTTCGCTCCGATCCTCTGGATCACGTACTGGGCGTTCCGTTGGATGATCGGCCTGGGCATCGCCGCCGCGCTCGTCGCCGTCGCCGGTCTCTGGGTCACGCGCAAGGGCGCCAAGAAGCCCGTCGCCCCGTGGATGTGGAAGGTCGCCATCTGGTCCTTCCCGCTCGCGCTCGCCGCCAACATCATGGGCTGGGTGTTCACCGAGATGGGCAGACAACCCTGGATCGTCTTCGGGCTGATGACGACGCAAGACGGTGTCTCGCCGGGCGTCAGCGGGCTCGAGGTGCTGATCTCGCTCATCGCCTTCACCGCGATCTACGCCGCGCTCGCCGTGGTGGAGATCCGGCTCATCATCCGGGCCGCGCAGAAGGGCCCTGACACCGAAGAACAGCCGCACGAAGAGACGGCCCAGCTGCCGTCGGTCGTCTACTGAGAAGGAGGAGCATCATGGATCTCGCAACGCTCTGGTTCTTCATCGTCGCCTTCTTCTTCGTGGGCTACTTCGTCCTGGACGGCTTCGACTTCGGCGTCGGGATGTCGCTGCCGTTCCTCGGCAAGGACGACGTCTCCCGCCGCCAGGTCATCAACACGATCGGCCCGGTCTGGGACCTCAACGAGACCTGGGTCATCGTCGCCGGCGCCGTGCTGTTCGCATCGTTCCCCGAGTGGTACGCGACGCTGTTCAGCGGGTTCTATCTGCCGCTCCTGCTCATCCTGCTGGCGCTGATCCTGCGCGGCGTCTCGTTCGAGTACCGTCACCAGCGCGAGGGCCGGAAGTGGAAGCAGGGCTTCGACCGCATGATCGTGATCGGCTCGGTCGTGCCGGCGCTGCTGTGGGGTGTCGCGTTCGGCAACATCGTGCAGGGCGTCGCGATCGATGAGAACCACATCTACGTGGGTGGCTTCTTCTCCCTCCTGAACCCCTACGCGCTGCTGGTGGGCGTCACCACGCTGCTGCTCTTCTTCCTGCATGGGGTGCTGTTCGTGGCGCTCAAGACCGACGGTCAGGTGCATGAGGATGCGCATCGACTGGCGAAGCAGGCCGCCATCCCCACGATCCTCCTCGCGGCCGCAACGGTGATCTGGACGGTCGCGATCGCGATGGGCCGGGAGGCTCCGCTGCTCTGGCTGGTCATCGGAGCCGGGGCGCTCGCAGCGGTCAGCCTGATCGCCGCCGTAGGGTTCTCGCTCGTCCGTCGTGACGGGTGGGCGTTCTTCGCGGGCATGCTCACGGTCATGTTCGCCGTGGTCATGCTCTTCTCCGCGCTGTTCCCGTACGTGATGCCGTCGACGATCGACCCCGCCTACAGCCTCACGATCGCGAACGCCTCCAGCACGCCGTATACGCTGCAGATCATGAGTTGGACGGCCCTGATCGCGATGCCGCTCGTGATCGCGTACCAGGCGTGGACCTACTGGGTCTTCCGCAAGCGCGTCACCCGGACCTCCATCGAGGGGGCTCCGGCGCACGCGTGAAACCCGTCGATCCGAGACTGCTGAAGTACGCAGGTGCCGCGAGGGGCTTCCTCGCGGCATCCGCGTTGATCGGCATCGTGCAGACAGCCGTCACGATCGTCTTCGCCTGGCTGCTGACCGACGCGATCACGGGAGCCATCGCGGGTCGCGACGTCTCCGGCTCGCTGCTCTGGCTGCTGCTCACGGCTCTGCTGCGGGGCCTGCTGATCGCGGCTTCGGACGCGGCAGGCACCCGCGCGGCGGCGAAGACCGGGATGCAGCTGCGTTCCGCTCTCATCGCCGCCGTCGGACGCCTCGGTCCCGGGTGGCTCGCGCAGCGGAACCAGGCCGCGCTCGCGGTCACCGCCGGGCACGGACTGGAGGCGCTGGACGCGTACTTCGCCCGCTACATCCCGCAGCTGGTCCTCACCGTGATCGCGACGCCCGTGCTGGTCGCGGTCATGTGGTGGCAGGACTGGCCCAGCGGCTTGACCGCCGTGATCACGCTGCCGCTGATCCCGCTGTTCCTGATCCTGATCGGGATGGCGACCCGCACCGTGCAGACCCGGCAGTGGCAGACGCTGCAGCGGCTCGCGGCCCGCTTCGCCGACACGGTGCAGGGGCTGTCGACGCTGCGACTGTTCGGGCGTGACCGCAGGGCGGCCGACCGCATCGAGGTCACGGCCGAGGAGTACCGCCGCGAGACCATGAAGGTGCTCCGGTTCTCGTTCCTGTCGGGCTTCGCGATGGAGCTGCTGGCCTCGATCGCGGTGGCGCTGATCGCTGTGTCGGTCGGATTCCGGCTGCTGTCGGGCGACCTGACGCTCGAGGTCGGGCTGTTCGTGCTGCTGCTCGCCCCGGAGGCCTTCCTGCCGATCCGCCAGGTGGGGGTGCAGTTCCACGCCGCGTCGGAGGGCGTCGCCGCGACCGAGGACGTGTTCGCCGTGCTCGACGCCGACCGCACCCGCGCGGACGCGGCCGCGGGCGCGGGGGCGGGCGCGGGGGCGGGCGCGGGGGCGGGCGCGGGACGGATGTCGGACGGATTCACGGATGTCGGACGGACCGGTGGGGAACGGTCCGACAGGCGGGAAACGGTCCGACAGATGGCGGCGGGCGGGGCGCTCGTGGTCGAGGGCCTGCGGGTTCGGGACCTGCCGCCCGTGTCGTTCACGGCCGAGCCCGGCACGATCACCCTCATCGAAGGGCCGAGCGGATCGGGCAAGTCGAGCCTGCTCGCGGCGCTGCGGGGCGCGAGCGACTTCGACGGAACGGCCGTCTACGGCGGACGGGATGTGCGTGACCTCGCGCCCTCGGCGTGGCTGGCGTGGGCCGGGCAGAGCCCCGGTCTGATGCGGGGGACCGTGGCCGCGAACGTCGCGCTGGGAGAGGGAGAGCCGGATGCGGAGGGCGTCCGCACTGCTCTCGCCGCTGCCTGCGCCGAGGGCATCGACCCCGAGCGCGAGCTCGGCGTGCAGGGCGCAGGCCTCTCCGGGGGTCAGGCGCAGCGGGTCGCCGTCGCGCGGGCGCTGTACCGGCAGGGTTCAGGGGGCGGAGCGGTCCTCGCGCTGGACGAACCTTCCAGCGCCCTGGACCCCGAGACCGAGCAGCAGCTGTGGCGGTCGCTTCGAGGCAGGGCGGATGCCGGAGCCACGGTGCTGCTCGTCTCGCACCGCCGCTCCGCACGCGAGATCGCGGACCGGATCGTGCCGCTGGGGGTGCGCGTATGAGCGCCGACACGCGGTCGCAGCGGGTGCGAGGCGTTCTCCGTCTCGCGCAGCCGCCGACCGGACGTTTCATCCCGGGACTGGTGTGGGGAGTGCTCTCGGCCGGGGCGGCTGTGAGTCTGCTCGCGGTCAGCGGCTGGCTGATCGTCAGCGCCTCGATCGTCGACTCCCTGGTGCCGCTGTCCGTCGCGGTGGTCGGGGTGCGCTTCTTCGCGGTGACGCGAGCTGTGACGCGGTATCTGGAGAGGCTGAGCGGACACGACGCCGCCCTGCGCCAGCTCGCCGCGACCCGTGCGGACATGGTGCGTCGTCTGACCCCGCTCTCTCCCGCCGGCCTGGGCTCGACCGACCGCGGCCAGGTGCTCACGGCTCTCGTGGACGATGTGGAGAACCTGCAGAACCTGCCCCTCCGAGTTGTCCAGCCGCTCGGCGTCGCTGCCCTCGTCGCCGTCGGCGCCGTGGGGTTCATGGCGTTCGTCTCGCCCGCTGCCGCCCTCACTCTTGCGATCTGCCTGCTCCTGGCCGCGGCGGCCGCGATCGGGCTCGGCTGGCTCTTCGGATCGAAGGCCGAATCGCTGGTCTCCGCACGGAGGGCTGAGCTCTCCGCCGCGCTGGTCGACTACTTCGGCAGTCTGGACGTGCTCCTCGCGTACGGCGTGGAGGGGCAGGCCCGTGCGCGCATCGCCGCTGCCGACTCGGCGCTGCGTCGGGTGGTCGACAGGGCGTCGCTCGCTCAGGCCGTCGCCGCCGGCGCGGTGTCTGCGGTCGCGGGAGCGGCGTCGGTCTGGGCCCTCGCGGCAGCTGCTCCCGGACTCTCCGACGGGACGATCGACGGGCCGTGGCTCGCCGTCGCGGTGCTCGTCCCCATGGTCGTGTTCGAGATCTTCGGGGCGGTGCCGATCGCCGCCGGGTCCTGGCGCAGCGTCCGCTCCAGCGCCGAGCGCATCGTCGACGTGCTCCCGGAGCGGGTGCCGGACGAGCTGCGGCCCGACGCGGGGGAGGACGTCGCGTTCGACGGGACGCCCGAGGTGCGGCTGCGCGGTGTGCGGGCGAACTGGCCCGGCGGCGCGGCTGCCTTGCGGGGTGTGGACCTCGACCTCGGGTCCGGTGAGCGGGTACTCGTGGCGGGACCGAGCGGTGCGGGGAAGAGCTCCCTGGCTGCCGCTCTCGTCGGGTTCCTGCGTGTGGAGGGCGAGTACCGCATCGGCGGGCACGATGCCACGGGGCTTTCGGGTCCCGCGCTGCGTCGCGTGATCGGGCTGTGCGAGCAGAGTCCTCAGCTGTTCGACGAGGACGTCCGCCAGAATCTGCTGTTCGCGCGTGACACCGCCACGGACGACGAGCTGCTGGCGGTGCTCGACCGGGTGGGGCTGGGCGCGTGGGTGCGCGAGCGCGGCGGCCTCGACGCGCGGGTCGGCGATCGGGGAGCCCTGGTCTCGGGCGGCCAGGCGCAGCGCATCTCACTCGCCCGGGCGCTGCTGCGCGGTTTCCCGATCCTCGTGCTCGACGAGCCGACGGCGGGCGTCGATCCCGACGCCTCCGACGCCCTGCTGCGCGATCTGCTGCAGGCGGCCGGTGACCAATCGGTGCTGCTGATCTCGCACGTGGCGCCCCCGGCGGGGACGGTCGACCGCGTGGTCCGCCTGGACGGCGGTCGCACGGTCTGAGCGTCTGCTCAGACGCTCATGTCGACCGGGGGCTCCATCACGATGCCCTGGGCTTCGAACGCGCGGCGACGTTCCTCGATCCGACGGTGCATCTCGACCTGGGCGGCGTCGACGAACTCCGGGTCGAGGTCGACCGTGCGGGGGTGCGGGTCGCCGTGGTTCGCGGCGATGTATGCGTCGAGCTCGGGACCGCTGGTCCACGACGTGATGAGCGCGTAGCGCGGAGCGGTGCCGCGGTGCCAGACCGCGTGCCAGAAGCGCTGGGTGTCGACGATGATCCGCGATCCGGCACGCAGGGGCAGACGGATCTCGGTCGCCGGGTCGAAGCGGTCGGAACGGAGGATCAGCATCGAGTCGGCGTCGTCGGAGAGGTTGAAGAACCCGCGGACGACCCAGCCGGTACCCTCCTCGTTCAGGCGGTTGTTGTCGTCCTGGTGCAGGTTGTAGATCGCGTCGGCGTACTCGTTGGGCTGGAGCTCGATCACGCGGCAGCGTCCGACGCCGGCGCCGGGTTCCTGGGCGCACCGCTGCAGCGTCGGAGCGACCGCGACCTGCGAGGCGACCCAGACGCCGTCCTTGTCGGTGCGGGGCGGGGTGTGGTTCCAGAAGCCGTTGCAGTCGACGTCGCCCGCATAGCTGGTGAGCGGAGCGAAGCGGGTGATGCCGGACGAGCGCCAGCCGACGTACTCGAGGTCACGCCATTCGGCGGGATCGATCGACGTGGTGTGATCGTCGAGGACCACGTATCCGGTCTCGCCCAGAGCCTCGGACCTGATGAATCCCACGGTGCGCATCCTTCCCGTCATCGCTGCCCCCACAGGCGGCGGGTTCTTAGGCAATCCTAACCGGGTTCGTCGCGATCTGCTCTCGAGCTGCTCCGTGCAAAAACCGGCGCCGATATCCTGAGGTGATGACTCAGCCGCAGGGCGCCCTCCTCGTGGGCAGCGTGAACTACGACGACGCCGAGACCACGATCCGCACGGCGGCGGACATGCTGGGCGACCGGCTCCGCCGCATCCCCGACGGCGAGGTGGGCAAGCGGTTCCACTGGATCATGTTCCAGCCCGACGTCATCGGACAGGCGGAGGGGATCGAGCGCATGGGCGATGAGCCCATCCCGTTCCCCGCGGGGATCGACGCCCGTGGACTGCGCATCGGCGAGGGCGTGGATGCGGCGCAGATCCAGCTGCCCCCGCTCGGCTACGCCGCTGCCGCGATCGAGTCGTATGCCGTGTTCACGCGTCTCCGGGCCGAGGGTGCGGTTCCCGCGGGCGTGCGGTTCCAGGTGTCGCTGCCGACGCCGCTCGCGGTGATCTCCTCCTTCTTCCACGGCGACGATCGCGCGGCCATCGAGCCCGTGTACACCGCCGCGATCCTGCGTGAGCTCGACGAGATCCTGGCGGCGATCCCGCACGAGGACCTCGCGGTGCAGTGGGACGTCGCGAGCGAGATGGGCATCATCGAGCGCGCGGCCGGGTACGGCGCCGTGATGGAGGCCTGGTGGCCCGGCGATCCGTTCGACGGTCTCGTCGCGCGGCTGGCATCCCTGGTCGACGCCGTGCCCGTCGACGTCGAGGTCGGCGTGCACCTCTGCTACGGCGACGCGGGGGAGAAGCACTTCTTCGAACCGGCCGATGCGGCGAATCTCGTCCGGTATGCGAACGCCGTCGTCGCGGCATCCGCCCGTCCGCTCACCTGGCTGCACCTGCCGGTGCCGATCGCGCACGACGACGAGGCGTATTTCGCGCCGCTCGCCGACCTCACCCCGGTCGAGGAGCTGTACCTCGGACTCGTGCACCGCGAGGACGGCGCGGAGGGCGCCGAGCGCCGCATCGACGCCGCCCGCCGGTTCGCGCCCGAGTTCGGCGTCGCGACCGAGTGCGGCATCGGACGCGCTCCCGCCGGGTCGACCGAGGGCATCCTGCGCACGCACGCCGAGGTCGCCGCCGCCTGGTGACCGTTCGATTCGCGCGTCCGGCCCGCGTCGCGTAAGCTATTCCGCGGTGACGTGTCCGAGCGGCCGAAGGTGCAACTCTCGAAAAGTTGTGTAGGGTAACCCCCTACCGTGGGTTCAAATCCCACCGTCACCGCCACCACGAAGGCTCCGACTCCCTGAGAAACACTGGGATGCGGGGCCTTTGTCATGTCCGGAGTCGCGGTTGCGGTAACGCAGCGGTATCGCAGCGCCTCGTTCGTGGTCTACGGCGCCTGAGGCTCGAATCGACTACAGATTCATCCGCTCCCCGATGGGGGATTCTAGCCGCGAAAATCGACATTCCGTCCGCGGCCCGTGGCACAGGCTCGTTGATACACGTGCCATGCGGCGACGCAGTCCTGGAGGGGGAGACCAGCGGCGATGTAGACGCTCGGCCACGCCGTCGGGGCGTCTTCTCTCAGCGCTGCGCTGATGGGAAGTGATGTCTGTCGGATGATCGGACGGACGAGGGCGGGGTCGTCTGCATAGACGGTGGCCATATTCAGGAAATCAGGAGGCAGCTCCTGCTTCCCCGGCTCGTCCATTCCCAGCACCGTGACATGGTCCAAACCCTGCAGTGCCGGCGTCGACGCTACGGGACGTCGCCCCCACGTTGCCGTCACCGCTGACGAGCTGGCCCGCACGGCCGCCTCGGACGATGGTGCGACATCGGCATGCGCGGCGCCCAGAGCCTGCTGCAGGGCGAGGGCCCTGCGCTGATCTGAGTCATAGATCGTGAAGTGTCCGCCGCGACGGCGGGAGAGAGCGAGTGCGGTTGCCGTTCCTTGCGCACCGGCACCGATGATGCCGATGGATCCGGGTGAGTGCGACGTGAGCCGGTCGTGGACGAACGCGGCGGTCAGCGCTGTTCGCTGCGCCGTCAACCAGCCGCTCTCGATCACTGCGAGGAGGGCGCCGCCGGGCAGATCGTGCAGCAGCATCAATCCCCGGATCGCCTCATCGGCGTCAGGATTCTTCGCGTGCACCTTGACCGTGTACGCGGGCACGCCGTCGGCGAGGCCCGGCATCAACACCATCGCGGTCAATTCAGCGCTCAATCGGCTTCGAACCCGTTGAGGGGCTCCTGCGCCGACGTATTTCACGAGTGCGGACCCGAGTTGCTCGGTCAGCTGGTCGGTGTCGACGACAGCCTGCACGGTGCTGCGGTCCAGGAGCAGGGTGTCGGTCGGCATGAGGCCAGTACACCACGACGGGCGTGGCGTCGGCGGACTGGTGCACTGCGTTGCCGGACACGATTCTGGCTATGCCGCTCTCCGGGGGCTGGCGCGGGCGGATCGGCGGTCGGCACGGTTGCGGCACTCAGGCGACAACCGTCGCGGTCTCGGGGTGCTGGTCCGCGTCAAGTCTGACGATCTTCACCCGCTCGTCGCACCATCTGCAAGGTCGCGTAGTTGTCTAGTGTGGGGCCATGAGGGAAGAACCGGATCTCATCGAGGTGGCTCGCACAAAGCTCAACCCGCATCGTGTGGGCGATCGCCTGTTCGGCGACGTCGCTGCTGCGCTCGAGACCGTCACGGGCGCGATCCACGTAGGCGTGTGCATCGATACCGGTTCCGGAACAGGCTTCTGCGCCGAGCACGCTGCGATCGCATCGATGGTTACCAGCGGCGAGTACGCAATAGCCCGCATCGTCGCTGTGTGGCGGGACGCGGAGGGGTGTCTGACAGTGCTCGCCCCGTGTGGCCGTTGCCGAGAGTTCATCAAGCAGATAGACGAGTCGAATATCAAGACAACTGTCCTCCTCGGTCAGGGCAGAACGGCAGCGCTTCGCGATCTGCTCCCGGAATGGGAGTGGCCCGAGCCGGAGCCAGTTGCGACGCCACGCAGCGCCAGCCGGTAGCGAGGATCGCGGCGGGATTGATACCGCGATACGGCAATATCATCATGTCGCTGGTGCGGGCGTCTGCTCCGAGGCGGTGGGAAGCTCTCTCACTGCGGGGAGAGCCGAAGCGAGCACGACGAGCAGCTGTAAAGCAAATACGATCACTGCGGCTGCGATGCACCATGTCATCCCGAACGTGGCCGAGATCGCAACTCCCAGTCCGGCGCCGATGGGTCGAGCGCCGTAGGTGGAGACCACGACCAACGACGACACCCGGCCGATGAGCGATGCCGGCGTGACCGCCTGCCGCAGCGAGGTCGTGGATATCGTCCACAGGACGGGGCCCAGTCCGAAGAGGAAGAACGAGGCGAAGGCAAGAGCCGGAGACGGAATCCACAAGCTGGTGGCCATCAGCATGGCCGCGATGAACCCGCCTGCCGGTCCGAGCACCGTCATCACCCCGAACCGGAGGCGCCGTGACAGCGGCTGCGAGAGCGCCGCGCCGATGACCATGCCCGCCCCGTACGCTCCCATCGCGAGTCCCACCGTGGCGGGTGTCATCCCCAGCCAGTCCAATGCATAGACGACGAACACCGCTTGAATCAGGAACCACCCGATGTTGAAGATCGTCGAGGTCGCGATCATCGGACGCAGGAAGCGGTGGGACAACACGTATCGCATTCCGTCTGCGGCCTCGCTCCATGCCGAGGTGCGGGGCGACGGCGCGTTTCGAGGGATGTCGAGTCGGATCAGCAGCACACCCGCAGCCGCGCAGGCGATGGTGGCGACGACGAGCGCCGCTCCTGCGCCGGCCGCTGAGACGATGGCACCCGCGAGGACAGGACCGCTGACGAACGCGGTACTTCTTCCGAGCTCCAGCCACCGGTTGGCGTCCATCAGGCGAGCGGCATCCACGAGCCGCGGCACCGATGAGGGGACCGCGACGCTGACACCGACGGTCCCGATCGCCCCCACACAGCTGAGCGCGAGGAGCGCGCCGAAGGACAGGGCGTCGAGCGTGATCAGCACGACGATCCCGCCGAGGGTGGCCATGCGCAGCAGTTCCGACGCGATGAGGACCCGCTGCGGAGAGGTGCGATCGATGACGAGTCCGAACGGCAGCGCGAGCACGAGGAAAGGCAGCGTCTGCGCAACCTGCAGCAGCGCCGTCTCGGTGGCTCCGGCGCGCAGCATCAGCACGGCGGCGAGAGGCACGGCGACCAACGCGATCTGTTCCGCCAGCTGGGTGAGCACGCTCGACCACGCGATGCGCGTGAATCGGCTCGGGAGGGGATCGCGTCGAGGTGTCGTCATGTGTCAAGTCCACCAGCGTTGCGCGCTCGGTTCCGGCGGGAATCAGACATCGCATTCCCGCGCACGAGGACGTGGCTCCGTCGGGCGGTGAAGAACGCCGACCTCAGCGGCGCCGGCGTCGCGCGGGGTCGGTCAGCCAGGGATAGCTCGGCGGTGATGCGTTGTAGATCCGGTCGCCGGGGGCGACGATCTCGTCGATGCGGTCGAGGACTGCATCGTCGAGAGCGAGGTCGGAGCCGGCGAGCGCCGCGTCCAGCTGCGGCATCGTCCGGGGCCCGATGATGACCGAGGTGACCGCGCGGTGGGCGAGGGGGAATGCCACGGCGAGCTCCGGGAGCGTCACACCGATGCCCTCGGCGACCTCGACGAGTTGCTCCACGACGTCCAGCTTCCGCGCCGTCGTCGGGTCGCTCGGGTCGAACCACGCTGGGCGGATCGCAGCGCGCCCGGCGTTCTCGACCGTGACGCCCTTGCGGTATCTGCCGGTGAGGAACCCGAAGGCCAGGGGGCTCCAGGTGAGCACCCCGAGGCCGAGCCGCTCGGTGACGGGGAGGACGTCCGCTTCTGCGCCTCGATCCAGGATGTTGTACGGCGGCTGCTCGGTACGGAAGCGCATGAGGTGCCGCTCGCGGGCGACCTGGTCTGCATGCACGATCTCGTGTGCGGGGAACGTCGAAGTCCCGAAGGTGCGGATCTTGCCGTCGCGGACGAGGTCCGTCAGGACTCCGAGCGTCTCCTCGATGTCGGTGTCCCAGTCCGGCCGGTGGACCTGGTAGAGGTCGATGTAGTCGGTGCCGAGTCGCTTCAGGCTCGCTTCGACGGCTCGGATGAGGTACCGCCGCGAGTTGCCGCTGGTGTTCGGTGCCGGGTCCTCGTCGAGCGAGAAGTGTCCCTTGGTTGCGAGCACGACCGCATCCCGACGCCCCCGCAGCGCCTTGCCGACGATGATCTCGGACTCACCTGCGGAGTACATGTCGGCCGTGTCGACGAAGTTGATCCCTCGGTCGAGGGCCGAATGGATGATGCGCACGGCATCGTCATGGTCGTCATTGCCTATCGAGCCGAACATCATCGTGCCGAGAGCGAAGGGAGAAACGGATATGCCCGTCCCCCCGAGTGGTCTGTAAGGAAGCATCGTCACTCCATGTCAGGTTCGTCCGGCGATGAGGGGTAGGACGCCGTGATCGTCGGATGTATTCCCTCGGCGACATCGAGGGCTGCCGGCGTCATGGGTGAGCCCGATGCTGTTCGAGCCAGCGGGAGAGCTCAGCCGTGAGCGCTTCGGGACCGTCCAGCTGGATGAGGTGCCCGGCGTCGGCGACCCCGGCGAGGGAAGCGTTCGGGATCATCGCTTGAAGTCGGGTGGCGCGGTCGGCCGGGATCCATGCGTCCTGGACACCCCAGATGATGTGCACGGGTTCGTCGATGTCGCCGTACCGGCCTTCCACCTCGTCGGTGTAGACCTCATCGGCCTGGGCAATCTGACGGTAGAAGGCAGGCTGCCCGTCCGGTCCCGTCCACGGATGCACGAGCATGTCCAACGCCTCTTCGCTGAGTCCGCGGAAGCTCGCGCCTCGAACATACGCTTCGACGGCTCCACGGTGCACGGCAGGCGGCAGCTGGGCGAAGACCTCTGCATGCTCCTTCACGAGCTGGAAGAACGGCGAGCCCCAGGGCGAGAGCGCAACGACATCGACCAGACAGAGGGAGGCGTAGGTCATGCCGTGCAGGAGTCGTGCCCGTAGCGCGACTGCCCCACCGAAATCGTGCGCGACGACGTGCGGGCGCCGGACGCCCCACAGCTCGCACAGGTGCGCGAACAGCTCGCCTTGGACACCGAGATCGACGGGATGATCCGCATCCTTTGAGGAGGCGCCGTACCCGGGCATGTCCCAGAGATACACCGTGAACCGCGACGAGAGGGCATCGGCGATGGGGCGCCAGAGCGCCGAAGACCACGGCGTTCCATGCAGGAAGATGAGCGGTGGACCATCGCCGAATCGATCCCACGCGACCTGTCGCCCTCGCCAGTGAACCGTGCGGTCGAGCTGATGGTGAGTCATGGCTCCATGCTTTCAGAGGTCGAGAAGGGCGGATCGGGGGGCAAGGACTTTCCGGAGACGCCGCACCTCGTTCTGCTCCGGCGGGCGCCTCGGCGCTCGGTGATCACCGCAGCGCTCGGAAGAACTCGCGGACATCGGTCAGCAGCGCATCGGGCTCCTCGAGTGCGGCGAAGTGGCCGCCGCGCCCCTCGACATCCGTCCAGCGCACGATGTCGTTCGCCTTCTCTTCGGCGAATCGCAAGCCCACGTCATGGGCGAAGACGATCACCGCGGTGGGCACGCCGGAACTGGTGGGCACCGCACCCCAGCCGGCGTCCTGCGCGTAACCAACGTAGGCCGCCGAGCCTCCGGTCGCGGTGAACCAGTACAGCGAAGCGTTGTCGAACAGGAATCGCTCGCCCACGATCTCGGCGACGGGCGTCTCGGCGGGATGGGTCCACTCCTGGAACTTGTCGTGGATCCAGGCGAACTGCGCGACCGGGCTGTCCGCCGTCATGGCTCCGATCAGAGCAGGCCGCGTCGATTGGATCGCGATGTACCCGAACTCCTTCTGCATGAACTCTCCGACCCGGCGCAGGCGATTCTGCTCGAGCGGTGTCAGCGCCGCCGCCGTCTCCTCGTCGACCTGTCCGACAAACGAGCCGAGAGAGCCGTTGGCGTGCACCCCGATCACGCGGTCAGGCGCGAGGCGCCCGATCTCGGGGGCGACGCCCGCTCCCATGTCGCCGCCCTGTACCGCGAAGCGCTCGTAGCCGAGTCTCGTCATCAGCTCGAGCATCGCTGCGGCGATGTCGCTGCGCTTCCAGTCCCGGCCGACGAGCGGGGTGGAGAATCCGAAACCCGGGTGCGAAGGGATCACCACGTCGAACGCATCGGATGCGTCGCCGCCGTGAGTGGTCGGATCGGTGAGCGGTCCGATCAGCGCCTCGAACTCGAGGAAGGACCCGGGCCATCCGTGCATCAACAGCAGCGGTGTCGCGTCCGGATGCGGTGACCGCACATGCACGGCGTGGATGTTCTGCCCGTCGATCGTCGTGACGACCTGCGGGAACGCGTTCAGGCGGGCTTCGGTCGCGCGCCAGTCGTGATCCGCCCAGCGTGCGATCAGCGTCTGCAGTTCGGCCGCGGGGATGCCGGTGCTGCGGTCGTCGATGGGAAGAGGAGACGCGAACCGCGCCCGGGTGAGCCGACTGTGAAGGTCTGAGATGGCGGACTGGGGAATGTCGATGCGGAAGGGGCGGACCGTCTCGTTCGTGTTCATGACTTCATCCTCCCCAGCTAAACGGCCATAATATGTCCTGATATGGAATGAGGCTGACGGCATGACTCGTACCACCGGGCGCACGCTCGCTCTCCTGTCTCTCTTGCAGGTTCGACGGGAATGGAGCGGTGCGGAACTCCGTGATCGCCTCGAAGTGAGTGATCGCACGCTCCGACGTGATATCGACGACCTGCGCGAGCTCGGATATGGGATCGAGGCGACCCGCGGACGGCACGGCGGCTACCGCTTGGGACCGGGCGCCGAGGTCCCGCCGCTGGCGCTCGCACCCGACGAGTCCGTCGCCATCGCCGTGGGGCTGCGAGCTGCCGCAGGTAGCGTGATCACCGGTATGGAGGACGCCGCGGCGCGGGCCTTGGCCAAGCTCGAGCAGTCGCTGTCGTCGGCGACTCGCCAGCAGATCAGTGAGGTTGAGCAGGCGATGGTGCCGCTCGCGGGTCAGGTGCGCTCGGACATCGATCTGACCATCGTCACAACTGCGGCCTCCGCGATCGCCGGTCGCCTGCGACTCCGCATCGACTACACGCGCCACGATGGCGTCGAGGTGCAGCGCATCGTCGAACCGCATCGCATCGTTCACACGACGACACTCTGGTATCTGATCGCGTGGGTGCCGGAGCATGAAGCCTGGCGAACATTGCGCGTCGACCGCATTCGCCGGCCTGTCCTGATGCGCGACGTCTTCCCCCGCCGTGACATCCCCGATGAAGCACTGCGGGAGTTCACCACACGGAGCATCACGACAGCGCCGTACCCTTACCGGGCGCGACTGAAGATGCACGCTCCCGCAGCGGAGGTTTCACGGCTCTTCGATGCCACGGTGGCCACGGTCGAAGCCCTCGGTGACGATGCCAGCACCCTTACTGCGGGGTCACGCAGTCCGGAGGAGTTCGCCCTGTACATCGGCATGAGCGGCATCGAGTTCGAGGTGCTCGAAGGAGAAGAGGTGCGTCAGGCCCTGGTCGATATGGCCCAACGGCTGCTGCGTGCCGCCGCGTAACAAGGCTACCGACGGCACTTGAGTCGCGGACGGGCCTGGTGCGCACGGCAGTGTCATATCCCGAAGAACGGTAGACACGGGGCGAGTCCCTCGACAGCGACCGTCGGGCGTTGAACCCGAAACCACGTGCCTCGATCCAGCCGCAGCCGGTCGGAGACAAGGACGAGCCCATCTCGATCATCCCGGGAGATGCCGTCCGAGCGATGGCCGAGCCGACGCGACACTCCATGAGAAGCAGCGTTGTCCTGAAACACCTCACCGAGGGGCGGATGCCGCCTACATCACGCTGATCCCCGAGAAAGAGTCCGGCCGCTCCGTGCGCAAGAGGACACCTTCCCCGGCTACCAGAACGTTCGGCTGCGGCACCACGAGCTGCAGCGCATCATCGCCGGCGACGAGCCCAGCTGGAAGGACGCGCTCTCCAGCGTGAAGGGCGTCTACGTCATCACCGACCTCAGCTGCGGGCGGCTGTACGTCGGGTCAGCATCCGGAGAGGCCAACGGCCTGTGGCAGCGCTGGTCCAGCTACGCGCACCTGAAGAACCTCACCGGCGGCAACCGGGAGCTCGAGCAGCTGCGCCAGACCCTCGGCGACGCGCACATCGTGGAGAACTTCCAGTACTCCATCCTGGAGATCTTCGACCCCAAAACCCGCGCTGACACGATCCTGGCGCTGAGTCGTTCTGGAAGAACGCGCTGGACAGCCGCGCCCACGGAATGAACTGGAACTGAGGATCTGGGCTCCGAGGGTGAAGCCGAGTCGATCTACGGGCGCCCCACCGCGCGGAGCACTCTCGGGCGGTATTCGGACAGGCCGTAGTCGCGCAGCCAGCTGAGGCGGGAGTCGCGGAAACACTGGGATGCGGGGCCTTCGTTCTCTGCGGTCGAGGCGTTCGTCGTACCCTCGATCCATGGCGGGATCGATCGACCGGCGGAGCCTTCGCTTCCATCGCGCCATGCTCGGCTTGTGCGCGGGCCTGTTCGGATACATGATCGGCTTGCTCACGAGGACCATCCAGACCGGCAGCGACTATTCGCTGCCCCAGTGGATTCTCGTCGGATCACTGGTCGTCGGTTCGGCGGCGCTGCTCACGTATCAGATCGGGCAGGTCCGGCGTCGTGGCGGTGGACGCCCACGGGGCTCCAGACGGAGTCGACGCCTCGAAGCCTCCGCCGCCGACGGGAGCGACGATGCAGGACAGTGACGACGACGAGGATCTGAGCGAAACCGAGTTGAGGGCTCGCCTCCGCAGTATCGAAGACGAACACACGATGCTCCTGTCGACGACGATCGGAGCGGTCAGCCTGGGTAACGCCGAGCTCGCTGAGCAGGCCAACGGGCTCCGAGGCGCATGATGCCCTCAGGTGCGAGCGTGTCGCGTCTGAGGGCATCATGACGATCACAACGGCGCCGGGGTGCGTGCGGGACCGGTTCTCCGCGTGATCCACCAGACGGCGGAGGTGATCAGGACCAGTGCCGCGCTGGGGATGAGAGTGGCGATGGATCCTGCGATCTCTCCCCGGCTGTTGAGCGCGCCGCCGAGATCGACGTGCAGCGTCGTGCCGAGCACGAGGGCCGACACGTTGTAGACGACGTGGAGGACGACGGCGGTCTCGAGCCCGCCGGTGCGCCAGGTGACGATCGCCAAGGATCCGAACAGCACGAGGTAGGAGGTGAGGATGTACGGGTCGAGCGAGCCGTGGAAGAGAGAGAAGAGGACCGTCGGGATGACGATGCCGATCACTGCGCCGAGACGCGCACCTCGCGTCCACCCGCCGATGATGCGGAACATGAACCCGCGGAAGCCGTACTCCTCGCCTGCTGCCGCGAGTGGTGTCAGCAGCATGCCGATCACGAAATAGGCGACGAGGTCGAATGTCGACCAGGGCACCTGGTCGACGGGCGCCAGGAGGAAGCCGACAGCGACGACGACGAGCAGCAACGGACCGAAGGCGAGCAGCGCTCGCCCGAGCACGCCGTATCGGAAGCGCCCGGCGACCGAGTGCAGCGACCGGAAGGGCACGCCGTAGAGCAGGCGCTGCAACAGCATGCAGTAGGGGATGAGCGCGGCGAGCGACAGTGCACCCGCAGCCTGCTGAAGAGGCGTGAAACCCGAGCGCCCCAGGATCTCGGTGTCGAGATAGCGTGCCCCGAGCAGGAGCAATTGCGCGAAGACGACCATCCCGACGACCACCAGCACGATCGCGAGGATGCCGCGGAGGATGCGGCGCTTCTCGCCGGCGTAGACGCGGTGGTACTCGACGCCAGGGGGAACTCGAGGACTGGGGACGGGTTCGTCCAGCTGGAGGAGCCAGTTCGGCGCGGTGTCGGTCATGGGTGATCCTCTTCGGTGCTAATACGGCGTGATAGTTGCAAGAGGTATCAAACTAGCACAGTGTGCTAGCCGGTCGTGGACCGGGGAGCGAGAGGGGACAGAGCGCGTCGAGTACGCGATCCGCCCAGGCGATCTGCTCGCCGTGGCCTTCAGTGTCTGAATGCGATCGTGAGCCAGCTCGATGCCACGCCCGTGATGCCGACGAGCGTCGACGGACGTCTGCGAACGGCGATCATGAGGTGCTGCGGTCGAGCGCGTGCAGGGTGATGGATGCGGCACTCGCCACAAGCGTGTCGTCGAAGTCTGCGTGCGGGTCGTTCCGCGACGTCAGCACCGTGATGATGATGGGGTCCTGTCCGGGGCGCGTGACGACGGCGATGTCGTTGCGGATCGGACCTGCGCCTCCCGATTTGTCGGCGACCGTCCAGCCGGCGGGCGCGCCGGAGCGGATGAGGGCGTCTCCGGTCCGGTTGTCGCTCATCCAGTCGACCAGCAGCGCCGCATCCGCAGCGGACAACGTGGAACCGTCCAGGATCCGCGTAAGCGAGGCGGTGAAGGCGGCGGCGGTCGTGGTGTCGTCGGTGCTGCCCGGTTCGATCGTGTTGAGAGTCGGCTCGTCGTTCACGACCTCCGTGGTGGCATCGCCCAGCTCGGCGAGTGCGTCGTCGAGGGCTGCGGAACCACCGATCCGGTCGACGATGAGATTGAGAGCGGCGTTGTCGCTGACCCGGACGGCCGCTTCGGCGAGCTGCGCGTAGGTGAGGCCGTCCTCGACGTGCTGCGACGTCACGGGTGCGTGGCCGGCGGCGGCGGCTTCTTCTGCCGTCCAGTGCACGATCTCATCGCGGGCTGCGCCCGGCACGGACTGGAGGAACACTGCAGCGGCGAAGGCTTTGATGGTGGATGCGAAGCCGAAGCGGCGGTCCTCGCCGTACGAGACGGATTCGCCGGTTCCGGTGTCGACCGCCATGACGCCGACAGTCGCGTCGTACTCCTGTTCGAGAGCCGCCAGTTCGTCTGCCACGAGCTCGTCGAGGTCCGTTGTGGTCGCACGGGCCGTCGGAGATGCCGGGGCAGATTCGGCGGCAGGCGGGGGCGCGCCCACGCACCCCGCGAGCGCGAAGCCGGCGAGAAGGCAGCAGAGGCTGAAGGCCGGAGTTCGGCGCATGTGGTCACGCACCGAGGAACGCTCCGGTGGGCGCGAGGACGAGGTCTCGCACGTTCGTGAGCAGCGAGGTCACGCGGCGGGCCACTCGCTCAAGACCGCGTGGACCGCGAGCCGCAGACTCGTCGTCTCGGCCTCGATGCCCACGGCGTCGGAAGGCAGCGCGCGTTCGGTCATGAGCCCCGCCAGCACGGTCGAGAGGAACCGTGCTCGCTCCTCGACTCGACCGGCGGGGACCGCGCCCTCGTCGATCAAGACGGTCAGCCATTGCGCGATCCGATGTCGCCCCATGCGGTCCAGCGCGATGTAGGTGGCTGCCTCGTCTTCGGACGGAGCCGTGGCCACGTACGCCTCGTAGAGCGCCCCCCACTGCCTCCGTGCGCTTTCACCCACGCCGACTTGACGGAGGATGAGCTGCAAGCACGCGATGAGTCGCTCCTCCGCCGTCAGAGAGCGGTCGTTGATCGGATCATCGGGGAGCTCCAGGTCGTACATCGCGGCCACCACTGTCTCGATGAGCTCCCGCTGTGTTGGGAAGAAGTGGCGTAGCGACCCCGTGCTCACCTGAGCGCGGGCGGCCACTGCTCTCACGCTCAGGCGTGCGGTGGGGTTCTCGCCCAGCATGGTCGCCGCGGCGATGAGGATCTTCTCCCGCGTTCCCGGTTCCTTCGACGCTTCGTCCATTTCTCCCTCATGAGCCATCCGTCTATAACAGTGTGCTAGCTTAGCCCGTCGTCGGCTATCACGCTGTATTAGATTATGGAGGGCGAGATGATGGCGGGAAACAACTGGCGGAACCGTCGCGTCCGTGTCGGTTCCGGCGAACCGCTGCGCCGCTATCGCTGGTGGCAGATGTTCGGCCGGTCTCTCCGATCGATCACGCTGCGCTCTGACGCCGGCACGATGTCGACGTACACGATCGACGTCCGTCATGCCGGCGATATGACCGACGGCGAGATTCGTGCGCGTCTCTACGTCGACGGAGCTCTGCAGTCCTACGCGAAGATGCCCACACGCTTCGCCGTGCCTGGCGGGCACATCGAGGTGGCGATCACCGGGTTCGGGCTCAAGCGGTGCCACTATGTGCGGGCAGACGGCACCGAGCAGCAGCTGTCGCCCGATCCTCGATCCGCCGAAGGGCGTCGCGCTCGTTTGCACGAGCGGCATCCCGGAGTGAGCCGCGTGATCGGCCTCGTCTCCATCGCGTTCGTCGTGGTGGGCCTCAGTGTCGAGGTCCCTCAGATCATCGAGGCCCTCTCGAAGATCCCCCTGATCGCCGACTCGATCGGCACTTTCACCTCTCCCCTCCGACTCCCGCTCGAGCTCAATCTGCTCGTCGGTCTCGCCGCTGTCCTCGGCAGCACGGAACGAGCCCTGCGAATGCGTTCGAGCTGGATCGACGAGCTCGCCAGCTGACCTCTCCGAAAGGGATGACCATGCATCAGATCGGCCCTGCCACGACACCGGTACCGCATGTCGGCGACAGCCCCGGCGTGGGGAGAGGAGGCCGCCCCTTCGGAGTGCACTTCCGGATGGCGGGGTGGAAAGCACTCATCGTGATCGTGGCGCTGCCGGCGACGCTCCTGGTCACTCAGCTCGGGCTGTACCTGCTCGCGGGACTCGTCGAAAGCGGGGACCCGTTCGCACCCGAGCTGACGCCCCTGAAGCTCCTGGCGGCGAACATCAGCACCGGCCTCACCGCGTTGTTGGCGCTCGCCCTCGTCGGGTGGTTCGCGAAGGTGCCGTGGCGCGTCGTCTTCAGCGCGCCGCGCAGCTTCGACCGCCGTCGTCTGGTGACGTACTTCCTGGGCTCGCTCGCGATCGTCGGCCTGGTCATGGGGGCAGTCGGGCTGACAGCTGCGGAACAGGTCGGCTGGACCGGGCTCTCGATCACCGGCACGACGGCAGGCCTGCTCATCGTCATGCTCCTCTCGACGCCGATGCAGACCGTCGGTGAGGAGATCATGTTCCGTGGCGTGCTTCTGCCCGCTGCCGGGTCATGGTTCCGGTCTGCGAAGCCGGCCTTCCTTGCGGGCCTCATTCTCTCGAGTGCGATGTTCGCCCTCCTGCACGGTTCCAGCGACCCGCTGCTGTTCGCGTACTACCTCTTCTTCTCCGTGTGCACGGCGGTGATGGGACTGCTCACCCGCGGACTCGAAGCAGCGATCGCCTTTCATACGGCGAACAACCTCCTGACGACGACACTCAACGCGGTCTTGAGCGGGGGCGGTGCTGTTGCTGTCGATCGCTCAGAGGGGTCCACCGGCGGGTTCGCCCTTCTCCTGCCCGCAGCCGGGAGCCTCGCAGCGCTCGTCATGGTCGGGGTTCGGGAGCGTTCGCGCCACCGGGCCGGGACGCACCGGTAGGTTCGCCGGGATGGCGACGCTACCGGCCCGCTGCCACATTCGCGAGACTCTCGGCGAGCTCCTCCGCGCCTTCAGGGACATCGAGCGCGGTGTGACGAGGGAGCTCCCCGTCCTCGCCGCGAGCGTAGAACGCAGCCAGGAGCGCGATGATGTTCGGGTACCAGTCACCACGTACGATCGGCGACCGCGGCGATCGCTCTCATCGCGCGGGCGGCACAGCTGGCACTGACGGATCCTCGCTTGCGGTTCTGCGCAGGCGCCGAGTGCGCGCGAAGGCGGCAGCGTACCGCCGTCGCGTCTCCGCGAGGTCCTAGTCCTATCGGAGCTCCGACGCCCGCAGGGCCCGTTGCGTCGACGCCGATCGGTCAGACCTCCCCGGCGGTCAGCAGCGCGTCGAGCTTCGCGTAGCCGTCGTTGACGCCGACTTCCATGCCCGACTCGAGCCAACCGTCGCGCGCTTCGAAGGAGTCGACGAGCGACTGTGCATGCAGTCGGGTGCGCCCGTTGCCGAGATCCTCGAACCAGAGCGTCTCGAGGGAGACGTTCTCCGGCATCGCATCCCAGGTGAACGTCTGCACGATACGGTCCTCGGTCACGTCGTGGAAAGAGCCGTGGAAGCTGTACTCCTCGCCACCACGGATGTTGCGCATGCGCCAGCTGCCGCCGGTGCGGGCTTCCCACACATCGAGCACGGTGGTGACGTCATTGGGTCCGACCCACTGGGCGTAGAGCTCGGGGTCGAGGTGTGCGCGCATGAGCTGCGCGGGGGTCGCGTCGAAGTCCCGCGTGGTGCGGATGATCGGGAGAGTCGGGTCGGCCTCGATGGTGGCGGTGGTGGTGGTCATGGCATGCTCCTCATTCGTGGTCTTCGGCGGGTGCCGAGTCGTCCTGCGGCAGCTGCGCGAGCAGCGCGTCGAGGCGCGTGAAGCGCTCCTCGGCCTGTCGCTGATGGCGCTCGATCCATGCCGTCATGAGACCGAGCGTCTCCGCCTCCAGGTGCACGAGCCGCCGCTGGCCGTGCTTGTCCTTGGTCACGAGACCCGCCTGCTCGAGCACGGTGATGTGCTTGGAGACGGCCTGGAGGCTGACGTCGAACGGGGCCGCGAGCTCGCCGACAGTCGCATCCCCGACCGCCAGTCGTGACACGATGTCGCGACGGGTCGGATCGGTGAGCGCCTGGAAGACCTGGTTCAGCGTCGCCGCGTCGCCGGTGGATTCGCCCGAGGTCCTGTTCATGATGTACTCCTCAACCGTTTGGTTGAATATGAGAATACGAACCGGACCGCTCTTTGTCAACCGTTTGGTTGAGGACAGATGCTCAACCGAGCAGTTCCACCCCGAACTCGGAGACGACGGCGCGCAGTTCGGCGAGGTAGCGCTGCGCCTGCTCGGTGAGCGGGATCGCCGAGTGGCCGATCCATCCGATCTCGATGTTCTCGTCGACGTCGAGCGGGATCGCGACGATCTCGGGGTCGAGGTCGTCGCTGATGATGCCGGTCGAGATGGTGTAGCCGTCGAGGCCGATCATCAGGTTGAAGATGGTCGCGCGGTCGGAGACGCGGATGTCCTGCGGGCTGGAGAGGGTGGAGAGGATCTCCTCGGCGAAGTAGAAGGAGTTGTTCGCCCCCTGGTCGAACGTGAGCCTCGGCACACCGGTGAGATCCGCGAGAGTCACGCGATCCCGGGTGGCGAGGGGGTTCTTGCGGGAGATGAAGATGTGCGGGTCTGCGACGAAGAGCGGATGGAAGGCGAGTCCGGAGTCGCGGAGCAGCTTGTCGATCACGTTGCGGTTGAAGTCGTTCCGGTAGAGGATCCCCAGCTCGCTGCGGAGGGTGCGCACGTCTTCGATGATGTCCCAGGTGCGCGTCTCGCGCAGGGAGAACTCGTACTCGGTCGCCGCGGTCGCCTTCACCATGCGCACGAGGGCGTCGACCGCGAACGAATAGTGCTGGGTCGAGACGCCGAGGAGCCGCCGGGAGGGCGGACGCCCGAGGTAGCGCTGCTCCAGGAGTGCCACCTGCTCGACGACCTGCCGGGCGTACCCGAGGAACTCGACACCATCGGTGGTGAGTGTCACACCGCGAGCGGAGCGGATCAGCAGTTCGCGTCCCACTCTGCCCTCGAGATCCTTCATCGCCGCGGACAGGGTGGGCTGGGCGACGTAGAGCAGGTCGGCGGCGGCACTGATCGATCCTTCCGCGGCGACCTCGATGTAGTAGGTGAGCTGCTGCAGGGTGATGCCGTTCGAACGCTTGGCCATAGATTCAACCTATGCCACGGCATAGTCGACGCGCATTACCCGATGGGAGCCTGCAGTCGTCATCATGGAGAAACCCCGATCGAGGCCGAGCCCGGCCGATCTTCCACCGATTGGCCGCTCATGGCATCCGAATTCACGTTCCGCATCACGACGACCCGTTTCGACGAGGACTACTCGCCGTCCGACGACTCGCGCATCACCACGAACTTCGCCAACCTGGCGCGCGGCGAGCACCGTCAGCAGAACCTCCGCAACGCCCTGACGATGATCGACCGACGGTTCAACGATCTGGCGCACTGGGACAACCCGGGCCGTGATCGCTACACCCTCGAACTCGAGATCGTCTCGGTCGCGATCCAGTTCGCCACGGAAGGGGAGGATCGGGAGTTCCCTCTTCTGGAGGTGCTGGAGGTGACCATCGTCGATCGCCTCACGGGCGCGCGCACCCAGGGCATCGTGGGCAACAACTTCTCCTCCTACATCCGCGACTTCGACTTCAGCGTGCGGTTGCCGGCGGCCAGCGAAGCCGCTGGCGGATTCACTGTTCCCGACGACTTCGGCGACCTGCACGGCAAGCTCTTCCAGTACTTCCTCGACTCCGAGGCGTACCGGGAGCGGTTCGCGCTGTCACCCGTCATCTGCATCAGCGTCTCGACGAGCAAGACGTACCGCCGCACCGAGAACCACCACCCGATCCTCGGCGTCGAGTACGAGCAGAAGGACGGCTCGCTGACCGACGAGTACTTCGGCAAGATGGGCCTCTCGGTCCGCTACTTCATGCCGCGGGGCAGTGTCGCCCCGCTGGCGTTCTACTTCCGCGGGGATCTGCTGAACGACTACACGAACCTCCAGCTCATCGGCACGATCAGCACGATGGAGACGTTCCAGAAGATCTATCGGCCGGAGATCTACAACGCGAACTCCGAGGCGGCGAGCATCTACCGGCCGACGCTGGAGCAGCAGGACTATTCGGTGACCAAGATCGCCTACGACCGCGAGGAGCGGAGCCGGCTCGCGACCGAACAGGGGCAGTACGCGTCGGATCACCTCATGAAGCCGCACGGCGAGCTCCTCGAGAGATGGGCCGCCGGCCGCTCCGCTGACTCGCTGGTGTCTGTCGGATGACGAACGGACGAGCCCCGATCATGCCCGGGATCCTTCCCACGTCGATCGTCGGCAGCCTGCCCAAGCCCTCCTGGCTGGCCGAGCCCGAGAAGCTCTGGTCTCCGTGGAAGCTGGAGGGCGATGCCCTGGTGGAGGGCGTGCAGGACGCGCTCCGCATCACCGTGCACGAGCAGCGTCAGGCGGGCATCGACATCATCAGCGACGGGGAGCAGTCGCGCCAGCACTTCGTCACGACGTTCATCGAGCACCTCTCCGGCGTCGACTTCGACCAGCGGGAGACCGTGCGCATCCGCGACCGGTACGACGCCAGCGTGCCGACCGTGGTCGGTGCCGTGAGCCGCGAGAAGCCCGTGTTCGTCGAGGACGCGAAGTTCCTCCGCCAGCAGACCGACCAGCCCATCAAGTGGGCACTCCCCGGTCCGATGACGATGATCGACACGCTCTACGACCGTCACTACAAGAGCCGCGAGAAGCTGGCCTGGGAGTTCGCGACCATCCTGAATCAGGAGGCGAAGGAACTCGAGGCGGCCGGCGTGGACATCATCCAGTTCGACGAGCCGGCCTTCAACGTCTTCTTCGACGACGTGCAGGACTGGGGCGTGGCCGTGCTCGAACGCGCAGCCGAGGGGCTGCGCGCGGAGACCGTCGTGCACATCTGCTACGGGTACGGGATCAAGGCGAACACCGACTGGAAGGCGACCCTCGGCTCGGAGTGGCGGCAGTACGAGAAGTCGTTCCCGCTTCTGCAGCAGTCGAGCATCGACACCGTCTCGCTGGAGAGTCACCACTCGCACGTTCCTCTCGATCTCATCGAGCTCATCCGGGGCAAGAAGGTCATGCTCGGCGCCATCGATGTCGCCAGCCAGACCATCGAGACTCCGGAAGAGGTCGCCGACACGCTCCGCAACGCCCTCCGCTTCGTCGACGCGGACAAGCTCGTGCCGAGCACGAACTGCGGATTGGCGCCGTTGTCGCGTGACGTCGCCCGCGGCAAGCTGCGGGCGCTCAGCGCGGGCGCCGCTCTCCTTCGCGAGGAGCTCGCCTCCGCGCCCTGAGGGGCCTCGGCTTCCGCGCAGCGGTCCGAGGAGGTGGCGAGCAGGAACGCCCTCACGTCAGAGGCTTTTCCGTCGGCGCGTGTCCGGCGGTATGGTCGCGGGATGGATCTGCAGAGCATCTGGCCGCTGTTCGGCCTCTCGATCGAGACTCCCCGCCTGCGCCTGCGTCCCGTGCGCGACGAAGACCTCCCCGGCCTGGTCGATGCGGCCCTGGGTGGGGTGCACGAGCCGGAGCGCACGCCGTTCGGGTTCCCGTGGACGGATGCACCGGAAGACGAGCTGCCGAGCAACATGGCGCGGTTCCATTGGAGTCTCCGCAACCGCGTCGCCCCGCACGACTGGACGGTGGCCTTCGCCGTGCACGAGGGGGAGCGGATCATCGGGGCGCAGGATCTCGCGGCGTACGGATTCTCGGATCGCCGCACCGTGAACACCGGATCCTGGCTCACCCGCTCCGCCCAAGGACAGGGGTTCGGGACGGAGATGCGGGCCGGCCTGCTCTCGTTCGCGTTCGACACCCTCGGGGCCGAATGGGCCGAGTCCAGCGCGGCGTCGTGGAATGAAGCGTCGCTCCGCGTCTCCTCGAAGCTCGGGTACCGTCCCAACGGTGTGACGCGCGTCTCGCCACGGGCCGGGGAACCCGTCGACGAGCAGCGGGTGCGGTTGCGCAGGGCGGACTTCGTCCGTCCGGACTGGGCGATCACCGTGCGTGGCCAGGGCCCCGCTCTGCGGCAGCTCGGCATCACGGCGTGACGCGACGACGCGCGGTGTGAGCCGGAGGCCAGGCAGCAGGTCGGGCTCGGAGCCCCGTTGATGGCGATCGGTCAGAGCACGGGACGCTCGGTAGTCTGGCGCGCATGACGGATTCCGCAGACATCCCCACATCGCGCCCGATGGATGCGTGGCTCGACGCCCTCAGCGAGCCCACCGGCTCGCCGGGAGGGGGCGCGGCGTCGGGGGTCATGCTCGGAATCGCGGCATCGTTGATGCGGATGGTCGCCGGTTACACCCCGGACGAGCCCGCCGTGGCCGGGAGCGCCGGCCGTCTCGCGCGTGTTCGCACCGATCTCCTGGAGGCGGTCGAAGCGGATGGCGTGGTGTCGGCGCGCTTCGGAGCCGCGCTGGCGCTCGACGCCGACGACCCGGAGCGGGACGAACGGGTCGCACAGGCCGCCCTCGACGCCGCCGCTTCCGTGGCGGAGCTCGGCTCCCTCGGCATCACTCTCGTCTCGGACGCAGACGCGCTCGCCGCGGACGGAAACCCCAACCTCGCGGTGGACCTCGCTGTCGCGATGGAGGCTCTGGTCGCGGGGCTGTCGGGTGCGTCCGTGAATCTCCGCGCGAATCTGAAGACGGCGCGCGCCCACGGTGCATCCTCTTCCCTGCTCGGCAGCCGGGAGGAGGACGTCGCGCGTTTGGCCGAAGCGCGGACCCGGATCGGGCGGATCTCCGCCGCGCTGTCCGCCCGCCTGGAGTGACGACGCGTCCACCCACGGTCGCGGATTCCCGACTCCGTTAGGCTCGCGTCATGGCACAGCCGCAGTCCCCCGGCCGGGGCGCCGACCCGAAGGCAGGCCACGACGCGGCGAGACGGCGGCGGACGGTGTGGACCGTGATCGTGACGCTGCTCGTGCTGCTCGTGCTGTTCTACGGCGCCCGCGTGGCATGGCTGTCCATGATGGCCACAGAGGGCGACGTGCCTCCCGCGTCGGCCGTTCCGCTCCCTCCCGGGGCGGAGATCCTGGGCGACAGCGTGGGCTGCGGCAGCGGAGGCTGCTCCGTCACGTTCACAGTGCGCCCCCCAGCCGGGCAGTCTCCGCACGCTCTCGCCGAGGAGATGGGGGCGACGCCGCAGCTCGCCGTCCCGGGGAACTTCTTCGATCCGCGAACCGTCTGGGTGTCGGCGCGGCCTGCCGGCCCCGTCCTCAACCTCGTCGTGGACTACTGGTCGACGGAGTGGGTTCCCTGAGCCCTTCGAGCGAGCGCGTCATCGAGCAGTCCGGCGGCAGCGCTCCCTGACGATCCGGGGGCATCCGCGCGGGTGGGGTCGCTGCTCCATCCGCTGTCCAGGGCCGGCCACAGATCGAAGCTGGCGTCACCGATGAGCGGCTCCGGGTCGATCGCCAACCACGGTTCGCGCTCCGCAGCCAGCGGGGCGTCGGGTCCACGATGCCAGTCCATCACAGCGAGGCGAGTCCCGTGGCCGCCGCCTGGGCTACCCCTGCGCGGCGTTCCGCTCGTCGTCGGAGTTCGGGGTCCAGCCGTACCAGCCGCCCGAGGCGGGGATCACGCTCCAGTCGCCGCAGACGAAGACCGTCTTCGCGTCGTACGCCGACGGAGCGTCGTCGAGTGTCCACGACGGCGCAGACGTTCGGGAGGTCTCCACACACTCGGCCGGGAGCGACGCAGACGCGCTCCGCAGCAGGATGACGGCATCGGCGGCGTCCTTGATCGTCGATGTCCTGACCGTGATGGCGGTGGCGTCGTCGGGCACCCAGTCCGCCTTCACCGGTGCCTCCGCACGGAAGGCGGCGCTGTCGTCGAACGTCTGGGTGGACTGCTTGTGCACGAGCCCGTCGACGGCAGCGCATCCGCCGAGCGTCAGAGCGCCGCCGAGGAGAAGGAGGGCGGTGGCGGGGAGGAGCAGGCTTCGTCGTGTCATGTTTCCAGCCTCATCGACGTTGCGGGCCGACGCGTCAGCCTGGGGAGGTATCCCTGCTCCGTCGCGGGAGGGATCTCGTCCGCATCAGCGCCACGCGTCGGCGACGCCCTCGCGCATCTCGGCCCCGGTGACGTCGCGGAGGAACGCGACCTGGGCGACCATGGCCTGCTTCGCCTGCGGGGTGTCGAGCGCCAGCTGGTACTCGTGGCCGACCGTGTCGGGTGTCGTGGCGGGGTCGAAGAACAGCTCCGTGATGTCGACGCCGGCCCCGTCCAGCGCCTGCGCCCACTCCTGGTTCTGCTTCAGGAGCGGGTCGGCCGGGCCGGTGGAGACCAGGGTCGGCGGATACTCCGCGTCCACGTACTTCGGGAGGGCCGTGTAACGGAACTCCTCCGCGTCGAGGAAGGACTTCGTCCCGGAGTACGACCACATCACGGTGCGCATGAAGAATCCGAACGTGTCGTTGTCGTAGTCGACGGTGGTGGGGTCATAGGGGCCGCTGAACAGGACGACGCCGCGGAGCTGGTCCGGCGCGACGGATGTCGGGAGCCCCGCGGCCTCCGCGTAGTCGGGCTGCGCGATCGCCATCGCCGACTGCGCCGCGATGTGGGCCCCAGCGGAGTCGCCGGCGAGGACGAGACGTTCCGGATCCACTCCGAGCTTCTCGGCGTGCGCGACGACGTAGTCGATCGCACGATCCACCTGGCGGATCGGCGTCGGGTAGACGGCTTCGGGGGCATGGGTGTACTCCACGTTCACGACGGTGAAGCCGTGCGAGGCGAGAACCTGGAGGTAGTTCCGCAGCGGTTCCTTCTGTCCGGCGATGAAGGCGCCGCCGTGCACCCAGAAGATGGTCGGCAGCGGAGCATCGGCGTCGGCGGGGCGGAACACGTCGAGCCGGCCCTCGGCCGAGGACTCGTCGTAGACGAGGTCGAGGTCGGCATGGATGTCGTCGGGGACGTACTCGGCCGCGGTCTCGGCATTGTGCAGGCCGGCGGGGTCGGGAGCGGAGCGGATGATCCAGACGCCGGGCCAGGGGCTGACGTTCCAGAAGATCGCCCCGGCGACCGCGAGCGCGGCGATGACGCCGACGATCCACAGGACGACGCGAACCCACCGCTTCATTCCGCCCGACCCCTCAGGTTCTGATGCCGCACAGACCGGACGGGCTGCGCGCGTTCGAACCTATCGCGCCTCTGCCTCGGGCGCTGTCGCCGGGCGACCCTATGCTGACGACATGAGCGAAGACGCTGGCCGCGCAGTGATCGCGGATCTCTCTCGCATCCCCAATCCCGATGCGATCGACCGCACCGCCTTCGTCGAGCTCGGGGGCGTCGAGCAGTTCGTGTCGATCCGTGGCCGAAGCGCGGCGAACCCGGTCCTCATCGTGTGCCACGGCGGCCCGGCGCTGCCCTCGCTGCCGTCATCGTGGATCTGGCAGCGCGCGGTCGAGGACTACTTCACCGTGGTCAACTACGACCAGCGGGCCAGCGGCAAGTCGGCCGGGAGTGTGACCGAGGGGATGGATCTGCGCGTCGACCGATACGTCGATGATCTCGAGGAGCTGATCGCCTGGGTCCAGGATGAGCTCGGCGTGCGGAAGGTCGGCGTCCTCGGCCACAGCTGGGGGACGATCCTCGGCCTCACCCTCGCCGAGCGGAGGCCCGACCTGCTGTGGGCGTACATCGGGGTCGGCCAGGTCATCTCCGGACCCGAGAACGAAGCGGAGAGCTTCGGGTTCGCGATGCGGAGCGCGATCGCGGACCAGAACCGGCAGGCCATCGCGGAGCTGCAAGGCCTCGGCGACTACCCCGGAACCGAACCGCTGACCATGGACCGGATCGTGACGTGCCGGAGATGGGCGCAATACTACGGCGGTCTCTCCGCGTACCGATCGGATTTCGCGTATTTCACCGAATCGCAGGAGCTGTCTCCGTACTACACGGACTCCGACCTGAGTCTGATCGGCGTGGGACAGCGGGCGACCATGCCCCAGGTGCTGCCCGCCCTGCTCGGCTTCGACGCACGGGATCGGACCGCGTTCGAGGTGCCGATGCTCCAGTTCCTCGGACGCCACGACTGGACGACGCCCACGGGTCCCGTCGCGCGCTGGCTCGAGCACGTGACGGCACCGGCCACGCATGTCGTCTGGTTCGAGAACTCCGCGCACCTGTGCATGTTCGAGGAGCCGGGGAAGTTCGTCGTGAGTCTGGTGACGCACGCTCTTCCCCATGCCGCGGCCGAGTAGGACGGCGCTGTTCCGTCAGCGCTCTTCGAGCAGCCGATCGCGCACCTGACGGCGCAGCACCTTTCCGATGAGCGAGCGGGGGAGCTCATCGACGGCGGTGATGCGCCGGGGCACCTTGTACGGGGTGAGGCGGGTGCGGCAGAAGTCGCGCAGGGCGTCCACGTCGAGGACGGTGCCCTCACGGAGGACGACGGCGGCGGCGACATCCTCCCCGCCGTGCGGACGCGGGAGTCCCACCACAGCCGCCGCGGCGACGTCAGGGTGCGCTTCGAGCACGCCCTCCACCTCGCTCGGCGACACGTTGAACCCGCCCGTGATGATGAGCTCCTTCAGGCGATCGACGATGGTCACGAATCCATCGTCCGAGACCTCGACGATGTCGCCCGTCCGGAGCCAGCCGTCGGGCAGCAGGGCATCGGCTGTGTCGCCGGCGCGCCCCCAGTACCCCTGGAACACCTGCGGTCCTCGGATGAGGAGCTCCCCGCTCTCCCCGGCCGGCCGGTCGACGGTGGGATCCGCCGGGTCCACGACGCGGATCTCCGTGCTCGGGAAGGGGACGCCGACGGTGCCTGGGCGACGGGTGCGCCCCATCGGATTGCCGAGCGCGACCGGAGAGCTCTCGGTCATGCCGTACCCCTCGACGAGGATTCCGCCGGTGGCCTCCTCCCAGCGCTCGACGGTCGCGACCGGCAGGCTCATGGCACCCGAGATCGCGAACCGCACGGTCGAGAGATCGATGGTGCCGCGTCCCGCGGCCCGGGCCAGGGCGTCGTAGATCGGCGGCACCGCCGGGAGGAATGTGGGCGGGGCGGAGCGCACGGCCGCCGTCACCAGATCCAGATCGAACGTCGGGAAGAGGACGAGGCGGGCGCCGATGCTCATCGCGAAGGTGAGGCACAGCGTCATCCCGTAGGCGTGGAAGAGCGGGAGGACCCCGTAGAACGTCTCCTCGCCGTCGACGAGGCCCGGGACCCACGCCCGACCCTGCATGGCGTTGGCGCGGAGGTTCGCGTGGGTGAGGATCGCCCCCTTCGGCACGCCCGTGGTGCCGCTCGTGTACTGCAGCAGGGCGGTGTCGCCCAGCGCGGGACCCGGTACGCGCCGGGAGAGCCGCCGGTGGTCGACGAGCTTCTTCCAGGGGAGGAGATGCCGCGCCTCAGGCCTCGCCGTCAGCTTCGCTCGGGCCGACCGCGCCTGGGGGAGCGGAAGGCGGAGCGCCAGCCGCTTCGACAACGGCATCGCCTCGGTGAGGTCGACGCTGACGATGTGCTCGACGCGGAGGTCGCTCGGGAAGCCGGCGATCATGTCGGCGGCCTTGTCCCACACGATCGCGACCCTCGCGCCGTGGTCTTCGAACTGGTGCCGGAGCTCGCGCGGTGTGTAGAGCGGGTTGTGCTCCACCACGATGGCCCCGAGGCGCAGCGTCGCATAGAAGGCGATGACGTGCTGCGGGCAGTTCGGCAGCACGAGCGCGACACGATCACCGTGGACGACGCCGAGTCGGCGCAGACCCTCCGCCGCACGCTCGATCTGCTCCCCGAGCTCGCGATAGGTGGTGACGGCTCCGAAGAAATCGAGTGCCGGGCGCCGGGCGAAGGCCTTCACGCTGGCGGCCATCATCTCCGGGAGCGTCTGCGTCGGTCGATCGATCTCCGCAGGAACGCCGTCCGCGTAGGAGTCGAGCCAGGGTCGCGAGTCGAGAGGATGGGCCGTCATGGTCCCATCCTGCCTGCTCCGACCTATCTGCACACCGAGACCGGACTGTGGGTAGCATGGGCCGCAACGCCCATCCACGGCGAAGCGGAGAGTCATGCGACACCGTTCCTCTGTCCGTGCCGCGCTCGCGGCCGTCCTGATGATCGCGGCTGCGATCCTGGTCGCACCCGCGACGACCGCCACGGCGGCCGGGGAGGCGAGACTCTCGCTGTTCAAGCGGATCGAGAATCTCGACACGGGCTCGAGCATCGGCGATCGTTCGCTCTGGGATGTGCAGGCCGTCAACGTCGCCACAGGGCAGACGTTCCGCGGGCAGGGACTCAACGGCATCCAGAGCACGCCGGTGCCGCCGGGGACGTACCGCATCTCGGAGATCGTCCGCCCGGATACGCCGGGCGGCTATCGGTTCACGGAGTGGGACTGCGGGGGCAGCATCACCACCGCGCCGGTGCGCACCATCACGCTCACGGCCGACCAGCAGCTCACCTGCACCGTCACGAACGAGGCCATCAGCCCGACCCTCACGCTCATCAAGGAGGTCGTCGGCGGCAGCGCCGATCCGTCGCTCTGGCTCCTGCGGGCGGACGGCCCGTCGAGCATCCAGGGGCAGGGGAATTCGGCCGACGTGACCGCTCGACCCGTCCGGGTCGGCCGGTATCAGCTCAGCGAGACGGGGGGACCGTCCGGATACGTCGCCGGTGAGTGGTCGTGCAGGTCCACGACGCTCGCCGGGGCTTCCGCGCCGTTGCCCGTCGAAGCGGGCGGCTGGATCGACGTCGGGCTCGACCAGTCCGTCACCTGCACGATCCGGAACACCGGCTCGCTTCCGCAGCTGACGCTGCGGAAGCAGGTGGAGGGACCGGGAGGAGCGCCGGTGGATTCCGCCGCGGAATGGACGCTGTCCGCGGCCGGCCCCACCCCGGTGTCGGGCACGACCGGCTCCACCGAGGCCAGCCACGTCGCGATCGCACCGGGGACGTATGCGCTGTCCGAGGCCGGGCCCGCCGGCTATGCAGCCGGTGAGTGGGTGTGCGTCAACGTGGCGACGACCCCGGCGACCCCGCTGCCGGTCACGGCCGGCACCATCACGATCACGGGCGCCGAAGACGTGCAGTGTTCGATCGTGAACACGTTCTCCGGGGGATGGCTCACGCTCGTGAAGGAGGTCGACGGGCCGCAGCCTCCGCAGGCGTGGACCCTGATCGCGGACAGCGGCGCCGATCACGTCGAGGGGGTCGTCGGTGATGCGGACGTGACGCGTGAGCCCGTCGCGGCCGGCACCTACGACCTCACCGAGTCCGGCCCGACGGACGGGTACACGACCGACGGCTGGCAGTGCTCGAACTCCACCGGATTCGTTGACACGGTCGACGTCGCCCCGGGCGAGGAGGTCACCTGCACGATCGAGAACGTCTCGGTGACCTCGCATCTGACCCTCGTGAAGCAGGTTCAGAACGCGGGCGGCGGGGCCCTCGCCCCGGGTGACTGGACGCTGGCGGCCACGGGGGACGTCGATTCCTTCTCCGGGCCGAGCGGGAGCCCCGCCGTGACCTATGCTCCTGCGGACCCGGGCGTGTACGAGCTCGGGGAGACGAGCGCGTCGGCCGATGCGGATCTCTACGCGGCGGGGGCCTGGTCGTGCATCGACGACGCGACAGGTGAGCCCGAACCCATGCCGACCGCGACCTCGGTGGTGATCGACGGCACCGACGACTCCGTGACCTGCACCATCACCAACACATGGACGCGCTCCACCCTCACCCTGCGGAAGCGTGCGATCGCCCAGTTCGGGACGGTTCCGCCGCCGAGCAGCTGGACTCTGCAGGCACAGTCGGGGGCGACCACCATCACCGGTGCGGCCGGGTCGCCCGAGGTCACGGCGGTGTCGATCCCCGGCGGGCTGACCTGGTCGCTGTCGGAGGTCGCCGGGCCCGGCGGCTTCGAGGAGGTCGGGTGGTCGTGCCCCGGCGTCGACCCGACCGGCCGGATCACCATCCCGGGCGGGCGAGACGTCGTGTGCGAGGTGCTGAACAACGGCCTCCCGCCGCGGATCACCCTCGTCAAGCAGATCGACGACGCCGCCGGAGGTACAGCCTCGATCGGAGACTTCGAGATCAAGACCCGCGGCCCGGGGAACGCAGCTTTCGCGGGCGCGAGCGGAACACCGGCCGTGACCGGGCTGCTGACCCCTCCGGGGGAGTACGTGTTCAGTGAGGATGGTCCGGCGGGCTACGACGTGTCCTGGTCGTGCACCGGCACCGCGTTCGATCCGGCGACGGAGACGGCCACGCTCGGGTTCGGCGACGTCGCCGTGTGCACCGCCCTCAACACCGCGATCGCCCCCTCTCTCAGCCTGGTGAAGGAGGTCGAGGGCGGCGAGGCCGGTCCGGCGCTCTGGACTCTGCGCGCCGACGGGCCGTCCGACCTCGAGGGCCGCGGCGCGGTGGACGAGACCGACGTCATCGCGGGTGTCTACACCCTCTCCGAGACCTCGTCGGCTGAGGCGGCGACCGACTACGGCGCCGGCGACTGGCTCTGCGAGGGTCCGGGATTCCCGGGAGCGGGCGGCATCCGGCAGACGGGTGAGGGCACCGCCGAGCTGACTCTGCCGCTCGACGCCGCCGTCACGTGCACGATCGTGAACACGTTCGGAGATGCCGTCGAACCGACGGACCCGCCGACCCCGACGGGTCCGCCGAGTCCGACCGGTCCCCCGAATCCGATCGACCCGACCGACCCGACGGGCGGAGGTTCCGGCGGGGCGCTGCCGGGAACCGGTGGTGACGGCACCCTCGCCCTGATGGTGGGCGGAGTCGCGCTCCTCGTCGTGGTCGGCGGCATCACGCTGATCGTGGTCTCGCGTCGACGCTCGCGTGCCGCCGAGGAGCGGGACGCCGAATAGCGGCATCCTCGCGCGGCTGCCCATGGCGCGGTCGCGCTGATCAGCGCGGCGCGTCCAGGCGGGCGACGACGATTCCTGAGCTCGACTGCGGATCGTCCATGGCGACGAGGGCGTCGACCGCGCCGTCCAGATCCACGGTCGAGCCGAGGAGGAGCTCGGGGCGCAGGCGTCCCGCTCGCACCAGATCGAGCAGTGCGGGGTAGTCCGCTCCCGGCATCCCGTGGGACCCGATGATGCTCAGCTCCCAGGCGATCACGCGTCCCCAGGGCAGGGCGGCCTCCTCGCTCTCGCCGAACATGAGCCCGACCTGCACGTGCGTCCCTCGACGGCGCAGACTCCTGATCGCCGTCTGCGCGGTGGCCGCGGAGCCGATCGCGTCGATCGTGACGTGCGCGCCCCCGGATGTCGCCCGGCCGATCGCCTCCTCGGCGTCGGCTCGTGTCGCGTCGACCGTGTGCGCGGCGCCGAGCACGCGAGCTCGTTTCAGTGCGACCGGGGAGACGTCGACGGCCGTCACCGTCGCGCCGAGAGCCGTGGCGATCATGACCGCCGACAGCCCGACACCACCGCAGCCGAACACCGCGACCTCGGTCCCGGCGTCGACCCGGCCGTGCGCTGTGACCGCCCGGTATGCGGTGGCGAACCGGCAGCCCAGCGAGGCCGCGGCCACGGCATCGACGCTGTCGGGGATGGCGACCAGGTTGGTGTCCGCAGCACGCACCACGACGTACTCCGCGAACGAGCCGGGGTGCGTGAAACCGGGCTGGGTCTGATCCGGGCAGACCTGCGCCTGTCCGGAGAGACACCATTCGCACCGCCCGCAGCCGTTCACGAACGGCGCGGTCACCCGATCGCCGGGCGCGAACCGGCGCACCTCGGCTCCGACCTCCGCCACGACGCCGGCGTACTCGTGACCGGGGACGTGGGGGAGGGCGACCGGGTCGTGCCCTCGCCAGGCGTGCCAGTCGGAGCGGCAGACGCCGGTGGCCTCCACGCGGACGAGAGCTCCGTCCGCAGGGCACTCCGGAACCGGGATGCGGGTGACCGTGGGGCGCTCGCCGGTTCGCTCGTAGACGACGGCACGCATGTCGAGGGGAGGCATCCCCTCATTCTGCGCGCTTCGGCGCCGCACGGGGATGTGCAGAGCGCTGATCCGGCCCGATGGAGCGTCGCACTCTGCACATCCGGGCGGAGGTCCTCCCCACCGGCGGAGCGTCGATCAGGGGATGATCCGCCGATCGCGCAGGTCCTGGAAGATGCGCGCGAACATCGCCTCCGTCTCGACGTACTCGTGGAAGCCGGCGCGGCGCACCTTCGAGGAATCGGCGATGACGTCGTAGTCCCAGCCGAAGACGAAGTCGCCGAAGGGCCAGGACGCGACCTCGTCGTACGGCGTCGGCACCAGCCCGTGGCGTCGGACCATCGCCGCCCAGACGTCCGCCTTGTCCGCCATCACCTCCGTGAGGCTCAGCGGCAGCGGCGGAGCGACTTCGAGGTCGAAGAACGCGGCGATCCGGGGCCACAGCGCTGACCATCGGAACATGTCGCCGTTGGTGATGTTGAACGCCTGGTTCCGGGCGGCTTCGCTCGACGCCGCCCACGTGGTCGCCTTCGCCAGCAGGTCGGCGTCTGTCATCTCGAGCAGGCTCGAATATGCGCCGGGCTTGCCGGGGAACCGCAGCGGGATCCCGAGCTCCTTGCTGATCGACGCGTACACCGCGATGACCATCGCCAGATTCATGGGGTTCCCGAGCGCGACGCCGGCGACGACCGAGGGGCGCAGCGCCGACCAGGTCCATGTCGCCCCGCCCTGGCGTCGCTCCAGGAAGCGCTGCTGGTCGACGTTGAACTCGGGCGGCATGTGCGGCGCGTCGTCCTCACGCGCCGGGGTGGCGAACGGTCCGAGATGCGCGCCGTAGACCTTGTATCCCTGCATGAGGCTGATGTGCGCGAGCCGCGGGGCGATCGGCTCGATCGCGTCGACCACGTTCTCGAGCATCGCGAGGTTCGGCGCGACCAGGTCCGCCCATCGCGCGCGATCCTGGTAGGCGGCGTAGAAGATGTGCGTCGCGTCCGTGAGTCCGGCCAGCTGCTCCCGCGTCGCCGCCCCGTCGAGCAGATCGACCGCGATGTGTCTGACCGCACCGGCGTCGCGGCCGCCCCTGCGCGACAGCCCGACGACCGACCAGTTCCCTTCCCTCTCGAGGTGTGCGATCAGGTTTCCGCCGATCACTCCCCGTGCTCCGACCACCACTGCTGTGCGTTGCATGCGCTGCCTCCATCGTTAAATCGCGATCTAACGATGAACTATGACGGATGCATCGGTAAATCGCAATATTGCGATACGATCGATCCGTGAGCGAAGCGGACGACGAGACGATCGAGGCGGCCTTCAAGGCCCTCGCGCACCCCACTCGCCGTGCCATCCTCGAGTGGCTGAAGGAACCCGACTCCTTCCCGCCGCAGGACCGCCCCGCCGAAGAGGTCGGTGTCTGCCTCAAGCACATCCAGGCGCGCGCCGGGGTCTCGCAGTCCACCGCCTCGCAGTTCATGGCCTCGTTGCAGCGGGCGGGGCTCGTCACGTGCACGCGGATCGGACAGTGGTCGCACTACCAGCGGGACGAGCGAGGGATCGACCGCCTGCGTCAGCACCTGAACGCCCTTTAGCCCGCGTTCGATCCGGGCGGACGAGGACGCGGTCGCGGGCTCCTAGACTCGGGACATGAGCGACGACGTGCGCAACCTGAAGACAGCTCTCTCCGCCATCTCCGAGCACTGGCAGCCGCACCGGCTGACCAGCGTGAACGACTATGACGTGAAGGTGGTGAAGCTGCAGGGCGAGTTCGTGTGGCACACCCACCCCGACACCGACGAGCTGTTCCTGGTCGTGCAGGGTGAGCTGACGATCCAGCTGCGCGACCGCGACGTGGTGCTCGGCCCGAACGACGTGTTCGTGGTGCCGAAGGGCGTGGAGCACTGCCCGAAGGCGGACCAGGAGGTGCACGCGATCCTCTTCGAGCCGCAGGGCACCGTCAACACGGGCGACGCGGGCGGCGACCGGACCTCCGAACTCCGCGAGCTGGACTAGCGGTCGTCGCTCACCGCATGCTCGCCTCCTGACCGAGCGCCGTCGCGTTCATCACGGCGTCGAGGGAGGCCGTGAGCACCGACCGGTCCTGGCCGGCGGCCCATCCCGTGCGTGAGCCGTGGCGGTACTCGATGAGGGTGATCGCCTCGCTGTCGCTCCCGACGCCGGTGCTGGCCTGGTGGAGGCTCAGGATCTCGGTCGCGAATCCGAGCCGTGCGAGCGCCTCGGTGAGCGCCTCGACCGGGCCGACGGCATCGTGGCGGGTGGTGGTCTCGATTCCCCCCACGCGGAGCGTGATGGTGGTGCTCCGGCCCGTCGTGTCGAATCCAACGAGTTCCACGGGGGTATGGCGCGGATCGGCGAGGTACGCGGTGCGGAAGATGTCCCAGAGCTGGGCGGCCGTGACCTCGCTGCCCCTCTCGTCGGTGTGCCGCTGGACGTGGCGGGCGAAGTCGATCTGGAGCCGGCGGGGCAGCTCGAGCCCGTACTCCGCCTCCAGCAGGTAGGCGATGCCGCCCTTGCCGGATTGGGAGTTCACGCGGATGACGGCGTCGTAGCTGCGTCCGATGTCGGCGGGGTCGACCGGCAGGTACGGCACCCGCCACTCGATCTGCCGTTCCGGGCGCCCCTCGGCGGCGGCGCGGGACCGATGCTCGGCGAAGCCCTTCTTGATCGCGTCCTGGTGCGTTCCGGAGAACGCCGTGTGGACGAGGTCTCCGACGTAGGGATGGCGGGGATGGATCTCGATGCCGTTGCAGTGCTCGACCGTGCGGCGGATCTCGTCGATGTCGGAGAAGTCGATCATCGGATCGACGCCCTGCGCGTGGAGGTTCAACGCCAGCGTGGCGAGGTCGACGTTCCCGGTGCGCTCTCCGTTGCCGAAGATGCACCCCTCGACGCGCTGCGCACCGGCGAGGACGGCGAGCTCCGCGCAGGCCACGCCGGTCCCTCGGTCATTGTGGGGGTGCACCGACAGGATCACCGCGTCGCGGCGGTCGAGGTTCTTGTGCATGTACTCGATCTGGTCGGCGTAGACGTTCGGGGTCGCGATCTCCACGGTCGCCGGGAGGTTCAGGATCACCGGACGCTCGGGGGTGGCGTCCCACAGCGTGGTCATCGCATCGCACACGTCGAGGACATAGTCGGGTTCCGTGAGGTTGAAGACCTCGGGAGAGAACTCGAACCGTACGTTCGGCAGCTCGCCGGCGAACTCCCGCACGTCGCGGCCGCCCGCGAGGATCAGTCTCTTCAGTCCCTCCCGGTCGTGCCCGAGCACGACGTCGCGCCACGTCGGGGCTGTCGCGGTGTACATGTGGACGACCACGGGATTGCGGATGCCGCGGATGGATTCCACCGTGCGCCGGATCAGCTCCCGCCGCGCCGGCGTGAAGACCACGACCGTGACGTCCTCGGGCGCGATGTCGGACTCGGCGATCAGGCGAACGAAGTCGTAGTCCGTCTGCGACGCGGAGGGATAGCCGACCTCGATCTCCTTGTAGCCCATCGCGACCATCAGTTCGAAGAAGAGCCGCTTCCGTTCCGGGTCCATCGGCTCCGCCAGGGCCTGGTTCCCGTCGCGCAGATCCACCGGCACCCACAGCGGAGCCCGGGTCAACCGGTGGGAGGGCCAGTCGCGGGTGGTGAGGGGGACCGGCACGCGGGAGTACACGTCGCGGTAGCGCTGCGACGGCATCTGCGAGTGCCGCTGCCTGTTCCATTCCGGCGCATCCGTCGGGATCGCTCCTGCCGGAGTGGCGAGGGTGGGGAAGGTGCTGCTGTACATGGTCTGGTTCCTGTCGGGATCGTTCGCGAAGATCGACCGGCGCGTTGCGGCTCCACGGTGGGGAGCCGGTCAGGCTAGGCCCCGCCGTGGCGGCGAAGGAGGAGGAATCTCGAGAGGAGCACGAGTCGAAGCTACCACAACTCCTCAGACAAGTAGAGAAGTCTGTCGCAGTGAGAGAATGACCGCATGACGACCGTCCGCCGCGAATCCCTCGCCGAGCAGGCCGCCGAGATCCTCGCCACCCGCATCCGTGACGGCGAATGGGAGATCGGCGGGAAGCTGCCAGGGGAGACGACGCTCGCCCCGCAGCTCGGGGTCGGGAGATCGACCGCCAGGGAGGCCATCCGCATCCTCGCCGGCCGCGGGATCCTCGCCACCCGCCAGGGGTCCGGAGTGTTCGTCGCCGCGACGGATGACGCGGCGACGTGGGACAGCGTCCTGCGGCGTGCCGACATCGTCGCGGTCATCGAAGCGCGGACCGCGATCGAGGTCGAGGCCGCCGCCCTGGCCGCGGAGCGCCGCACGGCCGCACAGCTGAAGCTCCTGCGAGAGGCGCTGGACGAACGGGAACGACACCGCGGCGACATCGACGAACACGTCGCGACCGACATGGCCTTCCATCGCCAGATCGTCGTGGCGGCGCACAGCCCGATGCTGCTGGACCTGTTCGACGGGTTCGCGCCGCGCAGTCGCGAGGCCATGGTGGACATGCTCCGCCTCCGCGGGCGGTCCGGGGACGACGCCGATCACGGAACCCACGTCCGCATCACCGAGGCGATCGCGTCCAGGGACGCGGCTGCCGCGGCCGCGCTGACCCGCGACCACCTTCGCGCGCTCACGGCGCAGCTCGGCTGAGAGGGAGCAGTCCGGTCCTCCGCGACCCGAACGCGGAGGACCGGCGAAGTCGAGCGAGAAGGTTCGCGAACGCACCCACCCCCAATCGAGGCTCCCAGACCCGAGAGAGATCTGAGCGCGTCGTCTGGTTCGACCGACGCAGAGCGCGAAGCGACTCCGTGTGCCTGCAACGATACGGGTGGTCGAGCCGTGCGCCCGTATCGGGGGCCGTCCCTTGACGCGGGCACCGGAGCACTGCTAGCGCGAGGGGCGGCGGGGAGCGGATAGCGCGCGCTCCGGCCTCCGCGCAAGCCCTTCGACCGCGCGGGCGGGATGGGTGAGGCTCTCGGGCATGAAGCTCGTGTCCTACGCAGGTCAGCAGATCACCACCACGGATGAGGTGGCCGAGGCGCTCGTCGCGCTCGCGGCCGCCATCGCCAGGGAAGGGGAGTCCGCGGCTCTGCGGATCCCGATCGCTGTGGACGGACGGAAGGAGGCCGCCGATCTGATCGTCGGTGTCGGGAACGACATCCTCGTCGGGCCGCAGGCCTCGGACGGTGACGACCCCGACTTCTCCGCCGAGGCGGCGCAGATCCGCGCACACCGCCTGTTCCCGCAGCGCGTGGAGGGCGATGAGGACGACGAGGAGGTCGTGGCGGTGCTGCCGCTCGACCTCGACATCGAGCGCGGAGTCTGACCCGTCAGCCGACGGAGCGAACGGGATCGGACAGCACGCGCACACTTCGCCTCATCTCACGCCCCCGCGAGCCTTTCGCCGTCAACGGGCGTAGGCTGAACGCACCACTCAGCGATCATCTCGGTTGCGCCTCTTGGCACGGGTTCCGTGGCAGAACAGAAGAGGCTGTGATGGGTACGTTCATCTACGAAGGCAACGTCAAGACCGAGATCGAGGATCGTGCGCTCACGCACCTTCAGCTCGTGATGACGGCGAAACTGCGCCGCGGGGAGCCGTTCCCCTTCACCTGGAAGCAGGACGCGAGCATCGGCGGCGGTCGTCTGACCGTCTGGATCCACGCCGGCAGCTCGATGGTCTTCAAGTACCACGGCAGCCGCCAGCCGTCGGTCAACCGCGAGTGGATCGAGAACCTCGCCTTCACCGCCAGCGCCCCCGGCGGCCTGTATCTCGTCCCCGAACCCGCGCCCTCGTCCGTCCCGGAGCGCGTCGCCGAGTCGGTGTAGCTACCGAACCGGCAGGCTCGGCGCAACCCCTCTTCTCGCTCTTCGAAACGGGGCATACCGTGGTCCCCATGGACAGGGCGGACGCGACAAGGACGATCACACGGTTGGAGATCGACGGGCACGCCATGGTCCTCTCGGCGGAGCACGACGTCCTCGACCTCATGCGTCGCATCGAGGAGGCGGCGCGGGGGCAGCCGACGTTCGTCGACGTCGCCGGCGACCGCGCGATCATGAGCGTGCTGATCACGGCGAACACACGCGTGATGATCTCCGTCGAGCAGGTCGATCGGGTCGCGCCGACCGTCGCCCCGAACGAGGCGCCGTTCCTCGACTGGGACAGCTGGTAGCGTCTCAGAGCGCCGGGCGCTCATCCGTGCTGAGGGCGGCCATCAGGATCGAGTCCACCCACTCGCCGTCCCAGAAGAGCGTATCGCGCTGCCGTCCTTCGTGACGGAATCCCGCCTTCTCATAGGACCGTTCGGCGCGCGGATTGAAGGCGAACACGTCGAGGCCGACGCGGTGCACGCCCAGGTCGTCGAACGCGTGATCGAGCACGGCGCGCGCGGCCTCGGTGCCGTACCCGCGCCCCATCCATCCGGGATTGAGAGCGATGCGGAAGTTCATCGCCGCGTCGTCCGGCTCGAGCTCGTTGAGCACGACCTCCCCGACGTACCTCTCCGTCGCGAGGTCGATGATCGCCCAGTCGGCGCGATCATCGCGGTCGGCGAGCGAGGTCAGGTGCCGCAGCACGTCGTCCCGCGAGAACGTCCGGCGCGTGCCGGTCAGCCGCAGGGTCTCCGGATCGGAGATGCCCTCCATCGCGCCGTCGATGTGCGACGGACCCAGGGGTTCGAGCCGGAGCCGCGGCGTCATGAGCGTGGCCACGGCGGTCAGGAGGGAGGTGTCGATGGACGGCGGATTCATGGGTCCTCAGAGGTCGGCAGAGCATCGGGCCGAAGGCGGCGCGCCCGTCCATCGTGGCACGGCCGCGGCTCGGGTGTCCGGAGCCGTCGATAGGGTGGTGCCGACCTCGAGGAAGGATTCGATCCATGGCACCCGTCGTCACGGCGCTCGACCACATCCAGCTGCCCGTCCGAGACCTCGGCGAGGCCGTCGCCTGGTATCGGGAAGTCCTCGGCTTCCAGCTGCTCACCGATTACGGGGCCTACGCCATGCTGCGACTCGAACCCGCCCTCGACCTCATGCTGTGGGAAGCCCAGGAGTACACCCCGATGCGCGTCGCGCTCGACGGCGAGATCAAGCCGGTATTCTTCCTCAAGAGCACGGCGCTCGACGAGCTCGCCCGTCGTCTGGAGCGCGCGGAGGCGGCCGTCGGCAGCGCGGAGGACCTGGGGTTCGCCCGGGTGCGCAAGTTCTCCGATCCGAGCGGGAACCTCCTCGGCGCGATCGAGTTCGCCGCGCAGGGCTAGCGGTCCGGGGCTCAGCGCCGCACGCGCGCGCGGGTCTTCGCGACGCTCGCGAGGGTGGCCCGCAGCGGCGTCCCGAGGTACAGGCCGAGAGAGGCGCCGGATGCGAGTCCGATCCCGATCACCGCGGCGTCGATCAAGGAGCCGCCGCTGTCGAGCATGCCCGACGACGTGCCGGCCGAGTGCACCATCTCCAACAGCCCCTGGAACACGGCGACACCGGGGACCAGCGGGACGATGGCCGCGGTGGTCACGGCGACGGACGGCACATGCAGGTTGCGGGCGATCAGCATGCCGACGAAGCTCGCGAGCAGCGCTCCGATCGCGCTCGCGGCGGCAGGATGCAGGTTCACGGCGATCGTGGACGAGTACCCCGCCAGGGTGACGGCGCTGAGCAGCGCGCTGACCAGGATGATCCGGAGGCCGGCGCCGTTGAACACGGCCACGGCGACCGCGATGATGATCGCGCCCGTGAACTGGTTCAGGAGCGGGCCGAACGGGGCGGGATCGTCGGGCAGGTCCATCGTGAACCCGAGCACGCCGCCCAGCTCCAGCCCCACGAGGATGCCGATCACGACGCCGAGCGTCTGCATCGTCAGATCGAGGATCCGCCCGCCGGCGGTCAGGGCGAATCCGTCGATCGCATCCTGCGCAGCCCCGACGACGGTGAGCCCGGCGAGCATGAGCACGATTCCCGAGGCCACGATGATCGACGGGCGGATGTCGACGAACGGCTCGATCCCCGCCGTGCCGAGCGCGGAGACGACGACCGCGACGACCGTGGTCACGAACCCGCCGGCGATCTGGCTGAAGAACAGCGGAACCCGCAGTCGGGCGAGACCGGCCTGCGTGAGGGCGGCGCACAGTGCCGCGATGAAGGTGAGACCGACGATGATGGGAGCCGCGCCGAGCATGATGCTCACGCCGACCGCGAGCAGTGCGCGGGCGACGATCACGACGGGCTGCTGGTAACGGAACGGCATGCGCCGGATGACCCGGAACGCGGTGCGCGCGGCTTCCAGATCGAGGCCGTCGTCGATGTCGGCGACGAGCGCCTGCACGCGCTGCAGCTTCGCGTGATCGGGCGCCGTGACGCGCACCACGCGGACCAGCGTCTCCGGCCACACCTCGCCGCTCAGGTGGAAGGACACCGTGATCGAGTTGTAGGTGACGTCGACCTGCACCCCGCGCATCCCGTAGGCATCGCACACGCGCGTGATCGCCAGCGTGACCTCGTGGGCCGACGCGCCGACCGCGAACATCGACTCCCCGATGCGCGTGGCGAGATCGAGCACGCGCGGCACGGTGCGCTCATCGATGATCGGCATCGCCTCGGTGTGCGCGACGGCCAAGGGATCGGTGTGCAGCAGACGGCGGACCGAGGTGAGCAGGGGGCGGCGGGATCTCGGAGCCATATGCTCCATTCTCGCGCCCTGCCGGCCGGCTTCGCGGCGGCGACCCGGCCGATGCCGGATACCGCGCTCAGCGGGACGTCGGCGGGAGCTTGTCGACGCCGTGGCGGTTCGGCTTGCCCGGTTCGGCGGCGGTCTCCGGAGAAGCGTGGGGCGTCCCGCTGGGCGACTCGGAGGTCGGGTAGCTGGGCTCTTCGATCTCGACCGCCTTGTCGCGCTCCTCCAGAGGAGGCAGGTGGTCGAGTGGCTGCTTGATGTCATCGGGGTTGTGGCTCATGGCTCCAGGCTCCGATGGGACCCGCGTGCGGACCAGGGGGTTGTCAGGGTGAGCCTGCTGTGGTTCGGGCTCAGTGTCGCGACGGGATGCGCGCAGGTCAACCCCCTGATCACGACGCGCGAACCGGCCTACGGTCGAGCCACCGAACAGAGGAGAAGAGCATGAGCGATCCGCAGAACACGCAGGGCACGCCCGGACCCGACGAGGAAGCCGACACCGCGTCCGGCGGCGCGCCCGACGACTCGTCCCCCGACACCGACGAGGTGCTGGAGGACGAGACGACCGACGACGAGGGCAAGCCCCTCGAGAACCCCTCCGGAGGCTGAGCGATGCCCAAGTGGGTGACGTGGATGCTGGTCGGCAGCGCGGCGACGGCGGCATTCATCGCCGGCGTCCGCACCGGCCGCACCCCGCGTTAGCGCGCATCCCATCCCCTGTTCCGGTCGCGATATAACAGCCTCCGGGGCCGGTTTTGGCTGTTATATCGCGACGGGAGCGGCGATACGCTGACAGCATGGAGCACGTCGACACGATCGTGGTGGGTGCCGGCGTCGCCGGGCTGACCGCGGCACGCCTGCTGCAGGACGCCGATCGCCGCGTGATCGTGCTCGAGGCGCGGGATCGCGTCGGGGGGCGCGTGCACACCGACCGCACCTCCGGGACGGTGGACCTCGGGGCCTCCTGGATCCACGGAGTCACCGGCAGCCCGGTCGCCGCCGCGGCAGAGGCGTTCGGGATGCGCATGGTCGAGTTTACCGTCGGGGGCTACCAGGTCGACAGCAGACCCATCGCCTCCTTCGATCCTGACGGTCGTCGGCTCTCGGACGAGGCCGCGCGTCGGTTCGCGGCCGATGTGCACGCGGTCGACGCCGCGCTCGTCGAGGTGATCGCCCACTCCGCCCCCGAGGCCTCCTACCGCGACGTCACTGAGGCTGCTCTCACCCGGTACGGCGCGGATGCGGACCGGACGCAGCGCGTGCGGGAGTATCTGGAGCACCGTGCCGAGGAGCAGTACGGCGCGTGGATCGAGGACCTCGCCGCGCACGGCCTGGACGACGACGAGATCGACGGCGACGAGGTCGTGTTCCCCGACGGCTACGACGTGCTCCCCGACCGGCTCGCGGCGGGGCTCGATGTGCGCCTGGGGCAGGTCGTCACGGGCATCGACTGGGGGGACGGCGTCCGGGTGCGCACCGCGTCGTCCGAGTTCGCGGCCGACACCGCGGTCGTGACGCTGCCGGTGGGGGTGCTGCAGTCCGGAACGGTCGAGATCACACCGCCGCTGCCGCCGCGGAACGCCGAGGCGCTCGGGCGTCTGCGCATGAACGCCTTCGAGAAGGTCTTCCTCCGCTTCCCGGAGCGCTTCTGGGACGAGGGCGTGTACGCGGTCCGGCAGCAGGGTCCGCAGAGCCGGTGGTGGCACTCCTGGTACGACCTCACCGCCGTGCACGGCGAACCGACCCTGCTCACGTTCGCCGCGGGACCTGCCGCGACCGCGACCAGGGACTGGGACGACCGGCGCGTGGTGGAGTCGATCCTGGTGCAGCTGCGCCGGCTGTACGGCGATCGGGTCGTCGCGCCCACGCACGTGCACCGGACGGGCTGGCAGGACGACCCCTACTCCCGCGGCTCGTACGCCTATATGACGCTCGGGTCGACCACGGCCGACCACGACGACTTGGCCGCACCCGTCGGCGACGTGCTGCACCTCGCGGGAGAGGCCACCTGGACCGACGACCCCGCGACGGTTCCGGCCGCGATGCTGTCGGGACACCGCGCCGCCGAGCGGATCCTCGCACGCGCCGTGCCGATCGATCGGCTCTGGGCCGGAGCGTAGGCGCACAGCCCACCCTGCCGCAGCGGCTCCGCGGACACTACGCTCGGTCTCGTGACGAACACGCGCGACATGGTCCTCATCCCCGGCGGCACGTTCCTGATGGGGTCCGAGGAGTTCTACCCCGACGAGCGGCCCGTCCACGAGCGCGCGGTCGAGTCGTTCCACATCGACCGCTACCAGGTGACCAACGAGCAGTATGCGGCGTTCGTCGACGCGACCGGATACGTGACGGTGGCCGAGCGCGGGCTCGACCCCGCCGCGTTCCCCGGCGCCGACCCCGCCGACCTCGTGCCGGGATCGATGGTGTTCACGCCCACGTCCGGACCGACCGACCTGCGCGACTGGCGCAACTGGTGGCGCTGGCAGCCCGGCGCGATGTGGCGCCGTCCCTTCGGCCCCGAGTCCTCGATCGACGACCGCCTGCAGCATCCGGTGGTGCACATCGCCTTCGAGGACGCGGTGGCGTACGCCGAGTGGGCGGGCATGCGGCTGCCCACCGAGGCCGAGCACGAGTACGCGGCGCGCGGCGGACGGGACGGCGCCCGGTTCGCCTGGGGCGACGAGGCCTACCCGGACGGTGTGGCGCAGGCGAACTCCTGGGTCGGCCGTTTCCCCTACGACAACCAGGGCGTCGGCGGCACGGCGCCCGTGGGTTCGTACCCTCCGAACGGGTACGGCCTCTTCGACATGATCGCCAACGTGTGGGAGTGGACGACCGACTTCTACACGCCCCGGCACGTGCGGCTCTCCGACCACCCGGTCGACGCCGGCAAGCGGACCAACCTCCTCGCGGCGGCGAGCGCCCAGGAGGGCTTCCCCGACATCCCGCGCCGCGTCCTCAAGGGCGGCTCGCACCTCTGCTCCCCGGACTACTGCCTGCGCTTCCGGCCGGCGGCGCGCTCGCCGCAAGCCGAGGACACCGGGATGTCGCACATCGGGTTCCGTCTCGCGCGCTCCGCGTGAGACGGCCCCGCCCCTCGTCCGCCCTCAGCCGGCGGCGACGATGTCGATCGTGGTGACGGTCTCCTCGTGATCGCAGGCGGAGCCGACCCACAGCCGGATCCTCCCCGGCTCGACGCGGCGGATGCCGTCCGTGCCCGTGAACGCGAGGCGCTCCGCCGGCACGGTGAACTCGATGCGCTGCTCCGTCCCCGCTTCCAGCGTCACGCGCTGGAAGCCGATCAGCTGGGCGACGGGCCGTGCGACGCTGGCGACCTCGTCGTGGGCGTAGAGCTGCACGACGTCGGAGCCCTCGCGGGGGCCGGTGTTGCGCACGAGCACGGAGGCGCGGATGATCCCGTCCGCGGGAACGGTCGGCGCGCTCGTGAGATCCTCGTGCGCGAAGGTCGTGTAGCCGAGGCCGAAGCCGAACGGCCGGACCGGCGTGGGGTCGACGCTCGTGACGTCGGTGCGTCCGCCGAGCGCGGCGTGCAGGTACGAGGAGGGCTGCGCGCCGGCTGACCGGGGGAGCGAGACCGGCAGCCGCCCGGACGGCGAGACCCGACCGCTCAGCACGGCCGCGACGGCGGGGCCGCCCTCCTCTCCCGGGAAGAAGGCCTGCAGGACCGCGGCCGGACGGGGCCGGTCCGAGCGGCGAGCGCCGACGGTCGCGGCGGAGCCGTTCACGGACCCGAGCCCCGCGGTCATCCCCGACGCCCCCTCGCGGTGCGGCAGTGCCCAGTCGAGGGCGTACGGTCGACCGGTGAGCGCGAGGAGCACCACCGGCGTCCCGGTCGCGACGATCGCCTCGACCAGAGCGCGCTGCACGCCGGGCAGCTCCAGGGAGTCGACGTCGTTGCCCTCGCCGACCGTGCCGCGCCCGAACAGTCCGGCACGGTCTCCGACCACGACGACGGCCACGTCGGCCTCGGTCGCGGCGGACACCGCGGCCGGGAAGCCGCTGCGGTCCTCGCCCTCGACGTCGCACCCGACGGCGGTCGTGAACTCGGCGCCCGGCAGCTCGGCGCGCAGTCCCTCGAGCACGCTCGGGAGTGCGATGCCGGCGGGAACCTCCGGGTGATGCGCCAGCACGTGGTTGACGAACGAGTAGCAGCCCATGAGCGCCTCGGCGCTGTCGGCGTTGGGGCCGATCACGGCGATGCGCGGTGAACCGGAGGGGTCGAGCGGCAGGACCCCGTCGTTGCTCAGCAGGACGATCGACTTCTCGGCGAGGCGACGGGCGAGCGTGCGGTGCTCGGCGGAGTCCAGGTCGATCGCGGTCGGCGGCGCGGTGAAGTCGGCGTCGAGCAGGCCCAGCTCCTCCTTCTGCGCCAGGACGCGTCCGACCGCCCTGTCCAGGATGTCCGGGGCCAGCGAGCCGTCGCGTACCTGTGCTGCGAGGGTCGTGTAGGCATCGGGGGAGGGCAGCTCCACATCGATCCCCGCGGTGAGGGCGAGCGCCGCGGCCTCCGCCGAGTCCGCGGCGACGTGGTGCATGGTGCGCAGGAAGTCGACCGAGAAGTAGTCCGACACCACGACGCCGTCGAAGCCCCAGCGCCCGCGCAGCACCTCGTCGAGGTAGTACGGGTCCGCCGCCACGGGCACGCCGTCGATGTCGGTGTACGAGTTCATGACGCTGCGCACACCGCCCTCGCGCACGGCCATCTCGAACGGGGGGAGCAGCACGTCCTCGATCTCCCGGCGTCCGGCCGACACCGGCGCGTGGTTGCGCCCGGCCCGCGAGGCCGAGTAGCCGACGAAGTGCTTGAGCGTGGCGTGCACGCCCTCCGCCTGCATGCCGCGCACGTAGGCGGTGCCGATCGTGCCGACGACCAGAGGATCCTCCGCGATGCACTCGTCGACGCGCCCCCACCGCGGGTCGCGGATGACGTCGAGCACGGGGGCGAGCCCCTGATGGATCCCCAGCGCCCGCATCGACGAGCCGATCACGCGACCGACCTGCTCCACCAGGTCGGGGTCGAAGGATGCTCCCCAGGCGAGCGGCGTCGGGAAGGTCGCGGCCTGCCACGCGGCGAGCCCGGTCAGGCACTCCTCATGCACGAGCGCCGGGATCCCCAGTCGTGTCTGGGTCTGCAGACGCGACTGCTCGCTCCAGAGCCACCGCGCACGGGCGATCGGCTCGACGGGGCGGGTGCCGTAGACGCGGGTGAGGTGCCCGATCCCGTGCGCCGTCGCCTCCTCGTAGCGGGTGGAGGTCTTCTTCTCCCCGGCCATCGGCGCCACGAGTTCATCGCCCTGATCCACCCAGAAGCCGACGAGCTGCGCCTGCTTCTCCTCGAGCGTCATCTGATCCAGGAGCCCCTCCACGCGGGGGGAGAAGCGGGGGCGGGTGTGCGGAGAGGGCACGTCGGCCTCTTTCTGTGGTGATTCGATCGACATCGTCAGCCCTTGACCGCGCCGGTGAGTCCGCCGACGATCCGGCGCTCGAAGAGGCTGAAGAAGATCAGGGCGGGGATCATCGACAGCGAGGTGAAGGCCAGCACTTTCGCGGTGTCGACCGAGTATTGGGAGGCGAAGGACTGCACGCCGAGCGGGAGCGTGAACGAGGCGGCGTCGTTGAGCACGAACAGGGGCAGGAGGTAGCCGTTCCAGCTGCCGATGAAGGCGAGGATGCCGGTCGTGATCACGCCGGGGATCGACAGCGGCAGCACCATGCGCCAGAAGAAGCCCATCCGGCTGCATCCGTCGATGAACGCCGCCTCCTGGATCTCGTCGGGGATCGCGCGCAGGAACGGGACCAGGATGATGATCGTCGTCGGCAGGGCGAACGCGATCTGCGGCAGGATGACCCCGCCGAGCGAGTTCATCAGCCCGAGGCTGCGGACGACGATGTACAGCGGCGTGATCGCGACGGTCAGCGGGAACATGAGCCCCGCGGCGAAGAACGCGTAGAGCACCCCGCGACCGACGAACCGGTACCGCGCGAGCACATAGGCGGCCATCAGGCCGAGCGCGACCACGCCGATGGTCGTGGTGAGGGCGACGATCGTGGAGTTGAGGACCTGCCGCCAGAAGATCCCGCCGGTGATGACGTCGAGATAGTTCGACAGCACCCAGGGCTGCGGCAGCCCGGACGGGTCCGTGGTGATCTGCGCGTTCGTGCGGAAGCCGCCGATGATGATGTACGCGATCGGGGCGAGCATGAGCCCGACGACGATCAGCGCCACGAAGTACACGGTGGGGTTCGCCCACGGCAGTCGTGCGCGTGCGGGCCGTCCCGGCCGCTGGGTGACGAGTACCGAGGTGGCGGTCATCGCGTCGTCCTCTTCTTTCGTGAGGGAGCGCCGGTGAGGGCGCCGTCGGTGTCGCGTCGCAGCACGGCACGCTGGTAGATCAGCGCCACCACGAGCGAGATCAGGAACAGGACGACGGCGACGGCGTTCCCGTAGCCGAAGTTGCCGGCGTTGCGCCCCTCGGAGACCATGTAGGTCGCCATGGTCGAGGTCCCGGCGGTGGAGGCGATGTACTGCCCCCAGATGATGTAGACGAGATCGAACAGCTGCAGCGAGCCGATGATCGACAGGAAGGCCCAGATCCGCAGTGTCGGCGCCAGGAGCGGGAGCGTGATGCGCCACTGGATCTGCCAGTACGACGCCCCGTCGATCGCCGCGGCCTCGTGCAGCTCCTCGGGGATCCCCTGAAGGCCGGCGAGGAAGAGGATCACCGCGAACCCGATGTACTTCCAGGTGATGATCACCATGAGGGTCCAGATGGCGATGTCCGGGTTGGAGAGCCAGTCGTTCGCGAGGAAACCGAGGCCCATCTTCTGCAGCAGGTCATTGAACGCCCCGCTGGTCTGCAGCATGAGGCTCCAGCCCGTGCCGACCACGACCTCCGAGATCACGTAGGGGACGAAGATCAGCACCCGGATCAGCGACTGTCCGCGCATCCGGCGGTTCAGGAGCAGGGCGAGAAGGATCGCCGCCGGCCCCTGGAGGATGAGCGAGAAGACGAGGATGAACCCGTTGTGGGCCAGGGCCTCGTGGAAGAGCGGGTCCTGCAGGATCGTGAGGTAGTTCTTGAGGCCGACGAAGTCCGTGGGTGGCCCGTAGCCCTGCCAGCTGAAGAATCCGTAGTAGCCCGCCATCAGCACCGGGAAGATGACGAAGGCGAGGAAGACGAGGAGGGCGGGCCCGGCCAGAAGGATCACTTCCAGCCGGGCGACCGCCTTATGCCTTGGCTGCGGCATCCTGGACGGCCTTGACGATGTCCTCCGGGGTTCCCTGACCGGCGAGCATGTTCACGACGGCGACGTTCAGAGCGTTGCCGACGTTCTGTCCGTACACGGTGTCCAGCCACTGCGATGCGTAGGGCGCCGCGTTGTAGGCCTCGAGGATCGACTGCAGGTACGGCTCGGTCACGGCCTCCTGCGCGACGGTGTTGACGGGCGGGGCGTTGAACGCCTTGTAGTACGCGGTCTGCACGTCGGACGTGCCCAGGTAGTTGAGGAAGTCGACGCAGGCGTCCGGTGCGTCGACCGAGCAGGAGTAGCCGTCGACGCCGCCCATCATCGATCCGGGCTCGCCGTCGCCGCCCTCGACCTCGGGGAACGGGAACCAGGCCAGGTCGGCGAGGGGCTTCTGGTCGGGCGTCAGCGATCCGATGACGCCGGGGTTCCAGGCGCCCATGAGCTCCATGCCGGCCTGGTGGTTCGCGATCAGGCCCGCCGAGCTTCCGGCGCCCTGCTGGGCCGTGGTGGTGAGGAAGCCCGCGTTGAAGGGCTCGGTGGCCGCGAACGCCTGGAGGTCCTCGCCGGCGCGCACCCAGCACTCGTCGTCGAAGTTCATCTCGTCGGCGGCCTTGGCGAGCGTGTCGGAGCTGCATTCGCGCAGCGCCAGCCAGTAGTACCAGTGCGCTGCGGGCCAGGCGTCCTTCGCGCCGAGGGCGATCGGCTCGATCCCGGCGGCCTTGAGCTTCTCGGTCGCGGCCTCGAGCTCGTCGAGCGTGGCCGGGTTCTCGGTGATGCCCGCCTGGTCGAACAGGTCCTGGCTGTAGAAGAGTCCGCCGGGGAGCACGGCGACCGGCATCGCGTAGATATTGCCGTCCAGGCTGTTGGCCGAATACGCCGCCTCGGAGATCTCCTCCTTCGCGTCGCCGGTGATCGCGTCGGTCAGGTCCTTGAGCTGGCCGGCCTTCACCATCGCCGCCATCTTGCCTCCGCCGCGCTGCAGGAAGATGTCCGGGGCATCACCGGAGTTCAGTGCGGTCTGCAGCTTGCCGTCCAGATCCTCGTTCTGAATGGACTGGATCTCGATGGTGACGCCGGGGTTCGCCTCCTCGAAGTCGGCGACGGTCTGCTCCCAGAACTCGACCCCCGGGCCGGTCGTGGAGTTGTGCCAGAGCGTCATCGTGGTGTCTCCGCCCTCCTGCGGATCGCTCGCGGTGCACCCGCTGAGTGCGAGAGCTCCGACGGCCGCGATCGCGGCCGCGCCCATCAAGGAACGCCGTGTGCTGTTCATGTGATCGTTCTCCTCGTCGAGAGTTGCGCACCGCGTCTCTGCGGGCGCCGCGGCAGCAGGGAATGAGACCGCGTCGGATGCAGTCTGCTGAGGGGAACGGATCTCGTCAAACGTTTTCGAAAACAGTTTCCGTCCGCACCGTCGACGCCGATACGCTGGGCGACCATGAGCACGCGAACCACCATCCACGACGTCGCCAAGGCGGCAGGCGTCTCGGTCTCGACGGTCTCGAAGGCGGTCAACGGCCGCTACGGCATCGCCGACGCCACGGTCCGTCGCGTGCTCGACGTGGTGCAGGAGCTGGGGTACGAGTCGAGCCTGGTCGCCAGCAGCATGCGAGCCAGACGCACCGGGGTGATCGGGGTGCTCCTGGCCGACTTCGAGCCGTTCAGCGCCGAGATCCTCAAAGGCGTCGGGGCCGCCGTCCACGACACGGCCGTCGACCTGCTGGCGTACAGCGGATCAGGGCACGGCCAGGGGCAGGGGTGGGAGCGGCGCTCGCTCAGCCGTCTCTCCGGAACCCTCATCGACGCCGCGATCATGGTCACCCCGACGGTGGTGGGGGCATCGGCCGAGATCCCCGTGGTGGCGATCGACCCGCACACCGGACGCGCCGACCTGCCCACGGTCGAATCCGACAGCTTCGGCGGTGCGCTGACCGCCACGCGCCATCTGCTGGATCTCGGCCACCGCCGGATCAGCTTCCTCGGCGGTCGCCCCGACCTGCGCTCCGCCGGACTGCGCGACGCGGGATATCGACGGGCGCTCTCCGACGCCGGCATCCCGATCGACCCGGCGCTCATCCGGGACGGACGGTACGAGCTGGAGACCACGAGGGAGTCGGCGCGGGTGCTCCTGGCCGGGCCATCGCGTCCGACCGCCGTGTTCGCGGCGAACGATCTCTCCGCCATCGCGGTGATCGAGGTCGCCCACGAACTGGGGCTGCGGGTGCCGGAGGATCTCTCCGTCGTCGGATTCGACGACGTGCCGGAGGCCTCACGCCGCGCCCTGCCGCTCACCACGATCCAGCAGCCCATGCGTCGTCTGGGCGGGGTCGCTGCGGAGATGGTCTTCCGGCTCCTGGAGGGTCAGCCGGTGGAGGAGATGCATGTGACGCTGCCGACGCGACTGGTCGTGCGGGCCACCACGGCTCCGCTCGGCGCGGGCGCGGAACGCGGGCGCTGAGCACGCGCTCGTGACGCGCACGCGCACGCGCACGCGGACAGGCTCGGCGACGCGATGCACCGCCGAGCCTGTGCGGCTCAGGCCCGCGCCACCTCGAGCTCGATGACCGACCAGGACAGCGCCGGCAGGGTCGCCCGCACCGCGCCGTCGAGGACCTCGGCAGCCGTGAGCGGCACCATGTGCACGCTGTCCGGCGCGGTCTCGAGGTTCGACGTGTGGCGGTCGCCACCCTCGGGCACGGTGAGCGTCTCGGCCTGCCGCACGCGCACATCGCCGAGGCCGTGCAGGTCGATCGTCAGGTCGTTCGCCTCGTCGAGCGAGCGGTTGGCGACGAACACCACCAGGCGGCCGGACTCCTCATCCCAGGTGGCCGCCGCATCGATCGCATCCACGCCGCCGTAGCGCTTGGTCTCGATCTGGGGAGCGGTGACCGCGAGGCGCAGGATGCGGCCGGTCGCGAGACGCGCCATGCGCTCGAAGGGCCAGAAGCTCGTCTGGCGCCAGGCCGGACCGTTCTCCTCCGAGCGGATCGGGGCGATCACGTTCACCAGCTGCGCCTGGTTGGCGATCTTCACGCGGTCACCGTGGCGCAGGAGGCTGTTCAGCAGGGTGCCGACGACCACCGCATCCGTCACCGAGTAGGTGTCCTCGATCAGGCGGGGATGCTGGCGCCATCCGGCCTTCGCGATCTCCTTCGCCTCGACGTCGTTGTACTTCACCTGGTCCCACACGTTCCACTCGTCGAAGGAGATGTCCACCTGCTTCGTGTGCTTGCCGGATGCCTTGACCGCATCGATCGTGGCGATGACGCCCTCGATGAACGCGTCCATGTCGACGGACTCCGCCAGGAACGACTCCGCGTCTCCGTCGTGCTCCTGGTAGTACGCGTGCATCGAGATGAAGTCGACCTCGTCGTACGCGTGCGTGAGGACCGTGTGCTCCCAGCTGCCGAACGTGGGCATGGATCGTCCGGAGGAGCCGACAGCGACGAGCTCGATCGACGGATCGACCAGGCGCATCGCCTTGGCGGACTCCTGGGCGAGCCGGCCGTACTCGGTCGCCGTCTTGCCGCCGATCTGCCACGGACCGTCGAGCTCGTTGCCCAGGCACCACAGCTTGATGTCGAACGGCTGCTCGGCTCCGTTGCGGCGTCGCAGGTCGGACCAGTAGGTGCCGCCGGGGTGGTTGGCGTACTCGACGAGGGCGCGGGCCTCCTCGACGCCGCGAGTGCCGAGGTTCACCGCCTCCATCACCTCGACGTCCGCCTCCTTCGCCCAGGCCATGAACTCGTGCAGCCCGAACGCGTTCGTCTCGATCGTGTGCCAGGCGCCGTCGATGCGCACCGGGCGGTCCTCGACAGGGCCCACCCCGTCCTCCCAGCGGTAGCCGGAGACGAAGTTGCCGCCGGGGTAGCGGACCACGGTCGGGCCCATCTCCTTCACCAGGGCCAGCACGTCCTGCCGGAAGCCGCGCTCGTCGGCCTGCGGGTGGCCGGGCTCGTAGATGCCGGTGTAGACGCAGCGCCCCATGTGCTCGACGAACGACCCGAAGAGTCTGCGGGGGACGTCGGCGATCGTGAAGTCGCGGTCGATGGTGATGCGGGCCTGAGACATTGCTCTCCTTGTGTCTGGCTCTGTGGCCGGGTGGGGACTACTGACCGCCGAAGCCGCTGGTCGCGACGCCCTTGACGATCTGCTTCTGGAAGATGATGAAGATGACGATGAGTGGGAGCGCCGCGAGCACGGCCTGCGCCATGACCTGCGCGTACTGCACGCCGTAGGCGCTGATCACCGTCTGGAGACCGACCGGCAGCGTCATCAGCGTGGTGTCGTTGATCACGAGGAACGGCCAGAGGAAGTTGTTCCACGCGCCGATGAAGACGAAGATCGCCACGGACGCCAGGATGGGGCGCGACAGCGGGAGCACGATGGACCAGAAGATGCGCAGCCGGCCGGCGCCGTCGACGCGGGCGGCGTCCTCGAGCTCGATCGGGATCGCATCGAAGAACCGCTTCAGGATGAACACCATCGCCGGGGCGACGACCTGCGGCAGGATCAGGCCCCAGTACGTGTCGACGAGGTTGAAGGCGAGCATCTCGTAGAACAGCGGGATGATCAGCACCTGCGGCGGCACCACGATCGAGGCGATGATCACCACGAACAGCCACTTGCGTCCGGTGAAGTCCAGGCGGGAGAAGGCGTAGGCCGCCAGCGCCGAGATCGTCAGCGTGATCAGGGTGATCGCGACCGACGTGAGCAGGCTGTTCAGCGCCCACGTGTACACGTTGCCCTGCGACAGGATCGCGGTGAAGGCCTCGATGGTGGGGCCGCTCGCGCCGATCCAGCCCGGGTCGCCGGAGGCGGCATCCGTCTCGGTCTTGAAGGCGGTCGCGACCGCCCAGAGGAAGGGCAGCAGCCAGCCGATGGCCATCAGCGCGAGCACGATGAAGGCCACGACGCGGAGCGGGCCGAAGGGCTTCTGGCCGGGGACATGCGAGCGGCGAGGACCGCGGGCCTTCGCGGTCGTGATGGTCTCGGTGCGGGTGAGGGTGGCGGAGGACATCACAGCTGCTGCTCCTTCTTGCCGCGCATGATCAGAGCCTGCGCGACGCCGATGATGACGATGAGGGCGAAGAACACATAGGAGATGGCGGCCGAGTAGCCGAACCGGTAGCTCACGAAGCCGGCTTCGTAGATGTACTGCACGATCGACCGGGTGGTGTCGCTCGCGACTCCGCCGAGCATCTGGTACGCCTGGTCGAACAGCTTCAGCGAGGCGAGGATCTGGAGGATGAGGATCAGGACCGTCGCCGGCCCGAGCTGCGGGAGGGTGATGGACCAGAACTGCCGCCACGGTCCGGCGCCGTCGAGCGACGCCGCCTCGTATTGCTGCGGCGGGATGTTCTGCATCGCCGCGAGGTACAGCAGGAAGTTGAACCCGACCGTCCACCAGACGGTGGCGATCACGATCGACAGCATGTTGGTGTCAGGGTTCTGCAGCCAGGCGATCGGCTCGAGCCCGAGCGCCTTGAGGATGTTGTTGGCCGCGCCGACCTGGGGGTTGAAGATCCAGACCCAGATCTGCGAGATCACGGTCGAGGCGAGCAGGTACGGCATGAAGAACGACAGCCGCCAGAGCCACTGCCCCGGAAGGCCGCGGTCGACGAGGGCGGCCATGACGAGCGCGATCAGCACGAGCGGCACGGTCGACAGGAGGGTGAACCACACCGTGTTGCCCATCGACTGCCACATCTTCGGGTCGCTCAGCGCCTCGGCGTAGTTGGCGAAGCCGACGAACGCGCCGCCGGCGCCGGTGAGCGACTGGTCGGTGAAGCTCAGGATGATGCCGTGGATGATCGGCCAGACCAGGAACAGGGCGAAGGCGATCAGGAACGGGGCGAGGAAAGCCCAGCTGACCAGCTGCTCCCGGTTGCGGGAACCCGGGCGACGGTCGCGGGGGATGGCCTTGGAACCCGTGACGATGGTGCGCGTGGAGTCGGTGGCGGCGGTCATGATCCGAACGTCCCTTCGGGGTCTGCCGGGTTGGGCTGGCGCAGCAGGGTGTTGACCCGTTCTTCGAACCGGTCGATCGCGGCGGCGGGGTCATCGCCCGAGAGCAGGACGCCCTGCACCGCTGCACCGAACTCGCCCTGGAAGTTCGATCCCGATCCGGTGAACCAGGCCGTCGGATCGTAGACGACGTGCTGCGCGGCCTCGGCGTAGTGCGCCTGGGGGATGAGGTCGGCGTACTCGGGAGACTCGGTCACCGGCAGATACGCCGGGATGTGACCCGCCTCGGCCCAGTCGAACGAGCCCTTCAGCATGTCCGCGACGAACCGGTAGGTCAGGTCGCGGCGCGCGGGGTCGGCGTTCGTCTGGTGCGGGAGCACGAAGGAGTGCGAGTCCGCGTAGACGGCCGGCGTGCCGTAGAGGGTCGGGATCATCGTCGCGTCGAAGGGCAGCTCCGCTGCCTGCATCGTGCGCAGCTCCCAGACGCCGGTCATCAGCATCCCGCTCTTGCCGGTGGCGAACTCGGCGATGGCGCTGCCGTAGTCGTTCTGCGCCGCGGCGATCTCCCCGTCCAGCAGGGTCTGCATGAAGGTGAGGGATTCGACCGCGGCATCCTTGTCGATCACGGCAGTGCCGCCGACCGGAAGCTCGATCGCGAGCCCGTGCTGCGCGTAGAGGCCGTAGAACAGCCGCCACATCTGCGCGCCGTCGCCGAGGTAGCCGTAGGACAGCGCGTGGCCGGAGGCGGTTCCGCTCACCGTGCGCAGCTGGTCGAGGAACTCCTCGGGGGAGTTCGTCTCCTGCAGCCGGCCGTCGGAATCGAGCACGCCGGCCGCGTCGCACACGTCGGTGTTGAACATCAGGACGAAGGGATGCGCGTCGAGGGCGACGCTGTACATGTTCTCGCCCACGAATCCCTTCTCCCAGATCGGCGTCGGGAAGGTGGAGTCGTCGACGCCGAGTTCGGCCAGCCGGTCCAGGTCCCAGGGGTCGAGCAGGCCGCCCGGCGCCCAGCCGACCGTGCGGGTGGCGTGCATGATCGCGACATCGGGTGCGCGGCCGCCGGCGCCGGCCATCGCGAGCTTCGTGTAGTACGGCGTGCCCCAGGCGAGCACGGTCGGCCGGATGCGGAACGCGGACTGCGCGCTGTTCACCTTGTCCAGCATCGACGACATCGTGACGCCGTCACCGCCGGAGAGCAGGTGCCAGAACTGCAGGGTCTGGGTCGCGGAGCCGGGGACGGCTCCGGGCGCGCAGCCGGCGAGGAGGGCCGTGCCGGCGGCGAGCGAGGCGGCAGCGAGGAACTGCCTGCGCGACAGATCGAGTGGGGGCGTCATCGGTCACTCCTTCGTGACTGTGAGGTGGACGCCCCATCATTACATCGATGTAATGATGCCCGCAAGCATGGATCTGAGGCGAGACGGGCGTGCGATCAGGGGCGGTGACCGGCCGGTCTGCCCTCGGTGCTCGCGCGCTCCAGTAGCTGATGCGAGAGCGTGAGCGACCGCGGGGGAGCGGAGCGGTCGTCCATCCGGGACTCCAGCAGTCCCAGCGCTGCGACGGCGAACGCGCGCCGGTCGAACGCGACCGAGGTCAGGGCGGGAGAGGTGTACCGCGAGAACTCCACGTCGTCGAAGCCCGTCACGATCACGTCCTCCGGGACGCGGATCCCTTTGTCGTGCAGGGTGTGCAGCGCACCGAGAGCCAGGGAGTCCGTGAAGGCGACGATGGCGTCGAAAGGCACGCGCCGGGAGAGCAGGGTGCGCACGGCATCCGCGCCGCCGTCCATCGACCACGGCAGCCGGTTGATCTCCAGCGCCGGGTCCCGGGCGATCCCCGCCTCACGCAGCGCATCGTGCACGCCTTCGAGGCGCAGCCGGCTCGTGGCGGTGGCGACGGAGGGATCGTCGTCGGCGCCGACGACCGCGACACGTGTGGCTCCGCGGGACAGCACGTGGCGGGTCGCATCGGCCGCAGCGCGTCTGCTGTCGATGCGCACGTGATCCGCGCGGTTCTGCTCGACCTCGCCGATCACCACCAGCGGCGGCAGTCGATCGGCGTACTTCAGGACGCTGTCCTCCAACCGGATCGGGTTGAGGATGAGGCCGTCGACCAGGTGCGCCCGCGCCCGCGAGACCAGCTCCTTCTCGCGTTCGGGTTCCGTCGCGGTCTCCTCGATCTGCACGGCCAGGCCCCGCTGGTGCGCGGCCTCGACGATGCGGTGCACGAGCTCGGCGGAGAAGGCGGTGGCCAGGTCCGGGAGTGCGACGGCGATGATGCCGGAGCGGCCCTTGCGCAGACCCCGGGCGTTGAGGTTGGGCACGAAGTCGAGCTGTGCCATCGCGGACTCGACCTTGGCGCGCGTGCTCTCATTGACCGGGACGGTGCCGGTGACCACGTTCGAGACCGTCTTCGGCGAGACTCCGGCCAGCGCCGCGACATCCTTCATCGTGGCGCGGGGCGGCGGCGTCGCGGTCATCCGGTCAGCCTAGCGGCGGGCAGTCGGGACGAGGGAGTACAACGATGTAGACCTCCAGACCGTGGCTATCATGGCGCCATGACCACCGAACGCAACTGGGCGGGCAACCTCACGTACCGCGCCTCGACGATCGCCCACCCGGAATCGATCGACGACCTCAGCGCCCTGCTCGCTGCGGGCGGACCCGTGCGCCTCCTCGGTTCGCGGCACTGCTTCAACGACATCGCCGACACGGACGGGACGCTCGTCGCGCTCGACCGGCTGCCGTCCGTCTTCGAGGTCGACCCGACCAGGACCTCCGTGCGCGTGTCCGGGGCCGCCAGGTACGGCGACATCGCCCCGCGGCTCGAGGCCGAGGGGCTCGCGCTCGCCAACCTCGCCTCGCTGCCGCACATCTCGGTCGCCGGCGCGATCGCCACCGGCACCCATGGCTCGGGCGACGCGATCGGCTCCCTCGCGAGCGCGGTCCGAGCGCTGACGATCCTGACCCCCGCGGGTGAGACGCGCACGCTCGCTCGGGGCGACGACGACTTCGACGGTGCGGTCGTCGGCCTCGGTGCGCTCGGCGCCGTGCTGGATGTGACCCTCGACGTCGAGCCGACCTACGAGGTCGCGCAGCACGTGTTCGAGCATCCGGATTGGGACGCGGTGCTCGCCGAGTTCGACGAGGTGACCTCGATCGGTACGAGCGTCAGCCTGTTCTCCCGGTGGCAACGCACCGACGTCGTCGACCAGATCTGGGTCAAGCAGCGTCAGCCCGAGGCTCGCGAGGCGACGCGGGAGTCGCTGTTCGAGCGGCTCGGTGCGGAGGCCGCGACGAGCAAGCGGCATCCGATCCTGGGTGTCGATCCGGTCGCATGCACGGAGCAGCTCGGCGCGGCGGGCCCCTGGCACGAGCGGCTCGCGCACTTCAAGCTCGAGTTCACGCCGTCGGCCGGTGCGGAGATCCAGAGCGAGTACCTCGTGCCTCGGGCCGACGCCGTCGCCGCGATCCAGGCCGTGCGGACACTCGCGGGGCAGATCGCGCCGCTGCTGCTCGTGAACGAGATCCGCACCGTGCGCGCCGACGACCTGTGGCTGAGCTCCTCGTACGGGACCGATGCCGTGGGCCTGCACTTCACCTGGAAGCCCGACGAGCCCGCCGTCCGAGCACTGCTGCCGACGATCGAGGCGGCCCTGCCGGCGACGGCCCGCCCGCACTGGGGCAAGGTGTTCACGCTCGACGCCGACGAGGTGCGCTCCCGCTACCCCCGGTGGGAGGACTTCGCCGCGCTCGCCGCCCGCTTCGACCCCGCCCGCCGCCTGGTCAATCCCTACCTCGCCCGCCTCGGCCTGTAACCCTGCTCCCGTCGCGATATAACAGCCAAAACCGCCCGGTTTGGCTGTTATATCGCGACGGGAGCGGGGGAGAGGGTGGCAACGGGCGGGGTGTTCTCGGTAACATCCTGGGAGGGTCGGCCGACGGAGGTGCGCATGGCCAACGTCGGTTCCGACAAGCCCAACATCCGCCAGGTCGCGACGATCGCCGGCGTCTCGCACATGACGGTCTCTCGGGTGCTCAACGACCACCCGAACATCAAGCCCGACACCCGGCGACGCGTGCTCGAGGCGATCGAAGAGCTCGACTACCGGCCGAACATGGCCGCCCGCGCGCTCGCCACCCAACGCACGCGTCGCATCGGCGTGATCGTCGAGAGCGCGGTCGCGCACGGTCCGACCAGCATCCTCCGCGCCGTCGAACTGTCGGCGCGGGCGGCGGGCTACTCGGTCACTCCGATCGCGCTCCACGAGGGCGACGCGCTGTCCCCACAGGAGGCGGTCGACAACCTCGTCACCCAGGGCGTCGACGCGCTGTGCGTGATCGCCCCGCGATCGTCGTCGGTGGCGGCGCTGCGCCGGATCGCGATCACCGTGCCGATGCTCGTCGTCAAGGCGGATGCCGACCCGACCTTCCTCACCGTGTCGATCGACCAGCATGCGGGCACGACCCTGGTCGTCGACCATCTCGTCGCCCTCGGTCACCGGGACATCCTGCATCTGTCCGGCCCGTTGGACTGGCTGGATGCCAGGGCGAGGGAGCGCGCCTTCCATTCGCGGGCCAAGTCGTGGGGCATCCGCGAACGGCCGATCGTTGTCGGCGACTGGTCGGCCGACTTCGCCTACGACTTCGCGAAGGGCCTCACCCGACTCCCGGAGTACACGGCCGTCTTCGCCGCCAACGACGACATGGCGATCGGCCTCATCCACGGGTTGCACGACCGGGGTTTCGACGTGCCGACCGATCTCAGCGTCGTCGGCTTCGATGACGTTCCGCTCGCCCGTCACTTCCTCCCGCCGCTCACGACGGTCCGCCAGGATTTCGGGGCGCTCGGGGTCTCCGTCGTCGAGATGCTGCGGGCCGCGATCGAGGGCCGGGACATCCCCGCGCTGACCCGCATCCCGACCGAACTCGTCCCGCGCGCCTCCTCGGCCGCGCCGCGGGAGGTGCGATGACGCCCGACCGTGGCCTCGAGCCGGTCGTGCGTCTCGAAGGCATCACGGTGGAGTACCCGGGTACGCGCGCGCTCGACGACGTCGACTTCCGCCTGTTCGCCGGAGAGGTGCACGCGGTCATGGGGGAGAACGCGGCGGGAAAATCGACCCTCGTCGGCGTGATCACGGGCACACATGCGCCGCAGGCGGGGACCGTCTTCGTCGACGGCGCACCGCGTCGGTTCTCGGGCGTCGCCGACAGCCGAGCAGCGGGTATCGCGACGGTGTTCCAGGAGGCGCAGCTGAGTCCGAACCTGAGCGTCGCCGAGAACGTCATGCTCGGTCGCGAGCGTCGGGGTCGCCTCGGCATCGACTGGCGGCGCACCAGGGCGGACGCCGCCGAGGCCCTCGCGAGGCTGGGGCTCGACGACCTCGATCCGAAGACGCCGTTGTCGCAGCTCACGCCCGCCCAGAAGCAGCTCGTCGCGCTCGCCCGTGCGGTCGTCGACGAGCCGGGTGTGCTGGTGCTCGACGAGCCCACCTCGAGCCTGGATGTCGCGGAGGTCGCGACGCTGATGCGTGTGATCCGGGGTCTTCGGCAGCGGGGCGTCGCGATCCTGTTCGTCTCGCACTTCCTGGAGCAGGCGTTCGCGATCAGCGACCGCATGACCGTGCTGCGCGGCGGGCACCTGGTGGGCGAATACGCCACGCGCGATCTGGACCGCGCCGACTTGATCTCGAAGATGCTCGGCAAGGACATCGACAGCCTCAGGGCGCTGGGCTCGGAGCGCAAGGCGCATCACTACTCGTCCGCAGGGCAGCCCGCGCTGCAGGCGTCGGATGTGGGTCGGCGCGGTGAGCTGGAGCTGATGGACCTCGAGATCCAGCGCGGCGAGATCGTCGGGTTCGCCGGTCTGCGAGGGTCCGGTCGCTCCGAGGCCGCCTCGCTGCTGAGCGGCGTCGTCCGCGCGGACAGCGGGACGCTGTGGGTCGACGGCGAGCAGGTGCAGCTGCGCAGTCCTTCGGTCGCCCTGCGGCATCGGATCGCGCTGTCGGCGGAGAACCGCGGCACGCAGGGTGTCATCGGCGAGCTCACGGCGAGGCAGAACATCCTCCTGTCGCTGCAGGCCCTGCGCGGGTGGTCGCGGCCGCTGTCGCGCGCGGAATCCTCAGCGCTCGTGGAGACCTACGTCGAGGCGCTGCATCTGGATCCGGCCGACCTCGATCGCCCTGTCGCGCTGCTGTCCGGGGGGACCCAGCAGAAGGTCATGCTGGCCCGCGCGCTGGCCGTCCGGCCCCACGTCCTGATCCTCGATGAGCCGACCAGCGGCATCGACATCGGCGCCAAGCTCGACGTGCAGCGGCGGATCAGCCAGCTGGCGGGGGACGGCGTCGCAGTGGTGTTCATCTCCTCGGAGCTCGAGGAGGTCGTACGTCTGAGCGACCGCATCGTCGTGCTGAAGGACCGCGAGAAGATCGGCGAGCTCAGCAACGGACCGGGTGTGACGGTCGACACCGTCGTCGAGATGATCGCCGCCGAGCTGAGTCATAGCGCCGATCTGTGATCGGTAACAAACTCATTCGCGACTGAATCGACTGATTTTCACTGATTCTCTTGTGTTCCAGAAATTGTTCCCGGTAACATCGCCGCAGGACACGCGAAGAAGTGTCCTGCCATCACGTCAGGACCTCGACGGTCCGCCCCCGCCGGAGTGACCACCGGCATCTCAAAGAGGAGAGACACATGTCCGCGAAGAAGCGCACCCGCGTCGCGTTCGGCCTGGCCGCCGTCGGCGCACTCACCATCGGCCTCGCCGCCTGCTCGACCGGAGACTCCGGCGACGGAGGCGGGAGCTCCGACGAGCTCACCACCGTCGGCTTCGTCGCCGTCGGCCCCGAAGGCGCCTGGCGCGAAGCCAACGAGCAGAACATCCAGGACACCTTCACCGAAGAGGCCGGCTACGACCTCAAGTACGCCCCCGCCACCAACCTCGACCAGAAGTCCCAGATCGACGCATTCACGTCGTTCGTCGACGAGGGGGTCGATGTCATCCTGCTCTCCGCCACCGAGGCCTCCGGGTGGGAGGACTCCCTCAAGCGCGCGCAGGAGGCGGAGATCCCCGTGATCCTGCTCGACCGGGGCATCGAGCCCGATGACGACAGCCTCTACGTCACCCGCATCGCCCCCGACAACGTCGAGGTCGCCAAGGAGGTCGGCGCGTGGGCCGCGGCGACGTTCCCCGACGGCGGCAACTACGTCGTGCTGGAAGGCCCCGCGGGCGTGGGCGTCGTCAACGAGCGGAACACCGGATTCGACGAAGGGCTCGGCGACTCCTCGCTCACCAAGCTCGACGCGCAGACCGCGAACTGGTCGGCAGAAGAGGGCAAGAGCGTCTTCGAGACCATGCTCAAGTCGGCAGGCAACGACATCCAGCTCGTCTTCGCGCAGAATGACGAGATGGGCCTCGGCGCAGCGCAGGCGGCGGAGGAGGCGGGCCTCGTGGTCGGCGAGGACGTGAAGATCGCCACGATCGACGGCACGAAGAACGCCATGCAGGCTCTCGCCGATGGCCAGCTCAGCTACGTGCACGAGTACAACCCGCTGTTCGGCGACACCGCGCTCGAGGTCGTCGAGAAGGCGCTCGCCGGCGAAGACGTCGAGTCGTACATCGTCGTGCCCAGCGAGGCGTTCGACTCGGCCGAAGCCGCCCAGGCCGTGCTCGCGGACCGCAAGTACTGATCGAGCACCGACGCCGACGCAGAGCGATCGGGCGTCGGGTCCGGGTGGCGCCGCACGAGGCGCCACCCGGACCCCGAACGGAGAGACAGCGATGAACGAAGAAGTGCCCATCGTCGAGATGCGCGGGATCTCGATCGAGTTCCCCGGCGTGAAGGCCCTCGACGGCGTCGACTTCCGCCTCTTCCCCGGAGAGGTGCACGCGCTCATGGGGGAGAACGGCGCGGGGAAATCGACGCTGATCAAGGCGCTGACCGGCGTCTACCGGATCGACTCCGGCTCCATCGTCGTGTCGGGGAGCGAACGCCGCTTCGGCGGGGCCGACGACGCGCAGGAGGCGGGCGTCTCGACGGTGTACCAGGAGGTCAACCTCGCCCCCAATCTGTCGATCGGCGAGAACGTGATGCTCGGCCACGAGCGGCGGGGGGCGTTCGGCATCAACTGGACAGCCACCCACCGGGCCGCGACCGAAGCCCTCGAGCGCCTCGGCCTGGGCCACCTCGACACGCGCAAGCCACTCTCCACGCTGTCGATCGCGCTGCAGCAGCTGGTCGCCATCAGCCGGGCCATGGCCATCAGGGCCAAGGTGCTGATCCTCGACGAGCCGACCTCGAGCCTCGACGCCGCAGAGGTCGAGGGGCTCTTCGCGGTCATCCGGTCGGTGCGAGACCAGGGCGTCGCCGTCCTCTTCGTCTCGCACTTCCTCGATCAGGTCTACGCGATCAGCGACCGCATCACGGTCCTGCGCAACGGACGATACGAGGGCGAGCACCTCACGCGTGAGCTCGACCGCCACGCACTCATCTCGGCGATGATCGGCAAGGACCTCGACACGCTGAAGTCGCTCGGGGGCAACCGTCGTCGAGAGCCGAGGGACCCCGACGAGAAGCCGCTGCTGTCGGCGGTCGGCATCGCCAGGCGGGGCGCCGTCGAGGCCACCGATCTCGAGATCCGCCGCGGTGAGGTCGTCGGGTTCGCCGGCCTCCTCGGGTCCGGACGCACCGAACTCGCCCGGCTGCTGTATGCGGCCGACAAGGCTGACGCCGGCACGATCGAACTGCACGGGAGTCCCGTCGATCTCCGTTCCCCGGCAGACGCGCTCCCGCGGCGGATCGCCTTCTCGACCGAGAACCGGCGGGATGAGGGCATCATCGGCGATCTGACCGTCCGCGAGAACATCGTCCTCGCCGTCCAGGCGGAGCGCGGCTGGGCTCGGCCGCTGAGCCGCAGAGAGCAGGACGCGATCGTCTCCCGCTACATCGAGCAGCTGAACGTGCGTCCGGCCGATCCCGATCGCATGATCAAGAACCTGTCGGGCGGCAACCAGCAGAAGGTGCTCCTCGGCCGCTGGCTCGCCACACAGCCCGAGCTGCTGATCCTCGACGAGCCGACGCGCGGGATCGACGTCGGCGCGAAGGCGGAGATCCAGGAGGCCGTGGCCGAACTCGCCGAAGACGGCGTCGCCGTGGTGTTCATCTCCTCCGAGCTCGAAGAGGTCGTGCGCCTGTCCGAGCGCATCGTCGTGCTGAAGGACCACCGCAAGATCGGCGAGATCCAGAACGGCCCCGAGGTCACCGCTCAGGTCATCGTCGATGTCATCGCCGCCCACGGGGTGGATGCCGCCGCCGACACCCTCGACGACACGGAGGGCGCCGTGCCCGATAGCATCGCCCCCACGACCCACAAGGAGGCAGCGCGATGACCGCGGCAGCCGGCACCACCATCTGGCGGGAACTCATCCGCAAACCCTTCTTCTGGGGCATCGTCGCGATCATCGCGCTCCTCGCGCTGAACGTCATCAAGGACCCGACCTATCTCGCCCTGTCGATCAACCCGAACAACGGCAACCTCGTCGGCAACCTCGTCGACATCCTGCGCCAGGCGGCGCCGGTGATGATGATCGCGATCGGGATGTCGCTCGTCATCGCGACCGGCGGCATCGACCTCTCCGTGGGGTCGCTCATGGCCGTCGCGGGGGCCGTCTCGATGGAGTTCCTCAGCGCGGCAGGCGACTCCTTCGGCGCGGCGCTCGCCGCCGTCGGGCTCGCGCTGGTGATCACGGGCGTCCTCGGTGCGGTCAACGGCGTGCTCGTCGCGTACGTGGGGCTGCAGCCCTTCATCGCCACGCTCGTGCTGATGCTCGCCGGACGCGGCATCGCGAAGGTCATCACCGGCGGGCAGAACACCACCGCCTCGAACGACTCGTTCCGCTGGATCGCCAACGGCTTCCTGATCGGCATCCCCGTCGTGTTCCTCCTCGCGGTGCTCATCGTGATCGCGGTGGGACTGGTCGTCCGGCGCAGCGCCCTGGGTCTCATGATCGAAGCGATCGGCATCAACCCCCGAGCGAGCCGCATGGCGGGCATCAAACCCAAGGGACTGCTGCTCACGGCCTACATCATGAGCGGGATCCTCGCGGGGATCGCCGGCGTCATGTCGGTCGGCAGCGTCATGACCGTCGACATCTCCCGCACCGGCTACCAGCTGGAGCTCGATGCGATCCTCGCGGTCGTCATCGGCGGCGCCTCGCTCGCGGGCGGCAAGTTCTCACTCAGCGGAGCCTTCGTGGGCGCGCTGCTCATCGCCACGCTCGACAAGACCGTCCTGTATCTCGGCGTCTCGTCGTCGGCGACCCCGGCCTTCAAAGCCATCGTCATCGTCGTGCTGTGCCTGCTGCAGTCGGAGCGGGTGCGCGGCTGGTTCCGCCGTCGACGCAGGCCGCGGCCCGCCGAACGGCTGCTGCAGAAGGAAGAGGTGTCGGCATGAGTGCTGTGTCCGTCAGCCCCGACGCGCGTCCGGTCGGGACCATCCCCGACCGCGCGCGCCGCATGATCACGGCGAACCCGTCGGTGCTGCCGACCATCGCATCGATCGTCATCTTCGTCGGCATGGTGATCTTCGGGGAGGTGGCATACGGCCGCATCCTGCAGTTCAACACGCTGTCGAACCTGCTCATCAACAACGCGCACCTCATCGTGCTCGCCGTCGCCCTGACGTTCGTGATCCTCACCGGAGGCATCGACCTGTCCGTCGGATCGATCATCGCCGTCTCATCGGTGGCCGGGGTGATGCTGTCGAACGCCGGATGGAACGTGTTCGCGGTGATCATCGCGATGATCGGGATCGGCGTGCTCTTCGGCATCGTGTCCGGCGTGCTCATCAGGTACTTCAATGTGCAGCCGTTCATCGCGACGCTGGCGATGATGTTCCTCGGACGCGGTCTGGCATCGCTGCTCAGCACCACGCCGGAGCGTCTCGGCGAGGACTCCCCGATCCGCTGGATCGGAGCCCAGCTGAAGATCATCGACGGTCCGAAGGTGAACGACCTCGTGATCACTCCGGCTGTGCTCGTCGCGGTGCTCGTCGTGATCGCGGCGTTCTTCGTGCTGCATCGCACGCGCATGGGGCGCACCGTGTACGCGATCGGCGGATCCGAGAGTTCGGCGCTGCTGATGGGGCTGCCGGTGCACGGGACGAAGGTGCTCGTGTATGTGATCAGCGGCGCGCTCGCCGGTCTCGCCGCGGTGCTCTACACCGCGCGGCTCGGCACAGCGCAGAACATCACCGGCATCGGGTGGGAGCTCGACGCCATCGCCGCGGCCGTGATCGGGGGGACGCTGCTGACCGGCGGCTACGGATATGTGCTGGGCTCCGTGGTCGGGGCGCTCGTGCTCGGCCTGATGAACGTGCTCATCACGCGCGACGGCGGCATCCCGCCGGAGATGACGACCATCATCACCGGCGGCATCCTGCTCGTGTTCGTGCTGCTGCAGCGCGCCGTCACCCGTCGCCGTGAGTAGCCCCCACCCCACCCCCCCCCAGTCACCCCAGCCACCCCAGCTCCCGTCGCGATATAACAGCCATATCGGCCGGTTTTGGCTGTCATATCGCGACGGGAGCGGGGTCAGTCCCGCCAGGAGTGGCGGGGGGCGTATCCGAGGAGGCGGCGGGCCTTGGCGATCGAGAGCAGGGTCTCGTTCGGAGCGAAACCGGCCTTGATCGGCACGTCGGGGAACACCTCGGCGAGCAGCTCGTCGTTCGGCCGCGACATCACGGTGTCGGCGGCCGCGATGATGAACCGGTCGAATCCGGCGGGGGCGACCTCCAGGGCGCGCTGCACCGCCTGGGCGCCGTCGCGGGCGTCGATGTAGCCCCAGAGGTTCCACTTCCGCAGCGTCGCGTCGGCGTCGAACGACGGGAACTCCGCGTAGTCCTCCGGATCCATCACGTTCGAGAACCGCAGAGCCGTGATGGAGAGGTCGGGATGCCAGCGCACCAGCTCGGTCGCCAGCTGCTCCTCGAGCGTCTTCACGAGCGAGTACACGGATTCCGGGCGGGCCGGGTAGTCCTCGTCGACGGGCACGTAGGGCGGAGGGACGTCGAACGGCAGGCCGAGGACCGTCTCGCTCGACGCGTACACGATGCGGCGGATGCCGAGCCGGACCGCCGCCCAGAAGACGTTGAACGTGGCGGGCATGTTGTTGTGGAAGGTCGCGACGTCGGAGCGGATGCCGGGGGCCGGGATCGCGCCGAGATGCACCACCGCGTCGATGCCGTCGTGCCGATCGCCCACCGCCGTGAAGGCGTCGACGACCTGGCCGTAGTCGGTCAGATCGACCTGCACGAAGTCGGGGCCGCGGGTGCCCGTGATGTCCATGCCGATGACGTCGTAGCCGTTCGCGCGGAGTTCCCGTGCGACGACGCGGCCGAGCTTGCCGGATGATCCCGTGAGAGCGATGCGCATGTCACCAGAGTGCCACGCCGGCGGCCGGGCGGCTCCGGTCGTCGTACACTCGTCCGCGTGAGCGACACCAGCAGCGGCCGGCCCCGACCCATCGGTGTGCGCGACGTCGCCGCGCGCGCCGGCGTCTCGCGACAGACCGTGTCGCGCGTGCTGAACGATCATCCGGATGTCGCCGCGGAGACCGGCGACCGCGTGCGCGCCGCGATGGCGGAGCTCGGCTACCGGATGAACAACGCCGCGCGCGCTCTCGGCACCCGACGCTCGCGGACCCTCGGCGTGCTGGCGTCGGACGCGCTGCAGTACGGTCCGTCGCGCAGTCTCGCGGCGCTCGAGGCCTCGGCGCGTGAGGCCGGGTACTGGGTGAGCGCCGCATTCGCCGACGCCGCGGATGCCGTCGCGGTGGTGGCGGCGGTCGATCATCTCGTCGTGCAGGGGGTCGAGGGGATCGTGGTGGTCGCGCCGCACGCGCAGACTCTTGAGGCGCTGGGCGGGCTGCGCATCGAGGTGCCCGTGGTGACGCTGCATTCCGCGGGGCTCGGTGCCGCGGGGCTGTCGGTGGACCAGGTCGCCGGCGCGCGGCTGGCGGTCGGTGCGCTCGCCGACGCGGGGCACACGCGCATCGCGCATCTCGCCGGCCCAGCGGACTGGCTGGAGGCGGAGTCCCGTGCCGACGGTTTCGCCGCGGAGCTCGCGGCCCGCGGTCTGACGCCGGGGCCGGTGATCGCGGGGGACTGGTCGGCGGGATCCGGTTACGCGGCCGTCGATGCCGTGCGCGACGCGGGTGTCACCGCGGTGTTCGCGGCGAACGACCAGATGGCGCTCGGGTTGCTGAGCGCGCTGCACGCGGCGGGGCTCGCGGTGCCGGGCGACGTGAGCGTGGTCGGGTTCGATGACACCCCGGATGCGGCGTTCTACTGGCCCGCGCTCACGACCGTCCGCCAGGACTTCGACGAACTGGCGCGGCGGGCCGTCGCCGCCGCGATCGGCGGATCGGATGCCGCGGCATCCACCCTCCCCCCGGTGGCCCCGGTCCTGGTCCCCCGCGCCTCCATCGCCCCGCCTCCCCCCTCCTGACCCCCTCCCCCTCCCCCCTCCCTCCCTTCGGCGCCGAGTGCACGGCTTGCTGCCGAGTGCACGGCTTGGCAACGCGGCGAACCCGTGCACTCGACGCGAAGCCGTGCACTCGAGGTCGAACGGCGGGGTGGTTGCGCGGGAGGCGAGGGCGTGGGAGACTTCCGTGACCGGTCACAGTGGCCGGGATCCGAGACCTCGAGGCAGCTGTGAGCAACGACGCCCCCACCTTCGAACCCGCCGTCGAACGCGCGATCGCCGACGTCCGCGCCGATGTCGCCCGTCTGCACGGCGAGCTGGTCCGGTACGGCCTTGTCGTCTGGACCGGCGGCAACGTGTCGGGCCGCGTCCCCGGCGCCGACCTCTTCGTGATCAAGCCGTCCGGCGTGAGCTACGACGAGCTGACGCCGGAGAACATGATCCTGTGCGACCTGGACGGAACCGTGATCCCCGGCACGCCCGGCAGCGACCGCTCCCCGTCGAGCGACACCGCGGCGCACGCCTACGTCTACCGGCACATGCCCACCGTCGGCGGCGTCGTGCACACGCACTCGACCTACGCCGTCGCGTGGGCGGCGCGCGGTGAGGAGATCCCCTGCGTGATCACCGCCATGGCCGACGAATTCGGCGGTCCGATCCCGGTCGGCCCCTTCGCGATCATCGGCGACGACTCCATCGGGCGTGGCATCGTCGAGACGCTCGACGGTCACCGCTCCCGTGCCGTGCTGATGCGCAACCACGGACCGTTCACGATCGGCGCCGATGCGAAGGATGCCGTGAAGGCCGCCGTCATGGTGGAGGACGTCGCCCGGACGGTCCACCTCGCGCGCGAGGCCGGCCCCCTCGTGCCGATCCCGCAGTCCGCGATCGACAGTCTGTACGACCGCTACCAGAACGTGTACGGCCAGAGCGAGGACAGCCGCCGATGACCCTGCAGCGACCGTCGGGGACACCGGCCGACGACATCCGCGCCGGCCGCACGAGCCTCGGCATCGAGCTCGGCTCCACCCGGATCAAGGCGTGCCTGATCGGCGGCGACGCCACAGAAGTGCTCGCCACGGGCTCCTTCTCCTGGGAGAACCGGCTCGAAGACGGCCGCTGGACCTACGCGCTCGACGACGTGTGGACGGGGATCCGCTCGGCCTACGCGGCGCTGATCGACGACGCGGACCAGCGGCACGGCGTCCGCCCTGACACATTCGGCGCCATCGGCATCTCGGCCATGATGCACGGGTACCTCGCCTTCGACGAAGCGGGCGAGCTGCTCGTGCCGTTCCGCACCTGGCGCAACACGAGCACCGGCAGGGCGTCCGCCGAGCTGGGGGAGCTGTTCGGCGTGAACATCCCGCTGCGCTGGTCGATCGCCCACCTGCATCAGGCCGTGCTCGACGAGGAGGCGCATGTGCCTCGCATCGCGAGCATCAACACGCTCGCGGGCTTCGTGCACCACGCGCTGACCGGCGAGCGCGTGCTGGGGGTCGGAGACGCCTCGGGCATGTTCCCGATCGACGCGACCACCGGCGGGTACGACGAGCGGATGCTGCGCGCCTACGACACCCTCGCCGCCGGGCGGCTCCCGGCCCCGGTCGATCGACTGCTGCCCACCGTCCTGTCCGCCGGCACGCCCGCCGGGGTCCTCACCGTCTCCGGTGCCGCCCTGCTCGACCCGAGCGGTGCGCTGCGCCCCGGCATCCCGCTGTGCCCGCCGGAAGGCGACGCCGGCACCGGCATGGTCGCGACGAACTCCGTCGCCCCGCGCACCGGCAACGTCAGCGCGGGCACCAGCATCTTCGCCATGGTCGTGCTGGAGCGACCGCTCGCGGCGGTGCATCATGAGCTCGACCTCGTCACCACCCCGGCGGGGGATGCCGTCGCCATGGTGCACTGCAACAACGGCGCCAGCGAGCTCGCCGCCTGGGTCGGGCTGTTCACCCGCTTCGCATCCGCCTCCGGGACTCCGGTGAGCGACGATGCCGCCTTCGACGCGCTGCTCCGCGAGGCCCTGGCGGGCGAGGCGGATGCCGGCGGCCTGATCGCCTACAACCACCTCGCCGGCGAGCCGATCGCCGGTCTGATCGAGGGGCGCCCGCTGTTCGTGCGCACCCCGGACAGCGCCTTCACCCTCGCGAACGTCATGCGCGCCCAGATCTACGGCGTCTTCGGCACGCTCGCGATCGGCATGCAGGTGCTCGCCGGCGAGGGCGTGCGCCTCGACCGGATGTTCGCGCACGGCGGTCTGTTCCGCACCGCCGGAGTGGCGCAGCGGTTCCTGGCCGGCGCCCTCGACGCGCCTGTCGCGGTCGGCGAGCTCGCGGCCGAAGGCGGAGCCTGGGGCATCGCCGTGCTCGCCTCCTACCTCGCGCACGCCGACGGATCCTCGCTGGCGGAGTATCTCGATCGGGAGGTGTTCGCCACGGCCGACCTGTCCATCGCGGAACCCGACCCGGACGACATCGCCGGCTTCGCCGCCTACCTGGACCGGTATCGCGCGGGCCTGGCCGTCGAGGCGGCGGCGATCGATGCGCTCTGACGCTTCGACAAGCTCAGCGACCCATCGTGGGGGCTCAGCGACCCATCGTGGGGGAGCGGCGGCCCCTTGTGGGGGCTCAGCGACCCATCGTGGGGGCTCAGCGACTCATCGTGGGGGCTCAGCGACCCACGGTGGGGGACCGGCGACCCCTTGCGGGGGTTCAGCGACCCATCGTGGGGGCTCAGCGACCCGACCTCATTCGAAAGGCAGCTCATGACACTCACCACCTCCCTCGACGGCTACGAGGTCTGGTTCCTCACCGGGAGCCAGCACCTCTACGGACCCGAGACGCTCGCCCAGGTCGCGACCCAGTCGCAGGAGATCGCCCGCCTGCTCGACGCATCGTCCGAGGTGCCGGTCACCGTCGTCTGGAAACCGGTGCTGACGGATGCCGCAGCCATCAAGCGCACGGCACAGGAGGCGAACGCCGACGACCGCGTCATCGGCCTCGTCGCGTGGATGCACACCTTCAGCCCGGCGAAGATGTGGATCGCAGGGCTCGACGCGCTGCAGAAGCCGCTCGCGCACCTGCACACGCAGGCGAACGTGGAGCTGCCGTGGGCCGACATCGACTTCGACTTCATGAACCTCAACCAGGCGGCGCACGGCGACCGGGAGTTCGGCTACATCCAGACGCGCCTCGGAGTGCCCCGCAAGACCATCGTCGGGCACGCGTCCGACCCGCGGCTGCAGCGGGAGCTCGGCACCTGGCAGCGTGCGGCTGCCGGGCTCGCGGCCGCCCGCGACCTCAAGCTCGCCCGCTTCGGCGACAACATGCGCTTCGTGGCGGTGACCGAGGGGGACAAGACCGAGGCCGAGCTGCGCTTCGGGGTGCAGGTCAACACCTGGGGCGTGAACGAGCTGGCCGAAGCCGTGGCCGCGGCATCCGAGGCGGACGTCGATGCGCTGATCGCCGAGTACGAGGAGCTGTACGAGGTCGTGCCGGAGCTGCGGCGCGGCGGCGACCGTCATCAGTCGCTGCGCGACGGAGCGGCGATCGAACTCGGGCTGCGGTCCTTCCTGGAGGAGGGCGGCTTCGGGGCGTTCACGACCTCGTTCGAAGACCTGGGTGCGTTGAAGCAGCTGCCCGGTCTCGCGGTGCAGCGCCTGATGGCGGAGGGGTACGGCTTCGGCGCCGAGGGCGACTGGAAGACGGCGATCCTCGTGCGCGTCGCGAACGTCATGGGCGCGGGGCTGCCCGGTGGGGCGAGCCTCATGGAGGACTACACCTACGACATGACGCCCGGCGACGAGCTCATCCTCGGCGCGCACATGCTCGAAGTGTCGCCCTCGCTGACGACGGCCACGCCGACGCTCGAGATCCACCCGCTCGGCATCGGAGGCAAGGACGACCCGGTGCGGCTGGTCTTCACGGCCGACCCCGGCCCCGCGGTCGTGGTCGCCCTCAGCGACATGCGCGACCGGTTCCGGCTCACCGCCAACGTCGTGGAGAACGTCGAGCCGCGCGCCGCGTTGCCGAATCTCCCGGTCGGTCGTGCCGTGTGGAAGCCGCAGCCCGACTTCACGACCTCCGCCGCCGCCTGGCTCACCGCGGGTGCGGCGCATCACACGGTGATGTCGACAGCCGTCGGGCTCGAGGCCTTCCGCGACTTCGCCGAGATGGCCGAAGTCGAGCTCCTGGTGATCGATGACACCACGACGCTCCCCGAGTTCCAGAAGCAGGTGCGGTGGAACCAGGCGTACTACCGACTGGCGCAGGGGCTGTGACCTCCGACCGGCCGCGGTCGGGGCGGCAGCTGCGGATCGCGGCACACGGATATGAGGCCGTGATCGCGAGCGTCGGTGCGTCGCTGCGGAGCCTGACCTTCCGAGGACGAGACCTCGTCGTGCCCTTCGACGCCGACGAGGTGCGCCCTGGCTACCGCGGGACGACGCTCGCTCCCTGGCCCAACCGGATCGTCGACGGGGAGTACGAGTTCGGCGGACTGCGGCATCGGCTGCCGCTCACCGAACCCGAACGCGGGCAGGCCCTGCACGGACTCCTCGCCTGGGCCGAGTACGCGGATCGCCTCGTCGAGGACGACCGCGTCGTGCTGGCGGCGGTGATCGAGCCGCAGACGGGATACCCCTTCCGCGTCGAGGTCGAGACCGAGTATCGCGTCGACGAGAACGGCCTGCAGCAGACCGTGACGGCGCGCAACGTCGGAGCGGATGCGGCGCCGTGGGGCACCGGCCCGCACCCGTACCTCGTCGCCGGGCCGTCGCCCCTCGACGCGTGGACGATGCTGCTCCCGGCATCCGAGGTCCTGACCGTCACGCCCGACCGTCTCAGCCCGGTGGAGCGCGAGCCCGTGGAGCGGCATCCGCACTGGGACTTCCGCACGGAGCGGGAGATCGGCGACGTGTTCATCGACCATGCGTTCACGGGCCTCGCACGGACCGAGGGGGTGGCCGAGGTGCGCGTGACGGCTCCGGACAGCTCCGGCGTCGCGATGACCTGGGACGAGCGATGCCCGTGGGTGCAGGTGCATACGGCGGACACGCCCTCCGTCCCGTCGACGCATCGGATCGGACTCGCTGTCGAGCCGATGACCTGTCCGCCGGATGCCTTCAACTCCGGTACCGACCTCATCGTCCTCCCTCCCGCTTCGTCTTCCGCCGCCTCCTGGGTGATCGCGGCCATCTAGACCTGTTCCGGTCGCGATATTCCATCGATCTGCCGGTCGGATCGATGGAATATCGCGACCGGAGCGGGTCAGAGAGCCCGGCGGACACGGGCGATCAGGTCGTCGGGGCGGCGGAGGAGGGGAGCGGTGACGTCGATCACCGTCCAGCCGGCGGCACGGAAGGCGGCGATCCGCTCCACGTCGGCGGCCCAGGAGGCGCCGTGCAGCATGCCGTGGTACTCGACGATCACCCGCCGGCTTGCATAGACCAAGTCCGCGCAGCCGAGGAAGCGGCCCTCGTGGTAGATGTCGACGTTGAGCTCGGGTTCCGGCAGGCCGGCCCCCAGGAGCACGCAGCGCACAGCGCTCTCCCGCGGTGACCAGGAGTCCTCGCGGATCCACTCGACCGCCTGCCGGAGGCGTCCGATCCCGAGCCGGCGCCCTGATCCCGTCGCGGCCCGCAGTTCGTCGATCGTCGCCAGCGGAGCCCTCCCCGGCGTCGGCCGGCCTCGTCCCTGCCGCCAGACGCGGCAGAAGTAGTCGCCGAGCGCGACGAGATCGACGACCGACAGCGCTCCGAGGCTCGCCCAGGTCGTCGCGGGCGTCGCCAGGCGGATGCCGTCGTGCTCGGTGGCGAAGGTCCGGTCCGCTCGTCCGCGGTGGCGTGCGACCCCGGTCGTGCGAGGGAGGGGGCCGTCGCCGATCACGGTCACGTGCACCGGCAGGTTCGAAGCCTCCGCGATCCGGTCGTCGGGGCCGAACGCGAGCGGAAGGGGCCCGCCCCACAGTGCTGCGGCCGACTCGTGGCTGATGTGCTGGGAGTCCGGCATCCGTCGCGCGTAGAGTCGTGCTCTCTCCGTCCGCGCCCGCCGCTGCCGGAGGTAGGGGTCGTCCGGTTCGGGGTCCGACGGGTCGGGGTCGATGCGCGCACGGAGTCCGGGGAACGGGATCTCGAGGTCCCTCCCGTGCAGCCGGCCGCGCCCCACGCCCGCCCCGTGCGCCTCGTGCACGTCGAACACGTCGCCGAGCTGGTCTGGAAGGAGGATTCTGCGTCCCATCCCTCCACCCTCCCCGCCCCTTTTCCTGCTCCGTCTGGTTTATCCCCAGGGTTTGCCCACTCCGGTCGCAGTATTCCAGCGATACCGGCCCTGGATCGATGGAATATCGCGACCGGAGCGCCAAACGAACGGCAGTTGGGGAGGAGTGGTGAGGGGTGGTGGGGGGTCAGAGGGTGGCGGCGGCCTGGCGGGCGGCGCCGAGGGCGACGTACTCGGCCGCGTCGGGGACCTCGACCGGGATGCCGAGCACCTGCGGAGCGATCGCCCGCACCGCGTCCGACTGCGCACCGCCGCCGATCAGCAGCGCGCGGCGCAGGGGCACCCCTTCCGCGCGCAGGGCGTCGAGGCCGGCGCCGAGGCCGGACAGCATCCCCTCGACGGCCGCGCGCGCGAGGTTCTCGCGGGTGGTCGAGGCGAGCGTCATCCCGGAGAGCGTTGCCGTGGCATCCGGGAGGTTCGGGGTGCGCTCTCCCTCGAAGTACGGCACGAGCGCGAGGCCGTCCGCCCCGGCCGGCGCGTCCAGGGCGAGGCGGCTGAGCTCGTCATGGTCGACGCCGAGAAGCGCGGCCGTGACGTCGAGCACGCGCGCGGCGTTGAGGGTGCACACGAGCGGGAGGAAGTGCCCGTCGGCCGAGGCGAACCCCGCGATGATCCCGGAGGCATCCGCCGACGGCGTCTCCGACACCGCGAAGACCGTCCCGCTCGTGCCGATCGACACCACGACGTCTCCGGGTCCTGCCCCGAGCCCGAGGGCGGCCGCCGCGTTGTCGCCCGCGCCGGCCGCGACGCGCCGGCCGTCGGCATCCGTCACCCATTCGTCGGGGCCGAGCACCCCGGGCAGGATCGCGTCGTGGCCGAGCGCGGCGCGGAGCAGCTCGCGGTCGTAGTCGCCGGTCGCGGGGCTCCAGTATCCGGTTCCCGATGCGTCGGATCGGTCGGTGACGAGCTCATCCAGCACCGGGCCGCGGGTCGCGCCTTCGGCGCCGTCCGGACCGAAGCCGCGCAGCCGCCAGGTGAGCCAGTCGTGCGGCAGGGCGATCGCGGCCACGCGCGCCGCGTTGTCGGGTTCGGCGTCGCGCAGCCACCGCACCTTCGAGATCGTGAAGGACGCCACGGGCACGACGCCGGTGCGGTCGGCCAGCTCCTGCGCCCCGAACGCGTCGACCAGCGCGGACGCGGCGCCCGCCGAGCGGGTGTCGTTCCACAGCAGGGCGTCGCGGATCACCGCCCCGGAGGAGTCCAGGGCCACCATGCCGTGCTGCTGCCCTCCGATCGACCACGCGGCGATGTCGTCGAGCCCGCCGGCCTCGTCGATGGCCGCCCGCAGTGCGATCCACCACGCTTCCGGGTCGACCGCCGTGCCGTCGGGGTGCGCAGCGCGTCCCGTCCGCACGACGGCTCCCGTCTCGGAGTCGAGGACGACGACCTTGCAGGACTGCGTCGAGGAGTCGACGCCGAGAACGAGAGCCATCGACGGATCAGCGCGCGCCGAGCAGGTGCTCGGTGGCGAGCTGCTGCAGCCGGACGAATCCGAACCCCTTGCCGCCGAGGTACGCGTCGGCGTCGAAGTCCTCGTAGGCGCTGCGGTCGGCGAGGAAGGCCTCGTAGCCCTCGCCCTCGTCCAGCGTCGGCGTCGAGAGCTCGGCGACCTTCGCGGCGGCCAGCGCCTCCTGCACCTCGGGGTCGGCGCGGAAGGCCGCGGCGCGCTCCTTCAGCAGCAGGTAGGTGCGCATGTTCGCGGCGGCCGATTCCCACACGCCCGTCTCGTCCTCGGTGCGCGAGGGCTTGTAGTCGAAGTGGCGGGGGCCGTCGTAGGCCGGAATCGGCTGGGTCCCCGAGCCTGTCGAGGGGCCGCCGTTCTCGAGCAGGTCCACGAGCGAGAAGGCGTTGTGCAGGTCGCCGTGGCCGAAGACCAGATCCTGGTCGTACTTGATGCCGCGCTGACCGTTGAGGTCGATGTGGAAGAGCTTGCCGTGGTACAGCGCCTGCGCGATGCCGGCGGTGAAGTTGAGCCCGGCCATCTGCTCGTGTCCGACCTCGGGGTTCACGCCGACGAGCTCCGGCCGCTCGAGCGAGTCGATGAAGGCGATCGCGTGGCCGAGGGTGGGCAGCAGGATGTCGCCGCGGGGTTCGTTCGGCTTCGGCTCGATCGCGAACCGGATGTCGTAGCCCTTGTCGGTCACGTAGTCGCCGAGCAGGTTCACGGCTTCGCGGTACCGCTCGAGTGCGGCGCGCACGTCCTTGGCCGAGTCGTACTCCGCGCCCTCGCGGCCGCCCCACATGACGAAGGTCTTGGCGCCGAGCTCGGCGCCGAGGTCGAGCTGCCGGAACACCTTGCGCAGGGCGTAGCGCCGCACCTGGCGGTCGTTCGAGGTGAAGCCGCCGTCCTTGAAGACCGGAGCGCTGAACAGGTTGGTGGTGACCATCGGCACGACGAGGCCCGTGTCGGCGAGGGCGCCCTTGAGCCGGTCGATCTGGGTCTGGCGCTCGGCATCCGTCGATCCGAAAGCGAACAGGTCGTCGTCATGGAAGGTGAGGCCGTAGGCGCCGAGCTCTGCCAGCTTCTCCACCGCGTGCACGACGTCGAGGGCCGGACGGGTCGGACCGCCGAACGGGTCGGTGCCGTTGTATCCGATCGTCCAGAGGCCGAACGAGAACTTGTCTTCGCGGGTCGGGGTGAGGCTCATGATGCTCCTTCGCATGGTGGCGCGCGGCGGCGTGCGCACATATGTTGTGAGACACAACATATAACGCGGAGGCGGCGATGTCCAGGCTCCTAGACTGAGACGCCGAAGCGGAATGCGAGGACGATGTGACGGAATCCGTCGAGGCCGCGGCCCCCCGGGATGTCGGCGGCGGTGTGCGCGCGGGGAACCTCGCCCGCGTGCTGCGGCTCATCCACCGCGGAGGAGCGCAGTCACGGGCTCAGCTGACCGCCGCGACGGGCCTGAACCGCTCGACCATCGCCGACCTGGTGGCCGAGCTCGTCGCCGAGGGCTGGGTGGTCGAGCGCGATCCCGACCCGATCGGTCGGGTGGGACGCCCCTCGCCCGTGGTCGCCGCCTCTGCCCGGACGGTCGTGATCGCGGTGAACCCCGAGGTCGACGCCGTGGAGGTCGCCGCCATCGACCTGGGCCGACAGATCGTGGTGCGCGAGCGCATCGAGTCGGAGTCCGTGATCGGGGCCGCCGAGGTCGCCGATGTGGTGGGTGATGCGATCGAACGGTGGCGGCAGGGTGCGCTGTCGGACGCGCGACTCGTCGCGGTGGGCGTCGCCGTACCAGGACTCGTGCGGGCGGCCGACGGGCTCGTCCGCAACGCGCCGCACCTCGGATGGATCGATGCCCCGCTGAGCGCGCTGATCGCCGATCGGACCGGTCTGCCCGTGGCGGTCGGCAACGACGCGAGCCTGGGCGCCGTCGCGGAGCACCTGTTCGGGGCCGCTCAGGGCGTGGACGACGTCGTGTACCTGAACGGCGGGCCGTCCGGCATCGGCGGCGGCATCATCGTCCACGGGTCTCCCGTCGGCGGAGTGGGCGGATACGCCGGGGAGTTCGGTCAGAACCGGGTCGACGCGTCATCTGCGGTCGTCCTGGAGGATGTGGTCAGTCGGGCGAGGCTCCTGTCCGCGCTCGGGCTCCCCGCGGCGGACGATGCGACCCTCGGTGAAGCGCTCGCCGCCGCCGTCGAGGAAGACGCCGTGCATGCCGAGCTCCAGGGTCAGCGCGGCTTCCTCGCGCAGGCGATCGCCGATGCCGTGAACATCCTGAACCCCTCGGTCGTGGTGCTGGGCGGCTTCCTCGCGCAGCTCGAGGAGCTCGACCCCGAGGGCTTCGCGGCCGACGTCGCGGCCCGAGCGATGCCCGAGAACGTCGAGGGCCTGCGCATCCTCCCCGCTTCCCTGGCCGCCGACCGTCTCCTGCTGGGCGCCGCCGAGCTGTCCTGGACCGCTGCTGGCGTCATCTGACCCCGCTCCGGTCGCGATATAACAGCCAAAACCGGCTCAGGAGGCTGTTATATCGCGACCGGAGCGGGGGGACCGGACGACTGACGGATGATCAGCTCGTGCGAGGTGGCGATGGTGCGGGGCTCATCGCTCGCGGGGCGGAGGATGAGCGAGACCGCGTGCTGGCCCATGTCGAACATCGGGATGCGGGCGGTGGTCAGGGCCGGGGCGACGTCTGCGGCCACCGCGATGTCGTCGAACCCCACCACCGACATCTCCTCTGGCACGCGGATGCCGTGCTGTCGCAGCTCGCTGAGGATGCCGATGGCCATGGCGTCGTTGAGCCCCACGATCGCCGTGAGACCCCGACCGAGAAGCTCGCGGGCTCCGGCGATGCCGCCCTCCCGGGTGAAGGCCTGCGACACGACGGTCAGCTCCACGCCCGGCTCGTCCGTCCCCTCCCTGAGCCCGGCGATGCGGTCGGCCACGGTGTTGAGCTCGAGCGGTCCGGCGACGACCCCGATCCGACGGTGGCCGAGCTCGGCGAGATGCCGCCCGACCGATACGCCGGCGCGGTGGTTGTCGGGCAGCACGGCGTCGACCGGGAGGTAGTGGCGTCCGATCACGGCGACGCGACCTCCGGCGAGGGTGAAGTCCACGAGGGCGTCGGACATCCGCTGCTCGCGCTGGCTGTCGGCATAGCCCGACCCGGCGATGATGATCGACCCGATCCGCTGCCGCATCAGCGACTTCACCTGGGCGAGCTCGCTGTCGGGTGTGCGCTCGGCCTGCGCGATCTGGACCGATCGGTTCTCGAGCGTCGCGCTGCGGATCACGCCGCTGGCGATGTCGGAGAAGTAGGGGTCGCCGATCTCGTGCACGACGAGTCCGATCGTCGGGACCAGGCCGCCCGCGAGGCCTCTGGCGTGCATGTTGGGCTCGTAGCCGAGCTGCTGGGCGATGCCTCGCACATGCGCGGCGACCTCGGGGGAGATCCCGGATCCGCCGGACATCGCTCGCGACGCACTCGCCAGGGAGACGCCGGCGGCCTCGGCCACATCGATGAGTCGTGGCGCGCCCTCACGCTTCACGAAGCCTCCCCCTGAGGAGCAAGATCGACGCTGATTGCGCTGTAGGTTGCTCTTCGTTCTTCCGTCCCACTATAGTGGCGGAAGCGCTTACGAAAGCGCTTTCGCTACGATGACGTAGGAGACTCGGATGACTGCACCCAGACACGGTCGACGGATCGCTGCGGCGATCGGAACGCTTTCGATCGCCGCGCTCACGGTTTCGGCCTGTTCCGGAACCGGAGACCAGGGCGAGGGGGGTGGCTCCGACGATCCGATCGTCATCGGCATCTCCCTCCCCCTCACCGGCGACTTCTCGGAGCCGGGCAAGGGCGTCGAACGCGGCTACGAGGCCTGGCGCGACATCGTGAACGAGAACGGCGGTCTCCTCGGCCGGCAGGTCGAGCTGAAGATCCTCGACGACCAGTCCAACGCCGACCGCGTCGTCTCCGACTACGAGTCGCTGATCGCGCAGGACGGCGTCGACCTCGTGTTCGGCCCGTTCTCCACCCGGCTGGTCGTCCCCTCCGCCCGCGTCGCGCAGGAATACGGCATGCTCTTCGTCGAGCCGGCCGGAGCCGCGGAGGAGGTCTTCGAGCAGGGCTTCGACAACCTCTTCTACGCCGCGCCCGCGATCGCCAACGACCACTACAACAACCTCGCGGACTACCTGCTGGCCCTCCCGGAGGACCAGCGCCCGGAGACCGCGGCCGTCGCCGCCATGGACGACCCCTTCGCACAGGGCACGGCCTACGGCCTCCGGGACAAGCTGGAAGAGGCCGGGGTCGAGATCCTCGTGAACGAGGTCTACCCGCCCAACACCACCGACTTCTCCACGATCGCCGCGAAGATCGCCCAGTCCGACGCCGACATCGTTATCGGCGGCACCCAGTACCAGGACGCGGTGAACCTGATCATCGCGCTGCAGCAGCTGAACTACCAGCCCGAGCTCGCCGCGTTCTCCACCGCTCCGACCAACCCGGAGTTCGCCGCGGCCATCGGCGGGGCGACCGAGGGCATCCTCGCTCCGACGGGCTACTCGCCGAAGTCGCAGTTCCCCAGCAACGTCGAGTTCGTCGAGAAGTACACCGAGATGCACGGCAACCCGCCGTCGGAGGACGAGGCGAACGCGTACACGACCGGTCAGGTCGTCGCGGCGGCGGTCGAGGCCGTCGGCTGCGCCGAGCAGGGCGAATGCCAGCAGGAGCTCATCGACTGGCTGCGCGACAACGAGGTCGAGACCGTGGTCGGACCCCTCAGCTGGGACGAGACGGGCAAGCCCACCGGCGCCCACCTCATCCAGCAGTGGATCGACGGCGAGATCCTGATCGTCCTCCCCGAGGACGTCAAGGAAGCCGACTTCCTCTTCCCGAAGCCGACGTGGTGATCTGCACGTGAGTGGAGCACTGCTGCTGCAAAGCCTGATCCTCGGCGTCCTGCTGGGAGGGCTCTACGCCCTCCTGGCGGCCGGGCTCACGCTCTACTTCGGGATCATGCGCGTCGTCATGATCGCGCACTCGGCCTTCCTGATCCTGGCCGCCTACCTCGCGTGGTGGTTCAACAGGGAGACGGGCATCGATCCCCTCGTGTCGCTCATCGTCACGGTCCCGCTGTTCTTCCTGACCGGCGTCGTGATGCAGCGGCTGCTGGTGTCGAGGCTGAAGCCCCTGACGCTGACCATGATGTCGGTGCTGCTCACCTTCGCGGTGGCGCTCATCATCGAGGGGGCGCTCGGGTTCTTCTTCACCGGCACGCAGCGCCGCATCCCGCTGCCGTACGCGAGTGCGAGCCTCGACTTCTTCGGCGCGCAGGTGCCGGTGGTCAAGCTCATCGCCTTCGGTCTCGCGGCCGTGGCCCTCGCGCTGCTGTTCTCGCTGCTGAAGTACACGAAGTTCGGTCAGGCGCTGCGGGCGACGATCCAGCACCCGGAGGCCGCGCGCCTGGTCGGCATCAACACCGACCGCGTCGCCGGCTACGGCTTCGGACTGGGGCTCGCGACCGCCGCCATCGGCGGCACCGCGCTCTCGCTCGACGCGACGATCTACCCGTCGCTGCACTGGCACTGGATCGGCCCGCTCATGGCGATCATCGTGGTCGGCGGTCTCGGCAGCATCCCCGGAGCGGCCATCGCCGCGCTCGTCCTGGGGATCGCGCAGAGCCTGCTCCAGCTCCCGCTGGGGCCGACGTGGGCGCAGACGGTCTTCTACGTCGCCCTGTTCGCCACGCTCATGTTCCGTCCGCAAGGATTCTTCGGAGGTCGTCTTGCCCAGCGTTTCTAGCAGAGAGCCGATCGCCACCGAGACGGTCGTGGTCGCCCCGCCCGCCCCCGTGCGGCGGAAGTCGAGCAGGTGGGTGGGCCTCGTCCTCCTCGTGGTCGGCGCCGCCCTGGTGCTGTCCTTCCCGCTGGTCGCCCCGAACCCGTACATCCTGTCGGCGGGGGTCGTCATCCTCAACTACGCCGTGCTGTCGACGGGGTGGAACTTCATGGGCGGCTTCACCGGGTACATCTCCCTCGGCCATGCCGCGTACTTCGGCCTCGGCGCCTACGGCACCGGTCTGCTGATCAAGTACCTGGCGCTGCCCGGCTTCGTCGCCTGGATCCTCGCGGCGATCCTGGTCGTGATCATCGCGATCCCGATCGGCATCGCCGCCCTCCGGGTGCGCGGCGCCTCGTTCGTGATCGTCTCGATCGCCTTCGTGCTGATCATGCTGCTGGTGTTCCAGAGCTGGCGGGAGGTGACCGGCGGCTCGGAGGGACTCAACGTCCCCCGCCCGTTCGACGTGCTGCGTCCCGAGCATCACCGGATCTTCTTCTACCTGTTCACGGCGCTGCTGGCCTTCGCGCTGGTGGTGTGGTGGGTCATCGACCGGTCGAAGTTCGGCACCGCGCTCAAGTCGATCCGCGAGGACGAGGACAAGGCCCAGTCGCTCGGCGTCCCGACCACGCGGTACAAGCTGATCGCGTACGTGCTGTCCGCGCTGTTCGTCGCCCTCGGCGGCGGGCTCTACGCCCTGTGGTTCGGCGACCTGGATCCGATCTTCCAGTTCTCGATCCTGATCGGCTCGTACATGGTCCTGATGGCGCTGCTGGGCGGGGTCAGGAACCTGTTCGGACCGCTGCTCGGCGCCGTCGTGGTCGGCATCGCGCTCGAGTACTTCAAGCTCGAGTTCGGCGACACGCAGTTCCACCTCATCGCCACGGGCATCCTGCTCGGCGTGGTCGTGCTGTTCATGCCGGACGGGGTCATCCCCGCGGTGAAGGGCCTGTTCACCCGCAAGTCGGACCAGGCATCCATCCGCGAGGTCACCGCCGGCGAGCTGCTGGAGCAGAACAAGGCCAAGACGGCGGCCGCCGCCCCGCGCACCGCCGCCGCGTCGACAGAGGAGACGTCATCGTGAACGCCCCCACCGCACAGTCCCCGACCACCCTGGAGAGTCTGAGCACGGTCGAGATGACGAAGTCGTTCGGCGGCGTCACCGCGGTCGACGGCGCGACCGTCAGCTTCCGTGAGGGCAAGGTCAACGGTCTGATCGGGCCGAACGGCTCGGGCAAGACCACCTTCTTCAACTGCGTCACCGGGATGATCAAGCCGGACTCCGGTCAGGTCCGCTACCGGGGGCAGGAGATCACGCGCAAGTCGCCCGACCGGATCGCGCGCACCGGGATCGGCCGGAGCTTCCAGCTGTGCCGGGTGTTCCCGCGCATGACCGTGATGGAGAACCTGCTGGTGGCGGTGCGCAGTCCCAGCATCCGGCGCCAGCTGCGCTCGGCTCATGACCCGGAGGAGCTGGAGCGGGCGCGGGGATGGCTGCGCCGCGTCGGCATCGACCACCTGGAGCACGCCGAGGCGCGCAACCTCAGCTACGGCCAGCAGAAGCTGCTCGAGCTGGCCGGCGTGCTGATGGGCGAACCCGACACGATCATGCTCGACGAGCCGGCCGGAGGCGTGAACCCCGCTCTCATCGGACGCATCGCGACGCTCGTGCGCGAGCTCAACGAGGAGGGCAAGACCTTCATCATCGTCGAGCACAACATGGAGATGGTGATGAGCCTGTGCGATCACGTCGTGGTGTTCGACCGCGGGCGTCCGATCGCCGAGGGAACGCCCGAGATCATCCAGCAAGACCCGCGAGTCCTGGAGGCCTACCTTGGAGTCTGAAGCGAAGAACCTGCTGGAGCTGCGTGACATCGAGGCCGGTTACGGCCGGGCGGCTCTCGTGCTCCGCGGACTCACCGTGGAGGTGCCGCCCGGATCCGTGGTCTGCCTGGTCGGGCCCAACGGCGCCGGCAAGTCGACCGTGCTGAAGGTGGCCAGCGGCATGCTCAAGCCGCGGTCGGGCTCGATCCACGTCGACGGGCGCGACATCACCGGCGACGGCCCGCAGTCGATGCTGCGCAACGGGCTCGCGCACGTCCTCCAGGGGCACAGCGTGTTCCGGGAGATGACCGTGGGCGAGAACGTGATGCTCGGGGCGTTCACGCTGAAGGACCAGAAGGTCATCCAGGAGCGCGTCGAGTTCGTGCAGAACCTCTTCCCGATCGTGGGGGAGCGGTGGAAGCAGCTGGCCGGGCTCCTCTCCGGCGGACAGCAGAAGCAGGTCGAGTTCGCGCGCTCCCTGATGGTCAGCCCCAAGGTGGTGCTGCTGGACGAGCCGTCGATGGGACTCGACCCGAAGACCACCGAGAAGGTGTTCGAGCAGGTCGTGCGGATGCGCGATGCCGGAACCGCCGTGCTCCTCGTGGAGCAGAACGCCCGGAGGGCCCTCGAGACCGCCGACATCGGCTGCGTGCTCGACCTCGGTCGGGTGCACATCTCGGGACCGGCGTCCGAGCTGCTCGCCGATCCCACCCTCGCCGCCCTGTACCTGGGCGGGAAGCCCTCCGTGGCCGACGCGGGATGATCTCGGAGCGGGTGGGGGCTGCGGCCCCCACCCGCTCTTCTCCAGCCCACGACGAAAGCGCTTACTCACCTGGGAGGTCCCACCCCGCATCCCCGTCTTCCCCGCCGCAGTGCCGCCTCCGGGGAAGGAGCACGATCTGTCGGCACGACACCGCACGACGATGACGTTGAGAGGTTTCTGATGCACGAACGAACCATGCGACCGGCCCGCTCGAACGGACGATCGGAATCCCCGCCGACAGGAACCCGCCGCAGCCTTCGCGCCGCCGCCGTCGTGGCTGCGGTGACGGTGGCGGGAGCGCTGCTGACCACCGCGCCCGCCGCGGCCGCCGAGCCGTTCACGGAGCTGCTCGACTTCGAGGCGTATGAGCGCACCGCGCTGAACGGTCAGGACGGATGGGTGGCATCCGCCGCTCCTCGCGTGATCGCCGACCCCCTGAACGGGAACAACCAGGTGGTCGAGTCCGTCGGCGGCGGGCAGCAGTCGTATCGCGCCATCCCCGCGATCGCGGAGGGCGACACCGGAACCCTGTTCTTCCGGTTCCTCCGCACCGGCAGCGTCGACACCTCGTTCGGGCTCACCGACGTGGATGCACCCAACGACTACGTGAACAGTCGCGCGTACGTGAACAACCAGAACGACGACGTGCTGCGGGTGCGCGACGGCGGTGCCTTCAAGCCCGCCGGCGTGTGGTCGAAGGACGCGTGGCAGTGTGTCTGGATCGTCGCCGACAATGCGGCCGACAAGGTCACCGTGTACAGCCAGGGTGGCGCCTACGAGGAGCAGACCCGCCTCCCCGAGGGCACGGAGCAGCAGTTCGGCTTCCGGCAGGCCGTGAACGGCGCGCTCGACCGGTTCTTCTGGAAGAACGGGTCCTCCAGCGCCGGGCGCCTGCTGCTGGACGACGTCGCGGTCGACAACACCGGGGAGAACCTCGCGATCGCCACCGGCAACCCCGGCGACTGCGCTCCCGGCGGCACGGCGAACGAGCCGCTGCTCAACCCGCTTCCCGATCCCGCGCTCGCCGACCTCGGCATCGAGGTGACCGAGCTCGCGCAGCTGCCGAAGTCGCAGACGACCCCGGCCACGCAGGATCAGCGTCTCGTACGTCACAACCGGATCACCCACCTCGACGAGGTGCCGGACGGCTCCGGCCGCCTGATGGTGCCGGACAACAACGACATCCTCTACCTGGTCGACAAGGAGTCCGGTGCGTATGTGCCGTACCTCAACGTGCGGAACGAGTTCATCGACAACTTCCACAACAGCGCGGGACTCGGCACGGGGCTGGGGTCGGCCGAATTCCACCCCGACTTCGCCGAGAACGGTCTGTTCTACACGGTGCACACCGAGGGGGGAACGGCGCTGACCGAGGACACCCCGGACTTCCCGGCGTTCGGCAACACCGCGTTCCACAGCGTGATCACCGAGTGGAAGGCGAGCGATCCCTCCGCTGAGACCTTCTCGGGAACGCACCGCGAGATCATGCGGATCCCCTTCGCCGGTCGCGTGCACACCGTGCAGCAGATCGCGTTCAACCCGACGGTCGAGGAGGGTGACGCCGACTACGGCAACCTCTACATCCTCGTCGGTGACGGCGGCAACGGCGTCGGCAACGGCAACCCGCAGGACCTCGCCACCCCGCAGGGCAAGATCCTGCGCGTGAACCCGACCGGCGACGACAGCGAGAACGGCGAGTACGGCGTGCCGGGGGACAACCCGTTCATCGACGAGGCGGATGCGCTGCCCGAGATCTACGCCGTCGGCATGCGCGACCCGCACCGCATCAGCTGGGATCCGGAGGGCGAGCACACGATGTACCTCGCGCACATCGGCGAATGGCAGGTCGAATCGATCTACGCCGTCGAACCGGGGGACAACTTCGGCTGGTCGGTGCGCGAGGGCTCGTTCCTCGCCGACAACCGGCAGATCTTCCCGCTCCCGGCAGACGATGCGCAGTACGGCTTCACCTATCCGGTCGCCGCCTACGACCACAACCGCGACCCCGGCCAGACCGGAGACGCCGGAGTGGCCGTGAACGGCGGGTTCGTCTACCGCGGCGACATCCCCGAGCTGCAGGGGCGGTACCTCTTCACCGACCTCGTCCGCGGCTGGGTGCTGTCGACCGATGCCGACGAGATGGTGCGCAACGACGGCGACATCGACGACCTCGCCACGATCGAGGAGCTGCGGGTCTTCGCCGACGGTGAGGAGACCACGTTCCAGGAGCTGGTCGGCGACAAGCGTGTCGACCTGCGGTTCGGCTCCGATGCCGACGGCGAGCTGTACCTCGTGTCCAAGGCGAACGGAAAGATCTGGAAGGTCACGGGGGCGAGGACGGTGGATGAGCCGGTGTCGCCGTTCGTCCTGCCGGCGCTCGCCCCGAACCTCGTGGCGCACTACGACTTCGATCACCCGGACGCCGCGAAGCCGACCGTCGAGGTCGACCAGGGGCGCTCCGGCACCGACATCTCGCTGATCAACGGCGGCATCGAGATGCGCGTGGCCGATCGGGCCTATCCCGGATCCGGCGAGGCGCTGCAGACCCAGCAGATGAGTCCGCGCACCGCGTCGAACGACGACTGGAAGGCCGGCGTCTACGATGCCTCCGGCGTCGACTCGCTGGACGCGTTCGCCGGCACGGACAAGGCCGCGGTCATGGGATGGTTCAAGCCGACCGGCGACCACCCCGCGCTGAACTCCGGAACGGCGAATCCGGACGACGTGTACAACGCGATCGGCCTGGCCGGTGTGCTCACCGGCACCTCGGACGGACACGCGGTGCGGGCGCTGCTCGAGGTGATCACGGTCGACGGCGAGCTCAAGCTCGTCGCCCTCGGCCGTCGCGTCGACGGAGCCGGCTCCTGGACGTTCGCGGCCGACCTGCCGTGGGACGAGATCCTCGCGAAGGGGCAGTGGGTCCATCTCGCGGCGACCTTCGACTTCGCAGCGGGCGAGATGAAGCTGTTCCGGAACGGCGAGGAGCTCGCGGGGAAGTACACCGCGGCCAACCCCTGGGGTGAGGGCGTCACGTCCGACACCGCTCCGGCCGGGATCAAGATCGGCGGCAGCTTCCCGCAGAACACGCGCGAGGCCAACCCGTTCACCGGTCGCATGGACGACATCATGCTGCTCGACACCGTCCCGACGGCCGAGCAGGTCGCCGCGCAGTACGCGCTGTACGCCGTGCCGCCTGTGGAACCGCCCACCCCGCCGACCTGCACCCCGGACGGTCCCGTCATCACCGACGTGATGGCGGAGGACGACTGGGCGCCGCGGACGCCGGCGAAGTGGGACTTCCCCGGCGAGGAGGTGGTCCTCACGGAGGCGGGGACCAACCCGAACGACGGCATCCGTCGCCCGTTCGAGTACGCGGTCCTCACGGAAGGTGCGCCTCTGGGATCGTTCGACCTCAGCGCCCAGGTGCGCCTGGACGAGCGGGCGTCGGTGAACAACCGCGACGTGATCCTCGTCTTCGGGTGGAAGTCCGACACGGAGTACTACTACGCGCATCTGTCGCAGGACAACACGATCTACGCCCACAACGGCATCTTCAAGGTGAACAAGGCCGACCGGGAGCGGATCGACGACCAGTGGGACGGGTCGGTCGGGGCGCCGCCGGCGGTCACGGATGAGGAGTGGCACGACGTGCGCCTGGTCCGGTGCGCGGACAGCGGCGACATCGCCGTCTACGTGGACGGCCTCGACACCCCGCTGATGACCGCGAACGACAAGACCTTCACGGAGGGCCGGGTGGGCTTCGGCTCCTTCGACAACTTCGGGCGTCTGCGTGAGCTCTCGGTCACGACGGCGCCGACCGACACCACGGCTCCGGCCGTGACGGTCAAGAGCGGCGCGGAGTTCACGGTCGGCCGTGACGGCGTCTACAGCGCGGTGTCGTTCAAGCTGAACGACGCGGGCAAGGTCGACCGCCTGACGCTCAACGGCGTCGAGAAGGATCTGACGGACGACGTCTGGTCCGACCTGAACGGTGTGAAGCCCGGAGTGTTCGGTGCGGTCGCCGGAGCGAACACGCTCGTCGTGTACGACGCGGCGGGCAATGCGACGACGGTGCGCTTCACGCTCGACGTCACGGCTCCGTCGGTGACCGTGAAGGAGGGACCGGGACTCACGGCGGGGGCGGGCGGGACCTACAGCTCGGTGTCGTACAAGCTCCACGACGCCGGGAAGATCGACCGCCTGACGCTGAACGGCGTCGTGAAGGATCTGACGGACAACGTCTGGTCCGACCTCAACGGCGTCAAGCCCGGTGCCTTCGGTGCCGTGCTCGGCGCGAACACCCTGGTGGTCTACGACGTGGCCGGCAACGCCACAACCGTCGACTTCACCCTGACGGCGCCCTAGCCTCGCCGTTCCGGTCGCGATATGACAGCCAGAATCACCCCCTGAGCCTGTTATATCGCGACCGGAACCGGAGGAGGCCCGGGTACCCTCGGAGGCATGCGCCGTGTTCTCCTCGTGCCCCTCGTCCTCGCGATCGGTCTCCTCGCGGGCTGCGCCCAGGTGACGCAGATGGCGGGCGACGCGGTCGGCGTGGATGTCGCGGCGACCTGCACGACGATCGATGAGGCCTACGCGCAGTATCGGGCGCTCCTCGACCAGGGACAGGTCTCGGCGGAGCAGGCGGATGCCGCCCGCGATGAGCTCGTCGCGACGATGGACGGCGTGGCGAGCGACGTCGACGGCCAGCTCGGAGACCTCATCCGCTCGACGGCGGACCGGATCGCGGGGATGACCGACCTGCAGGCGCCCGAGAGCGTGGCGGCCGTCGAGCAGCTGAAGGACGCCGTCTCCGCGTTCTGCGGCTGACACCCGCCGTCGCCTTGTCAAGGCCCGCGTGCCGTCACGGCGCGCGTCGTATTTTGGAACACGACACACCGCATCGCCCCGTCTCCGGGCGGAGCGTCGACGTGACGGAACAGAGGAGGACGCCATGAGCGCCGGAACCGAACGAAACGACATCAGCTCCGAACCGTCTCCCGGCCCCGAGGAGAACGACAACCTGGGCGCCGAGGACGGCAAGGGCAACCCGCCCACCGTGCCCCCGAGCGGCCAGAACGACGCCGATGACGTCGCCGCGGAGGACCCGGACAGCGAGAGCTGACCTGAGCAAGACGCCGCTCAGTTGAGGCGTTCGGACAGATGGACGGTGACCTCGTCACCGTCCGCCCGTCCGATCCGGCGGCGGATGGCCGCGGTGATCGGCAGCTTGTGCGTGCCGTCGCCGAGTGCCATGAAAGCCCCGCGGAAGGGTTCGCCGTCGACGGTTCCGGCGACTTTCACCAGGCCTCGCGTGCCGAACACGGCGGCGGAGTCGGGGAGCTGGACGCAGGTCCAGGTGTCGCCCTCGCGGACTTTACCGAGGGTCGCGGTGAAGGTGATGTCGAGCGGTGTGGGTTCGGCCATGGCTCTCTCCTGTCGTGCGGTCGCGGATGCGTCGTGCGGTTCAGATGGAGAGGCCGACGAGGGCCCCGATGATGGTGAGCTTGATGACCCAGTCGAGCAGGTGGACGGCAGCCGCGGATGGCGCCGTGTTCTCGTGCACGATTCCTCCCATCAGGAGGATCAGCGGCAGCACCGACAGTGCGAGTCCGAGCGCCGCTCCCGATGCCGCGCCCTGCCAGCCGGCCGCCGCCATCAGCCCGGCGACCAGGCAGGAAGCGAGGAGGCTGCGCAGCAGGACCGACGCCATCTGCACGGCGACCGGGAGGCCGGGTCGAGGCGTGCTCGTGCGCGTGACGAGCGCGGAGACCGGCGGGACGGCGTACAGCGCAGCGCTGGCGATGAACGAGACGACAGTGGCGATGGCGATACCGAGGATGAACATGTGCAGCCTCCTTTAGTACTGGCTGGTACTCAAGGTAGGTCCTCGTTTTAAGACTGTCAAGTACTAAACTTGGATCATGGCCACAGAACTTCGACCCCGAGGGCGTCCCGCCGGATTGAACGGCGACGACCTCCTCGCCGTCGCGCGGGAGGTATTCCTGCAGCGCGGCTATCGCGGCGCGTCGATGGACGAGGTCGCCAGGCGCGCACGGATCTCGAAGGCGTCGCTGTATCGGGAGCACGCGTCCAAGAGCGCGCTGTACGCCGCCGTCGTCCACCACTGGACACTCGCCGGGCGCGATGCGATGCGACCGGCCCTGGAGCGACTTCGGGCGAGTGGCGACCTGCGCCGCGGACTCGTCGACCTCGCGGAGACGATGCGCGCCGGCATCCTCAGTCCGCCGGTGGTCGCGATGCGACGACTGGTCACCGCGGAGGCGCGGGAGCAGCCCGAGGTGGCGGCCACGTACCTCGAGGAAAGTTGGAACACCAATATCGGCAGACTGGCCGAGGCGCTCCGGGCTCTCGCGGACTCGGGACGCCTGCGCATCGAGGATCCTGCGTCGGCTGCCGAGCAGTTCACGTGGCTGGTCATCGGCGCTCCGTTGAACGCGCGGATGCTGGGCGGCGACGGGTCGGCCACCGGGGTCGACGCCGCCGTCGATCTCTTCCTCGCGGGGTACCGCGCGAACGCGTGATACGCGATCGTCGGGTTCCCGCAGTGCGGCTGCTCAGCTGAAGAGGGGCGTGAGGAAACGGCGCTCGTAGCGGCGGACGCACCGCGTGCGGCGGGCGAGCTCGAACGCGGCGAGACACTCGGGATCGACCATCGATGCCGACCGGTACGCCTCGTACTCCGCGAGCGAGGGGAAGGTGAACAGCGCGAACGCCTCGTCGCTGTCGCCCTCGCTGGGCAGGAAGTACCCGTGATGCGTGCCGCCGAGCTTGGTGACGAGGCGGATCCACTCGCGGCCGTACTCGGTGAAGGCGTCGAGCTGTTCGGGGTCGATCTCGTAGCGCAGGTGCACGGTGATCATGGAGGCTCCTTCGTCCTGGCGCCAGGTGCGGCCCGATGATTCTCGCCGATGCGCGCGTGTCGTCACCGCTGCTTCGGCCCTCATCGCGGGAAGTGGCGCGGATACGCGGAAGCTTGGCAGTTCCGTGCGGTCTGGCGCGCGGTCGGAGCCGCGCCCGGCCCGGTCGTCGCGGGCGGGCGAGAGTCGGGTGCAGACTGTGCGTGAGCATCCGGATCTGCCGAGGGGGAGGACCATGACGACCGAGCTGCCAGGTTCCGTCAGCGTGGTCATCCCGGTTCGCGACGACGCGCCCCTGTTGGAGCTCTGCCTGCGCGCGCTCGAGCGGCAGACGCATCCGCCCGACGAGATCGTCGTGGTCGACAACGGCAGCAGCGACGACACGGCGGCGGTCGCCGAGAGGTTCGGAGCCCGCGTGGTGACGGAGCCCATACCGGGGATCCCGCGTGCGGCGGCGGCCGGCTACGACGCGGCCACGGGCGACATCATCGCGCGGCTGGATGCCGACTCCCGCCCCGGCCCGGACTGGATCGCGCGGATCGCCGGCACGTTCCGCGATCGCCCCGACGTCGACTTCGTGACGGGGGAGCCGCGCTTCTACGGCTCCACCCGGCTCGTGCACTGGGCGGGGAGGCACCTGTACATCGGCGGCATGTACGCGGCGATGACTCCGCTCCTCGGGCACGCGCCCCTCTTCGGATCGAACATGGCGATGCGCTCCTCGAGCTGGCGGGCACTGAGCGGCGAGGTGCATCGCGAGGAGCGGAACATCCACGACGACTTCGACCTGTCGTTCCACGTGCGTCCGGAGATGACGGTGCTGCGGGACCGCGGTCTGGTCGTGGACGTGTCGGCGCGACCGTTCCAGGACTGGGCGTCCCTCCGGCGCCGGTTGAGCTACGTGGTCCCGACCGTCCGGCTGCACCTGCCGCAGGAGACGCCCCGGCGCCGTCGACAGGCGCGGCGTCAGGCGGAGTCGGCCATCCGCGGGTGACTCAGCGAGCGCGCGCGTAGAGGTCCAGGAGGTCGGCGGCCAGCTGGTGGGGCGTGGTCTCGCTCGGACTGTGGCCGGTCGCGTACGACCGGAAGTCGGCGTGGATCTCGCGCGCGTAGCGTTCGTGGGCGGCGAGGGGCCACAGGTCGTGCGAGCCTGCCGCGACGAGCTTGGGCACCGGGAGCGCCCGCACACCGTTGCGCAGATCGGGCGAGGCCATCATCAGTCCCACGATCTCGTCGACGCTGCGGCGGCTGGTGAACGCGAACCGCGAGCGCACGAACGCGAGCCGGCGCGGCGGCACCCTGTTCTTGTTCGTCACGATGCCCCAGATCATGAGCGCCGCCCCGCGGCGGGGACTCGCGATCGGGGCGAGCCGGCCCAGCCACTTCATGCTCGCGAAGACGTTGCCGGAGCCGGGAGGGGTGGTCAGGAGCGCGAGCGACAGCACGAGGTCAGGGCGGCGGACGGCGACGAGCTGCGCCACGGTGCCGGCGAAGGAGTAGCCGAGCAGATGTGCCGGAGCACCCGCTTCCAGGAAGGCGATGAGGTCGGCGATGAACAGCTCGTACGTGTACGCCGCGTTCGCGCCGGCCGCGGCGGATTCGTACTGTCCGGCGAGGTCGAAGGACTGCACGAAGTACCCGGCCTCGGCGAGGAGGGGGAGCACCAGCGCGAAGTCCTCCTTGGATCCGGTCGCCCCGGGCACGAGCACCACGCGGGGGTGCGTCGGGTCGCCGAGCGAGATCACGGCGAGCTGCCCGCTCGGCGCCGCGAACCGGGACGCGGTGGATCCGGCAGGCGGGATCGTCCAGTCGATGTCCCCGATGGCCGCATCCAGGGTCGCCGGGTCGGTGAGCGCTCGGCCGCTCCGCGAGTCTGTCGACACGCTGTCACCGTACTCCCCGAGCCTCGCTCGCAGAAGGCGCGCACGCCGTCCGCGGGGCGACGCATCCGGCCGGCTCAGCGGTCGGCGAGTGCGGGATCCTGCTGCAGCACCGCCCGCGCCACGCCCCTGGCCACCTCGAAGGGCTGGTCGAACGTCTCCATGCCGACCGTCACGATGGCGCCCTCGTACAGGAGGGTCATCGTGCGCGCGGTCAGCTCCGCGTCGGAGGCACCGGCCTCGCGGCTCAGCTGCAGGAAGAGATCGAGCAGCCAGGCCTTCTGGCGGGCCACCTCCGGGAACACCGGGTTGCCGTCGTGGGCGTCGCCGATCTCGGCGCGGGCGTTGATCGCGCTGCACCCCTTGGGGCTGTTCGCGTCCGACCAGGCGATGGCCGCGTCGAACACCGCCAGGATGCGGTCGATGCCCGGCTCGCCGCGGCGGGTGAGGTGCTCGAGGACGTGCGCGCGCCAGCGGGCGTCGCGGTGCTGCAGGTACGAGACGACCAGCGCTTCCTTGGAGCCGAACCGGTCGTAGAGCGTCTTCTTGGTCACTCCCGCGGCCTCGGCGATCGTGTCGACGCCGACCGCGTGGATGCCGCGGTCGTAGAAGAGCCGGGAGGCGGCGTCGAGCACGCGGGCGGCGCCGGGAGTGAGGGCGGGCAGCTCGGGAACGGTGACGACCATGCGGTCCAGTATACCAACCTGTATAGTCGGGGAAATGAGTAAACAGATCGGTGTACTTGGTGCGGCGGTGACGGTGGCGGCCGCTGTCGCTTTCGTCCTGACCTGGAGCTCCGGGTTCCTCGTGCCGGCCATCGCCGCCGACGTTCCGCCGCTGTCGCTGCTGGTGTGGCGCTTCGTCCCGCTCGCCGTGGTCCTGCTCGCGGTCACGATGCTCACGGGTGCCGCCCGCGGCCTGACCCGTGCCGAGCTGGGCCGACAGGCGCTCATCGGGCTGTGCGCGCAATTCGGGTACTGCGTGGCGGTGTACGCGGCGATCGCGTCCGGGGTCGCCACCGGGACCACGGCCCTCATCGATGCGGTCCAGCCCCTCGTCGTCGCGGCGCTGGTCGGTCCGCTGCTCGGACTCCGGGTGCGCGGCGCGCAGTGGGCGGGGCTCGTGGTCGGAGCGCTCGGGGTGCTGCTCGTCGTACGCTCGCAGCTCGAGGGCTCCCGCGCCGATCTGTGGGCCTACGCGTGGCCGGTGATCGCGATGGCGTGCCTGGTCGTCGGCACCTTCGTCCAGCGCCGATCGGCTGTGCAGACGGGCACGCTCGTCACGCTCACCATCCACGTGACGGTCACGGCGGTGGCGCTGGTGCCCGTGGCCGCGCTCTTCGGGGCGCTCGTCCCTCCGGCATCCGCGTCCTTCTGGCTCGCCGTGGGGTTCGCCGCCGTCTTCCCGACGCTGTGCGCTTACGGTCTCTACTGGTGGCTGCTGCGGCGGGTGGGGATCACAGCGCTCAACGCCCTGCTGTTCCTGATCGCCCCGACGACCGCCTTCGCGGGCGCGCTGATCCTCGGGGAGCCGTTGACGGCCGTGACGCTCCTCGGTTTCGCGCTCTGCGGGTCCGGGGTCGCCGCCGTGCTCGTGAGTGAGGCGCGCGCCGCGTCCGCCGAACGGGCGGAGCCGGTGCGACGATAGTTGCGCTTTCGCAACTATCGGAGTATGGTTGACCTCGATCAACTTTCTACGCAGGAGCGCACACCCTTGACAGACATCTCTCCCACTCCACCCGAGACCACGCGCTCGGCCCGCGAGGTCTTCACCGCGATCTCCGGCCTCATCGTCGGCATGTTCGTCGCGGTGCTCTCCGGCACGGTCGTGTCGACCTCGATGCCGGTGATCATCGCCGACCTCGGCGGCACCCAGTCCCAGTACACCTGGGTGATCACGGCGAGCCTTCTCGCGACAGCGGTCTCCACCCCGATCTGGGGCAAGCTCGCCGACCTGGTCGACCGCAAGGTGCTCGTCCAGATCTCGCTCATCCTCTTCACGGTCGGCACCGTGATCGCCGGATTCTCGACCGACACGAACATGCTCATCGCCGTCCGCGTCGTGCAGGGCATCGGCGTCGGCGGTCTCATGTCGCTCGTCATGATCGCCGTGGCCCTCATCATCTCCCCGCGTGAGCGCGGCAAGTACATGGGCGTCGTCGGCGGCATCATGGCCCTCGGCACCATCGGCGGCCCGCTGCTCGGCGGACTCCTCACCGACGTGTGGGGCTGGCGCTCCAACTTCTTCGTCGGCGTGCCGTTCGCGATCCTCGCCCTCGTGCTGCTGCAGTTCACGCTGCACCTGCCCAAGCCGCAGCGCGGCACCAAGGTCTCGATCGACTACTTCGGCATCGTCCTGCTCGCCGTCGGCGTCTCGACCCTCCTCATCTGGGTCTCCATGGGCGGCAACCAGTTCGACTGGGACTCCGGGACGAGCATCGCGCTCATCGTGATCGCGGTCGTCGCGATCGCCGCCTTCATCACGGTCGAGTTCTTCGTCAAGGAGCCGATCGTCCCGATGACGCTGTTCCGCAACCGCACCTTCACGCTGTCGGTCATCGCCTCGATCGCGATCGGCGTCTCGATGTTCGCGACCTCGGTGTTCCTGGCGCAGTACTTCCAGCTGGCCCGTGGCGCCACGCCGACCGAGTCCGGCCTGATGACCATCCCGATGATCATCGGTCAGATGGGTGCGTCGATCATCATCGGCCAGCTCGTCAGCCGCTTCGGCAAGTGGAAGGGCTGGATGATCACCGGCTCGATCCTCGCCACGATCGGCGTGAGCCTGATGGCCACGCTGCGCTACGACACCCCCTTCCCGCTGGTCGCGGTCTACATGTTCGTCCTCGGTGCGGGGCTCGGCATGGTCATGCAGAACCTGACCCTCATCGTGCAGAACGACACGGCCCCGCAGCAGCTGGGCGCGGCCTCGTCGAACGTCAACTTCTTCCGCACGATCGCCGGCACCATCGGCGTGACCGTCATGGGATCGCTGCTGTCGACCAGCGTCGCCGACTTCATGAAGGACGGCCTGAAGGGCTTCGTCCCGACGTCGCCCGACGAGATCAGCGCCCTGGAGCGCCTGGGCTCCGGCGACGTGCCGAAGGTGGGCGAGCTGCCCGACTCGATCCGCACGATCGTCGAGAGCGCCTACGGACACGGCATCGCGGATGCGTTCATCCTCGCCATCCCGCTGGCCGTGATCGCGGTCATCGCGATCGCGTTCATCAAGAACAAGCCGCTGTCCACCAAGAACGCCGCGGAGCAGCTGCGCGAGCAGGCCGAGGAATCGGTGATCGAGGTCTCCGAGGCCGAGGTCGGCGCGAACCTCTCGACCGGCACCGTCCGCATCGGAGCCTCCGGGACCGCTGCTGCGACCGGCCCGGTCGGCGTGCTCGATCGCGAGGATCGGGACCGCTGAGGTGATCGCCTCCGAAGCCGTGGGGTCGCCGGACGTGGACACCGCGCTCGGCGACCTCCAGGCCGACCTGAACCTCATCTTCGCGAGGACCAGGTCGCTCTGGCGGGAGTCCGCCGCACGCGTGCATCCCGACCTGCAGGTCGCCGGATACAAGCTGCTGACGTTCATCGCCCGCGCAGGGACCGCGAACGCGCATGAGCTCGCCGACCGGTTCGAGATGGACAAGTCGGTGATCAGCCGGCAGGTGCGGATGCTGGAGGAGCTCGCGCTGCTCGAGTCCCGGCCCGACGAGCGCGACGGCCGGCTCCGGGTCCTGACGGCCACGCCGCAGGCCTGCACGGCGCTCGCCGAGGTCCGCCGCGAATACGGCACGCGCCTGCAGGCCGTGATCGACGAACTCACGGCCGAGGAGATCCAGGCCGCATCCAAGGTCTTCCGACTGCTCTCGGAGGTCTGAGCCGAAGCCCCGCTGTCGTGATCGGCAGCGGGGCTTCGCCGTACACTGGCGAGCATGAGCGCCCCGTCCGACGCCCCCGCCACGCCCGATCCCTCGCCGGCCGAACGCCTCGGCGACACCGAGCTCGAGCAGGCGGTCACGAGGGTCGAGCAGGAGCTCGGACGCCTGTTCGCGCGCATCCGCGTCGGCTGGCGTGAGGCCGCCCTCACCGTCCATCCCGATCTGCAGCCGCTGGGCTATCAGGTGCTGACCTCGATCGCGACGGGCAAGGCGACCTCCGCGGGGGCGATCATCGAACGACTGCAGACCGACAAGTCGGCGGTCAGCCGCCAGGTGCGCCAGCTCGAGCAGCTGGGTCTCGTCGAGAGCGTGCCCGACCCCGAGGATCGCCGAGCCCGCGTGCTCGTCGCCACGGAACTCGCGCAGGAGCGGGTCGCGCTCGCCCGCTCGCGGTACGAGGGGCGCATCGGCGAGCGGCTGCGCAACTGGACCGCCGCCGATCTGGATCACTTCGCTGACCTGCTCGCGGGTCTCGGGGGCTGAACGCGCCGGAGGGGAATACGCAGCCGCGCGGGAGTCTTGTCTCCCACTGTGGATCTCTTCGAACCGGCCGTCTTCGGCGCCCTTCACCTGTCCAACCGCGTCGTGATGGCGCCGCTCACCCGCACCAGGGCCGATGCGGACGGTGTGCCCACCGCCGTCATGGAGGAGTACTACCGTCAGCGGGCGGGCCAGGGGCTGATCATCTCCGAGGGAACATGGCCGGCCGCGGAGGGCAAGTCGTACGCCGGTCAGCCCGGCATCGTGACCGAGGCGCAGATCGACGGGTGGCGGCGGATCGCCGACACCGTGCACGCCGCCGGCGGCACCATCGTCATGCAGCTCATGCACGGCGGACGCGTCGGCCACCCGGCGATCTCGGGCGAGCCGCGCGTGGTGGCTCCCAGTGCTCTCGCCGCACCGGGCCAGACGCACACGCCGCAGGGAAAGGCCGATCTCCCCGTCGCGCACGCCCTCACCCTCGCGGAGATCCCCGAGGTCGTCGCGCAGTTCGCGCAGGCCGCCCGCAACGCGATCGCTGCCGGTCTCGACGGCGTCGAGGTGCACGGGGCCAACGGGTACCTCGTGCACGAGTTCCTGTCGCCCGTGTCGAACATCCGGGACGACCGTTACGGCGGCTCGCCGGAGAACCGCGCACGCTTCGCGATCGAGGTGACGCGTGCGGTCGCCGAGGCCGTCGGCGCCGACCGCACCGGCATCCGCCTGTCTCCGCAGCACAACATCCAGGGCGTCCTCGAGGAGGACGACGCCGACGTGCTCGCGACCTACACCGCCGTCGCTGAGGGCCTCGCGCCGCTGCGACTCGCGTTCGTCGACATCCTGCACGCCGAGCCGGCGAGTGCGCTCATCCAGCACATCCGGCGGACCGCAGGCGCCCCGCTGATCGCGAACACCGGCTTCGGCGTCCCCACGACCAGGGAGGCTGCCGCATCCCTCCTGGCCGAGGGAGCGGCGGATGCCGTGGCCGCCGGTCGTCCGGTGATCGCCAATCCCGATCTGGTCGAGCGCTGGCGTCAGGACGCGGAGCTCAACGAGCCCCGGCCGCAGCTGTTCTACGGGACGACGGCCGAGGGATACACGGACTACCCGGCGCTGGAGTCCGTGCGCGCCGGCGCCTGACACTCACGTCGGCTGCGGATCCGTGCCGAGGTCGACGTCGCCCGCGGAGTCCAGTTCCCGCCAGACGGTGCTGCGCGCTCCGCGGTCCGTCAGCACATCCGCGTCGACGAGCGGACCGAGGTCGATGCCGGTCAGCGCCGCCACGTCGGCGATCGGCACTTGGAATGTGCGGAACGCCCCGAGCGGCGGGACGGCGAGCGTCTCCTCCCGCGTGTCGATCAGGGTGGACTGGTCGAGGACGAACCCGGCAGCGGCGAGGCCGTTTTCGCTCCGCCAGGAGGCGATCTTCCAGAATCGCAGCGGGATCCGGATGCCGCGGTACGGCGGGTCGGCGGCGTCGAGCACCGGCGCCGTGAAGACGCTCATGCGCTGGTCCGTCGTCTCGGCATACGAGAGCACATGGTCCTCCAGCCCGAGCCACAGCTCCTTGGACTGGTTGAACCCCGCGGCCTGAGGTGCGGCGTTCGGGTAGAAGAAGGTCGCCTCGCTCGCCTCCCTCGCCGTCTCCACCGGACCCCATCCGGGGTCGCGACGGCGCACCAGATGGCCCCGGTCGAGGTCGTTGCGCGCGTAGACCCCCGGTCCGGTCTGCTCGTCCGCCGCGGCACGCGGGTCCAGCCGCCACTCACCCGTGCGCGGGAGCGCGCGCAGCCGGGCGCCGTCGATGTTCACGGCGGTGACGGCCGCGAGTCGACGCGCAGGGTCCAGCAGCACCGTGAACCGCGGATACGCCAGCGTCCGCACGACCTGCACGGGCCGGGGGAGCGGGAGCGTCGTCGCGAGGAACCCCGGGTCGTAGCCGTCTGTCATGCCTCCATGGTGCCGTGGGGGTCTGACGTCCGCACGCTCCCGTTGTCAAGGCGCTGGGCGGCGCCGCGCTTCTCGCCCACCATGGAGGTCCACGACACCCAGGAGGAATCATGTCCGATCCCCGCGACGACGACACCGGCTTCGACGGCGAACCGCCCACGGCGCACAACGGCGAAGGGCAGGCTCCGGAGGTCGATGTCACCGACCTCGACACCGAAGAGGCCGAAGACGGCGTCGACCCTGACGAGTCCGGGCGGCGCTGACCGGCCTCGGAGCGTTCCGGCGCCGCTGGCGCGATCCGCTCAGGGCGCGGACCCTCCGGTGCCCGTTGCGGCGGGGTCGAAACCGTCCAGCCACAGACCGACCGCGTGGCGGGCCGCCTCCTCGAGCTCCGGTCCGTAGGCCGCGGCGTCCGCGCGGATCGTGCGCGGGTCGATGCCGTGGTGCTGCAGTTCGTGCGCATGGCCGATCAGCCAGCGCTCGATCGCGCGGGGATCGGCTTCGAGGTGGAACTGCAGCGCGAGTGCGGTGTCGGTGCTGAACGCCTGGTGGGGGAAACCGGGTGTGCCGGCGAGGTGCCGCGCGCCGGCGGGGATGGAGAAGGCGTCCCCGTGCCAGTGCAGCACGGGCACCCCCTCGAGCGGTCGCAGCGGAGAGTCGAGGCCCTCCTCGGTGAGGATCAGCGGAGCGTACCCGATCTCCACCCCGCCGGTCGGACGGACCTCGGCGCCGAGTGCCTCGGCGATGAGCTGTGCTCCCAGGCAGACGCCGAGCACAGGGCGTCGCGCGCGAAGGCGCCGGGCGATGACCTCCTTCTCCGTCCGCAGGAAGGGGTAGCTCTCGGTGTCGTCGACGCCGATCGGTCCGCCGAGGACGACGAGCAGGTCGGCGTCCGCCACATGTTCGGTGTCGACGGCCTGCGCATCGACGTCGACGTGGTCGACCCGGTACCCGCGTGCGGTCAGGAGGGGTTCGAGGATGCCCAGATTCTCGAAGTGGACGTGCCGAAGAGCGACGGCGGTGCGCTGGTGGGGATCATGGGTCGTCACTCTGCTGCCGCCTCCCTGCCGCCGACGCGGCGTTCTCTTTGACCTATGTCAAAGTATCACGCCGCGTCGGTGACCCACCCGGAGGGTGACCGCGCCCCGCCCTCAGTCGTCCGTGCGGAAACCGGAGGCCTTGTGCGTTCCGTCGCAGAAGGGCTTCACTGCCGACAGCCCGCAACGGCACAGCGCCACCGTGCGACGCCCGGGGTCGATCGGCTCGCCGTCCGCGGTGCGCAGCTCGACGTGCCCACGCACGAGGAGGGGTCCGTCCGGGTACGGGGTGATCGTGACGGGGTCCCGGTCCGCGCTCATGAGGCCGCTCGTGCGCGGAGGGAGGATTCTCCCGCCGACCACGACTCCAGGACGTGCGCTCCGGCCCAGCCGTCGACCGTGAGGCATGCCGCCGCGCCGAACAGGATGTCGGGCAGCAGCTCGGGGTGGTCCTCCGCCAGAGACCCGGCGAGGTCGCGTGCGGCGATCTGCTCGTGCACCGCATCCGCCTCCACGTGCTCGTCGAAGTAGGCGGAGACGTCGGGATCGAATCCCAAGCGCCGGAGGCCGTCCGCGTACAGTCGGCACGGGATCGACGACGTCATCTCGTAGGCCGCGAGGTGTCCGACGATGGCCCCCACGAGGCGCCGGTTGAGCCCGAACAGCGACATCATGGTGAACGAGGCGAGCGTGATCGCCGGCAGGTCGTCGATGTACGCGCCGTAGGTGGCGTCCAGTCCGGCGGCCCGCATCGCCCGCGCGAACAGCTCCGCGTGCACGCGCTGGGGGCGCCCTCCGCCGTACTCGTCGGATTGGATCTCGACGAGCGCCGCCTTGGCGCGTCCCTCCAGGCGAGGGATCGCCCACGAATGCGGGTCCGCCTCGCGCAGCGTATATGCCGAGCGCTGCATGAGCATCTCCCTGGCCTGATCCTCGGTCGCCTTCTTGGCGATGTACCGGGACAGGCTCGGCCCGGCGTCGGCGGCCGCGAGCTCGAACAGGGCGCGGCCGACCGCGTCCACCGTCGCCTCGGGGGCGGCCGGCACGGGGACGGTCCGGCGCAGCGTGTCCTCGAACGCGCGCTCCAGGGTGCGCCGTGTCGCCAGCAGCGCCGGGTCCCACTCCAACTCGGGATCCAGCTCGGGCAGCGATCCGTAGGCGGAGGCGTACAGGACGAACAGCGTGAGCTGGATGTCGTCGTCGCGCACGATGTCCGCGCTCGCCGCGACGGCCGCCTCGGCCAGGCTGGTGTGATCGGTCCCGTCGTGCGCGCCGGTGAGATGCGCGAGGACGGCACGGCTCAGCGGTCCCCGGTCGCCGAAGGCCAGGGATGTGGCTCGGGCGGGTGCAGGGGCGGATGCGGTCATGAGTGCTCCCATCGATGTCTTCTCCGGAATCCTCGCGCAGGCGACCCGCCGCTTCCAGGGACTTGACGAGCGCACCGACCCTGGGCAAGGACGGCGCCTCAGCGAGGGCAGGTCTCGAACGCGTAGGCGGCGTCGCCGGGCGTGACCAGGTCGCGGTCGCGGAGCACCATCGACGAGGGCGAGTCGTCGTCCGCGCACATCTCCGCGAACGTCCGCGGCAGCTCGTCGGTGTACTCGATGTCGACGACGCGCTGCCCGTAGACCGCGGTGTACGACCCGCACTCCCGGTACGCGGCGCACTCCTCGGTGACCGCGAAGTCGAAACCGGCGCGCTCGTGGAGAGCGGCCGCGTCCTCGGCGGCGTTCTTCTGCCCCGCGGCGAGCCCCGACGCATGGGCCGCGTCCACGAGCACGGTCGCGAGGGCGACGTTGTCGTCGAAAGACAGCGCCCCGTCAGACCGGGTGTAGGAGTCGAGGTTGTCGAACTCGACCGCGTCGAAACCCGCCTCGGCGCATCCCTCGATCCAGGGCACCACCACGGCGGCGATGCGTTCCCGTCGCGGCGCGGAAGACGTGTCGAGGAGAGCCTCGTCCGGCCAGTCCGGGTCGAACACGGTCTCGCCGTCGCGCTGCAGCAGAAGGTCGTCCGGCCACGCCGCGAGCTCCCCTGGCTGCGTCTGGAATCCGTTGACGTAGCAGATCGAGTACACGCCGTCCGCCGGGGCGGCGGTGCGATCCCGGCCGACGATGCCGACGCCGGATGCCGGGTCGTAGGCGCCGCCGAGCTGATAATCGGGTTGTGCGCCGGAGGGCGGGAGGTCGGCTGCGGCCGGGTCCGCCGCCGGGGCGGCCGCACATCCGCCGAGCAGGAGCAGCAGCGCGGCGGCCGCGATGGCGGCGGCCGCGCGGCGCGGCCGGATCAGTGCGCGGGGCGATGCGTCCCGTCTGCGCGCGGGTTCCGACGCGGTCAACGCGGTTCCGGTGCGACGGCGGCCGCATCCGCCGGTGTCGGCTCCGCCGGGTTGCGCCGGATCCCGATCCACGACACGACGCCGCCGAGCACCAGCAGCGCCGCTGTGACCCAGGCGGCGCTGTGGAATCCGTCGAGGTCGAGCGCTCCGCCGACGATGGTGGAGAGCATCGCGACGACGAGGAGGCCGGCGACCCGGGAGACCGCGTTGTTCACGGCCGAGGCGATGCCGGAGTGCTTCTCGTCGATCGCCCCGAGGATCGCCGCCGTCAGAGGAGCGACGGTCAGCGAGAGGCCGAGGCCCATCACGATCATCGCGGGCAGCACCTGCCACCAGTAGTCGAAGTCGGCGCCGACCAGCAACAGCAGCAGGGCGCCGGCGGCCATGATCAGCGGACCGATCGTCATGAAGATGCGTGGTCCCCAGCGGCCGGCCCACAGTCCGGCGCGCGAGCTGATCAGGATCATGAGGATCGTCATCGGCAGGCTCGCCAGTCCGGCCGCGGTCGCGCTCAGTCCCGCGCCCTGCTGCAGGTACACCCCGACCACGAAGCCGTTCAGCGACAGCGCGGCATAGACGAACAGCGTCGCCAGGTTGCCCCAGCCGAAGTCGCGCACCCGGAACAGCCACAGCGGCATCAGCGGCGAGGCGGAGCGCTGCTGGCGGATCAGGAACAGCGCGAACAGGGCGGCTCCGGCGGCCAGGGGCACCCAGATCGCCGGGGACTGCCAGCCGAGGTTGGGCTGCTCGATGAGCGCGAACACGACCGCACCGAGGCCGAGCGCGCACAGCGCACCGCTCCACCAGTCGACCCGGACCCCGCGCGGGTGCTCCGGCAGGTGCAGCCGCGCCAGCAGCAGCAGGGTGATGCCGATCGGGATCACGTTGATGAGGAAGACGAAGCGCCAGGAGAGGTAGTCGACGAACAGCCCGCCCAGCAGGGGGCCGACCAGCTGCGCGCCCGTCGTGAACGCCGTCCAGACGCCGATGGCTCTGGACTGCACGTCGGCGCGCATGGTCGCCGTGATGAGGGCCAGGGAACTCGGCACCAGCAGGGCTCCGGCAGCGCCCTGCGCCGCCCTGGCGATGATGAGGGTCAGCGGGTCGAAGGCGGCAGCGACCGCGATCGAGGCGACGCCGAACGCGATGAGACCGATCCGCATCACGAGCACGCGGCCGTAGGCGTCGGACACCGATCCGGCCAGCAGGATCAGGGCGCTCAGCGTGATCAGGTACGCGTCGACGACCCACTGCTGCGTCGTGATGCCGCCGCCCAGCTCGCGGCTGATCGCCGGCAGTGCCACGTTCACGACGGTGCCGTCGAGGAACGTCACGAAGGAGGCGAGCACCGCGATCGAGATCACGAGACGCTGGACAGGCGCGAAGGATGGCACAGGCCGACCCTACTCCCGGTCGGGGACGTCGGGGCGGGTCAGTCGAGTGCGACTCCGGTACCGCTCGCCAGCAGAGCGGCGAGGGCAGGGGTGCCGCCCCTGGCGTAGGCCTCCCGCTGTCGCATCGACCCGGTGCCGTCGGCGCGGAGGCGCTCCAGCCCGGCGACCACCGCCTCGTGATCGCCGAGCTGCTGCAGTGCGGGGGCGATCTCGGCGAGCAGCCGGCGCGCCACCGCCCAGGCGTCGTCCACCTCGCCCGTCATCGGATCGACGATCCGCGCCTGCATGCCCGAGCGCGCCGCGGTCCACAGGGAGACGTCGATCGCGTCGATGTCGTCCGCAGCGAGTCGCAGGTCCGTCGACGCGACGATCCCGCGGAACAGCAGCGCGGTGAGCACGGAGTCCTCCGCCGTGAGCTGGGTGTCCGACACCCGCACCTCGACCGTGGGGTACCGCTCCGACAGGCGCACCGCCCAGGAGAGCGAGGTCGCCTCGCCGATCGTGCCGAGCTCCAGCAGCTGCGCCACGTGGGCGCGGTAGTCGTCCGCATCCTGGAACCGGGGCGGGCACCACGACGACGGCAGCCGACGGATGAGCATGCTCCGCCAGCTCGCGAATCCGGCGTCGAGGCCGTTCGCGAAGGGGCTGTTGGCACCGAGGGCGAGCAGCAGAGGCAGCCAGCCGCGCGTGCGGTTGAGCGCGCGGACCCGCTCCTCCTCGTCGTGCACCTCCACGTGCACGTGCAGGCCGTTCACCTCGTGCTCCCGCGTGAGGTGGGCGAGTCTGCGAGCCACGTCGTCATAATGCGGCGAGGGGGAGAGCGTAGGTGTGCGCAACGTGGCGAACGGGCTCCCGGTCGGCGCCGCGATCGCGCCCTGCTCCCGTGCGTGCGCGCCGATCAGCGTCCGGAGACCATGCAGCTGATCCGCCGCGTCGGCGCCGGTCGTGACCGGTTCGGTGAGGGCCTCCAGCTGGGAGGAAAGGTACTCCGTGGTGACCCGTCCGTCCACACGGTCGGCGTCGCTCGGACGGATGATGCGCTCGCGGGAATCGGAGGACAGAGCGACAGGGATGAGGGAGTCCTCGTCGAGAAGGAGGAACTCCTCCTCGATGCCGAAGCGCGCCACGCAGCCCTCAGTGGTTCCGCAGGGCGGAGATCAGCTCGGACTTCCGCTTGCCGCTGTAGCCCGTCAGTCCGAGTTCCTTCGCGCGTTTGCGCAGCTCGGGGACCGTCCAGTCCTCGTAGTCGCCGTGCTCGCCGCCGCGTCGACCGACCGTGCTCCGGCCCTCCTTCGCCGCGGCGTTCGAGATGCGCGCGGCCTTCTCCTTCGAGGCTCCGTCGTCCCGCAGCTCCTCGTAGAGCTTCGGGTCCTTCAGCGAGTTGTTGCGTCTTCCTGGCATGGCGGTGCTCCTTCGCGCACTCGGAGGGTCGAAGTCAACCCCCTCTGTCTGCGGGGTCCGCCCGGTCTACTGTGAGGACACCGCAGTCGGGCGCTTGCGCCCAGAGAGAAGGGAAAGACCGATGAACATCCTCCTGATCATCGTCATCGTCGTCGCTGTGATCCTTGCGATCACCGGAGGTCTGGTGCAGTCGCTCCAGTTCCTGTTGTGGGTCGGACTCGTCCTCCTGGCAATCGCCGTGATCGCCTGGCTGATCCGAGCCATCAGCGGCAGCCGCAAGGTCTGACCGACCTGTCGAAGGGGAGGCCCGCCCATCCGGCGGGCCTCCCCTTCTTCATGGGTCAGCGGTCGAACGCGTCGCGGACGTTCTCACCGGTCTTCTCGGCGGCGTCCTTCACGTTCTCGCCGGCCTGCTTGGCAGACGCCTTGACCTGGTCGCCCTTGCCCTCGGCTTCGAGCTTCTCGTTGTCGGTCAGCTTGCCGAAGCCTTCCTTGGCCTTGCCGGCCAGCTTCTCGGCGTTGTTCTTGATGTCATCTCCGGCACTCATGTGCTGCTCCTCTCGTCGAAGGATCGATTGTCCTTCGACCCTCGCAGGGCCCCGGCGAACGGTCCACGGGATTGACAATCGGGCGGTGCCGTGTCAGCCTCCTGCCCCCCATCGACGGCGGGCCGAGGAACGGCTAGCCTGGCGCCAGGCGGGTGGTCCTGCCCGCGGACCTCGACGAAGGAAGCGGTGTGCGATGGACTCGATGATGATGGGCGCGATGTCGAAGAACATGGAGTCGATGCCCGACATGGCGATGATGGACATGTCCGTCCTGCAGGCGTGCATGGACGCCTGCGCGGCCTGCGAACAGGCCTGCACGGTGTGCTCGACGCAGATGATGGACTGTGCGCCGGCGTGCATGAACTGCGCCGACATGTGCCACACGATGATGCGGTCGATGCTGCGCATGCAGGGCATGACGCCCGCGTCGATGATGGCCATGCTCGACGCCTGCATCGCGATGTGCCAGATGTGCATGGACGAGTGCATGGAGCACGCCGACATGAGCGAGGTCTGCCGCCTCTGCGCTCAGGCGTGCCAGGCGTGCATGGACGCGTGCACGGCTGTCAAGGACATGATGATGGCGAGCGCCTGAGCCTCGTCCCGTCCCGCGTCGTCAGAGCACGGCGACGTTGAACTGCGTGTGCCCGACCGCGAGCACCGCATAGCGCGTGTGCAACGCGACCGGCGCGCCGGCTTCGGCCTCGAGCGCGGCGCCCGAGGCATTCCAGAGCACGTGCGTCTCCCCGTCGAGCGTGCGCACGACGAGGTCGCCCGATCCGGCGTCCGCGGTCTCGACGATCCCGTCCACCCATTCGGATGCCGTCGCTGCGGCGACGCGCGCCTGGATCAGGTGGAGCGCGTGTCCCGGCGCGAACGAGGAGCAGCGACCGCCCGTGCTGCACATGCACGCCGCACGCTCCCGCACCGGGACGGGCGAAAGGCGGTTGAGCGGCGTGGACACGGGGGTCTCCTTCGGGTTCGACGTTCCCGGAAGACTACGTCGCCTCGCTCGCGGAGCCCAGGGCGCGGGACACGGAGCGAAACAAACGGGTGTAGGCTCGCCGGGTGCTGTCGTCGATGAGCGCCCCTCGGGCGCGGAACGGAGCCGCAGGCGCTTTCCGCGCCGCGGACAGAGGCTGAGGACCCACCGGAGGCGGAACCCCCGTCCCCGGTGCCGAGCCGTACCCGGCCTTCTCGCCCGGGCCTCCTCTCCTCATCCGACTCGCCGTCTCCGGCGACCACCCCGAAAGCACTCCGCTCATGCGTCCCATCGACGAGCGCGACATCCGCGCCTCCTTCCTCAACGCCTCCCGCAAGGAGGTCTCCGACCTGAACCTTCCGCCCGGCTTCGCCGACCTCGACTTCGACCGGCTGGACTTCCTCGGCTGGACCGACCCGAAGATGCCGCGGCGCGCCTATGTCGTCACCTGGGTCGACGATGCTCCCGTCGGCGTCTTCCTGCAGCGCGCCGAGCAGCGCGTCCTCGCCAGGGCGCAGTGCTCCTGGTGCGAAGACGTCACGCTCCGCAACGACGTGCAGCTGTTCGTCGCCCGCCGTGCCGGCGCCGCGGGGCGCAAGGGCGACTCGGTCGGCGTCCTCGCCTGCGCCGAGTTCGGCTGCAACCGGAACGTCCGCGTCCTGCCGCCGCTGGCCTACCAGGGCTTCGACCGGGAGTTCGCGCGCGACCTGCGCATCCTGCGACTGCAGGAGCATGTCGCCGGTTTCCTCGCGGAGGTCGCCGGCTGATCCGCCCCGCGCTTCGCTCCCGTCGCACTTCCTGTCGCTCTCGATCCGCTCAGGCGACGAGAAGTGCGACGGGAGCAGGTTCAGGGGCAGAAAGCTGGCGGCTAGGCGGGGTGCGCGGGAACGGTCACTCTGGCGCGGACGTGCTCCCAGGCGGGGGCTGACAGCTCGGCGGAGCGCCGCGCGAACTCGTCGAAGCTGCGCCGGCCCGGCCAGTCCGCCGGAAGCAGGGTCGGGGGAAGCCCGGGGTCGGTGTACGGCAGCACCCGCCAGCGGTCGATGAGCTGCACATGCGCTGCGAAGGGCTCAGCGGGCAGATCCGACAGCGAGTCCTGGAACGCGAGGTGCTCGGCCCGCAGCGCCTCGAGGTCCCACCACTGCGCCGCGGCGTCGGGGAGGGTGCCGGCGGGCGCGGGCGCGGAGGCCTGGAAGAGCGTGGCCCATCGGCGAGCGCCCAGTTCCGCGAGGATCTGCTCGATCTCTCCGCGGAGGTGGCCGGGGCAGATCCACAGCGCGGGGGAGACCACGCCCGCGCCGATCCACTGCAGACGGCGCCGCAGCTGGTGTCGCACGCTTCTGGCGCTCTCCGGGATCGAGAACGACACCAGACACCACGGGTCGTCGTCGGTCATCTCGCGCATCTGGAAGATCCGACGGTCGCCCCGCTCCAGCATCCCGCTCGCGGCCGGGTTCAACCGGTATCCGATCGCGTCGCCGCGCTCCGCCCGCAGGAGCCCCTTCTGCTTGATGCGGGTGATCCCGGTGCGTGCCTGGGCGGCCGGGATGCCGAGATCGCCGGCCAGGGTCACGAGGTCGGCGGCAGCGATCCAGCCGCCGAGCGGGCGCAGGTACAGGCCGATCAGCGTGCGCAGCAGCGAGGCGGCGCTGCCCGGCCGCGCATCGAGGTCGTCCAGCACCACGGCGGCCGGGTCAGCGGTCATCGGACTCCAGAGCGTCGCGGACGGCCAGGACGCCGGTGACGGTCTCCCGGTGAGAGGTGCTGAGCGGGGAGAGGCCGAGGCGGATGCCGTCGGGGAAGCGGAAGTCCGGGATGATGCCGTCGGCCCAGAGCCGCGCCGTGACCGCCCGGAAGGCGGGGTGGCCGATCGTGACGTGACCGCCGCGGAGCGCCGAGTCACGCGGGCTCAGGAGCCGGACGCCGATCGGCGCGAGCAGTTCGTCGTACGCGCGCACCGCGAGATCGGTCAGAGACTGCGACTTCGCGCGCACCGCCTCGATCGTGGACTGCTCGATCAGGTCGAGCATGCCCTGCATCGCCAGCATCGACGTCACCGGCGGCGTGCCGCTGAGGAGTTGGCGGATGTCGGACGACGGCTCGTACTCCGGTCCCATCGCGAAGATGTCGGCCGCGCTCCACCAGCCCTGGATCGGCTGCCGCAGCACGCCCTGCAGGTCGCGGCGCAGGTACGCGAACGCCGGCGACCCCGGGCCGCCGTTGAGGTACTTGTAGGTGCACCCGACGGCCATGTCGACACCCCACTCGTCGAGCTGCATCGGGACGACGCCGACCGAGTGGCACAGATCCCACATCATGAGCGCGCCCGCGTCGTGGACGGCCGCGGTGATGGCCGGCATGTCGGCGAGGGCGCCCGAGCGGTAGTCGACGTGGCTCAGCGAGACGAGAGCCGTGCGGTCGGACACCACGGCCTCGACGTCGGCGACGGTGACACCCAGGACCGGGTCCGGTTCGATCCAGCGCAGCGTCATGCCGGTCTCGGCGGCGACCCCTTCGGCGAGGAACCGGTCGGTGGGGAAGTTCCCCGCCTCGATCACGATCTCCGTGCGCCGCCCCTGCCCTTCGTCCCTGTTGGGTCCCTGAGCCTTCGCCCCGTTGGGTCCCTGAGCCTTCGCCCCGTTGGGTCCCTGAGCCTTCGCCCCGTTGGGTCCCTGAGCCTTCGCCCCGTTGGGTCCCTGAGCCTGTCGAAGGGCAGCCCGCATGAGTTTGTAGATCAGCACGCTCGTCGAGTCCGCCACGACGGTCTGTCCCGCCGCCGCGCCGAGGGCCACGCGGCCGATGCGGTCTCCGAGTTCCATCGGCAGCGCCATCCACTGCTCGTCCCAGGACCGGATGAGTCGCGTCCCCCAGTCGTCGCGCACGAACGCCGCGAGCTTGTCCGGGATGTCGCGCAGCGGACGGCCGAGCGAGTTGCCGTCGAGGTACGCGGTCACACCCGGGGCGTCGGCGAAGGCGTCGAGGTGCCCTTGCAGCGGGTCGGCGGCGTCGAGCGTGCGCGCGGCGTCGAGCAGCGCGTCGTCGGAGGATCGATCGGTCATGTCACACCTTCAGGTCGGCGGCGGTCAGCGGTCGGGCGGAGAGCGGATCGGCGGTCGCGGGGGACCCGCCGGGGACGAGCAGCAGCGCCGCGGAGGGCGTGAGCGGGTCCACCGGGGCGAGGGCGCGCAGGAGAGCGCCGTCGTCGAGGCCGGCCTCGCGCAGAGCCGTGATCTCGGCGGGGTTCAGGTCGACGGGCGTGGGGCCGTTGCCCATGTCGGTGCCGTAGCGCACGGTCCCCCCGGCGGCGTGGAAGCGGCGCACGTTGTCGATGGCCACGGCGCGCTGGTCGTCGGCGTGGATCGCGAGGGTCGAGATCCACGAGGCGGCTGCGGCCTGGCGGGCGATCTCCTCGTCGTCGAGCCGCTGCGTGAAGGGGGCGTGCGCGAGCACGGCGGCGCCGGCACGGACGACGCGCTCTGCTTCGCCCGCTCCCTCGGCGTGTGCGACGACGGCGAGGCCGTGGTCCGCCGCGAGCGCGACGATCGTGCGGAGGAGCTCGTCGGAGAACACCGGTCCCGCGGTGCTGTTGCTCGTGACCTTGATGCACGAGGCTCCGGCGTCGACCATCTCGGCGACGGCGTCGGCGGCGGAGGCGGCATCCGCGATCTCCCGCACCGATCCCTCCGGTGCCCAGTCGCGATCGGACGGGTATCCACCGGGCGCGGTGAGGAAGGCGCCCGCGACGTCGATCCGCACGCCGGGGAGTGCTGTCCGTCGGAGCTCGTCGGGGTTGCCGCCGAGGTCGACCACCCGGCCGAGGCGGGAGCCGGCCAGGCCGGCGGGATCCACGAGCTGGAGGTGCACATGGTGGTCGGTGAATCCGCCGAGGACGACTCCGTCGAGTCGCGGGAGTGCGGAGGGGCTCCCGGAGCGCAGCCGCACCCGTCCGTCGGCGAGCTCGACGACGCCCTCGCGCCATCCGGTGCCGTCGAAGAACGTCGCGGCGTGCATCAGCGGCCGATCTCGGTGCGCACCGTGTAGAGCTCGGGGAAGAACGTCAGATCGAGAGCGCGCTGCAGGAAGCCGACGCCGCTGGAGCCGCCGGTGCCGACCTTCATGCCGATCGTGCGTGCGACCGTCTTGAGGTGCCGGAACCGCCAGAACTGGAAGTTGTCCTCGAGGTCGACCAGGTCTTCGCACGCCTCGTACAGGTCCCAGTACCGGCTCGGATCCTGGTAGATCTCGCGGATCGCCGGCACGAGCTCCGGGGTCTCCCGGTAGGGCTCCCGCACGTCGCGGTCGAGGATCTCCGTCGGCACCGGCAGTCCGCGCCGGGCGGCGAAGCGCAGGAACTCGTCGTACAGGGTGGGCTTCTCCCACTCGGCGGTGAGCAGGGCCAGGTTGGCGGGGTGGTCGGCGAACACCGTCAGCATTTTCTCGTTCTTGTTGCCGAGGGCGAACTCCACCGCCCGGTACTGCACGGACTGGAAGCCGGACGAGTTGCCCAGCGCCCCGCGGAACTGCGCGTACTCGGTGGGGGTGAGGGTGGCGAGCACCGACCACTGCTGCGTCATCACATCCTGGATGCGCTTGACGCGGGCGATGCGCTTGAGCGCTTCCCGCAGGTCGTCGCGGGCGAGCAGCTCCCGCGCGGAGGACAGCTCGTGCAGCAGCTGCTTGAGCCACAGCTCCGTGGTCTGGTGCTGGATGATGAACAGCATCTCGTCATGGTGCTCCGGCTCGCTCACCGGGTGCTGCGCCGTGAGCAGCTGGTCCAGCGCCAGGTACGAGCCGTACGTCATCCGCCCCGACAGATCGGTCACGATGCCGGACTCGAGGGCGCGCTCGTTCTCGCTGTGCATGCGCCGAACATATCACTTCTGTGCTGACCGTCATAGAAGTGAAATGTTCTCCCCGCGCCCGCGCCCGCGCCCGCGCCCGCGCCCGGGGCGTATGCCGGGATGCGCGGACGGATGTCGGGTGATCGGACGGATGTCGGGCCGCATCGCCGTGTGACGTCCGACATCCGTCCCTACGCCCGACAAGTGTCCCGGGGGGGCACCGGGGTGCCGGGGCACCGGGGTGCCGGGACACCCGGAGCATCCGGGGTGCGTCGGGGTCAGGGGGTGTCGGGGGCGGTGTGCGCGTCGAGGAAGTCGATGGTCTTCTGCAGGGCGGTGCGCGCGTCCGGCATATCCAGATGGAACTGGTACTCGTGCGGAAGCGCGGGCTCGTGGGGTGCGGGCCAGAAGAGCGTCGTGACGTCGACGCCGAGCTGGTCGAGGCGTTTCGCCAGGGGGATGGACTGCAGCCAGGTGAGGCCGTCGCCGTTGCCGCCGGAGATGTAGGTGGCGGGGAAGTCCGCCGTGACCCAGTCGATCGTCGACATCGTCGCGCCGGTCGAGTCCTCCGCCCACGTCTTGGTGCCCGAGTACGCCCACATCGCCGACTTGAACCCCCATCCGGGGATGCCGTCGAGCTCGGCGAGCGCCGCCAGGTCGTAGACGCCGCAGTTGAGGACGGTCGCCACGAGCTGATCGGACTTCAGTGACGGTGCGATGCCCATGATGTCGGCGTAGTCGGGACTCGTGATGAGCGTCGCCATCTGGCTCGCGAGCTGCGCACCCGCGGAGTCGCCGGCCAGCACGATCCGGCTCGCGTCGACGCCCAGCTCTGCTGCGTGCTCGTCGATGTACGCGAGGGCCGCGTCGAGCTGATGCACGGCGAGCGGGTAGACGCCTTCCGGCCCGATCGTGTAGTTCACGGCGATGGTCGTGTAACCCTCGGCGGCGAGGATCCGCATGTACGGGTCGACGTTCTCCTTGGCCCCGGAGATCCAGGCACCGCCGTGGATCCAGACCACCGTCGGCAGGGGACCGGACGCGGAGGCCGGGCGGAAGACGTCCATCGTGGTGTCCGCGCCGCTGTCGCCGTATGCGACGTCCTTCCGCACGTCGAGCTTCGTCGCGGGCACGTGCTTGTCCATCTCGGCGGCGGTCTCGTCGCCGCCCTTGGTGAACACGGCACGGATCACCATCGCGGAGGGCCACGGCGTGAGCGAGCCGATGATCGCGACCACCGCGACGACGGCGACGATGACGCCGAGCACGATCTTCGTCCGGTGCCACGGCGTGCGCGTCCGTTTCGGGCGGGTGGATGCTGTGGACTGCGCCTGGCTGCTCATGGACCCCTCTCCAGGCAACAGTGTGCCAGTATTCCGGGGCGCCGCGGTGAACCTCGCGCCGGGCCTGCCTGTGAGGCGCGCGCCTAGGCGGCGAGGGACGCCGTGAGACGACGGAGACCGTACTCGAACGCGCGGTCGACATCGCCGCCGAGGCGGAACGCGCCGGAGAGCTCCATCTGCAGGAAGCCGTTGGCCCACGCGGTGACGAGCCGGGCGGCGTCGAGCGCATCGTCCTCGCCGACCTGTGCGGCGGCGGCGCGGATCAACGGTGCCGCCGAGCGCTCCAGGGCGTCGTGCGGTGCCGCGCTCGTGAACATGATCCGGAAGCCCTCAGGATGGTCGCGGGCGAAGTCGCGGTAGGCGTGCGCGATCGCCTCCAGATCGTCGCCGGCCGCTTCGAGGCGGGCGGTGAGCGCGTCGATGGTCGCCGCGGCGACCGCGGCGAACAGAGCATCCCGATCGCGCAGGCGCTTGTAGAGCGAGGGGGCGCGGACGCCCACGCGTGTCGCGACCGCCTGCATCGTGAGACCGCCGGCGCCGCTCGCCTCGAGGATCTCCCTGCCGGCGGCCACGATCTCCTCGACGGATGTGCGCTCCGGTGTCGGCATGTCGGTCCCTCCTCGATGGCTATTGACAATAGCCATGATAGCTACGTAACGTAGCCATCGCAATCTCTCGAAGAGGATCCCCCATGAAGCTCGCCCCGCACCTGCACCGGATCGGCAACGACATCGTCGCCGCCTATCTCGTCGACCTCCCGGAAGGCATCACGCTGATCGACGCGGGCCTGCCCGGTCACTGGCACGATCTGCAGCGCGAGCTCGCAGAGATCGGGCGTCCGCTGTCCGACGTCCGCGGCCTCGTCCTGACCCACGGCGACAGCGACCACATCGGCTTCGCGGAGCGGCTACGGCGGGAGGCGGGCGTCCCCGTGTTCATCCATGCCGCTGATGCGCACCGGGTGCGCACGGGGGAGAAGCCGAAGACCGCGATGGGGCCGGCTCGTCTGGGGCCGACGCTGGGCTTCTTCGCCTACGGCCTCCGCAAGAACGCGCTGCGCACGCCCCACGTCTCCGAGGTGACGGAGGTGTCGGACGGGCAGGTGCTCGATCTGCCCGGCGCGCCGGTGGTGATCGGGATGCCGGGGCATTCGCCGGGCAGCATCGCGGTGCATGTGCCGGCAGCGGACGCCATGTTCGTGGGCGACGCTCTGACGACCCGCCACGTCCTGACCGGCCGGACGGGCGCGCAGCCGGCTCCGTTCACAGATGAGCCGGCGGAGGCCCTCGCCTCGCTCGACCGGCTGTCCGCGATCCCCGCGTCGTGGGTGCTCCCCGGTCACGGCGCTCCCTGGCACGGCTCTCCCTCCGCCATCGCCGCCGCGGTCCGCGCCTCCGCCTGAGTCCCGCCGCACCCGCCGGACACGCCCGTCGCCCGCACACGCCCGGACACGCCCGCCGCACCCGCCCGTCGCCCGCCCGCACCCGCCCGGCCGCCCGCACCCGCCCGTCGCCCGCACAACTTCGGAGATCCGACCCGACACGCCGCAGGGAGCGCGCGAGCACCGGCGTGTCGTCGCGCATCTCCGAAGTTGTGTAGGGCGCAGGGCGTGGGGCAGGGCGGGGGCGTGGGGGCAGGGCGGGGGCGTGGGGGCAGGGCGTGAGGGCAGGGCGTGGGGGCAGGGCGCAGGGCAGGGTGCGGGGCGTCAGAGTGCGGAGAGGATGGCGGCGGTGTCGCTGATCGTGAGCTGCGGGGGATAGAGGCTCATCACGTGCAGGGCGGCGGCGTGGTTCTCGGCGGTCGAGCCGGCGCAGGCATCGGCGGCGACGATGACGTGGGCGCCGGCGTCCGCTGCGGCCAGGGCGGTGGAGATCACGCAGCAGTCCGTGGAGACTCCGGCGAGCACGACATGCGCCCCGCGTCCGACGACCGCCTCGATCTCGGGTCCCCACTTGCCGAAGGTCGGCAGATCGATGGACGGATGCGGGGTCAGGGCGGTGGCTTCCGGCACCAGGTCGTAGAGCGGGTGGTTCGGCGGCTGATCGGCGAACGGCCAGGCGGCGAAGTAGTCGCCCCAGGACGTGGAGCGGTCGGCGGTCGGCATCCACCGCGTCACCAGCACCCGGTCGCCGAACGCGTCGGCGAGGGCCCGGATGTGCGGCATCGCCTCACCGAAGAACGGTGAGCCCCACGCGGACTCCGCCGAGGCGAAGATCGCCTGGGGATCGATCACCACCAGCCAGCTCGCCGCCCCCTGGGCCCCTGAGATCGCCGCCCCCTGGGTTCCTGCGCCCGGTTCCCCCTGGGTCCCTGCGTCCGGTTCCCCCTGGGTCCCTGGGCCCGGTTCCCCCTGGGTCCCTGATCCTGTCGAAGGGATCACGCGTTCTCCTGACGACGGATCTTCCCCGCTCTGGCGAAGTACGTCACGAGGAACGACAGCACGAGCGCGACGAAGACGCCGAGGTTCGCGTAGGCCCAGTCGCCGTCGGTCCCGCCGACGAGGAACAGCAGGTAGCCCTGCCAGTTGTTCCACGGCGCCGCTTCCGCGAATCCGTTCAGGACCAGGCCCCAGCCGATCACGCTCGCGACGACCAGGGTGCCGATCGAGGTCCAGTCCCACGCGCCGTAGCGGCCGCGGCTGTCGAACAGCGCTTCCTCGTCGTAGTCCTTTCGACGGCGAAGGATGTCGGCGATCAGGATGCCGGCCCACGAGGCGAGCGGAACGCCGAGCGTGATCAGGAAGCTCTGGAACGGGCCGAGGAAGTCCGTCGCGAAGAACACCACGAAGACCGTGCCGATCGTCAGGATCACGCCGTCGATCGCCGCCGCGGAGGGGCGCGGGATGCGGATCCCGAGGCTGAGCAGGGTCAGTCCGGAGGAGTAGATGCCCAGCACTGCCCCCGAGACGAGCGCGAGCACCGCGGTCAGTAGGAACGGCACGAGCACCCATACGGGCAAGATCGAGGCGAGAGCACCGATCGGGTCGGCGGCGATCGCGTCCATGAGGTCTTCGTCGGAGCCGCCCAGCAACAGACCGAAGACCACGAGGATGACGGGGGCCACCGAGCCGCCGATCGTGTTCCAGGCGACGATCGCGCCATCGGATGCCGTGCGCTTCTGGTAGCGCGACCAGTCCGCCGCGATGTTGATCCAGCCGAGACCGAATCCGGTCATGACCATCACGAGCGCACCGATGACCTGTCCGATGCCGCCGTCGGGGCGCGCCATGACGGCGGCGAGCTCGATGCTCGGTGCCGCCAGGATGATGTAGAGCACTGTGACGACGCCCGTGATCCAGGTCAGCACCGACTGCAGCTTCATGATCGTGTGGTAGCCGAGCACGGAGGCCGTGACGATCAGGGCGGCGACGATCACGGTCGCGACGATCTTCAGCGCGATGCTGTCGCCGTCGCCGCCGAGCTGGGTGATCACGGTCGCCGTGGCGAGCACCGCCATGATCGCGAGGAACGTCTCCCAGCCGATCGAGGTGAGCCACGAGACGATGCCGGGAACCTTCTGGCCCTGCACGCCGAACGCTGCGCGTGAGAGCACCATGGTCGGCGCCGATCCGCGCTTTCCCGCGATCGCGATGAGCCCGCACAGCAGGAACGACACCACGATGCCGATGATCGAGACGATCGTCGCCTGCCAGAACGAGATGCCGAAGCCGAGCACGAAGGAGCCGTACGACATCCCGAACACGGACACGTTCGCGGCGAACCACGGCCAGAAGAGGTCGCGCGGCTTCGCGGTGCGCTCGGACTCGGGGATGATCTCGATGCCCGCGCGCTCGATGAGGCCGGGTGCGTTCTGCGTCATGTGCTCATGATGGCACTGACCGGGGGTGGCGGGGATCAGCCGGCGAAGAACGCCTCCGCGACGCGGGCGAGGTCGTGCAGGTCGGAGACGCCGGCGAGCTCTCGAGCGGAGTGCATGGACAGGATCGGGATGCCGACGTCGACCGTGCGGATGCCGAGCCTGGTCGCGGTGATCGGGCCGATCGTCGAGCCGCAGGGCACGCTGTTGTTCGACACGAACTCCTGCGTCACGACCCCGGCCGTGTCGCACCAGGTGCGCCAGGACGCGGTTCCGACGGCATCCGTGGCATACCGCTGGTTCGCGTTGAGCTTCAGGATCGGGCCGGAGCCGAGGACCGGCTGCACGACGGGGTCGTGCTTGGCGGCGTAGTTGGGGTGCACCGAGTGGCCCACATCGCTCGACAGGCACCAGGAGGAGGCGTAGGCCTGCCGTCGGGCGGAGCCGTCGGCGCCCAGGCCCGCGTAGAGCCGCTCGAGCACGTCCTCCAGGAAGGGGCCTGCGGCGCCGGAGCGCGATTTGGAGCCGAGCTCCTCGTGGTCGAAGGCGGCGAGCACCGCGATCGGTCCTCCGTCCTGCGGCTCGTGCGCTGCGAGCGCGACCACGCCGGCGTGCACGGAGGCGAGGTCGTCGAGGCGGCCGGAGGCGAAGAACGCGTCGTCCTTGCCGAACACGGCGCCGCGCGCGGAGTCGGCCAGCACCACGTCGTAACCGCGGATCTCGGTCGCCGAGACGCCGGCGGACGAGGCGAGTTCGCCGAGGACGTCGGCCTCGGTCGGATCGCCGAGGCCCCACACGGGCTGCGTCTCGGTCTGCTTGTCGAGGGCGAGCCCGTTGTTCACGCCGCGGTCGAGGTGGATCGCCAGCTGCGGCAGGCGCAGGAGCGCCCCGGTGTCCGCGAGCACGACGCGGCCGTCGGCCAGGGCGAGTCGTCCGGCCAGGCGCAGTTCGCGGTCGAGCCAGGAGTTGAGCAGCGGTCCGCCGTACACCTCGACGGCGGCCTGCAGCCAGCCGCGCGAGCCGGTGGTCGGCTGAGGCTTGAGCTTGAAGCCGGGGGAGTCGGTGTGCGCGCCGAAGATCTGCACGGGCGTCGTCGCGGTGGCATCCGCCGGTACGCTCCAGGCGATCGCGGCGCCGTCGCGCACGACGACGTATCGTCCTCCGGTGAGCGCGGGCCAGGCGTCCTCCTCGTGCAGGCGGGTGAAGCCGGCGGATTCGAGGCGTCGGGCGACTTCCGCCGCGGCGTGGTAGCTCGAGGGGGAGGCGGCGATGAAGTCCGCGAGGTCCTCGGCGTGGGAGAGGGCGACCGGGGTGACGGGCATGGTGTGCCTTCCTGAAGACGGGCGTGCTTCGAGCGTAGTCGCGGTCGCGGGCGCTCCTGGCGCGCCCTGCTCGTTTGCCGCCCGTTCATCGTCGCGGGTTAGGGTGGTCCTGATAGCGCCTAGGGTTCCGGGGTTCGCGCCCGACTGGTCCGAGCGGCGCCACGGCCCTCCTCCGCAGGAGGGGCGTCATCTGACAGGACAAAAGCCCGGAGGACCCTGTTCGTCGCGCCCGCGTCGGACGGAAGGGTCTCGACGTGTCTCCTCTCGCCTTCGTCCTCGTCTTCGGCGCAGCGATCGCGCATGCGTCGTGGAACATCGTCGCCCACGGCATCAGCCGGGCCGGTGCTCCCTTCCTCTGGTGGGGTGCCGTGGCCAGCACGGCGGTGTGGATCGGGGTCGTGCCGTTCACGGGCGGCCTCGGCACCGAAGACCTCGCGTCCTTCGCGCTCGGGGTCGTGGTGTCGGCGGTGCTGCACGTCGGCTACATGGCGGTGCTGCAGCGCGGATACCGCGAGGGGAATCTCTCGACCGTGTATGCGACCGCGCGCGGCACGGGTCCGTTCCTGTCGGTGATCGTGGCCGTGCTGTTCCTGGGCGAACGGCCGTCGATCGTCGCGTTGATCGGGGTCGCCGCCGTGATCGCCGGCGTCGTCGCGATCGGACTCGTCGACCGGAGCAGCGGAGGCGGCGCTCGCCGCCTCGACCCCGGCATCGTGTTCGGTCTGCTCACGGGGGTCGCGATCGCCGTGTACACGATCTGGGACGCGCACGCGGTGCGGACGTGGAGCCTCGCGCCTGTGGCGTTCATGGTCGGGACGACCCTGCTGCAGGTGCCGTTCTACTCGTTCGCGGTGCGGCGTCGGTGGAGAGCCGTCTGGGCGCTCGGCCGCACGCAGTGGCGCCGCATCCTCGTCTTCGGGGTGCTGTCGCCGTTGTCCTACATCCTGGTGCTGACGGCCATCCAGATCGCGCCGGTCGCGCTGGTCGCGCCCTTGCGGGAGGTGAGCGTCGTGCTGGTCAGCCTGTTCGGGGTGGTCATCCTCCGGGAATCGCGCCCCGGCTGGCGGATCGGGGCCTCGTTCGTCGTCGTGGTGGGGATCGTGCTGCTGGCGCTCTGACCGTCGGCGACACGGCCGCCGAAGTGCATTCCGGAATGCTGCAAAAAGCGGCCTGAACAGGTCTGTTTCGGAGCTCTGATGTCGGTGGTCCGGTGTGGGATGGACGTATGAACCCCCTCGCAGAAACCATGGATCGGGCCGTCGCCGACCTCGATGCCGTGCTGTCCGCCGAACAGCTCGCCGGACTCGACGACGCCGCCCGACGGGATGTCCTCCGGGCCGCCGGAGAGGCGCTTCGTCGCGTGGAGGCCGTCGTCGTGGAGGCGGTCGCCTCCGCCGAGCCGTCCTTCCCTGATACGACCGGCTGCCGATCGATGAACGAGCTCCTGCAGCGGGTGCTCCGTGTGGATGCGCCCGGGGCGTCGCGGGTGACGAAGGCGGCAGCGGCGGTTCGACGCGAGGTGGCGCTGACGACGGGGGAGCGACTCCCGGCGCGGTTCCCGGCGATCCGCGAGGCGATGCTCGATGGCGTGGTCGGAGTGGCCGGCGTCCTCGCGGCGACAGGGCCGATCCTGCAGGCCGGCGATCGGATCGGGGTGGAGGATCGGCTCGCCGCCGATGTGGCCCTGGCCGAGCTGGCCCGCGGCATCCCCGACGCCGATGGCGGCGAGCCGGATGGCGAAGGCGCCGAGTCCGACGGCGCGCCGTCCGCAGCGCCGCCGGCCACTCCCGAAGACATCCGGCAGTACGCCCTGCTGCTCGCGCAGTTGCTCGATCCGGATGGTGCCGAGCCTACGGACGGCAAAGCGCGGAACCAGCGATTCGTCACCATCGGGCGGCTGCGCAACGGCGTGCACCCGCTCCGCGGGAACCTGCTGCCGGAAGTGGCCGCTCAGCTGCAGCTCATCATCGACGCGCAGTGCAATCCGAAGACGGAGGGGCCGCCCGAACCGGGCGTGATGTTCCGTGCGGAGAGCGAGCCGGCCGGGCGCGGCCCCGAGGCCGGTGCAGCCTCTGCCGGTGCCGGTGCCGGTGCCGGTGCCGACGCAGACTCGGGCGGCACGGACCCTGCCGACTCCGACCGCTGGAACTCCGACCCGCGCAACGTGATCGATCAGCGCACCGCCGCGCAGAAGCGGCACGACGCGCTGGCGGCCGCGCTCGGGATCGCCGCGCGTCATGACGACATGCCCCGGCTGGCCGGGGCGTCGCCGACGCTCGTGGTGCACGCCGATGCGAACGACCTCGCTTCCGGCACCGGGTGGGCGACCGTGGCGGGCTCCCAGGTGCCGGTGCCGATCGGGGTCGCGACCCAGGCCGCGTGCACGGGGGCGATCCAGCGGGTGCTGTTCGACGAAGGCCGCATCGTCGGCACGACCGTCATCGATCGGGTGTTCACGGTGCACCAGCGCCGCGCGATCATCGCCCGAGATGGAGAATGCCTGATCCCCGGCTGCCATGTGCCGGCGTCCTGGTGCGAGATCCACCATGTCGTCGAGCACGCCAGAGGAGGGCCGACCGACACCGACAACGGCGTTCCCCCTGTGCTGGTGGCATCACCGCTCCCTGGACCGATCGGGGTGGGAGATCCGGATGGATGGCGGGATTCCGCAGATCCGCGGACCGGCATGGTGGGACCCCGAACGTCGCTGGCGTGTCCCGCGGACGCGGCTGACCGCCGCTGCGTGAAGGCGGGTCACCGGAGGCTTGGCCCGGAAGCGGCGGCCGGGTGCGGGCTGCGCGAGCCGGGGTGTGTCACCGGAGGCATGGTCCGGAAGCGGCGGCCGGGGCCGGCGATGCGCGGGCCGGGGCGTGTCAGCGGAAGGAGACGAGTCCGGCGTGTGCGGCCGTCACCAGGATCTGCACCCGGTCGCGCAGATGCCACTTGGCCATCATGCGCCCGAGGTGGGCTTTGACGGTTCCCTCCGAGACGATCAGCGTCTTCGCGATCTCGGCGTTCGACATGCCCTGCGCCAGGCACTGGAGCACCTCGGCCTCGCGCTCCGTGAGCGGCTCGAGGGACTCGGCCTCGGTGGCGGCCGGCGTGGAGTCGCGGACGTGCCGGATGAGCATGGAGGCGATGCGGGGTGAGAGCGAGCTGGCCCCGCTGTACACCTCCCGCACACCCGTCACGATCTCCTCAGCGCTCGAGTCCTTGAGCAGGTAGCCGGAGGCCCCGGCGCTGAGCATGGGCAGCACGGTGTCGCTGCCATCGAGCGTCGTCACCGCGAGCACCCGCACATGAGGCCAGCGTTCCGCGATCACCCCGGTCGCCTCGATGCCATCCATCTCCGGCATCTGGACGTCCATCATCACGACATCCGGCTGCTCGCGCTCGACCGTGCTGATCGCCTCCACACCGTCCTCCGCCTGCGCGATGACGGTGATCTCCGGGTCGCGCGACACGAAGTGCGACAGCGCCGAACGGACGAGGGGATCGTCGTCGACGATCACGACACGGATTTCCTGCATGGAGGAAGCCTAACGGCGTGGGAGCTTCACCGAAGGCATGTAGACCTTTGGCTAGCGAGGTCTGGACTTGAGACAGATGTGCGCCCGCAAGTTCGCCGAGAAGATGAATACAGACATCAACGAACGGCTACATAATGGAGGTGAATGTAATGACTTTCTGGCAGCAGGTTGGCAAGTTTTTCGGTCTCGTCCGCTAGCGTACCTGGCGAATAGGAGATAGTGAACCCATGGCCTTCGACCAATCACTCCGGCGATCTGCGGATTCGTTCCGGTTGGGTCGAGGCGAGAAGCTCAGCGCGATCGAGCGGATCGTCGTCCTGGTCATCATCGCCATCACCATCGCCGCAGACGTCATCGGCTTCTTCACCACGCCGGGTGTGAATCCGGCCGCACTCCTCGTGAGCGTCGCATGCACCGCAGCGTTCGCTCTCTACCTCTGGAACACCCTCATCGCGACATGCGCCCTCGGCGTCGTGTTCGCAACCTCTTTCCTCGTCGGGACCGAGTCTCAGGTCTTGACCGCCGCCGCTGTCGCGGCCGGCCTGGTCATGCGCCTGGGGTGGACGTCTCTGATCCTGTCGTACACCGGTGCGTTCCTGATCGCCGCAGCCGTCGTCGCCAACGGCGACGCTGACGCCGAAGTGAACGTCGGACTGTTCCTCGTCTTCGCCACGGTGGCCGGAGCCGTCGGGTTCGCCCTGCGGCTCGCCTTCGCTCGGGGCAGTCGCCTCGAGCGCGAACTCGCGGAACGCGCCGAACAGGAACGGCAGGCCGTCCTCGCCGAGCGACGTTGGATCGCCGGCGAGCTGCACGACAGCATCGCGCACCACCTCACGGTGGTCGCCTTGCACGTGCAGATGCTCGAAGACCCCGAGACCAGCACCGACTCGCAGGAGGCCATCCGTGTCGCGGCCCGCAAGGCCATGACCGACCTCCGCTTCGTGATCGAACTCGCCGACGACGGACCGCAGACCGCGGTCCAGACCGGCGACCTCGCCGCAGCGATCGACGAAGCACAGGGAGAGTTCGAAGCCGCTGGTCACTCCGTGGACAGACAGGGCGACCCCCGCGACGAGCGCATCCCGCGCGCCGTCGAGATCGTCCTGGCCCGCATCGTGCGGGAGTCCGCCACGAACATCCTCAAATACGCCGGCCCCGGCGAGGTGCAGATCCACCTCGACGTGGACGACGAGATCGCCCTCCGCAGCCCCCTGCCCACCACGCCGCGTCGCGAGCTCTCGTCCAGCCGCACAGGCCTCGGGCGGATGGCGGAACGGGTCATGGGGGCGAGCGGCGAGTTCAGCGCCGGCGAAGTGGAAGGATCCTGGGTCGTGTCGGCCCGCCTCCCCGTCGTCTGATGGCTTAGAGTGTGTGAGCAGCCGTTTTCGGATCCGCGAGAACCTAGACGAAAGTCTAGAAGAGTCTCGACGTTCGACCCTTCAGAACGGCTTGCGGCCGGGCATAATCTGAAGGCTCCCCAGATAAAGCGTCCCCAGCGCTGCGATCGCGGGCGCGATCTTTCTGGCTTCTGAAATACTTCACGCGCTCGCGATCGCCTTCTGCGTTAACGGCGCGTTTTCTGCGTCGACGGGAGAGGATCGCCCGGATCCGGCGATCCGCCGGCTACGCCCCGACAGCTCGCATGTAGTGTCCGTCCGTCGAGATCCCGGATGCGGCGACCGTGAACCGCACGACCTCGCTCAGGTAGCGGTCCTCCGACGCCTCGAAGATCCGGCCGTCCGCGTCGCGCGACGTCCGGGTGAGGCGCAGGATGGGCGTCCCGCGGGGGACGCGCAGCAACGCGGCGTCCTGCTCGTCGGCCGCCACCGCGTCGATCACGTGCTGCAGCGCCGCGATCGGATGCCCGACAGAGGCCAGGTGCTCCGTGATCGACACCTGGTCGAGATCGACATCGAACAGGCGCCGCCCCGGGACCTCCGTATAGGAGAGGCGCTCGAGCATCGTCGGTCGGCCGTCGAGCAGCCGCAGCCGCACGACGCTGACGATCGTGTCATCCACGCCGACGCCTAGCGCCGCCGCCATGTCCCCGGCTCTGCGCAGACTCAGCTCCTGCGTCTGCGCACCGGGGGTGACGCCCAGCTCCCTCGCCCAGCGCGTGAACGGCACCGAGACGTCCACGGCCTGATTGGCCTTCCGCGAGACGACGCGCGCGGGGCGCCCCCGGGTCGTCTCGATCAGGCCCTCGCCGCGGAGAGCGGCCAGGGCGTTGCGGATCGGGCCGCGCGACGTGTGCCACCTCTCGGCCAGTTCGGCTTCCGTCGGCACGTCGTCACCAGGGCGCAGCGTGCCCGCAGCGATCTGCGCGCGGAGGTCCTCGGCGATCTGGGTGTACACAGCTTCAGCCACATAGGTACATTACTTGGTCACCGCGGCGGCCGTCGTCGCGTTCGAGGAGTGTTCATCCAGGCGAATGCTCGGTAAACGAGCCCTGAACTCTTTCGAGTTAGGTACATATCTCGGGAGGACACCTGCGAGAGTCTTCCGTGGATCACCCCTCACACCCTGAAAGGTCCTCATGAAGCTTCGCGCTCTCCCCGCCCTCGCCGGCGCGGCGATCCTCGCACTCGGTCTCGCCGCCTGTTCCGGCTCCGCCGAGGCCACCGGCACCCCCGGCTCCGACGACACGTCGTCCACCAGCGGGTTCGCGGTCGACGAGAACACCCTGGTCTTCGGTGTCGTGCCCGACTCGGTCGACACCGAGACGAACTACCAGCCGCTCATGGACTACATCGCCCAGCTCACGGGCAAGACCGTCGAGTACCACGAGTCGACGGACTACGCGGCCCTGATCGAGGCGGCCGTGGCCGGCAAGGTCGACGTCGCATCCTTCTCCGGCTTCACCTACGTGACCGCCACCAACAACGGCGCCCAGCTCACCCCGATCTCCTCGATCGTGACCGCCGAGGGCCAGGAGCCCGGCTACTACTCGCAGGCGATCGTCCCCGCCGGCAGCGACATCAAGAGCATCGAGGACTTCAAGGGCAAGAAGGTCTGCTTCGTCGACCCGTCCTCGACCTCCGGCTACCTCTTCCCGTCGTACAACCTGCTCAAGGCCGGCATCGACCCCAAGACCGACATCACCCCCGTGTTCGCGGGCAAGCACGACGTGAGCGTGCAGAAGGTCGGCGAGGGTGCGGAGTGCGAGGCCGGCTTCGCGGAGGACTCGGAGGTCGCGAAGTCCGACAAGGTGGAGGTCATCGACGAGACGATGGTGCCCGGTGCCCCGCTCGTGTACTCGTCGACGCTTCCCGACGACGTCTCGCAGAAGCTCATCGACGGCCTCTCCGAGATCACGATCGACGACATCATCGCGGCCGGCATCGACAGCGCCGACACCGACGCCTTCCGCAGCGTGTTCTACGCCACGAAGCCCGTGGACGACGCGTACTACGACCTGATCCGCGACATCTGCAAGGAGACCGAAGCGGAGCAGTGCCAGGGCTGACCCCGCCCGGCGCCCTTCGTCTCGTCGGCTCGTGAGCGAGCGGAGCGGGACGGAGGGCGCTGCTCGCTCGGGAACCCGCCCCCGGAATCTGGGCGAACGCAGCGAGACGAACGACGCCCGCGACACCGATGACAAGGAAGAAGACATGACCGCCTCGGCATCCGACACCCTGATCCGCCTCGACGGGGTGACCAAGACCTTCGGCAGCACGACCGCCCTCCGGGACGTGTCGCTCGAGGTCGCGCGCGGCGAGATCGTCGTGCTCCTCGGGCTCTCCGGCTCGGGGAAGTCCACCCTGCTGCGTCACCTCGACGGCCTCGAGGTACCCACCTCCGGTGCGGTCGAGGTGCTCGGCTCGGCAGTGCCCGCGCTGAAGGGCCGCGCCCTCCGGGAACTCCGCCGTCGCGTCGGGTTCATCTTCCAGCAGTTCGAACTCGTCCCCTCGCTCACCGTGCTCGAGAACGTGCTCACCGGATCGCTGTCCGGCGTGCGCGGACCCCGGCTCGGGCTGTGGGGCTACTCGCGCTCCGCCAAGCTCACCGCGCTCGAGCACCTCGACCGGGTCGGCCTGCTCGACCGCGCCTACCAGCGCAGCGACACGCTCTCGGGCGGCCAGCAGCAGCGCGTGGCCATCGCGCGCGCCCTCATGCAGAAGCCCGCCATCCTGCTCGCCGACGAGCCGGTCGCCTCCCTCGACCCCGAGTCGAGCGAGCAGGTCATGGCCCTCATCCGCGAGATCGCCGCCGATGAAGGACTCACCGTGGTGTGCAGCCTGCACCAGGTCGACCTCGCGATCAGCTGGGCCGACCGCATCGTCGGACTCCGCCACGGCGAAGTGGTGCTCGACACCCCGACCGGCGACCTCACCAAGACCGAGGTCATGGAGATCTACGGACGCGTCGCGACCACGACCGCCGAGATCCGCGCAGTGCAGGAGGAGTTGGTCGAGGCGGCCGCGCAGGTGGCGGCATCATGACGTCGCTCGACGCTTCGACAGGCTCAGCGACCCACTCGGGGGGTGGCTCAGCGACCCACTCGGGGGGTGGCTCAGCGACCCAGGGTGGTGGCGCTTCGACAGGCTCAGCGACCCACTCGGGGGGTGGCTCAGTGACCCAGGGGGGTGGCGCTTCGACAGGCTCAGCGACCCATCCGGGGGGTGGCTCAGCGACCCAGGGTGGTGGCTCAGCGAGCAAGCCGGGTGGGGGCGGCGCGGGCGTTGCGGAGCGCGCGCCGAAGCGACCGGTGTCGCCCGAGCGCATCGCGGCCTCGCTCACGCTGGTGGCGCTCGTCGTGCTCGGCATCCTCGCGGTGCGCGACGTCGACATCTCCATCCCGGCGATGGTGCAGAGCTGGGGCAACGCGGAGAACTTCATGGCGCGCGTGGGGGGACTGTCGTTCCCCGAGCCGGGCGACCTCGTCTGGCTGATCGCGCTCACCGTCGGGCTCGTCCTCGTCGGCACGCTGCTCGCGGCGGTGCTGTCGGTGCCGATCGCCTACCTCGCCGCGTCCAACACGACACCGGGGAACGGCTGGCGGGCCGCGGCGCGGTTCATCGGCGTCCTCACCCGTGCGCTGCCCGACGTCGTCCTCGCGATGGCCTTCGTGCTGATGTTCTCGCTCGGCACGCTGCCGGGCATCCTCGCCATCGGCATCCACTCGATCGGAATGATCTCGAAGATGTTCGCCGACGCGATCGAGCAGATCGACGAAGGGCCGCGCCTCGCCATCCGAGCCGCCGGAGGATCGAGGATGCAGGAGTTCGCGTCCGGCATCCTCCCGCAGGTGCTCCCCAGCTGGGTGGCCACCGTGCTGCACCGCAACGACATCAACCTGCGCGGCAGCGTCGTGCTCGGCTACGTCGGTGTCGCCGGTCTCGGTCTCGAGATGTCGTACGCGTTCAAGGCGCTCAACTACGGCAAGGGCCTCGGGATCGCCCTCGTCATCTTCATCCTCTGCATCGTGATGGAGATCGTCTCCAGCATGGTGCGCGGCGCGATGCTCGGCGAGCAGCAGCAGACCCGCTCGTGGATCGATCGCCTCCTGCATCCGCGCCTCGGCGCGCGCACCGCCCCGACGTCGACCGCGCGTCCCGCGTGGGCGTCCAGCCCACGGACGGCGGTGCGTCGCCCCTGGACCGGGCAGCGCGTGCGCCACACGATCGCCGGTGTCATCGCCGTGCTCGTGGTGATCGGCAGCGTCGTCGTCAGCCAGATCAACTGGATGGACCTCTTCACGTTCTGGGCCAAGCTGCCCGAGGTCGCCGCGCGGTTCTGGCCGCCGTCGTTCGGGAACTACGACGCGAGTGCCATGGTCGAGGCGATGCGCGAGACGGTCGCGATCGCGCTCGCCGCCACCGTGCTCACGCTGCTCCCTTCGCTCCTGCTCGGATCCCTCGCCGCCCGCAACGTCGCTCCGAGCTCGGGAGCCCGTGGCACAGCGCGGCTGCTGCTCGTCGGCATCCGCGGCATCCCGGAGCTGATCCTCGCGATCGTGCTCGTCGTCATCACCGGGCTCGGCGCCCAGGCGGGCGTGATCGCGCTCGCGATCGGCGGCATCGGGCTGCTCGGCAAGCTCATCGCCGACTCGTTCGAAGAGGTGGACCGCGGACCGGAACGGGCCCTCCGCGCGGTCGGCGCGACCCGGCTGCAGACCTACACGGCCGCCACGGTGCCGCAGGGGATGCAGGCGCTGATCGGGCACAGCTTCTACATGCTGGACACGAACATCCGCGCGGCGACGATCCTCGGCATCGTCGGCGGAGGCGGCGTCGGGTACTACCTGCTCAACGCCAGCCAGGGCTCGCGCTACGAGACCGTGACGGCGATCGTGTTGATGATCCTCGCCACCGTGCTCGTGGTCGAAGGACTCGCGATGTGGATGCGGAAGGTGTTCCGATGACCGGTCCTGTCGACACGGCCGATGTGGTCGTGGTGGGCTCCGGCATCGTCGGACTCGGCGCGGCCTACGCGGCCGTCCGTCGCGGGCTGCGCGTGATCGTCGTCGATCGCACGGACGCTCCGGTGGGCGCGACGATCCGCAACTTCGGCCACCTGTGCATCGGAGCGCAGGGCGGGGAGGCACGACGCTACGCCGATCTCTCGCGCGACCTGTGGCTGCGGCTCTCGCGCGACGCGGGATTCTGGCTCCGGGAGTCGGGCACCCTGGTCGCCGCGCGCCATGACGACGAGCTCGCGGTGCTGGAGGCCGCCGCCCACGAGGGCGGGATCCGGATGCTGGACGCCGCCGAGCTGCTCCGCCTGGCGCCGCTGCGCGCCGGGGGCCTGGTCGGCGGGGCGCACATCGAGAGCGACCTGCAGACCGATCCGCGCACCGCCGCCACCGCGATCGTCCGACACCTCACGGCGCTGGGCGTCGAGTTCCGCTTCCGCACCGCCGTCACCGCGGTGGGAGCCGGCCGGGTCGAGACGACCCGCGGATCGATCGACGGCGGAGAGGTCGTGGTCGCCGTCAATCACGACATCGACCAGCTTCTGCCCGACGTCGCCGAGCGACACGGCATCGCCCGCTGCGCGCTGGACATGGTGCGCGCCGCGGTGTCGTTCCCGCAGCCGCTCGCCGCGCCGCTGCTCACCGGCTGGTCCCTCGTGCGCTACGGGCGCTTCGCCGGTTCGGCCGAAGCCTCGGCGCTCCGCGAGCGCCTGCACACCGAGCGCCCGGACCTCGCCGCCCTCGACCTCAACCAGATGTACACGCAGCTCCCCGACGGCACGCTCATCATCGGGGACTCCCATGCGACCTCGGCCGCACCGGCACCGTTCCAGCCCGAGGCGGCCTTCGCCGCGTTCCTCGCCGAGGCGGAGGCGCTGTTCGACGCGCCGCCGCCGCGGGTGATCGAGCGCTGGCAGGGCGTCTACGCCAAGGGGCCGCAGGAGTTCCTGATCGAGCGTGGCGACGACGGCGTGCTCGTGCTCGCCGCGACGACCGGCATCGGGATGACGACGGGTCTGGGTCTGGCCGAAGACAATCTCACCGCCGCCTTCGGGTGGGCAGCAATGGAAGGAACACCATGACCACTTCTCTCGAACTCGTCGTGCTCGACATGGCAGGGACGACCGTCCGCGATGACGGCGTCGTGGAACAGGCGTTCCAGCGGGCGGCCGAGCGCACCGGCGTCGCGGACCGGATGCCGTGGGACGAAGCGCTCGACTACGTGCGCGTGACCATGGGGCAGTCGAAGATCGACGTCTTCACGCACCTCGCGGGAGGAGACCGCGAGGCGGCGGCCCGCGCGACCGCCGCATTCGAGGATGCGTACGCCGAGATCGTGGCCGAGCAGGGCGTCTCGGAGATCCCCGGCGCGGCCGACGCGATCCAGGGACTCAAGGACGCGGGCCTCGCGGTGGTGCTCACGACCGGGTTCGCCCCGGTGACGCGGGATGCGCTGATCGCCGGCCTCGGCTGGGAGGAGCTCATCGACCTCGCGCTGTCGCCCGTGGACGCGGGGCGCGGTCGCCCGGCGCCCGACCTCGTGCTCACCGCGCTGCTGCGCACGCGGACGTCGTCGGTCGCCGCGGTGGCCGTCGCGGGAGACACCGTCAGCGACGTCGAGTCGGGGCGCCGGGCCGGTGCCGGGTTCGTCGCCGGTGTGCTCACGGGTGCGCACGGCAGGGCAGCGCTGAGCACGGCAGGCGCTCACGCGGTGCTCGGCGACGTCACCGCGCTGCGCGGTGCGCTCGCCCAGCGTGCGCTCCTCCCGCTCGTCGCGGCCTCCTGAGGACGCGGCCCATGGGAACGGTCCTGATCCGCCCGCCCGGTCACCGGAGGGACGTCGCGCTGCGCCCTTCGGCGACTGCGATGGTGTGGATCGGCGAGGGCCATCCGCACGAGACCATCGCGGTGCCCGGCGTCTCTCTCGCCGACGGCGACGTGCTGGTCGCTGTCGAGATGTCCACCATCTGCGGATCCGACGTCCACACCGTGCAGGGACGCCGCACCGCGCCCGTCCCGCTCGTCCTGGGACACGAGAGCGTCGGCCGGGTGATCGCGACCGGCGACGCCGGGGCGTGTGCCGTCGACGGCTCCCCGCTGCGGATCGGCGACCGCGTGGTGTGGTCGGTGACGATCTCGTGCCGGGCGTGCGACCGCTGTCTCCAGGGCATGCCGCAGAAGTGCCGCACCCTGGGCAAGTACGGCCACGATCGCGTCGGCGCGCACGGCGACCTCACGGGCGCCTTCGGCAGCCATGTGCAGCTGCGCGAGGGCACCGCGATCGTGCGCGTCCCCGAGGCGCTGCCCGCGGCCGTGCTCGCGCCGGCCTCGTGCGCCACGGCGACCGCGTGGGCGGCCGTGGCGCGGGCCGCGCGCGACCGCGACCTCGACGGCGCCGCCGTGCGCATCCACGGGGCGGGGCTGGTGGGACTGTCCGCCGCGGCCATCGCAGCCGAGCAGGGAGCGACCGTCGAGGTGCTCGACCCCGACCGCGAGAGGCGCGCGCTCGCCGCGCGCTTCGGAGCCGGCGCCCTCGACCGCGATCCCGATGTCGTCATCGAGGCCTCCGGGCACGCGGTCGGTGACGCGTTGGCCGGCGTGGCCGTCGGGGGCACGGTCGTCCTCGTGGGCAGCGTCTTCCCGGCCGACCCGGTCCCGTTCGACGCCGAGAGCATCGTGCGGCGACTGGTGACGGTCACCGGCGTCCACAACTACACGGGCGCCGAACTCGCCGAGGCCGTCGCGTTCCTCAGCGGCCGCGGTCGGGCCTACCCGTTCGCGGACGCGGTCGGATCGGTGCGCTCACTGCTCGACATCGATGCCGCGCTGGTCGAAGCGGCAGCGCCCGGGGCGCCGCTGCGGGTCGGACTGGTCCCCGGTCACTGAGACGCTGAGTCCTCCGACTGCTCCGCTCCGCGGCGCGGTCCCGCCGGACGCAGCCCCTCCGCGTGGAAGGCGAGCAGTCGGACGGCCGCCTCGACGCTCGCGTCCAGTACCTCCTCCGGGCCTCCGGTGAGCGCCAGCCGACGGTGCCCGGCGCCCTCGGCCGTCGCCCAGCCGAGGTACACCGTCCCCGGGGGATGACCGCCCTGCGGGTCGGGACCGCCGACGCCCGTGGTGGACACGGCGATGTCGGCGTCGAACAGCCGCAGGGCGCCGGTGGCGAGCTGCTCGGCGCACTCCGCAGAGGTGGGATCGGTGCCCGGCGTCAGGCCGAGGACGCGCTCCTTCACCTCGGTGAAGTAGGCGACGATCCCTCCGGCGAACCACTCGGAGGCGTTCTCCCCCGCGCCGACCGTGCTCGCGAGGCCTCCGGAGGTCAGCGATTCCGCCACGCACATGCGCAGTCCGCGATCGCGGGCGAGTTCGCTCAGGCGCTCGAGGTCGGTGTCTTCGCTCGCGCTCACTTGGAGATCTCCTCCACGGTCTTCCCTGTCGTCGCCGCGGACAGCGAGCGGGCGATGTCGGCCTGGCTGATGATGCCGACGAGTCGGTGGTCGGCGATGACGGGGAGCCGGCGCACCTGGTTCTCCTGCATCAGGCCGAGCGCGACCCGCACGTCATCGTCGGCGCCGACCGTGATGGGGGTTCCCTGCGCCAGCGCCGAGGTGGGGGTGGTCTCCGGGTCCAGCCCTCGGGCGATCGCGTTCACCACGATGTCGCGGTCGGTGAGCATGCCCTTGAGCCTGCTGTCCTCGCCGCAGATGGGCAGGGCGCCGACGTCCAGGTCCGCCATGAGCGACGCCGCGATGCTCAGGGAGTCGTTCACCCCGATGCACCGAGGACTCGTGGTCATGATGTCGCGCGTCGTTGTCATCGTCTTCCCCTGTCGTCCCTGCTCTCGTGCGCGGTGTCGTGGGACGACGATATTCGCCGCTCCGGGCGGCGAGCAGGGGGATTGACAAACCCTGCCGTCAAGCCCCTCGCGGCTCGTCTGCGTTCGCACCATGATCCTGAGCGGATGGACGCCGCGAGCACCCGGAGGTCGGGCGCGCTCGGTCGCACGGGACAGGAGGGAGACGGTCATGGCACAAGGGGGAGAGACCGCGGGAATGCGGGTCATGTTCTGGGTCTGGGCGGGGATCCTCGCGGTCGGCCTCGCCGTCATGATCGCGATCCCCCTCCTGGGACGCTGATCATGCGCGATCGCATCCGCGACAACGGACTCAGCCTGTTCTTCCTGGCGATCTTCGTGCTGGCCCTGGTCGGCCAGTCGATCGCCGGCTACCAGATGAACAACGAGGAACTCCTCGATCACGGGCGCCCGCCGATCGATTTCTGGTCGTTCGTCTGGTCATCCGATTTCCTGGTGGATGTGGCGGAGAACTGGCAGTCGGAGTTCCTGCAGTTCTTCCTGTTCATCGCCGCGACCATCTGGTTCATCCAGCGGGGCTCCCCGGAGTCGAAGAAGCCGGGGGATGAGGGACCGGGCAGCGACGCCGACCAGCTCGTCGGCCGTCACGCTCGTCCGGACTCCCCGCTGTGGGCGCGCATCGGAGGATGGCGGAGCGCCCTCTACGGCAACTCGCTCCTGATCGTGATGGGCACGGTGTTCCTGCTGTCGTGGCTCGCGCAGTCGCTCGGCGGCCTCGTCGTCATGAACGAGGAGAACGCGATGCACGCCGCACCCGCTCTCACCTGGCTCGAGTACATCGGCTCAGCCGACTTCTGGAACCGCACACTGCAGAACTGGCAGTCCGAGTTCCTCGCGGTCGGCACGATGGTCGCCTTCTCCATCTACCTCCGCCAGCGCGGCTCATCCGAGTCGAAACCGGTGGGCGCGCCCCATCACGAATCGTCGGTCGAATCCGACTGAGCAGCGGCGTCGTCGGCGTAGTCGGGGCGCGGCGGCTGCAGGGGCTGGTCGGAGAACTCGCCACCGAGGCGGCCGCCATAGGGGCGCCCGTGGTCGGCGAACTCGTCGCGGGCGAACACGAACTCCCACGGGCCCGCGGTGAAGCGCGATCCGGTGCGCAGCGTCTCGGTGCGCTCGCCGGGATGCGTGGCGTCGGCGCCGGGGTTCGAGTTCATCTCACCCTCGCCGTGCAGGGTCACCACGTACTCGTCACGCTCGTCATGGACGATCTCGGCGTGCACCGGATCGATCCCGGCGATGCGCAGTTCGTTGCCCTCGGCGGACCCGATGCGGACCGACTCGGTCTCGATCGCGAACTCGGTGCGGTCCTCGCCGTTCGTGATGCGCAGCCGGGGGTTGCCCGCACCGTACTCGGCGTGCGTGGTTCCCGGCGTGTAGCCCTCGTCGGGGCGGTCGTCGATGTTTCGTTCGGTCATGGCAGTGCCCTCCTCGGAGTCGGGGTTCCCACTCTAGAGGCGGCCCCGAGGGGCCCCGAGGGGGTTGACTTCAGGCGCCCGTGCCGTCCTGCTCCGTGCTGTGCCCCTCGTGGTACTCGCCGCTGCCGATCATGTCGGCGGTGAGCAGCGTGATGCCGCCGCTGGAGTTCGCGGAGTTGGCCATCGCGTTGATCCACTCCGGCCGCAGCTCCGGCACGACCGGGTCCTCGAACACGAAGCGGAGCGGGATCGAGGGATGCAGCCAGATCGTGGACCGACCGACCGGGTCTCCCTCCGGGTGTCGCCAGGATAAAGTGAAACTCTCGTTCCTCCGCAGCTTGGTCGCGATGACCACCTTGAGGTGGGCCAGAGTCAGATCCTCGATCTGGATCGGGTTCTCCGAATTGTGGTAGTAGAGCATGCCCATGGGCCTACGCTACGCACAGAGGGACGATTCCGACAGACCGCGTCGGAGTGGTGCAGGACTGAACAAGGAGACACTTTCGCGATGGGCAAGTTCATCTACGAGGGCGGCGTGAAGACCGAGATCGAGGACCGCGCTCTCACGCACCTCCAGCTCGTGATCACTGCGAAGCTGCGACGTGGAGAGCCGTTCCCGTTCAGCTGGCGCGAGGACGCGAGCGTCGGGGGCGGGCGCACCACCGTCTGGATCCAGCCGGGCAGCTCGCTCGTGTTCAAGTACTTCGGCAGCCGCCAGCCCTCGATCAACCGCGCCTGGATCGAGGCTCTCGCGTTCACCGCCAACGCGCCCAGCGGCCTCTACGTCGTGCCGGAGCCGGCGGAGGCGGGGGAGGAGCCGGGCGGAGACGTCCCGGTCACCCCGCCGCTCTAGTCCGCGTCCGCGGTCTCCCCGACCGGGAACGGGCGCGCCGTGATCGAGTCGATGCCGGTCACCGTGACCCAGCCCTCGGCGAGGAGAGCCGCGTCGCTGCCCGCCTCCGGAGTGTTCGGGAGCTCCTCGACCGCGAGCCGGATGTAGTGCTCCTCGGCTTCGGCCATCGTGGTCTGGACGATCCCGAACGGAGCCAGGGTCGCCTCCCTGATGCCTCGCACCACGGCGACGTTGGGGACGTTCACGTTGATCACCGTGCCCTCCGCCGATTCCCGGAGCGCCGGCAGCAGGCGCATCGCGGCCTCGGCCGCGGCGTCCCACTCGAAGACCTCGGGGTGCATGCCCACGTCGAGCGACACCGCCATCCCGCGCGCGCCGTTGAGACCACCCGTCAGGGCGGCGCCCACTGTGCCGGAATGCAGGATCGCGCGCCCGACGTTCGCGCCGTGGTTCACGCCGGAGAGGACGAGATCCACTGCGCCCCCGAACGCACCGCGGGCGGCGATGAGCGCGATCAGCCCGGGGCCGCCGTGCACGGCGTAGGCCGCCACGTCCTCCAGACCAGGCAGCGTCCGGGTGTCGACGGCCACCCGGCCGCCCTCCTCCGCCGCGATGATCGAGGCGCTCGCCCCGCTCGACTGCCGCACCGGGGCGGCGATCACGATGTCGAGGCCGGCGGCGACGGCGGATCGAGCCAGAGCGGCGAGCCCGGGGGCGTCGATGCCATCGTCGTTCGTGATGAGTGCGCGCGTCATCGGGTCTCCTCTTCGTCTGCCGGTTCCTTCTCGGTCGGCACCTCGTCCGCCGGTTCGGCGAGCGCGGCCAGGCCGTCCGGGCTGACGCGTCCCGCCGGTCGGCTCCCCGCGTCGTCGAGCTCGCGCACGGCGACGCCTTCCCGGAGGCGCAGGATCGCATCGGGGTCGCCGGTGCCCAGACCGTGCCGGGTGACGTTGACCGCGCCCGCCGCTGCGCCGAGAGTGATGGCCTCGCGGGCCGTGTCGCCCCGGGCCAGGCCCGCCACGACGCCGGCCGTCAGCGAGTCGCCCGCCCCGCGGTGCTCCTTCTCCTCGAGCCGGGGAAGGGAGACCTCGACCAGTCCCTCGTCGTCGAGCAGGAGCAGGGATTCCCCGGCCCTGGTCACGATCACCGTGCGAGCTCCGCGGTCGCGCAGCTCCCGCATCGCCTGTGCGAGCGCCTCGACCGAGGAGTCGGCGGCCAGGCCGTCGGCGATCAGCTCCTCGTGGCTGACCTTGATGACGTCGGCGTGGCCCTCCAGCACGGCGGCGAGCCGTTCGCCCGACAGATCGGCGACGACGATCCGGTCATCGCCGCGCAGGTCGAGGGCGAGGCGACGGTATATGTCGGCGGGAAGGGCGTCGTCGCCGGCCGGCCCGCTCAGGATGACGACGCGAGAGTCGGTCCCGGTGCGCAGCACGGCTCCGTAGAGGTCGTCGAGCACGTGCCGTCCGAGAGCATCGCCCTCCTCCTCGGCGACGGCGACCCTGCGCCCCTCGCGGCGGTCGTGCACATACGCCGAGCCCCGGCCGTCGCGCTCCACGGCCACGACCGTGAGGCCTTCGTCGTCCTCGAGCAGGTGCCGCAGCACGCGGCCCACCTCGCCGGTCAGCACGCAGCACATGGTCACCGTGACGCCGAGTCGGCGCAGCATCCGCGCCTGCCAGACGCCCTGGCCGCCCGCGTGGACATGGATCTCCGCACCCTGCGGGTGATCCTCTACGGTGACCGTCAGCGTCGGCGACGGTGCGAAGATCGTGACATCGCTCATGGTCTCCTCCTGTCGTCCCCTCCACGCTACGACCGGGCCGCCGGCGTCCAGAGGGGATTGACCCGACGGGGCGGTCTCGCCTACGGGGCTGTCAACCCCCTGCCGACGCTCGACGACGGCGGGCATGCTCGAACACACGCGGCGCATCGGTGCATCCGACCGACGGCGCACACATCGAGACGAGGAGCGGAAATGACGGACACCACCCCCGGCCCCGAGAACACCCAGGCCTCCCCGGACACCTCCGACCCGCGACACGCGCACCGGGAGGACGGCTTCCCCGCGCAGCACCAGGACCAGCCGGGACTGACCGAGCAGACGACGCCGGAGCCCGACCACGGGGAATCCTCGTACGTCGGGCACGGTCGCCTGGAAGGGCGACGCGCGCTCATCACGGGCGGCGACTCCGGCATCGGCAGAGCGGTGGCGATCGCCTTCGCGCGCGAGGGAGCGGATGTCGCGATCGCGCACATGCCGGAGGAGCAGGACGACGCCGAAGACACCCTGGCCCTGGTCCGCGAGGCCGGACGGACGGGCGTGAGCATCGCCGGGGACCTCCGCGAGGAGGCCTTCGCCACGGACGCCGTCTTCGAAGCGCGTCGGGTGCTGGGCGGGCTGGACGTGCTCGTGCTCAACGCCGCCTATCAGCACGACATCGACGGCTTCGAGAACCTCTCGACCGAGAAGATGCGTCGCGTGTTCGACACGAACCTCGCGGGACTGCTGTTCTCGGCGCGGGCGGCGTACCCCGACCTCGAACCGGGTTCGAGCATCATCGTCACCTCGTCCATCCAGTCATCGCAGCCCTCGCCGGGGCTCATCGACTACGCCATGACCAAGGCAGCGCAGATCGCGTTCGTGAAGGCCCTCGCGGAGGAGGCCGGCCCGCGTGGCATCCGGGTCAACGCCGTCGCCCCCGGACCGATCTGGACGCCTCTCATCCCGGCGACCGGGTGGGGACCGGAGCGGCTCGCGACCTTCGGACAGGACACCCCGCTGGGCCGCGCGGGCCAGCCGGCCGAGCTCGCGGGCGCGTACGTCTACCTCGCCTCCGCCGAGTCCTCCTACGTATCCGGTACGGTGATCGCCGTCACGGGTGGCAAGGCCCTCTGAGCCCCGGCGCGCGCTCCGCCGACCCGGAGCGCGCGCCTAAGCTTGTCTGGTGCACAGACCCGCGGCATCCGGCACCCTCGTCGGGGTGGCGCTCGTCGTCGGGTCGTGCCTGTCGCTTCCGTTCGGAGCGGCCGTGGCGGCGCAGCTGTTCCCCGTGCTCGGGCCCTGGGGTGTGACGTCGCTGCGTGTCGCGATCGCGGCCATGCTGCTGGTGCTGATCGTGCGTCCGCGGCCCCGACGATGGACCCGCCCGCAGTGGATCGCCGCCGTGCTGTTCGGCGTCTCGCTCGCCGCGATGAACGGGTTCTTCTACGCCGCGATCGACCGCATCCCGCTCGGCCCGGCCGTGGCGATCGAGTTCCTCGGCCCGCTCGTGCTCGCCGCCGTGCTCACCCGCCGGCTCGCGGATGCCGCCTGGGTGGGCGTCGCGCTCCTCGGAATGGTCGTCCTCGGCGTCGACGGCCTGATCGGGGCGGAGCCGCTCGACCCCCTCGGGGTGGTCTTCATCCTCGTCGCCGCCGGGTTCTGGGTCATGTACATCCGGATGAGCGCGCGCGTCGGAGCGCTGATCCCCGGCAGCGGCGGCCTGGCGATGGGGCTCCTCGTCGCCGCCGTGCTGCTCATCCCGGTCGGGATCCCCGCCGCGGCGACCGTCGCGGCGGATCCGCAGCTCCTGCTCCTCGCGGCGATCACGGCCGTGCTGTCGTCCGTCATCCCCTACAGCTTCGAGCTCGCGGCGCTGCGCCGGCTTCCGCAGCGCGTGTTCGGCGTGCTGCTGAGCCTCGAGCCCGCGTTCGCCACCCTCGCCGGGTGGCTCATCCTCGGGCAGGACGCGACCCCGCTGCGGATGCTGGCCGTCGCCCTCGTGATCGCCGCGAGCGTGGGAACCACGCTGGGTGTCCGGCGGGACCGCCGTGACGGTCCCGCCGGACCCTTCACCGCCCCGATCCCGCTCCCCGACTGAACCGTCGCCCTGGGGCGGCTCCTCGGCGCGCGGATCGAATCGCCCCACGCTCAGACCCGGACCGCGGCGGGCACGGGGAGCGGGTACCGACGTCGCAGGATCACGCGCTGCACGAGCGTCCACACGACCGTCACCGTCAGGTACAGCGCCGCGGCCAGCGGCACGAACGCGGCGAACACCGCCGTGAGGTAGTGCAGGGCCGAGGCCACTCGCAGCATCGCCGGCGAGTTCATCGGAGAGTCGTCGCCCTCCACCGGCACGGGACGGAACACGCGGCGGGTGACCTCGGCCGCGGCGATCATCACGGCCAGCAGCGCGCCGAACACCACGAAGGTGGCCGGCGTCGCCGTGCCGCCGAACAGCGCGGAGACGAGGCTCGTCCCGAGCGGCGCGCCGAACAGGTCGTGCGTGAGCAGCTCGTTGGGATGTCCGGCGATCTCCGGGCGCAGGAACAGCGTGTACAGGATGCCGACCACGGGCGCCTGCGCGAGCACGGGCAGCATCCCCGCGAACGGCGACGTGTTCTCGCTGCGGTACAGCTCGAGCATCTCCTTCTGCAGGCGCTCGGGGTTCTTCTTGTGACGGCGCTGCAGCTCGCGCAGCCTCGGCGCGAGGCGCGCCCTGGTCTGCTCTGCCCTGGCCTGGGAGATGCCGACCGGGATGAGCAGCGCGCGCACCAGCAGTGTGACGAGGACGACGGCGAGGGCCGCGGCGGATGCGCCGGCCAGGGGAGTGAGGAGGTCGGAGAGGCCGGCGAGCGCGCCGTAGGCGGCGTTCAGGAGCGCGGCGAGAGGAGGGAAGGCGAAGATGTCCAAGAGAGGGTCCGTTCGTAGCGGCGGGAAGGGTCGGCGAAAGCCGCGCGATCCCGTGCGAACGGACTACGCGGCGGTCGCGACTCCCGGGGCTCGCGGACGGGGGTGCCCCGCCGCATCCGGATCGCTCTGCGTGAGGAGCACCCCGACATCGATCGCCCGCAGCGGGTGCGGCGAGTCGGAGGACGACCCCGGGGTCACGCTCAGCACGATGGCGAGCGTGAGGGCCGTGACGGCGAGCAGCGCGATCGCGAGACCGAGCGCTGCGGCGTCGGGCATCGACACCAGGCCGAGCGCGGTCGCGACGAAGCTCAGCATCTGCCCGAACCACTCGCTCATGCGCGCTCCTCCCTGCTGCGAGAGTAGCACCGTGGTCAGGGGAGTCCGCCCGCCCGATCGGCCCCGATGGTACGCCGCGGGCGTAACGTCGAGGCATGAGCGACCTCCGCACCCTGCTCGGGATCGAGCATCCGATCATCCTCGGCCCGTTCGGCGGGCTGTCCTCCATCGCCCTCACCGCGGCGGTGAGCGAGTCGGGCGGGCTCGGCTCCTTCGGGCTGTACGGCTGCGACGGGGACCGCATCCGCGAGATCGGGGCCGAACTGCGCGCCGCGACCGACCGCCCGTTCGCCGTGAACATCTGGCTGCCCCGCGGCGACGAGGTCGCGCCGAACCCGCAGCACTCCGTGTTCGCGCAGGCGCTGCAGCCGTTCTACGAAGCGGTGGGCGTCGGCGTCCCCGCGAGACCTGAGCGGTACATCCCTCCGCTCGACGAGCAGCTCGACGCGATCTGGGAGGTCGCCCCCGCGGTGCTCAGCGTCGTGTTCGGCGTGCCCTCCGCCGAGGTGGTGGACGAGGCGCGCCGTCGCGGCATCCGGATCGTCGGGACAGCCACCACGGTGGCGGAGGCGATCGCGCTCGCCGAGGCCGGCGTCGATGCGGTCGTCGCGACCGGCGCCGAAGCCGGAGGGCACCGGGTCTCCTTCCTGCGTCCGGCCGAGGAATCGCTGGTCGGCACCTTCGCGCTCATCCCGCAGGTGGCCGATGCGGTCGACGTGCCCGTCATCGCCGCAGGAGGCATCGGCGACCGGCGAGGAGTGTCCGCCGCGTTCGCCCTGGGAGCATCCGGAGTGCAGGTCGGGACGGCCTTCCTCGCCGCCGCGGAATCCGCTGCGAACGACGCGCACCGTGAGGCGATCCGGTCGACCGCCGCCGACGAGACCGTGCTCACACGCGCCCTGAGCGGACGCCTGGCCCGCGGCGCACGCAACCGCGTCGTCCGGGCGATCGAGGCGAGCGGCACGATCGCGCCGTTCCCGATGCAGAACTGGCTCACCGGACGCTTCCGCACCCCCGCGGGGCAGCAGAACCTCGGGGAGCTGCAGTCGCTGTGGATGGGACAGGCCGCCCCGCTCGCCCGCCACGACACCGCCGCCGCGGTCTTCGCCGAGCTCTCCCGCGGCCTCCCGCACCCCTGACCGGGGGGCTAGAGGATGACCGTGGAGCGGCCGTGCACGATGACGCGGTCCTCGGCGTGCCACTGCACGGCGCGGGCGAGCACCAGGCGTTCGACATCGGCGCCGCGGCTCTGGAGCTCCGCCGCGGATTCGGAGTGGGTCACGCGCGTGACGTCCTGCTCGATGATCGGTCCCTCGTCGAGGTCCGCCGTCGCGTAGTGGGCGGTCGCGCCGATGAGCTTGACGCCGCGATCCTTGGCACGCGCGTAGGGGTTCGCGCCGATGAAGGCCGGCAGGAACGAGTGGTGGATGTTGATCACGGGCGCCTCGAGGCGGGTGATGAAGTCGTCCGTGAGGATCTGCATGTAGCGGGCGAGCACGACCAGGTCGACGTTGCCGCGCAGCAGCTCGAGCTGACGCTCCTCCATGACGGCCTTGTCGCCGGAGGGGATGTGCACGAACGGCACACCGAATCCGCGGACGGCGTCGGCCAGGTCGGGGTGGTTGGAGACGACCATGGTGATGTCGATGTCGAGCTGTCCGCGCTGGGTGCGCCACAGCAGCTCCATCAGGCAGTGGTCGTACTTCGACACGAAGATCGCGACGCGCTTGCGGCGGGCGACGTCGTGCAGCGACCACTCCATGCCGAAGCGCTCGGCGACCGCCGCGATGTCGGCCTCCAGCGCGGGGCGTGCGGCCGCCAGCCCGTCGAGGTGGATCACGGTGCGCTGGAAGAAGCGACCGCCCTCGGAGTCGGTCGAGTGCTGGTCGAGCGAGATGATGTTCGCGCCGTGCTGGGCGAGCACTCCGGCCACGGCGGCGACGATGCCGGGCTGATCGTCGCAGGCGATCAGCAGGCGGGCGGTATCGGGCTGGGACATGGGTGCTCCTCCAGGGTGTGCATCGATTCTGCCGTGGATGCGGCGGACGGGCGAATCGCGGGCGCCGAGTCGCTACCCTGAGACGGTGGAAGCGAGCGACCTCGGACTGGTGCTGATCCCGCTGCTGGCGGTCGCGGCCCCTCTGCTCGCGCGCGGGGTCCGCCCGGTGGTGCGGGTGCCGATCGTCGTGTTCGAGCTGGTGCTCGGGATCCTCGTCGGGCCGGCGGTGCTCGGCTGGGTCGAGCCGGGTCCGCTGCTGGAGAAGCTGAGCGACTTCGGACTGGCACTGCTGTTCTTCGTCGCCGGCACCGAGATCGACTTCCGGCAGGTGTCGGGGAAGCCCCTCGCCCGCGCATCGCTGGGCTGGCTGCTGAGCGTCCTGCTGGGCATCGGGCTCGGCTTCTTCTTCGCGCCAGGCGAGGGGATGGTCGTGATCGGGATCGCGCTCAGCTCCACCGCGCTGGGCACCCTGATGCCGATCCTGCGCGACGCGCGGGAGCTGGACACGCCCTTCGGCCGGGCGATCAGCACGATCGGGGCGGTGGGGGAGTTCCTGCCTCTGATCGCGATCTCGATCTTCCTCAGCACGCGGACCACGCCGATCGCCACGGCCGTCCTGCTGACCTTCGTGGTCCTGGCCGGGCTCGCGATCCTGCTCGCGCACCGCGTGCCGCACGGCCGGCTGCATCGGATCGTCCAGGCGACGCTGCACACCTCCGACCAGTTCGGGGTGCGCTTCGTGATCCTCTTGATCGCCGCGCTCGTGGGTCTGAGCGTCATGCTCGACCTCGACATGCTGCTGGGCGCCTTCGTCGCCGGGGCGATCTGGCGCATCATCATGGCCCGTGCGCCGCAGAAGGACGCGGAGGAGGTCGAAAGCAAGATCGAGGCGATCGCTTTCGGCTTCCTCGTGCCGATCTTCTTCCTGTACACGGGCGTCACCTTCGACCTGCAGGCGCTCCTGGCGTCGCCGGTGGCGATGGCGCTGGTGCCGGTCTTCCTGATCGCGCTGCTGGTGATCCGCGGCTCCGCGGCGCAGCTGTCCGCACCCGCCGGGGCGAGCGTCCGTGAGCGGGCGGCGCTGGGGCTGCTCGCTGCGACGGGTCTGCCGATCATCGTGGCCGTCACCGCGATCGGCGTCGATCAGGACATGCTCGACACCGGCACGGCGGCTGCCCTGGTGGGGGCCGGGATGCTGTCGGTGCTGCTGTATCCGCTGATCGGCATGACGCTGCGCGGCGATCGCGCCGAGGTCGCCGGGCCGCCACGGGCGTCCGCATCGACGCAGGGAGAGCTGTGACGACGGCGTCGGCACTGCTCACCGGCGCCGTCCGGGAACTCGCCGACGCCCCGAAGGAGGGCCTCGGCGAGCAGCGGGACTCGCGCTGGCGCGGCCGCCGCATCGTCCGTGTCGGCGAGGCCTGGCACCTCGGGGTGCTCCTGCTCACCCCGACGCACGCCCTGGCCACGGCGGAGGTGCTGCGCGCCGCCGACCCCGGACGCCGCGGCTACACCGCCGAATCCGCGCGGGAGCGCGCCGAGCGCCGCGCGGAGGCTCTGCGGGGAGGCTTCGACGCCGGCGAGGTGGTGCACGTGGGGTGGAGCGTCATCGATGTGGACGCCGTGGACGCCGGTGGCTCCTCCGGCCCGCTCGCGGTCGTCGACGGCGTGCCGTCCGTGCGCTGGAGCAGCGCAGGCGGGTTCATGCCCCTGGAGGCCTACCTGCGCGAGCGCGTGTCGCTGCTGCTCGACTCCGCCGCGGGCTGAGCGCCGGCGAAGGTCTCCGCGAACCGGCGGAGCAGCGCGGCGCCCTCGGTCACGGATGCCGCGAGCACCTGCTGCTGCACCGCGTCGAACTCGTCCGGGTCGAAGTAGCCGGTGGTGCGGTAGAACGTCATCCGGTCGGCGAAGTCCCGAGGCGTGGGCTCGGGGTGGAACTGCGCGGCGTACAGGTGGGTCCCCACGCGGTAGGCCTGCACGGGGCAGGCGGTGTTCGTCGCGAGCAGCACCGCGCCGGGCGGGACCGCTGCCGCGCTCTCCTTGTGGGCCGTGAACACCGTCAGCGCCGGGCCGCTGGGGCCGAAGACGGGGTCCGTGGCCGCCGCGGGGGTGGCGTCGATGACGGTGGCGCTCGCGGCCTCGGGGGTGTCGGTCACGACCTCGCCGCCGAGCATGCGGGTCACGACGCCGATGCTGAAGCAGGTGAAGAACACCGCCACGTCGCCGGCGATCGCCGCGCGGGCGAGGTCTGCGAGGTCGGCCTCCACGCGGAGCTGCTCGGCGGACTTCACCGCGTCGGACACGTTGAACGGCGAACCGCCGACCACGACACCGCGGTAGCCCTGCAGGCGTGCGACGTCGAGCGGCTCCTCGAGCAGGTTCAGCCGGTCGACCACGTCCGCGCCGAGCGCTCGCCGGAACGAGGCGTGCTCGGCATCCGCCGCCCCGATCTCGGGTCGCACGCAGACGTAGAGAAGCGAGGCCATCAGGAGATTCTAACGAGCGCGACCGCCCTCGCCCGCGCGGTCACCGGGAGGAGTTCGCGGTGCGCCCGCGCACGATGCCCACGAACGTCTCCACATCCGGCGTGGTGCGCTCACGTGGCCAGGCGAGGGCGACGGTCGACACGGGGCCGCCGGCGAGGACGCGGTGGTCGGCATCCTTGCGGTGATGCAGCCGGGCGAGGGACATCGGGACGATCACGATCCCGGTCCCCGAGGCGGCCGTCGCGATCGCGTCCTCGGTGGCGAGCGGGGCGAAGCGCGCTGCCGTGGTCCCCGGCAGGTCGAGCGGGCCGAGCACGTCGTCCGTCAGCCCGATCAGCACCTCGCCCTCCAGATCCGCGGCGGTGAGCTCCTCGGCGGTCATCAGATGCGAATCGGCCGCCGCCACGACGACCGGGACCTCGTCGTACAGCGGGATGATGTGGAGGGAGTCGTCGGCGAGCGGCAGTCGCACGAGCGCCGCATCGACCTCGTCGAGGGCGGAGCGCTGCGTCGCGGGATCGACCGGGACGAGATCGAGCGGCACGTGCGGCATCCGCTGCTTCCAGGCGTCGATCCATCGGCCCGGCGTCGCGCCCGGAACCGCACCGAGACGGAAGGTGCGCGGTGCCGCCGGCTCGGGCTGCGGGGCGTCGAACACGACGGAGCCGGTCTTCTTCTTCGGCTTCTGCGGCGGATACCTCTCGGCGGGAGCGGCCTTGTTCCGGCGCACGGGCGATCCCCTGCCTGAACGCTTCGCGGGCCGTCTTCCCTGATTCGCCATGCGATCAAGGCTACTCGGCGAGGGGGACGGAAGCCTCGGGGTGCGTGGCGGTCGCGGATTCCGCGAGCTTCCGCTGCTCCCGGCGCACGAGTCCGGCCGCGCCGCTGACGAGCAGCAGCACGCCGACGCTCAGCAGCACGATCGTCACGACGGTCGCGGGTGTCAGCCCCAGCATCCCGTCCGCGACGGCCTCACGCCGTTCGGTGTCGGAGAGGACCCAGAGGGCCGTGCCGGCGACGGCGGCGAACAGGAGCCCCCAGATGATGGCGGCCCAGCGGGTGCGGGGCGGGGTGATCGTCTCGGTGGCGGTCCCGGTGATCGTCGGAGCGCTCATCGCTGCTCCTCCTTCTCGGTCTCGTAGATGGTGACGGAGATCGTCCCGCTGCCCTGGTCGATCGTGACGGGCTGCACCGTCGCGGGAGAGCCGCCCTCCGCGGCGATCCGCTTCCGGACGACCGTCCCGTCCCCGGTCTCGGCGGGCGACCAGATGCCGTGATCGCGGATCTCGCCGGTCTCGGGATCCGTGAGGTTCCAGGTGACGATGGTCGTGCGCACGGTGGCGCGCAGATCGAGCTCGACGCCCGGCAGCACGGCGATGAAGGTGTTGCCTGAGCCCTTGTCGATGACGATCGGCCGCGGGTCGCCCTCATACGGGTTGAGGGTGAGGTACGCGTCTCCGAAGGGCTGGCGGACGTGCGCCGGGGTCTCGTTCCCCATCACGACGGAGTTCGCCAGGGTGAGCCCGGGGAAGGCCGCGAACCCTCCGGCCACGAGCCCTCCGATCAACGTGACCACCGTGACGAAGGCCAGATACCCGCTCCGTCGACGGAACGCCCCGGCGACGATCATCCCCAGCGCGAGGATCAGGGCGGCGGAGAACAGACCCAGGGCTCCGCCGAGCGTGTCGCCCCCGGTGGCGAGACCGACGGCGGACCCCGTGATGATCGCGAGCCCGAGGAACGTGGCCACGAAGGCGAATCCTGCGCGCGGGTTCGACGCGCGGCGGATGCGTCGGCGCTCGGCCGCTTCGGCGGCGAAGACGGCGGCTTCGGCCTGACGCTCGCGGCGCAGCTGTTCCCGCGCGGCACGCTCCGCGTCCTGCTGCTGCCGCCGCCACGCCTGATCCTGCTCCTTCCAGGCGGCGTGCTGGGCGCGCCAGGCTTCGAGTGCCGCAGGGTCCTGCGACCCGGGCGGCAGCGGTGCGGGCGGGGCAGGGGGAAGGAAGGCGGTCTCGGCCTCGGGCGAGACGGCGGTCTCGTCGAGGAGCGCGGCATCGGGGAGAGTGGCGTCCGCCCTCTCGACGCCCGAATCGTCGAGAGGGGCGGACGCGGCCGGGGCCGCCTGATCTGCGGAAGCCATCGGCAGATCCGGCGCGGAAGCACCCGGCGTGCGGCTGGCAGCACGCACGATCAGGAAGAGCAGGGAGGCGACGAGCACGAGTCCGACGATCCAGCCGAGCAGCGCCAGGCTCGACCACCCGTCGTAGCCGAGGCCGAAGAGACGTCCGGTGAGCGGAGCGGTCGGGAACAGGCCGATCACGGCCATCGCGAGGATGCCCCACTGCACCGGCTGGTAGTCGCGCCGCAGCAGGTCGCGGAGGTGGACCCGTCCGTCGAGATCCGGGAGCAGGGCCCAGGCCGCGGCGTAGAGGAAGATGACGGGCAGTCCGAAGAGCGCGGCGACGACGAGCACGCCGCGCACGATCAGGGGGTCGATGCGCAGACGCGCGGCGATGCCGGCGGCCACGCCGCCCAGCCACCCCTCGGAACGGGCGACGCCGAGGCCGGCGACCCAGAGGAGGAAGCGATCCGCACCGCGCGGGATGGGCCGCCCCGTGGTGCCGGGAGCCGCGTCGGCATGATCGGCGGGAGGCGGGGGCGCAGTGGGAATCGTCATGCTTCGATCCTGGCCGTCGCCCTCGGTGCGCGGCCATGGGGGAAACCCCTGAGCGCCCCCTGATTCCGGGCAGGGGAGCACCCGGAGCGGACGTGCGGATGATTGGATGGCGACATGTCCTCTTCGGTGCACGCTCCGGCGCGACCTCCGCGCGTGGCAGCGCCCCCGCGCCCGCCGCTGACCCGCGATCGGGCGTGCCTGGTCGCCGGGGTCGCTGCGGGGCTCGCCCGTCACCTCGGCGCTCCGGTGTGGATGGTGCGGGCGCTGTTCCTCGCTCTGACGCTGTGCGGGGGAGCCGGCGTGCTCCTGTACGCGTGGTGCTGGGCCTTCACGCCCTGGACGGACGGGGAGTCGGCTCCGACACGAAGGATGCCGGTCGCGTGGCTGCTTCTGGTGCCCGCCGCGCTCGGGACGCTGGTCGTGCTGGTCTGGCGCGGCGGCAGCGACTGGCTGAGCGGCACGATCCCCGCAGGACCCGCCGCCGTGGTCGTGGGCGGCACGGTCGCCTTCGCGACAGGCGCCGGTCTCTGGGCGACGCTCATCGATCGCACCGACACCGCACGCGGTCCGCGGCACACCCTCACGGTCCGCATCCTCGCGGTCGGGCTGCTCGCCCTGCTGTTCGCGGTGCTGCTGTCGTGGCCCGTCGCCCGTTCCGGTGTGGCGCTCGTGCTGGTTCCGCTGGTCGGACTCGCTGCCGTCCTGGCGTCGACGCTGATCCCGCGCTGGCGCGAACTGTCCGGAGAGAGGATCCGCCGCATCCGCGAGGAGCAGCGCAGCCAGATGGCCGCCCACCTGCACGACTCGGTGCTGCAGACCCTGGCGCTGATCCAGAACAGGGCCGGCGCCTCCAGCGAGGCCGCGCGACTGGCCAGGGCGCAGGAGCGCGAGCTGCGCGCGTGGCTCTACGACGGCGATGCTCCCGCCGACAGCGACCTGCCGACGGATCTGCGCGACTACGCCGGGGCGCTGGAGCTCGACTATCCGGTGCGGATCGACGTGGTCTCGGCCGGACTCTCCGCCGAGCGCGCCAGCGGCGAGCTCGCGGCGGCGGCGCGCGAGGCGATCCTGAACGCGGCACGGCACGCGGGTGGCGAGATCTCCGTCTACATCGAGGGCAGCGCCGCCGGGGTGGACGTGTTCATCCGCGACCGAGGAGCCGGGTTCGAGCTCGACGACGTGCCGAGCGACCGTCTCGGGGTGCGGGAGTCGATCATCGGACGCATGCGGCGCGCCGGCGGGACCGGCTCCGTCCGCAGCGACGAGCACGGCACCGAGGTGCATCTGAGCATCACGGCGGGAACGCCGCACGACAGGCCTGCACCGCGGCCGGCCAGTGTGCGGGAGGAGAGTCGTGGCTGACAGCATCCGGGTCGTGATCGTCGACGACCACTCCATCTTCCGCTCGGGGCTGCGCGCCGACCTCGATGCGAGCGTCGACGTGGTGGGCGAGGCGGCGGACGTGCCGTCGGCGATCGCCGTGATCGGCGAGACGCAGCCCGACGTCGTGCTGCTCGACGTGCACCTGCCCGGCGGCAGCGGCGACGACGCCGCGGGCGGGGAGAGCGTGATCCGCGGCTGTCAGCCCTCGGCGACGCGGTTCCTCGCGCTGAGCGTGTCGGACGCCGCGGCGGATGTCGTCCGGGTCATCCGCGCCGGCGCGCGGGGCTACATCACGAAGGGCTCGTCGGGCGCCGAGGTGAGCAGAGCCGTGCACGCCGTCGCCGACGGAGACGCCGTCTTCTCGCCGCGGCTCGCCGGTTTCGTGCTCGACGCGTTCGGAGCCGTCGCGGGCGAGACCGCGACCGCCACCGACGAGCTCGATCGTCTGTCCGCGCGCGAGCAGGAGGTCATGCGCCTCATCGCGCGCGGTTACGCGTACAAGGAGGTCGCTGCGGAGCTGTTCATCTCGATCAAGACGGTCGAGACGCACGTGTCGTCCGTCCTGCGCAAGCTGCAGCTGTCCTCACGCCATGAGCTCACGGCGTGGGCCTCGGAACGGCGACTGCTCTAGCCCTTCGAGGGGCGGACGTCAGGCCGCGAGCCAGAGGCCCTTTTGGTTGGTCGCGACCGTGAGTCCGGCGGCGACGGTCTCGTCGTCGCCGATCCGTGCGCCGCGGACGATGCGCGCTCCCGCGCCGATGTCGGTGCGGACTCCGACGTAGGCGTGGTCTCCGACGGCGGCACCCTGGCCGATGTGTGCGTGGGCGTCGACGAACGCGCCCTCGCCGACCACGGCGTCCTCGTCGATCCACGCGCCGCGTGCGATGGTCGCACCGGCGCCGACGCGCGCGCCCGGTTCGATATAGGCACCCGCCTCGATGTGCGCCTTCGGGTGCACCTTCGCGCCATGCGCGACGAGACCCCGGCCGTTCGCGTGCTTGCGGTACCGCAGCGTCGCGCCCTGGTCGTTCTCGATGTCGACGTAGTTCTTGCCCACGATTCCTCCCGTGTTCCGGAGTTCTCCGGATATATCAACAACCACGGGAGGGGGAGATTCATTCCCTCGGATGAATGCGGTCAGCGCTGGCAGACCGGACACCAGAACGTGATGCGCTCGCGCGTCGGATCGGCGCCCTGCTCTCCGCGGCGGATGAGCGTGCCGCAGCGGCGGCAGGGGCGCCCGGCGCGACCGTACACCCAGGTGCCCTGACCAGGGCGGTCGACGCCGGTGAAGGTGCGGTGACGGCGGTCGCGGTTGGCGCGGATCGTGCGGACGCCGAGATCGAGCAGGGCGGCCACGTCGACCTGTGGCGCCGGCGTGGTGGGCAGGATCCCGCGGAGGAACAAGAGCTCAGCCGCGTACTCGTTGCCGAAGCCGGCCACGTTGCGCTGGTCCAGGAGGGCGACGTGGATGCTGCGGGTGTCGGCGCTGACGCGTCGCGCCGCCTCCGCGGGATCCCAGTCCGCCGCGAGCGGGTCAGGGCCGAGGTATCCGACGAGCTGGTCCTCCTCCCGGGTGGGGACGACCTCGACCTCGGCGATGTCGACGCCGACCGCCTCCCGGTCGGCCGTGCCGATGATGGCACGGACCTTGAACGCGGGGTGCTTCCATCTCTCACCTGCGCGGTAGACGAACCACGCCCCGTCCATGCGCAGATGCGAATGAACGGTGCTCTCGCCGATCCGCATCAGCAGGTGCTTGCCGCGCGGGATGACTCCGTGCACGGTCTGCCCGGTCAGATCGAGTGTCGCGAAGCGGGGCACCCGCAGGTCGAAGCGGGTGACCTCGGCGCCCGTCAGAGCCTCGTCGAGCCGCCGTGCGGTGCGGAAGACGGTATCGCCCTCAGGCACCGGCGCCGCCCCGCTGGGTCCCTGAGCCGCCGACCTGGGTCCCTGAGCTTGTCGAAGAGTCGCCTACCCGGGTCCCTGAGCCGCCTACCTGGGTCCCTGAGCCGCCTGCCTGGGTCCCTGAGCTTGTCGAAGGGCCGCCTACCCGGGTCCCTGAGCCGCCTACCTGGGTCCCTGAGCTTGTCGAAGGGCCGCCTACCTGGGTCCCTGAGCTTGTCGAAGGGCCGAGCATGTGGCGAGCGAGCATCGTGCTGCCCGCGACGGCGACGGGCATGATCGCGACCGCCCCGCCGGGGATCAGGAAGCACAGCTGCGTCGCGACGCCGAAGCCGAGCACCCGGGCGCGATTCCCCGCGAACAGGGCGGCGCGGTCGGCCGGGCTGAGGTCGCGGGCGTCGAAGGCGCGACCGGTGAGCTCGCGCGCCAGCAGTCGACCGGTGAGCACGACACCGGCGATCGGCCCGAGGAAGCCGCCCACGGCCGGGATGAGTCCGATCAGCAGCACCAGGACCGCGATCAGCAGACCCAGCAGCACCAGCCGCAGACCCTCGCCCAGCGTCGTCCAGAAGCTGCCGCCGTCGCCGGAGGGCGGGTCGCCGAGGTCGACTTCAATCGCATGCCAGATGCGCTGGTAGAACGGGTCGCCGATGGTGAGGGTCAGCGCGCTGAAGACGACCGCCGCGAGGGCCAGGGCGGCGGCCACGACCACGAAGCCGACGGCCGCGCGCAGCAGCCCGCGCCACGGCTCGATCCACCCCTCGGCGAAGGGGGTGAGCCAGGCCGAGACCGACGGCATCCCCCACACCAGCGGCACGATCGCGGCGGCGAGCAGGAGGAACGCGATGATCGCGGGGACGAGTCCGAGCGCCATGAGCCCGGGGCGCGTGCGCCACAGGCCGAATCCGCGCGGCAGGGTGCGGACGCCGGCCGCGAACTCTCGGATCATGGTCTCCAGCGTAGGCGCACGCTCAGACCGCCTTGCGGAGCGTGAAGCCGCGGGGTGTCTGCACGAATCCGGCCTCCTGCAGCGCGAGCGCGAGCTCCGTGCCGTACACGCCCTCGCCGTTGACCTTCTCGACGGTCAGGGTGTCGAGGCGTCGGCTGCGGGCGGTCGCCGCGAGGTCGGCGGCTGCGGCGCGGAGCACCTCCCCGTCGTCGCTGAACGACAGCACCGTGCGGCCACCGCGCTCGAGCGAGAGCACGAGCGCGCCGTCGACGAGCACGACGAGGGCACCGGCCTTGCGCCCAGGGCGGTGCGACACCCCCTCGAGCTTGGGCCAGCCGAGTGCGGCACCGTACGGGTTCGCGGGATCGGTCGCCGCAAGCGTCACGGCCGTGCGCGGCGGCGGGTCGGCGAGGCCGGCGTAGGTGCGCAGCCGGTCGACCGTGCCCGAGGCGGCGAACTGGGCCGCGCCGAGCTTCTCGATCACGTAGCCGCGGCGGCAGTGGCCGGCCTCCTCGAATCCGGCCAGCACACGGTACGCCTGGGCGAAGCCGCCTGGCACGCCCTCGGCCTGCACCGCGCCCCGTGTGACGACGCCGTAGCGATCGAGCAGGAGCCCCGCGGTGACGGTCGCGCGGCGCGAGGCGTCCTTCTCGGTCTCGGGCAGCAGCGACCAGCGTCCGCCGATCGAGGTGGGGCGGGGAGCGGTGCGGGTGAGGGACATCCCGCGATAGGTACGGGCCCGCGGAGCCTTCCGCTTCACCTTGTGCGCCTGCGACCCGCCGGCGAGCAGCGAGCGGATCGGTGCGAAGGTGTCGTTCGTCACGTGCCCCGACCAGGTGAGCGACCACAGCGCCTCCAGCACGGACTGCTCGTTCTCCGCCGCGGTCATCTCCTTGAGCTGGGCGGCGAAGTACGCGCCGCCGATCTGCAGAGACTGGAGGATCCGCGCCTCGAGGGAGTCGACCGCGATTTCGGCCTCGGGCTCGGGCAGCGTGAACGGGGCGAGGTCGGCGGGGTGCAGCGACACCCATCCGTCGCGCCCGGGGAGAGTCCCGTGTCCGGACCAGATCACCTCGCCCGCCGAGGTCAGCTCGTCCAGCATCGCGGGGGAGTAGTCGCGCACCCGGGACGGCAGGACGAGCGACTCCCACGCGCTCGCCGGGATCGGCACTCCGGCGAACTGCTCGATCACGGTGAGCACACCGTCGACGCCTTCCAGCGGCCGCCCGAGGTGCTGCCAGTCCGGCAGGAACCGCGCGTACGCCTCCGGCGACACCGGCTCCACGGACCCGCGGATCGCCGCGAGCGAGCGCATCCGGAGGCGGCGCAGCACCTCGCTGTCGCACCACTCGAGGTCGTCGCCGCTGCCGGCAGCCGTCGGCAGGAAGTAGCCGCTCGTGAGGCGGCCGGCGGTCTCGAGTCTCTGCAGCGTGTGTCGGGCGACAGCGGCGCCGAGGCCGAAGCGGGCCGCGACGGCATCGGTCGTGAACGGGCCGTGGGTGCGCGCGTGACGCGCGACCAGGTCGCCGAGCGGATCCGCGACGGGTTCGAGGAAGGCGACGGGGATGCCGGTGGGGAGGGCTGCGCCCAGCGCGTCCCGCAGCCGACCCGCGTCTTCGATCGCGGCCACACGGCCCGCGCCGGCGACCGTCACCGGGATGGCTCTGCGCGCCGCGATGAGCTGGTCGAGCAGCGCAGCGGCCGTCGCCCCGTCGGTCGAATCGGGGTCGAGGCGGGCCGCGACCTCCTCGGCGTCGAGCGGGCCGAGCATCCGCAGCAGGTCCGCCACGCCCTCGAGTCCGCGCGCGCGACGGTCGGGATCGAGGCGCTGCGCCTCGCGCTCGAACTGTGCGATGACGTCGGGGTCGAGCAGTTCGCGCAGCTCGACCGTGCCGAGCAGCTCGCCCAGCAGGGCGGGGTCGACGGACAGCGCCGCCGCCCGGCGTTCGGCGAGCGGCGAGTCGCCCTCGTACATGAACGCGCCGACGTAGCCGAAGAGCAGATCGCGCGCGTAGGGCGAGGGCTGGCCCGGTTCGGTCTCGATCAGGCGGATGCGGCGGTCCGCGATCGAGGTGGCGAGCGTGCGGAGGGAGGGGAGGTCGTAGACGTCCTGCAGCACCTCGCGCAGCGTCTCCAGGATCACCGGGAAGGTGGGATGGCGCCGCGCGACCTCGAGCAGCTGCGCCGATCGCTGACGCTGCTGCCACAGCGGCGTGCGCTTGTTCGGATTCATGCGCGGCATCAGCAGGGCGCGAGCGGCGCACTCCCGGAAGCGCGAGGCGAACAGCGCAGACCCGCCCACCTCCTGCGTGACGAGGACCTCGAGCTCGTCCGGATCGAACACGAACAGCTCGGCACCCGGAGGCTCGGCTTCGGCATCGGGGATGCGCACGATGATGCCGTCGTCGCTCGCGACCGCGGAGCCCTCGACCCCGAGGCGCTCCCTGACGCGGGCGTTGATCGCCAGTGCCCACGGCGCGTGCACCTTCATGCCGTACGGGGAATGCAGGATGACGCGCCAGTCGCCGACCTCGTCGCGGCCGCGCTCGACGGTGAGGGTGCGGTCGGTGGGCAGGGTGCCCGTCGCCTCGCGCTGCTCGGTCAGATGGGCCATCAGGTTCGCGCGCGCCTGCTCGTCGAGACCGGCGTCGATCAGCCGCTGCTGCGCCTTCTCGGGGGCGGCGGACGACACCTCGCGGGAGAACGCGCCCAGCGCTTCGCCGAGCTCGAACGGTCGGCCGATGCCGTCGCCGTGCCAGAACGGCACCTTGCCCGGCTGTCCGTAGGCGGGGATCACGTTGACGCGATCGTGCGTGATCTCCGCGATCCGCCAGCTCGTGGTGCCGAGCGTGAACACGTCGCCGACCCGCGACTCGTAGACCATCTCCTCGTCGAGCTCGCCAACGCGGGCTCCGGTGGACTCCCCGGCCACGAACACCCCGAACAGGCCGCGGTCGGGGATCGTGCCGCCGCTGGTGACCGCGATCCGCTGGGCGCCCGGTCGTCCCGTCAGCGTCCCGGCGTCGCGGTCCCACACGAGTCGAGGGCGCAGTTCCGCGAACTCGTCGGAGGGGAAGCGTCCGGCCAGCAGGTCGAGCGTCGCCTCGTACGCCGAACGGGGGAGCGCCTGGAAGGGGGCGGAGCGGCGGACCGTCTCGAACCACTCCTCGACGCTGATCGCGCCGAGCGCGCTCGCCGCGACGGTCTGCTGCGCGAGGATGTCGAGCGGATTGCGCGGCACCTGGATGGCCTCGATCTTGCCGGCCAGCATCCGCTCGGTGACGATCGCGGTGTGCAGCACGTCGCCGCGATGCTTCGGGAAGAGAGCCGCACGGCTGATCTCGCCCACCTGGTGACCGGCGCGGCCCACACGCTGCAGACCCGAGGCCGCCGAGGGCGGGGCCTCGACCTGGATGACCAGATCCACCGCGCCCATGTCGATGCCGAGCTCGAGGCTGCTGGTCGCGACGACGCAGCGCAGCACACCCGACTTCAGCTCCTCCTCCACCTGGGCACGCTGCTCCTTGGAGACCGAGCCGTGGTGGGCCTTCGCGAGCACCGGGTCCGCACCGGCGGTCGCTCCGGCCTGCGCCATCATGGCCGCCGGCACGGTCGCCTCCGGCAGGGCCACGCCGATCCGCTCGGAGTAGATCTCGTTCAGTCGTCCGGTCAGCCTCTCGGCGAGCCGGCGGGAGTTGGCGAACACGATCGTCGAGTTGTTCTGCAGGATGCGGTCGACGATCGCCTCCTCCACGTGCGGCCACACGGATCCGGTGACCTCGGTGTACTCCGCATCCTCCGCACGGAGCTCGGCCCCCGCGCCGGACGCGGCACCGGGAGGCGGCGGGGGGTTGGTCATGTCGTCCATCGGCACGACGACGCCGAGCTCGAACGTCTTGGACGCCGGCGGTGCGACGATCTCCACGGGAGCCGCGCCGCCGAGGAACCGGGCCACCTCGTCGATCGGACGCACGGTGGCCGAGAGCCCGATGCGCTGCGCGGGCGGGACCGCACCGGACCCGTCAGCCCGTCCAACGGTGGGTCCCTGAGCCTGTCGAAGGGTGGGTCCCTGCGCCCGTCGTTCGCTGGGTCCCTGAGCCTGTCGAAGGGCGTGTGCGGAGCGCAGCGCGTCGAGCCGTTCCAGGCTGACCGCGAGGTGCGCTCCGCGCTTGGTGGCTGCGACGGCGTGCACCTCGTCGATGATCACGGTGTGCACGTCGCGCAGGGTCTCGCCCGCGCGGCTCGTGAGCATGAGGTAGAGCGACTCGGGCGTCGTGATCAGGATGTCGGGCGGATCCGAGACGAGCTTGCGGCGATCGCTGGAGGTGGTGTCGCCGGAGCGGACCCCCACGGTGACGGCGGGGGCGTCGACGCCCAGCCGGCGCGCCGACTGCCCGATGCCGACCAGAGGCGAGCGGAGGTTGCGCTCCACGTCGACGCCGAGCGCCTTGAGCGGCGAGATGTAGAGGATGCGGGTGCGGGCGGCATCCTTCTTCGGCTCCTCGGGTGCGGCCATGCGCTCGCGGAAGACGCTGTCGATCGCCCACAGGAACGCGGACAGCGTCTTGCCCGAGCCGGTGGGCGCGACGACGAGCGCGTGCTTGCCTGCGGAGATCGCCTCCCAGGCTCCGGTCTGGGCGGGCGTGGGCGCGCTGAAGGCACCACGGAACCAGTCCTGCGTTGCCGGGGTGAAACGGTCGAGCACATCGCTCATCCCTCCATCATGCGTGCTGCCACCGACATCGGGGTCGTGACGCCGGACCTCGGGGCGGATGCTCCCGAGGCCCGGCGTCGTCGAAGCGGCTGATTCAGGAGCCGAGCGAGACCTCCTGAAGTCTCCCGTCGCCGTCGATCTCGAGTGTCAGGTCGAGGTCGAGCCGGCGCAGGAACGCGTCGTCATGGCTCACGACCAGCACAGCGCCCCGGTAGGCGCGCAGCGCCTCGACGAGCTGGTCGACCGTGTCGAGGTCGAGGTTGTTCGTCGGCTCGTCGAGCATCACGAGGTGCGGAGCGGGGTCGGCGAGCAACAGCTTCGCCAGCGCCACGCGGAAGCGCTCGCCGCCGGAGAGCGCTGCGACCGGGCGCTCCGCCGTGGCGCCGCGGATCAGGAACCGCGCGAGCCGGTTCCGGAGCTCTTTCTCGGGAACGTGCGGAGCCGCCGCGGCGATGTTCTCGAAGACGGAGCGATGCTCGTCGAGACCGTCCACCCGCTGCGGGAGGTACCCGATCAGGTCGGTGTGGGCCTCGGCGTGCAGGCCGCCCTCGAACGGGCGCGCATCCGCGACCAGCCGCTCCAGCAGGGTGGTCTTCCCGGCGCCGTTGCGCCCGATCAGGGCCACGCGCTCCGGGCCCTGGATCACCCAGGCCCGCTCCTCTTCCGCGATCGTCGCGATGCGTCGGCTGCGGGAGACCTGCGGGTCGGGCAGCTCGATCTTCATCGACGCGTCGGAGCGCACGCGGCGCCCCGCTTCGTCGAGGACGGACCGCGCCGCCTCCTCCTTGGCCCCGACCTCGGTGCGCAGCTTGCCTGCCGAGACCTCCGCGGCCATCTTCCGGCCATGGGCGACGATCTTCGGCACGCGCTTCTCGATCTCGGCCTTCTTGGCCGTCCGCGCACGGTGCGCGAGCTTGACCTCGGCCTCGATCCGCTGGCGCTTCTCCTTGCGGAGCGTCTGAGCGGCCGTGGCCTCGGCCTGCCTCGCGGCATCCTGCTCCGCATCCAGCCAGGTGCGCCACTCGGAGTAGGGGCCGCCGAACACGCTCAGCGTGCGGCCGTACAGCTCGGCGGTCTCGTCCATCAGCTCGAGCAGCGACAGGTCGTGGCTGACGACGATGAGCGTGCCCTTCCAGGCCTGCACCATCGCCGCGAGCTTCGCTCTGGCGTCGCGGTCGAGGTTGTTGGTCGGCTCGTCGAGGAGCGTGATCGGCGCGCGACGGAGCCGGATCCCGGCGATCGCGACGAGCACGGCCTCTCCTCCGGAGAGCTCGCCGACACGGCGATCGAGGAACTCCGGCGCGAGGCCGGCCTCGGCCAGGGCGGCCTCGGCGCGCGCCTCGATGTCCCAGTCGTCGCCGACGGCATCGAAGTGCGCGGGATCGACGTCGCCGGCCGTGATGGCCCGGACGGCGTCGAGCGCCGCGGACACCCCGAGCAGCTCGGCGACCCGACGATCGACGTCGAGCGTGAGCTGCTGCGGCAGGTACGCGACCTCGCCCGAGGCGGTGACGAACCCGGATGTGGGTGCGAGCTCTCCGGCCATCAGCCGCAGCAGTGTGGACTTGCCTGCGCCGTTGCGTCCGACGAGGCCGGTGCGTCCGGAGCCGAACGCTCCGGACACCGCGTCGATGGCGGTCGTCCCGTCCGGCCAGGTGAAGGTGAGTCGGTCGAGGATGACCGACGCGTGAAGGGGTGCGGGGTGTGACATGAGTGTCTCCTGTCGAGTGCGAGGGTGCACTGACACCGAGCCCCAGGCGGTCCGTGAGGAGTCACAGGACGCGGGCGAGAGGGTCTGCCGTGGAGTCGGCGATCGTCGGGTCAGCGCGCGGAAAGAGGAGCGCGGAGGCGACGGATCAGATCAAAGGACTTCCAGACACGGCGGACAGGACTCCCCGACGATACCCGGGCGTGTCGGCGTTCCGCAACCCCGGGCGTGTCGCGCGCTCATCGCCGCGAAGGGCTCGCGCCCGCGGAGCACGATCCTCAGGCGGAGCGCGGGCCCTCTTCCTGATCCGCGCCGATCCCCTCGATCCACTTGGTGAGGAAGCGGTGCACGTCGGCGAGCTCCTCCTCGGAGATGCTGTGCGTGAGCCCGGTGTAGACCCGGCCGGAGAGGTCGGCGTGCCCGGGCAGCCACTGCGCGGTGTGGTCGACGAGTGCGGGCGGGATGACGTCGTCGTGCGTGCCGCGACCCCAGAAGACCGGAGGGCGCAGCTCGGTCAGCGTCTCGTCGCCGGGGAGGTCGCCCGGAGCCGCGTATCCGCTCAGGGCGACGACCGCGCCGAAACGCTCCGGGGCGAGGCGCAGCGCCTGCAGCGACACGGCCGCACCCTGCGAGAAGCCGAGCAGCGCGACCGAGGGGGAATCGCCCGCCGCGGCATCGAGCCAGCGGAGGAACGCCTCGGCGGCGACCGTGACGGCCTCGGGGCTGCGGCCGTCGAGCCCGTCGATGGCGTACCAGGAGCGCCCGGGCATGGGCCACGGCGGGGCGAGGGGAGCGGCGACAGAGGCGACCGCGATGCCGGAGGGCAGATACGGGACGAGTCCGAACAGGTCGTGCTCGTCGGCGCCGTAGCCGTGCAGCAGCACGAGCAGCGGCATCCCTCCGCGGTCGGGGGAAGACCATCTGGTCGCGGTGTCGTCGATCGTCAGGTTCTCTGTCACACCGTCATCCTGCCAGCAGGCACGGACGTCGGAGCCGCCGGTGTCGGTGCGGAGGGACGGCTGGTAGAAAGGACACATGGCGGTGCGCACACCTGATCCCGATCCGGAGCCCGAAGACGAAGGTCTCGGAGCCTTCCCGGATGCGAACCCGCCCGCGCCGGGTGCGAACCCCGGCTGGCTGAGCGAGTTCGAGCTCGCCGAGGCGCGTCGCCGCCTGCCGATGCTCTACGTCGAGGCGATCCCCGTGCGCACGGACGGCTCAGGGCAGGTGACCGAGATCGGCATCCTGCTGCGCTCCACGCCGCTGGGCGAGATGACCCGCACGATCGTGTCCGGGCGGGTCCGCTTCGGCGAGACCATCCGCGACGCGCTGTTCCGGCACGTCGAGAACGACCTCGGCCCGATGGCCTTCCCGCTGCTGCCGCCGCAGCCGCTGCCCTTCACGGTCGCCGAGTACTTCCCGATCCCCGGGGTCAGCGCCTTCCACGACGACCGGCAGCACGCCGTGTCCCTGGCGTTCGTCGTGCCGGTGACCGGCACGTGCGAGCCGCGTCAGGACGCCCTCGAGGTCACCTGGTTCTCGCCGGAGGCCGCGGCATCGGATGCGGTCGCCGCCGAGATGGAGAGCGGTCGCGGCACCCTGGTCCGTCAGGCTCTGGCATACCTGGGGCTCCTGCGCTGACGCCGCGCCCGCGGGCGGGCGCGGTCAGGCCGAGGCGTCGCGCGTGAGCGGGGCCAGGGCGGCCACGAAGGCGTCGACGTCCGACTCCTCGGTGTCGAAACCGCACATCCAGCGGACCTCCTTGCGCGCCGCATCCCAGTCGTAGAAGCGGAACACGTCGCGGAGGCGATCGGCCACGCCCTCGGGGAGAGTGGCGAACACACCGTTGGCCTGCGTCGGCTGCGTGAACTCGACGCCGCGGATCGAGCCGTCGGCGATGCCGGCCTCGACCGCCGAGCGCAGGCGTGCGGCCATGGCGTTCGCGTGGCGGGCGTTGCGCAGCCACAGGTCGCCGTCCAGCAGCGCGATCAGCTGGGCCGAGACGAAGCGCATCTTCGACGAGAGCTGCATGTTGAACTTGCGGGCGTACTGCAGGCCGTCCGCGGCGTCCGGGTTCAGGACCACGATGGCCTCGCCGAGCATGGCGCCGTTCTTGGTGCCGCCGAAGGTGAGCACGTCCACCCCGGCGTCCCGCGTGAACGCGCGTAGCGGCAGGTCGAGCGCTGCCGCCGCGTTCGACAGTCGCGCGCCGTCGACGTGCAGCTTCATCCCGCGGGAGTGCGCGTGGTCGGCGATCGTGCGGATCTCGTCCGCGGTGTACAGGGTGCCGAGCTCGGTCGACTGCGTGATCGAGACGACCAGCGGCTGCGCCCGGTGCTCGTCGCCCCAGCCCCAGGCCTCGCGGTCGATGAGCTCCGGGGTGAGCTTGCCGTCATCGGTCGGCACCGTGAGGAGCTTGAAACCGCCGATCTTCTCGGGAGCCCCGCCCTCGTCGACGTTGATGTGCGCGGTCGATGCGGCGATCACGGCGCCCCAGCGCGGGAGCATGGACTGGAGACCGGTGACGTTCGCGCCGGTGCCGTTGAACACCGGGTAGGCCTGCGTGCCCTCGCCGAAGTGCTCCTGGAAGACCTCCTGGAGCCGCGCGGTGTACGCGTCCTCGCCGTAGGCGACCTGGTGGCCGCCGTTCGCCGCCGCCATGGCCGCCAGGACCTCGGGGTGGATGCCGGAGTAGTTGTCGCTGGCGAAGCCCCGGATCGCGGGGTCATGCTGGATGCTCACCGCTCAAGCCTAATCGCCCTACCGGATGTCCCCGGCCCGCTCTACCCTCGAAGCCATGGAGCGCACCGCAGCGAAGACGGCCTTCGCCAACGTCCTCGTCAACACGCTGATCGCCAACGTGACGACGAGCTTCCTCTGGTTCGCCCTCACGTTCTGGGTGTACATCGAGACGCAGTCGGTGCTGGCCACCGGCATCATCGGCGGCGCTTACATGCTGCTCGTGGCGTTCTTCGCGATGGTGTTCGGCACGATCGTCGACCGGCACCGCAAGCACCGCGTGATGCTGCTGTCGAGCGTGATCTCCGCCGCCGCCTTCCTGATCGCCGGGGTGCTGTACCTCTGGCAGCCGGAATCCGCGCTGCTGGACCTCGGTGGGCCGTGGTTCTGGCTGTTCGCCGGCGTGATCCTGTTCGGCGGTGTCATCGAGCAGCTGCGCAACATCGCGCTCTCCACCACGGTGACGCTGCTCGTCCCGGAGGAGAAGCGCGCGAACGCCAACGGTCTGGTCGGCACGGTGCAGGGACTGGCGTTCCTCGTCACGAGCGTGTTCTCCGGGCTGTCGATCGGCTTCCTCGGGATGGGCTGGACGCTGGGGATCGCGATCGTCGCGATGGCCCTCACGTTCGCGCACCTGCTGTTCATCCGCATCCCGGAGGAGGAGCCGGAGGCCGACCCCGAGGCCAAGAGCGCGATCGACTTCCGCGGCAGCGTGCGGGCCATCCGCCTCGCGCCCGGCCTCTTCGCGCTGATCGTGTTCTCGACCTTCAACAACCTCATCGGCGGCGTCTACATGGCGCTCATGGACCCGTACGGCCTGACGCTGTTCGACGCGCAGATGTGGGGGTTCGCTCTCGCTTTCGCCTCCACGGGTTTCCTGATCGGCGGCGGACTCGTGGCGAAGTTCGGCCTCGGTGCGAAACCGGTGCGCACGATGCTGCTCGTCGTGATCGCGATGGGCCTGCTCGGCTCGGTGTTCATGCTGCGCGAGTGGTGGCCGCTGTACGTGGTCGGCATGTGGATCTACATGGCGCTGGTGCCGCCCGTCGAAGCGGCGGAGCAGACCGTGATCCAGAAGGTCGTCCCCTTCGCCCGACAGGGCCGGGTGTTCGGCACCGCGGCGGCCATGGAGGCTGCGGCCGCACCGGTCACGGCCTTCCTGATCGCCCCGATCGCCGAGTTCCTCGTGATCCCGTACATGAAGACGGCCGAGGGTCAGCGGCAATGGGGGTGGCTGCTCGGGGAGGGAGAGGCGAGGGGCATCGCCCTGATCTGCCTGTTCGCCGGACTCATCATGGTCGTCGCGGCGACGCTGGCGTTCTTCACCCGGTCCTATCGCAGGCTCACCGAGCTGTACGCCGAGGCGCCGGAGCAGGAGGTCGGGCCGGACGGTGACGCCGACGGTGATGCCGGTTCCGACGTCGCGGGGGAAGCGCCGTCGGACCGAGACCCGCGCCGGGAGGCCCCGCCGGTCGTGCCCGGAATGCCGCCCGAGTCCCGGTGAGCCCAGACGATTCCCCGAGCCCCGGACGATTCCCGGACGCTTCAGTGGAGAATCCTCCGCAGATCGTCGCTCCGTCGCCGGAACGTCACCGCCCGTCCGAGCCGGACTGGCCAGACCGACCGTCCGCCCGTCCGTCAGTCGAGGTCGAACACCCGGTCGTTGAGGTCGACGGCGTCTGCATCCCAGAGCGTGACCACCCGTGCGGCCAAGACCTCGGGATCGAGCGCCTTGGCCCGGAACACGACGGATGCCGCGCGCAGCGGCTCGGCGGCCTCGCGGGCCGCCTTGGCGTACCCGTGTGCGACCGCGCGCGCCCAGGCCTCGCTCGCGGCCTTCACCGCGGCATAGTTCGCCCCGCCCGCGAGCGGCCTTGCGACCGCCGTCGACGACACGATCGCGAACCGGCCCGCTCCGGACGCGCGCAGCGCCGCATCGAACGCCCGACTCGTCGCTCGCACGGCATCGAGCGCCGGCAGCAGGTCGGCGAAGTCATCGTCCGACTGCCCGGCGAGCCCACCTCCACCGCGCCAGCCTCCGACCAGCGGGATCACTCCGTCCACACCGCCGATCTGCCCGGCCAGGGCCGTCATCTCGTCGAGCGAGGTCGCATCCGCGAGGAACACCTGCGCACCCGCACCTGCTAACGGCTCCAGTCGTGCGGCCGAACGGCCGGTTGCGATCACGTGTGCGCCCGCCGCGTGCAGGGCCTGTGTCATGGCGAGTCCCGCTGCACTGGTCGCCCCGGCGAGCACCACGGTACGTCCGTCCAGTCTCGCATCGATGGCTTCATCCATGTCGCTCACTCTTCCGGTCAGGAGTGCTTCTGCGGCCGGAACCCGCGGAGATCCGCAGAACAGGTTCCGGCCGCAGCGCGGTGCGCCCCAGCGTCACATCGGTCGCGCGCTCTCGGCGCGCGAAGTCGTCAGTCGTCCGTTCCTCGGATGCCGACCGTCGACTCGATGACGGGCTTCATCTTCTTGTCGAGGGTCTCGAAGAACATCGACAGCGGGAACTCGTCGTCCAGGACCGCGTCCGTGTAGCCCTTCGGTGCCCCGGCGAGGATCTCGTCCGACAGTCCGCGGGCCCACTGCGACGCGGGGTGCGGCGTCAGCGTGCTGCGGACCAGCTCGTAGGCGGCGAGCCAGTGCGCGACCTTGGGGCGGTCGATCGAGTGCCAGTACAGGTCGTCGATCGCGTCGCCGAGGGCCACGACGGCGTCCGGCACGTTCTCCCAGTCGAAGGCGAGCGCCGTGTCGGTCCAGTGCAGCACGCCGCGCTGGTGCAGCCACGCGAACAGGAGCTGGCCGCCCACCGCGTCGTAGTTGCGCACGCGCGTACCGGTGATGGCGAAGCGGAAGATGCGGTCGAAGATCACGGCGTACTGCACCAGGTGCGCGTACTCGTGCATCTCCCGCTCGGTCTCCGTGAGCTCCTCGCCCGCGGCGACCCTGGCGTCCAGCGCCCGCTCGATCTTCACCGACTCGCGGAACGCCGTCATGTCGCACCGCATCTCCTCCAGCGAGTAGAGGAAGAACGGCATCCGCTGCTTGATCATGAACGGGTCGAAGGGCAGGTCCCCGCGCATGTGAGTGCGGTCGTGGATGATGTCCCACATCACGAAGGTCTTCTCGGCGACCTCCTGATCCTCCAGCATCGCCGCAGCGCGCTCCGGGAGGTCGAGGTTGGTGATCTCCGAGGCCGCACGGACCACGCGGCGGTAGCGGGCGGCCTCCCGGTCCTGGAAGATCGCGCCCCAGGTGAAGGTCGGGATCTCGCGCATGGCGACGGTCTCCGGGAACAGCACCGCGGAGTTCGTGTCGTAGCCGGGCGTGAAGTCGACGAGCCGCAGCGAGACGAAGAGCTTGTTGCCGTAGTCGCCGGCCTCGAGCGCGGCGATGAACTCCGGCCAGATGGTCTCGACGATGAGCGCCTCGACCAGGCGGTCGCTCGAGCCGTTCTGGGTGTACATCGGGAAGACGACGAGGTGGCGGATGCCGTCGACGCGGTGCTGCTGCGGCTGGAACGCCACCAGCGAGTCGAGGAAGTCCGGCACACCGAAGTCCTCCGCCGCCCAGCGCTCGAAGTCGGCGACGGACGCGGCGAGGTACTCGGCGTCGTGCGGGAATGCGGGGGCGAGCGCGCGGATCGCGGCGGTGATCTCCCCGACGAGCGCGGTCGCCTGGTCCTTGGTCGCCGAGCTTGTCGAAGCGCCAGGGATCGAACCGTCCTTGATCTGCAGCTCACGGATGGCGATCGCCGCCTGCTTGAGCTGCGCCCAGGCGGCGGAGTTCTCCACGTCCTGCGCCTGCCCTGAGCCTGTCGAAGCGTCCTCGACGACCTCGGGTTCGCCGACGACGGCCTGGACAGCGGAACTGTTGGCGGAAACGAGGGACATCGGAACCTCCGATCGCGGGAAATGACGGAAAGATTCCGGCAATAACGGAATCCTGACGATAATCTTACAGCTATGGATGATTCTGTCGACCGCGCGATCCTGGCCGCGATCTCCCGAGACGGCCGCGCCACGCTCTCCCAGCTGTCCGATGCGGTGGGCCTGTCGGTGTCGGCCGTGCAGTCACGGCTGCGGCGCCTGGAGACGCGCGGTGTGATCAGCGGCTACCGGGCGATCCTCGACCCGGAGCAGGTGGGCACACCCCTGTCCGCCTTCATCGAGATCACCCCGCTCGACCCGGCGCAGCCGGACAACGCCCCCGAGCTCCTGGAGCACCTCGATGCGATCGAGGCCTGCCACTCCATCGCGGGAGACGCGAGCTACATGCTGTTCGTCCGCGTGCCGACGCCGCGGGCGCTCGAGGAGCTCGTCCGAGACGTGCGTCTGGCCGCCAATGTGAGCACGCGCACCACCGTGGTGCTGCAGACCTACTACGAGCACCGGCCGATCATCCCCGTCGCCGCCGAATAGTCGAGGCTCAGAGCACCGCGCCCACCATCGCCTCGCCGAGCGGTGTCCGCAGGTGGAGCATGCGTGCCCCGTCGCGTTCGCTGGTGACGAGCCCCGCGCCGCGGAGGACGGCGAGGTGGTGCGAGGCGGTCGAGACGGCGATGCCGGCGTCGACGGCCACTTGCGACGTGGTGCGCGCCGTGCCGGCCGCCAGGAGGATGCCGCCGCGGACCGCGCCCAGCAGCGCACCCAGCGCGGCGGCGATGTCGGCGCTGTCGCGGGCCCACCCGGCTGTGACGCCGCGCGCCGGATAGAAGAGCGTCGGCTGCGCCGGTGGCTCGGTGAGGACCATGCATCCCCACGACGACATGACCGACGGCACCAGCACCAGCCCGCCGCCGCGGCAGTCGACCTGCTCGCTGTGGCGGCGCAACGCGACCCGCACCGCCCCTCCGCCCCACGACACCTGCGGATGCAGATCGCCCGCCATGCTCGCGATGCCTGCGGTCGCGATCGTCCGCGAACGGACGGCGACGTCGGCGCGCAGGAGACGCTCGAGCTGCGGCCAGACCGGCGAGAGGGCGGCATCCCACACCGCGGCCCAGGCGTCGGCGATCATCCCCCGGGCTCGCGCGGGATGCTCCCGCATCTCCCGCAGCGCCTGCTGTCGGGCTCCCGCCGAGCGCCGCACCATCTTGCCGAAGTCGACGCGCATCGGATCGAGCGGTGCGGCGCGCAGCTCGTCGAGTTCGATCTCGGGTGTGAGGTCCCAGCGGGGCGCCGTGGTCAGGAAGTCCGGCAGGTAGCCGTCGTCGCCGACCACCGTGGCGAGGAGCGCGAAGTCGTCGCGCGGGAGGCGATCCCGCACCGCGCGCAGCCAGCCCCACTGCAGCGGGTGGGCGGCGGGCCTGCGCAGCACCCGGACCGCGTGCGCCAGTTCGTGCCCGGGGGAGATGCCGAATCGCACCGCCTCGACATCCCCGGGGCTGAGGTGGAACTCGACCCGATGGTCCGGGTGCTCGACGCCCTCGACCGGGCCGGAGTTTCGATCCACATCGAAACTCTAGGGAGCGGTCGACGTGCTGTCGAGACTGGACCCATGAACAGCAGCTCGCTCTCCTCCGGCGTCGTCGTCCCCGGCGCCGAGATCCGGATCGGCACGGGGCGCAGTCGACGATTCGTCGGCGCGGAGCACGGCGCGGCGGTCTCCTACTTCTGGGTGGAGAATCAGCCGGGAGAGGGGCCGGGGCTGCATTGGCACCCCTACCCGGAGACCTGGGTCGTCGTCGAAGGCGTTGCCTCGATCACCGTGGGCGAGGAGACTTTCCTGGCCGGCGCGGGCGACACCGCGACAGGTCCGGCGTTCGTCCCCCACCGCTTCGTCAATGCGGGTGACGGCGAGCTCAGGATCCTCGGCATCCACGCGTCCCCCACCATCATCCAGACCTTCCTCGACGAGGACTGACCCACCAGGAGCACCCGTGTCCTTCCAGGCATACCTCGACAACATCGAGACCAAGACCGGCCTCACGCCGCGCCAGTTCATCGACCTCGCTGCCGAGAAGGGGTTCGACAGCACCACCAAGGCGGCTCCCATCGTCGCCTGGCTCAAGGAGGACTATCAGCTCGGTCAGGGCCATGCCATGGCGCTCGTCCACGTGATCACCAAGGGGCCGCAGATCAGCGACAAGCACGTGGGCAGCGGCGGCACGCACGCCGATGCGTCGAACACACTGTGGCTCGACGGCAAGGACACCAACCCCGACCGCTGAGCCCGCCCCCGCGGACGAGGGCGCATCGGCGCGACGACTAGGATTCCGTGGGTGGCAGCATCCTCTCAGCGCAAGAAGAAGAACCGGCGCGCCCAGCGCACGACGAGCCGCACGAGCGGCAATCCGGCCAGGCGCCCTGTGGTCGAGGCGGGTCCGGTGACGGCATCCGACTGGATCGGCGCGGCGCGACTGCGCACCCTCCCGCTCGCGATCGCCCCCGTGGTCATCGGCACGGGAGCGGCGCGCAGCACGGGGCCCGAGTTCCACTGGGTCATCGCGCTCGCGTGCCTCGCTGTGGCCGTGCTGCTGCAGATCGGCGTGAACTTCACGAACGACTACAGCGACGGCGTGCGGGGAACGGACGCCCACCGCGTCGGCCCGGCCCGGCTCACCGCCTCCGGCCGAGTGCGGCCGCGCACGGTGCTCATCATCGGGCTGATCTTCTTCGCCCTCGCCGCCCTGGTCGGACTCGCGATCGTGGTGCGGACAGGGCAGTGGTGGATGCTGGCCGTCGGTGCCGCGTGCATCGTCGCCGCCTGGTTCTACACCGGAGGCAAGCGCCCGTACGGCTACTACGGCCTGGGCGAGGTGTTCGTGTTCGTGTTCTTCGGGCTCGTCGCGACGCTCGGCACCACGTGGGTGCAGATCTTCGACCTGCCGCAGCAGGCGTGGCTGGGCGCGATCGCCGCCGGGCTGTTCGCGTGCGCGGTGCTGCTCGCCAACAACCTGCGTGACATCGACCAGGATCGCGAGGTCGGCAAGCGCACGCTCACGGTCCTGATCGGCCGCAGAGCGACCCAGGTGCTGTTCACCCTGTTCGTGCTCGCCCCGTTCGGCATCGCCGTGCTGCTCGCGCTGCTGTTCCCGATCGCGTGGATCTCGCTCCTCGCGCTGCTGGCCGGGCTCCCCGCGATCCTGATCGTGTGGACCTACCGTCAGCCCAAGGAGCTGGTCACCGCCCTCGCCCTGACCTCCCTGACGTCCCTGCTGTACGCCGTCGCCCTCTTCTGGGCCTTCGCCGGCTGACCCGCCCCTCGCATCCCGCGATTCCCCGCACAACTTCGGAGATTCGCCGCGACATGCCGGGACTCCCCGCACAACTTCGGAGATCCGCCGCGAGACGCCGGGGTGAAGGATGGATGCCGCGGCGTGTCGTCCCGGATCTCCGAAGTTGTGCAGGCCGGGCGGGGCCGTGCGGAGCGGGAGGGGCCGACGGGGCGGGCCAGCTCGTGCCGGGGGCGGAGCGGGCCGGCGGGAATGCCGCGGCACAACTTCGGAGATTCGCCGCGACATGCCGGGGCGAAGGGTGGATGCCGCGGCGTGTCGTCCCGGATCTCCGAAGTTGTGCGTGGCGGGCGGGGCCGTGCGGAGCGGGCGGGGCCGGGCGGGGCAGGTCGGCGGGAGGGGCCGGGGTGGTCAGGGGCGGGTGGGGGAGTCGCCGTCGGAGGCGGGGGGCTCGGCGTCGATGACCGCGTCCTCGGTCTCGGCGTCGGCCTGGGCGCCGGTCGTGCGGGCCTCGCGGCGTTCGTGAAGACGCGCCGAGGCGTCCGTGAGAGGTGCACGCAGGAACAGCATCGAGATGCTGACGCCGATCAGGGCGGCGAAGATCGCAGCGAGCCACCAGAGCTCGCGGAAGATCGGGAAGAAGAGCCAGAGGATGGCGAGCGGGACGAGGAATGCCAGCAGCCGCAGCACGGAGTAGACGAGGAGGGGTGCGGACTTCTTCACCCTCCCAGTCTACGTTCGCCGAGGCGAGGGGTCCGTGCGCCCGCCGTCGATTCCGAGGCGGGAGAAGGGGATGCCCCGGACGACCCGGTGCCAGGGGTGCTCTCCCAGGGACCAGAGCAGGCGGGCGTCGGGGTCGAGGGCGAGGTCCTCGCATCCGACCGGCAGGGGTACGCGGTCGTGTCGCAGCGCGTCACGACCACCGCTCCACAGGGTGCCGGGTCGCAGGTCGTCGGACTGGGACACGAAGTAGCGGTCGCCCCAGCGGACGACTCCCTGCATGCGCGGTATCGCCGGGGCGAAGCGGTCGACCTCGACGAAACCGGAGCTCGTCGTCGCGCCCTCGTCCTCCGGGAGGGCGAACTCGCCGATGCGTCCGCTGTCGTCGGTGCGGTGCTCTCCGATGAGCACGCGCGGCACGGGGGTGCCGTCGTCCGCGAACACCCGACCGAGATACGAGCAGCGCAGGGCCACCGGATGCACGCGGGTGCGCACCGCGACGAGCGCGGTCGTCCGTCCGCCGCGGCGTCGGCTGCCCCCCACGCGTTGCGCGACCGCACCGCGGACCTTCCGGATGCCGCCCAGGTCGAACTCCCAGATGCCGCGACCCGTCGCGGCGACGAACAGTCGATCGCCGAACCAGGCGAGACCACCGGCGTGGATGGGGGCCGGCTGCAGCTCCCCCTCCTCATCCGTGAGCGCGAGCAGCACGTCGAGGTGTCGGGAGCGCTCGAGGTCGACGAACGTGACGCGCGAGGCGAGGTGCACGCCGTCCAGTCTCTGCCGGAACCAGCTGACGGCCACGGTGCGGCGGCCCTGCCACGTGCCGAGGTCGATGCCCTGCGGGTACCAGCGCCGGGTCCAGGTCCGCGCACTGAGCCACCGCAGGTCGACCGTGTCGCGCTGCCGGTGCCGCACCGGGCGCCAGGTCGATCCGAAGGGCCAGAGCATGCCCTCCATCGTCGCCCATCTCGACCAGGGGCGCGAACCCGCGGCGGCGGCCCGAGGCCTCCTGGTGCGCGATCTGCGCCGAGTAACATGTATCATGTTACTTGTGGTCGTGACCCTCTCAAGGGAAGCGCACGACCGGAGAGACGTCTCGGGGCCGGCTGATGGGGGTTGGCGGGTCCCGCGACGATGAGGCCACCTTCGGGCGGTCTCATCCCGAACGCCTCGCGTTCGGCAGTGCGATGCACTGGGAGGTGTGGTCCCGTTCGGGTGCGGGGCCACACCTCAACGCCGCCCCGTCTCACGCTCCTGCCTCCGGGCGTCCGGTGCCCGCCGCGAAACCCGGTGTTCACCTCCGCGTCGCCATCCGGCAAGGCGCTCCTGACACCATCCCCGGACACCACCTGTCCCCGGGAGCCCTGTGCGCACACCCCTCGTCACCGTCATCCTGCCCGCCAAGGACGCCGGGGAGTACATCGGGACGACGCTCGAGACCCTCACCCGGCAGTTCGAGGACCCCTCGTCCCTGAAGCTGGTCGCGATCGACGACGGCTCGCGCGATGACACCGGCGCCCTGATGCGGCAGTACGCGGAGCGCTTCCCGCACGCGGAGGTGATCAGGAACCCCACGGCCCGAGGCCTGGCGAGCGCCCGCAACCAGGGTCTGCTGCGCGTCGAGAGCGAGGCGTTCTGCTTCCTCGACGGCGACGACTGGATGCAGCCGCGGCGCCTGGCCGTGCTCTCCTCCCGGCTCCGCGCCCTCGACGCCGACTTCCTGCGCACGGATCATGTGCGGGTCACGGGGCAGCAGCGGACGCTCGTGCGCGCGCCGCATCCCTGGCGTGAAGAGGTGCTGCCGCCGCGGGAGGCGATCCTGCCCGAGCACGAGTCGACCATGGTCGACTACCCCTACGCCTGGGCGGGCATCTTCCACCGGCGCGTGATCGACCGCGGTCTGGCCGCGTTCCCCGAGGGGCTGTTCACGGCGGAGGATCGCCCCTGGATCTGGCGGCTGCATCTGCAGGCCCGGTCGTTCGCGGTGGTCGACGCCCCGGCGCTGCTGTACCGACGCGGTGTCGCCACGTCTCTCACTCAGGCGCGGGATCGACGGCAGCTGGACTTCGTGCGGGCCATGGACGAGGTCATCGCGATGGTCGAGCAGGATGCGGAGGCCGAGCGGTTCACCCCCAAGGTCGTCTGGACGGCGCTCGCGCTCAGCTCGCACCACCTGGTGCGCGCGCGGCGGATGAGCCCGTCGGTGCGGACAGAGATGCGGGCAGGGATCGGGCGGATGCTGCGACGGCTTCCTGCCGGGGAGACGGCGGCCGTGCTCGCGCGCTTCGACGGTCCGCGGCGTCGGGTGCTGGCGCGACTGCTCCGACAGGCGGGACGGTCGGCATGACGCAGATCTTCGCCCTGCACAGCGCGTACGGACTCGCGACCGCCGCCGCGGCCATCGACGACGGGCTTCCGGGCGACGGCTCCGAGCGCCTGCTGGTGCCGTTCACCTCCTCGCGAGTGCCCGAGACGGCGGTCGGCATCGCGGATGATCCGGTGCTGAGATCGCTGCGTGCCCGCTTCGACCGTATCGAGCCGCTGGAGGACGTTCTCGGGCCCCAGCATCCGAGCTCCTGGGAACCGGAGGAGGCCGACCTCCCGATGCTGGAGCGGCTGCTCGTCCGCGCCTGGGGGCTCGATCCCGACGACCTCGAGGTGTTCGTGCAGAGTCCTCAGGTCGCGCCGGCCCGCACGCTCATGACGCTGTTCCCCCGGGCGCGGATCACGATCGTGGGCGACGGTCTCATGACGTACTCGCCGATGCGCGTGCGGCTGCCGTATCCGGTGGCGGCGCGCGTCCGGCGTGTCCTCCACGCCGACGTGGTGCCGGGTGTGCGTCCGCTGGTGGGGTCGCCGGACGCGGAGCTCGTCCCGGTGGCGCCGGAGCGGTTCGCCGCGGTGCTCCGGGAGACGGACGAGGCCGGCAGGGCCGCGGTGCCGGGGGCCGACGGGGCCTCGACCGTGCTCGTGCTCGGTCAGTACCTCTCCGCACTGGGCCTCATGACACCGGCGCAGGAGATCGATCTGCAGGCTCGGCTGGTCGACCGGGCGGCCCGCTGGGCGCCGCAGCGCATCGTCTTCAAACCGCATCCCGCCGCCCCGCCCCTCGTGACGACGGCCGTGCGGGACCGCGCGGTCGCGCACGGGATCGACTTCGTCGAGTACCGGGGTCCGCTCGCGGCGGAACTGCTCGCAGAGCGCTTGGACGCGGTGGCGGTCGTCGCGGGGTTCTCCACGGCGCTGCCCACCGTGCGCGCGCTCTTCGGTCGCGAGATCGGCTCCGCGGGACTCGACGCCGTCCTGTCGGGGTTGACGCCGTTCGAGAACAGCAACCGGATCCCGGCCACCCTGGTCGACGCCCTCACCCGGGACGGCTCGCCATACACCGCGCCGGAGAGGCTGCAGCTCCTGGTCGACGCCGTGGGGTACGCGATGCAGCCGGAGGTCGCGGGGCATCTGCGCGGGCGTGCTGAGGAGTTCCTCGACGGCCTGGATCCGCGGGAGCGCGACCGGTACTTCTCGGCGCGCCGACTCGGCGAGCTGCGCCTGCCCGGAGCCCCGCGGGAGAACCTGCTGCGGCGGGCGGTGCGGCCGGCGGGAGGAGTCGGCAGGATCGAGGAGTGGCGGCTCACGGCACTCGGGGCGCGAAGACGCCTCGGGCGGGCGTGGCGGGCGCTGCGAGGACGATGACGATGACGAGGACGATGGCGAGGGAGCGGATCATGGCGGAGCACGGACCGAGGACCGTGGCGGTCATCCCGGCGCGCGGCGGATCGAAGCAGGTGCCCCGCAAGAACGTGCAGCGGGTCGGCGGGGTGCCTCTCGTCGAGCGCGCCGTGCGGGCCGCGTCGTCCGCCGACGGCATCGACCTCGTGGTGGTCTCCACCGACGACGACGAGATCGCCGCGATCGCCGAGGCGGCGGGCGCCCGGGTGGTCCGTCGCCCGGCGGAGATCGCCGGAGACACCGCGACGTCGGAGAGCGCGATCCTGCACGCCCTGGATGCCCTCGAGGATGACGGCACGCCGGTGGACGTCGTCGCCTTCCTGCAGGCGACCTCGCCGTTCATCCCGAGCGACGCGCTCGCCGCCGCCGTGGCGGAGGTGCGCGCCGATCGCGCCGACAGTGTCTTCGCGGCACACGAGACCTACGGCTTCCTGTGGCGCGACGACGAGCAGGGTGCGGCGGTGGCCGTCAACCACGACGCCGCCCACCGGCCGCGTCGGCAGGACCGCGAGCCGCACCTGCTCGAGACCGGCGCCTTCTACGTGTTCCGTGCCGACGGCTTCCGCGAGAGCAGGCACCGGTTCTTCGGCAGGATCCGCGCCGCGCGCGTGCCGGAGTGGACGGCGATCGAGATCGACGACGCGGATCAGCTGCGCATCGCCAGGGCGCTCGCGGCCCTGCACGACTCCGCCCCGTCGATCCCGGTCCGCGCGGTCGTCACGGATTTCGACGGCGTGCACACCGACGACACCGCGATCGTCGACGCAGACGGCGGAGAGCGCGTGCGGGTCAGCCGGGAGGACGGCATGGGAGTCTCGCTGCTGCGCCGTGCCGGCATCCCGATGCTGATTCTGTCGACCGAGGTGAATCCCGTCGTCCGCGCTCGGGCCGACAAGCTCCGCGTGCCCGTGCTGCACGGCATCGACGACAAGGAGTCCGCGCTGCGGAGCTGGGCGGAGCAGAACGCGGTGGCGCTTGCCGACATCGCCTACCTCGGCAACGACGTGAACGACCTGCCGGCGATGCGGATCGTCGGGTGGCCGGTCGCGGTGGCCGATGCGCATCCCCTGGTGCGCGAGGAGGCGCGGGTGGTGCTGACGCGTCGGGGTGGCGACGGCGCGGTGCGGGAGCTCGTCGAACGCGTGTTGTCGAGCTGACCGCCGCCGGTAACCCGGTCGTCGCACGGTGTTCACCCGCGGCCCGTAGTCAGGAGGGAAGGGTGTCTTCCCGCCCGACGACCGGAGGAATCATGACTGTCAGCATCGGCTCACGAGTGATCGGCGGCGGCCGTCCGGCCTACGTCATCGCGGAGATCGGCCTGAACCACAACGGCGACGTCGACATCGCGAAGCGCCTGATCGACGTCGCCGCCCGCGCCGGTGCGGACGCCGTGAAGTTCCAGAAGCGCACCCCGGAGATCTCCACGCCCGAGCACATGCGCGATGTGCCGCGGGAGACGCCGTGGGGGCTCATGAGCTATCTCGAATACCGCCGGCGCGTGGAGTTCGGGCGCGCGGAATACATCGAGATCGGCGACCACGCCACGATGCGCGGACTCGACTGGTTCGCCTCGCCGTGGGATGTGCCCAGCGTCGAGTTCCTGGAGGATCTGAACGTCGTCGCCCACAAGGTCGCCTCGGCCAGCCTCACCGACACCGAGCTGCTGCTCGCCCTCCGCGAGACCGGCAAGCCCGTGATCCTGTCCACCGGGATGTCGACGATCGCGCAGATCGATCGCGCGCTCGACACCCTCGGCACCGATCGGGTCGTGCTGATGCACGCCACCTCCACGTACCCGCTCGAACCGGAAGAGGCGAACCTGCGCGTGATCGCGACCCTGCGCGACCGGTACCCCGGGATCCCGGTCGGATACTCCGGCCACGAGCGCGGACTGCAGATCTCGCTCGCCGCCGTGGCGATGGGCGCGGTCGCGGTCGAGCGCCACATCACGCTGGACCGCACGATGTGGGGCTCCGACCACGCCGCCTCGCTCGAGCCGACCGGACTGGAGCACCTGGTCCGCGACATCCGGGTGATCGAGCGCGCCGTCGGCGACGGGGTCAAGCGCGTCTTCGAGAGCGAGCAGGCCCCGATGGCGAAGCTCCGCCGCGTGCCCGCATGACCGATGCCGCCGGCATCCGGGTCGTCGCGGTCGCCGACGCCGACTCGTTCGTGAAGTGGGCGGCGTCGCTGCTGGGATCCGTCCCCGGCCTGCGCCCCCACCTGCTCCTGGTGCGCACGCCGCTCACGGTCAGTGCAGCCCAGGAGCGCACAGCGCTCGCCGGAACGGGGATCGGCCAGGACGACGTCACCCGCATCGACTTCGCCGCAGCGACCGAGTGGTTGGACCGTCACCGCCCGGACGTGGTCCTGCTGGCGGGACGGGGTCCTTTCGTGCGTCTCCTCGGTCGCGTGATCGATGCCCTCCCGCACCGGCCGGTCACCGTGTCCGGGCTCCCCGGCATGGCGATCCCCGCGCAGCGCGGGGCCCTCGACTACCGCAGGCACACCGACCTGCTGATCGTGCATTCGCATCGGGAGATGCGCGCGTTCGCCGAACTGGGGGAGCGGATCGGGGTGCGCACGCCCACGGCGCTCGCCACCCTGCCCTTCGCGCGGCGGCGCCAGCGGATGGTGTCCGCCGGACGGGTGCGCGTCGACGCGACCGCGTCGGCGAGAAGCAGCGTCGCGATCGCCGAGCGTCCGTCACCGGCGGCGGCCCCCGTGCGACCGCCGGCCACCGACATCGTGTTCGCCGCGCAGGCCCTGGTGCCGGTCGCCAGGGAGGAGCGCGCGCGGATCGCGGCGATGCTCGTGCGGGCGGCGGAAGCGGATCCGGGACGACGCGTCGTGGTGAAGCTGCGATCGCGTCCAGGAGAGGCGGAGACGCACCTCGAGCGCGACCCCTACCCCGCCCTGCTTCCCCGTCGCCGCCCCGCGAACCTCGTCTTCTCCTACGACTCCATGGCCACCGCCTTGGAGACCGCCGCCGGGCTGGTCACGGTGAGCTCCACCGCGGCGATCGAGGCCACGGCCCTCGGCGTGCCCGTGATCGCGCTCGACTCCTTCGGTGTGCGCAAGAGCCTGCTCAACACGGTCTTCGTGGGCAGTGGTCTCCTCGGCGGGCGCGACGAGGTCGTGGCAGGACGCTTCCGGCATCCGCACCCCGACTGGCTGCGCGACAACTACTTCCATCCGGAGAGCGATGCGACCTGGTGGGAGCGGGTGGAGCAGCTGGTCGCCTTGCGTCGCTCGGGGTCGCTCCCCGCCCGTCGTGTCCCCTCCCCGCGCGGGGGCGCGCTGCACGAGGCCTGGCATCGGGCGAGTGTGCTCGGTGCGGAGGACCGCACCGTGAGCGGGGCGCTGGCGCTCGCCGTCGGCACGCCGGTCACCCGGACGCTGGCGGCCGTGCGCGGCCGGGGCGGGTCATCGGAGGCGAGCACCTGGTCCGATGCTGCGACCGACTACACGCTCGAGCCGAACCCGTTCCACGACTCGATGCGACGGTGAGCAGACGGCGTCGCGGTCAGACCGTGCGCCAGTCGTGGCTCTCGATCGCCGCACCCGCCTGCGGCCCCATCTGCAGCATGCCTCCGTCGATCACGACGGACGCTCCCGAGATGTAGGCGGCCTCGGGTGAGGCGAGGAACGCGATCAGGGCGGCGACCTCGCGCGCGTCCCCTGGGCGTCCGAGCGGGATGCCCGGCCGGTCCTCCGCGTGCGGGTCGGTGTCGGTCTGCCCGGTCATCGGGGTCGCGATCTCGCCCGGCGCCACGCTCACCGCACTGATCCCGTACCGGCCGAGCTCGAGTGCGAGGTTCTTCATGAGCCCGCCCAGGCCGTGCTTGGCGGTGTCGTAGGCGCTGGCTCCCACCATCGGCTGGTGCTCGTGCACGCTCGTGACGGAGATGAGCCGCCCGCCGCGACCCGCGGCGACCATGGCGCGCGCCGCCCGCTGCAGGCACACGAAGGCGCCGGTGAGGTCGGTGTCGAGCACACGGTTCCACTCGTCGAGCGTGACGTCGAGGAACGGCGTCTGCAGTCCGGCTCCGGCATTGTTGACGAAGACGTCAACCCCGCCGAGCTCCGCGATCAGACCGTCGATCACGTCGCCGCAGGCCGGGATGTCCGCGACATCGAGCCGCGTGACCACCGCCCTGGCGCCGTGGCTGCGTACCTCCTCGGCCGTCTCCTGCGCCCCGGCCTCGTCGGTGTGCCACGTGATGCCGACGTCGATGCCGGCGGCCGCCAGGGCCACGGCGGTCGCGCGGCCGATCCCGGAGTCGGCCCCGGTCACGATCGCCCGGCGTGCCTCGGCCTCGAGCCGGGCCTGCGGGTCGCCGGCCTCCGCCATCGGCGTCGGGGTCTTGTCGTTGTGCTGAGATTCGGACATGTCGGCCTCCTGCTCGGGCGTCATCGGTGCGAGCGACGCTACGGCGAGGGCCCGGAGCCGTCGAACCGGTTGACGTCGCGACGACGCCGCGCTAGCCGCACGGGTGCCCCCGCGACTCATGGCCGCGGGGTCACCTGTGCATCGGGACTCAGCTGCTGCGGCGGATCGCCCGCACCCCCACCACGAGGCCGACGACCGCGACCGCCAGGGCGGACACCCAGCCCCAGAGCACTGTGATGTCTCCGAGATCGCCCGCGAACAGGGCGCGCTCGGCCTGCACCACCCAGTTCACCGGGTTGACCGACGCGACGACCCGCATCCAGTCCGGCGCGGCGTCGAGGGGCAGCAGCATGCCCGACAGGATCAGCAGCGGGAAGATCAGCGACTGCTGCACCCCCCAGAACAGCCACTCGCGGTCCTTGGTCGCGAGCGCGAGGGAGTACGACAGGGAGCCCAGGCCCACACCGAACACGGCGAGCAGCGCCAGTCCGATGAGCAGCCCCGGGATGTCGGCCGCGAAGCCGAACGGCCAGGCGATCAGCACGATGATCAGCGCCTGCACGACGATCGGCGCGATCTCCTTCAGCGCGCGACCCACGAGCAGCGAGGAGCGGGCCAGCGGGGCCACCAGCGTGCGCTCGTGGGAGCCGGTCATCATCTCGTACTGCAGGTTCGACCCGGTCGAGCCGGTGCCGAACAGCACGATCATCACCAGGACGCCCGGGACGAACCAGGCCAACGTCTCCCCGGCCGGACGCCCGGAGTCGCCGATCAGCAGCGGAGCGAACAGGCCGAGGAAGACGAGCGGCTGCAGCAGACTGAAGATCAGGGTGAACGGATCGCGGAGCACGGGCTTGAGCTCGCGGCTCAGCACGTTCCTGGTGTCGCGCGCGAGGTTCGGGCGCACGAGGGTGTCGGTGATGGTCATGAGCGGACTCCTGTCGTGCTGTCGTCAGAGGCGGCGGGCGCCGCTTCCATGGCGGATGCCTCATCCGCGGCATCCGTACCCTCTCCGGCTTCGCGCAGGGTGCGGCCGGTGAGGGCGAGGAAGACGTCGTCGAGCGTCGGTGGCACGCCGGTCGCCCGTCGGACGAGGATGCCGGCGGCGTCGAGCTCACGCACGATCACCGGAAGCAGCCGATCGCCGTCCGGAACCGCGAGCGAGATGGCGGACCCGTCGATCGTGACGTCGGCGGTGCTGAGCCGGGCGACCACGGTGCGGGCGCGCTCCGCCTCGGCGGCATCGTCGAACCCGAAGGTCAGCACGTCGCCGGCGAGCGTCGCCTTCAGGGAAGCGGCGTCGTCATCCGCGATGATGCGTCCCCGGTCCATGACCATCACGCGCTCGGCGTAGCGATCGGCCTCCTCCAGGTAGTGCGTGGTGAGGAAGACCGTGGTGCCGTGCTGGGTGCGCAGGTCGAGGATGTGCTCCCACAGATTCGCCCTGCTCTGCGGGTCGAGTCCGGTGGAGGGCTCGTCGAGGAAGAGCAGCGGCGGGGCGTGCATGAGCCCGAGCGCGATGTCGAGCCGACGCTTCTGCCCGCCGCTGAGCTGCTGCACGGTCCGCGTCGCGAACGAGGTGAGGTCGAGCGACTCGATCAGCTCGTCCGCCCGCCGTGCGCTGTCGCGCTTGGACATCCCGTAGAAGGCGCCCTGGCTCAGCAGCTCGTCGCGCACGCGCTGCGAGAAGCTGCCGCTGGTGAGCTGTCCGACGTAGCCGATGCGCGCGCGCACGCCCGCCGCGTCGGCGTGGATGTCGTGACCGACCACCGTCGCACGTCCCGACGTCGGTGGGATCAGGGTGGTCAGCATCCGCAGGGTGGTCGACTTGCCGGCGCCGTTCGGGCCGAGGAAGGCGACGAGCTCCCCGCGCACGGCGGTGAAGGAGACGTCGGTCACGGCGTGGACCGGCGTCTTCTTGACGGTGAAGACCTTGCTCAGGCCTTCGGTCTCGATGAGGGATTCGTTCATGGGAGCGAGCGTACGAACCCATGCGGACAGATCCTGTCCGCATTCTCTGGCAATCTGGGGCGCATGACCGACACCACCTCCCGCGCTCTGGCTCTGCTCAACCTGCTGCAGACGCACCGGCACTGGCCGGGGACCGAACTCGCCGCCCGGCTGGGGGTGACCGAGCGCACCGTGCGCCGCGACGTCGACCGGTTGCGGGAGCTGGGATACCGCGTGGAATCGACCCCTGGCGTCGCCGGGGGATATCGGCTGGAAGCGGGGAGCGCCGTCCCTCCGCTGCTGCTCGACGACGACGAGGCGGTGACCATGGCGATCGGACTGCGGGTCGCCGCCACCCAGCAGCTCGTCGGCGGACCCGAGGTCACCCTCACCGCGCTCGCCAAGCTGGAGCAGGTGCTGCCTGCGGTGCTGCGCCAGCGGGTCAACGCGCTCGCCGCATCCGTCCAGGCGCCGCGGATCGGTGAAGGCCCTGTGGTCTCGCCCGCGGTCATCGGCGAAGTCGCCCTCGCCACCCGCGACACCGAGCGGCTGCGGCTCCGCTACATGGACGGCGCGGGGCGCGAGAGTGTGCGTCGCGTCGAGCCGCACGCCCTGGCACCGGCCGGCCGCAAGTGGTTCCTGCTGTGCTGGGACCTCGACCGGGAGGACTGGCGCACGTTCCGGGTCGACCGCGTCGTCGCGGTGGAGCACACGCGTGTGCTGTTCTCGCGACGGGACATCAGTGCGGAGGAGATCGAGGAGCGGGTGCTGGTCGCCTCGTCGTGGTCGCCGCAGAAGGTCGAAGCGGCAGCGGTGATGGAGCTGCCTCTCGCCGAGATGCAGGACGTCTTCGGTCCCTGGGGGCAGGGGGCGACACCCGTGGGCGAGGACCGCACACGGTGGCCGTTCGGCGGCTCCGACTGGCGCGAGGCGATGTACGCGCTGCTCTGGATCCCCGCAGGTGTCGAGTACACGGTGGCGCTGGCCGAACCGCATCGTTCCGAGCTGCGCGAGGCTGTGGCGCGACTGCTGCGCGCGCTCGACGCCCCGGACCCGGATGACGCCGGGTGACCGCCCTCGTCATCCGCCGACTCATGGTGTTATCCCAGGCAACGGTCCTGGCGGGTCGGATCACGGCCCGGTAACGTCGACCCCATCGCGGCGATCCGGGTGGTCCCGGGCCTCAGCTCATACCTGACGGCGTTGCGGGTTCGACTCCCGCCGTCGCGTCCACTCCCGCTCCCGTCCCCGGGTCCCGCGGCCGCGGCCGCGGCCGCGGCCCCGAGTCCGCTCCCGAGAGCGGATGATGGAGTCATGCCCTCTGCGTATCGTCCAGGACTGCGGGTCTCGGCGGGTCTCACGATCCCGGAGACCGAGCTGTCGTGGCGCTTCTCGCGCTCGTCCGGACCGGGAGGGCAGGGCGTGAACACGGCCGATTCGCGCGTGGAACTCGTCTGGGATGTGGCGAACTCCGCCGTGCTCTCACCGCATCAGCGCGAGAGGCTGCTCGACCGGCTGCACGGGCGCCTGACCGCGGGCGTGCTGACGATCGCGGCCTCCGAGCACCGCGCGCAGCTGCGCAACCGGGACGCCGCGCGTGAGAGGCTCGTCGCCCTGGTGGCTGAAGCACTGCGTCCACCGGCACCGCCGCGCCGACCGACGAAGCCGAGTCGCGGATCGAAGGAGCGCCGGCTGCAGGCGAAGCAGCGTCGCACCGACGTCAAGAGTCTGCGGCGGCGTCCTCACGAGGACTGACGCCGGCCGAGTCGTCGAGGTCGGCCTCGACCCGCGCCCAGCCGTTCTCGAGGATCGCGAACCCCGCTTCCAGCGTCGCGAAGGGATCGTCGCTCTCGTTGACGAGCAGCTGCATCTGCAGGATGAACCGCGCGTACACGCGGATCTCCGCCGTGGGCTCGTCGAGGCCCAGCTCGTCGGCGATCGCCTCCGACAGGGCGTCCTCGTGCCGGAGCCACATCTTCGCGGCGTAGTCGCGCAGCGCCGGGGTCTCGTTCAGGAAGCGCATGAAGGTGCGGGTGACCTCGTCGCCGTGCTCATCGACGTTCGCGCGCAGCTCCGTGACGTGGAAGTCGTGGATCGCCCGGTTGATGGTGCTTCCGAGCGGGCGGTCGCGGACGGCGGAGACGAGGCGGTCGCGCTGTTCGTCGTCCTCGTCGAAGACGAGGGCCTCTTTCTGCGGGAAGTGCGCGAACACGGTGGTCGGGGAGACGTCTGCGGCGTCGGCGACCTCGCGGATGCTGACGTCGTCGAAGCCGCGCTCGAGGAACAGGCGGGTCGCGACGTCGGAGATCGTCTTGCGGGTCGCGGCCTTCTTCCGCTCGCGTCGGCCGAGGGGCTGTGGGGTCGTCATGTCGAGCAGTCTACCGTGAACCGACTACAAAACTGGCTTGACACCGAAACTGGTATGACTACACTTTCGGTATGACTTCACCCAATCTCCTGACGCGCCGGGAACAGAACCGCGCGTGGATCATGCTCATCGTGCTGACGATGCTCACCGTCATCGGCATGACGGTCGTCCTTCCCGTCCTCCCGTTCGTCGTGCTGCAGTACGTCTCGCACGAGAGCGACCTCGCCATCTGGGTCGGTGTGCTCGAGGCGGTCAACGGCCTCTGCGCTTTCCTCGCGGCCCCGTTCCTCGGACGGCTCTCCGACCGCTTCGGACGCCGCCCGGTCATCATCGTCGCCGCGTTCGGGGCGGCCCTGTCCATGGCGCTGTTCGGCGTCGGCGGAGCCCTCTGGATCCTCGTGCTCGCCCGGGTGATCCAGGGTCTGACCGCGGGAGACCTCCCCGCGCTCTTCGCCTATCTCGCCGACATCACTCCGCCGGAGAAGCGTGCGCAACGGTTCGGTCTCCTCGGCGCGCTCTCCGGCATCGGCACCATGATCGGCCCGGCTCTCGGAGGACTGCTCGCCGCCGTCAGCATCCAGCTCCCGGTGTTCCTGACCGCCGCCGTCGCCCTGACGATCGCGATCCTCAGCATCTTCCTGCTCCCGGAGAGTCTGAAGCCGGGCAACAGGATCGCCACGATCACGCTGCGCGATGTGCAGCCCTTCGCCGTCTTCAAGGAGGCGTTCGGACGCAGGGAGCTGCGCGGGCTGATGATCGGCTTCGCCCTGCTCGCCCTGCCGTTCGGCTTCTTCGTGAACAACTTCAGCGTGCTCGCCCTGGACTCGATCCAGTGGGGGCCGACGCAGATCGGACTCCTCACCGCCGCCGTGGGGATCATCGACATCCTCATCCAGGGCGTGCTGCTCGGCTTCCTGCTTCCGCGGATCGGGGAGCGCGGTGTGATCGTGAGCGGCATCGTGGCGCAGCTGATCGGTCTCGCGGCGCTCGCCGTCGTGGCGTCGCTCTTCGCCCAGCCGTGGGTGTTCATCGTCGGCGCCCTCATGCTCGCAGCCGGCCAGGGCGCGTCGCAGGCCGCGATGGACGGGGCGATGTCGAACGCGGTCGGGGACGACGAGCAGGGCTGGCTCGGCGGGGCGACCCAGTCGCTGAACGCGGCGATGGGCACCGCCGCGCCGCTCATCGCCGGTGCGCTCTATGCGTTGGTCAGCCACGCCGCGCCGTACTGGCTCGGTGTCGCCCTCATGGTCGTCGCGGTGATCGTCGTCAGCCGGGCGCACATCGCGAACACCGCGAAGCGTCCGGCCGGCGAGACGACGGGCGACGCTCCCGCGGCACTCGTGGAGACGGCCGGCTGAGGTTCAGTTCGAGGGGGTTGCCGGGCGCGGCAGCCCCCTCAGCCGTGCGATCGACGCCAGCAACTGTTCCGGCGAGGTTCCGATGCTTCCGAGCACCGCCGCGGCTGTCGCGCTGAACCCCGCCGTGTCGATCGGGAGCCGTGCCACGTTCGGCACCAGTCCCTTCTCGTTCGTCACCCACTGGCCGGCGGCCGCGTGCCAGGTATGGGCGATCAGCATGGCCGTCGTGGTTCCGCACAGCGCCACGTAGGCGGCATCACCCGTCTTCGCGCCCTTCGTGGCTGCGTTCAGCAGGAAGTCGACCTGCCAGAGATTCTCGACGAACGCCGCGCGGAGGGCGTCGGGGTACGGATTCACACTGCGAGCCAGCGCGACGAGGATCCCGTCCGGGTCGCAGAGAGGCACGCCGGTCGCCACCTCACCCGCATAGGCGACGTCGAGGAAGCCGAGCGGGTGTCCCGGCTGGGAGTGGAAGGCGAACTCGCCACGGACGGCGCGGGCACACTGCTCCTCGACGCGGATCACGTCGCGGAGGATGAGGTCGACCGGTGCGCCGTCGACGATCAGCCAGGCCCCGCTGTCGACCCAGGGTCCCCATCCGCCGCGGTCGGCGATCTCAACGTCTTCACCGGTCCATCCGCTCGCCGCCTCCGCGATGGCGGTCAGGTCGACGTCGGCTTCCACGTACAGCCCCAGATCGATGTCGGAGTCGGGACGGTGCGTCCCGCGCGCGCGGCTGCCGCCCAACGCGACGGCTCGCACCCCGTCCACCCTGCCCAGGTCGTCGGCCATGGAGCGGAGGCGGTCTTCATCGAGCACGACACCGATCGTACTCATGCGGATTCTCCGGTGCGGCCGCTACAGCTATCCGGAAATCGACATACCGTTGCGTTATCCGGAAAACGTAATAGCCTGGGACTATCCGGAAAACGTAATAGGAGGGAGCGCCCGTGACCGACCAGAGGATGAAGATTCGCGCGCCCGGCGACATCGGTCTCGTCATCCAGCAGGCGAGGCTCGCTCAGGGCCTGTCTCAGACGGCACTCGCCGAGAGTCTCGGGATGTCGCAGCGTGCGGTCAGCGAGATCGAGTCGGGAACGCCGACGATCTACATGCGGAAGATCTTCGATCTCCTCCGAGCGACCGGTGTGCAGCTCTCGGCGCAGTGGGAAGACGATGATGCCGCATGAAGCTCGCCGTCGAACTGTACGACACAGTGATCGGACACCTGGAGGGTCCGGATGCCCGCAGTTTCGACTTCGTCGGAGCGAGGGAAGCGACCGAGGTCTTCGGCATGAACAGTCGCGTGCTGTCCGTCGCGATCCCCCTCGTCCGCGTGCTCCCGCGCCATCTGGCGGGGAGGAGGCGGAACTGGTTCGGCGAGTTGCTTCCCGAGGGGGACCAACTCGCCTACATGCTCGCTCAGAGCGGGATCAGACGAGGTGACACTCCGGCATTCCTGGCGCGGTATGGACGCGATGTCGCAGGAGCAGTGCAGATCTGGGATGTCGAAGATCCGAGTGAACCGAGAAGGCCGGGACTTCGTGTCCTGGACGCGCGCGGCGTCCGCGACCTTCTGGAGCATCCTTTGCGCGACCCGCTCGCGAACGCCCCGGGGGTGGGGAAGTCCTCGCTCGGTGGCGTTCAGCCCAAGATCGTCTTGGCGCGCGCGGGCGAAGAGTGGAACCAGGTGGTCGGAGGGCACCCGTCAACGCATATCCTCAAGCCTCAGCTGGAGAAAAAGCCGACCGTCATCTTCGACGAGGAGTACGGGTCGCGGCTGGCTCGCGGTCTCGGCCTTGCGCGGTTCGATACTCATATAGAGGAATTCGACGGCCTTCCGGCCCTTGTGATCGAGCGATTCGATCGGACGGGGGGACAGCGTGTCCACCAGGAGGACTTCAGCCAAGCACTGGGTGCTTCGGGGAATCAGAAGTATCAGGAGATCGGCGGTGTGGTGAGCCTGGAGCGCGTCGCACAGACCCTTCGCAGCGTCGCCGGTGCAGAAGACATCCACGCGCTCGCGCGCATGACGACGCTCGGGCTCGCGATCGGCAATCTCGACATGCACACGAAGAATCTCGGCCTGCTGCATCCGCCATCTGGAGATGTATCGCTCGCGCCTGCGTACGACGTGGTGCCGATGGCACACCACATCGATACCGACGGGAAGGTGGCGTTGGCGGTCAACAAGAAGTACCGCCATGCCGACCTCACCGCCGAGGATCTCATCACCGAACTGCGTGTGTGGGGGGTGCGGCGTCCTGAGGCGTTGGTGCGGACCATGCTGGAAGAACTGCAGTCGTTGGTGCAGAGCCAGGCCCCGCTGGCGGGTGCGCACCCCGGCCTTCAGGATGAGATCCTCCGCTTCGTCGGCAACCTGCTCGACGGTCGCGCTGCAGGAGCTCGCTGACGGGCGCACTGACGGTGCCGCGCGTTCGGTGAGGATCCCGCCGGCGTCAGTCCTTGCCGCCGCGGACGAGCTCGAGGCCGGCGCCAGCGAACTGTCGCAGGGTCGCATCGGGCAGGAAGGCCCGGGTGAGCGCACCGCCGATCCGCGTGAGGTCGCTCTCGTCACGGAACAGCAGGTACATGGTCTCGTAGCGGGGGTGGAACTTCTGCTTGAACCGGTGCAGCGAACCGAAGCCGTACACCGGTTCCAGAGCTTCCGCGAGCCGGTCGCTGAGAGCGGCGATCACGCCTGCATCCGGCGGATAGTCATGCGCGAGCGGTGCGCCGGAGAGCGACATGATCTGCGCGCCCTCGTCGGAGAACTGCTTCGCGGACGAACCGATCAGGAACTCCATCACGGGACCGAAGCCGCCCTCGCGCCGCCGCATGAGGTCGAGGGTCCAGCCGCGGACGACGCCGCCAGGGCCGTGGACGGGCAGCCACGACAGGAAGCCGTCGACGTCGCCGTTGGGAGCGATCGCGAGGGCGAGGCGGACCTCCGGATCCTCCGCCTCCTCCAGCGTCCCGAGCGTGAAGCGCATCTCGGGGAGGTCCTTGTCGCCGACCCAGGCTTCGGAGATCGCGCGGAGCTGCTGCTGCACACCCCAGGACTCCTTCTTCAGCTGCGTGAGGCGGAAGGTCATCTCCTCACGGCCCGCCCGGTTGAGCGAGGTGCGCACCGGACCCCAGCGCTTGCCCGTGAACTCGAGACCGGGCAGGTCGACGATCGTGTCGTCGGCCACGACGAGGCTGCGCCACGTGGACGGGACGGCGGCGCGCGTGTCCTCGTCGGCACTGAAGAAGCACGGCACGAGGCCGGCGAGCTCGGCGGCGTGGATGAAGTCGGCGACGGCCTCCGGGCGAGCCTGTGCCGGGCCGATCGGGTCGGCGAGCGCGAGGGCGACGCCGTTGCGGCGCTGATAGGCGACGATGCCGCCGGCGACCCTGGCGTAGCTGTTGCCCTCCCAGGTGGTCATCCACGAGAGGGTGCCGCCGCCGTGGGTGCGCAGTTCCTGCTTCATGTCGTCGACGGTCGGAGGCGGCTGGATGCCGAGCCGGGACCGCCGTCTGGCGCGGAACGCACGGCGCACCCACACCAGGTACACGAGCATGATGATCCAGAGGAAGCCGTTCGCGAGGGCGAGCTCGGTGTCGCCGTCCCAGCGGACCTCGACCTGGGCTTGACTGAACACCGTGATGAGGATCAGCACGAGGGCGGCCACGACCACGTTGAACGCCCCGAGCAGGATCGCCAGCACCCACGACCACCGCCGTCCTCTGCGCAGCCCGTTCACGAGGACGAGGATCACGACCACGTCGATCGCCAGGTCGATGAATCCGCCGGAGACGGGGTCGGTCGGACCGAACGGCCCGTCCGTCGGCACGAGGGTCGTGATGATCTCGACCGCGCCGAGGACGAGGATCGCCATCACCGCGATGAGCCGCTGCTCTCTGACCGTGGTGTGCCGCACCCGCAGCGAGCGGTCGACGACGAGGATCAGCAGCACCGCGAGCAGATGCTCGAGGTCGGCGACCTTGCCCCAGAAGAGCATCGCCACGAAGACGAACCCCAGGAGGATCAGCCAGCCGCGCACCCGCCAGGGCGGACGGAAGAGGCCGACCGCGGCGGCGATGCAGGCCATCGTCCCGCCGGATGCGCCGACGTCGAGGGCCTGCGCCTGCTCGGTCGCCCAGGCCCAGGGGAACTGCGACAGCAGGAGCAGCAGCAGGGCGGTCGCGAAGATCGCGAAGAGCTGTCCGATCCCGTAGTACGCGAGCGCGACGCGGGTGCCTCGGCGGAACTCCAGGAACGCCATGCCCCAGAACCCCGCGATCGTGAAGAGGTACACCCAGGGCTCGTTGACGAAGAAGGTGCCGGTGAGCGGCGTCCACCAGCGGCCGTCGGCGAGGTTGGGCAGGCCGTACGCGACCGTGGGGAACAGCTCCGAATCCTCGAAGGGCTTCCACAGTCCCTGCCAGATGACCCCCACGACGAGGATCAGGCCGACCATGGTGAGGGTCGCGGGGATCCGCGCGGCGACGGCGACGACGGGGTGGGGCGACGCGGCGTGCTCCTCGGTCATGCGCTCAGCGTAGCGAGGGGTGCTGCCACCGCGGGAGGGATTCGCGGGCGGATCAGGCGTCTTCGCCGCGCAGCACCCGGCGCAGCTCGGCGATCTCCTCGTCCGTCAGGCCACCGTGGCGCAGGTATCCGGCGACGTCGCCGTGATGCGTGGCGATCCAGTCCATCGCGGTCTCGATCGCCGATGCCGGGGCCTTGGTCGCGAGGGTGTCCAGCTCCGGGGTGAGCGGGATGCCGAGGGCGGTGATGAGACCGGTGAGCGCTTCCGCGAAGCCGCGCGCGAGGTCGGTCTCCGTCTGGGTGTAATCCGCGACGACGGCGTCCCGGGGAACCTCGGCGAGCAGGAGGAGGAGCGCCGAGGCGAGGCCGGTGCGGTCCTTGCCCGCAGTGCAGTGGATGAGGACGCCGGGACGATCGGTGCGGGAGGCCGCCAGCACGGTGCGGGCGATGGTCGCGAACTGCGCGGAACTCCCCTCCAGGATCGCGATGTACAGGTCCTCCAGCGTCGGCACGTGCTGCAGCAGCTCCGCCACCTGGGTCACCGACATCCCGGAGCGCCCCGCGGCGGGCATCATCCGCTTCACCATCTCGTCCATCGCGCCGCCCTGCATGGGGAGCTCGAGCAGCGTCACGCTGCCGTCCTCGGGAAGACGGTCCGCCGAGCGGGCGCGCTCCGCGTCGGTGCGCAGGTCGATCACGGTGCCGATGCCGAGGTCGGCCAGGGCGCGTCGTCCGTCGTCGGTCAGGGCGCCGAGCGCGTCCGAGCGGAACAGGAGCCCGGAGGCGAGCTGCCCGCCGCCGGAGATCGGGAGCCCACCGAGCCCGCGCGCGTTGTGCGTCACCTGCAGAACCGAAGTCACATCCATCGTCGTCCGAGCCCTCTCCCTGGTCGTGGTCTCAGCGTATCGACGACTCCGTCGCGTCTCGGGCCGGACGACGAGACCCCCTCCTGGTGATGTTCCGCCGGGAGGGGCTCTCGACTCGAGGGTCTCAGCCGTTCACGGCCTTCTCGATCGCCTCCTCCAGGTCGTCCCACTCCTGCAGCACGACCTGCTCGCCGTCGACGAAGAACGTCGGGGTGCTGCTCACCTGCAGCCGTTCGCCGTCGCTCTTGTCCGCCTGCACGCGCTGCGCGGTGGCGGGGTCGGCGACCGCGGCGTCGTAGGCGGCCATGTCGAGCCCCAGCTCCTCGGCGAACGCCCGGAACACCTCGGGGGTCTCCTCCGACTCCTCGCCCCACTGCGCCTGGGTCTCGAACAGCCGGTGGTACATGTCCTCGAAGCGATCCTGCCCGGCGGCGGCTTCCGCGGCGATGGCGGCCTGCGTGGAGTTGACGTGTCCCGGCAGAGGGAAGTACCGCACGACATAGGTGATGTCTCCGGCGTACTTCTCGCGGAGTTCTTCGACCACCGGATAGAAGGCGCCGCACGCTTCGCACTCGAAGTCGAGGAACTCCACGACGGTCACCGCGTCCTCCCCGCCCTCATCGAGCACATGCGAGTCGGTGCGGACGGTCTGCTGCGGCTCTCCGCCCTCGGCCGGAGGGGCGGAGCTCCGCTGCGAGAGGGCGAAGACGATCCCGGCGATCAGCAGGACGATGGCGACGGCGATGGCGGTCAGGGTCGCCTTGACAGAGGTTTTCATGGGGTCTCCAGACACAGGGGTACGACGAGGGATGGATGCCGCTGGGGCGGCTCGATGCGCGCGTCGCGGGTCAGGTGCGGGAGATGGATAGCTGCGTGAGGGTGAGCGCGGGGACGAGGAGCAGGGGACCGGCGCGGGGCGGTGCCACCGTGCGCGGTGCGCGTGCCCCGAGAGGGCGGGACCGCCGCCCGGCGAGCCGTCGGAACAGGAGGGCGAGCGCGACGCAGCACAGCGCCGCGATCACGCACAGACCCGCGTCCGAGGAGAGGACGTCGATCACGCTCGCATCCGCCGCGGCGTCCGGGCCCGAAGCGGCGGCCGCCGGATCGGAGACACCGGCCGCGAGACACAGAGTGGCGTGCACGTCGGCGGTGCCGTGCGAGGTGGACCAGGCGCCGACGACGAGGAGGAGCGCGAGGCCGACGGCGGTGATCATCCGGGCGATCAGCAGCCGCTCGTCCCGCGCTCGCGGCATCCGTTCCGGCGATGTGGGCAGCATTTCCCGCGCAGTCTAGCAACGGCGCCTCTGCCCCTCCCGGGGCCCGTGCGTCCCGGAGGTGCCTACACTGGAGGGGTGGCGAGACTACTGATCATCGGCGGCTTCCTCGCCGCCGTGTTCTGGGTGTACAGCATCGTCGACTGCGCCGTGCAGCCGGCGACGCGGCACCGGGGTGTGTCCAAGACCGCCTGGATCTTCATCGTGGTGCTCCTGCCCGTCATCGGCGGCATCCTCTGGTTCGTGATCGGCCGTCGGCGCGCGAACGATTCCGGTGTGCGTCCCGTCATCGCCCCCGATGACGACCCCGCCTTCCTGCGCAGCATCAGCAAGACGGAGCAGGACGCCCGCATCCGCCGCCTCGAGGAGGAGCTCGCCCGTCTCGATGAGGAGAGCGACGAGCCTCCGGCCACGGACCAGCGCCCGTGACCTCGTCGCCGGCGATGGATGCCGCGGCGTCTCTGATCGCCGACCTCGTCGCCCAGGGTGTGCGCGACCTCGTGCTCTCTCCCGGGTCCCGGTCGCAGGCGCTCGCGCTCGCCGCGGTGCGTTTCGCAGAAGAGGGTCCGGTGCGGGTCCACGTCCGCATCGATGAGCGCGTCGCCGGTTTCACGGCGCTCGGGATCGCCCGCGAGACCGGTGTGCCCGCTGCCGTCATCTGCACGTCGGGCACGGCCGTCGCCAATCTGCTGCCCGCCGTGATGGAGGCGTTCCACTCCGGCGTTCCGCTGCTCCTGCTCACCGCCGACCGTCCTCCGGAGCTGCGCGGCGTCGGAGCCAACCAGGCGACCATCCAGGACGGGCTCTTCCACCCCTGGGTGCGCGATCAGCTCGACGCGCCCGTGCCGGGGGACGGCGACTGGTCCGGTCTCGCCGAGCGCGCCGTCGCCGCGGCGATGGGCGCCCGTGCGGGGGAGCACGCACGGCCCGGGGTCGCCGGTCCCGTGCACCTGAACCTGCCGTCGCGGGAGCCGCTCTCCGGAGAGCTGCCGTCCGTCGCGGTCACGCCGGGCGAGGCGCCCCGCCGCATCGCCGGCGAACCGTGGGTGCTCGCGCGCGGACCGCGCACGGTCGTGGTCGCCGGTGCCGACGCCGGACCGGATGCCGAGGAGCTCGCGCATGCGGGCGGCTGGCCCCTGATCGCGGAGATCGTGAGCGGTGCGCGGTTCGGTCGCCAGCTCGTCCACGGCTATCGCCGCCTGCTCCGCCGCGATGACCTCGGCGGGCGCATCGAGCGCGTCGTGGTGCTCGGCCACCCCACGCTCAGCCGTGAGGTCGCGGCGCTGCTGTCGCGGACGGATGTCGAGGTCGTCGCGCGCCACCGCGGCGGCGAGCAGCTCGACCTCAACCACCGCACGCGCGGTGTCGACGCGGTCTCCGTCGCACCCGGTGCCGTCGACCGCGACTGGCTCGGGGCGTGGCTCCAGGCCTCGGCGGCCGAGGTCGTCGACCTGAGCGAGAACGCTCCGGACCCGGAGGGTCTCGCATCCACCGACTTCGCCGCTAGGCGGGAAGCCGTGCGGGCCGAGCTCGACGCGGTCCGCCGCCCGCTCGACAGGGAGCTCCTCGTCGATGCCGTCTGGCGCGCCACCTGGCCGCACGACCGGCTGGTCTTCGGGTCGTCCCGGCTGGTCCGGGTCGCCGACCAGGTGCTCGGCGGAAAGAAGGTCCCCGTGCACGCCAATCGCGGCCTCGCCGGCATCGACGGCACGATCGCCACCGCGACCGGCATCGCCCTCGCCAGCCAGGCGGCCGGCGCCCCCGGCGTGACCCGTGTGCTGCTCGGCGATCTGGCGTTCCTGCACGACGTCGGCGCGCTGCTGCTGCCGCCGGACGAGACCGAGCCGCGCCTGCAGGTGATCGTCGGCAACGACGGCGGCGGCACGATCTTCGACGCACTCGAGGTCGCCGCCTCCGCGCGACCGGCCGACCTGGATCGGGCTTTCTACACGCCGCACAACGTCCGCATCGAGCATCTCGCCCTGGCCTACGGCTGGGAGTACCAGCGCGTCACCACCCGCACGGCGCTGGATCAGGCGCTGACCTCGCCGCGCGGCGGCCGTCAGATCATCGAGGTCCCGCTGCCGCGCTGACTGGCAGGATGTGCGTATGAACGCGCACACCTGGACGCAGACGCTCCGCGTCGGCAGCGGTTTCCGCCTCGCCGACCTCGACCCGGACAGCAAGCCGGGATACGACCACGGCAAGTCCCAGGGGCAGGCCGACCTCGCGGCAGGACTCGACGACCTCAACGGGCTGCAGGAACGGCTGTTCGCCGAGAGTCGCGTCGGCACGGCGAAGGACTCCGTGCTGCTGGTGCTGCAGGCCATGGACTCCGCCGGAAAGGGCGGCATCGTGCGCCATGTGGTGGGCGGGGTCGACCCGCAGGGCGTGGCGCTCGCGGCCTTCAAGGCCCCGACGGCCGAGGAGCGCGAGCATGACTTCCTGTGGCGTGTCGAGACGCGGCTCCCGGAGCCCGGGTTCATCGGCGTGTTCGACCGTTCGCACTATGAGGACGTGCTGATCGGCCGGGTCAGGCAGCTCGCCCCGCCGGAGGAGATCGAGCGCCGCTACGACGCGATCAACGAGTTCGAGGCCCGGGTGGCCGCATCCGGGACGCGCATCATCAAGGTGATGCTGCACATCTCCCCGGAGGAGCAGAAGGAGCGCCTCATGGAGCGCCTGGAGCGGCCGGACAAGTATTGGAAGTACAACCCCGGCGATGTGGACGAGCGGATGCTGTGGCCGCAGTACATGCAGGCGTACCAGACGGTGTTCGACCGCACCTCGACCGAAGCGGCGCCCTGGTACGTGATCCCGGCGAACGCCAAGTGGTACGCGCGCCTCGCGGTGCAGGAGCTGCTGCTCGCCGCTCTGGAGGACATCGACCCGCAGTGGCCCGGCGCGGACTTCGACGTCGAGGCCGAGAAGAAGCGGCTCGCCGCCAGCTGACCCTGCCCCGTCCCGGTGCGCCCGTCCGGGACCGGCGTCAGGCGAGAGCGTCGACGAGGGGACGGAACTTCACGCGCGTCTCCAGCAGCTCGCTCTCCGGGTCGGAACCCGCGACGATCCCCGCTCCGGCGTACGCGGTGACGCCGATCGCGTCCGCCTCGGCGACGAACTGGGCGCACCGCAGCGCGATGGCCCACTCGCCGTTGCCCTCGGCGTCGACCCAGCCCACCGGGCCCGCGTAGCGTCCGCGGTCGAACGGCTCGAGGTCGCGGATCGCCGCGATCGCCGCCGGCGTGGGGGTCCCGGCGACCGCGGCCGTGGGGTGCAGCGCGCGCACCAGGTCGAGCGCGGACTCGCCGTCGGCCAGTTCGCCTTCCACGTCGGTGGCGAGATGGAACAGGTTCGGCAGCTTCAGCAGGAACGGCTGCTCGCTCGCCGCGAGCGCCCTGGTGTGCGCGCGCAGCGAGGCGAGCACGCTCTGCACCGCGTACTGGTGCTCGTCGAGGTCCTTGGTGCTGGAGGCGAGGTGCGTGGACGCCTCGGTGTCGGCGTCCGCGTCGGCGCCGCGCCCGATCGTGCCGGCGAGGACCCGGGCCGTCACGGTGCCCTGCTGCACCGTCACCAGGGTCTCGGGGCTCGCGCCGATCAGACCGTCCACCGCGAAGGCCCAGGTGTCGGGGTACCCCGTCGACAGCGCTCGCACGAGGCGGCGCAGGTCGGAGCCGGCGGGGATCGTGCCGATGAGGTCTCGGGCGAGGACGACCTTGCTCAGCTCGCCGTCCGCGATGCGAGTGAGCGCGCGCCGCACCGAGTCCTGATATCCCTGCGGGCTCTGCGCCCCCGGCCCGACCGTGCCGGCCCAGTGCGGTCCATACGGCTGCGTGGCGAGCGGGGTCGCCGCCCGGGGGTCGGATGCGAGACGGATCCGGGTCTCCCAGAAGCGGTGCCCGTGCCTGCCGAGCACGCGGGTCGGCACGATGAGCACGCTGTCGGCGGCCGACTCCTCGTCGAAGGCGAACGCCCCGAACGCGACGAGCCCGGTTCCGGGCAGTCCGACCGGATCGGAGATCTCCGCCTGGGCCGAGATGCCGCGCCAGACCGTGGCCAGCGCTTGCGAGCGGGGCGTGCCGGCCGCCGGACGCGGGCGTAGCTCCGCAAGCGGCTCCCCGACGGCGACGATCCCGTCTCCGCGGCGCAGCCAGGCGAGCGGACGAGCGGGGTCGGCGTATGCCAGGAGGTCTTCGACCGGGTCGATCTCGCGGGTCTCCACGACCAGGTGGGTGGTGTGCACGTGTCCAGCCTATGCCGCGTCGACGACCCGGAACCGCGTCGTCGTAGGGTGAACGGATGAGCGACGCGCGTCCCGCACCCGGCACCGAGATGGTCTTCCAGTGGCGGAAGTGGGACGGCTCCCCGCACTGGCGTCACGAGTGCGTGTACCTCGGCTCGGACCACTGGGGAGACTGGGTCGGCCAGCCCGCCGGATGGCACAGCATCCGTCCCGGTGCGGAGTTCCACGCGGCGGGTCCGAACGTCACGCTGGTCCCGGCGAGCGCGGACCATGCGCTGACCGTGAACCGTCGTCATCCCCGCGGCATGCGCATCTACATCGACCTCGGCTGGGACATCCGCTGGTCGGACGATCCGCTGCTCGCGACGGGCATCGACATGGATCTCGACGTCGTCCGTGTCGAGGGTGCCCGGGGCACCTGGGTCGACGACCGCGACGAGTGGGCGGAGCACAGCGTCCGCTACGGCTACCCCGCCGCCGTGATGACGCACCTCGAGGCCCTCGCGCTCGACCTGGAGGAGCGGGTGCGCGCACAGACCGCCCCGTTCGACGACGCGACGGCGGATCCGTGGCTCGACCGCCTCGAGGCGCTGAACCTCGCGCCTAGACTGATCCCGTGACCCCGAACGAGAAGAACCGCGCCGACCTCGGCAAGGACCCCGCCCGCGTGAGCGGCATGTTCGACCAGGTCGCCGCAGGCTACGACCGCACGAACACCGCGATGACGTTCGGCAACGACGTCCTGTGGCGCGCCGCCACCACGCGCGCGGTCGCCCCCAAGCCGGGGGAGCGGATCCTCGACCTCGGTGCCGGCACCGCGTCGTCGTCGGCGTCCCTCGCGCGAAGCGGTGCTCAGGTGGTCGCGGCCGACTTCTCGCCGGGGATGCTCGCGGAGGGCGAGCGCCGGCACGGCGCCATGCGCAACCTGTCGTTCGTGCAGGCCGACGCCACCGATCTGCCGTTCGGCGACGGGGAGTTCGATGCGGTCACGATGTCGTATGCGCTGCGCAACGTGAACGATCCGAAGAAGGCGCTGCGCGAGCTGTACCGCGTGACCAAGCCGGGCGGCCGACTCGTGATCAACGAGTTCTCCACCCCGCCGGGCAAGCTGTTCCGCAGTGCGTACCGCTTCTACAACGCGCAGGTGCTGCCGCGCGTCGCCCGGGTCGCGGGCACCAACGGCGACGCCTACGACTACCTCAACGAGTCGATCCGCGAGTGGCCCGACCAGAAGAAGCTGTCGGCCTGGATCCGGGAGGCGGGCTGGGCCGACGTCGCGTACCGGAATCTCTCGTTCGGCATCGTGGCCCTGCACAGAGCGCGCAAGCCGGAGTGATCTCCGCGGACGAAACCGCGTCAGCCGACGCAGGTAGGCTGGGACCGTGACTTCGAGCCCCATCGCCCCGGGTTCGCGACTGGCGAGCCGTCTCGGCTTCAGCGATCGCGTCTTCATCGGCCCCGCCGCCCGCCGCGTCGCCCGCGCCATCGAAGACGGACTGGAGCTGGTCGAGACCGGACTGGCCGAGGACGTGCGCGTCGCCGATCCGCTCGCCGACGCCGCCAGCCGCTACCTGTACGAGGCGGGCGGCAAGCGCATCCGGCCCGTCCTCACGCTCCTGGCCGCACAGCTCGGCGACGGCAACACGGCCGAGGTGATCGATGTCGCGAAGGCTCTGGAGATCACCCACCTGGGCTCGCTGTATCACGACGACGTCATGGACGGCGCGGACCGCCGTCGCGGTGTCCCGGCCGCGCACGCGGTGTGGGGCAACAACATCGCGATCCTCACCGGCGACATCCTGTTCTCGCGCGCCAGTCAGCTCATGTCGCGCCTGGGGGAGCGAGCCATCCGACTGCAGGCCGACACGTTCGAGCGCCTCGTCCTCGGACAGATGCACGAGACCCTCGGACCGCAGGAGGGCGACGACCCGATCGCGTTCTACATCCAGGTGCTCGCCGACAAGACCGGTTCCCTGATCGCCGCGGCGACCCAGGGCGGCGTGATCTTCTCCAACGCCTCCTCGGCGTACGAGGAGCCGCTGCGCGTGTACGGCGAGAAGATCGGCGTGGCCTTCCAGCTGCTCGACGACGTCATCGACCTGTCGGCGAAGCCGGAGGAGACCGGCAAGGTGCCGGGAACCGACCTGCGTGCGGGCGTCCCGACCATGCCCTACCTGCTGCTGAAGGCCGAGGGCGACACCGCGTCGGTCGACCTCGCGGCGCGCATCGACGACGGAGTGGCGCTCATCGCGGACGGCGCCGATCCGGCCATCCTCGACGGCCCTCTGGACGAGCTCCGCGATCACGCCGTGACGCAGAAGACGCTCGAGCTCGCGCATTCCTGGACGCGCGATGCGACCGACGCCCTCGACCCCCTCCCGCGCGGCACCGTCCGCGAGGCGCTGACACGATTCGCTGAGACCCTCGCCGAACGCTCCAGCTGATTCCGCGCGGGCGCCCCTCGGGCTGCCCGCCGGCTGCGTCGGCATACGAAAGGACCTCCCATGACCAAGCTCAGACTGGCCATCGTCGGTGCGGGACCCGCCGGCATCTACGCCGCGGACATCCTGCTGAAGGCCGAGCGCAAGTTCGACGTGTCGATCGACCTCTTCGAGCAGCTGCCGGCTCCCTACGGGCTCGTCCGCTACGGCGTCGCGCCCGATCACCCGCGCATCAAGGGCATCATCACGGCGCTGCGCGATGTCCTCGATCGCGGTGACATCCGCCTGTTCGGCAACGTCCGCTTCGGCGAGGACATCACCCTCGACGACCTCAAGAAGCACTACAACGCCGTGATCTTCGCGACCGGGGCGATCCGCGACACCTCGCTCGACATCCCCGGCATCGACGCCGTGGCCTCGTACGGGGCCGCGGACTACGTGAGCTGGTTCGACGGGCATCCGGACGTGCCGCGGGAGTGGCCGCTGGACGCGGCCTCCGTCGGGGTGCTGGGCAACGGCAACGTGGCGCTCGACGTCGCCCGCATGCTCGCGAAGCATGCGGAGGACCTGCTCGTCACCGAGGTCCCGGCGAACGTCTACGAGGGGCTGAAGGCCAGCGTGGTGACCGACGTGCACATCTTCGGACGCCGCGGACCCGCGCAGGTGAAGTTCACACCGCTCGAACTGCGCGAGCTCGGCGAGCTGCGCGATGTCGACATGGTCGTGTACGACGAGGACTTCGACTACGACGAGGCCTCGAAGGATGCGGTCGCCAGCAACAAGCAGGTCATGGTGATCGACCGGATCCTGCAGTCGTGGCGCAAGCGCGACTCGGTCAACAACGCCGGCGGGACGGCATCTCGGCGTCTGCACCTGCATTTCTGGGCGAAGCCGGTGGAGGTGCGCAAGGACGAGACGGGTCGCGTCGCCGCTCTCGTGTACGAGCGCACGAAGCCCGATGGTCAGGGTGGTGCCGTGGGCACGGGAGAGCTGCGCGAGGTGCCGCTGCAGGCTCTGTACCGCGCGATCGGCTACTTCGGCTCCCCGCTGCCCGGCGTGCCGTTCGACAAGAAGCACGGGGTGATCCCCAATCGCGAGGGCCAGGTGCTCGCGAAGGACTCCAACGAGCAGGTGCCCGGCATCTACGCCACGGGCTGGATCAAGCGCGGACCGGTCGGACTGATCGGGCACACCAAGTCCGACGCGATGGAGACCGTCCGGCACATCATCAACGACCAGGGGTCGTGGTGGCACCCGGAGGACCCCAGCGAGGACGCGATTCCGGCCCTCCTCGCCGAGCGCGGCGTCGCCTGGACGGACCTGGACGGCTGGCATCGCCTCGACGAGCACGAGATCGCCCTCGGAGCGCCCGAGGAGCGCGCCCGGATCAAGGTCGTCCCGCGCGACGAGATGGTGCGCGTGTCCCGAGGCGAGTAGCGCCCTCCCGGACCCGCATCCCCCTCCCGGGCGTCTGCTCGGCTAGCCTGGCGGCGAGGGGGAGGAACGCATGGCGGATTGGATCCCTGATGTGCTCGGCGACGAGTTCGAGCAGCTGACGCTCGACCTCGGCACCGACGAGCAGGGCCCGGTGGTGGCGACCCTGGTGCGCGCCCTCCCGCCCGAGCAGGAGTGGTGGGACCGGGTGCGCGGGCGGCGTCGGCTTCTCGACGGGGTCGATGTGCTGTACGTCCACGGCTGGTCGGACTACTTCTTCCAGAAGCGGCTCGCCCGGTTCTGGACGTCACGCGGAGCCCGGTTCTTCGCGCTCGACCTGCGCAAGTACGGTCGCAGTCTGCGCGAAGGACAGACGCCCGGTTACATCGCGGACCTGGCGATCTACGACCAGGACATCGGCGCGGCCCTCGAGGCGATGGGACGCGGGCTGGGCGGCAACGAGTCCGCGCGCGGCCTCGTCCTCTTCGGGCATTCCACGGGCGGGCTCACCCTGAGCCTGTGGGCGTCGCGGCATCCGGGGGTCGCAGACGCGGTGGTGCTGAACAGCCCCTGGCTGGAGTTCCAGTTCGCGCCGGCGCGCGCGGCGCTGGCTCCCGTGGTGGAGCTTCAGGCGCGGATCCGACCGATGGAGGTCGCGCCGCAGGTCGACCTCGGCTATTACACGCGCGCGCAGCAGGAGGTCGCCGACCCCGATGATCCGATGGAGATCGACACGGCGTGGCGGCCCGTGCAGACGATGGCGGTGTACGCGGGGTGGCTGCACGCGGTCCTCACCGGCCACAAGACCGTGGCGGCGGGGCTGTCCATCTCGGCGCCGGTGTGCGTGCTGCTCTCGGCGCGATTCGTGCCGCCCACCCGCTGGTCGGAGGAGCTGACCTCGGCGGATTCCGTGCTGGTGGTGGACGACATCGCCCGTGCGGCGCTCCGGCTCGGCCCCTCGGTCACCGTGGAGCGGATCGACGGCGCTCTGCACGACGTCTTCCTCTCCCGCCATGCCGCTCGGGAAGAGGCCTATGCGCGGCTCGAACGCTGGGTCACCGGCTGGCGTGCATCGGCCGGCCTGCGTCGGCCCGAGCCCCGTCAGACGTAGTACATCTCGCGCGCCAGACGCTCGGCCGCGTCGCCGTCGCCGCGGCGGATCGCGTCGCGGAAATCGATGTAGACCTGCTGCATCCGGAGGCGGTCGCCCCGCGGGACCGCCCAGCCGCGCAGATTGCGCGATAGCACCATGCTCGCGTCGGCGATGAGGGAGCGGTGCTGCGCGTTCCCGCAGTGCTCGCCCAGGTACGAGAACACGGCCCACCGGGTGAGGGAGGTCCTCGCGCTGTCGTCGATCGACGCGTACATCGTCGCGACGAGCTCGACGACGTGTTCCCGCTGCGCCGGTGTGATCCGCGGCGCGGCCAGCCGGGCGGCGATGCCTCCCTGATGACCGGCGAACACCAGCGACTGCGCGACCGTCTCAGCGGTGACGGGCGTGACCTCGGTGTAGCGGCTGGGGTACATGGTCACCATCCCCAGGCGTTCGAGGCGTTGGAGAGCCTCGCGCACCGGTGTGCGCGAGACGTGCAGCTCCTCCGCGACGTCGACGTCGCGGATGCGTTCCCCGGCGGCCAGCGTGCCGTCGATGATCCGCCTGCCGATGTAGTGGTAGACCTCCTCAGCCAGAAGCTGCTTGCTCTCGCCGATGCTCGTCGACCGAATACGCTGCATGGACCTGCCCCCAGTTGTCCTTCAATCCCGGGCGCCCCATGATTCACCCGGGAGGGAAACTACATCATGAAGTCGCGTCTGATGCCAATGAGCCCCGTCCGGCCGTGATCCGCGTGGGGGCGCGCAGCACGGGACGGGCGGGGTCCTTCTCACTCGAGGGTCTGTGGCCGGCGGGCGCTTCCGCATCCGCCGACCACAGGAGACGCACGCGCGTGGAACCGCTGTGGCCTCGTCCCCACGAGGGCTGGCTCGCAGTCCCGAAGAGCGTCGCCGGCGACGGGTGCCCGTCACGCGGTGGTTGCGTCATCGGTCGCATCGAGTCGACCGCCTCCAGTCTTGAGCACCACAACCGGTATATCGGTATGCAATCTCGCGAGAGCACGCAGAAGGGGTCGGAGGCCGTGGCATCCGACCCCTCCTCGGGCCTGGAACCGCTGGCGCCGGGAGCGAGCTCCGCACGGAGAACAGGCATTCCGTGTGGGGCGCGCGGGAACGCCCGCAGACCGCATCGGCGGGCACCGGGTCCCGATCAGGGGAGGTCGTCGAGGACGAGCTCCCCCCGAGCGTTCAGCGCCGTCATCATTCGCTCGATGCGGTGGCTGTCGACCTTCGGAAGATCCTCGGAGTCGAACTCCAGGATCAAGGGGATGCTCGGGTGCATCCACGCGGTCATCCTGCCGGCGCGCCCCTGGGCTGCGGGCCAGGTCATCATGAAGCTCTCGTGACGACGCAGCTTCGTGCCCATCACGATCTTCAGGTGGACCAGCGTTTCGTCGTCCACTTCGATCGCAGGACGCGAACTGTTGTACTCGAGGTTTCCCATGGGCAAAGGATACGCGCGGCGAGTCCCCGCGGTGTCCGTCGCGCCGAGCTGGACTTCAACGGGACTCGCAGCTTCGGAGGCCGTTCGTGTGCTGGGATGGGCGACATGCAGACGATGGAGCGGACCGAAATCATCATCGACGGCGACAGCACGTTTCTCGCCCAGGACCAGGACCTCGACCGCATCCTCAGATCTGTGGAGGCCGCAGCGAACGGACCGGCGGCCTTCGTGGAATTCGTCGCCGTGGGCAACCGTCGGGTGCGCGTACTCGTCACTCCGCGTTCGCGCATCGTGGTCACGACCGCGACCGTCCAGTTCGACCCTCGTGACACCGGTGACGAGGCGACGCCGTTCGGCGGTCTCTTCGACTTCGATCCCGATCGACTGTGAGCCGTGATCAGGGGCACGCGGTCATCCCCGCGCCGCCACCTGTCTCTCGCCGACCGGCCCGACGGGCTGCTTACCGGTAGTTGATGAACTGCAGGTCGACGTCGAGGTCGGAGCCCTTGAGGAGCGCGATCACGGACTGCAGGTCGTCGCGGCTCTTGGACTGCACGCGCAGCTCGTCGCCCTGGATCTGGCTCTTGACACCCTTGGGGCCCTCGTCGCGGATGATCTTGTTGATCTTCTTCGCGTTCTCGGAGGAGATGCCGTCCTTGAGCGTCGAGACGATGCGGAACTCCTTGCCGCTCGCGAAGGGCTCGCCCGAGTCGAGGCTCTTCAGCGAGATGCCGCGCTTGATGAGCTTGGACTGGAACACGTCGAGAACCGCCTTGGCCCGCTCCTCGGTGTTGGCGATGATCAGGATGCTCTCACCGCTCCAGGCGATCGACGCACCGGTGCCCTTGAAGTCGTAGCGCTGCTCGATCTCCTTGCGGGCCTGGTTCAGGGCGTTCTCCGCCTCCTGGTGATCCACCTTCGAGACGATGTCAAATGAGCTGTCAGCCATGACTCCACTGTAACCGGGGCGCGAGCGCGTGTCCCATACTGGCGAGATGAGCCTGCGTCGCGACAGCGAGAGCCCGAAGCGCGCAGCCCGGCGTGCCAGGGAGGCGCGCTGGCCGATCCTCCGGACGATTCGCAAGATGGATGCGAACGACTGGGAGCTCCGGGTCATCGTCCCGTTGTTCACGCTCTTGCTCGTGCTCGCCGTGATCATGGGCTGGGTTCGGTAGGAGCAAGGGAAGCCCCGGGCCCCGACGGCCGTCAACGGCTGCCGATCCACGCAGGTCGCTAGTCCGCTCGCTGTCGAGTGCTCCCCGCACGGCTGAGGTCCACTGCTTAGACTGCCCGGATGCCGATGTCCAGCTATGTCCAGTCGATCCGTGCGCGGATCGGTCAGGACTTCCTGCTTCTCCCTGGCGTCACGGCCGTCATTCGAGACGGTGAGCGGTTCCTCCTCGCGCGGCACGCGCACTCCGGGCTCTGGAGTCTGATCGGCGGTGGGGTCGAGCCCGGCGAAGACCCCGCGGACGCTGTGGATCGCGAGGTCTTCGAAGAGACGGGAGCTCGGATCCGGATCACCGGTGTCATCGGCGCCTACGGCGGAGAACCTCTGGCAGTCACGTATCCCAATGGTGATCAGGTCGGCTACGTGACGATCGCGTACGAGTGCGAACTGCTCAGCGAGGCGACGCCGGACCTCGACGAGATCATCGAACTCGGGTGGTTTCCACGTGAAGTCATCTCCGCTTTGCCGCGGCGTGACTGGATAGATCGTGTGATCCAGGATGCGCCGGGAGATGCCGGTCGCTGACGAGCGTCACCGGCTCTGCGGCCGGATGCGTCGGTCGGTTCGGCTACTCCTCCTGCACCGGCGCCGGTGCTCAAGGGGTCACGGCATAGACATTGGCCGAGATCCGGGTGGCTCCGTCCGGCGTCGGATAGTCGTCCGGAACCGTCACGAAGTGTCCGGCGGGACCGCTCAGCTCGACGGGCCCCTGTTCGCCTCCGCAGGCCATGAGCCAGAGGTCGTTGTCCGGATAGGCGAGGACGCAGACCGCCCCGACCTCGACGCCGCGCAGCAGCCAGATCGATGTGCCCTCGTGCTCGCCCACCAGTCGTGCCGAGGGCAGGTCCGCGACGTCGCCGGAGTCCTCCGCCACCACCGAGTCCGGCACCATATCGGCGGGTTCGGCCTCGCGGTCCAGCACGTCGTAGCTCGTGGCGAACGCGGTGCAGCCGCTGAGAGCGACCGCGGACGCCGCCAGTGCGACACCCGCCGTCATCCGCGCGACATGGAGCGAAGTGATTGCCATGCGCCGAGTCTACGAGTCGCGTCCCGCCCGAACTGGTGGAAGCGTTTTCATGCATCGATGCCCTCGTCTCGACGGTTACGGGTTGATATCGACGCTGTCCGTCGTTGCAAACAGTGTCGTTTTCGTTGCATACTGTAAGCGCTTGCAGTACATGCAGGCCAACAGCACTGAGAGAGGCACACACCAATGAAGGTGAACAAGAGGGGCATCGTCGCCGCGGGCGCGATCGCCATCGTTTCGACTCTGACGCTTGCCGGCTGCGCCGCGGGGAACAGCGGCGATGAGACCTCCGACTCCCAGGACGGCGGAAAGCTCGTCGTCTGGGTCGACGCCGAGCGCGTGGACGCCCTGCAGGGCGCGGCGGACGCCTACGAGGAGAAGACCGGCGTCAAGGTCGAGCTCACGGGCAAGTCGGTCGACGACATGAAGGACGACTTCATCCAGCAGGTGCCGACCGGCAAGGGCCCCGACATCGTCATGGGCGCGCACGACTGGCTGGGCGAGCTCAGCACCAACGGCGTCGTCGCTCCGATCGAGCTCGGCGACAGCTCCGAGGACTACCTCCCGGTGGCGCTGCAGGCGGCCACTTACGAGGGCACCGTCTACATGCTCCCGTACGCGGTCGAGAACATCGCCGTGCTGCGCAACGCCGACCTCGTCCCGGAGGCTCCGACGAGCTTTGACGACATGGTGTCGAAGGGCACGTTCGTCGTCGAGCAGGGCGCCGAGGGCAACCCGTACCACCTGTACCCCTTCCAGACGGCTTTCGGTGCTCCGGTCTTCGGCACGGACGAGTCCGGCAGCTACGACCCGACCGACCTCCAGCTGGGCAGCGAGGGCGGCTTCGCCTTCGCCGACTGGCTGGGCGCGCAGGGCGCAGCGGGCACGCTGAACACCGACATCGACGGTGAGATCGCCAAGCAGCAGTTCCTCGACGGGACCGCGGCCTTCTGGCTGACCGGCCCGTGGAACGTCGGAGCCGCGACGGACGCCGGCATCAACGTCGCGATCGACCCGATCCCGAGCCCGACCGGTGAGACCGCGTCGCCGTTCGCCGGCGTCAAGGGCTTCTTCGTGAGCTCCGAGTCGAAGAACAAGGTCGCCGCGAACGACTTCCTCGTCAACTACCTCGGCACCGAAGACGTGCAGCTTGAGCTGTTCAAGGCCGGCAACGTCCTGCCTGCGCTGACCGCCGCCGCCGACTCCGCCGCCTCCGACCCGATCATCGCCGGCTTCCAGGCCGTCGGCGCCGACGCCGTGCCGATGCCCGCCATCCCGGCCATGGGCTCGGTGTGGCAGTTCTGGGGCGTGGCCGAGGCCGCGATCATCAACGGCGCGGACCCGACGACGACGTGGCAGAAGCTCGTCGACGACGTGACCGCCGCGATCAAGTAACAGCCGGAACCACTGACTCTGCCGGGGTGGGCGTCTTCGCCCGCCCCGGCAGGATCATGACGAGGACGACATGACAGACACCGACGAGCGCACTGCTCCTCCGACCCGACGTCAGCGCCAGGCGGCGAAGATCGCCGAAGCGGCATCCGGACCGATCGGCTGGATGCTGCTGAAGATCCTGCTGCTGGCCGTGGTCGACGCGATCGCGCTCTATGCGGCCTTCGTCCTGTTCGCACACCAGGAATGGCTGATCCTCGGGATCGTCGTCGCGGTCGCCATCCTCGTCAACTACATCTACTTCTCCCGCAAGCGCATCGCGGCGAAGTACCTCACTCCCGGCATCATCTTCCTGGTGGTGTTCCAGGTCTTCACCCTGCTCTACACGGGGTACATCGGGTTCACGAACTACGGCACGGGCCACAACGGCACCAAGGATCAGGCCATCTCCTCGCTTCTCGCCTCGGCGCAGGAGCGGGTCGAGGATTCGCCCACCTACCCGGTCACGGTCGTCGAGCAGTTCGGCACCTACGGCCTGCTCGTCACCGACCCCGACTCGGGCGACGCCCTGGTCGGCACCGCGGAGCAGCCCCTGCAGGAGGTCGATGCCGAGTTCGAGGGCGGCAAGGCCGTCGCGACGGACGGGTGGACCACCCTCCCGCTCGCCACCGTCTTCACCCTCTCGGAAGAGCTCGAGAAGCTCTCCGTCCCGTTCAGCGACGACCCCAACGACGGCAGCCTGCGCGCACCGGACGGACAGAAGGGCTACCTGTACGTCTCGACACTCGCCTACGACGCGGACGCCGACACCATCACCGACACGACCACCGGGGTCGTCTACTCCGACACCGGTGACGGCGCCTTCACGGCCGAAGACGGAGAGCAGCTGCTGCCCGGGTGGCAGACGACCGTCGGCTTCGACAACTTCGTCCGTGCCGTCACCGACTCGTCCATCCGCGGACCGCTCATCTCGGTCACGCTGTGGACGTTCGCCTTCGCGCTGATCTCGGTCGCGACGACGTTCTTCCTCGGGCTCCTGCTCGCGCTGGTGTTCAACAACACGCGGATGCGGTTCCGCAACGGCTACCGCATCATCCTGATCCTCCCGTACGCGTTCCCCGCGTTCCTGTCGGCGCTGGTCTGGGCCGGGATGATGAACGAGAGCTTCGGCTTCATCAATCAGGTCATCTTCGGCGGGGCCGACATCCCCTGGCTCACCGACCCCGCCCTCGCGAAGGTGTCGGTGCTGCTGGTGAACCTGTGGCTCGGGTTCCCCTACATGTTCCTCGTCTGCATGGGGGCGCTGCAGGGCATCCCGGAGGACGTGAACGAGGCCGCCGTGATGGACGGCGCGAACCCGTGGCAGGTCTTCCGCCGCATCAAGCTGCCGCTGCTGCTCGTCACCGTCGCGCCGCTGCTGATCTCGTCGTTCGCGTTCAACTTCAACAACTTCAACCTGATCTACATGCTCACCAACGGCGGACCGCGCTTCAGCGATGTGTCCATCCCGGTGGGGCACACCGACATCCTGATCTCGATGGTCTACAAGGTGGCCTTCACGGGCCAGACACGCGACTACGGCCTGGCATCGGCCTTCACGATCCTGATCTTCATCGTGGTCGCGACGATCTCGATCATCAGCTTCCGCAAGACCAAGGCCCTCGAGGAGCTGAACTGACATGAGCACCGCCACCAGCACCTCCGAACAGCGCCTCACCCCGCGCCGTCGCAGCTTCGGCGCGTGGTTCGCCGACACCGGATGGCGACACCTCGTCGCGATCGTCGTCAGCGTGTTCGCCCTGTTCCCGCTGCTGTACGTCGTCTCCGCATCGCTGAACCCGAAGGGCACGCTGACCGGCTCGAACCAGCTGTTCTCCGCGATCGGCATCGACAGTTACGTGCGCATCCTGAGCGATCCGCAGAACCCGTACGGCACCTGGTTCCTCAACACGCTGCTGATCGCCGTGGTCACCGGCGCCGTGACCGTGTTCATCGGCGCCTGCGCGGCATATGCCTTCTCGCGCATGCGCTTCGCGGGACGCCGCGTCGGACTCGTGACGATCGTCGTCGTGCAGATGTTCCCGCAGCTGCTCGCGGTCGTCGCGATCTTCCTGCTGATGTCGACGCTGGGGGACTGGTTCCCGGCGATCGGGCTGAACACGCACACGGGGCTGATCCTGGTGTACCTGGGCGGAGCGCTCGGCGTGAACACCTACCTCATGTACGGGTTCTTCAACACGATCCCGAAGGAGATCGACGAGGCCGCCCGCATCGACGGCGCCGGCCACGCCCGCATCTTCTTCACGATCATCCTGCGGCTCGTGGCCCCGATCCTCGCGGTCGTCGGCCTGTTGTCGTTCATCGGCACGGTGAACGAGTACGTCATCGCGAGCGTGATGCTCGTCGACGTGGACCAGCAGACGCTCGTCGTCGGTCTCACCAAGCTCGTCGCGAACCCGCGCTATGCGGACTGGTCGGCCTTCTCCGCCGGTGCAGTGATGGCCGCGATCCCCGTGATGATCCTGTTCCTGTTCCTGCAGAAGTACATCGTCGGCGGCCTGACCGCCGGAGCGACGAAGGGCTGAGGCCGGAGCGCGGCGTTGCTCCCGGCGTCCGGGGTGCTTCGGCTCTACCGTGGGGGCATGGCACGGGTGGGTGGACGCAACCTCGGGGTGAGCTGGTTCGCCGGCGTGGTGTGCATCGGCATCGTCGGCGCGCTCGTCTGGCTCTCGCTGCCGATGCTCCCGGTGCTCGCGGAGTTCGCCGGGACCGCTCTGCGCACCGCGCTTCCCTGACCCCGGAACATCTGCGGGCGCCGTGCGTATGACGACACGTCGGCACGCCTCCGGGGGCGGCGGTTCGTGCGGCGGTAGCCTCACAATGCACATTTCCGATGAGAGGCGCACCCCATGAGTGACCCCGACGTTCCCCAGCCCGAGAAGCCGGCTGACGTAGACGACGTCGTCGGCAGCGCGAATGCCGGCCTCGACGCCGCCGCAGCCGCGGGTGCAGATGTCCGCGGCACGAACGATGCCGCGGAGAGCACGCCTGCCGCGCAGCCCATCGACCCCGACCTGGCCGCGTTCGAAGAGGCGGAGCGGGACCACCCCGGCACCTTCGCCGCGCCGGCCCCGGCGCCCGCCCCGCCTGCTGCTCCCGTGCAGGCCGAGCCGCAGCGCGAGATGGTCCACGACGCGCGGTCGGATGCCGACGCCGACACCGCCTCGTTCTACCCTGAGGCGACCGTGGCAGCACCCGTGCCGTTCGGGCACGAGGATTCCCGCATGGCCGACGCCGCCTACTCGACGCACAGTGACGACACGGACACGCGCATCGTGCCGTCCGAGCCGCTCGTCGCCGCTGCCGCCGTGCAGCCGCAGCAGCCTCAGCCGATCTTCGTGCAGGCGCCGGAGCCGCCCCGTGACCGCGGCAACCGCGGCACCGCCGGTGCGATCGGCCTGCTCGCCACGCTCGTGTTCGCCATCCTGTACCTCGGCGCGGCCCTGGGCCTCGGCGCGATCGCGGGTGACGTGACCGGTGAGAACATCGGCCAGACCGCCATCGCGCCGCTCACCACGTGGGGATACTGGACGCCGGTCGTGGTCTTCTTCCTCGGCTTCTGGCTGCTGGGTGCGATCATCAACCGCGGTCGCTGGGGCCTCTGGGTTGTGTTCGGCATCATCGTCGGCGTCATCGCCTATGCCGGGCACATCCTCGGTCAGCTGTTCGAGGCGCCGTTCTGGAAGCTCACCGCCGCCGAAGGACTCGACGTCGTCGGCGGGCAGCTGCTCGCTCCGCTGGCCATCGCCGCCTTCGTGTTCGCGCGGGAGCTCACCATCTGGTTCGGCGCGTGGGTCGCCCGCAGCGGCGCCAGGAAGACCGAGCTCAACGCCGAGGCGCAGCGCGAGTACGAGCGCACCCTCGAAGCCGGCCCGACGCTCGCGAGGTAATCACGAACTCCACAACGCCGAACCCCCGCGGACCCGAGTCCGCGGGGGTTTCGGCTGTCCTCGCCACGGTGTTCGCGACCATCGGGTTCTTCGCTCTCGCGGTGTTCGGCCTCGGGGCGCTGAGCGTCGCGACCGACACGGACATCATCGCGGTGCCGAATCTGGGTCAGGCTCCCGGCGCGATCGGCATGCTCGTCGCGGTGATCTCGTTCGCCCTCATGCTGTTCTCCACACTGCGGCGACCGCAGCCGTCGTATGTCGCCACGATCGCGATCGCCCTGCTCGCCGGCATCCTGCACCTCGTCGCGGTCTGGATGACGGTGCTCTTCGGCACGGGCAGCTTCGTGCTCGCGACCGCCGTCGCCGGAGACCTCGTCCGCGGGGGAGCGAGTGCGATCCTGGTGCTCGCGGGACTCCTCGCCGGGTGGGGCGGCATCGCGCTGCGCCGCACCCGTGCCGAGCACCCGCGCTGGCCGTGGGAGCGCGACGACGAGGAGTGACGGCGCGCCGCTACCTCCTGACGATCCGCCGACCACGACGATCCGACGACCACGACGATCCGCCGCCCCTGCGACGATCCGCCGACCACGACGATCCGCCGACCCTGCGACGATCCGCCGACCCTGCGACGATCCGCCGACGATTCGACGGCATCCCCTCGGCGAATCGTCGTACCTTCCGGGAAATGTCACCCCAGCCGACGGCATCCTCTCGGTGAATCGTCGTGCCCTCCGGGAATCGTCCCGACGGCCACTCGCCGTGACCGCGGAAATCGCGGCGGTGACAGGCGACGCGCCGTACGCTGGTGGGGTGGAGCGCTCATTGGAGACGCAGGTGGACCAGGCCGTCGAGGCCTGGCTGCGCTGGGTGCCGCGCTGGGAGCCGGCCACCCACCGCGGCAGGGTCGCGCCGTGCCGCCGGTGCCTCGGTTCTCCGATCCTCTCGGCCGCGGGCATCGGGGCCAACACCCCGCACGGCGTGCAGCACGGACTCTCCACGCGCATCAAGACGATCGTCGATCACGCCGTGGCGGAGTACACGGCACGGAACCTGCCGATGCTGCAGCGGGAACTCGATCAGCAGGCCGCCCGCAACCGCGCGCGCAGCTACCGGCCGACGGAGGACCTGGATCCCGAGTTCGACGGACTGCCCCTCGACCCCGAACCCGTGCCTGGCGCACCGTTCCTGTTCACGATCGCGGGCCTGGCCGACGACTCCGCCGCGGAGCTGCCCGCACTGCCGCCGCTGACCGAGGAGGCCAAGGTGGCCCTGCGCCAGGAGGTGGCGCTCGCCGACGAGTACGCCAACATGGTCGGACGCGAGATCTGCGGCATCCTGCTGCGACACCGCATCCACATCCAGGCGGCCATCTCGCAGCACGTCGAGCCGCAGATCGAGGCGCTCCTCGCCGAGCTCACCGAATCCCTGGACTCCCCGTTCGACCCGGATCTGCCCTGACGACCTCGGCGCTCCCTGTCGAGGTCGCGCTCATTTGACCGGCACGTTACGCGGCATTACACTTGACCAGGTGTGTGCACGTCTCGATGTGCGCGCTGGGCGTCGGCACCATGCCGGTCCGCCCCCACGGCATACCCACCACACCAAAAGCACGTCGGTTCCGGCGTGCCGGTGGGTCATGATGTGAAACCCATCACGCTGTCACCGTGCAGCACTATGAGGAGAGAACGTGCCAACCATTCAGCAGTTGGTTCGCAAGGGTCGCTCGCCCAAGGTCACCAAGACCAAGGCGCCGGCGCTCAAGTCGAACCCGCAGCAGGCCGGGGTCTGCACCCGCGTCTACACCACCACCCCCAAGAAGCCGAACTCGGCGATGCGCAAGGTCGCTCGTGTGAAGCTCCGCAACGGCACTGAGGTCACCGCGTACATCCCCGGTGAGGGCCACAACCTGCAGGAGCACTCGCTGGTGCTCGTGCGCGGCGGTCGTGTGAAGGACCTCCCCGGTGTGCGTTACAAGATCGTCCGTGGCGCCCTGGACACCCAGGCTGTCAAGAACCGTAAGCAGGCTCGTTCCCGCTACGGCGCGAAGAAGGGTTGAGTTAGATGCCTCGTAAGGGACCGGCCCCGAAGCGCCCCGTCGTCAACGACCCGGTATACGGCGCACCGATCGTCACCTCGCTGGTGAACAAGATCCTCGTCGACGGCAAGAAGTCGCTGGCCGAGTCGATCGTCTACGGCGCCCTCCGCGGTGTCGAGGCGAAGAACGGTCAGGACGCCGTCGCCACGCTCAAGAAGGCGCTCGACAACGTGCGCCCGACTCTCGAGGTCCGCAGCCGCCGCGTCGGTGGCTCGACCTACCAGGTGCCGGTCGAGGTCAAGCCTCACCGCGCCAACACCCTCGCTCTGCGCTGGCTCGTGAGCTACGCGAAGGGTCGTCGTGAGAAGACGATGACCGAGCGTCTGCAGAACGAGATCCTCGACGCGTCGAACGGCCTGGGCGCCGCGGTCAAGCGCCGCGAGGACACGCACAAGATGGCCGAGTCGAACCGCGCGTTCGCTCACTACCGCTGGTAACCCGTTCGACGGGCTCAGGGACCGATCCGCGTTCCTGGGCCCGTCGCACCCCCTCTTCGCAGTACACCTGCTCTTCGCAGTACACCTGCTCCAAACGATAAGGACACTCCTGTGGCACAAGACGTGCTCACGGACCTGAGCAAGGTCCGCAACATCGGCATCATGGCGCACATCGATGCCGGCAAGACCACGACGACCGAGCGCATCCTGTTCTACACGGGCGTCAACCACAAGCTCGGCGAGACGCACGACGGCGCGTCGACCACCGACTGGATGGAGCAGGAGAAGGAGCGCGGCATCACGATCACGTCTGCCGCCGTGACCTGCTTCTGGAACAAGAACCAGATCAACATCATCGACACCCCCGGCCACGTGGACTTCACGGTCGAGGTGGAGCGCTCGCTCCGCGTGCTCGACGGTGCGGTCGCCGTGTTCGACGGCAAGGAGGGCGTCGAGCCCCAGTCCGAGACCGTCTGGCGCCAGGCCGACAAGTACAACGTGCCCCGCATCTGCTTCGTCAACAAGATGGACAAGCTCGGCGCGGACTTCTACTTCACGGTCGACACGATCGTCAGCCGCCTCGGCGCCAAGCCGCTCGTCATCCAGCTGCCCATCGGTGCGGAGAACGACTTCATCGGAGTCGTCGACCTCATCGAGATGCGTGCGCTGGTCTGGCCCGGCGACGCCAAGGGTGATGTCACCATGGGCGCCAAGTACGAGGTCCAGGAGATCCCGGCCGACCTGAAGGACAAGGCTGAGGAGTACCGTCAGCAGCTCCTCGAGACCGTCGCCGAGACCGACGACGCGCTGCTCGAGAAGTTCTTCGGCGGCGAGGAGCTCTCTGTCGCCGAGATCAAGGGTGCGATCCGCAAGCTGACCATCGCCTCGGAGATCTACCCGGTCCTCTGCGGCTCCGCGTTCAAGAACCGCGGCGTCCAGCCGATGCTCGACGCGGTCGTCGACTTCCTGCCGAACCCCCTCGACGTCGGTGCCATCGAGGCGCACGACCCGAAGGACTACGACACGATCATCGAGCGTCACCCCGACGCGAACGACCCGTTCTCGGCTCTCGCCTTCAAGGTCGCCGTGCACCCGTTCTTCGGTCGCCTGACCTACGTTCGCGTGTACTCGGGACACCTCGACTCCGGTTCCGCGGTCATCAACTCGACCAAGGGCAAGAAGGAGCGCATCGGAAAGATCTTCCAGATGCACGCCAACAAGGAGAACCCGGTCGACTCGCTGACCGCCGGCAACATCTACGCGGTCATCGGCCTGAAGGACACCACCACCGGTGACACCCTGTCCGACATCGCGAACCCGGTCGTCCTCGAGTCGATGACGTTCCCGGAGCCGGTCATCGAGGTCGCCATCGAGCCGAAGACCAAGGCCGACCAGGAGAAGCTGGGTCTCGCGATCCAGAAGCTCGCTGAGGAGGACCCGACCTTCCGCACGGAGCTCAACCCCGAGACCGGTCAGACGACCATCAAGGGCATGGGCGAGCTGCACCTCGACATCCTCGTGGACCGCATGAAGCGCGAGTTCCGCGTCGAGGCGAACGTCGGAAAGCCCCAGGTGGCCTACCGCGAGACGATCCGCAAGGCCGTCGAGAAGCACGACTACACGCACAAGAAGCAGACCGGTGGTTCGGGTCAGTTCGCGAAGATCCAGTTCACGATCGAGCCCCTCGACCTGGACGCCGAGAAGACCTACGAGTTCGTGAACGCCGTCACCGGTGGTCGCATCCCTCGTGAGTACATCGGCTCGATCGACGCCGGTTTCCAGGACGCCATGAACGTCGGAGTCCTCGCGGGCTACCCGATGGTCGGTGTCAAGGCGACCATCGTCGATGGTGCGGCGCACGACGTCGACTCCTCGGAGATGGCGTTCAAGATCGCGGGCTCCATGGGCTTCAAGGAGGCCGCTCGTCGTGCCAACCCCGTGCTGCTCGAGCCGCTGATGGCCGTCGAGGTCCGTACTCCCGAGGAGTACATGGGCGACGTCATCGGCGACCTGAACTCGCGTCGTGGCCAGATCCAGTCGATGGAGGACGCCGCCGGCGTCAAGGTCGTCCGCGCCCAGGTCCCGCTGTCCGAGATGTTCGGATACATCGGCGACCTGCGCTCGAAGACCTCGGGCCGCGCGGTCTACTCGATGGAGTTCCACAGCTACGCTGAGGTGCCCCGCGCTGTGGCCGACGAGATCGTCCAGAAGACCAAGGGCGAGTAATCGCTCTTCTGGGAGCCCTGGGTCGCTCAGCCTGTCGAAGCAACCCGGGGTTCCCAGGTCACCTACAACTTCACATTCCCTCTCTACTAAACTGAGAACCTAACCCGTAGAGAACCGGTCGCAAACCAGTGCCCGGTCACCCCTACAACGACGTCCTGAGGAGGACCCAGTGGCTAAGGCCAAGTTCGAGCGGACCAAGCCGCACGTCAACATCGGAACGATCGGTCACGTCGACCACGGCAAGACCACGCTCTCCGCAGCGATCTCGAAGGTGCTTGCTGACAAGTACCCGTCCGACACCAACGTGCAGCGTGACTTCGCTTCCATCGACTCGGCGCCGGAAGAGCGCCAGCGTGGTATCACCATCAACATCTCGCACATCGAGTACGAGACCCCGAAGCGCCACTACGCGCACGTTGACGCCCCCGGCCACGCCGACTACGTCAAGAACATGATCACCGGTGCGGCTCAGATGGACGGCGCGATCCTCGTGGTCGCCGCCACCGACGGCCCGATGGCTCAGACGCGTGAGCACGTGCTGCTCGCCAAGCAGGTCGGCGTTCCGTACCTGCTCGTCGCGCTGAACAAGTCCGACATGGTCGACGACGAGGAGATCCTGGAGCTCGTCGAGCTCGAGGTTCGCGAGCTGCTCGCGAGCCAGGGCTTCTCCGAGGACGCCCCCGTCGTGCGCGTCTCCGCTCTCAAGGCCCTCGAGGGCGACGAGAAGTGGGTCGACGCGATCCTCGAGCTCATGCAGGCCGTCGACGACAGCGTGCCGGACCCCGAGCGTGACCGCGACAAGCCGTTCCTGATGCCCGTCGAGGACGTCTTCACGATCACCGGTCGTGGCACCGTCGTCACGGGTCGCGCCGAGCGTGGCACCCTGGCCATCAACTCCGAGGTCGAGATCGTCGGTCTGCGTCCCACGCAGAAGACGACCGTCACCGGTATCGAGATGTTCCACAAGCAGCTCGACGAGGCCTGGGCCGGCGAGAACTGTGGTCTGCTGCTCCGCGGCACCAAGCGTGAGGACGTCGAGCGCGGCCAGGTCGTCGTGAAGCCGGGTTCGATCACCCCGCACACGAACTTCGAGGGCACCGCGTACATCCTGTCGAAGGACGAGGGTGGCCGTCACAACCCGTTCTACACGAACTACCGCCCGCAGTTCTACTTCCGCACCACCGACGTCACCGGCGTCATCTCGCTGCCCGAGGGCACCGAGATGGTCATGCCCGGCGACACCACCGACATGTCGGTCGAGCTGATCCAGCCGATCGCCATGGAGGAGGGCCTCGGCTTCGCCATCCGTGAGGGTGGACGCACCGTGGGCGCCGGTACGGTCACGAAGATCGTCAAGTAAGCACCTGCTTCCTTCGCACAGGGGTCGAGCCTTCGGGCTCGGCCCCTGTGTCGTTCGTCCGGACGGAAACCGGCGACTTCGCGGGGAATGCACGGATGCCGCCGCTAGCATCGACGGGTGACTGAGATCGTCGTCGGACCGCCGCCTCCCCGCAGCCATGCGCGCCTCTGGATCTCGACGATCCTCCTCATCTTCTACGCCGGCTTCGTGCTGCTGGTCACCATGTGGCCGCAGCCGCAGCAACTCGAGTTCGACGGCATCGCCGCCCGCGTGCTCCGGGCCCTGCACAACCTCGGGGTGCCGGAGGCGTTCGGCTACAACGCCCTCGAGTTCACCGCCAACATCGGCATGTTCGTCCCGCTCGGATTCCTCCTCGGGCTCGCCCTCGCCCGCCGCGCCTGGTGGGTGGCGATCTTCCTGCTGCCCGGCTTCTCCGCGGCCATCGAGTTCGTGCAGGGGATCGCCCTCGACGAGCGTGTCTCCACTGTGCTCGATGTGCTCGCCAACACGATCGGCGGCTACCTCGGGCTGCTGTTCGCGATGATCCTGCGCGCCATGATCCATGCGCGCGACCGCACCAAGATCGAGCGCGAGCTGTGGGAACGCCGCGCGGCCGCAGCCCAGCTGCAGCAGGAGAACGCGCGTCGCGCTGCCGCGGCGGCCGCTTCGCCCGCCCCTGCCCGGTACGTGGAACCCGATCCGGTGACCCGCGTGCTCGACGCCGACTTCTGGGACACCGGAGACGCGCCAACGGTGCGGCTGCCGCTCTAGACGGAGTCACGGCCGTGGTGGGCCGCGCCGACCCCCTAGGGTGGTCTTGATGACCGAGCCGATGAGCCCCCACGAACCGGAGCCGATCGTCGCGGGGGCTCCCGCGCGTACGCCATCCCGCCGCCCGATCCTGATGTTGGCGATCGCCGCCGTCGCGGTCGTGGCAATGGTGGCGGCATTGCTGATCTTCCGTCCCTGGGAACAGCGCGCGGATGCCGGGCCGCGCCCCACGCCGACGAGCATTCCCTCCCCGTCACCGACGACGACACCGTTCGCGACGCCGGGACCGCAGACGCCCGTAGCGCTCGCCAGTGCTCCCGGCGCATCGGACGTGTTCGACGACTGGTCGACGCGGACGGGCTCTCAAGCGGTCACCATGCTCGCGAGCGACGACATGCACGACGGCGCCTATTCGCTCAACCTGCTGAGCACGGCCTCGGGGGGAGGCATCGCCGCGCAGTACGAGTCGGTCGCGCACCTGCAACCGGGCATGTGGTACACGGCCACTGCCTGGGTGAAGTCGGCGGGGACGGCGTGGGGAGCGGTCGAGTTCCGCCCCGGCAGCGGGTGGGAGACCACGGTCTCCGTGCCCGCGGGCTCGTACGACTGGCAGCAGGTCTCCGTGCGCTTCCAGGCGACCGCTGCAGCGGCGACGTTCCGGATCGTCGTCAAGGGCGCTACGGACGGCCTGTTGATCGACTCGGTGACGTACGTGGCCGACGATGGCAGCCCCGTGGTCTTCGCCAACGGCGGGTTCGAGTTGAACTCCGCGGACCTCGCCATTCTGAATCCTTCGCTCATCCTGCCGGAAGGAGAGGCGTCGCTGAGCCTCACGACCCGCAGGGCACCGGATGGCTGGCTCACCTGGGAGGCATTCGACGCGGACGGCGCGGAGGTCGCATCAGGTGCCGAGCACTTCGTCGGAGTCGCGGCGACGGTGCCGCTGGACGACCTCGATCCAGGGTTCTATTCGATCGCGGTGAAGGCCAGGGTCGGTGCGAAGGAGACAGATCTGACCACCACGGTCGGCGTGGTCGCCGACACCCCCTACGCGGGTGCGCTCGCGGACTCTCCCTACGGCATCCACCTCCACTATGGCGACAGTCGAGAGCGAGATGCCGCGATGATCGGGACACTCGCCGCGCTCGGGATCGGGCACGTGCGCGCCGATGTGGTGTGGCACAAGTCGGAGCTGGAGCGGAATCAGTACACCTATCCGGAGGACACCGTCGCCGCGATGGCGGCGTTGCAATCGCATGGCATGTCGGCACTTCAGGTGCCTGTGTACGCGAATCCGCTCTACGACGGCGGGAAGACCCCGAGCACTCCCGACGGCCTCGCCGCATACGGTCGGTACACCGCCAACGTCCTGGGCACGTTCCCCGACGTGGACCAGACGGTCGAGGTGTACAACGAGTTCGATCACTTCTTCAACACCGGCGCGTGCGGCCCGACACCGGAGTGCTACATCCCGATGCTCGACGCGGTGAATGCCGCCGCTCCTCAGGCCACGGTCGTCGCCCCCAGTCTCGCCGGCATGGGCTTCAAATGGGACTGGCTCCAGCAGTTCTTCGCCCAGGGTGGGCTGGACCGCATCGATGCTGTGACCGCGCATCCGTACACCCAGCCGAAGCCGGCGAGCGAGCTCGGGCCGGATCTGGACCGGCTCACGTCGATGATGGAGGATGCGGGCGGAGCCAAGCCGATCTGGCTGACGGAGATGGGCTGGGCGACGGTCGACAACTGGGTGAGCGATGAACAGCAGGCCGCCTACCTCGTGCAGACCATGGCCACCTCGTTCGGACACGACGTCGAACGGGTCTACTGGTACGAGGCCGTCGACCAGAGGTCCAACCCTGCCGACTACGAAGGCAACTTCGGCTTGTTCGAATCCAGCAGGGCGCTCGCTCCGCTCGCGAATGCGCCCAAGCGGGCGGCTGTCGCTCAGTCGGTGGTCGCGCAGATGCTCGAGGGGCGCGAACCGGACGGCAAGGACAAGGTCGCGGGCGTCGAGTCCTATCGGTTCACCGACGGCCGCGACGAAGTGCGCGTGATGTGGGTCGCCGCGGGAGAGAAGGAGGTCGTGATCGAGTCGGACCGCGTTGTCACGATCACCGACATCTACGGCAGAGAGACGACGTTGACGCCGAAGTCCGGCGCCGTGAGCGTCACGCTCGGGATTACGCCGGTCTACGTCGACGGCGAGGTCTCCGTCAAGGCGGCCAAGAGGTGACGATGCGGGATGACGCGCGCCTGATCGCGGAGTCCCTTCAGCAGGGCGACCACACGGGCCTCGACCGGAAGCTGATTCGGGGAGTCGTCGGCTGGGCGGCACTCGTCCTCGGCTGCGTGACGCCGACGCGTACCCGTGACAGCCGTTCACCCGTGCGGTTCGTGGTCGCGAACCCGGTCGCCCACGGCGCGCGTCTCGGTGCCGCGGTGGCCGCGATCCTGCCGGAGGGGGCGACGGTCGTGACCGATCACCGTCTCGCCGCCCATGCTCTCACCGCGGGGGAGGATTTCCCTGCTCTCGCGCCGCAGTCGATGATGCGCATCGCCACCCTGTCGCGACTGGGCTCGGCACTGCGCCTGCGCCGCCGTCTGAAGGCGCTGCCCGCGGGCGATTCACGGGTCTTTGCGGAGTACCTCTTCCTCGCTCAGGCGATCCGCTTCGCCGCAGCCCGTGACGCGTTGATCGCGAGCGGAACAAAGCTGGTGTTGGTGGACTTCGATCGTGCCGCCTACACCGCGCCCTGGATTCACGGGGCGAAGACGGCCGGGATCGCCACAGCGACGCTCGTTCACGGGGTTCCCAACGAGTGGAACTACCTCCCGGTGATGGCAGACGACGTGCTGGTCTGGGGCGAGGTGCAAGCGGCCTGGCTGAGATCTCACAGCACGAGTGCGGGGATCCATATCGTGGGACGGCCGGACGTCATGCACGGTCCTCTGCTAGAGCGACACCCCGCGCAGCTGGTGGTCTCGCACTCGGCGGAACAGCTCAGCGACGGAGAGGTCGGAAGGGTGCGTGACCGCATCGTCCGGGCCCGGAAACAGGGTATGGAGGTGGTTCTGCGGCTGCATCCCAGCGTTTCCGAGGACCGGCTGGGCGATGACTGGCGAAGCGTCGCTGAAGCCGCGGACCGGGTGGTGTCGGGGACCACCTCGCTCTCCGAGGGGCTCGGTGCCGACGATGTGGTCGTGGCGATCTCCTCAAGCTCGGTGATGGATGCCCTGGCACGGGGAGTCCGCGCCGAGGTACTGGCCGACCCGGAGCGCCCCCTTCCAGCCGATCTGGAAGTGCTCGCTCGTGCGGGAGAGGGCGGCGCCGAGGTCGATCCCGCTCGTCATGTCGCGTTCGTCGGAGGGGACGCTGCCGAGCGGATCCGCGCCTGGATCGATCGGGTACTCGGCGTCATGCGCTGACGGCGGCGGTCAGCGGCGGAGGGTGCCCCGAGCCCGAACGGAGGCCAGCCGCCGCCCTGCCTGCAGCACCGACCCGGCGGCGGCGAGAGCGACGGAGTGCAGCCAGCCGTACGTGGGGCGCCCGACAGGCGCTGCGCCCTGATCGTCGGAGACCTGCCGGGTTTCCCACGAGGTCGCCTCGAGGTAACCCCGGCCGTGGTGGGCATCGGGTTCCAGGTACGCGCCTTCCGCCCACTCGTTCCAGGCGTTCACGAAGACGAGGCCGTTCTCGCCCCGAAGACGCTGCTCCGAGACTCGGGCGTGCGTGAGCCAGTCACGGTAGCGGGCCGGGGTGGCGCCGACGTAGACGGTGGCGTTGCGCCCCCGCCGGGCGGTGTTGTCCCAGCCCGGCACCACACCGCGGTAACGGGTGAAGGACGGGATGGCACGCCGCTCGAATCGACGCGCGAGGCGAGGGTAGGACATCAGGCGCCCTCGGAAATCAGCGGCGACCCCCTTCGGCGGCAGCAGACGCGCCGCACCGAGTGTGTTCGCTCCGACGGGCGGGAACTCCGCGGCGGCGTCGAAACCGCTCAGCGTGGGGTCGATGCCCGGGTGCGTCTCGGCGGCGACGAGGTGCAAGGGGCCGACTCCGGCGGCATCGGCGAGGCGACGCCAGGTGTCCGCATATCCCGTGCCGACCGGCAGATGATCCGTGCGGTGCACCATGAGCACCGCGGCACCGTCGACTCGGAGATAGCGCGAGTCGCGGAGCAGCGGAAGGAATGCCTCGAAGATGCGCTCGGCCGTCTGCTCGCCGTACTCCTGGGTGATCAGCGCCTCATGCTCTTTTCCATCCCAGCGTCGAGACCAGCTCTCGTTCGCCCAGGAGATGCAGAAGGGCATGTCGGGACCTGCCGCCAGGAACTGGTCGAGTGGCCGCTCCAGCAGGCGCTTCCCATCGAACCAATAGAAGTAGTAGCAGAACGCGTCGATGCCGTTCGCCTTCGCCAGGGCGGCCTGTTCGTGCATCACCTGGACATCGGTGAGGTCGTACTCGCCAAGCTCGCCCACCGTGCGCGGGTGCGCATGACCGTCGAACTGCGGAGCGGCCCTGCGGACGTTCGTCCACTCGGTGAAGCCCTTTCCCCACCACAGATCGTTCTCCGGGATGGCGTGGAACTGCGGAAGGTAGAACGCGATGGTGCGCGGGCGCGGTGCCGGGGCGATCGCTCGCGCCGGCTCTGCACCGGACAGCGACGCCCAGCGCAGGGCGATCACGACGACGAACGTGAACAGCGCGTATCCCAGGACCTCGTACAGCGAGCCGCGGAGGATGATCAGCAGAAGAGCGGCGATCGGTGCGTCGATGAGCAGATGGGTCGGATAGCGCCGCAGCATCGGTGACTCCCGGGGCGGCCGGATCAGGCCGAGGACCACGCCGAGGATGGCAAACGTGATGATGACGCCGAGGACCCCGCCGACGATGAACGCCTCGCCCCAGAGCGGCATCGAGAGGTTGTGGTAACTGGCGCCCGTTGCCTCCGCCACTACTCGCCCGGTGGACATGTCCGTCACCAGGCGAGACAGGAAGGGCACCCAGCGGATGATCGGCGCGATCAGCAGCATGAGGGGGCTCGGCCCCTCCGCGGGAAGATCTCCGACGACCGTCACCGCCCGGAGGAGCATCTCGAAAGCGTCGAAATCGAAACCCACGAGCGACTGGGACGGCAACGAGATCGCGATGCCAGCTGACCCCGTCCCGTCGCCGCGGAGCAGATCCAGGGAGGGGAAGATGCTGATCAGAGCGAGGCCGATCCCGAGCGGAAGCAGACGTGCGATGGGCAGGCTGATCAGAAGCGCACCGACCGTGGCCACCAGGAATCCGCCCGTGAGGAACCGAGAGCCGGTGAGCGGGTTCGTGGCGAGAGCCGCTCCCGCGGTCACCAGGACGATGAGCCATATCGGGACCAGGACGCCGTTGCGGCGTGCGACGATCGCGATCGCCGGAAGCACGATTCCGCCGGCTGTCGCGATGAAGAACAGAGTCCCGGCCCCGGGAATGTCGGCGTTCTCCAGCAGACGCTCCTGCAGCGCGCGCTTGCCCTGGAACAGCCCCGAGCCGGTGATCGCCACGAAGAGCGCGACGACGACCAGGTAGCCAGAGAGGATTCCGAGGAGCGCGGCACGCATGCGACGGATCCCGGTAGGCGTCGGTTCCCTGCCGACATCAGCGCGCTGAGATGCGCTCTTGCTGCGTGCCGTGAGATGCTGCGCGATAGCCGTGACCGCCGTCCCCAGCAGGACGATCCACAGGGCCACGGCGAGCGTCTGATCCGAGAACTCGCCGTGCCACGGGAAGGCGCCGAACGCCAGTTGGTGCGCGGGGGCGAGTCCGAGGAAGATGTAGCCCCACGTCCAGAACATCGTCCAGGCGAGGCTGAAACGCGCCGTGGTGGCTGCACGGAGCAACCCCGCGGCGAGCACGGCAGCCGTGACGAGAGCCAGCGCCTTGACCCCCCATCCCGGCGCCGGGGAACCGGCGAGACGAACCACCGCCGGGATCAACGTCGCGGCGATGAAGACGACGTACGCCCACATGCTCCAGCTATACCGGCGACCCTGGGGGAGGCCTGAAGACGGCAGGGATGTCGCCGGAGTCGCTGTCATGGTGGTTCGATCCTATTTCTGCGGGGAGGGCTGATCAGCGGAGCTGCCGGATAGCACGCCGATTGAACAGGGCGGCACCGGCGATGAGGAGGAGGCCGACCAGCGCGAGTGCGAGGAGGGGAAGCTGGAGGCAGAGGGTCGCGGCGATGAGTGCCAGCGCCGCGACCAGGGCAGGCAGAGAGCGCACGACGGATGTCGGCGGGTATCCGGTGCGCGAGCTCAGCCACCATGCCCAGAGAGCCTGGCAGCCGTGGAACACAGGGAGCCCGAGGGCGATCGCGGCGGGATATCCGGGCCACAACGACAGAGCGGCCAGGGAGGCTGCGATCCCGATGGCCCCGGAGACGGGGGTCGTCGCTGCCAGCGCGAGCGTGCGTCCCCGCAGGAAGACCAGGTGGATGTTCACCAGATAGAGCGCCATCAGCGGGGTCGCGGCGCAGGCGATCAAAGCGGCGGCGCGCAGGCTCTCGTCGTAGAGCTCGGGGCCGGCGATGAAGCGCGCCACCGGCTCGAGGAGCGTGCAGAAGAGCGCGACGAGCGTCAGGACCAGGACCGAGATCGCCTGCAGGGAGCGAGCGAGGAAGTCCGACCGCGCCGTGTCAGGCTGGCGGAAGACCATCGGCGCCCAGGAGTTGTTGAACGCGCCGAGGATCAGCATCGGCGCTGAACCCAGGAACAAAGCGAGTTGGAGTCGTCCGCCGGCGGCGATGCCCTCCAGCTGGGTCGCACACGCGACGAGGACGATCGTGACGAGCGCACCGGTGATGGAATGGGGCACGGTCGGCAGGCCGAGCGCGAGCCCGCCGCGGAGCTCCGCCAGCGAGAAGGCCGTGCGCGGGATTCGCGGCAACAACGCGAGGGCCGTCATGGCAGCCAGCGTGTGACCGACCGCGAGACCGCAGAGGTAAGCCCCCGAATCGGCGGGACCCGCCGAGACAGCCATCAAGCCGATCAGTGGCCCGGCAAGGGCGGACAGCATGCCCAGCGCGACGAATGTCTTCACGCGGCTGACGGCGCGGAACACGGACTGGCAGAGGGTGAGGATGCTCAGCGCCACCGCTGACATCGTGGGCCAGATCAGTGCGGTGGCGTCCCCCGCGTCCCCGAGGAGCGCGCCGCCCCAGAAAGGCAGCAGCGCGACCGCGAGGCCGCCGCCGACAACGGACAGCGCCGCGCCGCACCACACCAGTGCCGTGGCGCCCGAGACACCTGTTCCCGCGATGATCGCGTGGCGCGTGATGGCGGTGGACAGCCCCAGTCCCAGAGCGATCGAGCCGAACTGATAGAGGGTGATGCCGATGCCGACGACGCCGTACCCCTCGGCGCCGAGGGCGCGTGTGATGAGCGGGGTGATGAGCAGACTGACGATCACGGGTGCGACGGTCGAGAGGGAGTACAGAGCACCGGAGCCGAGGAGACCCTCCGCCCGTCCACTCTTCGACCGTTCAGTCACTGCCGACGAGCTTTCCCGATCGCTCGGAGGCCAGCGGGTGCCGTCTCCGCACCGCTGCGCCGCCGACGAGGAACTCGGGGTAGAGGGTGTAGAACCGGAAGAGCGAGTCGAGTTCGCGAACCCAGGGCATCAGGCGGAAGCGCGTCGTCTCCCTGGCCCATCCGTGGGTCCACCGGAGCGAGCCGACGAGGGTGACGTCGAAGCCGCCCCGCCAGGCGCGGATGCTGAGGTCCTTATCCTCGTAGTAGAGGAAGAAGCGCTCGTTCCAACCTCCGAGAGCTCTGACCGTCCGAGCGTCTCCGGCGACGACCGCGCCGATGAGCCAGAAGACGTTCATGCGTTCGGTCGGCTCCGCCGTCAGGCGGTAGCCGTTGTCCTGGTCGCGGGAGGTCGCGCGGTTGAGGATCTTGTGGAGCAGCAGGGGGGCGCCGCGACCGTTGGGCTGAAGGGTGCCGTCCGCGTTGAGCAGCTGCGGCGACACCAGGCCGCCCCGCTCATCGATCGCGTCGGCGAGCTCCTCGAGATCCGGATACCCCACGCGGACATCCGGGTTGACGAAGGCGATGTACTCGCCTGTCGCCGCCTGGAGCCCGCGGTTGTTCGCCGCGCTGAAGCCGAGATTGGTCTCGGCGGCGATCACGGTCGCCCCGAGCGCTGTGGCGATCTCGATGCTGTCGTCGGTGGAACCGTTGTCGACGACGACCCACTCCACGTTCGCCGGACGCTCCGCGGACCAGTACCGGCGGAGGGGCACTGCACTGTTGTATGTCACAGTAATCAGTGACCACGTTCTCGGCATGATGTCGAGAGTACCGAACTCGACGCGCCGCGCTGTGCCGCGCGCCCAGGGGAACGAGACAGATCGCATGAGCGGAACCGTGTGCCTCGCCGTGTATCGGCCGCAGGCGGACCTCCTCCGTGTGCAGCTGGAGAGCATCCGCGCCCAGACGCTCCAGGACTGGGAGTGCCTCGTCGGCATCGACGGCACGGACCCCGACGCGCGCGCCGCGGTCGAGCAGATCGTCGCCGAGGACCGACGTTTCCGCGTCATCGAGTACCCGGACAACGTGGGCTTCTATCGGAACTTCGAGCGCCTGCTCGCTGAGGTTCCCGCCACCTCGCGGTGGGTCGCTCTCGCCGACCAGGACGACGCGTGGTTCTCGGAGAAGCTCGCCCTGCTCGTCCCGCTCCTCGACGGAGCGGATCTGGCCTTCGGGCAGGCGGTCGTCGTCTCCCACGGCGGGGTGGACACCTCCCGAACCGTGACGGAGCGCCGATCCACGACGCTGGCGGCCGCCTTCATCGACAACCAGGTGACCGGCAGCATCTCCGTCTTCCGCCGTTCGCTTCTCGACATCGCTCTGCCGATGCCGGATGCCACGGATTCGGCCTTCCACGACCATTGGCTCGGGGTGTGCGCACTGGCGGGGAACGGAGTCGCCGTGCTCCCCGAACCTGTGCAGGACTACATCCAGCACAGCGGCAACGTCATCGGCGAGGAGCGTCGCCGCACGGTCGCCGACCGCCTGCGTGCCCTGGCCGGTCGTTCCGGCGGCGGCGTCGGGAGCGGGCTGGACTACCTCAGCGCCCATCGCTGGAGGTGGCGCGTGAACATGGCCACGACCCTGCTCTCGCGCCAGGACGGCGCCGATGCACGGGGGTTCGTGACGGCGGTGGCGGCCGACAGAATGTCGCCCGCGCTCCTGCGTGGCGTCGGCGGCGAGATCCTGTCACGTCGCGTTCCCCCCTTGCGGGCCCTCGGGCTGCTCGCCGGCGCCTGGCGGTCGCCGCGTCTTCGCGGCGCCGACGCTGGTAGGGCGGAGGCGGCCAGGAAGCCGATCGCACCCGAATAGGGCCGTGCGGGCGCGCATCGGTAATCTGGTCTGGTTCGCGTCCGATCGGGCCTGAATGCGAGACGAGCGGGCGAGGTCGCACGCCGTGAGACCGCCGACGAGGAGTGACACATGACGGGCTGGCTCGTGACCGGGGGCACCGGGCTTCTCGGAGCCAACGCGCTGATCGACCTGCGGCAGGGCGTGCGCGCGGTCGGCGCCGCGCGGAATGTCCCGGAAGATGCCGACGCCGTCGGAGAATTCGTTCGCGTCGACCTCTCATCCCCCGCCGATCGCCGCGGACTCGTGGCCAGGACCGGCGTCGACCATGTCCTGCACACGGCCGCGATCGCGACGATCGAAGGCTGCGAGGCGGACCCCGACGCCGCCTACGAGCTCAATGTGCGAGCGTCCGAGGATCTCGCCGCCCAGGCCTATTCGGAAGGAGCGCGATTCCTCTTCATCTCCACCGATGCCGTCTTCGACGGCCGCGATGGCGAGTACACCGAGAGCGACCCGACGAGTCCCATCTCGGAGTACGGACGCGGGAAGGTCGAAGCGGAGAAGCGGGTGCTCGACGCCAACCCCGACGCCATCGTGGCGCGGGTCAACTTCTATGGCTGGAGCCCCACGGGCACGCGCAGCCTCGCGGAGTTTTTCTTCAACCGCCTGTCCAGCGGCGCCGATGTGGGAGGCTTCACCGATGTGCGGGTCAGCACGACCTATGTCGGCCACCTGGTGACCGCCCTGCGGGAGCTCGCCGCGACCGACGCGGCGGGCATCTTCCACGTCGCGGCCGCGGACGGCGTCTCCAAGTACGACTTCGGCCGTGCCCTCGCCGAGTGCTTCGGGTTCGATCCGGCCAGGGTGAACCCGGTCCTCTCGACAGATGTGCTCGCGGCGCCCCGCGGCGCCGACCTACGGCTCCGGACCGACCGCCTGCGAGCGGCGCTCGGCCGCGATCTGCCCGCCTCGACCGACGGCCTGCTCTCTCTGCGGGCCGATCGGGACGCGGGGCGCCCCCAGACACTCAAGAACTTCGACCACAGCTAGGAGCCTCATGGAATTCTCGATCGCCGATCGCCGGATCGGGCCGGACCAGCCGACGTACTTCATCGCCGACATCGCGGCGAGCCACGACGGTGAACTGGATCGCGCTCTCGAGCTCATCCGCCTCGCGGCCGAGGCCGGAGCCGACGCCGCGAAGTTCCAGAACTTCACGGCTCCCGAGATCGTCTCCGACCGCGGCTTCGCGGAGCTCGGCGGCAAGCTCGGCCACCAATCGGCATGGACGAAACCCGTGACGCAGGTCTACGGCGAAGCGTCGATCCCGTACGACTGGACGCCGCATCTCAAGGCCGCTTGCGACGAAGCGGGCATTCACTACTTCTCCTCGGCCTACGACTTCGCCGCGATCGACATGCTCGAACCCCATGTGCCCGCGTACAAGATCGGCAGCGGGGACGTGACGTGGCTGGAGGCGATCGAGTACACGGCCGCGAAGGGCAAGCCGATGCTGGTCGCGACCGGTGCCTCATCGATCCAGGACGTGGTCGCGGCTGTCGACGCCGTGCATCGTCATACCGACGAGCTCGTGCTCATGCAGTGCAATACGAACTACACCGGGAGCGAGGACAATTTCCGGTATATCTCGCTGGAGGTGCTGCGCAGCTACGCCGTCATGTTCCCGAACGTGGTGCTCGGCCTGTCCGATCACACGCCAGGGCACGCCACGACGCTCGGAGCCATCGCAATGGGCGCGCGCGTCATCGAGAAGCACTTCACCGACGACACCGGACGCGAGGGCCCTGATCACGGCTTCTCGATGGACCCCGTGACCTGGCGGGAGATGGTCGATCGGGCCCGCGAGCTCGAGGCGTCATTCGGTCAGCCGGTCAAGCGCATCGAGGAGAACGAGACCGAGACGGTGATCGTCCAGCGTCGGGCGGTCCGCTCGCGCCGACCCATCGCCGCCGGCGAGGTCATCACCCGTGAGGACCTCGCGGTGCTTCGGCCCGCCTCACCTCACCTCGTCCCGGCGAACGAGCTCTCCCGTGTGGTGGGCGCTCGCGCCACGCGTGACCTGGAGGCCGACGAGGGAATCGCCTGGAACGACTTCACTCCGGCGTCCTGATGCGCGTGCTGTACGTGTCCGGTACGGACGGGGTGCACGACCGCCGGATGATCGATGCTTGGGCTGACCACGGCGTCGATGTGTCGGCCCTGGTTCTCGACCCCGCCGCACCCGATGTCGGCCTCTTCGCGACGACGGCCGAACGGTTCCAGCCGGACGTCGTGCACGCCGGTCCGGTGCCCACGATCGCGTTCGTTGTCGCGCAGGCGTGGTCCGGACCGCTGATCGCGATGTCCTGGGGGTTCGACCTCATGGCCGATGTCGAGGCGGATGACGCGATGCGGGACCGAGCGTCGGCGGTGCTCGCTCGCGCCGATGTCGTGATCGTCGACAACGACGCCGTGTATGAGCGCGCGCGGTCGCTGGGTGCGGCGGACGCGGCGATCGTCCGATTCCCCTGGGGGATCGACCACCAGCGGTTCCGCCCCGAGGGAGGCGATCTGCGGGCCGAGTTCGGCATCGACGGTGCGGCGACCTGCATCGTCAGCGTTCGTCGGCATGAGGCGCTCTACGACGTCGAGACGCTCGTGCGCGCCTTCGAGGGCGTCCGGTCGACCCTTCGCGAGGGAGTGCTCCTCCTTGCAGGTGGGGGCAGCCGCACCCACGTGCTGCGCGCAATGGTCGAGGACGCGGGTGCGTCGGACGCGGTGATCTTCCTGGGCGAGCTGGAGGGGGAGCAGCTCGCTTCGCTGTACCGCACGGCCGACGTCTACGTCAGCACGTCGACGGTCGACGGCAGCTCGATCTCGCTGCTGGAGGCGATGGCGAGCGGCGCCGTCCCCGTCGTCACCGACATTCCAGGGAATCGCCAATGGGTTCCCGAGGGCGTCGGCGTGAGATTCCCTGTCGGAGACCACGAGCAACTGGGAGCGGTGCTGCTCGAACTCGAGGCAGACCCCGCCCGACGCGCACGGATGGGGGAGGCAGCGGCACGTCTGGCACAGGAGCACGCCGACTGGCGGGACGGCGCTCGCCGTCTGCGCGGGGCCGCTGATCTCGCGGTGGCGCGGCACGCGCGAAGGGCCGTCTCGTGATCCTCGGGGTGGTGCAGGCGCGGATGGGGTCGTCGCGGCTGCCGGGAAAGGTCATGGCCGATCTCGGCGGCCGCCCCGTGATCGATCGTGTCGTCAGTCGGCTGAGGGCATCCGCCCTGGTGGACGAGGTCGTGATCGCGACGTCGACGGCTCCAGCGGACGACGCGCTGGAGGTGTGGGCCCGGAGTTCGGGCACAAGGGTCATCCGAGGAGACGAGTTCGACGTGCTCGATCGCTTCCACTCCGCTTTGGCCGAGTTCCCCCAGGCTGAGCACCTCGTGCGGGTCACCGGCGACTGTCCCCTCATCGACCCTGCGCTGGTCGATGAGGTCGTTCGACTCCACCTCGGCACCGGCGCGGACTTCTCGGCGAATCGGCTTCCACCGCCGGCGCGGAGGACGACGCCCGTGGGGCTGGACGTGGAGGTGGCGCGCCGCGAGGCCCTCGAGACCGCGTGGCGCGCCGCGCGGGAACCAGCGGACCGCGAGCACGTGATGCCGTTCCTGTATCGGGAGCCCGGACGCTTCCGGGTCAGCGTCTCGGACATGGAAGAGGATCTCTCCGGCTACCGATGGACCGTGGACACGCCGGAGGACCTGGAGGCTGTGCGGGCGATCTGGGCGCACCTCGACGGCCCTCTGGCCGGCTGGGCGGAGGTGCTCGCCGTGGTGCGGGAGCATCCGGAGATCAGCGAGCTGAACGCTCAGGTCGCGCAGAAGCACGTCGATGTCGTCGACGAGCGCTGGAGGGGTGGCGTCGGCTGAGAAGGCCGCCGGGTCAGAGCCCGTTCCGGATGATCTCCGCGATCTCCTCGCGGGTGTACCAGAGGTCGTTCTTGTCCGATCGGAACGCGAAACCCTCCGGGACGGGTGTGGAACCCGCCGGGGTCTGGTAGCCCCACGACGCGATATCCGGCTGGATGATGAAGTACTTCCCGTCCTGGATGGTCACCGCGCGCCGTCCTTCCTCAGGGCTGATCATCTCCTCGTGCAGCTTCTCACCGGGTCGCAGACCGACGTCGACCAGCTCGGCGCCGGGGACGACCGCGTGGGCCAGGTCGGTCACCTTCATCGAGGGGATGTTGGGAACCAGGAGCTCGCCGCCCTGCATGAAGTCGAAGGCATCCACGACCATCTCGACCGCCTGGGGCAGGCTGATGAAGAAGCGCGTGCACCTCAGGTCCGTGATCGGCAGCGGCTGACCGCTCGCGCCGAGCTTCTCGAAGAACGGGATGACGGATCCTCGCGATCCCATCACATTCCCGTAGCGGACGACAGCGAAGCGCGTGGGGTAGGCGGCAGCGTAGTGGTTGCCGGTGATGAAGAGCTTGTCCGCGGTGAGCTTGGTCGCGCCATAGAGGTTGATCGGACTCGATGCCTTGTCGGTGGAGAGCGCGATCACCTTCTTCACGCCCGCGTCGATCGAGGCTTCGATCACATTCTGGCTGCCGAGGACGTTGGTCTTGACGAACTCGAACGGGTTGTACTCGGCGGTGTCGACCTGCTTGAGGGCGGCGGCGTGGACGACGTAGTCGACGCCGTGCAGGGCCCGCGCGAGTCTGCGTTCGTCTCTGATGTCGCCGATGAACCAACGCAGGCGGGGATCATCCTTGAACTGCTGACGCACCTCGTACTGCTTCAGTTCGTCCCTCGAGAAGACGACGAGACGTCGCGGGTTCAGGTTGTCGAGGGCATAGCGGATGAACGCCTTGCCGAACGAGCCGGTTCCGCCGGTGATGAGAATGCTGGATTCACTGAGAATGGACACGCGAAGATCCCTCTGAAGCCGGGAAGGACGTACGTCTCGCTCAGTGGATGAGGAAGTGCGTACTCGGACCCCATCATCATATTGAACCGAGCGGCCCGACCGCGGACGCCGACTCAGCGGGTGTTCGGATTCCGAACGATAGGATCCCAACGTGTCCCATACGTCCCGCAGGGCAGCCCGTGAAGCTGCGCAGAAGCAGCAGGCCGACCGCGAGGCTGCTGAGCAGCGTGCCGGCGTCGCCGCTCGCCGAGCGAGGCGCCGCAAGCGCGCCGGCGTCATCTGGCTGATCGTCGGCCTCGTCCTCGTGGTGCTGCTCGCGGCCGCTGTCTGGGTGGGGTTCCGCGCGCTCACCGTGAAGGACGGTCTGGAGCAGAGTCAGCGGCTCATCGGCGAACTGCAGAACGGAGCCGACGTCAAAGCCACCCTCGAGGAGATCTCCGGGCATGCGGAAAGCGCGGGCGCCGCGGCGTCCGATCCCGTCTGGGCGGCGTTCGAGTGGATCCCGGTGGCGGGCGAGAATCTGCGGGGGGTCCGCCTGGCCGCGCAGTCGCTCGATGTGCTCGTGAACGACGTCGGGGTGCCGGTGCTCGGCGGCGGGACGGATGGCGGCGCGCTGATCCCGAAGATCCTCGAGGTGACGAAGGCGGAGTCGGGGCGCATCGCGCAGTTGGCTGAAGAGATCGGCGCCGTGCAGAAGTCGACCGCGCTGATCGGGCCCGTCCGGAAGGGCGTCGACCAGGTCTCCGAGGTGATGGGGATGGCAGCCCCCGCGGTTGAGATGCTCCCGACGCTCCTCGGCGCCGACGGCACGCGCAACTATCTCCTCGTCTTCCAGAACAACGCCGAGACCCTCGCTCTTGGCGGCAGCGCGGCAGCGCAGACCCTCATCAACGTCGACAACGGCAAGATCACGATGGGCAGTCAAGGGAGCAGCGCCAGCTACCAGAACGGCGTCGCGGTGGATGTGCCGGTCGAGCAGAGCGCAATCGATCTCTACTCGAGCTACCTCGTCGACCACATCAACACGAGCATGAGCCGACCGGACTTCCCCACCGCAGCGAAGATCATGCGCGCCTGGTGGCAGCGCGACATCGCCCCGGACGAGATCGACGCGGTGATCTCCATCGACCCGCTCGCACTGTCGCGGATCCTGGTCGCCACTGGACCGATCCCCTTGGTCACCGGCGACGTCCTGAGCAGCGAGAACGCCACGGCGCTGCTGCTGAGCCAGGTCTACCAGCGCTGGGACAGCTACGAGCATCCCGAACTGGTCGACGGTTTCTTCGCCGCCGCGGCCGGAGCCGTTTTCCAGAAGGTCGCCTCGGGCCAGTTCAACCTGAAGGACATGGCCTGGGCTCTGAACGAGAGCGCCGCTCAGGGCAGCCTCCTCGTGTGGAGTGAGGATGACAAGGTCACCGAGGCCATCGCCGGACACCGCATCAGCGGCATCCTTCCGACGGACAACAACGATGCGACGACGATCGGCGTCTTCTTCAACAACAGCAACGGTTCGAAGATCGATTACTACACGCAGGCGTCGATCAACGCGGACGCCGTGTGCGAAGCCGGCTCCGCGACCTTCACTGTGAATGCGGGTCTCACGCTGCCGATCACCCAGGAGCAGGCCGAGGCGCTGCCGCGGTATGTGCAGAGCATGACATTCTTCACCACGTTCCGAGACTGGATCTACATATACGGCCCTCCCGGGACCGCCGTCTCCAACGTGGCTGTGAACGGCGAGCGCGTCGAGGTGCTTCAGCAGGGGATCGATGACCTCGGACGCCCCACCGCGCGGTTCGAAGCTTGGTTCGATGCGGGTGATCAGGTGAACGTGACGGCGTCCTTCACGGGCGAGGGTGAGTTCGGTCCGCTCGCGGTGCAGACGAACCCGATGATCCACCCCACGGTGCCCTCGATCACGGACTCCTGCGGCTGATTCTGCATCAGGACTGGCGAATCACAATCTCTGGAGTAAACTGAGCCGCGATTCAGTGAATCCGCTGAGAGTTGCGCGCGGATCACGCCGGGCGTAATAGGGGGTGGTCAGCATCGTTGTGGATGCCGTGCCTATGCATTCGCGAAATGCTGGAATTCCGATGACCGGTGCGCATGCGCGCGCGGGGTCGGTCGGCCGCCGTCGCGGGGAGTGGCCGCGTCGCTACGCGAGTCGCCTGTTCTTCAGCGACGTGCTCGTCGTGACGGTCACGATCACCGCCGTCGGGCTGCTGACGAGCCCCGGAGCCGAAGGCGATGTGACCTGGCCCAACGGCCCCACCATCGGGTACCCGGTCGTGCTCGCCGTCATCGGCCTCGTCTGGCTTGTCGGACTCGACGCCATCGACACCCGCGATCACCACACGGTGGGACACGGCATCCTCGAGTACCGCAGGATCGTCGACGCGACCATCGCCGTGTTCGCCTTCACGGTCGCCGTCGCGTTCTTCCTCGGCATGGAGATCTCGCGCCTTCTGCTGGCGCTGATCTTCCCCGTCGGGCTGGTCCTCCTACTCGGTTCGCGCTGGCTCTGGCGGCAGTGGCTCCGCGGACGCCAGCGAAAGGGCGAGTACACCCATCGTGCGGTGCTCATCGGCGAGCGAAGCAACGTGAAGCACGTCGCTCAGCAGATCCGCCGCACGGACGGCAGCGGCTACACGATCGTCGGCGTCATCACAGACGGGGTGCCCTCGGAGGGGATGCCGCAGCTCGAGGTCCTCGGCGACATCCGCAGCGCCGAGCGCGCGCTCGATGCGGCGAGCATCGACGCGCTCATCATCGTCGGCTCCGACGACATCGATCCTGAGACGATGCGACGGCTCGGTTATGCCGTAGCGGACCGCGATATCCACATGATCATGGCTCCGGCGCTGACCGACGTCGCCGGCCCCCGACTGCACGCGACCCCGGTCGCGGGACTGCCGCTGGTGCACGTGGACTTCCCTCGCATGGAGGGAGGCAAGCGATTCCTCAAGCGCGCCTTCGACATCGTCGGATCCACGGCGCTGCTGATCCTGTTCTCGCCGGTGTTCCTCGCCACGGCGATCGCGATCAAGATCGACGGTCCCGGCCCGATCTTCTATCACCAGGAGCGCATCGGTCGCGGCGGCAAGACCTTCGGCATGCGCAAGTTCCGGTCCATGGTGGCGAATGCCGACGACCAGCTCGCCAGTCTGCTGGACCTGCAGGGCTCGAGCGAGACGCCGCTGTTCAAGGTGTCGGATGACCCGCGCATCACGAAGATCGGCCGCTTCCTCCGCAAGCACTCGATCGATGAACTGCCGCAGCTCGTCAACGTCGTCCGCGGTGACATGAGTCTGGTCGGGCCCCGTCCGCAACGCGCGGCCGAGGTCGCGCTCTACGACGACATCGCCCTTCGCCGGCTCGCCGTCAAGCCGGGCATGAGCGGACTCTGGCAGGTGAGCGGCCGGTCCTCCCTCTCGTGGGAGGAGACGATCAGACTCGACCTCTACTACGTGGAGAACTGGTCCCTCACGCAGGACGTCGTGATCCTGTTCCGCACGATCCGCGCCGTCGTCGCCCCAGGAGCGAGCGCGCACTGATCGGGTCCGTGTGACACGGCGCGACTCGGGGGTTCCCTCTCCTCCACCTCGGATGCAGAATGAGAGGGTCGGCCGGGCCGGCCGCACGCACACCGCCTCCGAAGGGGAATCATGGGTATCGAGGACGCCGTCAACAAGGGCAAGGACCTGTACGAGCAGAACAAGGACAAGCTCGCCGAAGCCGTCAAGAGCGAGCAGGCCGAGGACATCAGCGACAAGGTGCTGGACGGGGTCGCGGACTTCGCCAAGAAGATCGCCCCGGGCGCCGCGGACAAGATCGACGAGATCCGCGAGAGTGCCGACAAGGCTGTCGGCAACGAGTAGGACGACGAGCATCCGCTGAGAGCGGCGGTCACCCGTATCGAGGGGGACCGCCGCTTCTCTGCGTGCGGGGGAGTGCCGGGCGGCAGGCCCACGGTGTGGCGGATTCACGGATGCATCGAGTAGGATCATGTCGACCGCCTGGGGATCTTGCGGTCGGGGAAGCCGAAGGGGTTCGGTTTCCCGAAGCACGCGGTGTTCCGCGTACAAAACTGGGGAAAGACGATCTTGGGGATCATCGTGCGACGCGCGCACTCTGTGCGCCTGAGCGTCTCCCTGCCTGCGCGGCGGGTCTTCTTCCGCCGCGCCCTCGGTCGAGGAGTTCGGCGTCCCTTCACGCCGAGCTGCTCGCGTTCGGTGTGCCCCCTCGCACTGAACGCCCTCCCCAAGCGGGGCGAGGCATGGGGATGCCTCGCCCCGCTCTCACCGTCGTTCTGACCTGACCAGGAGCGGCGTCGAGGGCTCTGAGGCAAGCGCGACACGCCCGGGTTTGCGGAAGTGAAATCCGTCATGGCAGAATAGACAGGTTCGATATTCCGTCGCCGCTGTGCGTGCGCCGGATCACTGCCAGGGCAGTGCATAGACGGTACCTCCTCCGGGATGGTGCAGGGTTCTAGGCCGCGGGTAGCAGAACAACACCCCGACACCCCTCTTCATGAAGGGTTCTGCCGTGCGCGGCGGAGGGTCGGCATCCGGTCGCTTCACGGCGTCCGGCTGACATGAGAACAGTGGTGCAGCCCTTCGACAGGCTCAGGGACCGAGAGGTCGCGAGTCCGAGAAGGCGAGTGCCGAGGCGCGAACAGCGCCGACGTGCGTCCAATGCCCCAGGGCCACCCGGTCCCGGACGGTAAGACGCCTAAAGAGAGAGAGCAGACAATGGCGGGACAGAAGATCCGCATTCGCCTGAAGTCGTATGACCACGAGGTCATCGACACGTCCGCACGCAAGATCGTCGACACCGTGACCCGTGCGGGTGCGACCGTCGTCGGACCCGTGCCCCTTCCGACCGAGAAGAACGTCGTGTGCGTCATCCGGTCGCCGCACAAGTACAAGGACAGCCGCGAGCACTTCGAGATGCGCACCCACAAGCGTCTGATCGACATCGTCGACCCGACGCCCAAGGCCGTCGACTCGCTGATGCGTCTCGACCTGCCTGCCGATGTCAACATCGAGATCAAGCTCTGAGGTCCGCCATGGTTGACATCAACTCCAAGATTTCCAAGGGCATGCTCGGCACGAAGCTCGGCATGACCCAGGTCTGGAACGAGAACGGCAAGCTCGTTCCCGTCACCGTGATCGAGCTGGCGCCCAACGTGGTCACCCAGGTCCGCACGCCCGAGAAGGACGGCTACAACGCCGTGCAGATCGCGTACGGCCAGATCGACCCCCGCAAGGTGAACAAGCCGCTCTCCGCTCACTTCGAGGCAGCCGGCGTCACGCCGCGCCGTCACGTCACCGAGATCCGCACCGCGGACGCCGGCGACTACACCCTGGGCCAGGAGCTCACGGTCGACGGAACCTTCGAGGCGGGCCAGCTCGTCGACGTCGTCGGCACGAGCAAGGGCAAGGGCTTCGCCGGTGTCATGAAGCGCCACAACTTCAAGGGCGTCTCGGCATCGCACGGTTCGCACCGCAACCACCGTAAGCCCGGCTCCATCGGCGCATCGTCGACCCCGAGCCGCGTCTTCAAGGGCATGCGCATGGCCGGCCGTATGGGTGGCGAGCGCGTGACCGTCCTCAACCTCACGGTGCACGCCATCGACATCGAGAAGGGACTCATGCTCGTCAAGGGCGCCGTCCCCGGTGCTCGCGGCCGCATCGTCTACGTCCGCAACGCAGTGAAGGGTGCCTGATCATGGCTGACTCGACTCTCGCGCTCGACGTCCTCAAGGCAGACGGCAAGAAGGCTGGCTCGATCGAGCTTCCCGCCGCGCTGTTCGACGTCAAGACGAACATCCCGCTGATCCACCAGGTCGTCGTCGCGCAGCTCGCGGCGGCTCGCCAGGGCACGCACTCGACCAAGCGTCGTGGCGAGGTCTCCGGCGCGGGCCGCAAGCCCTTCAAGCAGAAGGGCACGGGTAACGCCCGTCAGGGTTCCATCCGCGCGCCGCACATGACCGGTGGTGGCATCGTCCACGGCCCGAAGCCGCGTGACTACTCGCAGCGCACCCCCAAGAAGATGATCGCCGCCGCCCTGCTGGGCGCGCTCAGCGACCGCTTCCGCGGAGACCGCCTGCACGCGATCGACACGTTCGGCACCGATGGCGCCCCTTCGACCAAGGCCGCTGCGGGCTTCCTCGCACAGGTCGCCACGTCGAAGAACGTCCTCGTGGTGATCGAGCGCGGCGACGAGCTCGCGCTCAAGAGCCTGCGCAACCTCACCAACGTGCACCTGCTGTCGTTCGACCAGCTCAACGCATACGACGTGCTCGTCTCCGACGACATCGTCTTCACCCAGGCCGCGCTCGAGGGCTTCATCGCCTCCAAGTCCGGCGCCAACCAGGAGGTCTCCGCATGAGCGAGCAGGCATCTGTTCTCCAGACGGCCCTGAACAAGGACCCGCGCGACATCATCCTGAAGCCGGTCGTGTCCGAGAAGAGCTACGGGCTCATCGATGAGGGCAAGTACACCTTCCTCGTCGACCCCCGCGCTTCGAAGACCGAGATCAAGCTCGCCATCGAGAAGATCTTCGGCGTCAAGGTCGCGTCCGTCAACACGCTCAACCGCGTCGGCAAGGCTCGTCGCACCCGCTTCGGCACCGGCAAGCGCAAGGACACCAAGCGCGCCATCGTCACCCTGAAGTCGGGCACCATCGACATCTTCACGGCAATCGGCTGATCCGGGGGATAAGGACAATCATGGCAATTCGCAAGTACAAGCCCACGACCCCGGGCCGCCGCGGCTCGTCGGTGGCTGACTTCGCCGAGATCACCCGATCGACGCCGGAGAAGTCGCTGCTGCGCCCGCTCTCGAAGACCGGTGGTCGCAACAACCAGGGACGCATCACGACCCGTCACATCGGTGGTGGCCACAAGCGCCAGTACCGTGTCATCGACTTCCGTCGCAATGACAAGGACGGCGTGAACGCCAAGGTCGCTCACATCGAGTACGACCCCAACCGCACCGCGCGCATCGCGCTGCTGCACTACTTCGACGGTGAGAAGCGCTACATCCTCGCTCCGGCGAAGCTGAAGCAGGGCGACATCGTCGAGTCGGGTGCCGGGGCTGACATCAAGCCGGGCAACAACCTCCCGCTGAAGAACATCCCCACCGGTACCGTGATCCACGCGATCGAGCTCCGCCCCGGTGGCGGCGCGAAGATGGCGCGTTCGGCCGGTGCCTCCGTCCGTCTCGTCGCCAAGGACGGCCCCTACGCCCAGCTGCGTCTGCCTTCGGGCGAGATCCGCAACGTCGATGCGCGCTGCCGCGCGACCATCGGCGAGGTCGGCAACGCCGAGCAGTCGAACATCAACTGGGGCAAGGCCGGCCGCATGCGTTGGAAGGGCGTCCGCCCGACCGTGCGTGGTGTCGCGATGAACCCGGTCGACCACCCGCACGGTGGTGGTGAGGGCAAGACGTCCGGTGGACGTCACCCCGTCTCCCCGTGGGGTCAGGCTGAGGGTCGCACCCGTCACGCCAACAAGGAAAGCGACAAGTACATCGTGCGTCGTCGTAACGCCGGCAAGAAGCGCAAGTAGGAGTAAGAGAAGATGCCTCGCAGTCTTAAGAAGGGCCCCTTCGTCGACGAGCACCTGCTTCGCAAGGTGGTCGTGCAGAACGAAGCCGGCACCAAGAACGTCATCAAGACCTGGTCCCGTCGGTCCATGATCATCCCGGCCATGCTGGGTCACACGATCGCGGTCCACGACGGACGCAAGCACATCCCTGTGTTCGTGTCCGAGACCATGGTCGGTCACAAGCTGGGCGAGTTCGCGCCCACCCGCACCTTCCGCGGCCACGAGAAGGACGACAAGAAGGGGCGGCGCCGCTAATGGTCGAATCGATCGCACGCGTGAAGCACATCCGCGTGACCCCGCAGAAGGCTCGTCGTGTCGTCGCGCTCATCAAGGGCAAGCAGGCCCAGGAGGCTCTCGCGATCCTCAAGTTCGCGCAGCAGAGCGCGAGCGAGCCGATCTACAAGCTTGTCGCGTCGGCCATGGCCAACGCGCAGGTCAAGGCGGATCGTGACGGCGAGTACCTCGACGAGCAGGACCTGTACGTGAAGAACGCGTACGTGGACGAGGGCACGACGCTCAAGCGTTTCCAGCCCCGTGCACAGGGTCGCGCTTTCCAGATCAAGAAGCGCACGAGCCACATCACGGTCGTGCTCTCGACGCCTGAGACGGCTCCGGCCGCCGCGGGCGACAGCAACAAGAAGGCGAGCAAGTAATGGGACAGAAGGTAAACCCGTACGGCTTCCGCCTCGGCATCACGACGGACCACGTCTCGCGTTGGTTCTCCGACTCGACGAAGCCGGGTCAGCGTTACGCCGACTACGTGGCCGAGGACATCAAGATCCGCAACCTGCTCAAGACGCAGCTCGACCGCGCCGGTGTCTCGAACATCGAGATCGAGCGCACCCGTGACCGCGTCCGCGTCGACATCCACACCGCCCGTCCGGGCATCGTGATCGGTCGTCGTGGAGCCGAGGCCGAGCGCATCCGCGGCGACCTCGAGAAGCTCTCGGGCAAGCAGATCCAGCTGAACATCCTCGAGGTCAAGAACCCCGAGGCCGACGCTCAGCTGGTCGCACAGGGCATCGCCGAGCAGCTCTCTGCTCGCGTGGCGTTCCGTCGTGCGATGCGCAAGGGTCTGCAGGGCGCTCAGCGCGCCGGCGCCAAGGGTATCCGCATCCAGGTCTCCGGCCGCCTCGGCGGCGCCGAGATGAGCCGCTCGGAGTTCTACCGCGAGGGTCGTGTGCCGCTGCACACGCTGCGCGCGAACATCGACTACGGCTTCTACGAGGCGAAGACCACCTTCGGCCGCATCGGCGTGAAGGTCTGGATCTACAAGGGCGACCTGACCGCGAAGGAGCTCGCTCGCGAGCAGGCCAACGCGCCCAAGGCTCGTCGTGACGACCGTGGTGGCGACCGCCGCCGTGCCCCGCGCAATGAGGCACCTGTCGCAGAAGGAGCGTCGGCATAATGCTCATCCCCCGTAAGGTCAAGTTCCGTAAGCAGCACCACCCGGGTCGCTCGGGTCAGGCCACCGGCGGCACGAAGGTCTCCTTCGGCGAGTACGGTATCCAGGCCCTCACCCCCGCTTACGTGACGAACCGTCAGATCGAGTCCGCTCGTATCGCGATGACCCGTCACATCAAGCGTGGTGGAAAGGTGTGGATCAACATCTACCCCGACCGTCCCCTCACCAAGAAGCCTGCCGAGACCCGCATGGGTTCCGGTAAGGGTTCCCCCGAGTGGTGGGTCGCCAACGTCAAGCCGGGCCGCGTCCTCTTCGAGGTCGCGGGTGTCGACGAGCAGCTCGCTCGCGAGGCCCTGACCCGAGCAATTCACAAGCTGCCGCTCAAGGCACGCATCATCAAGCGCGAGGAGGGCGACGCGTAATGGCGATCGGCACCAAGGAGCTCGCTCCGGCAGAGCTCGACACATTCGAAGACCAGCGCCTCGTCGAGGAGCTGCGCAAGGCCAAGGAGGAGCTGTTCAACCTCCGTTTCCAGTCGGCCACCGGCCAGCTGGAGAGCCACGGCCGCATCCGCGCCGTCAAGCGCGACATCGCGCGTCTCTACACGGTGATCCGCGAGCGCGAGCTGGGCATCCGTGCGACGCCCGCTCCGGTCGAGGCTCCCGCGAAGAAGGCGACCAAGTCGAAGGCGAAGAAGGCGGACTCCGCCGACGACGCCGCGAAGGAAGAGGCTGAGTGATGGCCACGAAGAAGGAAGCGACTGTGGAGACGCAGGCCGCAGGACACGAGTCGTCCGAGCACGACGTCCGCGACACCGCTGCCCGCGGCTACCGCAAGGCACGTCGCGGCTACGTCGTCAGCGACAAGATGGACAAGACCATCGTGGTCGAGGTCGAGGACCGCGTGAAGCACCCGCTTTACGGCAAGGTCATCCGCCGCACCTCGAAGGTCAAGGCGCACGATGAGGCGAACTCCGCCGGCATCGGCGACCTGGTCCTGATCAACGAGACCCGCCCGCTGAGCGCCACGAAGCGCTGGCGCCTGGTGGAGATTCTGGAGAAGGCCAAGTGATTCAGCAGGAATCCCGACTCAAGGTCGCCGACAACACCGGCGCCAAGGAGCTGCTCACCATCCGTGTCCTCGGTGGCTCGAAGCGTCGTTACGCGGGCCTCGGCGACACGATCGTCGCGACCGTCAAGGACGCGATCCCCGGTGGCAACGTGAAGAAGGGCGACGTCGTCAAGGCGGTCATCGTCCGCACCAAGAAGGAGGTCCGTCGTCCGGACGGCTCCTACATCAAGTTCGACGAGAACGCCGCAGTGATCCTGAAGAACGACGGGGAGCCCCGTGGCACCCGTATCTTCGGGCCGGTCGGTCGTGAGCTTCGCGACAAGAAGTTCATGAAGATCGTCTCGCTGGCGCCGGAGGTCATCTAATCATGGCGAAGATCAAGAAGGGTGACCTGGTTCAGGTCATCACCGGTGCGACGCAGGAGCGTGGCGGCGACCGCGGCAAGCAGGGCAAGGTCCTCGATGTCCTCGCCGACAAGAACCGCGTCATCGTCGAAGGCGTGAACTACGTCACCAAGCACACCCGCGTCGGCCAGACGCAGCGTGGCACCAAGACCGGAGGCCTCGAGACCGTCGAAGCCTCCATCCACATCTCGAACGTCGCACTCGTCGACCCCTCGACCAAGAAGCCGACCAAGGTCGGCCACCGGGTCGAGGAGCAGACGAAGGACGGCGTGAAGCGCACCGTCCGCGTGCGCTACGCGAAGAAGAGCGGTAAGGACCTCTGATGAGCACCGACACTGCCGCGCCGGCTGGCAAGATCCAGCCGCGCCTGAAGCAGAAGTACAACACCGAGATCAAGAAGGCGATGCAGGAAGAGTTCGGTTACGCGAACGTCATGCAGATCCCCGGACTGGTCAAGGTCGTCGTGAACACCGGTGTCGGCGAGGCAGCTCGCGACAGCAAGGTGATCGATGGCGCGGTCGACGACCTCACCAAGATCACCGGCCAGAAGCCGATCGTCACGAAGGCTCGCAAGTCCATCGCGCAGTTCAAGCTGCGCGAGGGTCAGGCCATCGGCGCGCACGTCACCCTCCGCGGTGACCGCGCGTGGGAGTTCGTGGATCGCCTCGTCTCGCTCGCACTGCCCCGTATCCGCGACTTCCGCGGTCTCTCGGCCAAGCAGTTCGACGGCAACGGCAACTACACCTTCGGTCTCCAGGAGCAGAGCGTGTTCCACGAGATCGATCAGGACAAGATCGACCGGGTTCGCGGTTTCGACATCACCGTCGTCACCACCGCGAAGACGGATGACGAGGGTCGGGCCCTGCTCCGCCACCTCGGCTTCCCGTTCCGCTCGGAAGACGCACAGGCGTAACCCTTCGACAGGCTCAGGGACCCATGGGTTGCTGAGTGGCCCGCTGGGCTGCTGATCGGCCCCTCTGGGTCGCTGAGCCTGTCGAAGCATCGTCTCAGAGCACGTACAATTGAAAATTGCGTGTCATCGCAGGCCGTCTGTCGTGTAACGGCAGCCGGAACCTCATGAACAAAGGAAAACAACAATGACAATGACAGACCCGGTCGCAGATCTGCTGACCCGTCTGCGCAACGCGAACTCGGCGCACCACGATTCCGTGACCCTGCCGTCGAGCAAGCTGAAGACGAACATCGCCCAGATCCTCCAGCAGGAGGGCTACATCGCCGGCTGGGAGACCACCGACGCCCGCGTCGGGAAGAACCTGACGCTGACGCTGAAGTACGGCCCGAACCGCGAGCGGTCCATCGCCGGCATCAAGCGCGTGTCCAAGCCCGGTCTCCGCGTGTACGCGAAGTCCACCGAGCTTCCCACGGTCCTCGGCGGCCTCGGCGTGGCCATCCTGTCCACCTCCTCCGGTCTCCTCACTGACCGTCAGGCAGAGCAGAAGGGCGTGGGCGGAGAAGTTCTCGCCTACGTGTGGTAATTCGAAATGTCTCGAATCGGACGACTTCCCATCGACGTTCCCGCGGGCGTGACCGTTACGGTCGACGGCCGTGAGGTCGCGGTGAAGGGCCCCAAGGGTGAGCTCACCCTCACGGTGGCCAGCCCCATCGAGGTCGCGGTCGAGGAGAACCAGGTTCTGGTCTCCCGTCCCGACGACGAGCGCGAGTCGCGGTCGCTTCACGGCCTGACCCGCACGCTCATCAACAACAACATCATCGGCGTGACCCAGGGCTACACCAAGGGTCTCGAGGTCGTCGGCACCGGTTACCGCGTGCAGCAGAAGGGCAGCTCGGTCGAGTTCGCCCTCGGCTTCTCGCACCCGGTCCTGATCGACCCGCCCGCCGGCATCACGCTCACGGTCGAGGGCACCACCAAGCTCACCGTCAGCGGGATCGACAAGCAGGCTGTCGGCGAGGCAGCTGCCAACATCCGCAAGATCCGCAAGCCCGAGCCGTACAAGGGCAAGGGTGTGCGCTACGCCGGCGAGAACGTGCGTCGCAAGGCCGGAAAGAGTGGTAAGTAACCATGGCTCTCAAGTCAAAGTCTGACGCCCGCGCGCGTCGTCACGCCCGCCTTCGCAAGAAGGTCGTCGGCACCGAGGCGCGTCCGCGTCTCGTCGTCAACCGCTCGGCCCGCCACGTCTTCGTGCAGCTGGTCGACGACAGCAAGGGTCACACCGTCGCGTCGGCTTCGACGCTCGAGACCGACCTGCGCTCGCTCGAGGGTGACAAGACCGCCAAGGCCCGCAAGGTCGGCGAGCTCCTCGCCGAGCGTGCGAAGGCTGCCGGCGTTTCCGAGGCAGTGTTCGACCGTGGCGGCAACCGCTACGCCGGTCGTGTCGCCGCCATCGCCGACGGCGCCCGCGAGGGGGGTCTGGCACTGTGAGTGACAACAAGGAGAACGAAGTGACCGAAGCGGCAGCTGCCACTTCCGAGACGGCCGCCGGCACCACGCAGGCCGAGCCGGCTCGCGACTCGCGTGACGGCCGCCGCGGCGGCCGTGGCGACCGCAACCAGGGTGGCGGTCGTGACCGCAACTCTCGTGACCGCGGCGACAACCAGTTCCTGGAGCGCGTCGTCACCATCAACCGCGTCTCGAAGGTCGTGAAGGGTGGTCGTCGCTTCAGCTTCACCGCCCTCGTGGTCGTCGGTGACGGCAACGGTCTGGTCGGCGTCGGCTACGGCAAGGCCCGCGAGGTCCCCCTGGCGATCTCGAAGGGTGTCGAAGAGGCCAAGCGCAACTTCTTCCGCGTTCCGCGCGTCGGCAGCACCATCCCGCACCCCGTGCAGGGTGAGGCCGCCGCCGGTGTGGTCCTGCTCCGTCCGGCCGCTGCCGGTACCGGTGTCATCGCCGGTGGTCCGGTCCGCGCCGTGCTCGAGTGCGCCGGTATCCACGACGTGCTGTCGAAGTCGCTCGGCTCGTCGAACACGATCAACATCGTGCACGCGACGGTCACCGCCCTGAAGCAGCTCGAGGAGCCCCGTGCGGTCGCCGCACGTCGTGGCCTCGAGTTCGACCAGGTCGCTCCGGCGCGGCTCGTCCGCGCCGAGGCTGACGCCATCGCCGCACAGAAGGTAGGTGCCTGATGGCCGCGCGACTGAAGGTCACGCAGATCAAGTCCAAGGTGAGCGAGAAGCAGAACCAGCGCGACACGCTGCGCAGCCTCGGTCTCAAGCGGATCGGTGACACCACCGTCCGCCCCGACGACGCGCAGACGCGCGGTTACGTCAAGACCGTCGCCCACCTCGTCAAGGTTGAGGAGATCGACTAATGGCCGAGAAGAACGAGGCCGTCGAGGCTGAGAAGGCCCCGAAGAAGGCTGCTGCTCCCAAGGCTGCCGCCGAGAAGAAGACCGCGGAGAAGAAGCCCGCCGCGAAGAAGGCACCGGCCAAGACCGCGGCCTCCGACGCCAAGGCCGACTCCGTCGCCAAGCCCGCCGCCAAGAAGGCTGCGCCGAAGAAGGATGCCCCGGCGTCCCGCCCCGGCGTGCTGAAGGTGCACCACCTGCGTCCCGTCCCGGGGGCCAACACCGCCAAGACTCGCGTCGGCCGTGGTGAGGGCTCGAAGGGCAAGACCGCCGGTCGTGGTACCAAGGGCACCAAGGCGCGCAACACCGTTCGCGTCGGCTTCGAGGGTGGGCAGATGCCGCTGCACATGCGCACCCCGAAGCTGCGCGGGTTCAAGAACCCGTTCCGCGTGGAGTACCAGGTCGTGAACCTGGAGAAGCTCGCGGAGCTGTACCCGCAGGGTGGCGATGTCACCATCGGCGACCTGGTCGCCAAGGGTGCCGTTCGCAAGAACGAGAAGGTCAAGGTTCTCGGAAACGGCGACATCGCCGTGAAGCTCACCGTTTCGGTCGACAAGGTCTCGGGTTCTGCCGAGCAGAAGATCGTCGCGGCCGGCGGATCCGTCAAGTAACCGCTGTGCAAGAGGGGTCGGAGATTCTCCGGCCCCTCTTGTGGTTTCATTCTCCGAGACCTCGCTCTGGGGCCGCATCCGGCGGGCCTGGTATCGGTGACGAATTCCGGGAACCCTGGTTTGCGTTACCCTGGTCTTTCAGCCGTCCTTCGGGAACCGGCAACCTTTTCAGGAGGAACGTCCTTGTTTAGCGCCATCGCGCGGATCTTCCGCACGCCCGACCTGCGTCGGAAGATCGGTTTCACCCTCGCCATCGTCGCGATCTACCGACTCGGCTCCAACGTGCCGGCTCCCTTCGTGAACTTCCCGAACGTCGAGCAGTGTCTCGCGGCCAACGCGGGCACCGATGGGCTCCTCGGACTGGTCAACCTGTTCTCCGGCGGCGCGCTGCTGCAGCTGTCGATCTTCGCGCTCGGCGTCATGCCGTACATCACGGCGACGATCATCACGCAGCTCCTCCGCGTCGTCATCCCGCACTTCGAAGCGCTGCACAAGGAAGGTCAGGCCGGTCAGGCCCGCCTGACCCAGTACACCCGCTACCTGACGATCGCCCTCGCCCTGCTCCAGTCGACGACGCTCGTCACCGTCGCGCGGAGCGGTCAGCTGTTCGGGTCGACAGATCTCGCCGCCTGCCAGCAGCTCCTGACCAACGACGTCTGGTGGGCGCAGGTGCTCATCATCATGGCGATGACCGCCGGTACCGGCCTCATCATGTGGTTCGCCGAGCTCGTCACCGAGCGCGGCATCGGCAACGGCATGTCCCTGCTCATCTTCACCTCCATCGCCGCCACGTTCCCCGGCGCCATGGGCCTCATCTGGCAGACGAAGGGCTTCGAGGTCTTCCTGCTCGTGCTCCTGGTCGGCATCGTCGTGATGGGACTCGTCGTCTTCGTCGAGCAGTCGCAGCGACGGATCCCCGTCCAGTACGCCAAGCGGATGGTCGGTCGCCGCACCTACGGGGGCACCAACACGTACATCCCGATCAAGGTGAACATGGCCGGTGTGATCCCCGTGATCTTCGCCTCGTCGCTGCTGTACATCCCCGCGCTCATCGCGCAGTTCAACACCCCGCAGGACGGGTCGACCCCGGCCGCGTGGGTCACCTGGGTCAGCGCGAACTTCACCACGGGCAACAGCCCCATCTACATGGCGGCGTACTTCCTGCTGATCATCGGGTTCACCTACTTCTACGTCGCGATCACGTTCAACCCCGTCGAGGTCGCCGACAACATGAAGAAGTACGGCGGCTTCATCCCGGGCATCCGCGCGGGACGCCCGACGGCCGAATACCTCGACTACGTCCTCACGCGCATCACGCTTCCCGGCTCGCTGTACCTGGGCCTGATCGCGCTCATCCCGCTCATCGCTCTCGCCACGGTCGGCGCGAACCAGAACTTCCCGTTCGGTGGCGCATCGATCCTCATCATCGTGGGTGTCGGTCTCGAGACCGTCAAGCAGATCGATGCACAGCTGCAGCAGCGTCACTACGAAGGGCTCCTCCGATGACAGCATCCACCCCGGTTCCCGAGGCCGTCGACGGCCACCGTCCCGCTGCGCGTCTGCTCATCGTCGGCCCGCAGGGCTCCGGCAAGGGCACCCAGGGTGTGCGCATCGCCGAGTCCTACGGCATCCCTGTGGTCTCGACCGGCGACATCTTCCGTGCGAACATCAAGGAGGGGACGCCGCTCGGCCAGCAGGTCACGGCCATCCTCGACAAGGGCGACCTTGTCCCCGACGAGCTGACCAGCGAGATCGTGCGTGACCGTCTGTCGCAGGACGACGCGGCGCAGGGCTTCCTGCTCGACGGATACCCGCGCAACACGGCGCAGGTCGAGCACCTCGAGGCCTTCCTCGGGGAGCGGGGCGAGGCGCTCGACGCCGTCATCCTGCTCGACGTGCCGCGCGAGGAGAGCCTGGAGCGTCTGACCCGCCGGGCGACCGAGCAGGGCCGCTCCGACGACACCCCGGAGGCCATCGGCCACCGTCTCGACATCTACGAGCGCGAGACCGCGCCGATCCTCGAGGTCTACGGGGCCAAGGGCATCGTCGACCGCATCGACGGCGTCGGCTCGCTCGACGAGATCACGGCCCGCATCGACGCCGCCCTCGCCGCGCGGGGCCTGCGCCGTCCCGTCTCCGCCGCCTGAGATGTTCCGCCGGTCGATCTACAAAACGCCCGCTCAGCTGCGAGCCATGGTCGAGCCGGGGCTCATCACGGCCGCGGCCCTGGAGGCCGTGCGGCCGCTGATCAAGGCCGGCGTGACGACGCTCGAGCTCGACACGGTGGCGAACCGTACGATCCTCGCGCGTGGCGCGGAGTCCAACTTCCAGCTGGTGCGCGGCTATAGCCACACCACCTGCATCTCCGTGAACGAGCAGGTCGTCCACGGGATCCCGGGGGAGCGCGTCCTGCAGCCGGGCGACATCGTCTCCGTCGACTGCGGAGCGCAGTTCCACGGCTGGAACGGTGACAGCGCCATCACGGTCGTCGTCCCCGACCCGGAGCGCCCGGAGGCCGTCGCACGTCGCGAGGAGCTCTCGCGCGTCACCGAGGGCTCCATGTGGGCGGGAATCGCCGCGATGGCCTCCGCGTCGTCGATCGACGAGATCGGCGCCGCGATCCAGGACTACATCGAGGCGCAGGGACCATCGGCCGTCTCCGGCGAGCCCTACGGCATCCTCCGCGAGTACGTCGGCCACGGCATCGGCCGCAAGATGCACGAGGCGCCCAGCGTGTTCAACTATCGGACTCCGGACCGCGGCGAGGACGTGAAGCCCGGTCTCGTGCTCGCGATCGAGCCCATGGTCACGGCCGGGGGAGAGGTCACGTTCGTCGAGGACGACGACTGGACCGTCACCACGGTCGACGGCACGGACGGCTCTCATTGGGAACATAGCGTCGCCCTGCATGATGGGGGTATCTGGGTGCTCACCGCGCCCGATGGCGGAAGAGCCGGACTCGCCCCGTTCGGGGTCGAGCCTCGAGAGATCGGAAAGTAATGGCAGCGGCGAAGAGCAACACCAACTGGTTCGCGATCGGCGTCTCCATCGCCGTGGTCGTGGTGCTGGTGGCGATCGGCGGACTCGTGGTGTTCCTCAACAACCAGGCCACGTCGCCCGGTGCGACCCCCAAGGCCAACGACACCTTCAACTCCGAGACCGGCGCGATCACCTTCGGCGACGGTGAGGACACGGTCGCCGTCTTCGTCGACTTCCAGTGCCCGATCTGCAACAGCTTCGAGCAGCAGTTCGGCGCGCAGCTGGAGGCGGCAGCCGCAGACGGACGCATCACGCTCGAGTACCACCCCATCGCCATCCTCGACCGTTACTCCCAGGGCACCGAGTACTCCTCGCGCTCGGCCGGAGCCGCGGTGTGCGTCGCGGAGTCGAACCCCGACCTGTACCTCGACTACGCGAAGGTGCTCTTCGAGAACCAGCCCGAGGAGAACTCCTCCGGTCTGACCACCGACCAGCTCGCCGATTTCGCCACGCAGGTGGGCGCTGACGACGCCGTCTCCTGCATCACCGACGAGACGTACCGCAAGTTCGGCGTCGCGCAGGCGAAGCAGCACGAGATCGGCGGCACGCCCACGATCGACATCAACGGTGAGCGGCTGAATCTGCAGGACCAGGCCGACATGAAGAAGTTCACCGACCTCATCAGCTGACAGCGGCCCGCCGCCCCGGCGGCCGAGTTGCCGGATGGCTCCGAAGCGTCTAACATAGATCTTTGGTGCCTTGTGCCTTGATTCGGCGTGTCCGGTCGGTTCGGCACCACACCACCCACCCACCGCAGATCGACCGGTCTGCAGAAGCGTCAGCGAGGCTATGGCTAAGAAAGACGGTGTCATCGAGATCGAAGGAGTGATCTCCGAGGCTCTGCCCAACGCGATGTTCCGTGTTGAGCTCAGCAACGGGCACAAGGTCCTTGCGACGATCTCCGGCAAGATGCGGCAGAACTACATCCGTATCATCCCCGAGGACCGTGTGGTCGTGGAGCTCAGCCCCTACGACCTGACCCGCGGCCGTATCGTCTACCGCTACCGCTGATCGGTCGAGAAGTAACGGCCTGCCCCTCGGGGCCGTACGAAGACAGCGAACAGGAAACATCATGAAGGTCAACCCCAGCGTCAAGCCCATCTGCGATCACTGCAAGGTGATCCGCCGTCACGGCCGCGTCATGGTGATCTGCAAGAGCAACCCGCGTCACAAGCAGCGCCAGGGCTGATCGCCCCCGCTGCGTGAAGCCGCTCACGCAATCTCACAACTCAATATGAAACGGCAGGATCAGACGCTTCGATCCTCCGACAGGCTCAGGAACCCAGGTTCTCCCACTGTCGGACGACGCGGAGCTGACACCTCGGGGCGGAGGCCCGGGCACCGATCCTGCTCCACACCTCCACAAAACCCAGGAGAACCGCATGGCACGTCTTGCCGGCGTTGACATCCCGCGCGACAAGCGCGTGGTGATCGCCCTTACCTACATCTACGGCGTTGGCCGTACCCGCTCGGTCGAGATCCTCAAGGCGACGGACATCGACGAGAGCATCCGCGTGAAGGACCTCAGCGACGACCAGCTGATCGCCCTCCGCGACCACATCGAAGGCAACTACAAGGTGGAGGGTGACCTGCGCCGCGAGGTTGCAGCAGACATCCGCCGCAAGGTCGAGATCGGCTCCTACGAGGGCATCCGCCACCGTCGTGGTCTCCCGGTCCGTGGTCAGCGCACCAAGACCAACGCCCGTACCCGCAAGGGCCCGAAGCGCACCGTCGCAGGCAAGAAGAAGGCCCGCTAAGCGCGGCCCCAGGGACTAGGAGAACACTTTCATGGCTGCACCCAAGGCCGCCGCGCGCAAGCCGCGCCGCAAGGAAAAGAAGAACATCGCGCTGGGCCAGGCCCACATCAAGTCGACGTTCAACAACACCATCGTCTCGATCACCGACCCGTCCGGCGCCGTCATCGCCTGGGCATCGTCGGGTGGCGTGGGCTTCAAGGGCTCCCGCAAGTCGACCCCGTACGCCGCCGGCATGGCAGCGGAGTCCGCTGCCCGCCAGGCCGCGGAGCACGGCGTCAAGAAGGTCGACGTCCTCGTGAAGGGTCCGGGCTCCGGCCGCGAGACCGCGATCCGCTCGCTCCAGGCCGCAGGCCTCGAGGTCGGCTCGATCCAGGACGTCACCCCGCAGGCGCACAACGGCTGCCGCCCGCCGAAGCGTCGCCGCGTCTGATTCGCGTGTCGAGCCGCTCGCCCTTCGGGTCGAGCGGCTCGACGCCCGCGTGCGGGCATCGACTTCCACAACTCAAGACCTCACCCCACCACATGTCATATAGCGGGCATGTGATCGAAAGGAACACAGAGTGCTTATTGCACAGCGTCCCACACTGACCGAGGAAAAGATCGTCGAGAACCGGAGCCGGTTCATCATCGAGCCTCTGGAGCCCGGCTTCGGTTACACGATCGGCAACGCGCTGCGCCGCAGCCTGCTGTCGTCGATCCCCGGTGCTGCTGTCACCAGCGTTCGCATCGACGGCGTGCTGCACGAGTTCAGCACCATCCCCGGCGTGAAGGAGGATGTCACCGAGATCATCCTCAACATCAAGCAGCTCGTCGTCTCGAGCGAGCGCGACGAGCCCATCACCGCGTACCTGCGCAAGACCGGTGCCGGTGAAGTGACCGCCGCCGACATCTCGGCTCCGGCCGGTGTCGAGGTGCACAACCCCGAGCTCGTCATCGCGACGCTCAACGACACCGCCAAGTTCGAGCTCGAGCTGACGATCGAGCGTGGCCGCGGCTACGTCTCGGCAACGCAGAACCGCAACGAGTACGCCGAGGCCGGTCAGATCCCGATCGACTCGATCTACTCGCCGGTCCTCAAGGTCAGCTACCGCGTCGACGCGACCCGTGCCGGGGAGCGTACCGACTTCGACAAGCTCGTCCTCGACGTCGAGACCAAGTCGGCGATCAGCCCCCGCGACGCCGTCGCCTCGGCTGCCAAGACGCTCACCGAGCTGTTCGGTCTCGCCCGCGAGCTGAACGTCGAGGCCGAGGGCATCGAGATCGGCCCGGCGCCGGTGGAGGCTGTGAACTCCAGCGAGCTGTCGATGCCGATCGAGGACCTCGACCTGTCGGTCCGCTCGTACAACTGCCTGAAGCGTGAGGGCATCAACACTGTTTCCGAGCTCGTCGCCCTGTCGGAGACGCAGCTCATGAACATCCGCAATTTCGGCCAGAAGTCGGTCGACGAGGTGCGCGACAAGCTCATCTCGCTCGGTCTGTCGCTCAAGGATTCGGTGCCCGGTTTCGACGGCGCCCACTTCTACGGCGGCAGCGAAGACGAGTCCTTCTGATACCCGACCTTTCTGACCAGGAGTTAGACGATTATGCCCAAGCCCACTAAGGGTCCCCGCCTCGGAGGCGGCCCCGCCCACGAGCGCCTGCTGCTTGCCAACCTCGCCGCTGCGCTGTACACCCACAAGTCGATCAAGACGACCGAGACCAAGGCCAAGCGCCTGCGTCCGCTCGCCGAGCGCCTCATCACCTTCGCCAAGCGCGGAGACCTGCACGCACGCCGCCGCGTGCTGTCGGTCATCGGTGACAAGGAAGTCGTGCACACGCTCTTCGCCGAGATCGCTCCGCTGGTCGCCGACCGTGAGGGTGGCTACACCCGCATCACGAAGGTCGGCAACCGCAAGGGCGACAACGCCCCGATGGCCGTGATCGAGCTCGTCCTCGAGCCCGTCACCCCGAAGGCGAAGTCGACCAAGAAGGCTGCTGCGGCTCCCAAGGCCGAGAAGCCCGCCGAGGAGGCCCCTGCCGAGGAGACCCCCGCCGAGGAGACCCCCGCCGAGGAGTCCGCCGACGCCGGCGCCGAGTCGCAGGCCGAGGGCGAGGCCGCCGAGGCCGCCGCCGAGGACGCTGTCGAGAAGAAGTCCGAGTAAGGACTCCGCTCAGAACGAAGCCCGCCGCCCCATCCGGGGTGGCGGGCTTCGTCGTCCCCGGCCTTTTCCCGTCGGACATTCCCCGAACGGACGGACGATTCCCCGACCGGACGATTCCCTGACGGACGGACGATTCGCCGACGAAAGGCCACGGGTTCGTCGGGGATTCGTCCGTTGCTCGGCGGATCGTCGCCCCCACGGACGGACGATCCGCCGACCGGACGATTCCCCGACCGGACGAATCCCTGACGGACGGACGATTCGCCGAGGAGAGGCCACGGGTTCGTCGGGGGATCGTCCGTTGGTCGGCGGATCGTCGGCAGGGGTGGGTCAGCGGGCGCGGAGGTCCTTGCGGAGGATCTTCCCCGAGCTGGACTTCGGGATCGCGTCGATGAACTCGACCTGGCGGACCTTCTCGTGCGGGGCGACCCGTTCTGCCACGTGCGTCATGACGGATTCGGCGTCGAGCTCGGCACCGGGCTGACGCACCACGAAGGCCTTCGGCACCTCCTGGCCGTCTTGATCGAACGCCCCGATCACGGCAGCGTCGGCGATCGCGGGATGCTCCAGCAGCACAGCCTCCAGCACGGCGGGGGCGACCTGGTAGCCCTTGTACTTGATGAGCTCCTTGAGGCGATCCACGATCCGGTAGATGCCGTCGTGCGTGACCGTCGCGACATCCCCGGTGTGCAGCCAGCCGTCGGCGTCGAGCATGTCGGCGGTGGCATCCGGGCGATTGAGATAGCCGACCATCACCTGCGGCCCGCGCACCCAGAGCTCGCCGGGCTCACTCGTGCCACCGGCCGGGGCCTCCACGTCGGCGCCCGACTCCGGGTCGACGAGCCGCGCCTCCGTGTTCGGCACCAGCGGACCGATGCTCGACCGGTCGATGTCGCTGAGCTTCTCGGAGATGAGGTTCACGGCCGGACTGGTCTCGGTCATGCCGTAGCCCTGGGTCACGATGCAGCCGAGTCGGTTCGCCACCGCGGAGGCCAGGGCGCCGTCGAGCGGAGCCGCGCCGGAGAAGACGACCTTCACGGACGAGAGGTCGTACTGGTCGACGATCGGATGCTTCGCCAGCGCGACCGCGATCGGCGGGGCGACGAAGACCCAGGTCGTGCGGTGCTCGGCGATGATGCGCAGGAACTCGGGCAGGTCGAACTTCGGCATCGTCACGAGTCCCGCACGCTGACGCAGGGCGAAGTTGAGCAGCACCGTCATGCCGTAGATGTGGAAGAACGGCAGCACGGCCAGGACGCGGTCGTCCGCCTCGACGCCGAGCACCGGCCGGCACTGCGACACGTTCGCGACGAGGTTGCGGTGCGTGAGCATCACCCCCTTCGGACGCCCTGTGGTGCCGGAGGAGTAGGGGAGCACCGCGAGGTGGGTCGCGGGGTCGAACGAGACGTCTGGGGCGGGGTGTCCTTCGCTGAGCAGATCCCGCAGCGAGGGGTGGCCGTCGGCGCCGTCGAGCACGATGACGTGGTCCGCCGGGATCCCTCGCTTCGCGGCGGCTTCTTCCGCGCCGGGCAGCAGGGGTGAGACCGTGATGAGCCAGGTCGCCTGGGCGTCGGCGAGCTGGTTCGCGATCTCCTCCGCGGTGTAGAGCGAGTTGATGGTGGTGGCGGTCGCCCCGGCGCGCAGGATGCCGTGGAACACGGTGGCGAACGCGGGCACGTTCGGGCACAGGAGGCCGATCGTCGTGCCGACGCCGACCCCGCGGGCCGCGAGTGCGCCGGCGAACAGATCGATCTGGCCCACCAGCTGTCGGTAGGTGGTGGTCGCGCCGCTGGTGCCGTCGACGAGCGCGACGGTGTCGAGGGCGGCGTCATCCAGGTCGCCGAACAGGAACTCGTGGATGGAGACCGCCGGGATCTCCACGTCGGGATAGGTACTGCGAACCATGAGATCTCCTTCGATCCAGGGGTGTCGACATCGGCGTCGAATGCGATCCAGTGTCGCACAGAACGGCACCGAGTCCCACAGTTTTCCGGCGGTCAGACGGCGTCGTTGATGCGGTATCGCGTGCTGGGGCGACCCCGGGTCGAATAGTCGAGCGTGCGCGTCGCCCTGCCCGACGAGGCGAGGTGTTCGAGGTACCGGCGGGCGCTCACCCGCGATATCGCGAGGTCTTCGCCGATCTCGCTCGCGGAGGCGTCGGGGCGGGCGGCGAGAGCGGCCGAGACCCGGTCGAGAGTCTCCGCGCTGAGGCCCTTCGGGATGCCCAGGCGCTGTCGGAACGCGATGATCGCATCAGCGGCCTCGACTCGGCGCACGACGTCATGGAGCTCGGTGTGATCCCGCAGGAGCAGCGTCGCCCCGATCTCCCCGCCCTCCGCCTCGCTCCCGGTGCTGCGGGCGACCAGGACGTGGGATCCGACGATCACCGGTCGCCCCGCGGACTCGCCCTCGCGCAGCACGGTCATCAGCTCTTCGCCCAGTGCGTCGGCAGCGGCCGTACCGTCGAGATCCGCCGCGTCTCTGTCGAGGAAGCGCGCGGCCGCATCGTTCACGAGCGTGATGCGTCCCGCGTCGTCCACCGTGATGACACCCTCGCTGAGCCCGTGCAGGGTGGTCTCCTGGTTCTTCACCAGCGCCGCGATCTGGTGAGGCTCGAGCCGGTAGATGCGGCGTCGGATGATCGAGGTCACCCACGCCGAGCCGAAGACACCCAGGACGGCGGCGGCGAGCATGGCCGAGATGAGCCAGACGAGGTTGGACGTGAACTCCTCGTTCAGCTCGGATTCCAGAATGCCCACGGATGCCGTGCCGATGACCGCGCCGTCGTCGTCGCGGATCGGCACCTTGACCCGCCAGGATGTGCCGAGGGTGCCGGTCTGGGTGCCGACGTAGATCTCGCCGGACAGGGGGATCGACGGGTCGGTGGAGACCTTCTCGCCAATGCGCGCCGGGTTCGGGTGGGAGTAGCGGATGCCGTCCTCGTTGGCCACGACGACGTAGGCGAGGTCGGACGCTTCGCGGATGACCTCGGCGATCGGCTGGATGGCCGCCGCTGGATCGGGATCATCGAACGCGGACTGCACGACGGGGAGCGCGGCGATGGACTGGGCGACGGCCTGCATCCGATCCTTGTACGCCTCGCGGAGCGCCTGCTCCTGGAACGTGCCGGCCACGATGCCGGTCGCGAGGGTCACCAGGAACACGATCAGCGCTTGCAGCACGAGCAACTGCACGCGCAGCGTCATCTTCGAGGCCACCTGCTCATTCTCGCCCCTGGTCGTGCCGTGCGCGAGCCGGGGAGAGAGGTGCTCGCGACCAATAGTTCCGTAACTGCGACCAATGGTTTCCGAAGCTTGAGCGGCAGGGCGTTGCCTTCCAGGGTGGAGCGACAGCATTCACGAACGCTCAAGGAGGAGCGCACATGAAGAACGCACGCATCGGAGCCCTGGTCGCACTGACGGCCGTCGCGGCCCTCACCCTGACCTCATGCGCCGGAGGCGGCGCAGCGACGGATGCCGGCGGGGGCGAGGCCGAAGCCCCGACCGTCACCGACGTCTCGATCGTCGTCCCCGCCGACCCCGGCGGGGGATGGGACCAGACCGGCCGCGCCCTCTCCCAGGTGCTCACCGAGGACGACCTGGTGAGCTCGGCGCCCGTGACGAACGTGGGCGGAGCCGGAGGCACCGTCGGGCTGGCGCAGCTCGCCAACGAGAAGGACCCGAACACCCTCATGGTCATGGGGCTCGTCATGGTGGGGGCCGTCGAGACGAACGCCTCCGCCGTGCGGATCGAGGACACCACGCCCATCGCCCGTCTCACCGACGAGCCGCTCGTCGTCGTCGTGCCCGCCGATTCGGACTACGACACCCTCGAGGACCTCGTGGAGGACATCGCCGACAACGGCCAGTCGGTCACGATCACCGGAGGCTCCGCCGGCGGCGCCGACCACATCCTCGCGGGGCTCATGCTCGAGGAGGCGGGGCTGGACGGCGCGGAGATCGCCGAGAAGCTGAACTACACCCCGAACTCGGGCGGGGGCGAGGCCGTGCCGCTGCTCATCGGCGGGAAGGTCTCGGCCGGGATCTCGGGCGTCGGCGAGTTCGCGCAGCACATCGAGAGCGGTGCGCTCCGTGCGCTCGCCGTCTCCAGCGAGGAGCAGGTGCCGCAGCTGCCGGACGTCCCGACCATCACGGAAGAGGGCTACGACGTGGTCCTCACCAACTGGCGTGGTGTCATCGCCCCTGGCGGCATCTCCGACGGGGAGAAGGAGGAGCTGGTGCGCGTGATCACCGAGCTGCACGAGTCGGAGGCGTGGACCGAGCAGCTCGACACCAAGGGCTGGACCGACGCATTCCTCGTCGGCGCGGACTTCGACGAGTTCCTCACCGGGAACATCGAAGAGGTCACCGCGACGCTGAAGAACATCGGCCTGGTGCAGTGACATGACGGTCCCCGCCTCGCCGGGGACCGAGGAGCAGGGGATGCGGGCCGGCCATGACGGTCGGCCCGCACGCCGCTCGACCTCCGTCCCCGTCGGCGAGCTCGTGTTCGCCGGAATCATGGTCGCGCTCGGCGTCTTCGCCGTCGTCGGCATCTTCCTGATCCATGTCCCGGTCGGCATGAAGGCCGGCCCCACGGTCTTCCCGATCTTCGTCTCCGTCATCCTCCTCGCCTCGGCCGTGGCGGTGCTGATCGGCGTGCTGCGCGGGGAGCGCGGCGGCGCGGAGGAGGCGGAGGACATCGACGAGTCGCTCCCGACCGACTGGATCACCCTCGCGAAACTCGCCGGCCTCGTCGTCGCGCACCTGTTCCTGATCGAGCCGCTGGGATGGGCGCCCGCGGCCGCGCTGCTGTTCGGCGGCGTCGCCTGGTCGCTCGGCGCCAAGCGGTGGTGGATGGCGTTCCTGATCGGGATCGCGGTGGCGCTGGTGATCCAGGTCGTCTTCGGCGGCCTGCTCGGCTTGTCCCTGCCGTGGGGGCCTGCTCTCGGCTGGCTCGGAAGGATGTTCTGATGGACAGCTGGACTCTGCTCCTGGAGGGATTCGCCACCGCGCTGCAGCCGCAGTACCTCGCGTTCGCCTTCCTCGGCGTCTTCGTCGGCACCGCGGTCGGCGTGCTCCCCGGAATCGGCCCTGCCATGACCGTGGCGCTGCTGCTGCCTCTCACCTACACGCTCGATCCCGCCGCCGCGCTGATCACCTTCGCGGGTATCTACTACGGCGGCATGTACGGCGGCTCGACGACCAGCATCCTCCTGAACACGCCGGGGGAGTCGGCCTCGATCGTCACGGCGATCGAGGGCAACAAGATGGCCAGACTCGGGCGCGGAGCCGCCGCGCTCGCCACCGCGGCCATCGGGTCGTTCATCGCCGGCACTCTGGCGACGCTCGGGTTGACGCTGCTGGCGCCGCTGCTCGCGCAGTTCGCGGTGAACCTGGGTCCGGCGGATTACGTGGCGCTCATCGTGATCGCGTTCATCACGGTCGGCGCGCTGATCGGCAGCTCCATCTCGAGGGGGATGCTCTCGCTCGGGGTGGGTCTGTTCCTCGGACTCGTCGGCACCGACTGGCTCTCCGGACAGCAGCGCTACACGCTGGGACTGCCGGCTCTGTCCGACGGCGTCGACATCGTCCTGGTCGCAGTCGGCCTGTTCGCGGTCGGGGAGACCTTCTACATCGCCGCCCGCCTGCGGCACGGCGGTGTCGACGTCATCCCGGTCACCCGCGGGTGGCGCTCCTGGATGACGAAGGCGGACTGGCGGCGGTCCTGGAGGCCCTGGCTGCGGGGCACCGCGATCGGGTTCCCGATCGGGACGATCCCCGCCGGTGGCGCGGATGTGGCGACCTTCCTGTCGTACGCGACCGAGCGGAAGCTGTCGAAGCACCGGGACGAGTTCGGTCGCGGTGCGATCGAGGGCGTGGCGGGTCCGGAGTCGGCGAACAACGCGGCGGCCGCCGGTGTGCTGGTGCCTCTGCTCACCCTGGGCCTGCCGACGACCGCGACCGCGGCGATCATCCTGACGGCGTTCCAGTCGTACGGCATCCAGCCGGGTCCGCTGCTGTTCGAGAGCCAGTCGAACCTGGTGTGGGCGCTCATCGCGAGCCTCTACATCGGCAACGTCATCCTGATCGTGCTGAACCTGCCGCTGGTGGGGATGTGGGTGAAGCTGCTGCAGATCCCGCGGCCGTACCTGTATGCGGGGATCCTGCTGTTTGCCGCTTTCGGGGCGTATGCGCTGCACAGCTCGCCGTCGGACATCGTGATCCTGCTGATCGTCGGCATCCTCGGCTACTTCATGCGCCGGTACGGCTACCCCGTGGCGCCGCTGGTGGTCGGCATGATCCTCGGGCCGATGGCCGAGGAGCAGCTGCGCAAGGCGCTGCAGCTGAGCCAGGGAGACCTCAGCACGCTGGTCATGCAGCCGTTCGCCGCCATCGCGTACGGCGTGCTCGCGCTGCTGATCGTCGGCGGACTGTGGCTGCGGCGTCGGCAGCGCCGATACGAGCAGGCGCTGACCGAGTCGATCGCGGTGCCGATCAAGGCGGATTCGGAGGTCTGATTCGAGAGGAGAGGAGGCCGCGAGTAGGCTGATCCGGTGAGCGACGTCCAGGCCCCCGCACGAGGGCCTCGTGCCTACATCGCCTTCATCGGGATCGGTCTGCTCGCCGGTCTCCTCTCCGGGCTCTTCGGGGTCGGCGGCGGCACGGTCATCGTCCCGCTGCTCGTGCTCCTGCTGCACTTCGATCAGCGCCTCGCGGCGGGGACCTCCCTCGCGGCGATCGTCCCGACGGCCAGCGTCGGCGTCATCTCGTACGCGACGACCGGCTCGGTGGCCTGGATACCGGCGATCATCCTCGCCGCGGGCGCCGTGGTCGGCGCGCAGATCGGCACACGGCTGCTGCCACGCATCTCGCAGACCGCGCTGCGTTGGGGCTTCGTCGGCTTCCTGCTGGTCGTGATCGTCAGCCTGTTCCTGGTGATCCCCTCCCGTGACGCCGCCTTCGAGCTCACATGGCTGACCGGTGTCGCGCTCGTCGCCGTCGGCATCGGCACGGGCATCCTCGCCGGGCTCATCGGCGTCGGCGGGGGAGTGATCGTCGTCCCGGTGCTGATGCTGGCCTTCGGCACGAGCGACCTGGTCGCCAAGGGCACCTCCCTGCTGATGATGATCCCGACGGCGATCTCCGGGACGGTGGGCAACGTCCGCAACCGCAACGTGGACCTGCTCGCTGCGCTGCTCATCGGCGTCTCCGCGTGCACGACGACGGCGCTCGGAGCGTGGTTGGCGACGATCGTCGACCCGACGCTCGGCAACATGCTGTTCGCGGCATACCTCGTCGTGATCGCGGTGCAGATGGCCATCAAGGCGATCCGAGGCCGCGCGCGCGGCTGAGTGTCGGCCAGGCCTCGGTAGGATCGAGGGGTGGCAGTGAACCAAGATCTGGTCGGCCGGGAGTTCCCGCCGACGGCCCCGTACCTCGTCGGTCGCGAGAAGGTGCGCGAGTTCGCGCGCGCCGTCTTCGCCGACGCCCCGCAGCACACCGACGTCGCGGCCGCGCAGGCACTGGGCTTCGCCGACGTGGTCGCGCCGCCGACCTTCGCGATGGTCATCCAGGACCAGACGCTCCAGCAGCTGCTGGCGCAGGAGGACTCCGGGATCGTGCTCGCCCGCACGATCCACGCGGAGCAGCGCTTCACGTACACGCGCCCCATCGTCGCGGGCGACGAGCTCACGGCCCAGCTGCGCGTCACCGGGATCCGGATGATGGGCGGCAACGCCATGATCACGAGCGAGGCCGAGATCTCCGACGCGTCCGGCGCGCACGTCGTCACCGCGACGAGCGTGCTGCTGGTCGGCGCCGAGCAGAGCACGGACGAAGGGGAGGCCGCCTGATGGGCTACACCGTCGGAGACGTGCTCGCCGAGCGCACCGTGCATGTGACCCGAGAATCGCTCGTGCGCTACGCGGGAGCCTCGGGAGACTTCAACCCCATCCACTACCGCGACGACGTCGCGGCGTCGGTCGGCCTGCCGGGCGTGCTCGCGCACGGCATGCTGACGATGGGCATCGCCTCATCCGTGGTGATCTCCGCGCTCGACCCCGCGACGCGCGTCCTCGACTACGGCGTGCGCTTCACCAAGCCGGTCGTCGTCGATCCCGTCGACGGAGCCGACATCCACGTCGTCGCCACGGTCGGCGCGGTCGATGAGGAGGCCGCCCGCATCGACCTCAAGGTCACGTTCGACGAGACCACCGTGCTCGTCAAGGCGCAGCTGCGCGTCGCCGTCCGATGAGGACGCGCTGATGCCGGAGATCGATCCGATGCCGCTTGCCGAGCTGACCACGCTCCGCACCGGTGCCGCGCCGGAGCGGATGCTGGAGGCGACCACGACGCCCGCGCTGATCGAGGCGCTGCGGCAGACGTGGGAGCGCGGCGACGAGTGGTTCGTGCTCGGCGGCGGATCCAACCTCTTCGTCGGAGACGAGCCCTTCGAGGGCACGGTCATCCGGGTGCGCACCGAGGGCATCGACGAGCTGCCGTCCCCGCATCCTGGTCGCATCCGACTGCGGGCGCAGGCCGGACACGGCTGGGACGAGCTGGTCGCCTATGCCGTCGCGCACGGCTATGCGGGCCTGGAGGCGATGAGCGGCATCCCTGGCACGGTCGGGGCGTCGCCGGTGCAGAACATCGGCGCCTACGGGCAGGAGATCCAGGAGACGCTGGTCGAGGTCGAGTTGATCGACGAGTCGACCGGCGAGGTCTCGACCGTCCCCGCGAGCGAGCTCGGACTGGGCTTCCGCACGTCGGTGCTCAAGCACCACCACGGCAGCGTGCCGCAGCGTCGCGCCGTGATCCTCTCCGTGACGGTCGACCTGCTGGTCGCGAACGAGCGCGTGGTGCGCGGCGAGCAGCTGCGTCGGGCGCTCGGTCTGGTCGACGAGACGCCGGTCCCGCTCGCGTGGGTCCGGGAGCGGATCCTCGCCACCCGCGCGACGAAGGGCATGCTGCTCGATGCCGATGACCCCGACACGCACGGGGTCGGCTCCTTCTTCCAGAACGCGATCGTGACGGCGGCTGTCGCCAGGGCGCTGCCCCCGGAGTGCCCGCGCTGGCCGGTCGCCCCCGATCTGGACGCCGTGACCGTGATCCCGCTCGCCTCCTACGACGGGCATGTCCCGCCGTCCAAGCCGGAGGCCGTCTCCGACGTCAAGGTCAGTGCCGCGTGGCTCATCGAGCAGGCGGGAATCCGCAAGGGGTTCAAGCTCCCGCGGTCCCGGGCGTCGGTGTCGACCAAGCACGCGCTGGCGCTCACGAACCGCGGGGGTGCGACGGCGGCGGAGGTCGCGGAGCTCGCCCGTTTCATCCAGAGTCGCGTGCACGCCGAGTTCGGCCTCGTCCTGCAGCCGGAGCCCGTCCTGGTGGGCGTCGACCTGTGACGAAGGTCGAGCGGGTCTCGCGGACGCAGGCCGTCGTCGACGGTCTGCTGGACGAGATCATCGCGGGCCGACTCGAAGCAGGACAGCCGCTGCCGCCCGAGGGAGAGCTCGCGCAGCAGTTCGGCGTCTCGCGCCTGACGATGCGCGAAGGGGTTCGTCTTCTGCAGGCGCAGGGCGTCATCGTCGCCGTGCCCGGCACCCGGCACCGGATCGCCCCGACCGACGAGTGGACCGGGCTCGACGCGGTCGTGCGTCATGCGCAGAGCGCGGGCGCCAGGGAGCGCTCCTCCCTGGAGATGCTCGAGATGCGCATGATGTTCGAGACCGGCGCCGCCGAGTTCGCCGCGGGCCGCCGCACCGAGGAGCATCTGGCGGAGATGGAAGCCCTGCTCGCGGACATGCATGCGGCGCACGAGCGGACCGACGTCGAGGGCTTCGTGGCGGCCGACCTCGCCTTCCACGACGTGATCATCCGGGCCGCCGAGAACCGCATCCTGGTCGCCTCGATGCGTCCGCTGACTACGATGCTGCAGGCGACGCGGAGCGAGACCAGCGCGTTCTCCGACATCCGCGAGCACGCCCTGGCCGAGCATGCGGCGGTGCTGGAGGCGATGCGCACCGGGTCCGGAGCGGCTGCGCGGCAGGCGATGCGCAGTCACATGCGGCAGACCCGAGACGACCTGCTGCACTACGTCCACGGTCGCTGATCCGCTTCCGGATCCCGCGCGTCGCCGTTTTGGCGAACCTCGGATCGATGCGGTACTCTCGTCGATATCTGATATCGGATAACGATGCAGATCCCCCCGGTTCGTGGCTCCCCACCACGGACCATCTCCCGGAACGAAGGAGTTCGTGTGCACATCGACGACCTGCTGGCCCCGCTGCCGGCAACGCTCGCCGTCACCGCCGCCGACGTGCGCGCGGAGGTCGACCCCGCCGATGTGCTCGTCGTCCTCGACGACGACCCGACCGGCACACAGTCCGTCTCGAACCTCCCCGTGCTCACCCGGTGGGAGCGGGCCGACCTCGACGCGGCGCTCAAGACCGGCGCCGCCGCCGTCTACGTGCTCACCAACACCCGATCCCTCGACGAGCAGGGCGCGGCCGCACGCAACCGCGAGATCGTCGCCGTCGCGCTCGACGCCGCCGCAGCCCAGGGTCGCCGCGTCACCTTCGTGTCCCGCGGCGACTCCACCCTGCGCGGTCACTTCCCCCTCGAGACCGACGTGCTCTCCGCCGAGGTCGCCGCGCACACCGGGTGCACTCCGGCACTGACCCTCCTGGTCCCGGCGTTCCCCGATGCCGGTCGCATCACGGTCGACTCCGTGCACTACTGGGTCACCGACGGCGAGGCCACTCCGGTCGGCGAGACGCCGTTCGCCGCCGATGCGACCTTCGGGTACTCGTCCTCCGACCTGCGTGACTGGGTCGCGGAGAAGACCGACGGGCGGATCGCCGCATCCGAGGTCGCCGGCCTCGACATCCGCACCATCCGTGCCGGAGTGGACGCCGTCGCCGCGTTCCTGGCTGCGCTGCCGCAGGGCACGGTCGTCGCCGTCGACGTGGTCGAGGAAGCCGACATGCGCGTCGTCGCCCTCGCCCTGCATCGCCTGCGGGAGAAGAGCGTGCTGCTCCGCGTCGGGCCGCCCTACGTGCGCGCCCACATCGGCCAGGAGATCGCCGCGCCGGTGCGCGCGGAGGACATCCCCTTCGCGCACGACCGCGGCGGACTCGTCGTGGTCGGCAGTCATGTGCCGCTCACCACAGCGCAGCTCGAGGCCCTCACGGCAGCCCGCCCGAACACCCGCACGATCGAACTCGACGTGCGCGCCCTCATCGGCTCCGAGCGCGAGGAGCACCTCGACACGCAGGCGCACGCGGTCGCCGACGCGCTCGCCACGGGCACCGTGATCGTGCACACCACCCGCGAGCTCGTCACGGGCGCCGACGGGGACGAGAGCCTCGCGATCGCCCGCCGCGTCTCCAGCGGCGTGGTCGACCTCGTACGCCGGGTGCTCGCCATCGCACCGCCCCGCTTCGTGATCGCGAAGGGCGGGATCACCTCCAGCGACGTCGCCAGCGAAGCTCTCGAGATCCGTCGCGCGACCGTGCTCGGCCCCATGCTGCCCGGCCTGGTCTCGCTGTGGCAGCCCGAGGCCGGCCCCGCCGTCGGCATCCCCTACGTCGTGTTCGCCGGCAACGTCGGCGACGCGGACTCCCTCGTCACCGTCGTCGCCACTCTCGCAGGGGACGATGGAACCCACCCGGAAGGACAATCATGACAACCACCGTCGCTGTCATCGGACTCGGCGCCATGGGGCTGCCGATGGCCAGCCGTCTCGCCGAGCGCTTCACGGTGCGCGGCTTCGACATCGCCGCCGAGCGTGTCGCCCTCGCCGCGGAGGCGGGCGTCGTGCCCGCCGCGTCCGCCGCGGAAGCCGTGACCGAGGCGGAGGCGGTGCTGGTCGCCGTGCGGACCGGCGCGCAGCTGGACGACCTGCTGTTCGGAGGGAACGGGCTCGCCCCGCACCTCGCCGACGGGGCCGTCGTGATCCTCACCAGCACGGTAGGCACGGAGGGCATCGACGCGATCGCCGCACAGCTCGCCGCCCACGGTGCGCAGCTCGTGGACGCGCCGCTGTCGGGCGGACCGGTCCGCGCGGGAGAGGGCGACCTCCTCATCGTCGTCGGCGCGACCCCCGCCGCCCTGGAGATCGCGCGCCCCGTGCTGGAGCAGCTCGCCTCCACGCTGTCCATCGTCGGCGACAAGCCCGGCGACGGCCAGGCGCTGAAGACCGTCAACCAGCTGCTGTGCGGCGTGCACATCGCCGCCGCGGCCGAGGCCCTCGCGCTCGCCGATGCCCTCGGGCTCGACCGCGCCCGCACGCTCGACGCGCTCACGGCCGGTGCCGCGAACTCGTTCATGCTCGGGAACCGCGGCCCGCGCGCCCTGCAGGCGTACGATCCCGAAGGCGCCGAGGTGCTCAGCCGCCTCGACATCTTCGTGAAGGACCTCGGCATCGTCGGCGACGCCGCCCGCCGTGCGCACCTGTCCACGCCGGTCGCCGCCGCGGCCGAGCAGCTGTTCCTCCTCGGCGAAGCGCAGGGCCTCGGCGCCCTCGACGACTCCGCCGTCATCCGCGTCGTCGCACCCGAACGACTGTCCTGAGCGCGACGTCGCGCCCTCACTGAAAGAAGAGATCCAGAGATGCTTCCTCTTCCGATCCTCATCCTGATCGGCCTGGCAGGCCTCGGCCTGCTGCTCCTGCTCATCATCCGGTTCAAGGTGCAGGCGTTCTACGCCCTCATCCTGGTGTCGATCCTCGTCGGCATCGCGGCCGGTCTGCCGCTGACCACCATCCCCGCCGACGGCGACACCCCCGAACAGCTCGGCGTCATCCAGGCGATCATCGCCGGTGTCGGCGGCACGCTCGGCTCGGTGGCCGTGCTCGTGGCCCTCGGCTCCATGCTCGGCAAGATCATCGAGCTCTCCGGTGGCGCGGAGTCGCTCGCCGGGCGCTTCACCAAGTGGCTGGGCCCGAAGCGGGTCGGCATCGCGCTCGTCATCGCCGCCGGCATCCTCGCGATCCCGGTGTTCTTCGACGCCGGCTTCATCATCCTCATCCCCATCGTGTTCGCGTTCTCGAAGGTGGCGGGGCTCAACCCGATCAAGTTCGGGCTCCCGGTGGCCGGCATCATGCTCGCCGTGCACGTCGCCGTGCCCCCGCACCCCGGCATCGTCGGCGGATCCGCGATCCTCGGCGCCGACATCGGCTGGGTGACGATCTTCGCGCTCGCGATCTCCGTGCCGCTCGGTGTGCTGTCGTACCTCGTGGCGAAGTGGATCAACACCCGCGAGTTCGCGATGCTGGCCGCGACCAAGGAGATGTACGACAACTTCGGCACGGAGAAGTCGACGATCACCGGCGGGCTCGGCGAGGGGGAGAAGGCGCCCGGAGCCGGGACGGTCCTCGGACTCATCCTCCTGCCGCTCGCGCTCATCATGCTCGGCACCGCGGTCGCGCCGCTGTTCGAGGCGGGCACGTTCTGGAACGGGTTCCTCAGCATGGTCGGTCAGCCGATCTTCGCCCTCATGGTCGCGATCGCCGTCGCGATGTACCTGCTCGGCGTGCGTCGCGGCTGGTCGGCAGCGCACCTCGGCGAGGTCATGGAGTCGGCGCTTCCCGCTGCCGCGGTCATCATCCTCGTCACGGGTGCCGGTGGTGCGTTCGGCCGTGTGCTGACAGAGACCGGCATCGGCGGAGCCGTCGCCGAGGTGCTCGCCTCCAGCGGTATGCCGCTGCTGCTCGCGGGGTTCCTCATCTCGCTCATCATGCGCGCTGCCCAGGGATCCGCGACGGTCGCCATCGCCACGACCGCGGGGCTTCTGCTGCCGTCCGTCTCCGCGATGGGGCTCGACACCGTGCACACCGCGCTGCTCGCCGTCGCGATCGGCTACGGCGGCCTCGGCCTCAGCCACGTGAACGACTCCGGATTCTGGGTCGTCACGCGGTACCTCGGCCTGTCGGTCAAGGACGGTCTGCGCACATGGACCCCGCTCACCACGGTTCTCGGCGTCGCCGGCTTCGTGCTCACGTGGGTGCTCTACGCGGTGATCCCGGTCGCCTGATCGGTTCCGCTCGGACGGCCGTCGCCTCCGGGCGGCGGCCGTTCGTCGTCTCCGGTGGTGGCCGCCGCGGTCGGGCGGCGCTACGCTCGCGGCATGACCGGACTCATCCCGTACCTGCTGTTCCCCGGCAACGCCGCGGAAGCGCTCGGCCACTACCGCGACGTCTTCGGCGGCGACCTCCAGCTGGTGGACTATGCGAGCGCCGGTCGTCACGACGGTCCGGGCGACGCCATCGCGCACGGCCAGCTGAGCGGTCCGGTCGAGCTCGCCGGGGCCGACGCCGGTGCCGACGACGACGCGGTGCAGATGAGTGGCATGTTCCTCTCGCTCCTCGGCACAGCCGACGCGCTCACGCTCACCGACTGGTACGACCGTCTCGCCGCCGACGGCCGCGTGATGGATGCCCTCCAGAAGCGGCCATGGGGAGATTTCGACGGCACGCTCGTCGACCGCTACGGCATCCGCTGGCTGATCGGCTTCCACCCCGAGGATTGACCCGAGACCCCGGGTTCACGCCGAGACCCCCTCGTACCTGCGCAGGTACGAGGGGGTCTCGGCGGAAGAGCGGGGTCTCGGGGTCAGGAGGAAGAAGAGGAAGAGGAGGACGAGGAGAACAGGCGCTGGAGGCGCTGCACGCCCTCGAGGAGCTGGTCGTCGCCCAGTGCGTATGACATGCGGATGTAGCCGGAGGGACCGAACGCCTCACCGGGGACGACCGCGACCTCGGCCTGGTCGAGGATGAGGTCGGCGAGCTCGAGCGAGGTGGTCGGCGTCACGCCGCCCCAGGTGCGGCCGAGCAGACCCTGCACGTCGGGATACACGTAGAACGCACCCACCGGGTTCGGCACGACGAGGCCGTCGATCTTCGACAGCTCCGAGACGATGAGCTGGCGGCGGCGGTCGAAGGCCTGTCGCATCTGCTCGGCCTCGTCCTGCGGGCCGTTGAGGGCGGCGATCGCGGCCTTCTGGGCGACGTTGTTCACGTTGCTGGTGAGGTGCGACTGCAGATTGCCGGCGATCTTGATGGCGTCGGCGGGACCCACCATCCAGCCCACACGCCATCCGGTCATGGCGTAGGTCTTCGCGACGCCGTTGACGAGGATCGTCTGGCCCGCGACCTCGGGGACGGCCTCGACGATCGAGGTGGCCTTGACTCCCTCGTAGGTGAGGTTCTGGTAGATCTCGTCGCTGATGATCCAGATGCCGTGCTCGAGCGCCCACTCGCCGATGGCCTTCGTCTCCTCGGCCGTGTATACCGAGCCGGTCGGGTTCGACGGGGAGACGAACACGAGCGCGGTGGTGCGCGGCGTGCGGGCGGCCTCGAGCTGCTCGACCGTGACCTTGTACTCCTGGTCGGCCCCGGCGAAGACCTCGACGGGGGTGCCGTCGGCGAGCCGGATGGCCTCGGGGTACGTGGTCCAGTACGGCGCGGGCAGCAGCACCTCGTCGCCCGGGTTCACCACGGCCTGGAAGGCCTGGTAGACCGACTGCTTGCCGCCGTTGGTGACGATGACCTGGCTCGGGGAGACCTCGAGGCCGGAGTCGCGCAGGGTCTTCGCCGCGATCGCCTCGCGGAGCGCGGGCAGGCCGGGCGCCGGGGTGTACCGGTAGCTCGCCGGATCGGCCAGTGCCTCGGCGGCGGCATCCACGATGAACTGCGGCGTCGCGAAGTCGGGCTCGCCGGCGGCATACGAGATGACGTTCTTGCCTTCGGCCTTGAGGGCCTTGGCCTTCGCGTCGACCTTGAGGGTCGCGGACTCGGCGATGGCGGACAGCTTGCGGGAGAGAGGAGCGCGTTCGGTCACGATTACGAGCGTACTCGGGTCGATGCGGCGCGTGAGGTGTGGGATGCCGCCAAGATCCGAGGTTCTTTCGGGTTCGACAGTTCAGTCGGTGGAAAGGCCGTGCGCCTGCGTGACAGCGTCCAGGGTGATGCGCCCGCCCTGCACGTTGAGCCCCTTCGCGAGAGCAGTGTCGTCGGATGCCGCCCGCTCCCAGCCCTTCGCCGCGATCGCCGAGACGTAAGGGAGGGTGGCGTTCGTCAGCGCGCGGGTCGCGGTCGTCGGCACCGCCCCCGGCATGTTCGCGACGCAGTAGTAGATCGAGTCGTGCACCGCGAACGTCGGGTCGTCGTGCGTCGTCGGACGCGAGCCCTCGAAGCAGCCGCCCTGGTCGATCGCGATGTCGACGAGCACCGAGCCCGGCTTCATCGCGGCGACCATGTCGTCGGTGACGAGCTTGGGGGCCGCGGCACCGGGGATGAGGACCGAGCCGATCACGAGGTCCGCGGTCGTCAGCTCCTCGGCGATGTCGTAGCGGCTGGATGCCCGGGTCTCCAGGGCACCGCCGTACCGATGCTCGAGCTCACGCAGCCGGGGGAGCGCCACGTCGACGACGGTGACCTTCGAGCCGAGTCCGAGCGCGTTCGCGGCGGCGTGCTCCCCGGCGACGCCACCGCCGATCACCACCGTCTTGGCCCGCGGAGTGCCGGCGATGCCGCCGAGCAGCATGCCGCGGCCGCCCTGCGAGCGCAGCAGCGAGTGCGATCCCATGATGACGGACAGGCGACCGGCAATCTCGCTCATCGGCACCAGCAGGGGCAGCGTGCGGTCAGGCAGCTGCACGGTCTCGTAGGCGACGGCGGTCGTCCCTGCGGCGACGAGAGCCTCGGTCAGCGGGCGGTCGGCCGCGAGGTGGAGGTAGGTGAAGAGCGTGAGGTCGGGGCGGAGGAAGCCGTACTCCTCGGCGACCGGCTCCTTGACCTTGATGAGCAGGTCGGCGTCGCCCCATGCGTCGGCAGCGGTCGCCACGATCTCGGCACCGGCCGCGCGGTACGAGTCGTCATCGATGCTCGAACCGACGCCGGCTCCGGACTGCACGAGCACCCTGTGCCCCTCCCGCACGAGCCGATCGGCTCCGGCCGGAGTGAGGGCGACGCGGTTCTCGTTGTTCTTGACTTCGGTCGGGACGCCGATCTTCATCGATCCTCCAGGTCTGGGATGCGCAGGATGCAGACAAGGATCGCAGAAACGTCGAAGCGACGACAGAATCAGTGAAGATGATTCGGCAGAGCGGTCGATCCTGAATAATGCTTCACATGGAACCGAATTCTGACGCCGTGGAGCCGAATACCGTTCGGGCGCCGGCGCTGGACACGCTCGACGCGAGGATCGTCCGGCTGCTCACCGCCGACGGGCGCATGACGAACGCGGAGCTCGCTGCCCGCCTGGGCGTCGCGCCATCGACCGCGCACGCGAGACTGCGTGCGCTGGTCGACCGAGGGGTCATCTCCGGCTTCCACGCGAGCGTGGACGAGCGGATGCTGGGATCCGGGCTGCAGGCGGTGATCGGCGTCACGCTGCGTCCGAGCGGACGGCGGGAGAGCATCGTCGAGTTCGCGGAGCGCGTGCGCGTGCTGCCGCAGGTCATCCAGCTCTTCTTCCTCGGGGGAGACGACGACTTCCTCCTGCACATCGCGGTCGCCGATTCGTCCGAGATGCGCGAATTCGTCCTCGAGCACCTGTCCGCTCAGAGCAGCGTGGCCTCCACCCGCACGAGCATCGTGTTCGACTACCACCGCAACTCCGTGGCCGCGTCGTTCCACTGACCCCGGGGATGAACCGGGTTCGGGGTCAGGCGCCGTAGGACGCGGGCAGCGAGCAGTAGTCGGCGAACCGGCGCTGCGGATGCTCGGGGTCGGTCATGTCGATGATCGACCCGGCGACCGTGTGCGGCGGTTCGTCGCCGGCGAGCTGCCACACCGCGTAGTTCCACATCCCGCGGGTGCGCTCGCCGAGCAGCGATGCGGGCCCGGAGACGAGCAGGATGGTGTCGCTCTTCGGGCTCTCGCGGAACGTGGTGACGACCTCCCGTACACCGGCTTCGTCGCCGGCTCCGGAATGCTCTCGTTCGACCTGCTGTCCGACGGCGGCCAACGCTGCCGAGAGGTCGTCTGCCGCACGGCGTGAGCGCTCGGCATCCGCTCCGGCCACCGCGAGCAGGCGCTTGCCTCGGGGGTAGAAGTGCAGGAACTCGGTGGCGATGTCCGTCCAGGCGTCGGTCATGCCCCCAGGCTACGCCCGTCGTGCGGCGGGGGCTCCACACACGGAAGAGTCCCGGGCTGCAGTCGCCGCCCGGGACTTCTCCCTGTCGTGCTTCAGTCCTCGTCGACCAGGAACCGGCTGTACGCGCCCAGGGTGAGGAAGGTCGGGAACTCCTCGCGGAGGGCGACCTCGCGGAAGATCTCGGCGGCGTCGTCGAAGCGATCGCCCTCGCGCCGCTCCACCTCGCCCAGCACCTCGCCGATCAGGCCTTCGACGTACTCGACCGTGATGGGGGTGCCGTCCTGCGTGGTGCGGTCCTGATGGATCCACTGCCACACCTGCGAGCGGCTGATCTCCGCGGTCGCGGCGTCCTCCATGAGGTTGTCGATGGCCACGGCGCCGAGCCCGCGCAGCCAGGCCTCGAGGTAGCGGATGGCGACCGACACGTTGTCCCGCACGCCCTGCGCGGTGATCGGACGGCCGATGTGCAGGTCGAGCAGGTCGCGCGCCTCCACGTGCACGTCGTCGCGCTGACGGTCGACCTGGTTCGGGCGGTCGCCGAGCACGGCGTCGAACTCCGCCTGAGCCGTGGGGATCAGGTCCGGGTGGGCGACCCAGGTGCCGTCGAAGCCGTCTCCGGCCTCGCGCTTTTTGTCGGCCGACACCTTCTCGACGGCGCGTGCCGTCACCTCGGGGTCGCGGCGGTTCGGGATGAACGCGCTCATGCCGCCGATCGCGAAGGCCCCGCGCTTGTGGCACGTCTGCACCAGCAGCTCGGTGTACGCCCGCATGAACGGCACCGTCATCGTGACCTCGCTGCGGTCGGGGAGCACGAAGCGTGCCCCGCGACCTCGGTAGTTCTTGATGATCGAGAAGATGTAGTCCCAGCGTCCGGCGTTCAGGCCCGCGCAGTGGTCGCGCAGCTCGTAGAGGATCTCGTCCATCTCGAACGCGGCCGGCAGGGTCTCGATCAGCACGGTCGCGCGGATCGTGCCGTGCGGGATGCCGATGTACTCCTCGCTGAAGGAGAAGACGTCGTCCCACAACTTCGCCTCTTCGCTGGACTCGAGCTTGGCGATGTAGAAGTAGGGTCCGCGGCCGGCCTCGATCAGCGCCTGCGCGTTGTGCAGGAAGTAGAGGCCGAAGTCGACCAGAGATCCGGATGCCGAGGTGCGGCGGCCGGCGCGGTCGATGAAGGCGATGTGCTTCTCGGGCAGGTGCCAGCCGCGGGGACGCATCACGATCGTGGGGGTGCGCTCCGCCGTGACGCGGTACTCCTTGCCCTCGGGGGAGGTGAAGGAAAGGGCTCCGCGGATCGCGTCGCGGAGAGACAGCTGTCCCTCGATGACGTTCTTCCAGGTGGGGCTCGTGGCGTCCTCCTGGTCGGCGAGCCACACCCGCGCCCCGGAGTTCAGCGCGTTGATCGTCATCTTCGGATCGGTGGGGCCGGTGATCTCGACGCGGCGGTCCTCGAGCCCCGGGCCGGCGCCGGCGACGCGCCACCCGGTGTCCTGGCGGATGTGCGCGGTGTCCTCGCGGAACTGGGGGTCGTGGCCGTTGCCGATCTCGAAGCGGCGGCGCATCCGGTCGGCCAGGCGGTCGTGGCGGCGGGACGCGAACCGGTGGTGGAGTTCGGTGAGGAAGGCGATCGCCTCCGGGGTCAGGATCTCGTCGTAGCGGTCGCGGATCGGTCCGGTGACCTCGATCGCCGGACCCTGCTGGGTCGTCTGGATCGGAGCCGTGGTCGTGGGAGTGGTCATGATCGTGTCCTTCGTGTCGATGCTGAGACCCCGGCTTGTCGCCGAAACCCCGGGTTGCGGATGCCGACAACACGGGGTCTCGTCGAGAACCGGGGGTCTCGCGGATCAGTGGAACTGCGCGGCCTCGGTGGAGCCGGCGAGGGCGAGGGTCGCGCTGTCGGGGTTGAGCGCGGTGGAGATGACGTCGAAGTAGCCGGTGCCCGCCTCGCGCTGGTGCTTGGTGGCGGTGTATCCGTCGGCTTCGGCGGCGAACTCGGCTTCCTGCAGTTCGACGTAGGCGCTCATGGCGCGCTCGGCGTAACCGCGGGCGAGGTCGAACATGGAGTGGTTCAGGGCGTGGAAGCCGGCCAGCGTGATGAACTGGAACTTGTAGCCCAGGTCTGCCAGCTCCTGCTGGAACGTCGCGATCTCGGCGTCCGACAGGTGGCGCTTCCAGTTGAAGCTCGGCGAGCAGTTGTAGGCCAGGAGCTTACCGGGGAACTGCGCGTGGATCGCCGCGGCGAACTCCCGTGCCAGCTCGATGTCCGGCTCCCCGGTCTCGACCCAGAGCAGGTCGGCGTAGGGGGCGAACGCGAGGCCGCGGCTGATGACGGACTCGATGCCCGGACGGATCCGGTAGAAGCCCTCCGAGGTGCGCTCGCCGGTGGTGAACTCCCGGTCGCGCTCGTCGACGTCGCTCGTGAGCAGATCGGCGGCGAGGGCATCGGTGCGGGCGATGATCACGGTCGGAACGCCGGCGACGTCCGCCGCGAGGCGGGCCGCGTTCAGCGTGCGGATGTGCTGCTGGGTGGGCACGAGCACCTTGCCGCCGAGGTGGCCGCACTTCTTCTCGCTCGCGAGCTGATCCTCCCAGTGGATCGCGGCGGCGCCGGCCTGGATGAGCGACTGCGCGAGCTCGTAGGCGTTCAGCGGGCCGCCGAATCCGGCCTCGGCGTCGGCCACGATCGGCGCGAGCCAGTCCTGCGTGATCTCACCCTCCGCGTGCTCCAGCTGGTCCTGGCGGATGAGCGCGTTGTTGATGCGGCGCACGACCGCCGGCACCGAGTTCGCGGGGTACAGCGACTGGTCGGGGTAGGTCTGGCCGGCGAGATTGCCGTCGGCGGCGACCTGCCAGCCGGAGAGGTAGATGGCTTTGAGGCCGGCCCGCACCTGCTGCACGGCCTGACCACCGGTGTAGGCGCCGAGAGCGCGGATGTAGTCCTCGGTGTGCAGGAGGTTCCACAGGTTCTCCGCGCCGCGGTGGGCGAGCGTGGCCTCTTCGCGGACCGATCCACGGATGCGGATCACATCCTCGGCGGAGTACGTGCGCTCGACGCCGTCCCATCGGGGATCGGTGTCCCAGATCTCCTGGAGCTCGGCGGCCGTCTGAACCTGATCGCCGGCTCGCAGACCGGCGGGGCGGGGCGTCGGGGTGTTGGCGGTGTTCGTCATGGTGTCTCCTCGGTGGATCCGGCTGCGGTGCCGGAGTGGCGTGGTTCCACTGTGAGTGAAGTTCCGAGAGATCAGGGACCGAAATCGAGGAGAAGATCGTCCGAAATTCTGTTTCCGTGACAGAATCGGCCGCATGAACCCTTCGACGAACTCAGGGCCCCAGGGCACTGAGGCAGAAGAGACCGATGCCCTCACGATCGGCCGCCGCATCCGCCAGCTCCGGACGGCGAAGGGCATGACCCTCGATGACCTCGCCTCGGCGGTCGATCGCGCGCCGAGTCAGATGTCCATGATCGAGACGGGCAAGCGCGAGCCGAAGCTGACGCAGCTGCAGGCGATCGCCCGCGCTCTCGGTGTCACGATCGATGCTCTCCTGGAGGGGGAGCCGCTCGATGAGCGCAGCGCGGTCGAGATCGCGCTGGAGCGGGCGATGAAGGGCCAGACGTTCCAGGCGTTGGGCATCGAGCCGTTCCGCATCGCCAAGAGCATGCCGACGGAGGCGCTGAAGGCGCTGCTCGCCCTGCATGGGGAGATCGACCGGCTCAAGGACGAACGCGCCGCGACGCCGGAGGAGGCCCGTCGTGCCAACGTCGAGCTCCGGCACCTGATGCGGCGACAGGACAACCACTTCGCCGACCTCGAGGCGAAGGCCGCCGAGATCCTCGCCGCCGTCGGTCATCCCGGGGGACCGCTGACCCAGCGCACCGCATCCGAGATCGCGGCCTACCTCGGGTTCACCCTGCACTACGCCCCCGACCTGCCGCAGACCACCCGCAGCGTCGCCGACCTCGCCAACGGCCGGCTGTACCTGTCGAGCAGTGTGCCCGCGAAGGGCGATGCGCGCACGGCGGTGCTGCAGGCGCTGTCGAGTCGCATCCTGGGGCACTCCGAGCCCCGCAGCTACGCCGAGTTCCTGCGACAGCGCGTGGAGACGAACTACCTCACCGGTGCGCTCCTCATCCCGGAGGCGCATGTGGTGCCCGCGCTGAAAGACGCCAAGCAGCGCAGGGCGATCTCGATCGAAGACCTCCGTGACGCGTACTCGGTGTCGTACGAGACGGCCGCGCACCGGTTCACGAACCTCGCGACCCGTCACCTCGACATTCCCGTGCACTTCCTCAAGGTGCACGAGTCCGGGACCATCACGAAGGCGTATGAGAACGATGACGTGAACTTCCCGACCGACAGGCTCGGTGCCATCGAAGGGCAGATGTGCTGCCGCCGCTGGACCTCGCGGGTCGTGTTCGACGAGGACGACCGGTTCAACCCGTACTACCAGTACACCGACACCGGCAACGGCACGTACTGGTGCACCGCCCGCGTGGAGGCGTCGAGCGAGGGGCTGCACTCCGTGAGCGTGGGTGTGCGCTTCGACGACACGAAGTGGTTCGTGGGGCGCGACACTTCGCACCGCGGGGTCTCGAAGCACTCGGTCGAGGTGTGCTGCCGCCGGGCTCCGGCCGACCTGGAGGAGCGCTGGCGCGAGAACTCCTGGCCCAACGTGAAGACCCCGCGCACGTTGCTCGCGACTCTGCCCACCGGGGCCTTCCCCGGCGTGGACACCACCGACGTGTACGAGTTCCTCGACGCGCACGCGCCCCGCTGACCCGGGATCCTGGTCCTTCCTGGCTCCGCCGCCGGGTCGGGGTTGAACCAACACTGAACGCATGTTAGGTTTTCGCGTGTCGGAGCGCCGTGATCCGCGGCGCCGTTCTCGATGAGGAGACGCGATGAAGCGATGGATGAGCACAGTGGCGACAGTCGGCCTGGTCGCCTCGGGGCTGGCGCTCGCCAGCCCGGCGAGCGCGGGCGGCGGACGACCCGGCGATGCGGAACTGGAGCGCTGGGCCCACGACACCTGGCGATCGCTGGTCGCCATGACCGACCAGGAGACCGGGCTCCCGGCCGACAACGTCACCGGCGACTTGCAGACCTCCAGTGCCTACACCTCGCCGACGAACATCGGCGGATACCTCTGGTCCACCGTGACCGCACGCGACCTCGGCATCATCGGCGCCGATGAGGCGCGCGACCGTATGTCGACGACGCTCGACACCCTCAACGACCTCGAGCGCAACGATGCGAGCGGCATGTACTACAACTGGTACTCGCCGACGACGGGCGAGAAGCTGACGACCTGGCCCGATTCCGGTGATCCCGTGCATCCCTTCCTCAGCACGGTCGACAACGGCTGGCTCGCCGCCGCCCTGCGCATCGTGCGCGAAGCCGAGCCCGCGCTCGCCGAGCAGGCGGACGCGCTCTACGACTCGATGGACTTCGCCTCGTTCTTCGACCCGGCGGGCGCCGCCGGGCTCCCCGCCGGAACGAACCGCGGCGGCTTCTGGGAGCAGGCGCCGCCGGACTGCAGTGTCGCTGCTCCGATGTACAACGGATCCGGAGCGACCGCGTACTACACCTGCCACCATTACGACACGACCGTGAGTGAGAGCCGCATCGCGACCTATCTGGGCATCGCGAACGGTCAGATCCCGCCGACCGCGCTGTCCGGCACGCACCGCACCATGCCTCCCGGCTGTGACTGGGCCTGGCAGGAGCAGCTCCCGTCGGGTGAATACCGCACGTATGACGGCTTCCAGGTGTGGGAGGGCGCGTACAGCTACGACGGGATGTCGTTCGTCCCGAGTTGGGGCGGCAGCATGTTCGAGTCGCTGATGCCCGACCTTCTCGTTCCCGAGACCAAGTGGGGACCGAAGTCGTGGCGGCTGAACCACCCGATCACGGTCGCAGTGCAGAAGCGGCACGGCCTCGAGGAGGCAGGCTACGGGTACTGGGGCTTCTCCCCGGCGAGCAACCCGTTCGGCGGGTACGCGGAGTACGGCGTCGACATCGCCGGCATGCGGTCCGACGGTTACACCTCCGATGCGGAGAAGACCGACGTGGACATCGACCGGCCGGGGTGCGCCGAGGGCACGAACCCCGATCCCGTGTTCGGAGACGGCGTGGTGACCCCGCACGCGGCGTTCCTCGCCTTGCCGTATGACCGCAAGGGGGCGCTGAGCAACCTCGAAGGCATCGAGAACGACCTCGGCGCCTACGGGCCGGGCGGGTTCTACGACGCCGTCGCCGTGCGCAGCGGCACGATCGCGGAGCGCTATCTCTCCCTCGACCAGTCGATGATCATGGCCGCGATCGGCAACGAACTCACGAAGGATAAGCTCAAGGACTACTTCGTGGATCGAGAGATGGAGCAGCGCCTCCGGCCCGCGATGCGGCAGCAGGAGTTCAGTTCGTCGTGGGGCGCCGGGGGTGATAACAAGGGGTGAGCTCCCGCGCTGCGCGCCGAACGACAGGAGCAGCAGTGGGCACGGATGATCGGCCGAGCGGGGGCCGCGGGTCCCGGGGTCCCTACGTCACGGGTCAGGCCCGACGGCAGGCGATCGTCGACGAGGCGCTGGCGGTGTTCTCGCGGACGGGCTTCCACGGCGGATCGCTGCGCGAGATCGCGAAGCGCGTCGGCGTGACGCCCGCGGGACTCCTGCACCACTTCGCCGACAAGGAGGAGCTGTTCGCCGAGGTGCTGCGTCAGCGCGATGAGGCGGTGCGCGCGGCCGCGGGCGATCCCGCCGAGCACACCCTGATCGAGCAGGCCAAGCGGGTGGTGGCGCACAACCAGACCTCGCGCGGGTTGACCTCGCTGTACGCGATCGTCTCCGCCGAGGCGACGGACCCGGAGCATCCGTCGCACGCCGACTTCGCCGCGCGCTACCGGGTCAGGGCGGACGAGGCGGCCGAGATCCTCCGCCGCGGCCAGGAAGCCGGAGAGGTGCGGGCAGACATCGCCCCGGAGCATGCCGCGCGGCTGATCAGCGCCGTCATGGACGGCATCCAGCTGCAGTGGCTCCTGGACGAGTCCGTCGACATGGTCCCTCTCTTCGAGGAGTTCGTCACCCGCTATCTCGACCCCGCTGCCCCTCCCCGGCCCTGAGGGCGCCGCCCCGGGTTTCTCCCCGGGCCGTCCAGTGCACGACTTCCTGCCGAGTGCACGGCTTCTCCGCGTCGATTGGCCGTGCACTCGTCGAATTCACGTGCACTCGACGCGGATGCCGACGCCGACGCCGACGCCGACGCCGACGCCGACGCCGGCGCCGGTCGCGGTCGTCAAAAGTTAGTTTGATCTTGCTTAGTCAAGATTGACTATGTTACTTTCGTCGAGCCATCAATGACGAACGGCCGAGAAGGGACCCTCATGGCTACTTCCTCTGCGGAAACCCGATTCCGCATCACTGCCACCCTGACGTGCGTTCTCGCCGCCACGCTGACGCTCGGAGCATGCTCTGCGCAGACGCCAGGCGGCGATACCGCCCCCACGAGTGCGAACGACAGCGACGCCTGCAAGCGGAATCAGGATGCCGGCACCATCACCTACATCTCCGGTTACGGCTACTCCGCCAGCGCCGGTCAGCTCGATGTGTTCCTCGCCGAGGAGCTGGGCTACTTCGACGATCTGTGCCTCGACGTCGAGATCAACGCCTCCGGGGCGAACGGGCAGCAGCTCGTGGCTTCGGGTCAGGCGCAGTTCACCGCGCTCGGCTCCGCGTCCGATGTGATGCTGGCGGCCGCCAACAGCAAGAACCTCACGGCGGTCGCCACCTACGGCACCACCCCGCCGTTCTCCATCTTCGGCAACGAGAAGCTCGAGAGCCTCAAGGACCTCGAAGGCGGATCGCTCGGGTACTTCATCAACCTGACCCCGATCGCCTCGGCCATGCTCGATGAAGCCGGGGTCGACGTCTCGAAGGTCGAGATGGTGAAGATGACCAACTACGACCCGACCGTCGTGGTGCGCGAGCAGGTCGACGCGATCGTCGGCTACGCCTCGAACCAGCCCCAGTCGCTCAAGGCGCAGGGTCTGCCCTTCAGCGAGTTCCTCCCCTCCGACCTCGGCGTCGAGGGAACGTACAACGTGATGGAGGTCAACTCGCGGTTCCTCGATGAGCACCGCGAGGTCGCCGCCGACTTCATGCGCGCGAGCCTCAAGGCGCTCCAGTACTGCCTCGACGAGTCGGACGCCTGCATCGACAAGCTCGCGAAGCTGGCTGAGGACAGCGGGCAGGGAGCCGCGTTCCCGCGCGAGCAGCTCGCCCGCACGTGGGAGGTGGAGTCCGCCTGGGTGCGCGAGAGCGCCGGCGGCAACCCGGGTGTGCAGAACGAGTCCATGTGGGAACCCGAGTACGCCCTCGTGAAGGAGTACGGCGACGTCAAGGAGCTCCCCGCGATCGCCGACATGATGGACGCCGACCTGGTCGCCGACCTCTACGACGGCGAGACCCTGATCTGGCAGGAGAAGTGATGACGGTCGCACACGGCGCTGGCGTCGAGGTCAGGAACGTCTCGAAGTCCTTCGGAGTCGACGGCGCGAAGGTCACGGTGCTCGACGACGTGAGTCTCACGATCGGCATGGGTGAGTTCGTGTCGGTGATCGGGCCCAGCGGTTGCGGCAAGTCCACGCTGCTCAAGGTGGTCGCCGGGCTCCTCGACGCCGACTCCGGCAGCGTCACGATCGACGGCGAGAGCGTCAGGGCGGCTTCGCGCGACAAGAAGATCGGACTCGTGCCGCAGTCGCCGGCGCTGCTGCCGTGGAAGACGGTGCGCGAGAACGTCGAGCTCCCCGTGCGGATCAACCGCGGGGCCAACGGCGACCGTGCGCTCCGCGACCCGGCCGAGCTGCTGTCGACCTTCGGCCTCGGCCATGCGCTGAAGAAGTACCCTGGGCAGCTCTCCGGCGGCATGCAGCAGCGCGCCGCGATCGCCAGGGCGTTCGTGTTCGACCCGGCGATCATGCTGATGGACGAGCCGTTCTCCGCCCTCGACGAGATGAACCGCGACCTCCAGCGCATCGCTCTGCTGGACTTCTGGCAGTCGAACCGCAAGGCCGTGATGTTCGTCACGCACTCGGTGCCGGAGGCGATCATGCTCTCCGACCGCATCGTGGTCATGGCCGCGCACCCCGGACGCATCGCCCAGGTGATCGACGTGAACCTGCCGCGACCGCGCACCGAGGAGGCCTACGCGACGGACGAGTTCCGCGAACTGGAAGCAGTCGTGCGCGGTGCGCTGCGCGCGCAGACGGAGAAGGCCCATGTCTGAGCTGACGATGAGAGACACCACCGCGACGATCGCGACCGCCCGCCTGAAGGCCCAGCCGCGTCGGGGCATGCCCGCCTGGCTGCGCTGGGGATCATGGGGACCCACCCTGATCACGTTCGTGATCGCCGCGCTGCTCTGGCAGATCGTGGCCTGGACCAACCCGTACGTGCTCCCGACGCTGGAGGCGATCGGCACCAGCCTCGTCGACGACGCCGGCATGTACTGGTCGAACTTCCTCGTGACGCTGCTCGAGGTCGTGGTCGGCGCCTCCGCCGGCATCCTCGCCGGGTTCCTCCTTGCTGTGGTGATGGCGGAGTTCCAGATCATCGAGCGGGCGGTCATGCCGCTCGTGATCATCGTGATGGTGACCCCCATCGTCGCGATCGCCCCCGCGCTGGTCGTGGCGTTCGGCTTCGGCATGGTGCCGAAGTTCATCGTGACCGGCCTCGTGGTGTTCTTCCCGATGCTCGTGAACTCCCTCGCAGGGCTCCGCGACGTCGACCAGAAGGCCATGGACGTGTTCAAGACGCTGCATGCCTCGCGGTGGGAGATCTTCCGCGAACTGCGCTTCCCCGGCAGCATGCCGTACGTGTTCGCCGGCCTCCGCATCGCCCTACCGCTCGCCGTGGTCGGCGCCGCTGTCGCCGAGTTCGTCGCGGCGGGACAGCAGGCCGGTCTCGGCTCGCTCGTCACCACGTCGGCCGCACAGGCGAACCTCCCCGTCACCTGGGCCAGCATCGCCCTGCTGTGCCTGCTCGGTGTGCTCCTCATCATCGTCCTCGCCCTGGTGCGCAAGCGCGTGCTCTGGTGGAGCGACGGCGAGGTCACGGCCAAGGGCTGACGCGGCATCCGCCTCCCGGGACGGGATCCCCCACCCGTCCCGGGTTCCTCCGGCGTGCCCGGAGATCAGTCCAGATCCACCAGAACCACCCACAAGGAAGGCACCCGCACATGACCGATCAGAACACCGTCAAATCGCTGCGTCTCGGCCTCTTCGAGAACGCGCAGGCGAACGACTCCGGCACCGCGACCTGGCGGCACCCCGACAACGGGCGCTACCTGTTCGACAAGCTCGAGTACTGGCGCGACACCGCGCGCATGGTCGAGGACGCCGGGTTCGACTTCCTTTTCCTCGCGGATGCCTGGGGGTGGGCCGACGTCGCGGGTGAACGCCCCGACATCTGCTCCGTCGAGGGCCTCGATCTGCCCCGGCTCGACCCGGCGATCATCCTCGCCGCCCTCATCCCCGAGACGACGCGGTTGGGGCTCGTGGCCACCGGCTCGACCCTCCTCGAGCCGCCGTACTCCTTCGCCCGCCGCATGGCGACGCTCGACATCCTCTCGGGCGGGCGCATCGGCTGGAACGTGGTCACCACCGGCACGGCCGACACCGCCGTGCAGGGCTTCGGTGTGCCGATGGTCGGCCACGACGAGCGCTACCTCATGGCCGACGACTTCATGCAGGTCGTCTACAAGCTGTGGGAGCAGGCGTGGGACGAGGGCGCCCTGGAGCGCGACAAGTCCGGTCGCTTCGCCGACCCGTCCAAGGTGCACCGCATCGCCCACGACGGTCCCTACTTCCGCTCGCACGGGTACGGCAACACCTCGCGCTCGCCGCAGGGGACACCTGTGCTGTTCCAGGCCGGGGCATCTCCCGCCGGTCGTGAGTTCGGCGGCAAGCACGGCGAGGCGATCTTCGTCGGCAGCGGTTCGGTCGAACAGCTCCGTGCGCACTCGACCGCGATCCGCGAGGAGGCCGTCAAGAACGGTCGCGGGGCCGACGAGGTCAAGATCATGTCGGCGTTCGCCGCGATCGTCGGCAGTACGGAGGAGGAGGCCCGCCGCAAGTACGCCGAGGTCGCCGACGCGCAGAACCCCGACGTCACGGTCGCCTCGTACGCGTGGTTCACCGGCCTCGACCTCTCGGCGTATGCGCCGAGCACGCCGATGTCCGAGCTGAGCACCGAGCTCTCCCAGACGCAGGTCGCGCGCTTCGCCGACAAGACCGTCGGCGACGTGCTCGGCGACTGGCACGCGCACGGTGTCGGAGCCCGTCCGATCGTCGGCACCCCGGAGCAGGTCGCGGACCGGATGATCGAGCTCGCCGACGGCGCCGACCTCGACGGGTTCCTGTTCGCCCCCGTCATCCCGCCGGCATCGACCGTCGACTTCATCGAGCACGTGCTGCCGATCCTCAAGGAGCGCGGCGCGATCGACGAGCCTTCGTCGGAGCCGCAGTCCCTGCGCGAGCGTCTGATCGGCACGCCGACGCCGGCGCTCGCCGATTCGCACACCGGATCGCAGTACCGGCGGACGATGTCACGTGTCTGACACCCTCGCCGGTGTCGCCGTCGTGGGGAGCGCGAACCTCGATCTCGTGGTCGAGGTTTCGCGCCCCCCGCTCGTCGGCGAGACGCTCCTGGGTCGTGCCGGCGGCCGCTTCTCCGGAGGCAAGGGCCTGAACCAAGCCGTCGCCTCCGCCCGCAGCGGGGCTCCCACCCGGTTCTGCGGGGTCGTCGGGACGGACGAGGCCGGCGACGTGCTGCAGCAGACCCTGGCGGATGCCGGAGTGGAGGCGGCCGTGCGCCGCAGCGCCGCTGCTCCGACCGGGGCCGCGCACGTGCTGGCCTTCGACGACGGTGACAACAGCATCATCGTCGCGGCCGGCGCGAACGCGGAGCTCGACGCCGACGATGCGGTGGCCGGGGTCGCCGGTGCTGCGGTCGTGCTCGCGCAGTTGGAGGTGCCCGTCGAGAGCGTGGCGGCGGCACTGCGGGCTGGCCGGGCAGAGGGCGCGCTGACGATCCTGAACGCGGCCCCCGCGCACGACGCGACGATCGAGTTGCTCGGCGACGTCGACGTGCTGGTGGTGAACGAGACCGAGTGCGCCGAACTCGGCGGCATCGAGCGGCTGCACGCCGCCGGTGCGCAGACGGTCGTTCTCACCCAGGGCGCCGGGGGAGTGACACTGCACCGCGCCGGAGACGACCCTCTGCACGTCGACGCGTTCCGGATCGATCCGGTGGACACGACCGGCGCCGGTGATGCGTTCTGCGGGGCACTGGCCGCCGCGCTCGCTCAGGGGGCTGTCATCGAAGCAGCGTTGATCCGCGCCTGCGCGGCTGGTGCCGTCGTCGCCCAGCACCGCGGCGCGACGACGGCTGCGCTCTCGCCCGCGTCGATCGCGGCGCTCCTCGGCTCTCGCTGACGTCAGTTCGAGGGTGCCGCGTCGGCCGGCGCGTCACCCTCCACCGTCTCGCCGGCGAATGTGTACTCGCCGTCGCGCAGACGATCCAGCAGATCGAGCAGCCACTGCTTCTCGGCCGTGAGTCGGGCGGTGGAGAGGTCGAAGATCTCCCGTACGTACTTCGGGGTGGTCTCGGAGCGCAGGGTGTCCTGCACATCGAACCCGTTCTGCGTGATGATCGCGTCGCTCTTGATGAGGCGGTGCTCGAGGCCGGCGATCACCTCCTGCCGGCTCAGCACGAACATGAACGAGGCCACGGTCATGATGGCCTGGGTGTCGAAGGCCGCGACGTTCCAGAGGTTCTCGCGCAGCATCCGCTGCAGCTCGACCTCGCCGGCCGGGGTGATGCGGTACGTCGTGCGCGCTGGCCGTTTCCCCTCGGCCTCGGTGCCGCTCTCGGCGATGTATCCGTCCACCTCGAGCGCCCGAAGGGCGTTGTAGATCGAGCCGGGCTGGATGTGTGCCCACTCGTCGACGTGCCACGTCATGAGTTCTCGGCGGAGGAAGTACCCGTGCACGGGCTGGAACTGCTTCACGGCGCCGAGGACGACGAGGCGGGTGGTCGACATGCCCCTCATGCTAACGGCTGACATCGCAGATTCCGGTTGTTTGCATGATCAAAGTTGCCTATTATCAGAACTAGTCAAAGTTGACTAACGAAAGGAAGCCGAAATGACGACTGCCGCGACCACCGCGCTGCCGAGCGACGCACTGCCGCGCGATCTCGCCCTCCGCCGGGCCTTCTCGGTCTATCCGACGGGCGTCGTGGCGCTCGCCGCGCATGTCGAGGATCGCGCCGTCGGCATGGCCGTCAACTCCTTCACCTCGATCTCACTGGAGCCCGCACTCGTCGCGATCAGCGCGGCCCGGACGTCGAAGACCTGGCCGGTGCTGCGGGCGGTGCCCGAGCTGGGCATGAGCGTTCTCGCCGCGCATCACGAGCCTCTCAGCCGCTCGCTCTCGGCGCGTGAGGGCGACCGGTTCGGCGGGCACGAGTGGCAGCGCACCGAGGGGGGAGCCGTGCTGATCGCCGACGCGGCGCTGTGGCTCACCTGTCGCCTGCACAGCACCTTCGACGGCGGAGACCACGAGATCGCGCTGTACGAGATCGCCGACGTCACGCTGTTCGACGATGTCGAGCCGCTCGTGTTCCATCAGAGCCGCTATCGCTCCATCGCCGCCCCCGAGAGCGCGTGAGCGTTCCGCCGCTCGGGACGATCGTCGGAACGGTCGTCCCCGGCGACGGCCGCGGGCGGGAGCTCGGCTTCCCGACGGCCAACCTGGCTCTGGAGCACGGAGGCCTGCCCGATGACGGGATCTACGCCGCCCGGGTGCGGATCGACGACGATCCGCAGCTCTGGGCGGCGAGCGTCAGCGTGGGGGCGAACCCGACTTTCGAAGGCGACCGCGAGCGACGTGTCGAGGTGCACGTGCATGACGCGGAGCTCGACCTCTATGGCCGGCGACTGGCTGTGTTCCTCGTCGCCCGTCTGCGCGCGACCCTGCGGTTCGACGGCGTCGACGCCCTGATCGCGCAGACCGCGGACGACATCACACGCAGCCGCGCACTCCTGGCCGCCCCTGAATCCTGACCTCCGGTCTCCGCCGTGGGGCTCGTCTTCCGCTGGCGGGCGGGAGCGCGAGGTCGCGGCGCGGGGCGGGGCGGGTGCAGGCTAGGCGGCGTTCCAGTGCAGGCGCGGAGCCGCCCGGAAGTCCGTGAGGGCGATGGATGCGTCGGCGACGGGGAACATCGTGATCAGCAGCGGCGCGGCACCGGCGTGGGGTGCGACGGCGTAGGCGAGAGCGCTCGGCCCGCGCGTCGCTCCCAGGGCCAGGCGGGTCTCGCGCCCGTCGACCGCCTGGGTCGTGCCGGCCGCAGGGGAGGCGAGGAGCGCGGATGCCGCTGCCGTGGCCCGTGTGAGCAGCGTGGGTGCTTCGCGCCACGGGTGGAACGCGTCCGGGGGCAGGCGGCATGCGCGCGCGAGCGTGCTCTCGATCCAGCGCTCGCGCTTGAGTCCGTACGGCGTGGGTTCGAGGGAGAGCAGATAGCCGTAGCAGTGCAGCACTCCCGCGTTCCCGATCGGCCAGTCCGCGGCGACGCCGGCGCGGGCGTGCACCTCCTCGAACAGCGCACGGGGGATGACTGCCGTGCCGGTGTTCTCATCGATCGCCGTGGACCGACCCCAGGCGGCAAAGCGGTCGGCGTCGTGGTCGTCGCGGATCGCGGACACCAGCCACGGGAGCGCGTCGAGGGCCGCGCGCGCACCGGCGGCGGTCCCGTCTGCGGCGAGGTGAGCCGCCCGAGTGAGTCGTGCGAGTTCGGACACGGCGCTCACCATACGCGAGTCGAGTGGACGGATTGTTCACACGGCGTTCACACGCTCGGGACCTTCTGTCCACAATCGTTCCGCATGCTGGACGAAGCGTCCCACAGAAAGAACTCCGTGAACTCCATCCTCCTCTTCGACTTCGACGGCACGATCGCACTCGGCGACGGCCCGGTCCTCGCCTACGCGCAGCAGGTCGCGAACCGCCTCGGCGACGACGGCTCCCTGCTCGACGATGTCCGCGCCCTGATCGCCACCGCCGATGAGGAGGCGCTCGACGGATACGACGCGGTGCGCCGGCTCGCCGAGACCAGGGGAGCGGATGCCCGCCTCCTCAGCGCCGCCTACCTCGCCAGTCGTGCACAGCTCGCCACCCCCGATGCCCCGATCGCCGTGCCGGACGGCCTCGTGGACTTCCTCGCATCGGTCGACGCCGAGCGGGTCCTGGTCACGAACGCGCCAGCGATCCGCATCGTCGACGCGCTGGAGACGCTCGGGCTCGGCGGCCTGTTCGACCGGATCGTCACCGGTGCCGGCAAACCTGCGGGGCTCGAGACCCTGCTCGCCGCGCTCCCCGAAGACGCCCGGGTGCTGAGCATCGGCGACATCTGGCACAACGACCTGGCCCCAGCGCACGCCCGCGGCCATGCGACCGCCCTGATCGGCGGATTCTCCGACCCCGAAGCCACCCCGACCTTCCGTGCCGCCGAGTTCTCGACGCTGGTTCCCCAGCTCGAAGCCTGGCTGCGCGGCTGAGACCCGTCCCTCCCTCCACCCCCACCCCATCGAAGGATGAACATGCGTACCTCCCTCTTCCGCTCCTCCGCAGCGGGCGTCATCGCGGTCGGCGCCCTGCTGACCGTGGTGCTCGCCGGCTGCTCCAGCAGCACCGCTGCCCCCGAGGACTCCGCCGCCCCCGCGGCCGATCCCGAGTCGATCGTGCTCGCGCTCGTCCCCTCGCAGGACCAGGACGGGCTCGTCGACACCGCAGCGCCCCTCACCGACTACCTCACGGAAGAACTCGGCATCGAGGTCACCGACGTCGTGTCGAAGGACTACCAGGCCGCCGTCGAGGCGATGGGTGCGGGCCAGGCGCAGATCGGGTTCCTGCCGTCGCTGCAGCTGTGGCAGGCGAACGACATGTACGACGCGAAGGTCGTGCTGCAGACCGAGCGCAACGGCAACATCACCTACCCCGCGCAGTTCATGACGAACAATCCGGACAAGTACTGCGACGACGAGCCGGTCGAACGCGACGGGATGCTGTTCTGCAACGGCGCCGACGCCCTGAAGGGCCCGGCCGGCCTCGACAGCATCGACAAGGTGAAGGGTGCGAAGGTCGCCGTGCTCGGCCCCGGCTCGCCCGCCGGCTACATCTACCCGATCCTGGCGCTGCAGGAGGCGGGGCTCGACACCGACGCCGACATCCAGCAGATCCCCGTCACCGCGAACGACGCCTCCGTGCTCGCCGTCTACAACGGCGACGCCGAGGTCGGCTTCAGTTTCTGGGACGCCCGCACGATCGTCGCCAAGGACACCCCGGACGTCGGCCAGAAGGTCGTCGTGTTCGCGATGACCGAGGAGATCCCGAACGACGGCGTCGCGCTGTCCTCCGACCTGTCGCCCGAGCTGCAGGACCGGATCACGAAGGCGCTCGAGGACTTCTCGAACACACCGGAGGGCTCCGAGATCCTCACCAGCATCTACTCGATCACGAAGCTCGCGCCGGCCGACCCCGACTCGCTCGACGTGGTCGCCCGTGCAGCGCAGGCTCTGGGGCTCCAGTAAATTGTCCGATCAGATCCAGCACGTGGACGCCGCAGCTCCGGCTGCGGCGTCCACGCCGTGGTCCATCCGCCTCGACGAGGTCACGGTGCGGTACCCGAACGGCACGATCGGCCTGAACCGGGTGTCACTCGACATCGACGCCGGCGAGATGGTCGTCGTCGTCGGGCTCTCCGGCTCGGGCAAGTCGACCCTCATCCGGACGATCAACGGTCTCGTGCCCGTCACGAGCGGCACGCTCGACGTGGGGGAGCACCGGGTGAGCGGCGCCTCGCCGCGCACGCTCCGTCGCCTCCGCGGCGACATCGGCATGGTCTTCCAGGGGTTCAACCTCGCCGGCCGCGCGAGCGTGCTGCAGAACGTGCTCGTCGGACGCCTCGCCCACACGCCGCTCTGGCGCACGCTGCTCGGTGTCTACCCCGAAGCGGACAAGCAGCTCGCCTACCAGGCGCTCGATCGCGTGGCCATCCTCCCGAAGCTGTACTCCCGTGCCTCCGAGCTCTCGGGCGGCCAGCAGCAGCGTGTCGCGATCGCCCGCGCCCTCGCGCAGGAGCCCCGCATCGTCCTCGCCGACGAGCCGGTGGCCAGCCTCGATCCGCCCACCGCGCACGGGGTGATGAACGATCTGCGCCGGATCAACCGCGACCTCGGGATCACCGTCGTCGTCAACCTGCATCTGCTCGACCTCGCCCGTGAGTACGGAACGCGGATGATCGGCATGCGTGCCGGGGAGATCGTCTACGACGGACCGGCGGCCAGTGCGACGGATGCCGACTTCGAGAGTATCTACGGCCGCTCGCTCACCTCCGACGACCGGCTGGACGCATGAGCGGTACTCCGTCCCCGACCGTCCTCGACATCCCCGCCCGCCCGCGCGGGGCGTGGAGAGGCCCCACCATCCTGATCGCCGTCGTCGCGGTCACGGTCGTGATGTGCCTGCCGGTGATCGGCATCGGCGTCGACTTCTCGGCCATCGCGCGGAACTGGCAGAACGGCGCCGACAAGATCGTGAAGCTGCTCCTGCCCGATTGGAGCTTCTTCCCCCGCACCGTCGCACCCCTCATCGAGACGCTGCAGATGGCCGTCATCGCCACCGCCATCGGGGCAGCCGTCTCGCTGCCGCTCAGCTTCTGGGCCGCGCGCGCCACCAACCCCCACACCCCGGCGCGCATCGTCGTGCGCGGTATCCTCAACGTCATCCGCAGCGTGCCCGACCTGTTGTACGCGGCGATCCTGGTCGCGATGGTCGGGGTCGGCGCGCTTCCCGGAATCCTCGCGCTGCTGCTGTTCAACGTCGGCATCATCGTCAAGCTCGTCTCCGAGGCCATCGACACCAACGACCGCGGCCCCCTCGAGGCCGGACGCGCCGTGGGTGCCACGCAGGCCAAGATCAACCGCACGCTCGCCCTGCCCGACGCATGGCCGGCGTTCGCCAACCAGACGCTCTACGTGTTCGAGCTGAACGTGCGCGCCTCGACCGTGCTCGGTCTCGTCGGGGCGGGCGGCATGGGACTGCTGATCGACGCGGTGCGCACCTTCTACCGATACGACCAGCTCTCGCTCATCATCCTGGAGATCCTCATCGTCGTCATCGTGATCGATCTCGTCTCGGACGCCATCCGGCGGAGGCTCGTATGAGCGCGGCTCTCACGGGCATCCCCGCCAAGCCCCGCCGGCCCTGGCTGATCGCCGGATGGGCCCTCGTCACCGGCATCGTCGTGCTCGCGTTCTGGTCCATCGACATCGACTGGTCCCGTCTCGCCGACCTTCCGGCCGAGATCGTCCGATACACGTTCCTGATGTTCGCCGATCCGAACTGGGAGAAGCTGCCGGAAGCGCTGTGGCAGACGTGGCGGAGCATCGAGATGGCCTGGGTCGGCACGATCCTCGGCATCCTGCTCGCGACCCCGCTGAGCCTGCTCGCCGCACGCGGATTCGGGCCCGCCTGGCTGCGGGCGCTCCTGCGCGGGCTGTTCTCGCTGATCAGGGCAGTGCCGGAGATCATCATCGCGATCGTGATCCTCTCCGTCACCGGTCTGACCCCGTTCACGGGAGCGCTCGCCCTCGCGATCAACGGCATCGGCACCCTCGGCAAGTGGGGGTACGAAGCCGTCGAGGCTGTGCCGCGCGGACCGATCGAGGCGGCACGCGCGGCAGGCGGCGGTACCCTCCAGGTGCTGCGCTGGGGTGTGTGGCCGCAGGCGGAACCCGCGTTCTGGTCGTTCTGGCTGTACCGCTTCGAGATCAACGTGCGCTCGTCGGCCGTGCTCGGACTCATCGGCGTCGGCGGAATCGGCGACATGCTCACCTCGTACACCCAGTACCGTGAGTGGTCGACGGTGGGTGTCCTGCTCATCGTGGTCGTCGTGGTGACGATGCTGATCGACGCGGCATCCGGTGCGATCCGCCGCCGAATCATGGAGGGAGCCCGAGCCCGTGTTCTCGCCTAGCGCCCCGCCCACCGCACGCATCGCGGCCGTGCTCAACACCCTGCAGCCGGCCGAGCGCCGCGTCGCCGAGCTGATCGTCGAATCGGCCGACGACGTGGTGGAGTGGACGGCACAGGAACTCGCCGATCGGGCCGGCGTCGGACGGGCCACCGTGGTCCGCACCTGCCAGGGCGTCGGCTACCGGGGGTATCCGCAGCTGCGCGTGGCGCTCGCCGCGGAGCTCGGCAGCGCACCCGGAGAGGCGGCCGTCGACCACGGTCCCGGCGTGCTCGGCCGCATGCGGGGTGAGATCGATCGTCTGGCCGGCTCCCTGCCGGCCCTCGCCAGCCTGCTCGACCCGGATGCGGTCGCCGAGGCCGTGCGTCTCTCGGCATCCGCCCGTCGCCTGCTCGTGCTTGCGAACGGGCTGTCGTCGCCGATCGCCAACGACCTCGCCATGAGACTGACCGCGGCCGGACGGTCGGCGGAGTTCATCGCCGACGCCATCGCCCAGCAGATCGCGGCCCGCCACCTCACTTCCGAGGATGTGTGCCTCGTGGTGAGCGGTTCGGGTGCGAACGAGGCGAGTCTGAGGGTCGCGACGGCGGCCGCGCGGGGTGGCGCGACGGTCATCGCCCTGACATCGTTCGCCTCGTCCGCCCTGACCGAGGTCGCGTCGCTGTCGCTCGTGATCGCGCCGACCGGCGTGAGCTTCCGCGACGAACTCGAACACACCTCCCGTGTGGCGTACCTCGTGTTCGCCGAGGTGTTCGCCGCCGCCGTGACCGCCGAACGAGGCGCGGAGGCCGTGCAGGCGCGGGCCCATGCCCTCGAGGTCGTGTCCGCCAACCTCGGCGAGGGCCCCGGCGACTGACCGGCATCAATCCCTGGCGGTCTGGAGGACGGTCCAGAGCTCGGCGCGGGCGGGGAAGGTCGACAGGTCGATGTCGAGCAGTGCGCCGGCTTGGGCGATGCGGGTGCGCAGCGTGTGCCGGTGCACCCCGAGAGCGTTCGCGGCGGACTCGGCCTTCGCGTCGTGCTCGAGCCAGGTGCGCAACGAGCGTTCGAGCTCCGAGCCGGTGCGGGCATCCTGCTCCCGGATGGGCGCGAGTCGCGACTCCGCGACCAGCCGGGCCTCATCGGTCGCGAGCGCGGTGAGGATGCTCGACCCCACCGTGTCCGCGTACCGGGCGACCCCGTGCGTGCCATGCTGCCGCAGCGCCGTGAGCGCCTGCGCGTGGGCCCGGGCGAAGGAGTCGTAGCCCTCGGGGTCGGACACGCCGATGCGGATGCCGAAGCGCGCGGCGACCTCGTCGAGCAGGGCTTCGTCGCCCACGGAGAGGCAGAGCGTGACGCCGTCCTCGGACTCGGCGAGGAACACCGCCGTCCCGTGCTCGGCGCGGTGTCGCTCCCACCAGTCGGTGAGCGGGCCGGCCGGGGCGTCCGCTGCCACCGCCACCACCACGGGGGCGGCCGGAAGGGATCCCAGCACTCGACGGGCGAGGGCGGGGTCGTCGGCGAGCAGTGACCCGAGGAGCTGGGCGTGCAGGCGTCGACGGCTGCGGGCGAGCTGCTCGCTCTGCTCCAGGGCGAGTCCGGCCATGGCGATCACCGAGGTGACGACCGACCGCGCCTCGGGATCGAGCGTGTCGACGGCCAGCGCGATCACGCCGCGGAGGTGTCCGCCACGGCCCACCGTGAACAGCATGAACGAGTGGTCTCCGATGCTGAGCGACTGTCCGGCCTCGAGCCCGCGGGTCAGGATCTCCACGACCCGGGAGCCGAGCTCGTCGAGCACGCGGGCGTCGACCGCGTCCCGCGGGTGGGAGACGGTGAGGGCTCCCGCGGCGTCGAACATCCCCGACCAGACGTCGAGCCGGCGTCCGAGCTCGGCGATCGTGGCGTCGAGGCCGTGCGGACGGAGGGCTGCGAGGGCCAGGGCGCGCTGGGTGTCGAGGGCCCAGGACCGCCGGGCGTACGCCTGCGCCGCGATGGCCTCGGAGTGCGCGCGGGCGACGGCGATGAAGGGGGTGCGGTAGGGAACCTCGAACAGGGGCATCCCGTGACTCGCGCACGCGGCGATGAGCTCCGCGGGGATGCCGGAGCGGTGCACCTCGGTGCCGAAGCCGAGGCCGAGGACTCCGCGATCGGCGAGGCGGCCCACATAGGTGTCGATCGCGACGGCATCGTCGAACTGGGTGCCGGTCGTCAGCAGCGCGAGGTCCTCGGACAGGAAGGGCGTGGGGTCGGCGAGGTCGGAGCTGTGCACCCAGCGCAGCGGCCGATCGAGGGATCCGTGCGGGAGGCCGGTCTCGGGGGAGACCATCGTGAGCCCGAGGTCACGGCGCTGCAGCAGCGCGCGCAGGGTCGGCTCTCCGGAGATCGACATGGTGACCTGCCTCTTGTACATGCTGGCGAACTCGTCATCCAGATTGTACAGACCGGCGAGTGCAGCCGTCTCGGTCGCCGCCGTACGCTCGCGAACATGGCACTCCTCGACACCGCAGCTCCCGCAGTCCCTCTCGGCGGACCCGACCTCCCGCAGGAGCGTCGTCTGGTCACGGATCTTCCCGGCCCCCGGTCGGCCGAGATCCTGGCGCGCAAGGCGGACGCTGTCGCCGCCGGTGTCGGACACACGGTTCCGATCGCCGCCGTCGCCGCGGGTGGCGGAGTGGTCGTCGACGCCGACGGCAACTCGCTCATCGACCTCGGCTCCGGCATCGCCGTGACCACGGTGGGCAACGCGCACCCCAAGGTCGCCGCGGCCGTCGCCGCGCAGGCCGCGCAGTTCACGCACACCTGCTTCATGATCTCGCCGTACGAGTCCTACGTGGGCGTCGCCGAGGCGCTCAACCGCGTCACTCCCGGCGACTTCGCGAAGAAGAGCGCCCTGTTCAACTCGGGCGCCGAAGCGGTCGAGAACGCGATCAAGATCGCGCGCAAGCACACCGGTCGCCAGGCGGTCGTCGCGTTCGACCACGGCTACCACGGCCGCACGAACCTCACCATGGCGCTGACCGCGAAGTCGATGCCGTACAAGAGCGGCTTCGGCCCGTTCGCCCCCGAGGTCTACCGCGCGCCGATGTCGTATCCCTTCCGCGACGGGCTCGAGGGTGCAGAGGCCGCGGCTCGCGTCATCCTCCAGCTCGAGAAGCAGATCGGTGCCGACAACCTGGCCGCGGTCATCATCGAGCCCATCCAGGGCGAGGGCGGCTTCATCGTCCCCGCCGACGGCTTCCTCCCCGCGATCGTCGACTGGTGCCGCGCGAACGGCGTCGTCTTCATCGCCGACGAGGTGCAGACCGGCTTCGCCCGCACCGGCCACATGTTCGCGAGCGAGATCTTCGGCATCGAGCCCGACCTGATCACCACGGCCAAGGGCATCGCCGGCGGCCTCCCGCTCGCCGCCGTCACCGGTCGCTCCGAGATCATGGACGCCTCGCACTCCGGCGGTCTCGGCGGCACCTACGGCGGCAACCCGATCGCCTGCGCTGCAGCCCTCGCCTCGATCGACGTGTTCGAGAACGACGGCGTGATCGAGCGGGCACGGGAGATCGGCGAGATCCTGATCGGTCGTCTCACCGGCCTGCAGGCCGAGGACGCCCGCATCGGCGACGTGCGCGGTCACGGCGCGATGGTCGCCGCCGAATTCGTCGACCCCGAGACCAAGGCGCCGGATGCCGCGCTCACGGCGGCGGTCGCCAAGGCGTGCATCGCGCAGGGCGTCATCGTCCTCACCTGCGGCACCTACGGCAACGTCATCCGCTTCCTCCCGCCGCTGTCGATCGGCGACGAGCTGCTGAACGAGGGCCTCGACGTCGTGGCCGAGGCGCTCGCCTCCGCCTGACCCCTGTCCGGTCGCGTCCCCGGATCGGGGGATTTCGGGACGCGACCGGTACTTCTTCCCCCGCATCCCCCGACGACGAAGGAGTTGCAGATGGCTGAGATCACTCGCGACGTGCTGATCATCGGCGCCGGAGCCGCAGGGCTCACGGCGGCGAACGACCTGCGGAAGGCCGGCCTGTCGGTCGCGGTCCTGGAGGCCCGCGACCGTGTCGGCGGACGCCTGTGGACCGACGTCATCGACGGCGCCATGCTCGAGATCGGCGGCCAGTGGGTCTCGCCCGACCAGGATGCGCTCAAGGACGCGATCGAGGAGCTCGGGCTCGAGACGTACAGCCGGTACCGGGAGGGCGACAGCGTGTACGTCGGCCCCGACGGCCAGGCGCACCGCTTCACGGGGGAGATGTTCCCCGTGGCACCGGAGACCGAGGCGGAGATCGCCCGGATCACCGAGATCCTCGATGCGCTGGTCGCCGAGATCGACCCCGACAAGCCGTGGGAGCACCCGAACGCCGCCGAGTGGGACTCGATCTCCTGGGATGCCTGGCTGCGCCAGCAGACCGACGACGACGAGGCCGTCCGGAACCTGGCGTTCGCCACCGGATCCGCGATGCTCACCAAGCCGACGCACGCATTCTCCCTGCTGCAGTCCCTGCTCATGGCGGCGTCCGCCGGCTCGTACTCGAACCTCGTCGACGCGGACTTCATCCTCGACAAGCGCGTCGTCGGCGGTCTGCAGCAGGTGCCGCTGCGCCTCGCCGAGCGCCTGGGCGACGACGTGCTGCTGAACCAGCCCGTCCGCAGCCTGGAGTGGTCCGACGACGGGGTCGTCGCGACGACCGACGAGCTCACGGTGCGGGCGCGGTACGCGATCCTCGCCCACGCGCCCATCCTCTACAGCCGCATCTCGTTCGTCCCGCCGCTGCCGCGCCGCCAGCACCAGCTGCACCAGCACCTGTCGATGGGCTTCGTCATCAAGGTGCACGCCGTCTACGACCGTCCGTTCTGGCGCGAGCAGGGCCTCAGCGGCACGGCCTTCAGCCCGTACGAGCTGTCGCACGAGGCGTACGACAACACCAACCACGGCGACGAGCGCGGCACCCTGGTCGGCTTCGTGTCCGACGCCAACGCGGACGGCGTGTTCGAGCTGTCGGCCGAGGAGCGCAAGGAGCGCATCCTCGAGTCGCTCTCGCACTACTACGGTCCCGAGGCCAAGAACCCCGTCGTGTACTACGAGAGCGACTGGGGCAGCGAGGAGTGGACGCGCGGTGCGTATGCGGCGAGCTTCGACCTCGGCGGTCTCCACCGCTACGGTGCGGACCTGCGCACCGCGGTCGGGCCCATCCACTTCGCCTGCAGCGACATGGCGGGAGCCGGATACCAGCACGTGGACGGGGCGATCCGGATGGGGCACCTCGTCGCGGCCGACATCGTCGACGCGAGTCGCGACGCCGGCGCCGTCGAGAGCATCGGCTGATGACCGGCTCGATCGTCGTGGGGTACACGGCGACGGATGCGGGAGCGGATGCCGCCGCACTCGGCGCCCGCCTCGCGCGGAGCATCGGCGCGACGCTGCACCTGGTCATCGTGCTGCCCACCGAGGGCACGCGCAGCGCGGCTGTCCCGCCGGAGCGCGCGTATGAGGAGCACATCAGGAGCCAGGCGCGGAAGTGGCTCGCCGATGCCGTCGTCCGCCTTCCGCAGGAGCTCACGCGGAGCGGCCACGTCCGCTTCTCCGAGTCGTTCGCCGAGGGTCTGATCGCCGCCGGCGAGGAGTTCGACGCCCGGGTGATCGTCATCGGCGCCGCCGGCGGCGGGATCCTCGGGCGCCACCGGCTCGGCAGCGTCGCCTCCGAGCTGCTGCACTCGTCGACCATCCCCGTGGCGCTCGCCCCCGTCGGCACCGCGCAGGAGGACGACCACGTCATCCCGCGCGTGACGGTCGCCGTCGGTTCGCGTCCGGGAGCGGACGCACTGCTCGACGAGGCCGTCTCGCTGGCCGGTGACAGCCGTGTCGACCTGCGACTGGTTTCCCTCGTCCCGTTCGACGTTCCTCCCGGGCTCGACACCGGAGCGATCCGCACCGTCGGCGACAACCACGCGCAGGAGGTCCTCGCAGTGGCCACCGAGCTGCTGCCGGACGGGCGGACCGCCGCGGTCGAGAAGGCACCGGGCGACTCCGTCGAGGACGCCGTCGCGAATCTCTCCTGGCTCCCCGGCGAGGTCGTCCTCGTCGGATCGAGCAGGCTCGCGCAGCCGCGCCGCCTGTTCCTGGGTTCCACGGCGGCGAAGATGCTGCACGAGCTCCCCGTCCCCATGATCGTCGTCCCGCGCACCCGCAACGAAGCAGGAGACCGCTGATGAGCAGCACCAACAGGGCGACGGAGCCCGAATCCGGCGTCACGACCGGCATCTCCACGAAGGGCCTCAGCGCCGGTACGGTCGGACTGATCGGCGCCGTCGTCATCGGCATCTCGTGCATCGCGCCGGCCTACACCTTCACGGCCGCCGTGGGCCCCACGGCGTCCGAGGTCGGCGCGCAGATCCCCGCGATCATCCTCGTCGGCTTCATCCCGATGCTCCTCGTGGCCTTCGGCTACCGCGAGCTCAACAACCGGATGCCCGACTCCGGCACGTCGTTCACCTGGGCCGCCCGGGCGTTCGGGCCCTGGGTGGGCTGGATGGCCGGCTGGGGTCTCATCGTCGCGACGATCCTCGTGCTGTCGAATCTCGCCGGGGTCGCCGTCGACTTCCTGTTCCTGCTGCTCTCGCAGATCACGGGCAACGCCGAGGTCGCGACGCTCGCGAGCAACACCTGGATCAACATCGGCGTGTGCCTGCTCTTCATGCTCGCCGCCACGTGGGTCTCCTACCGCGACATGCAGACGACCCAGAAGCTGCAGTACTGGCTCGTGAGCTTCCAGATCCTCGTCCTGGTGTTCTTCGCGGTCGCCGCGATCGTACAGGCGGTGAACGGCAACGGCTTCGACTACCAGCCGTTCGACCTGAACTGGTTCAACCCGTTCGCGATCTCGTCGTTCAGCGCGGTCGCCGCCGGACTCTCGCTCTCGATCTTCATCTTCTGGGGCTGGGACGTCACGCTGACCATGAACGAGGAGACCAAGGACCCGGAGAAGACGCCCGGTCGTGCGGCCACGGTCACCGTGCTCACGATCGTCTCGCTCTACCTGCTGCTCGCGGTGGCGATGATCATGTTCGCCGGCGTCGGCACGGGCGCCCTCGGGCTCGGCAACGAGGACATCCAGGAGAACGTCTTCTTCCACCTCTCCGGACCCATCCTCGGCCCGCTGGCCTTCCTCGTCTCGCTCGCGGTGCTCACCAGCTCGGCGTCGTCGCTGCAGTCGACCTTCGTCGGCCCGGCCCGCACCCTGCTCGCGATGGGTCACTACGGCGCGCTGCCGAAGTCCTTCGCGAAGGTGAGCCCCCGGTTCTTCACCCCCGGATACGCGACCATCGTGTCGGCCATCGTCGCCTCCGCGTTCTACGCCGTGATGCGCGTGGTCAGCGAAGACACCCTGTGGGACACCATCCTCACCCTGGGCATGATGATCTGCTTCTACTACGGGATCACCGCGTTCGCGTGCGTCTGGTACTTCCGCAAGCAGTGGTTCGACTCGACGCGGAACTTCTTCTTCACGTTCCTGTTCCCGCTCGTCGGCGGAGCGATCCTCGCAGTGCTGTTCTTCACCACGCTGATCGACTCCATGGACCCCGCCTACGGCTCCGGCTCGCAGATCGGCGGTGTCGGCATCGTGTTCATCCTCGGGATGCTCATCATCGTCGTCGGCATCGCGGTGATGATCTGGAACGCGGTCCGCCGGCCCGCCTTCTTCCGCGGCGAGACGCTGGGCATCGACGCACCGCCCAGCCGTCGACGCCGCTGACCGACCCTCTCAGCCACCCATCCTCCTCACGGAAAGAGAACCCATGAGCACTCAGACCGAGCAGGCGCTGCTCGACAGCATCCCCACCGGCCTCTTCATCGGCGGCGAGTGGACGGACGCCGAGACCGGCGGCACCTTCGACGTGCAGGACCCGGCGACCGGTGCGGTGATCCGCACCATCGCCGACGCGACCCCCGCCGACGGCATCCGCGCGCTCGACGCCGCGGTCGCCGCGCAGGACGCGTGGGCCGCGACCGCACCGCGGGTGCGCAGCGAGATCCTGCGCCGGGCGTTCGACCTCGTGCAGGCGCACAAGGAGGACCTCGCCCTGCTCATGACGCTGGAGATGGGCAAGCCGCTCGCCGAGGCGCGCGGGGAGGTCGTCTACGGCGGCGAGTTCCTGCGCTGGTTCAGCGAGGAGGCCGTGCGGATCAGCGGACGCTATGGGATCAACCCCGAGGGCACGGGTCACATGGTCGTGTCGCAGCGTCCGGTCGGACCGTCGTTCTTCGTGACGCCGTGGAACTTCCCCTTCGCGATGGCGACCCGCAAGATCGCGCCGGCGCTCGCCGCCGGCTGCACCGTCGTCATCAAGCCCCCGGCATTGACGCCGCTCACGACCATCTACTTCACGAAGCTGCTCGAAGAAGCCGGTCTCCCCGCCGGCGTCGTCAACGTCGTGCAGACCTCGAAGTCCAGCGCCCTGTCGGCGCCGATCATCGCCGACCCGCGGCTGCGCAAGCTGTCCTTCACCGGATCCACCGAGGTCGGCCGCAAGCTCATCGCCCAGGCGGCCGAGGGCGTGCTGCGCGTGTCGATGGAGCTCGGCGGCAACGCCCCGTTCGTGGTGTTCGACGATGCCGACCTCGACAAGGCCGTGGAGGGCGCGCTGGCCGCGAAGTTCCGCAACATCGGCCAGGCCTGCACCGCGGCGAACCGCTTCATCGTGCACAAGGACGTCGCGGGCGAGTTCGCCAAGCGCGTGACCGAGCGTGTCAACGGCATGAAGATCGGCCGCGGCACGGAGGAGGGCGTGGCGATCGGACCGCTCATCGACGAGGACGCCGTGGCCAAAGCCGGCGAGCTCGTCGACGACGCCGTCGAGCGCGGCGCCACGCTGCTCGCGGGCGGCAAGGCGGTCGAGGGGACCGGCACGTTCTACGAGCCCACCGTCCTCACCGACGTCGTGCCCGGCAGCGCGATCCTCCGCGAGGAGATCTTCGGACCGGTGCTCGCGATCGCCACGTTCGAGACCGAGGAGGAGGCGGTCCGTCTCGCGAACGACACCGAGTACGGTCTCGTCTCGTACGTCTTCACCGAGAACCTGCAGCGCGGACAGCGGATGATCGACGGCCTCGAGACCGGCATGATGGGTCTCAACGTGGGCGTGGTCTCGAACGCGGCCGCTCCCTTCGGCGGCGTCAAGCAGTCCGGCGTCGGCCGCGAGGGCGGCTTCGAGGGCATCCACGAGTACCTGTCCACCAAGTACACGCTGATCCCGATCTCCTGATCTCCCGGGGTGGGTCCCTGAGCTCGTCGAAGGGCCCCACCCCCCGAACGGCCTGGGTCCCTGAGCTTGCCGAAGGGCCCCACCCCCCACGAACGGCCTGGGTCCCTGAGCTTGCCGAAGGGCCCCACCCCCCACGAACGGCCTGGGTCCCTGAGCTTGCCGAAGGGCCCGCACACGAGAGGACACCTCATGACCGACTACGCCGTCATCAACCCCGCCACCGGAGAGACGCTGGCGTCCTTCGACACGTTCACCGACGCGCAGATCGAGGAGGCTGTCGCCGCCGCGGACGAGGCGCACCGCGAGTGGTCGCGCTCGACCACGGTCGCCGATCGCGCCGCGCTGCTGCGCCGCGCGGCCGAGCTGCACCGCGAGCGCCGCGAGGAGCTGGCCGACATCTTCGTGCGCGAGATGGGCAAGCCCCGCGAGGCCGCGCTCGGCGAGGTCGACTTCGCCGCGGACATCGCCGAGTACTACGCCGATCAGGCCGAGGACATCATGGCCGACCAGCCCATCAAGATCCTCGGTGACGGCTCGGCGATCATCCGCCGCTCGTCGCTCGGACCGCTCGTCGGCATCATGCCGTGGAACTTCCCGGCCTATCAGATCGTGCGGTTCGCGGCCCCGAACCTGATCGTCGGCAACACGATCCTCCTGAAGCCCGCGCCGCAGTGCCCGGAGTCGTCGAGCGCGATCGAGGCGATCTACCACGACGCCGGCTTCCCGAAGGGCGCGTACCAGAACGTCCTCGCCACGAACGAGCAGATCGCCGACATGATCGCCGACCCGCGCGTGCAGGGCGTGTCCCTCACGGGCTCGGAGCGTGCCGGCGCGGCCGTCGCCGAGGTCGCCGGCCGCAACCTGAAGAAGGTGGCGCTCGAGCTGGGCGGATCCGACCCGTTCATCGTGCTGTCGACGGACGACCTCGACGCGACGGTGCAGGCGGGGGTCGACGCGCGCCTGGACAACAACGGCCAGGCCTGCAACGGGGCGAAGCGCTTCATCATCGTCGACGAGCTGTACGACGCGTTCGTGGAGAAGTTCACGGCGGCGATGGCGGCGGTCGAGGCGACCGACCCGATGCTCGACGACACGGTGCTCGGACCGGTCTCCTCCGAGGCTGCCGCGGAGAACCTGCAGAAGCAGATCGACTCCGCGGTCGAGCAGGGCGCGACGCTGCTGACCGGCGGCACGCGCGAGGGAGCGTTCTTCGCGCCGACCGTGCTTGCTGACGTCACCCCGGACATGAACGTCTACCGGGAGGAGCTGTTCGGGCCGGCGGCGGTCGTGTACCGCGTCGCGGACGAGGACGCTGCGGTCGCGCTGGCGAACGACACCACGTTCGGCCTCGGATCGTACGTGTTCACGACGGACGCGGACCAGGCCGAGCGCGTGGCCGACCGGATCGAGGCGGGCATGGTCTACGTCAACCTCGTGCTGGCCGACAGCCCCGAGCTGCCGTTCGGCGGTATCAAGCGCAGCGGCACCGCCCGCGAACTGGGCCACCTCGCCGCGGACGAGTTCGTCAACAAGAAGCTCATCCGCATCGGCTGACCGTGCGACGGACGGACGGCTCCTCGCAGAGCGCGAGGCGCCGTCCGCATGCCCGCCTCGTGTTGCGGGACTGATGCCCTGTCGGCGGGGACAGCGGGTGAGGGACAATGGCGGCATGAGCACGAATGCCGACCCGATCGAGACGCTGACCACCGAACAGAGCTGGGAGCGGCTCCGCACGCAGGAGCTCGGACGACTCGTCACCCATGTGGGCGAGACGATCGACATCTTCCCCGTGAACTACGCGGTGGACGGAGACGGCATCCTGTTCCGCACCGCGCCCGGCAGCAAGCTGTTCGAGTTGACGGTCAACGCCGACGTGCTGTTCGAGGTCGACCACCACACCGACACCGCGGCGTGGAGCGTCATCGTCAGGGGACACGCGAGCGCGCTGGAGTCCGATGCCGATGTGCAGCGCGCGGAGGCCGCAGGGCTTCGACCGTGGATCCCGACCGACAAACGCGTCTACGTGCGCATCGCCCCGACCTCCGTCTCCGGCAGGGCGTTCCGCCGCGCTCCCGAGCCCGACCGCGACGGCCCCCAGGAATACTGAGCGGTCGTCTGCGCATCGCCCTGCTCCGCGCCTCCGGGCGTAGGGTCGGAGTATGGCCAACGTCGCTGAGAACATCGTCAAGACTCTGCACGCCAACGGGATCGACCGCGTCTACGGCATCCCCGGAGATTCGCTGAACGGATTCACGGACGCGCTCCGCAAGGATGGCACGATCCGCTGGGTGCACGTGCGGCACGAGGAGTCCGCCGCGTTCGCCGCCGCCGCCGACGCCGCCACCACGGGCGAGCTCGCGGTGGTCGCCGGCTCCTGCGGTCCGGGCAACCTGCACCTCATCAACGGCCTCTACGACGCGAACCGCTCCCGCGTTCCCGTGCTCGCGATCGCCGCGCACATCCCCACGACAGAGATCGGCACCGGGTACTTCCAGGAGACGCACCCGCAGGAGCTCTTCCGCGAGTGCAGCGTGTACGTCGAGTACGTCGCCGACCCGAAGCAGATGCCGCGCCTGATGGAGATCGCCATGCGCGCGGCGATCGAGGAGCGCGGGGTGGCGGTGCTGGTGATCCCGGGCGACGTCGCGCTGGCCGATATCGCCGACGACCGTGCCGTGGTGATCGAGCGGGCACGTCCGGTCGTGGTCCCGAGCGGTCCGGAGCTCGAGAAGGCCGCGACGCTGCTGAACGCGGCGAAGAACGTCACGATCCTCGCCGGCGCAGGGGTCGAAGGCGCCCACGACGAGGTCATCGCCCTCGCCGACAAGCTCGGTGCGCCGATCGTCCACGCCCTGCGCGGCAAGGAGTTCATCGAGTACGACAACCCCTTCGACGTCGGGATGACGGGCCTGCTCGGCTTCGCGTCCGGGTATCGGGCGATGGAGGCCGCCGACGCGCTGCTGGTGCTGGGCAGCGACTTCCCGTACGAGCAGTTCTACCCCGACGGCGCGAAGACCATCCAGGTCGACATCCGCGGCGCACAGCTGGGCAAGCGGCACCCGCTCGACCTGGGACTGGTCGGCGACGTCCGGGCCACGGCTGAAGCGCTGCTGCCGCGGATCGCCCACAAGGACGACCGCGGCCACCTCGACGACGCGATCGCGCACTACCGCAAGACCCGCAAGAAGCTCGACGAGCTGGCTGTCCCGGCCAAGGGGAAGCGTCCCATCCATCCCCAGTACCTCGCCAGGCTGCTGGACGAGTACGCGACCGACGACGCGATCTTCACCGCGGATGTGGGCTCGCCGACCGTCTGGGCGGCGCGCTACCTCTCGATGACGGAGAACCGGCGCCTGATCGGCTCGTTCACGCACGGCTCGATGGCCAACGCCCTGATGCACGGCATCGGCGCGCAGGTCGCCCACCCGGACCGTCAGGTCGTCGCGCTCGCCGGCGACGGCGGCCTGGCGATGATGCTCGGTGAGCTGCTGACGCTGACGCAGAACAAGCTGCCGGTGAAGACGATCGTCGTCAACAACTCCTCGCTGAACTTCGTCGAACTGGAGATGAAGGCCGCGGGATTCGTGACCTACGGCACGGGCCTGGACAACCCGAGCTTCGCGGCGATCGCCGAGGCCATGGGCATCTTCGCGCGGCGCGTGGAGCGCAGCGAAGACCTCCCCGAGGCGGTCAGGGAGGTGCTCGCGCATGACGGCCCCGCGCTGCTCGACGTCGTCACAGAGCGGCAGGAGCTGTCCATGCCGCCGGCGATCGAGGCCGCGCAGGTCAAGGGCTTCGCGCTTTACGCGATCCGCACCGTCATGTCCGGGCGCGGGGACGAGCTCCTCGACCTCGCGAAGGCGAACTGGCGCCAGCTGTTCTGAGCCGGCGCCGGCCGGGCTGAGCGGCGCTCAGCTCTCGACGCCGGCGCGGACCTCCGCGGCCTCGCCGTGACGGCCCAGCGCCTCGAGCACGTTGCCGAGTTCGAGCGCGGCGACCTGCACGAGGGGCGGGTGGGCCGCGCCGTGCTCGATCGCGCTCCGGTACACCGGCACCGCGTCGGACGGCCGCTCGTTCCCCGCCAGGACCCGGGCGGCGAACAGCTCGGATCCTCCTGCGGAGCCCAGGTCGCCGAGCTCGGCGAACCCGTCGGCGGCCGTGAGCGCGGCGGACACGGCCTCGTCCACGCGCCCGAGTTCCGCGAGCGCCCGTCCGCGCGAGTCCGTGACATCGGCGAGGAGCCAGGCGGCGTCGTGCTCCTGCGCGAGGGCGGCCACCTCGTCGAACAGCGGGAACGCGCGCTCGTCGCCGCGTCCGCCGTAGGCCTGACCGAGGCTGTGCAGCACCTCGGTCAGCGCACCCACCGCGTCGGGCGCCTTACGCGCGATCTCGGCGGCGGACTCGAGCAGCGAGATCGCGTCGTCGTGCTCGTCGAAGCGTGCGAGGATCTTGGCCTGCTCGGTCATGGACATGGCCTGATCGGCGTGCTCCTCAGCCTGTCCGAACAGCTCGGAGGCGTAGCCGAACGCGCCGACGGCCTGACCGAACTCGCCGGAGGTGGCCAGGGCGCGCGCCAGCATCGAGGCGGTCATGGCACGGGAGCCGGCGGGCGTCTCGGCCTCCTCCTCGCGCTGCAGCACGTCGCCGAACAGCTCGGCCGCCTCCTCGGCATCGCCGACACGCAGCATGGCGCGCGCGAGACGGAAGTCCACGCCCGTCGCGTCGCCTCCGGCCTCCCCGGCGATCCGCGCAGCCAGTCGGTACCGGGACACGGCCTTCTCCGGGTCGTCCCCGTCCTCCCAGAGGGCTCCGGCGAGGAGGTGCGCCTCGCCGAGGGCGCGGGTCGCCCCGAGTTCGGCGAGCAGACGGCAGGACTCATCCGCGTCGGCGGCGCCTTCCAGGTACGACCCGGTGCCTCCCCGCACGCGCGCGCGGGTCTGCAGCGCCTGGGCGCGGTGGCCGGTGCTGAGGTCGTCCTGGGCCAGGAGGCGGTCCAGCAGCGCGGCTCCGGCCTCGAAGTCGCCCTTGCCGAGCACGGCGGAGATCGCCAGAAGCGTCGTGGTGTTGGCGAGTCGCGTGTCCTCCGCCTCCGTGAAGGAGCGCGCGGCGACCTCGGCGTGATCCAGGGCGGCGTCGGGCTCGCTCGCGCGCAGGTGCAGGGCGGCGCGGCTGATCGCCAGGTCGCCGCGCGACCAGGCGGGCAGGTCGTCGGCGTCGGCGATGGCCTCTTCCAGCGCCGCCTTCGTCTCCGGGGTGTCCAGGCCGAAGGTCGCAAGGCCCAGGCGCTGTTCGAGGTCGGCCTGCGCCTCCAGGCCGGCCGCCCGCAGCGCGGCGATGCGCTCCGGGAGCAGCTGCAGCGCCTCCTCCGCGCGGTCGAGGGCGATCAGGATGCCCAGGCGCATCGAGAGCAGCTGCGCTCGCTTCGCCGGGTCTGCGACCTCGAGGGCATGCGGCAGGGCCTCGAGCGTCTCGTGCTCCGCGCCGAACTGCGCGAGCTGTATCGCCCGCTCGAACCAGGCGTCCGCGTCCGCCGGCACGGAGGACGTGACGGGAGCGACGAAGGCGTCGGAGCGGATCGGCACGTCGTACTGCTCGTCGGCGAGAGCGCGCATCCGCTCCAGGCTGCGCGCGTGCCCGTCGGTGCCGTCGCGCTCGTCGAACGCGGCCCCGATCCGCTCGGCTGCCGCCCAGGAGGCCGCGGCGAGGTCGGCGGCGCTCCACGTGCCGTCGTGCTCGCCGAAGAACGGGACGAGCGCGGCCGATTCCGCGCCGCGCACCGGGGTGTCACCGTGTCCGGCGGCCGTGACGCGGTCCAGCGCCACGGCGAGGGCGGCGAGGGCGGCGAAGTGCGCGTCGACGTTCAGACCGTCGTGCGCGAGCCAGGCGATGTGCTTCTCGACCAGGGCGAGAGCACGCGCCTCGTTGCCGGTGATCGCGGCGAAGACGATGTTGTTCGCGACGATGCGGAGGTTGTCGGGGTTGTCCTTCGCCAGGCGGTAGCTGCGCAGATGCGCGGTCTTCGCCTCGTCGAAGCGTCCCGCCCGCAGGTAGGGGAGCAGGACGCGGGAGAGCGCGTGCTCCGGCTCCTCGCCGCAGGAGAAGCCGCCCTCGATCATCTCCTCGACGAGGACGATCGCCTCCGCGTCGCGATCGGTGTCCGCGAAGAAACCGGCGATCTGGCTGCGTCCGCAGGCGTCGCAGTGGCTGTGGTCGTCGCGCGGGGTGGCCTCCAACTGCACTCGAAGGCGCTCCGCGTCGTCGAGGCGGCCGGCATCCCAGGCGTCCTCGAACCGCGCTGTCAGGACGCCGCTGACGCCCAGGCCGGCGGCGCGGTAGTGCGACTCCATGTCGTCGAGCACGGCTGCGATCTGCTCCTGCGAGAACGCCGGGGAGGACCGCAGGGATGCCGCCATCCACTTGAACTGCCACATCAGGTCGGCGCCGCCGTTGTCGAGGTCGGCGGGGAAGCGCTGCGGGTCGGCGTCGTGATGGGCCAGGCACCAGGCGAACGAGTTGAGCATGACGTCGGTGGCGCCGTTCATGTTGGCGGAGGCCGTCTGCCGCATCCGCGCCTCATACTCCAGCCGCTCGTCGCCGATCTCGACCGCGAGCGCGACGGCCTCCGTGACGAGGGCCTGCTCGGCCGGGCCCCACGGGGTGCGGTCGATCTCCTCGATCAGCTGCTGGAAGCGCTTCTTCGGACGTGCCATGGCGGGAGGGCCTTTCGGTGAGGTGTCAGCGGGCGTCCTCGAAGGGGAGCGCGTCCCCTTCGAGTCCGGCAGAGAGGGAGACGAGGTCTGCGAGAGCACTCGTCATGAGGGCGCGATCGGCGTCGGCGAGCGGATGATGCCCGGCGAGCAGCGCCTGGATGTACAGCAGCTGCACGGTCCGGGCGAAGACCGCGTCGTCCTGCACGCGGACGAGGGCCCGGACCACGCGGTTCGACCAGTTCAGGCACAGCCGGGCGCGCAGGTCGTCGTCGCGCGCGGACGATCGGGTCTGATCGATCCGGTCGAGCACCCCGCCCCAGAGTGCGCCGGTCACGCCCTTCGTGCGGCCTCGGTCGATGGCGCGGAGAACCTCGGGGTCGGCGACGTAGAGTCCGGCGAGGTCCGTGCGGGCGATCGAGCGCACGACCACGGAGCACTCGGATGCGGCGAGCACGGCCCCCGCGCGGGCCTCCAGCGCGACAGCGGCGTCGCGGTCGTCGAGGGGCGGCGGATCGAGCCTGTCGAGCTCGCCCGTGACGTCGACGCGCTCCACCGTGACATGCGGGTAGAGGTCGGGCAGCATCCGCACCAGGTCGGCGTCGTAGAGGTAGCCGCCGTTGACGAGCACCTCGTCGGCGGGCGAGATCCCCGCCACCTGCCGGAACTCGTCCACGGTCTGCGCGTAGCGCACGTGCGGATACCGTTCGACGAGATCCCCGACGCGCAGCGAACCGTGCGTGGTCTCGACCGTCAGCCAGCGCGAGATGAATCGGGCGAGCTCCTCGTCGTGCCGTACCAGCGACTTCAGGCCGACCTCGTGCACCGCGACGAACTGCGCGAGGCGGTGCGGCTCCCGCAGACCCAGCTCGAGCACCCCGCGGCGGATCCCCGCGCCCAGCTGCTCCCGCACGCGTTCCAGCGCGGCGTCCTCGACGAGCGACTCCCGGCTCGCGGTCGGAGCGAGTCCGGTGGAGTCGACCACTGCGCGCACGAAGAAGGCCCAGTCCGGCAGCACGTCGTCGACGCGCTCCGACAGCAGCATGCGGCCGAGGTACATGCGGGTCGCCTGGCGTGCTCCGGGCGGCGGCGCGTAGGGAAGCACGTAGGCGAGGCCCCGGGTTCCGGTGGCCGACTCGCTCAGCTCGATCACGTCGAGCGGACTCGCGCCGAGCAGATCCCGCCCGTACTCCACGGCGGACTCCGGGTCCTCCGCGGCATCCAGGAACGGTGCGTCCCTGGTGATGTCGATGTCTCCGCCCGCGGTGTCGACCGTCACCCGCACGGGCAGGAACTCGCCGAAGGTCGTGGCCAGCTCGTGCACCGCTGCGGGACGCAGCAGCTCGTCGGCATCGAAGCGCGGCACGAGGTGCACGCTGGTGCCGATGGGGAGCTCCTCGTCGAGCTCGGCGACCTGGAAGGTCCCGTCCGCGCTTCCCGTCCACTCCACGGAAGCGCCGCCGCGGGCGCTTCGGGAGCGGATGACGATGGTGTCGGCGACCATGAAGCAGCTGAGCAGTCCGATGCCGAACTGTCCCAGGTAGTCGCTGCGGGGGAGGTCGAAGATGTCCCGCTTGGAGCTGCGGCCGACCGTCGCGAGGAGGTCGGCGACCTCGGCGGACGTGAGGCCGACCCCGTCGTCGCGAAGCACGAACTCGCCGGTCTCGACGGTCAGCGGACTGATGCGGATGCGTCCCCCGCCGCCGTCGACCTCGCGCCGGGCGGTGATGGCGTCCCTGGCGTTCTGCAGCAGCTCTCTCAGGTACACCCGGGGGCTGGAGTAGATGTGCCTGCTGAGCAGATCGACGACTCCTCGCAGATCCACCTGGAACTGCTGCACATCCGCGCCCACACGCATCCCTTCCCCACTGATTCCGCTCGCCGAGCCTAGCAAGAACGCCGGTTCCTGACCTCGGGTCCGGCGTCGGGTTCGGCGTCGTCGGAAGGATGCCGTATGCTTGTGGGGCAGTTGTTCTCTGCATTCTTTCGCCGTGCCTGGGACCCGAGGGTCGCAGGATCGTGACAGAGTGGGAGGACACCCCGAGGCCTCACGGTCTCTAGGGCGGTAGCTCAATTGGCAGAGCAGCGGTCTCCAAAACCGCAGGTTGCAGGTTCGATTCCTGTCCGCCCTGCGCGTCAGCGCAACGCTGACACACGAAAGGTACATTCAGGATGGATCAGGACGAACCGCGCGGCGAGGTCGTCGCGGCCGGCGCCACCCGCGAGAAGAAGGGCAACCCCTTCTCCCGGTTCTTCGGGAGCATCGCCCTGTTCATCCGCCAGGTCATCGCCGAGCTCCGCAAGGTCGTCACCCCGACTCGCAAGGAGCTGTTCAAGTTCACCGGTGTCGTGCTCGTCTTCGTGATCATCGTCATGGGCATCGTCTACGGCTTGGACACGCTGTTCGCGTTCGTGACGCACTGGGTGTTCGGAATCCCTGGCTGATGACCCCCGCGGCTCACGCCGCAGCTATGGAGAAGAAACAACGTGTCTGAACGATATTCCGACGACGCCGACTGGGCGACCGCCGCAGAGCAGTCCAGCGAGGAGGACGAGGCCCAGGAGGGCAACGTGCTCGCCGCGGAGGAGCTCTCGGTCACCTCTGCCGAGCACGTCGCGGTCCACGTCGAAGACGAGGACGGCGAGCAGGATGCCGCGGATGACACCGACATCGACATCGACGACCCGGAGGCGGACGCGATCGTGAACGACGCTCTCAACCTGGACGAAGCGGCTGAAGCCGAGGCTGCCGCTGAGGTCCTCAACGAATCTGTGGCCGAAGAGGTCGCCGAGCAGGAAGCGGAGGCGGCCGACGAGGTCACCCCGTACGACGGCCCCGACGTGAACGGCGAGGACGACCGCCCAGCGGCCGAGGACGCCGAGTCCGAGGACGACGCGGAGGAGGACCCGTACGAGGCCTTCCGCATGGACCTCCGCATGCTTCCGGGCAAGTGGTACGTCATCCACTCCTACGCCGGCTTCGAGCGCAAGGTGAAGGCCAACATCGAGCAGCGCAAGTCGACGCTCGAGGTCGAGGACGAGATCTACCAGGTCGAGGTCCCGATGGAAGACGTCGTCGAGATCAAGAACGGCCAGCGCAAGATGGTCACCCGCGTGCGCATCCCCGGCTACGTGCTGGTGCGCATGGAGCTCACGGAAGACACCTGGTCGGTCGTGCGCCACACCCCGGGTGTCACCGGCTTCGTGGGCAACGCCCACAACCCGACGCCGCTGCGCTTCGAAGAGGCCTTCAACATGCTGAAGTCGCTCGTCGAGGTCAAGGACGTGCCGACCGCCAAGAACATCGCGTCGAAGGGCGGCGTCGCCGTCGCTCGTCCGCTGCCCGCCGAGGTCGACTTCGAGGTCGGCGAGACCATCACGATCAAGGAGGGCTCGTTTGCGGGTCTTCCCGGTTCGATCAGCGAGATCAAGCCCGAGAGCGGCAAGCTCACGGTCCTCGTCTCCCTCTTCGAGCGCGAGACTCCGGTCGAGCTGTCGTTCGACCAGGTCACCAAGATGATCTGACACCGGTCACTGAGCCTGCCGAAGTGCACGAGAACGGCCGTCCCTTCCGCGGCGGCCGTTCTGCGTTGGCGTGAGTCTCTGCTCCGGTCGCGATATGACAGCCAAAATCGGCGTTTTGGCTGTCATATCGCGACGGGAGCCGAGGGGATCCGGCAAGGACAGGCGACGCGCGCAGTTGCGCTCCGGATCGGGTAGACTTGTGTGGTTTGTGCGACAGCCCGCAGGGGTCCCTGAGCTCGTCGAAGGGCGTACAGACGACCACGGTCCGGAAACGCCGGATCAGTGGGAGAAGCGGATGCCTCGGCATCCGCCTCGATGAAAGGAAAGAGAATGGCACCGAAGAAGAAGGTGACCGGCCTGATCAAGCTTCAGATCAACGCCGGTGCAGCCAACCCGGCGCCGCCGATCGGCCCCGCGCTCGGTCAGCATGGCGTCAACATCATGGAGTTCTGCAAGGCGTACAACGCCGCGACCGAGTCGCAGCGCGGCAACGTCATCCCCGTCGAGATCACCGTCTACGAGGACCGCAGCTTCACCTTCGTCCTGAAGACCCCGCCGGCAGCGGAGCTCATCAAGAAGGCCGCCGGCGTGCAGAAGGGGTCGTCGACCCCGCACACGGTCAAGGTCGCGAAGATCACCAAGGACCAGGTCCGTCAGATCGCCGAGCAGAAGCAGGCCGACCTGAACGCGAACGACGTCGAGGCCGCCTCGAAGATCATCGCCGGAACCGCCCGTTCCATGGGCATCACGGTCGAGGGCTGAGGAGAATAATCATGGCTACCAAGTCCAAGGCTTACAAGGCTGCCGCCGAGAAGATCGAGGCAGACCGTTACTACACCCCCTCCGAGGCTGTCGCCCTCGCGAAGGAGACCGGCTCGTCGAAGTTCGACTCGACCGTCGAGGTCGCGCTGAAGCTCGCCGTCGACCCGCGCAAGGCGGACCAGATGGTGCGCGGCACCGTCATCCTCCCGCACGGAACCGGTAAGACCGCTCGTGTCATCGTCTTCGCCACCGGCCCCGCGGCCGAGGCAGCGATCGCCGCAGGTGCGGACGAGGTCGGCGGCGCCGAGCTCATCCAGAAGGTCGCCGACGGCTGGACCAACTTCGACGCCGCGGTCTCCACTCCGGAGCTCATGGGCCAGGTCGGTCGTCTCGGAAAGGTTCTCGGACCGCGTGGTCTGATGCCGAACCCGAAGACCGGCACCGTGACCCCGAACCCGGCCAAGGCCGTCGAGGAGATCAAGGGCGGAAAGATCGAGTTCCGCGTCGACAAGCACGCCAACGTGCACTTCGTCGTCGGCAAGGCGTCCTTCACCGCCGAGCAGCTGAACGAGAACATCGGCGCAGCGCTCGAGGAGATCGTCCGCCTCAAGCCGTCGAGCTCGAAGGGCCGTTACATCCAGAAGGGTGCGGTGTCGACCACGTTCGGCCCCGGCATCCCGCTGGACGTCAACTCCATCTGACGCTTCGACACACTCAGCGACCCAGTCGCAGAGGAACGCCCCCGGGTTCTCCCGGGGGCATTTCTGCGTCCGCGCGACCCGTCGGAAACGAATCGTCATCGGATGCGGGGAAGCGGCGCGGGCCGCGTACTGTGAGGGAGTTCCCGTGACGGTCGCGTAAACTCGCACCGCACTTCACACCCCAGGAGGGTTCATGTCCCGTCGTCTCATCGCCGCCACCGCACTCGTCGTCGCCGCCACCGTGCTCACCGCCTGCAGCGGGTCGAGCACTCCCGCGAGCACATCGGACGGCACGAGCGAGGGGTCCGACTTCGGTCTGGTGCAGGACGGCACGCTCACCGTCGCCACCGAGGGCACCTACCGTCCCTTCAGCTTCCACGACGACGGCGGCTCCGGCGACCTGACTGGTTTCGATGTCGAGATCATCCAGGCGGTCGCCGACAAGCTCGGCCTCGAGGTGAAGTTCCAGGAGACGCAGTGGGACGCGATCTTCGCGGGCCTCGACGCCGGCCGCTTCGACGTCATCGCGAACCAGGTCTCGATCAACGACGAGCGCGAGGCGAAGTACCTCTTCAGCGAGCCGTACACCGTCTCGCCCGGCGTGATCGTCGTGCCCGAGGACGACGATTCGATCTCGTCCTTCGACGACCTCGAGGGCAAGACCACGGCCCAGTCGCTGACGAGCAACTGGTACGAACTGGCGACCGAGTCCGGGGCGAAGGTCGAGGGTGTCGAGGGCTGGGCGCAGGCGGTCGAGCTGCTGCGCCAGGGCCGCGTCGACGCGACGATCAACGACAAGCTGACGTTCCTCGACTACGAGACCACGAACAGCCCGTCCGGTCTGAAGATCGCGGCCGAGACGGACGAGGCCGGTGAGCAGGCGTTCGTGTTCACGAAGGACAAGAAGGCGCTGGTGGAGGCCGTCGACGGTGCGCTCGACGAGCTGCGCGCCGACGGGACCCTGGCGGAGATCAGCGACAAGTACTTCGGCGAAGACGTCACGCAGTAGTCGATGGAGAGTCCCTGGCAGCTGTTCTTCGATTCGCTCGGGCCGATCGCCTGGGCGGGTCTGACGGCGACGGTTCCGCTCGCGCTGATCTCGTTCGTCCTCGGGCTCGTCATCGCCGTCGGTGTCGCCCTGATGCGGATCTCCGTGCACCCGGTCGTCTCGGGGGTGGCGCGCTTCTACATCTCGGTGATCCGCGGCACGCCGATGCTGGTGCAGCTGTTCGTGATCTTCTACGGGCTTCCGTCGGTCGGGGTCACCCTCGACCCGTGGCCGAGTGCGATCATCGCGCTCTCGCTGAACGTCGGCGGCTACGGCGCGGAGGTCGTGCGGGCGGCGATCCTCTCGGTGCCGAAGGGGCAGTGGGAGGCGGCGTACACCGTGGGCATGAACCGCACCCGCACGCTGACGCGGATCATCCTGCCGCAGGCTGCTCGGGTGTCGGTGCCGCCACTGTCGAACACGTTCATCTCACTCGTGAAGGACACCTCCCTGACCTCGCTGATCCTCGTGACGGAGCTGTTCAAGGTGGCCCAGCAGATCGCCTCGACGACGCTGGAGTTCATGGTGCTGTATCTGGCCGCCGCGCTGGTGTACTGGGTGCTCTGCCTGGTGCTGTCGTTCGGTCAGAGTGCTCTCGAGAGGAGGCTGGACAGCCGTGTCGCTCACTGATCCGAACCAGGAGGCCCTGCTCGTCGCGCGCGGGCTGCGCAAGAGCTTCGGCGACAACGAGGTGCTGCGCGGCATCGACCTGACGCTGCACCGCGGCGAGGTGGTCGTGCTGATCGGGCCCAGCGGGTCGGGCAAGACGACGGTGCTGCGCGCGCTCAACGGTCTCGAGACTCCGGATGCCGGCACGATCGTCGTCGCTGGCGGCCCGGAGATCGATTTCGCGCCCGAGGTGAAGCCTTCCCCGCGGCTGCAGAAGCAGAAGCGGCTCGCGCTGCGGGACCGCTCGGCCATGGTGTTCCAGCACCACAATCTCTTCCCTCATCTCACGGTGCTCGAGAACGTGATCGAGGGTCCGTGGCGGGTGCAGGGTCGCCCCAAGGACGAGGTGGTCGTCGACGCCCTCGCGCTGTTGGACAGGGTCGGTCTGGCGGACAAGGCCGATGCCCGTCCGCACCAGCTCTCGGGCGGACAGCAGCAACGCGTCGGCATCGTCCGGGCACTCGCCCTCCGGCCGGACGTGCTGCTCTTCGACGAGCCGACCAGCGCGCTGGACCCCGAACTCGTGGGGGAGGTGCTGCTTGTGATCAAAGAGCTCGCGGACGAGGGATGGACCATGGCGGTCGTCACGCATGAGCTGAGCTTCGCGCGCGAGGCCGCCGATCACGTGCTGTTCCTGGACGGCGGCGTCATCGTGGAGCAGGGGCCGCCCGCCGACCTGTTCCGTGCGCCGACCCACGAGCGCACGCAGCGGTTCCTCACCCGCATCATGCGTCCGCTCGACGGCGCCTGACCCGCGCATCCCTCGACGCGGGGGTCGCACCGTGGCAGGATGCCCCCGTGGGAACCATCGACGACTACCTGACCGACCTCGACCCCGCCGATCGGGAGACGATCGCCCGGGTGTACGCCCTCGCCCGCGACGAGGTGCCGGATGCGGAGCAGGGCAAGGGCTACGGCATGCCCGCCCTCGTGCACCGCGGCAAGCCTCTTCTCTCGGTGATGCGCGCGAAGAAGCACATCGGCGTGTACCCGTTCAGTCCGGAGGCGGTCGCGACGGTCGCCGGGCTCCTGGACGGGCATGAGGGTGTCAGCGTCGACAAGGGCACCATCCGGTTCCAGCCCGAGCATCCCCTCCCGGACGACGCGCTTCGCAGCCTGGTGCGTGCGCGACGGCGTCAGATCGACGGCGACTGACCCGTCAGGCGCCCAGCACCGGGATCACGAGGCTCACGGCGATCGCGATCATGACGACCGCGATAACGGCGTCGAGGATGCGCCACGAGCGCGGTGTGCGCAGCCAGCGGCCGAGGTAGCGGGCGCCGAAGCCCAGCGCCGTGAACCACAGGATGCTGGCGGCGATGGCCCCGCCCGCGAAAAGCCAGCGCTCCTCGCCGTGGGTGGCCGCGATCGAGCCGAGCATGAGCACCGTGTCGAGGTAGACGTGCGGGTTGAGCCAGGTGAGCGCCAGGGTCGTCAGCACCACCGGGGCCAGGCGCGTGCGGGTGAGGGTGCCGCTCGCGCTCGTCGTCGACGCGACCGCTGCCTGTTCGTCCGCCGTGTCGACGGCCAGCTCCTCGCCGCCGCGCCACGCGCGTCGAGCCGCGAGGACCCCGTAGGCGAGCAGGAAGGCGGCTCCCGCCCAGCGCGCCACGACCACGAGCCATGGCGCGGCGGTGAGGACGTAGCCCAGCCCTGCCACGCCGGCGGCGATCAGCGCCGCGTCGGACAGTGCGCAGACGGCGACGACGGCCAGGACATGCTCGCGGCGGATCCCCTGACGCAGCACGAAAACGTTCTGCGCGCCGATCGCGACGATGAGGGAGAGGCCGAGTCCGAGGCCGGCGAGAACCGTGAGCATGGCCCCAGCCTAGGAATCCGGGGCCATGATGAGAAGCGAAGATTCCTTTCGAACCATTAGCATCGCTTATGTGAGAATCGACCCCGAGCTCGCGGCCACGCTGGCGGCGATCGTGGACGAGGGAACCCTCGACGCGGCCTCCCGGCGGCTCCGCATCACGCCCTCGGCGGTGAGCCAGCGGCTGAAGGCCCTCGAGCAGCAGTTGGGACGCATCCTCGTCGTGCGCAGCAAACCGGCGCGGCTGACCGAAGCGGGCGCGGCGGTCGTGCGCCTGGCGCGGCAGATCGCCCTGCTCGAGCACGATGCGCTCGTGGGGGTCGGGATCGATGAGGAGGGCGGCGCTCGCCGCATCACCGTGCCGCTCGCGGTGAACGCCGACTCGATGGCGACCTGGTTCCTGGCACCGCTGGCCCGACTCTCATCCGGCCACGACATCGACTTCGATCTGCACCGCGATGATCAGAACTTCACCGCCCGCCTGCTGGAGTCCGGAACCGTGATGGCGGCGGTGACGAGCGAGGAGACCCCGGTTGCCGGATGCTCGGTGGCGCCGCTCGGTGTGCTCGAGTATCGGGCGATGGCGGAGGCGGCATTCGCCGAGCGGTGGTTCGCCGGCGGTGTGACGCCTGGCGCGCTGGCGCTCGCCCCGTTCGTCGACTTCGATCGCCGCGACACCCTGCAGCACGAGTGGCTGCGGGCGATGGGGGTCTCGCCGGAGGGGGTGCCGCGGCACTACGTCCCCGCCTCCCACGACTATGCCCTCGCGGTGCGGCTCGGTCTCGGCTGGGGGATGGTCCCGGTGCCGCAGGAGGCTCCCGGCCTGGTCGCTCTGGGCGGACCGACCCTCCGGGTGCGGCTCCACTGGCAGCAGTGGAACCTGCGCTCCGATCTGCTGGACACCATCGCCCAGGAGATCGCCCTCGAGGCGCGTCGCGTGCTCGGCGCCGTCTGAGGCCCGTTTCCGGTCTGCGCGGGATGAGCGAATCTCCTGCGCGAAATCGCCTTGTCCTTCCGGAAGGGCTCGGAGAGGATGGCGCAAACGCGCGGGTGCGGGGTCGTTGAGGGGTGGCCGGAACACCGGCATCCACGTGGTTCACCGATTCCTGAGGGGGAAGCGACATGGTAACCAAGGCAACGCAGCGCAAGATCGGAGCGGTGCTGGCGGGTGGACTGGTGCTCGGCATCGGCACCGCGGCCACGCTGGCGGCGTGGAACGACTCCGAGTTCGCGAACGGCACGTTCACCGCCGGCGCGTTCAATCTGGAGGGCTCGACGGACGGCACCACGTACGCCAACCACAGCACCGCGGGCACGGCGGCGACGCTCGCGTTCACCCTGCCGGCAGGACTCGTGAGCAACATGTCGCCGAGCAGCACCGTCTACGCGGGCTTCTGGGTGCGGTTGGCTGCCGGCACGACCTCCGCAGCGAACCTGACCGCCTCAGGTGCAACGGCAGACCCCGCCGCGACCTCCAACTCGGATCACCTGTCGTACGCGATCTACCAGCTCGATCCCGGGGCGACGTGCAACGCCGCCTCGGCGACCGGCACGCCGGTGGCGAGCGGGGCGACGCTGGACGCGCTGACCGGAGCGACTGCTATCCCGCTCACCGCCGGGGCCACGGCCACCGATCCGGGAACGGCCGTGCAGCTGTGCTTCCGCGTCACGGCGGACGCGGCGCTGGAGCCCAGCCTGGTGACGGACGCCACGTGGAGTTTCACGGCCACGTCGACGAACTGAGCGCGTGATGCAGACCCGCAGAGATGTGCGGGAGAGGCGACGGCTGCACTCCCGCCGAGTCCGCGCCGTGCTCGCGGGCGGCCTGGTGCTGGGCATAGGGGCGGCCGCGACCCTCGCCGCCTGGAACGACTCCGAGTTCGGAGCCGCGAGCTTCACGGCCGGCCGGTTCGACATCGTCGGCGCGACGGACGGGACCACGTTCTCGAGCCACGCGACCGCAGGCACCGCCGCGACGCTGAACTTCCAGCTCGCCCCCACGGCGATGGCGCCGGGAACCACCACCTATGCGCTGTTCAGCGTCCGCACCGCGAACCCCTCGGTGGCCGGGACCGTGCAGCTCACCGCCGGCACCCCCGGGGGCACGGGGCTCGCGACGTACCTCACGTACGGCGTGCGGACCATCTCCGGCACCACCTGCAACGGGACCACGTACCCCGCGGGGACCGCTGTGGTCACCGACGGCTCGGCGCTGACGGCCGGAGGGGCGTCGACCCAGACGGTCACGGCGAACGGAGCGTCGCAGGTGAACTACTGCATCGCCGTCACGCTGCCCACCACCGCGCCGAACGCCGCGCAGGGCCTCACGATGTCGCAGACCTGGCAGTTCCAGGGGACATCGTCCTAGATCGGAAGGAGGGTCGAGATGACGCCCATCACGCGACGCCGCGTGCGCGAGCAGCCCGTCGCTCCTCCCGAGGAGGAGACCGGAAGCGCCCCCTCGTCCCGGTCGCGGGCGGGCAGCGCGATCGGAGACGTGCTGCTGTGGCTCGCCGCCGCGGCCGGAGCGGTCTGCATCGTGCTCGTGGTGCTCGCGTTCACGGCGCAGATCACCCTCATCATGTTCCGCACGGGCTCGATGTCGCCGACGATCCCCGCCGGATCGGTGGCGGTGGTGCAGCGCATCCCGGCGAGCGAGATCGAGGTCGGCGACATCGTCACCGTCGACCGGGACGGCGAGCTCCCCGTGACCCACCGGGTGACCTCCGTCGCGCCGGGCACGAGCGACGGGCAGCGGACGATCACGATGCGCGGCGACGCGAATGCCGCAGACGATCCCACCCCGTACTCCGTGGCATCCGTCCGGGTCGTCCTGTTCTCCGTGCCCGGCGTCGCCGCCGTGATCGCCGGCATGGGCGATCCGCTCGTGCTCGCCGGGCTGACGGTCGCCGCGGCGCTGCTCGTGGTCTGGGCGTTCTGGCCGCGCTCGCCGCGCGCGAGGGAAGCCCGGGAGAACCGAGGGTCGTCATGAGACGGCGTCTCGCATTCGGACGGTGGCTGGCGGTCGGGCTCCTGGCGATCGCGGCGGTCGCGACGCCGAGCACGGCCTGGGCGGCGCCCGCCACGCAGGTGATCCAGGGAGACGTGCTGCGCCTGGTCTCGGTGGCCGACTGGGATGCGGCCGCCGGGATGCTCCCCGGCCAGCCCCTGCGCTGGGACGTGGCCGTGAGCGCGCAGGCACCCGATCCGGGTGTGATCCGCATCGGGATCAGCGCGACCGGCGGCGCCGCTCTCGTCGTCGACGTCGCGATGTGCCGTCAGGCGTGGGCGGGGACGGACTGTCCCGGGGGAGCGACCACCCTGCGTGAGGACTGGCCCATCTCCCGCGACGGTGCGGAGACGCCTCTCGCCGAGATTGCGGACACCGAGACCGCGCACCTCCGTCTCGCGATCACCCTGGACGCCGGCGACGCGGCAGGGAGCACCGAGGTGCGCATCCAGGCGCGAGGGGCGGGGGAGACGGTAGCCGTCGGGCCGGACGGCGGCCTCGCCGTCACCGGCGCCTCGCCCCGCACGGCGTGGCTCGCCGCCGCGGGGGTGCTGCTCGCGCTGGCGGGGGCGGCACTCGGGCGGGGTCGCCGCGTCCGGGCGGAGCCCCAGCGGAGGACGCGCGCATGATGCGCCAGGTCGTGCGGAGGGTGCTGACGGGGGCGGTCGGCATCGCGGCGCTCGTCGGCATCGCGGCCGTGCATCCCGTGGAGCAGACCGATGCGCGCTTCACCGACAGCGAATACGGCTCGGGAGTGTTCACCGCAGCGACGCTCGCGACTCCCGTCGTCGCCTCGTGCACGGTCACCAGCACGCTCGGCACGTTCACGGGCTTCACCATCACGTGGACCTCGCCCTATCCCCGAGTGCAGCAGCGACTGTCGATCAACAACGTCGCGGTCGACAACACCAACGTCACCCAGAGCGGCACGGGCCCGTACTCGTACTCGGCGACCATCAGCTCCGGGCTGCTGAACACGTTGCTGGGCAGTCTGCTCGGCTCGACCAACACGGTGCGGGTCGAGGCGATCTACGCGGGCACGGCCTGGGCGTCTCCTGCCGCGACACGGACGCTGTCGGTTGGCGGCCTGCTCGGGCTGGGCGGCAACAACACGTGCACGTGACCGGGAGCGCGGTCGGCCGGATGGTCAGTCGGCCAGGGCCAGAGCGCGGAAGGCGTCCCGTTCTCGGAGCTGCTCGCGACGGCTGGCGACGGCATCCGGCGTCCTGCTCGGAACCTGTCGGCCCGTGGTGCGGCGGTAGAGCTCGTCGATGAGGTCGGTGGCGAGGGTGACGAGCTTCGCGATCTCACGATCGTCGCGGTCGATCCAGACGCAGCGGGGCTCATCGTGGATCGGGGCGAAGTCCACGTGCTCCTCCCACACGAACAGGGTCCGCTCGGCGCCGAGCACGTGCTGCTGCCACCACACCTGACGCAGGTACGTGCGGGGGATGCCGCGGAACGCCTTGTTCGTGGTCTTGATCTCGGCGAGCTTGACCCGACCCTGCGCGTCGACGGCGATGCCGTCGGGGGTGGCGAGGTGGCGGTGCTCGACCTCGGCCCGGAACAGGGCGGAAGAGGGGAGGATGCCGTGGGTCGCCGCGACCCAGGCCGCGATCTCGGGCTCGCGCCGGCGGCCGTGGTCGGTGTAGGCGTTGCCGCCGAAGCGGGGTCCGCCTCCGAGCTTGGAGTCCGCAGCCCGGGCGATCGACTTCTCCGACGTGAGCCCGGCGACATCCGTGGCGGTGATCCCGCGCGAGCGTGCGCGCATCCACGCCACGCGGTCGCGCGAGTCCGCGACGATGCGTGCGGCGAGTTCCGGGGTCACCCTTCGACCCTAACCCCGTCCGCCGACCCTCCTCCGCCGCCTGCCCGGCTTGTCGCCGACTGCGCCCGCCGCAGCACCGCCCCGCGTCGCCCCCGAGTGCACGGGATGTCGCCGAGTGCACGGGAAGTCCCCGAGTGCACGGGATGCATACGTGGCTACGCCGTGCGCTCGGCGCGAACCCGTGCTCTCGCAATCGAAGTCTTCTCCTGCACGGGAGGCGGGGTGAGGGGAGAAGTGCAGAGAGTGCGGGGCGGGGCGAGGGAAAACTCAGGAGGAGGGGAGGAAGCGGGAAACATGGGGCGATGATGAACGCGCTCGACAGCCTCATCCGATCCCGGACGGACCTCCTGCAGCGGGGGTGGACGGAGCGCCGCATCGCGGAGGCCGTGCAGGCCGGAACCCTCGTCGCGCTCCGACGAGGCTGGTACATGGATGCCGCGGACCGGGCGGAGCTGTGGCCGGAACAACGGCATCACGCGCATGTCATCGCCGTGGACCGGGATGCCCGCGGCTCGGCGGTCATGTCTCACACGTCGGCTGCGGTGCTCTGGGGACTGCCGCTCTACAAGGTGCGGCTCGCCCGCGTGCACATGACCACGCCGACGCCGACACGGATCTCCAGCGCACCCGACGTGTTCCGCCACGTGGCGCCGCTCACGCGCGGGGACCTCGCACTCCGCCACGGAATCCGCTGCACATCGCTGTCCCGGACGGTGTTCGATCTGATCCGCTCGGTGCCGGCGGCAGCGGCCGTGGCTGCGGCCGATGCCGCGGAGCGCGATACGGGACGGCGTCAGGGGCAGTGGGACGCGGACGCAGTCCTCTCGTGGCGCCGCGATCTCTCGCAGCGGGTGGACGAGGCGACGGGAGCCCGGGGCATCCGGCAGGCGAGGTGGGTCGCGGCGTTCGCGGATGGCAGGGCGCAGCTGCCGGGGGAGAGCGTGAGCCGGTTGCACCTGCACACGCTCGGCTTCGCCGCCCCCGACCTCCAGGTGCACGTCCCCGGACCGGGTGGTCGGGACTACTTCGTCGACTTCGGCTTGGACGACGTGCAGAGCTTCGGTGAATTCGACGGCAAGACGAAGTACCTCGACGAGGCGCTGCGGTCGGGTCGCACGGTCGAGGAGGTCCTTCTGGAGGAGAAGCAGCGTGAGGACTGGATCCGCGGCCTCACCCAGCGCCGGTTCGCCCGCTGGGGCTCCGAGCACATCGCCACTCCCGAGGCGCTCGCCGCCCGCCTCGCCTCCTTCGGCATCACCCCTCCCTGACCCGCCGCCTCGCCGCCTCGCCGGGTCGCCGAGTGCACGGGAAGTCGCCCAGTGCACGGGAAGTCGCCCAGTGCACGGGAAACCCACGTGGCCAAGCCGTGCACTCGGCGCGAACCCGTGCACTCGGCAGGGGGAAGGGAGGGGGGGAGGGAGGGAGGAAGGAGGGGGCGGGGGATTTGGGGGGAGAAGGAGCGTGGGGTACAGTGGTCATAACCGAAGACCGCTGGTCGTCGTGTGCGTGCAAGCGCACAGGATCGAAGCTCTGCATCGCAGGGGCCCGCGCAGGTGTCACGAACTTTCTGAGCTCCGTGCGCTTGCGCCGGAGCTCTTCTCTTTTGCAGGGGGTCGGAGGCCGGCGCCCCACCACCGTGCGGCGCCTCGTACACACCAAGGAGTGACCATGGCGCAGAAGGATGCATCGGTCGCCGAGCTCACGAAGTCATTCGAGAACTCGAACGCCGTCCTGCTGACCGAGTACCGCGGTCTGACGGTTGCCCAGCTCAAGGAGCTGCGCAACAGCATCCGTCAGGACGCCGAGTACGCCGTGGTGAAGAACACGCTGACCAAGATCGCCGCCAACAAGGCTGGCATCTCCGCGCTGGACGACGACCTCAAGGGTCCGTCGGCTGTCGCGTTCGTGCACGGTGACTTCGTCGCCACCGCCAAGGCTCTGCGTGACTTCGCCAAGGCCAACCCGCTTCTCGTGATCAAGTCCGGCATCTTCGAGGGCAACGCCCTCACCGCGGACGAGGTCAACAAGTACGCCTCGCTCGAGAGCCGTGAGGTTCTGCTGGCGAAGGCTGCGGGAATGATGAAGGCGACGATGGGCAAGGCTGCCGCCACCATCGACGCGCTTCGCGAAAAGCTCGAGTCCGCCGAGGCCGCGTAAGCGTCCGACGTTCTCGTACAACAACCCCATCTATCTAGGAGATACATCATGGCGAAGCTTTCCACTGAGGAGCTGCTCGAGCAGTTCGCTGGCCTGACCCTCGTCGAGCTCAACGACTTCGTGAAGGCGTTCGAGGAGAAGTTCGAGGTCACCGCTGCTGCACCCGTCGCCGTCGCCGGCGCTGCGGGTGGCGCAGGCGCTGCCGAGGCTGAAGAGGAGAAGGACTCCTTCGACGTCATCCTCGAGGCTGCTGGCGACAAGAAGATCCAGGTCATCAAGACCGTGCGCGAGCTCACCTCGCTGGGTCTCGGCGAGGCCAAGGCCGTCGTCGACGGTGCTCCCAAGGCCGTGCTCGAGGGCGCGAACAAGGAGACCGCCGAGAAGGCCAAGGCTGCTCTCGAAGAGGCCGGCGCGACGGTTACCCTCAAGTAATCACGCTTCAGCGTTCTTCACGAAGGCCCCGGGTTCGCCCGGGGCCTTCGTGCGTTCCGCGGTCGTGCGGGACGCTCAGCGCGGCGGAGCGGTGGAGTTGCGGACCACGAGAGCGGATGCTGCGGCGACCTGCTCCAGCGGAGCATCCGGGTGGTCCATCTGCTGCGTCAGCAGCCGCACCGCGACGCGTCCCTGCTCGCGCGGGGACTGCCCGATCGTGGTCAGGGCGAACATGTCCGCGTGCTCGTGGTCGTCGATGCCGACGACGCTGAGCTCGGTCGGCACCGCGATGCCGAGCCGACGGGCCGCGATGATCGCGCCGATCGCCGCCTCGTCGCACACGCCGACGATCGCGGTGGGTCTGTGCCGGCGGTCCCCGAGCAGACCGGCCGCCGCGGAGTACCCGCCGGGCATGGTCGGATCGGCCGCGACCGCACGCACGTGGGCGGAGAGTCCGGCAGCTCGCAGGGCGTCGCGATAGCCGTCGAGACGTCGGGCGTCGCCGAAGCTCAGCTCCGCCGCACCGGTCGAGCCACCGACGAAGGCGATGTCGGTGTGGCCGAGCTCGATCAGGTGCTCGGTGGCGATGCGGGCGGCGTCGGTGTCGTCGATCGAGACGGCGCTGGACCCCTCGCTGTAGGGCCCGACGCTCACCAGGGGCCTGCCGGTCTGTTTCAGCCGTTCCAGTTCCCGAGCGCTCGGCTGGATGCCGACGGCGATGATCCCGTCGAAGCGGCGCCCGGGGAGCACGCTCTCGAACAGACGCTCCCGCGTCTGGCTGCCCTCGGGGACGCCGTAGAGCGAGAGGTCGTAGTCGAGCGCGAACAGGGACTCCTGCACCCCCGCGAGCAGTTCGGCGAAGAACCAGCGGTCGATCGGCGGCATCACGACGCCCACGGTCTGGGTGCGTCCCGTCGCCAGGCTCGTGGCGGAGGAGTGCGCGACGTACGACAGGTCGCGCGCGGCGTCCTCGACGCGGTTCCTGGTGTCCTCGGACACGTAGCCCCGACCGCTCAGCGCGCGGCTGGCCGTGGCTTTCGACACCCCGGCGCGAGCCGCGACGTCCGCGATCGTGCTCATCGGTCCTCCTCGACCTGTCACGCCGTGGCGTGGCCGGCGCCCCGCGCGCCGCGTCACAGCGTAGTCCGACATCCCTGAAAAAGGAACCGGTTCCACAGCCGGGGCGAGGGAGCGCTCCCATGCACCAGGAGGGCGATCGGCGAATGGTTGCGAGCTTGTGACCCTAGCGTGTTGTGCGGGGATGCGGATCGCCAGTAGGTTGGCCTGGAATCGGTTCCCTAACGATGCCCCGGGGTGGCGTCGTACGAGGCGGGAACCTGTACTCGAAGAGGAGAATTCACATGGCTCTGTCACAGCGTTCCCGGCGTTACGCGCCGCTCGCCCTGCTGGGGGTCGCGGGCATCGCGCTCGCCGGATGCGGAGCTCCCGGCGGCGCGCCGGGTGGCGACGGAGACGGCGGCGGCGACGCCACCGTCACGATCTACGGGACGATCGTCGACTCCGAGGCAGAACTCCTCCAGGAGTCCTGGAAGGACTGGGCCGACGAGAACGGCATCACCATCAAGTATGAGGGCAGCCAGGACTTCGAGACGCAGCTCGGCACGCGCGCCCAGGGTGGCAACCCGCCCGACATCGCGATCTTCCCGCAGCCCGGTCTGTTCGCCGACTTCGCCGACCGGGGCTTCCTGAAGCCCGCACCGGAAGAGGTCGAGAAGAACGCCAACGAGTACTGGACCGAGGACTGGGTCAACTACGGCACGGTCGACGACACGTTCTACGGCGCGCCTCTCATGGCCAACGTCAAGGGCTGGATCTGGTACTCGCCGGCGAAGTTCGCGGAGTGGGGCGTCGAGGTGCCGAAGACTCTCGACGAGATGTCGGCGCTCACGGACAAGATCCAGGCGGCCACGGGAACTCCGGCGTGGTGCGCCGGGTTCGAGTCCGGAACGGCCACCGGCTGGCCGGGCACCGACTGGGTCGAGGACTACGTGCTGCGTCAGGCCGGTCCCGACGTGTACGACCAGTGGGTCACGAACGACGTCAAGTTCACCGACCCGCAGATCAAGCAGGCGTTCGACTCGGTCGGCGAGATCCTGCTGAACCCGGCCAACGTCAACGCCGGATTCGGTGACGTCCGCTCGATCAACTCGACCGCTTTCGGTGACGTCGCGCCCAAGCTCGCCGGTGGCGAGTGCGCGCTGACCCACCAGGCGTCGTTCCTCTCGGGCTTCTTCCCCGAGGGTACGAAGGTCGCCGAGGACGGCGACGTGTGGGCGTTCATGCTCCCCGGCGAGTCCGCGGATGACTCCGCGGTCACCGGTGCCGGCGAGATCGTCGGCGCGTTCAGCGACTCCGAGGCCACGCAGAAGGTGCTCGCGTACCTGTCGAGCCCCGAGTGGGCGAACAGCCGCGTCAGCCTCGGCGGCGTCACCTCGGCCAACAACGGCCTCGACCCGGCGAACGCGAAGGACCCGATCCTGCAGGAGACCATCAAGATCCTGCAGGACCCGGAGACGACCTTCCGCTTCGACGCGTCCGACCTGATGCCCGGTGCCGTCGGCGCCGGCACCTTCTGGAAGGGCATGGTCGCATGGGTCAACGGCAGCCCCACGGATGAGGTGCTCACGCAGATCGAGACCGGCTGGCCGTCCAGCTGATCCGAGCAGAGGGGCCGTCCCGCAGCGGGACGGCCCCTCTGCTCCCTCGGTGCGCCCCGCCCGGGTGCACCGTCGATCCGGTCCGCGTGACGTAAGGGGATTCCGTGAACGCGACAGTTTTCTTCCAGTGGGTCGGCTCGCTGCCGCCGATCCTGCAGGCCGTCGCCGTGGTCATCGCGTTCGCGGTGGTCGTGGCGATCATCCTGCTCCTCGTGGACATCGCTCCGCGCAAGGGAAAGCAGTACACCGTCATCCGGCTGGCGATGTGCCTGCTGATACCGCTCGCCGTGATGCTGTTCTTCAACTCGTACTACTGGGCCATGGGAGTCGCGGTCCTCGTCGGCGCCCTGTTCTTCTGGCTGGACTACCGATCCCGCGATGGAGCGGGCTACCTCATCCAGCTGGTGGCGTTCATGGCGCCGGCCCTCCTGCTGCTGCTCGTCGGCCTGATCCTGCCGTCGATCCAGACCATGTACTCGTCGTTCCTGAACTCCTCGGGGAAGGAGTTCGTCGGCCTGTCGAACTACCTGTGGATCTTCACGCAGTCCGACGGCATCACCGCCGTCGTGAACACGATCATCTGGGTCCTGCTGGTGCCGACGGTCTCGACGATCGTCGGTCTCGCGTACGCCGTGTTCATCGATCGCACCCGCGGAGAGAAGATCTACAAGGTCCTCGTGTTCATGCCGATGGCCATCTCGTTCGTGGGCGCCAGCATCATCTGGCGGTTCGTGTACGAGTACCGCGGACCGGAGTTCGAGCAGATCGGTCTGCTGAACCAGATCCTGGTGTGGTTCGGCGGCACTCCGCAGCAGTGGCTGCTGAACCAGCCGTGGAACAACCTGTTCCTCATCGTGGTGCTCATCTGGGTGCAGACCGGTTTCGCCATGGTCGTGCTGTCCGCGTCCATCAAGGGCGTCCCGGCGGAGCTTCTGGAGGCGGCCGAGCTCGACGGCGCGAACGCGTGGCAGCGGTTCATCTCGGTGACCGTCCCGGCGATCCGCCCGGCACTCATCGTGGTGCTGACCACGATCTCGATCGCCTCGCTCAAGGTGTTCGACATCGTCCGCACCATGACCGCCGGAAACTACGGCACCTCGGTTCTGGCGAACGAGATGTACACGCAGTTCTCGAAGTTCGAGGCGGGACGCAGCGCAGCGCTCTCCGTCATCCTGTTCATCCTGGTGCTGCCGATCGTGATCTACAACGCGCGCCAGATCAAGAAGCAGCGGGAGATCCGATGACCGACACCGTCAAGACCGAGACCTCGGCCAGCACCCGCGCGATCACCACCGGCGGCGGATTCGAGGGAGCCGCGGGGAGGACGCGCAAGAAGCTGTCGCGCCCGTGGGCATCCGTCGCGTCGATCATCATCGCGTTCCTGTGGACGATCCCGACGCTCGGCCTGTTCATCTCGTCCTTCCGCCCGCGCGACGACATCCAGTCGAGCGGATGGTGGACGTTCTTCGCCGACCCTCAGGTGACGCTGGAGAACTACGTCGACGTGCTGCAGTCCGGCACGACGCAGCTGACCATCCTGGAATCGTTCGTCAACTCGATCGCGATCACCATCCCGGCCACGATCATCCCGCTGATGATCGCGTCGATGGCGGCGTACGCGTTCGCGTGGATCGACTTCAAGGGCCGCAACGCGCTGTTCATCTTCGTCTTCGCGCTGCAGATCGTGCCGATCCAGATGGCTCTGGTGCCGCTGCTCAGCTCGTTCTCGCGAGGCCTGAACCTCTTCGGGCTGCAGGTGACCCTGCCCCTCGGAGCATCGGACGGGTACGCGCAGGTGTGGATCGCGCACTCGATGTTCGCGCTGCCGCTGGCCATCTACCTGCTGCACAACTTCATGTCGGAGATCCCGGGCGAGATCATCGAGGCGGCGCGCGTCGACGGAGCCTCCCGTGGGCAGATCTTCTTCCGCGTGGTGCTGCCGCTGACGATGCCGGCGATCGCGTCGGTCGCGATCTTCCAGTTCCTCTGGGTGTGGAACGACCTGCTCGTGGCGCTGGTGTTCGCGGATGGCGCTGCCGCGCCCATCACGAAGCTGCTCGCCGAGATCACCGGAACGCGCGGCAACGACTGGTACCTGCTCACCGCCGGCGCCTTCGTGTCGATCATCGTGCCGCTGATCGTGTTCTTCGCCCTGCAGCGCTACTTCGTCCGCGGGCTGCTGGCCGGGTCGACCAAGGGGTGACGCGCCCTTCGACGGGCTCAGGGACCGCTGGGTCGCTGAGCCCGTCGAAGTCGTGGGTCGCTGAGCCCGTCGAAGCGCAACACAGCCCCGCACGCGGCATGCGCGCGTCTACCCTGAAGTCATGAAGTATGCGGACTCCATCGTCGATCTCGTCGGCGACACCCCTCTCGTGAAGCTCAACCGCGTCACGGAGGGCATCGCGTGCACGGTGCTCGTGAAACTCGAGTACCTGAACCCCGGCGGCTCCTCCAAGGACCGGATCGCGGCGCGGATCATCGACGCCGCCGAAGCCGCGGGTGACCTCGAGCCGGGCGGCACCATCGTCGAGCCGACGAGCGGCAACACCGGCGTCGGACTCGCCCTGGTGGCGCAGCAGCGGGGCTACCGCTGCGTGTTCGTGCTGCCGGACAAGGTCGGCGAGGACAAGATCGACGTGCTCCGGGCCTATGGCGCGGAGGTCGTGGTCACGCCGACCTCGGTGGCCCCCGACAGTCCGGAGTCGTACTACAGCGTGAGCGATCGGCTGGCGCGGGAGATCCCCGGGGCGTTCAAGCCGAACCAGTACGAGAACCCGAACGGTCCGCGCAGCCACTACGAGACCACCGGTCCTGAGATCTGGCGCGACACCGACGGCGAGATCACGCACTTCGTGGCCGGGGTCGGCACGGGCGGGACCATCACGGGAACCGGCCGTTTCCTGCGCGAGGTGTCCGGCGAGCGCGTCCGCATCGTCGGCGTCGACCCGGAGGGCAGCGTCTACAGCGGTGGGACGGGTCGCCCCTACCTCGTCGAGGGAGTGGGCGAGGACATCTGGCCCGGCGCCTACGACCCCACTGTCCCGCACGAGATCGTGGCGGTGGGCGACGCCGAGTCGTTCGCGATGACGCGCCGGCTCGCCCGCGAGGAGGGCATCCTCGTCGGCGGATCGAGCGGCATGGCCGTGGCCGGTGCGCTGCGCGTGGCGCGCGAGCTGCCCGCGGAGGCGGTGATGGTCGTGCTGCTCCCGGACGGGGGGCGCGGCTACCTCGGCAAGATCTTCAACGACGGCTGGATGCGGTCCTACGGGTTCAGCGATGTCGAGGACGGGGAGACCGTCGCCGACGTCCTCGCCGCCAGGGCGACCCGCCAGGGGGAGAGCATCCCGGACCTCGTGCACGCGCATCCGACGGACACCGTGCTCGAGGCGATCCGGATGATGACCGAGTACGACGTCTCGCAGCTCGTCGTGCTCAGCGCGGAACCTCCGGTGATGATGGGCGAGGTCGTCGGCACCGTCGACGAGAAGGGGCTGCTCGACCTGCTGTTCCGCGGCGAGGCGAATCCGACGGACGCCGTGGGCGCGCATGTGGGGGAGCGGCTTCCGCTCGTCGGCATCCATGCCTCCGTCGCCGACGCCCGTGCCGCGCTCGCCGACGCCGACGCCCTGCTGGTCACGGAGGACGGCAAGCCGCACACGGTGCTGACGCGCCAGGATCTGCTGGCCTACCTCGCGCGCTGAGCGGCGCCACCACCGGCGACCTCGGACGTAACGGGACGGCCTCGGCGGCGACGGCCGACGTAGGCTGAGAGACATGTCCGACCACGCTTTCGCCACTCGAGCCATCCACGCGGGACAGGCGCCCGATCCGACGACCGGGGCGATCATCCCGCCGATCTACCAGTCGTCCACGCACGTGCAGGACGGCATCGGAGGGCTCCGCGGCGGTTACGAGTACAACCGCTCCGGCAACCCGACCCGCTCCTCGCTGGAGACGCAGCTCGCCGCGCTCGAAGGCGGCGAAGGGGCGCTCTCCTTCGCGTCGGGACTCGCCGCGGAGGACGCCCTGCTGCGCGGGATCCTCACCCCGGGCGACCACGTGCTCCTCGGCAACGACGTGTACGGCGGCACGTACCGACTCCTCACGCGCGTGCTGTCGACGTGGGGGATCGAGACCACCACGGTCGAGCTGTCGGACGTCGATGCGCTGCGGGCGGCGATCCGTCCCGAGACGAAGATCGTCTGGCTCGAGACCCCGAGCAACCCGCTGCTCAAGGTCGTGGACATCGCGCTCACCGCCGAGATCGCGCACGCCGCCGGAGCGATCGTCGTCGTGGACAACACCTTCGCCTCGCCCGCCCTGCAGCAGCCGCTCTCCCTCGGCGCCGACCTGGTGGTGCACTCCACGACCAAGTACCTCGGCGGTCACTCCGACGTGCTCGGCGGCGCGGTCGTCTTCGGTGACGACCGCTTCTTCGAGCAGGTCAAGTTCCAGCAGTTCGCCGTGGGCGCCGTCTCGGCACCGCTCGACGCGTGGCTGACGACGCGCGGCATCAAGACGCTCGCGCTGCGGATGCGACAGCACTCCGAGAACGCGCAGGCCATCGCGGAGTGGGCGCAGCAGAGGCCCGAGATCGCGCAGGTCTTCTATCCGGGACTCGCCTCCCACGCCGGGCACGACATCGCGGCGAGGCAGATGAGCGGCTTCGGCGGGATGCTCTCGCTCGGACTCGCCGCCGGCGCGGATGCAGCGCGATCCTTCGCGGAGAGCACGTCGCTGTTCCAGCTGGCCGAGTCGCTCGGCGGGGTCGAGTCGCTCATCGGGTATCCGCCCGACATGACGCACGCGTCCGTCCGCGGCACCGAGCTCGCCGTTCCCGAGAACATCGTCCGACTGTCGGTCGGCATCGAAGACGTGAGCGACCTCATCGCCGATCTCGAAGACGGGCTCGGCCGCATCGGGCGCTGACGCTGCGTCCGCCCGACCGAACGGGGCGTCGCGGCGGTAACTTGGGGGTTCCCCCGATCGAATCGATTCGATCACGCTTCCCCTGATTCTGGAAGGACGTCGTGTCCGACGCTCCCCGCACTGACTCCCTGCCCGTCGCAGACGCCTCGTCGCACCCCGAGACTCCCGCCATCGCCGCGCCCGCGCGCACGGCGACCGGCAGCATCCGCACGTCGACGGCGACCGGAGCGATCCGCACGCTCGGATCGAACCCCGCCACCGCGCCGATCATGCTGCACCCGGGAGACGCGATCTCCCTCGGTCGCCGGACGCTGTACATCATCCTGCTGGGCGCTCTCACCGCACTCGGCCCGTTCACGATCGACCTCTACCTCCCGGCCTTCCCGGTGCTGGAGGAGGACTTCCAGACCACGGCAGCGGCGATCCAGCTGACCCTGACCGGCACGATGATCGGCTTCGCCCTCGGTCAGCTCGTCGTCGGCCCGCTCAGTGACAAGGTCGGCCGTCGCGTTCCGCTGATCGTGGTCACGGCTCTGCATGTCCTCGCGAGCGTCGGAGCGGCCTTCGCGCCCGATCTGGCGCCGCTCAGCGTCGCCCGCGTGCTCATGGGTGTCGGCGCGGCGGCCGGTGGTGTCGTGGCCATGGCGATCGTGCGCGACCTGTTCGGCGGGCGTCGCCTGGTCGTCATGCTGTCCCGCCTCGCCCTGGTCTCCGGAGTCGCACCCGTCGTCGCGCCCCTGATCGGGTCGTGGCTGCTCACGCTCATGCCCTGGCGGGGCATCTTCGCGGTGCTCGCGGCCTACGGGATCGTGATGCTGCTGTCGACGATCCTCTTCATCCCGGAGACGCTGCCCGTCGCCCGTCGCCAGGACCGCGGCGGCGCCACCATGCTGCAGCGATACCGCTCCGTGCTCTCCGACCGTGTGTTCCTCGGCGTCCTCGTGATCGGCGGCATGACCTTCTCCGGTCTGTTCTCCTACCTCTCGGCCTCGCCATTCCTGTTCCAGGTGACCCACGGACTCGATGCCCAGCAGTACGGTCTGCTCTTCGCCGTGAACTCGCTCGGTGTGGTGCTCGGCGTGCAGACGGCTTCGCGGCTGGCCGCCCGATTCGGACCGCAGTGGGTCATGGCGTACTCGACGGCCGTGCTGCTGCTCTCCGCGGTCGCGATCGTCGTCACCGATCAGCTCGGGCTCGGCCTGTGGGGAACCGTCATCCCGCTGTTCGTCTTCATGACCGCGTGCGGGTTCACGATGCCCAACGTGCAGGTGCTGGCCCTCGACCGCCACGGCAAGGCGGCGGGGACGGCGGCCTCGATCATCGGGGCGGCCAACTTCGGCGTCGCGGGTCTCATCTCCCCGGCCGTCGGCTGGCTCTCGCACGACGCCGGGATCACCGCGACGACCATGGCCTCCGTCATGGTCGGCTGCTCCGTCGTCGGCATCCTCGCGCTGTGGCTCGTCGTACGACCCCGCACGGTGGGCATGCTCACTCCCTGATCTTCAGGAACCATCGGCCACAATGGGACGATGAGCAGACGGACGCTGTTGTGGTGGGGAGTGAGCCTCCTCGTGCTCGCAACGGCTCTCGGCGCCGTGGTGGTGTTCGTCTACCCGCAATCGCCCGGCTTCGACCGGTGGTGGAACGAGATGATCGCCGCGGCCAGGGCCGACTGGATGCTCGACTTCGCCCTCGCCCTGAACTGGATCGGCGGTGGCTGGGTCGCGATCCTCGGTGTTCCCCTGCTCGCGATCCTGGCGCTGGTGCTCGCGCGCCGGTGGCGCGGTGCGGTCTTCGCGGCGGTGAGCTTCCTGGCGAGTGCGGGGGCGGTGCAACTGCTCAAGACGCTCTTCGGACGCGCGCGACCGGATGACATGCTCGTCGTGAGCGACTACGGGTCGTTCCCCTCGGGGCACACTGCGAACGCGGCGACCATCGCGCTCGTGCTCTGGGTGCTGTTCCCGCGGGTGTGGGTCGCGATCGTCGGGGCGCTGTGGGTGCTGGCGATGGCGCTCTCGCGCACGTTCCTCTCGGTGCACTGGGCGACGGACACGCTCGGCGGCGCTCTCGTCGGGGCCGGTGTGGTGCTGGTGCTCGCCGCGTGGCTGCTGCCGTGGGTGCAGCGGAAGAAGCACGCACTCGACGCGCCGATAGGCTGATCGGGCCCGTCCCCGTCGAAGGAGTCCCCGTGTCGCGCATCCGTCCGTACCGCCCCGCCGACCGTGCCTCGCTGTACGAGGTCTGCGTGAAGACGGCCGACGCCGGAGGAGACGCGATCGGCATCCTGTCGGACGACGACCTGTGGGGGAACCTGTTCGCGGTCCCCTACGCCGAACGGCATCCGGATCTCGCCTGGGTCGTCGAGAGCGACGACGGACGGACGATCGGGTACATCGTCGCGACCGACGACACCGACACGTTCTACACCTGGTTCCGGGACGAGTGGTGGCCGGCGCTGCAGCAGCGGTACCCCCGCCCCGTCGAGGTCGCCACGCGCGAGGATCGGATGGTCGACTACGGATACACCCGCGCGCCGGGCATCGAGCCGAACGCGGCGGAGTACCCCGCGCACCTGCACATCGACATGCTTCCGGAGACGCAGGGCCAAGGACTCGGGCGACAGCTCATGCAGACGCTGTTCGCCGAACTGACCCGCCGCGGCGTACGGGGACTGCACCTCGGGATCGACCCGAACAACACCGGCGCCGCCGCGTTCTACGAGCGACTCGGAATGACCCGCCTGCCGGCCGAGCCCGGCGGGCAGATCTATGGTGTGCGCTTCGACAGCGACTCATCGTCGGTCGCTACCTGACCAGGCCGTAACAGGTGCCCAGAGGTCGGCGACCCTGACAACGCGTCCCCGAGGGTCCTCGTGCGTTGCGCAGGCGGCCAGGGGCTGGAGCACTTCAAGGAGTAGCGCCTGAACTAGCTCGGGGCCAGTGTCATACAGCAGGAAAGGCTACTGCTCGTCGACCGCGGGTCGTCGGCCGATCAGTACCGATAGACCGACGAACCCGACGAGGAATGGCGCAACCACAATCAGTACGTAGTGCAGCCACAACGGTTCAATGACGGGATTGTAGGCGGTTGTCACGGCACCGATGCCGCCCATGAAAAGCAACGCCAGGAGCCAGAATCCGGCTCCGTTCACACGGTTGCTGATCCAGAATGATCGGACGATCACGCCGAGAATCATCGAGATGCCCGCGACGCCGAACGCCACGAGAAACATGCCGAAGGTCATGACGTCCTCCTGTCAGGATCCTTTGACAAGGCTATAGCAAGTGCCTAGGCCCACAGCATTGAAGAAGATTTTCGCGCCCTCTCGGATGAGGCCTTCAAGCGCCGTGAGTTGCTTGCGAGTCAGAGAAGCTTTGTTGTTGATCCACTTCTTGAAGATGCCGATGACCTTGTCAATTTTCCCTCCGAGGGCGTCGTAGTACTTGCCCAGCGCTGCGGCCGCGCGAACGATCCTGTCTGCCTTGGCAAAGACCTGAACAGCCTTCGCTCCGACAAGGCTGAGCCCGGCGATTTCTGCAAGGCATCCAGCGGAGTTGGTCACGATCCACCAAAAGTCAGGGTCTGCGACGACCGGGTATGCCGTGACGGCGGATGTGTCGACGACCTGGACAACAGTCGAACCTTCGACACGGAACGAGGTGGGCACGGGAGCACCGTTGGCATCGAACGCCCATGGCACGTCGAGCATCGCCGCGGGTAGCCCTGTCGCATCGTTTACGAAAACTGCGCCGCTGGGCTGCAGCTGGAGGGAGCTGCCGCCGACCATCTCGAAGGGGAAGGCGTACTCAGTGGGCGAGCCGGCGTCCGCGATCTCGATCAGGGTCTGCACGCCGACATCTGAAGCATAAGAGGTCAGAAGTGCTCCATCTATTTCCGTCGAAGCGACTGGTCGTCCAGCACCACTCTGGAGGTCCCTTGGAACGGCGGCAAGATCGACCGCGTCCTCTGAAGGGGCGCCCGGGATCCCGAATTCGACGGCGTCGTGGTCGCCCTCGCTCGACTCAGTCGTGATGGTCGTGCCGTTCGCGTCGGTGGTCATATTGACAGATGCACTCGCTTGAGTGGCAACCACAGACGGGTCCGTGCCCCCCGTCTGTGCGGCGGCCGCAGTGCCGCCCGATATGACAAGGACAGCGGTCGCGAAGGCGGCGATCGTGCACCGGAGCGGTATTGTCATGTGGTTCCCAATCGTGAGGTCGAGCAGGCAGAACGAACAAGCTCGACGATTGCGAAAGTATTCAGGAGCCACCGATATGGCAGAACAATCGACAGGCGGAAGCGCCACTGCCTCTGTTGGATAGGTCCTCGGGTGGTTCGGCATCGCCATCGATGTTGTGCGAGGCGCAGAGCCGAAGGCGCGAAGTGTGCTGCAGGGCGACCACGGGAAGCGGGAGGAGACGAACGTCGAAGGCCCCCGCTGATGCGAGGGCCTTCGACGTTTCTGGCGGTGACGGCGGGATTCGAACCCGCGGTTGCTTGCACAACACACGCTTTCCAAGCGTGCTCCTTCGGCCGCTCGGACACGTCACCAAGGAACAACCTGTCCATCCTATCCGATCGACCGGGCACGCAGTGACAGTCCCTCTCGGCGGCGAGCGGCGACGCTTGAGCTGAAATATTGCATGTTACCCGAGGTGTCTATAGCTTCGTGTGCAGACGTATCCACCTCGAATGGGTACACCAGGTTTGTGGGGGAAGCATGCAGGGGAGTTCGACGACGACATCACGGCGCTGCCCGCGTTCGGTGAGGGCGTTCGAGCAGTACGTGAGCGGTCTACGCGAGCTCGTCGCCGGGACGGTGTTCTTCCTCGAGTCCGGCGAGCATCTCGGCGACGTGCTCCGGGCGGCGAGGAGGAGAGACATCGTCCTCGCCCCGCCGGGTTCGGTCCGGCGCGGAGATGCCAACGTCATCGGCTACCGCGGGCGCTTCCGCGAGCCGGGCGATCGGCTGGTGCTCGACGGGCACCACGTCATCGAGCTGCAGGACTACGTCGCGGCGCCGTTCCTCTCGATCGTGGCGCGCACGGTGCTCCGACAGCGCAGCGCCGAAGGCGTGGCGGCCCTGCTCAGTGACGCGGACACCGCGCGCGACTACGGGATTTTCGTCGACCAGCTGCTCAGCCGCGCCGTGCTGCTGGAGTCCCGGATGTCCTTCACTCCGACCCCAGCAGCCGCCGGGACCGTGGTCCGCGTGCATGTGACGGCGGATGGAGAATATCGCGACGGTCCGGACGGACTGCTGCTCGGGCACGTCGGCGACGAGCGTGCGGAGATCGAAGCGGCAGCGGTCGCCGGTGCCGGGCGCGGAAGATCCTTCGCGCGGATCGTGGACCGCCGCGTCCTCGAAGCCGACCTCGACGATCGACCGTGGCTCGGACGGTACCTGGCTGCGCTCGATCTGCTGCGCGAGAGGCCCGGCGGACCCGGACGCCCGACCGTCTCCGGCTTCGGCGGACACCTCGTCAGAGCCCTCGATGAGAGCGCCGCGTTCCCGATCGTCGTGTCGGCGGACGCGCCCTTCCTCGTGACCGGCGAGGGCGACGAGTACCTCGTCCTGGATCCGGCCGGCCATCGGCGCCTCCGACTCGGGCTCGAGGCCGCACGCGCCGCCGAGTGCCTCATCGCGACGGAGGACGAATCGTCGGCCACGGCTCTGCTGGCGTTCGAGCTCGGCGTGCGACCGATCGCCGTCGCTCCCACGATCCACGAGGTCCGGAACGCACTGTCCTCGGCCGGGTTCGACCTTCCGTCGGATGCGCGAGGAGCGGCCTGATGTCGGACGACGCGGACGTCGGGGGAGCGGACCTGCTCGGGGCGCGCGCACTCCGCGAGTGGCTCACCGGCGAGCGAGAGGCGTTCTCGCGGGTGTTCCTCGTCGAGAGCGGGGCGGCGGTCGAAGCCGTCCGGGAGGTGGTCGCACCCGACGACGTGATGCTGCTGCCGGCGAGCAGTCCGCCGGATGGAGGGCCCGCTGCCGTCGCCCGCTACACCGGCGAGCTGCGGGCGGTCGGCGACGAGCTCTTCTTCGGGGAGCGCGGCGTGGAGCTCCAGGACTACGTCGCCGCGGCCTTCGTGCAGATCATCGGTCCCACCGCCATCCGCTTCTTCGATGCCGCCGGCTGGCGCGCTTTCCTCGACGACGCCGACCTCGCTCGGCGGACCGGAGTGTTCTCCACGGCCCTGATCGACCCGCGGGTGCTCCTCGCCGACCGGAGCGCTTTGGAGAAGCCGGGAGAGGTGGTGACTCCGAGCGCCGTCCGGGTGGCGGCCGACGGCTCCGTGAGCGTCGGCGTGCAAGGGGAGGTGATCGGCACCGTCGACGACCTCAGCGCCGCGCTCGACACTGCTCTTCCGCGGTCCACGGCGCTGGGAGAGGTCGCACCGCGACACGAGGTCGCGGCCGAATCGGCGCGACTCGGCGGGATCAGGCGGTACCTCAGCGCGACCGACCTCATGAAGATGCTCCACCTCGTCAACGGTGACGCGCGGATCGCGGGCTTCGGCTGGGCGCCGATCGACGACCGGCTCGCCGACGCCGAACCCCTGACCGCCGACCCCTTCCTGCTCGACACCGCCGACGGTCTGATGCTCGCGGACACCGGGACTCTGCGCCGTCAGCTGCTCACGCCGCTCACCGCGACGGTCGTCGCGGCCACGCAGACGTCGAGCACGCTCGAGCTCGCAGCGCAGCGGCTCGCTCGGGAACTCGGGACGCCCGTCTCCCACGCGAGCGCCCTGTGCCTCGAGGCGGTCGCAGCCCTCGGCGTCCACTTCGGTGAACGAACGAGCGGCGATCCGACGACGGGGGTGAACGGGTGACGGGACCGCACGCGCTGTGGACGTCGATGCTCCCCGCCGACACCACGTTCTCGCCCTCCCAGGTCGCGGTCGCCGCCACCGGACATCGCATCGCGTTCGCCGACGGTTCCACGCGACTCTGCGCGACGAGCGGACTGTGGAACGTCCCCCTCGGGTTCGGGAACCCGGCGGTCGCGGAGGCGGTGAGCAAGGCCGCACGCGACGCGTCGTACCTCTCCCTGTTCCGCGCGCCGCATCGACAGGCGGAGGAGGCAGCTGACGCGCTCATCGACCTCGCGAACCCCGAGAGGTACGCCCGCGTCGTGTTCTCCACGTCGGGAGGGGCGGCGAACGACGCCGCCATGAAGCTCGCGAGGCAATACTGGGCGCAGCACGGAACGGCATCCCGCTCGCTCATCGTGGGTCTGCGCGGGAGCTATCACGGCACGATGTACGGCAGTCATGCGCTCAGCGGCGATGATCTGCTCCAGTCCGCGTACGCGGTGGACCGCCGATCCGTGCGCCATGTGGCGCACGACGACGACGGGGAAGAGCTGTCGGCGCTGCTGCAGCGCGAAGGCGACAGGGTCGCCGCGGTCGTGGTGGAGCCGGTCCTCGGCACGGGCGCGCACGCGCTCGCCCACGCGTTCATCCGTCGACTGCTCGCCCTGCGGGAGCACTACGGCTTCCTGCTCGTGGCGGACGAGGTCGCCACGGGGTTCGGTCGCACCGGGAGGATGTTCGCGACGGACGACTGGGCGGCCGCCCCGGACGTGCTCATCCTGTCGAAGGCGCTGACGAACGGCGCCATGGGCGCCGCCGCGCTTCTGGTGGGCCCGCGCATCGCCTCCGCCTTCGAGCGCGGCGGGTGGACCTTCGTGCACGGCGAGACCCAGGCGGGGACGCCGGCGTGCGCCGCGGCCATCCTCGCGGTGATCGCCGAGCTGCACCGCATCGAGGTCGAGTCGACCACGCAGGCGCTGGCGGCTGAGCTGCTCCGGCTCGCGATGCGGTGGAAGGCGGAAGGCGTGGTCACGGAGGTGACGGGAAGCGGCTGCTTCCTCGGCCTGGGGCTGCGCGCCGCGGACGGGAGTCCGCTCTCGGGCCCGCAGGTCCTGCAGATCGTCTCGGCCATCGCGGACGACGGCGTGCTGGTGCATCCGGGTCCCAGCTCCATCGAGCTGATCCCCGGGTACGGGTTCGGCCCGGAGGACCTTCTCGAAACGGACAGGGCGGTGCGGGCCGGGCTGGCGCGGATCCGGGAGGTGACCGCATGACCGGGGACTTCCGCGGTCGGGTCCCGACGCTGTGGCACGGCCAGGGCATCGCACGGCAGACGACCACGCGCCTCACGGCGGGACGCGACACCCTCGTGTTCGCGGATTCGGCGGTGGCGCCCTCCTTCCTCGTCGGGCCGCCGGCGCGGACCATGCTGGTCGAGGCGCGCGCGGTCGATGTCGCGGTCGTCCAGGCGATGGCGCGGGAGATCAGCCGCCGCCCTCCGCACATGATCGTGGCCTTCGGTGGAGGGACGGTCCTCGACGCCAGCAAGATCGCCGCGCTCGCTCTCGCCCGGGGGCGGGTGTTCGACTACGCGATCGGGCATGCGGCGAAGGCGGCCCTGACGTTGCTGCCCGATGCGCCGCCTCCCGTCGACATCGTCGCCGTCCCGACCACGCTCGGCACCTCGTCGGAGACGAACAGCGTGGCCGTTCTCCAGAACGAGCACGGCTACCGGCTCCTCGTCGGGCGCGCGCTGAGGCCGCGCCATGCCGTCCTCGATCCGTGCAACCTGGCGACCCTCTCGTCCGCCTCGGTCAGGGAGGGGGCGCTGGAGGTGCTCCTGCGTCTGGCCGGCGCCTCGACGAGCCCGCGCGGCGACAGCAGAGGGAACAGAGACGCGTCCGCCCTCGGCGCGGCGCTCCTCACGGCGGTCGCGCAGGGCACCGCATCCGCCGCCGCGCGGTTGCGCCTCGCGCGGCTGAGCGCGGCCACCCAGCGCACGGCGGCGCTGCGGGGGAAAGATCCGTACAGCGCCCGCCATTGGTACGTCGCGAACGAGGTGGCGTTCCGGCTGGGGGTGCGCAAGATGGTCGCCACGGCGGCGGTGATCGCCGCGGTATGGGACCGGATCGGCGCGGGAGACCCGCGCTGGGGAGACCCCGCGAGTCTCCACGGATTCTGGTCGCACGTCGCGGCAGCGGCGGCGCTGCCCGACGACCCGTCCGCCGGCATCGCCGCGCTCATCGACCGCTGGGCGATCCCGCGTCCGCCGCGGCCGCCGGATTCCGAGATCCGCCGCATCTCCGCCGCCATCGAGACGTCGTGGGGGCACCGCCGGCCGATGCTCCCCGGTCTCGTCGAAGAGGACTTCCGAGATGTGCTCCGCGATTCCCGCTGGAGTGCACCGTCGGTCGGTGAAGACCACCGGCCCCCGATGTTCCGGAGGGAGGAGGTGAAGTGAATGAACGAACCCGCAGAGAAGCGGATCCGGTTCCAGGAGCTGGACGCGATGGAGGCACCCAGCTGGGACAGCTTCTACAAGGGCGTGATCGGCGCGCTGGTTCTCATCGGAATCGGCGCGGCTGCCGCGACGTGATCGCCTCGAAGGAGAGGAGATCGAGACCGGAAAGGAGGTAAGCATGCACGCTGCAATGCCGACGCTCGAGTTCACCGAGCTCGAGGCCATGGAGGCGTTGAACGACACCGATGACTACATGCGGGGCTTCGCCCTGGGCGTCATCATCGGAATTCTCGCTCTGACCTAGAAGGCCGTCCGCAGACCCGACAAGGAGGTGCAGATTGCAGACGACATCACTGGAGTTCCTGGAACTCGAACAGATCGACGCCCCACTCGAATGGTGGGAGCACGCGAGCTACATCATCGCCATCATCGGCGGGGTGGCAGCGATCGCGACCTGACCGAGGGTGCGGGCGGGCCACCCGCCCGCACTCCTCTTCCTTCCATCGAGAGGCGATGCCGGAAATGCCAGCTTTGATCACCGATGCCGTGGCGGCGCGGCTCGACGGTGTCGGCGCGGTCGCGCAGGCGCAGGATCTGTATGCCGGATCCGGGACGGACTTCTACGAACGCCTGGTCGGACCTGATCGCGCCGAGATCCGCGAGGTGCTGGCGCTCGCGAGAGCAGCCGCCGGTCCCGTGCTCGACGTCGCCGCAGGAAGCGGCAGACTGACGATCCCGCTGGTGCGGGCCGGCAAGCGGGTTACCGCGATCGACATCTCCGACGACATGCTCGCCCACCTGCGCCGCGCACTGCCCGACGATTCCCGGCTGGAATGCGTCGTGGCGGACATGCGCGACTTCACCCTGGAGAGTCGCTACGGGCTCGTGGTCCTCGGGGCGACGTCCATCACGCTGCTCGACCGCACGGACAGGTCGCGTCTCTACGCGAGCGTGCGGCGCCATCTCGCCCCCGCCGGCGTCTTCGCCCTGACGGTGGCCGGAGGGTCCGCCGCGGAGAGCCTGGCATCGGACCGGGAGCTGGAGATCACGGTCCCCGGCCCGCTCGGCGAGGAGAGCTACGTCTTCGCGCAGCAGATCGAGGCCGCAGGCTCGGTGCGCCTGGTCAACTGGGTCCGCGTCGCCGACATCGTCGCCGGAGCCACCGTGCCGGTGCTCACGAGTCGCCTGCACGTGCTCGACCACGAGACTCTCGCGCGCGAACTCGTCGAGGCCGGGTTCACCGAACCCACGGTATCTCCCGTACGCACGCACCCGGGCGCGGAGATCCTCCTCCTCACGACGGGCCGCGTGGGATCCGGAGAAGCGGGAGGACGACGATGACCCCGCTGCGCTCCGCCCGGCGACGGCCCTCGGGTGCCACGGCACCGCTCACCGCCGACACCTGCCCGCTCCTCGCCTCCGAGGTCGTGTTCGAGAAAGCCGGTGAGGGAGAGGCCTGGATCGCTCTGGTCCACGGCGTGCCCTCGTCGCGGCTCTCGCGGACGGTCGTTGAGCTGCTCACCGCGATGGACGGTAGAACGACGCTGCACGTGCTGCATCGGCGCTTCGCCGCGTCCGAGTCGGCGGAGAGCTTCCTGCAGCTGGTGGGACGCTTCCGCGACAGCGGTCTCCTGGAAGGCGCAGCGAAGCCGCCACCGGGCCGAGTGAGCTACCGGCCTCCGTTCACCCTGCAGCTCGCGACGCTGCGTGCGCCGGCCCTCTTCGGCCGTCTCGACCGGCTGATCGTGCCGCTCCCGCCACGAGTCCTCCTGGTGTCCGCCGCCGTCGTGCTCGGCTCGGGATGTCTTGCGGCGATCCTGCAAGCGGAGGAGCTGTGGGAGGTCGTCACCCGGCCCCTGCCGCTGAGCGGCTTCGTGGTCCTCGTCGCGGCGCTCTCGCTCACGACCCTGCTCCACGAGAGCGCCCACGGGCTCGCCCTCACGAGGTTCGGGGGCCGGCCTCGCCGTGCGGGATTCATGCTCTTCTATCTGACCCCCGCGTTCTTCGTCGACGTCACGGACGGCTGGCGGCTGTCCGACCGCAGACAGCGCGTGGCCGTGGCGCTCGCCGGACCAGCGGTGCACGCGCTCGTGGCGGCGATCGCGCTCGTCGGCGCGCTCGCCGTGCCGCAACCGGCGGTGCGCCAGACGCTGCAGCTCCTCGCGCTCTCCTGCGCCGTCATCGTCCTGCTCAACCTGATCCCGTTCGTGCGGTTCGACGGGTACATCGCTCTGATGAGCGCGCTGGACGAGCCGAACCTCCGGGGGAGGACCATCCGCGACGGAGCGGACTCCCTGAGCCGGCTCCTGTTCGGCGGGCCGCGGCGGAGCAGAAGCCTGCCGGTGTGGTGGAGCGTGCCGTTCGGCCTCGCCAGCCTGATCGCCCCGGCCGTGCTCGTGCTGTTCGCCGTCGCACGCACCGTCCAGGCGCTCGCCGGAGGTGGACCCGTGCTGGGGCTGTTCGTGGTCGCGCTGGAAGCTGTGGTGCTCGCGGCCGGGGTCGTGCTGCTCGCGCGTGTCCTGCGCCGAGTGCTCCGATCGGGCGTGTCCCGGCTCCGGTTCCTCTCCGTGTGCGCGCTGCTGGTCGCGGGCGGCGTCGCCGCCGGGGTCCTCATCCCCGTGCCGGCCACGGCGTCGTACGGCTTCTCCGTCGAGGAGGACGGAGTGGTTCTCGTGCGTGCGGACGGAGAGGGGCCGGGCGCCGTGCCGGACGGCGCCCGCGTGGTCCTGCTCAGCCGGGGCATCCTCGCGAACGAGGAACTCGGGAAGGGGCGGACCCGGCACCGGCGCGCGGAGCGGACGACGGTCCCGCTCGACGCGCTCTTCCCGGTGCGGGCCGACGACCTGTCGGTTCCCGCCGTGATCGTCGCCGGAGTGGACGTCTTCGGGGGGCGCGAGATGCTGCCGCCGACGGGGCTGGCGCGCGTCGACATCGGTGTGAAGAACCTGTGGCAGACGCTCTGGGCGGTCGGCGTGGTCGCGCCGTTGTCGCCGCTGCGGAGTGCGGAGAGGAAGGGATGACCATGAACCAGGACGCGATCGAGGTCCGAGGACTCACGAAGAGGTTCGGCCGTCGGACAGCGGTCGAGGATCTGTCGTTCGGCGTGGCGCGGGGGTCGATCGTCGGCCTCCTCGGGCCGAACGGCGCGGGCAAGTCGACGACGCTCCGAGCCATCGTCGGCCTGCTCAGGCCGACGGCCGGGGACTGCCTCATCGACGGCGCCCCGTTCTCCGCCCTGGAGAACCCCGCGACGCACGTCGGCGTGCACATGGACGGCTTCGGCTTCGAGACGGGCATCACCGCCCGACGGCACCTGGAGATCATCCGGCTCGCGGCGGGAGCGCCGCCAGGACGCGTCGACGAGGTGCTCGAGGAGGTGGGGCTCGCCGACGATGCCGGCCGTCGCGTGAAGGCCTTCTCGACGGGGATGGCTCAGCGGCTCGGGCTGGCCGCCGCGCTCATCGGCTCCCCTCGCACCCTGATCCTCGACGAACCGGCGAACGGGCTGGATCCCGACGGCATCCGCTGGTTGCGCCGATTCCTCCGCGGGTTCGTCGAGCGCGGCGGCACCGTGCTGGTCTCCAGCCATCAGCTCGCCGAGCTGGAGCAGGTGGTGGACGAGGTGATCGTCATCAAGCGCCGCGCGCTCTTCGCCGGACGCCTCGACGATCTCATCCGGAACGATGTCGACTCGCTGGAGAGCCGGTACTTCGACCTCGTGGAAGGGGCGCAGGCATGAGGGGCGTGATCCACAGCGAGGTGCTGCGGTCGGTGAGCGGGCCCTCGGTTCTGGCCGTGTACCTGGTCGCCGTCCTCATGCCCGCTTTCGTGCTCTTCTCGGACGGCTCGCGCTTCGACCTCGCCGGCCTCGACCCCGCGGTGGCGACCGCGCGTCTGCTGGAGCCGCTCGCGTGGTCCGTCATCTCCGCCGCGTTCGTCGGCTCCTACGCGGTGACCCGCGAGTACTACTACGGATCGATGGACCGAACCCTCGCCGGAGTCGGCTTCGCCCGCGCGTTCGCGGGGAAGCTCGTGGCCGGTGCGTTGATCGCGGTCGCCCTGTCGATCGGCGTCTTCGCACTGTGGACGGCCGGAGTGTCCGTCTACCTGGCCCACGAAGGTCTGGCCCTCGCCCTCACCCCGGAGGCCTGGCGCACTTACGCGGGCGCCGTGGCCGGAGCCGTTCTGGGGGCGCTCATCGGCGGGGCCATCGGCTGGATCACCCGGAACTACTATGCGACGGCGATCATCGTCCTCGTGTTTCCGATGGCCTTGGAGTTCGCGCTGCTGCGGACCGCGCCCGAGGTCGCGAAGTTCTCACCGGGGATGGTGATCGCGGCGCTGAGCGTTCCCGGATATCAGGATCGGCTGCTCGCGTTCGCCCCGGCCCTCGGGCTGGGCCTCGCGTGGACGGCGGCTCTGGTGGCCATCGCCTGGGTCCGCGGTCGCCGGAGCGTCGCGTGATCCGTCGGGCACTGCGCGCGCAAGCGCGTGGCGTCGCGGGGGACGTGGTGCTGCTCGGGGTGGCGGTGGCGGCGTTCGTGATGTCGCTGTCGCTGGCCACGAGCATCCCGCCCGAGTTCGCCGACGCCCCGGCGGGCATCCGCCGAGAACTCACGGCGCCGTTCAGCACCGTGCTCGCGACCTACGGGGCCGTTCTCGCCGCCATGTACGGCTCATTCCGCTACACGATCGATCGCCGCGACGGCGTCGTCGCCCAACGGCTGATGCTGCAGTCCCGGTGGGCGATGTTCCTCGTCCGGCTGCCTACATCGGCCTTCGGCGGAGCAGTCGTGGCGTTCGCCGCCGTGATCGGCGGCCACACGGCGCTGCTCGTCGCGATGGGCGGCATCCCGGTGGACGGGCCTTCGGTCGGCTCCACCGTCGCGCTCGGCGCCGTCGCAGGACTCTGGGGGATGGGGGTGGGTGTCGTCGTGCAGGCGCACCTCGCGGCTCTCTTCATCTCCTCCCTGTCGATGGGCGCGGCGATGCTCGTCGCGATGTTCTGGAGTGCCGGCGCCGTCTACCTCCCGCTGCTCGCCATGCTGGAGACCTTCCGCTTCGATGTGACCGCCGTGGGGATCACGCCGTCCGACGGGCTGGACGCCGGGCCGGCGGTCCTGGTCTCTGCCGGCTGGGTGCTGCTCGTGCTCGGCGCCGGCGCCCTCTCGTTCCTCCGCCGCGATGTGACGTAGAGCGCGGACGGCGACAGCGGATGCCGAGGGGCGAGCACGGTCCGTCCGGTCAGACTGCCGACGTAGGATTCCTGGGTGGCAACACCCAAGATCGTCCTCTTCTACGCGTTCACCCCTCTCGCCGATCCGGAGGCCCTCCGCGTCTGGCAGCGTGACCTCGGCCAGGCTCTCGGCCTGCGCGGGCGTCTGCTCATCTCGAAGGACGGCATCAACGGCACGCTCGGTGGCGATATCGGCGTGCTCAAGAAGTGGGCGCGTTCTTTCCGCTCGTACGCCCCGTTCGCGGATGCCGACATCAAGTGGAGCGAGGGAACCGGACTGGACGCCGAGGGACGCAGCCTCGACTTCCCGAAGCTCAGCGTGAAGGTCCGCGACGAGATCGTGTCGTTCGGAGCGCCGGGGGAACTGCGGGTCGATGAGCACGGTGTGGTGGGCGGAGGCACACGGCTGACACCCGAGGAGCTGCACGAGCTCGTGGACGCCCGCGGAGACGAGGTCGTGTTCTTCGACGGCCGCAATGCGCTGGAGGCTCAGATCGGCCGCTTCCGCGGGGCGGTGGTGCCCGACACCGAGACGACCAGGGACTTCGTCCGTCTTCTCGACTCCGGCGCCTACGACGACCTCAAGGGCAAGCCCGTCGTCACCTACTGCACCGGCGGGATCCGTTGCGAGGTGCTGTCGAGCCTGATGACCGCCCGCGGCTTCGGCGAGGTGTACCAGCTGGAGGGCGGCATCGTCCGGTACGGCGAGAAGTACGGCGACGACGGCCTGTGGGACGGCTCGCTGTACGTGTTCGACCGGCGCGGCTCGGTGGACTTCTCCGACCATGCCCGCGTGATCGGGGAGTGCGTCGGGTGCGGGGCGCCGACGAAGCGGACCGCGAACTGTCCCGATCCGTCCTGCCGCACGCAGTTCGTCGTGTGCGAGAACTGCGAGTCGGTGAGCTGCGCGGAGCACGCCGCCTGAGCGGGCGGCGCCGCCCGGGTCTCCGTCACACAGCCACGCCGGGCTCGGCAGCCCGCGTCGCATACAGCGACCGCGGCAGCACCGCGGCGCGGAACTGCGTCGGGCCGTCCACGCTCCGCCGCAGGCCGATGAGCACCTCGCGCAGAGGTTCGGCCAGATCGTCGTCGACCGTGCCGGAACGCGCGTAGTTCGCTTGTTCGACCGCGTCGGTCAGCCGCCGCAGCGCCCGCGGATCCGCACCGGAATCCCGCACCAACCCCGCAGCACGGACCCTCGGGGTGTCCGCATCCGACACGGGGATGCGCAGATCGATCAGGGTGTCGCGGAGCTCCGCCCAGGCGGCGGCCGGATCCCCGCGGCGGGAGCGCGCGATCCGACGGCTGCGCTCGACGAAGCGGAGGAGGGCGGGGATCAGGAGGATCACCACCGCGCCGAGCGCGGTGAGCAGCACCGGCATCGGGTCGAGGCGTCGCAGCTCCTGGCCGCTCGCGGAGTCGCCGCCGGCGTCGCTGCGGTCGATCTCCGGCCCCGACGTCTCCTCGGTCTGCGGCGCCGTCGTGGGGGCGGGGGTGGACGGACCGCCGGGACCGCCGCCCTGCGCCACGGCGGCGCGGAATGCGGTGGGAACGCCGAGGGACGCGGTGGGTTCGAACGGGACCCATCCGACACCGGGGAACAGCACCTCCGGCCAGGAGTGCAGCTGATCGCTGGTCACCGAGAACACGGACTCGCTGCCGCGCTTCTCATCCGTCAGCGAACCGGGGAGGTATCCGACGACGATGCGGACCTGCATGTCCAGGCTCTCCGCCATCAGCGCGAACGCTCCGGCGAAGTGCACGCAGTACCCGGAACGCTCCTCGAGGAAGCGGGCCACCGCTTCGGCGCCCGTGCCGTCGAAGCCCTCTTCGACCGGCGTCTCCAGGGAGTACGCGAACTGCGCGCGGAACCAGTTCTGCAGGACCACGAGGCGGTCGTAGTCCGTGTCCTCGTCCGCCGTCACGTCGGCGGCCAGCTCGGCGATGATCCCCGGAAGCTCGACCGGCTCGGCGTCCGGATCGGCGGCGGGCGGAGCGGCATCGATCGCGCGGATCTGCTCGAGCGTGGGGATGGGGCGCGAGGCCGTGACGGTGTAGTCGTTGCCGACGGCGTCCGCGCTGCGGGAGAACAGCGTCCGATTGTCGGGGGAGACCCGCCACGACCCGCTGAGACCCTGCACGGCGGTGGCCGGGTAGGGGACCGGGAGCCAGGAGCTCGACATCCGCAGGATCCGCACCGACGTGTTCTGCTCCTCCGTCGGGATGTCCTCGCCCCACTCTGGTGCACCGAATCCGTCCTGCTGCGACTGGAGATCGCCCTCGTCCGGATGCCAGACGCGGCCGTCGAAACGGGAGAGTGTCGTGAGCCGCAGGTAGGGGGCGGTCTCTCCCTCGGTGGCGACCGTCAGCACCTCGACGGGGTTCGGCTGGCGCAGATCGTCGCCGAGACGCAGCGACGCGTCCACCGTCACGCCCACGCCGCTCCCGGCGAGACTGGTGCTCAGCGGCAGGACCGGCGCGATGGCCACCGTCGCCGCCAGCGCGGCGGCGCCGACACCCAGCGCGAGAGAGGTCGACGATCGGAGCGGCGCCTCCGGATGCCGACGAGCGGTGAACCGGAACACCAGCAGGGCGACGACGCCGAACAGCACGAACCAGACGACGTTGGTGTCGCCGAGCGTGATGATCATCGGCACGGCTCCGACCGCACCCATGAGCAGCACGGCGAGCACCGCGGAGCGATGGGCCACGAGCTGATCGAGCAGGATCGCGACGACCGCGAAACCGGCGCCCATGGCGGCCGCCAGGGCGGGTGAGGGGTCCAACGGGGCGGATCCGAACACGACCGCCTCCCAGGCCGCGGGTGCCAGCGTGCCGAGCAGCGCCGCCGTCGTCGACGTCGGGATGAACCCGAGGACGGCGGTGTCGCCGGCGATGAGCTGGGTCAGGACCGCGACGGCGATGAGGACCTGCGCGGCGAACGCGCCCAGATCGCGGAGCACCTCGCCGTGTCGGCGCAGCAGCCACCGCGCGAGCATCCCGGTGCCGGCGACGGCGACGACGACGACGAGGACGGTGAACGACCACGCGCCCGGCGCGATGACCGAGGTGTACGGCCACACCGCGACGAGCGCGGAGACCGCTGCCAGGGCTCCGGGTGCGACGACCCCGGTCGGATCCTCGTGGTCCCGGTGCCACCGCGGCGGCGTCCGCGGCGGTGCGGACGCCGGGAGACGCTCAGCCCGGAACATCGCCGGCCCCCGTCCGTGCGGAGACCGCATCCGCCCACGCCTCCGCGATGTCGGGCCCGAGCGGTGTCACGGTCCATCCGTGCCGGACGGAGGCCTCGCCGGCGCCGGGCAGCAGCCCGGTGCTGAAGAGCAGCGCCGCGGCCGCGCCGGCCGGTCGCAACAGGGCGGCGTCCTCCTCGTCGAGGCTTCCGGTGATGTAGACGAGCGGTCCGGGTGGCGTCCCGCCGATCAGCGTCGCGAGGTCTCTGCTCTCTCCGCGCGGAGTCACCATCGCCAGGGCGACGAGCAGACCGTCGCGGTCGTCCTCATGACCGCGCAGCGCTCCGAGCAGGACGCCCGCGCTGTCGATCACGTCGACGCTGTAGCCCTCGGCGGCGAGATGCACGGCCGACGACGCGCACAGCGACACGGCGGCCTCGAACGCGGGGTCCGGCTCGGCCCCCGGTGCGGCCCATCGACGGCTGCTCCGGTCGAGCACGACCACGGCGTCGGGGCTCGACTCCTCCTCTTCCTGACGCACCATCAGCTGACCGCGGTGCGCGGTGGCCCGCCAGTGGATGCGGCGCATCGAATCGCCCGGGATGTACCCGCGCGGCGAGAGGTTGTCGCTGCCCTGCCCGAGGCGGGTCGAGGAGGTGTGGGCGGTGCCGCCGGCCGCTCCCACCCGCACGGCCAGGGGTGCGAGGGACAGGACCTCCGGCACGACCGTGATGCTCCTGGTCTCGCCGAAGGCCTGCTCCCGCTGGGCGAGTCCGAACGGGTCGACCGTGCGCAGCATCAGCGGGCCGAGGGGCCACACGCCACGGCGCACACCGGTGATCGCATAGCTGAGCTGGCCGGACTCCGGCGGGTACTCGCCGCCGGAGTCGCCGCTGACCGCATCGGGCAGCACGTCGTGCCAGAGCCCGCGCGGGATGCGCAGCGAGCGCAGCGTGAACCGGACGGTCACCCGAGAGGTCTCCGACACCGTCAGCAGATCGGTCGAGATCTGCCGTGTGACGGTCCCCGAGCGGCGCGGGAGCCGGACCGCGAGGAGCGACAGGAGCGTGAGCACGGCCAGCAGCACGCCGATGTAGAGCAGGATCCGGGCTCCCGCCACGTTGGCCGCGATCAGGCAGCCCAGTGCCGCGATGAGCGCGCCGGCTCCGCGAGCGGTGAGGGATCGGCGGGTGCGCATGGCGGGCTCGGTCAGGATCGCGTCGCGACGGGCACGCGCACCCGTTCCACGATCTGGGTCAGTGCGGCCTCCACCGGCTGCGCCCCCGCACGGTGCGCGCCCCGCGCCGGGAGCAGGCGGTGGGCGAAGACCGGGATGAGCAGCGCGGTGAGGTCGTCCGGGATGACGTAGTCGCGGCCGTCGAGCGCCGCCCACACCTTCGCGGCCCTGACCAGCTGCAGCGTGGCGCGCGGGCTCGCGCCGAGGTGCAGGTTCGGGTCGGAGCGGGTGGCCTGGGCGAGGGCGACGGCGTACTCCTCGAGCGCCGGAGCGACATGGACGGCGCGCGCCCAAGCGATCAGCTGCGCGATCGAGGTCGCGTCCGCGACCGGAGCGACCGCGGCGAGCGGATTCACCACGTCCCGCTGGCGGAGCATCAGAGCCTCGGCGGCGGCATCCGGGTAGCCCATCGAGATCCGCATCATGAACCGGTCCCGCTGCGCCTCCGGGAGGGCGTACGTGCCCTCCATCTCCAGAGGGTTCTGGGTGGCGACGACGAGGAACGGGTCGGGCAGCGGGTGCGTCGCTCCGTCGACCGTGACCTGGCCCTCCTCCATGGCCTCGAGCAGGGCCGACTGCGTCTTCGGCGACGAGCGGTTGATCTCGTCGGCGATCACGATGTGCGCGAACACCGCACCGCGCTTGAACTCGAACTCGCGGTCGACCGGGTTGTAGACGGAGACGCCGGTCACGTCGCCCGGAAGCAGGTCGGGCGTGAACTGGATCCGGCGCACGGTCGCGTCGACGCTGGCGGCGAGAGCGCGGGCGAGCATCGTCTTGCCCACCCCGGGGACGTCCTCGATCAGCAGGTGACCCTCGGCCAGCAGACAGACGAGAGCGCTGCGCACGGCATCGGGCTTGCCGTCGATGACCTGGCCGATCGAGGAGAGGATCGCGGAGGTCTGCGCGGCGAAGCGCTCGGCGTCGATCGTCACCGGGGTCAGGGGGGAGTTCTCTGGCATGCGTTCCCTCTCGCGTCGGCGCTGCGATGCGCGTCCCTCGATCGTAACCCTGTCGCAGGACGCGCTGGGCTGGCAGATCTCCCTGAGATCGGACGCTCCCGGCGGTGACCGGATTCGAACCGGCGCGCGCATCGGGTTAGGATGGTCACGGCTCTCCGCGTGGCGGCATCCAGGCCAATTCCCCCAGGGCGGAAACGCAGCAAGGGTAACCGGGCTCTGCTGGGTGCGCGGAGGGTCATTTTCTTCTCCGGCGGGTCGGTGCGGTGAGAGCACCCGCACACAGTCCCCTCCTGGTCGGACCTGCGACAATCGTCCGGTGACCGTCGCCCCGCCCCCGAAGCCGCAGCACCCGCTGGGCCGATTCGCCTCTCCGGTGCTGCTGGTCGTCGCGATGTGGGTCGTGCAGCTCGCGGACGCCGTCCTGCCCGGCTCGTTCACCGGCTTCGGACTGCGGTCATGGGATGTCGCCGGGTTGGGCGGCATCGTGCTGGGTCCGCTGCTGCACGCGAGCTGGGCCCACCTCATCGCGAACTCGGTGCCCCTCCTCGTGCTCGGATGTCTGGTCGCAGTCGAGGGGACGCGGCGGTTCTGGGCCGTCACGGCCGTCGTCGCGGTCGTCGGCGGCCTCGGCACCTGGGTGGTCAACGCACCGGGCACGCTGACGGTCGGGGCCTCCGGGCTCGTGTTCGGCTACTTCGGCTACGTCGTGATGCGCGTGTTCGCCCCGGGACGTGTGGCGCACCGCATCCTGTACGCGGTGATCGCGCTCATCGTCATCGCGGTGTACGGCGGCTCCATGCTGGCCGGGGTGGTCGGCGTCGCCGACGGCGTCTCCTGGCAGGCGCATCTGTTCGGCGCCATCGGGGGTGCTGCGGCCGCGCTCGCCGGCCGGCGTCCTCGCGCGGACCGCGGAGCGCTGCGGGTATGAGCGCCGCGCGCACGCCGGCCAGGGCGAAGCGCAAGCCAGCGGGCACGCGGCCGACGTCGCGACGGAAGCCCGCGGCGCGCCGGAGGAAGCCGACCAGGCGGCAGGCGGCCATCCGTGCGCGGCGGCAGCGGATCCTGCAGCGCCTCCTGCTGTCGGCGGGAGCCCTCGTGGCGGTCGTCGGTCTCTTCGTGCTCATCCCGCTGAGCCTGGCGCGCGACCCCGCGCCGATCTGCATCGACGACCCGCGCACCTTCCCTGCCGCGGGTGTCGAGGGATGGAGCGGCGAGCAGCTCGAGAACGCGGCGACCATCGTGCGCACCGCCGCCGCGATGGGCTTCCCTCGTGACGGGCAGATCCTCGGGGTCATGACGGCGATGGGGGAGAGCAGCCTCCGGAACATCGACTACGGCGACTGGGAGACCCGCGGATTCACCAACCCCGACGGCTCCCGCACCAGCAGCATCGGTCTGTTCCAGCAGCAGGACTGGTGGGGCAGCGTCGAGCAGCGGATGGATCCGGCGACCTCGGCGACGCTGTTCTTCGACCGCCTGGGCCGGCTGCCCGACTGGCAGGCGATGGACCCGTCGCATGCGATCCACCGGGTGCAGGTGAACACCGACCGCGACTACTACGCGCGCTTCCAGGCGGATGCGACGGCCGTGGTCGACGCGCTGTCCGGTCCCTGCACCTGACGCCGCAATTGTCACGGGGACGATCCTCCCTCCCGGTCGGGGACCCCACCTAAGCTGGGGTCGTGGCGCGAAGCATCTACATCACCTCGGCCGAAGGCCATACCGGCAAGTCGACGATCGCCCTCGGGGCGCTCGACGCCCTGATGCGCGTCTCGCCGCGGGTCGGCGTGTTCCGCCCGATCGCCCGCTCGGTCGAGGAGCGCGATGAGATCCTCGAACTCCTCCTCGCCCATGACGGCGTGCAGCTGGCGTACGACGACTGCATCGGCGTGACCTACGACGACGTCAGGGCCGACCCCGACGCTGCGCTCGCCACGATCGTCGCGCGCTTCAAGGCCGTCGAGGCGCAGTGCGACGCCGTCGTGATCGTCGGCAGCGACTACACCGACGTGGGCAGCCCCGCCGAGCTCGGGTTCAACGCCCGGATCGCCGCGAACCTCGCCGCCCCTGTGCTCCTCGTGCTGAGCGGTCGCGACCAGCAGCGCCAGGCGGAGCAGCTCGGCACCACGACGGCGAGAGCCGCCGCGGCCGTCGGCCAGATCGGCGCCCTCGCCCTGTCCGAGCTCGCCGCCGAGCGCGCCGAGCTCTTCGCGGTCGCGGTGAACAGGGCCGACCCCGAGGCGCTGGACGAGGTGGTCGATGCGGTCAGGGCGATCCTCCCGGAGCCCCGCACACCGGTGTGGGCCATCCCGGAGGACCGCGCGCTCGTGGCTCCCTCCATCCGCGGCATCCTCACCGCCGTCGACGGCACGCTGCTGAAGGGAGACGACGATCGGCTCACCAGGGAGGCGCTGAACATCGTCGTCGCCGGCATGTCGATGGTCAACGTCCTTCCCCGCCTCACCGAGGAGGCGGTCGTGGTGATCCCCGCCGACCGCACCGAGGTGCTGCTCGCGGCCCTGCTCGCCGACTCCTCCGGCACGTTCCCGCGCATCGCCGGCATCATCCTGAACGGCCCCTTCCCGCTGCCCGAGCCGATCGTGCAGCTGCTCGACGGCTTCGCCTCGTCGGTGCCCATCATCACGACCGACCTGGGCACCTACGACACCGCGGTGCGCGTGATGAGCACCCGAGGCCGTATCTCCGCCGACTCGCGCACCCGCTACGACCGGGCCCTGGGACTGTTCCAGGAGCACGTCGACGTCGCCGAGCTCACCACGCAGCTCGGACTCGCGCAGTCCCACGTGGTGACGCCGCTCATGTTCCAGTACGGGCTGATCGAGAGGGCGCGCGCCGACCGCAGACGCATCGTGCTGCCGGAGGGCGAGGACGACCGCATCCTGCGCGCCGCAGCGACCCTGCTCGCCCGTGACGTCGCCGACCTGACGATCCTGGGCGACGAGACGGCCATCCGCGCCCGTGCCGCCGAGCTCGGCGTCGACCTCACCGCCGCGCAGGTGCTCAGCCCGAACGATCCCGAGCTCGTGGAGCGCTTCGCCGCCGAGTATGCGCGGCTGCGCGCCCACAAGGGCATCACCGTGGCGCAGGCGGCCGACACCGTGACCGACGTGTCGTACTTCGGCACGATGATGGTGCACCTGGGCCTCGCCGACGGCATGGTGTCCGGCGCTGCGCACACCACGGCGCACACCATCCGTCCCTCGTTCGAGATCATCAAGACCAAGCCCGGCGTGAACGTGGTCTCCAGCGTGTTCCTGATGGCGCTAGCCGACCGCGTGCTCGTGTACGGGGACTGCGCGGTGATCCCCGACCCGACTAGCGAGCAGCTCGCCGACATCGCGATCTCCTCCGCCGAGACCGCGCGCCAGTTCGGCATCGATCCGCGCGTCGCCATGCTCTCGTACTCGACCGGGGAGTCCGGATCCGGCGCCGACGTCGACAAGGTGCGCGCCGCGACCGCCCTGGTGCGCGAGCGCGCTCCTGAGCTGCCGGTCGAGGGCCCGATCCAGTACGACGCGGCCGCGGACGCCGCTGTCGCGAAGGCCAAGCTCCCCGACTCGACCGTGGCCGGACGCGCGACGGTGTTCGTCTTCCCCGACCTCAACACGGGCAACAACACCTACAAGGCGGTGCAGCGCTCCGCCGGCGCGGTCGCGATCGGACCCGTGCTGCAGGGGTTGAACAAGCCCATCAACGACCTGTCCCGTGGGGCGCTGGTCGACGACATCGTGAACACGGTCGCGATCACCGCGATCCAGGCCCAGGCGGATCAGAGATGAGCGCGATCCTCGTCATCAACAGCGGGTCCTCGTCGCTGAAGTACAGCCTGATCGACATCGAGCAGGAGAACCTGCTCGCGAGCGGACTCATCGAGCGCATCGGGCAGGAAGCCAGCCCGGTCTCGCACACCGTCCGTCCGGAACCCGGTGGCGGTGCGGTGCCCACCATGCTCGACGCCACCCATCGCAGCGAGCGCCCGATCGCCGATCACGCCGCCGCGTTCGAGATCATGCGCGAGCAGTTCGCGACGCACGGTCCGTCGCTCGAGCGGCACCGCCCCGTCGCGGTCGGGCATCGCGTGGTCCACGGCGGCGCCCGCTTCTACGCGCCGACGCTCATCGACGCCGACGTGGAGCGGCAGATCGACGAGCTGGCGGTGCTCGCGCCGCTGCACAACCCTGCGAACCTCGCCGGGATCCGCGCGGCACGAGAGGTGTTCGACCAGGTGCCGCATGTCGCCGTGTTCGACACGGCGTTCCACCAGACGCTCCCGCCGGCGGCGTACACGTATGCGATCGACGCGGCGCTCGCCGCGGAGCACCGCGTGCGTCGTTACGGCTTCCACGGCACGAGCCACCAGTACGTGAGCGAGGCGGCGGCGGCGTTCCTCGGCCGCGACGTCGCCGATCTCCGGCAGATCGTGTTCCACCTCGGCAACGGGGCCTCCGTCACCGCGATCGACGGCGGGCGATCCGTGGAGACCTCGATGGGCCTGACCCCGCTCGAAGGCCTCGTGATGGGCACCCGCTCCGGCGACCTGGACCCCGCCGCGCTCGTGCACCTCTCCCGCAGGGCCGGCTACTCGATCGACGACCTCGACGCGCTGCTCAACACGCGCAGCGGGCTGGCCGGACTCGCCGGGCGCAGCGACATGCGCGACATCCTCGCCGGCATGGCCGCAGGGGAGGACGACGCCACCCTCGCGTTCGACGTCTACGTACACCGGCTCCGCGCCTACGCCGGCGCGTACATGGCACAGCTCGGCGGCGTCGACGTCATCTCGTTCACGGCAGGAGTCGGCGAGAACGCGGCGGCGGTGCGCGCGGCGGCGCTGGCCACGCTGGGCTTCGCCGGCGTCGTCGTCGACCCCGCACGCAATGAGGCCAGGGAGCGCGGCATCCGCCGTATCTCGGCCGACGCATCGACCGTGACGGTGCTCGTGGTGCCGACGGACGAAGAGCTGCAGATCGCCAGGCAGACCGCCCAGCTGCTCTGATCCGCTCGCGGGGGTTACCGCGTGGCGCGCGACCCCATTACGCTGGCACAGTGGCACGGAGAGGTGCCGACCCGACAATCGCCCTTCTCCTGGAGGCTCTGTGCCAGAAGCACTGCCCGACCTGTTCCGCGCCGACGGTGTGCTGTTCGATCTCGACGGCGTTCTGACCCCGACAGCCGAGGTGCACATGCGCGCCTGGAAGGCCGTCTTCGACGACGTCTTCGAGCGCTGGGGGATCACTCCGCCCTACAGCGACGCCGACTACTTCGACTACGTCGACGGCAAGAAGCGCTACGACGGCGTCGCCAGCCTCCTGCACAGCCGCAACGTCGAGGTGCCCTGGGGCGAGGTCGACGACGACCCGTCGGCTGAGACGATCTGCGGCATCGGGAACCGCAAGAACGCGGCCTTCGCGGCATCGCTGCGCGGACAGGGGATCGCGCCGTACCCCGGTTCCCTCGCGCTCGTCGAGAGCCTGCACGAGGCGGGCATCCCCCTCGGCGTGGTCTCCAGCTCCAAGAACGCCGAGGAGGTGCTGGCGGCCGCCGGCATCCGCTCGTTCTTCCGCGTCGTCGTGGACGGCGTGGTCGCCGAGCGCGAAGGACTCGCCTCGAAGCCCGCCGCCGACATGTTCGCGGCCGGCGCCGCCGCCCTCGGCGTCGATCCGACGCGGTCCGTCGCCGTCGAAGACGCGACCTCGGGTGCGGCGTCCGCGGCGGCCGCCGGATTCGCGACCGTGGTCGGCGTCGACCGCGGTGCCGGGGCTGACGCCCTGCACGCTGCCGGCGCGACCGTCGTCGTCGAGGATCTCCTCGTCTTCGTCCCCTCCGCACAGACCGATACCCCGGAGACCGCATGATCGACCGCGACCGCTTCCCCGTCGACCCCTGGCGCCTGATCGAGACGCGCTACTCGGAGGAGGGCGTCGGCGAGACGCTGTTCTCGGTGGGCAACGGCTATCTCGGTCTGCGCGGCAATCACATCGAGGGCCGCGGTGCGCACGAGCACGGCACCTTCATCAACGGACTGCACGAGACGTGGCCGATCCGCCACGCCGAGCAGGCCTACGGCTTCGCCGAGGTCGGACAGACGATCGTCAACGCCCCCGACGCGAAGGTCATGCGCGTGTACGTCGACGACGAGCCGATCTCGCTCGACGACGCCGACGTGCGGGAGTTCGCCCGCTCGCTCGACATGCGCACCGGCGTGCTCGAGCGCCGGGTCGTCTGGGAGACGCCGTCCGGCAAGCGGGTCCGGATGCGCGACCAGCGGCTGGTGAGCTTCGAGGAGCGCCACCTGGCCGTGCTGCGCCTCGAGGTCGTCGTGGAGAATGCCGACGCCCCCGTCACGATCAGCTGCCAGCTGCTGAACCGCCAGGACGGCGCCGGCGTCTACGCCGGAACGCCCCTCGGGACGAAGGGAGCGGGCTTCGACCCGCGGAAGGCCGAGAAGATCGCCGACCGCGTGCTGGAGCCGGCCGAGCACTGGCAGGACGGCATGCGCTCGGCGCTGTCGTATCGCGTCGCGGATTCCGGCATGACGGTCGCGGTGGTCGCCGACCACATCGTGGAGACGGAGAACTCCTACAACCACCGCACGCTGGTCGAGCCGGACATCGCGAAGGACGTCTTCCGCGTGCAGGCCAAGGCGGGCGTGCCGATCACCCTGACCAAGCTCGTCAGCTACCACACGTCGCGCGGCGTGCCCCCGCGCGAACTCGTCGACCGCTGCCGTCGGACCTTGGACCGCGCGGCGGATCAGGGCGTCGAAGCGATCTTCCGGCAGCAGCGGGAATGGCTCGACGCGTTCTGGGAGCGCAGCGACGTCCGCATCGACGGGCGCGACGACCTGCAGCAGGCCACCCGCTGGTGCCTGTTCCAGCTGGCGCAGGCCTCCGCCCGTGCCGACGGCGCCGGAGTGCCGGCGAAGGGCGTCTCGGGCTCCGGCTACAGCGGCCACTACTTCTGGGACACCGAGATCTACGTGCTCCCCTTCCTCACCTACACGTCGCCGCGCTGGGCGTACAACGCGCTCCGCGCCCGCGTGAAGATGCTGCCGGCCGCACGTCGTCGCGCCGCGCAGCTCAACGAGGCCGGCGCGCTCTTCCCCTGGCGGACCATCAACGGCGAGGAGGCTTCGGCCTACTACGCCGCGGGCACCGCGCAGTACCACATCAACGCCGACATCAGCTTCGCTCTGGGCAAGTACGTCCGCGCGACGGGCGACGAGGCGTTCCTTCGTCGGGAGGGCGCCGACATCGCGATCGAGACGGCCCGGCTCTGGGCGACGCTCGGCTTCTGGCGCGGATCGCGCCTGGTCGGCGAGTCGGGAGCGGGCGACGGCATCGAGACGTTCCACATCCACGGCGTGACCGGTCCGGACGAGTACACGACCGTCGTGAACGACAACCTCTACACGAACGTCATGGCCCGCTACAACCTGCGCTACGCCGCGAAGGTCGTGCGCGAGATCCGCGAGAGCTTCCCGGAGGACTACGTCAAGCTCGTCGAGCGCACCGGTCTCGGCTCGGGTGAGGCGGAGTCGTGGGAGCGCGCAGCGGAGGCGATGTACATCCCGTACAGCGAGGCGCTCGGCATCCACCCGCAGGATTCGCTGTTCCTCGAGCGCGAGGTCTGGGATCTGGCGAACACCCCGGCGGATCAGCGTCCGCTGCTGCTGCACTTCCACCCGCTGGTGATCTACCGCTTCCAGGTGCTCAAGCAGGCCGATGTCGTGCTGGCGCTGTTCCTGCAGGGCAACCACTTCACCCCCGAGGAGAAGAAGGCCGACTTCGACTACTACGACCCGCTGACCACGGGCGACTCCACGCTGTCGGCTGTCGTGCAGTCGATCCTCGCCGCCGAGGTGGGCTATCAGGACCTCGCGCAGAAGTACTTCGAGCAGTCGCTGTTCGTCGATCTGCACGACCTGCACCACAACGCGGCGGACGGCGTGCATGTGGCATCCGCCGGCGGCGTGTGGACGGCGCTGGTGTGCGGCTTCGGCGGCATGCGCGACTACGCGGGAGATCTCAGCTTTGACCCGCGGCTTCCCGCTGCGTGGCCGTCCCTGTCGTTCCCGCTGCAGTGGCAGGGTTCCACCCTGCAGGTGACGGTGACCAAGGACGAGCTGCGGGTGCAGGTGCGCACCGGCCCTCCCGTGCCCTTCAGCGTGCGGGACACCGCGTACATCGCCACTGTCGAGGACGAGGTCGTCGTGCGGCTCGCCGATCAGGGCCCGCTGCTGCCCGGGCGCCCGACGCTGCGTCAGCTGACCGAGGCCTGGCGGGAGGACGGCACCCGCATGTCGGCGTCCGTTCCCGTGATCACCACCTCGATCCCGGTGATCGAGCCGATCGACTGAGGCCGGGCCCGCCGAAGGTCGGTGGCACGCCGTAGGCTGGTCTGGTGACCACAGCCCTCTACCGCCGCTACCGACCCGAGGCCTTCGGCGAGATGATCGGGCAGTCCCAGGTGACCGATCCGCTGATGACGGCGCTGCGCGGCGACCGCGTCGGTCACGCGTACCTCTTCTCGGGTCCGCGTGGCTGCGGCAAGACCACTTCGGCGCGCATCCTGGCACGCTGCCTGAACTGCGCCGAGGGGCCCACCGACACCCCGTGCGGCACCTGCCCCAGCTGCGTGGAGCTCTCCCGCGCCGGCGGCGGTTCGCTCGACGTGGTCGAGATCGACGCCGCGAGCCACAACGGCGTCGACGACGCGCGCGACCTGCGCGAGCGCGCCACCTTCGCCCCGAGCCGCGACCGCTACAAGATCTTCATCCTCGACGAGGCGCACATGGTGACGCCGCAGGGCTTCAACGCGCTGCTCAAGCTCGTCGAGGAGCCGCCGGAGCACGTGAAGTTCATCTTCGCGACGACCGAGCCCGAGAAGGTCCTCGGCACGATCCGGTCCCGCACGCACCACTACCCGTTCCGACTGGTCCCGCCGGCAGCGATGCTGGAGTACGTCGAGAAACTCTGCGCCGAAGAGGGTGTGGTCGTCGAGCAGGGCGTGCTCCCGCTCGTGGTGCGGGCCGGCGGCGGCTCTCCTCGTGACACCCTGTCGCTGCTCGACCAGCTGATCGCCGGCTCCGACTCCCCGGCGGGGTCCGAGACCGTCACGGTCGGCTATGCGCGCGCGGTCGCCCTGCTGGGCTACACGCACGCCGCGCTCCTCGACGAGATCGTCGACGCCCTGGCCGCCGGAGACGCCGCTGCCGCCTTCCCCGCGATCGATCGCGTGGTGCAGACCGGCCAGGACCCGCGTCGCTTCGTCGATGACCTGCTCGAGCGGCTGCGCGACCTGATCGTGATCGCCGCCGTGGGTGCCGGCGCCTCCGCCGTGCTGCGCGGCGTCGCGGAAGACGACCTGGAGCGCATGCGTCGCCAGGCCGAGGAGTTCGGGGCCGCTCGTCTGTCGCGCACCGCCGACGTGGTGAGCGCGGCGCTCGACGACATGTCCGGTGCGACATCGCCCCGGCTGCATCTCGAGCTGATGGTGGCGCGTGTGCTCTCCGCTGCGACCCAGACCTCCGCGGCGGCCCCCGCACCCGAGCGCGCCTCCGCCCCGGTGTCGGCGGCTGCAGCGCCTGCACCGACCCCGGCGCCGCCCGTCGTGACGGCGGCCCCTCCGACGCCCGCACCCGCCCCCGCGCCTGCTCCGGCGGCTGCTCCGGCGGCGGAGACCCCCGCGGCGCCGGCGTCCGCCCCGTCCGCGACGGAGCCGACCGCGTCCGCACCGGAGGCCGCTCCGGCGCCTGCGGTTCCGCAGGGCCCGGTCACCGTGGAGCGCATCCGGAAGGTCTGGCCTGCGGTGCTCACCCGCCTCGAGGGCATCAGCCGCACATCCTGGCTGCTGGCCACGGCTGTGCAGCCGCTGGCGTACGACACCGACACCGAGGTCCTGACCCTGGGCTTCACGAGCCAGCACGATGTCGCGAAGTTCAAGGGCACGACTCCGGGATCCGGGCCGTCCGACCACCTGCGCTCTGCGATCGAGCAGGAACTCGGTGTGCGGGTGAAGTACCTTCCCGCGCCCATGCCGGCGGGGGGAGCGCCACGGCAGCCCGCGTCGAACGGTTCCGCTGCCCCGGCTGATCCGGCTCCTGCATCGGAGCCTGCGTCAGCGGGTTCTCCGCGCTCGCAGGTCCGCGGGGCGTCCGCTCCCGCCGTGACGGAGTGGGCGGTCGCGCCCATTCCCACGACGCCGGAACCCGCTTCGCCCCGCCCCGCCGCGCCCTCATCGCCGCTCCCGGTCGACGAGGAGCCGGAAGAGGTGGAGGCGGCCGCCTCCGCTCCGTCCCCGCCCTCCGACGGCGCGGTCGACCGCGACGAGCCTCCGCTCCCTGGTGACGACGAGGCGCCGGCGTTCGACGACGAGCCGCCGTACGATCCGTCGTACGAGCCGCCGATGCCTCCGCACGCGCCCGCCGCGCCGCGCTCGGCACCCGCGCAGCGCGTCGCGACAGTTCCTCCGGTCGTCATCGAGCGTTCGCCCTCCGTCGGAGGAGTGCAGCGCTACGGTGAAGCCGTGATCCGCCAGGTCCTCGGCGCGACGTTCCTGCGCGAAGAGCCCTACGAGCCCCCGACGAGGTTCTCCTGATGTATGACGGCATCGTTCAGGAGCTGATCGACGAGTTCGGTCGGCTCCCCGGCATCGGACCGAAGTCCGCCCAGCGGATCGCATTCCACATCCTGCAGACGCCGACGTTCGACGTCGCGCGTCTCGCCGAGCTGCTCAGCGAGATCCGCACGCGCGTGCGGTTCTGCGAGATCTGCGGCAACGTCGCCGAGCAGGAGCGGTGCGCGATCTGCCGAGACCCGCGGCGCAGCCAGGCGCTGATCTGCGTGGTGGAAGATGCCAAGGACGTGGCCGCGATCGAGCGGACGCGCGAGTTCCGCGGTCTCTACCACGTGCTCGGCGGGGCGATCAGTCCCATCGCCGGCATCGGACCGGACGATCTCCGCATCGCGCAGCTGATGACCCGTCTTGCCGACGGCACGGTGCAGGAGGTCATCCTCGCCACCAACCCGAACCTGGAGGGCGAGGCCACGGCCAGCTATCTGAGCCGCCTGCTGACGACGATGCAGATCACCGTGTCGCGCCTCGCCTCCGGGCTGCCGGTGGGCGGCGACCTCGAGTACGCCGACGAGGTCACCCTCGGCCGGGCGTTCGAGGGCCGGCGCGTCCTGTGACCCCGAACGCGGGCTTCTCGCGTCGGGGGTGGCTGCTCTTCGGGGCCATGGCGCTGCTGTGGGGTGTGCCCTACCTGTTCATCAGCGTCGCGGTGGAGTCGTTCTCGCCGCCCGCCATCGTCGCGGGGCGCACCCTCATCGCGGCTCTGCTGCTGCTGCCGTTCGCGCTCCGCAGCGGCGCCCTGCGTGCGGCGCTGCGGCACTGGCCCTGGGTGCTCGCGTTCGGCGCGGTCGAGATGGCGGGGCCGTTCCTGCTGCTCGGGCATGCGGAGATGACGCTCCCGTCGGGGATGACCGGCCTGCTCGTGGCCACGGTCCCGCTGTTCGCCGCCCTGATCGCGCTCGGCGGTGGCGACCGCGGGGTGCTCCGTCCCGCCCGCGGGATCGGCCTCCTCGTGGGGTTCGTCGGTGTCGCGATCGTGGTCGCCGGTCCCGGTCTCTTCGGTGGCGAGGTCAGTCTCCTCGCTGCTGGTGAGGTGCTGCTGGTCGCCGTGCTCTACGCGATCGCGCCCTTCATCGTGGCGCGCAAGCTCACCGACGTGCCGTCGCTCGGCACCATCACGCTGTCGCTGCTGATGATCGGGATCCTGTACCTGCCGATCGGCCTCCTGACTCAGCACGAGGTGCCGACGCTGCCGTCGATCGCGGCGCTGCTCGCTCTCGCCGTCATCTGCACGGCCGGCGCGTTCCTGGCCTTCTTCGCGCTCATCCGCGAGGTGGGTCCGGTGCGTGCGCCGCTGTTCACCTACGTGAATCCGGTGGTCGCGATCCTCCTCGGAGCGATCGTCCTCTCCGAGCCGCTGACCCCTGGCCTGCTCCTGGGGTTCCCGCTCATCATCGTGGGCTGCTGGTTCGCCGCCACGGGAGGCCGCCTCCGCCCCGTGGCCCCCACCGCCCTCCCTCCCGCCCTCTGACCCCGCCCCCTTCCCCGCCCCCCGCGCCGATCGCCGAGTGCACGGCTTGCCGCCGAGTGCGCGGCTTGCGCGCGCCGCGTTCCCGTGCACTGGGCGCGAACCCGTGCATTCGGTGACAGCCGAGAGGGGAGGGGAGGTCACATGCGCGGCGGGGCATACGCGCCGATCGTAGAATGAGCGTGGGCGGATCCGCCCGACATCCCAGGGAGTGATCGTGGCCCTCATCGTGCAGAAGTACGGCGGCTCATCCGTCGCCGACGCAGAGAGCATCAAGCGCGTCGCCAAGCGCATCGTCGACACGCGTCGTGCCGGACACGACGTCGTGGTCGCAGTGAGCGCCATGGGCGACACCACCGACGAGCTGCTCGACCTCGCGAACGAGGTTGCACCGATCCCGGCTCCGCGCGAGCTCGACATGCTCCTCTCCAGCGGTGAGCGCATCTCGATGGCGCTGCTGGCGATGGCCATCCACTCCATGGGCTTCGAGGCGCGTTCGTTCACGGGCAGCCAGGCGGGCATGATCACCGACTCGCAGCACGGCGCTGCGCGCATCGTGGATGTCACACCCGTCCGTCTTCGTGAAGCCCTCGATGAGGGCGCGATCGTGATCGTCGCCGGTTTCCAGGGCTTCAACCGCGACACCCGTGACATCACCACGCTCGGACGGGGCGGTTCGGACACCACGGCGGTCGCTCTGGCAGCCGCCCTCGGCGCCGACGTGTGCGAGATCTACAGCGACGTCGACGGCATCTTCACCGCGGACCCGCGCGTGATCCCGAAGGCGCAGAAGCTCGATCACGTCTCCAGCGAGGAGATGCTCGAGCTCGCCGCCAACGGCGCCAAGGTGCTGTACATCCGCGCCGTCGAGTACGCCCGCCGTCATGGCGTCCTCATTCACGCTCGGTCGACGTTCTCGTCGGCCGAGGGCACATACGTTCTGGGCGAGGGTATGAAGAACCCTCGCGAAGCCGAGGGAGCAGTCATGGAAGAACCGATCGTCGCCGGCGTCGCCACCGACTTCAGCCAGGCCAAGATCACGGTCGCGGGTGTGCCCGACGTTCCGGGCAAGGCCGCCGAGATCTTCAAGATCGTCGCGAAGTCCGGCGCCAACGTCGACATGATCGTGCAGAACGTGTCGGCCACCGGGCGCACCGACATCTCCTTCACAGTCCCCAAGGCGGATGCCGCGGCGGCACTCAAGGCCCTCGCCGGTGAGCAGACCGAGGTCGGCTTCCAGAACCTGATCCACGACGACCAGATCGGCAAGCTCTCGGTCGTCGGGGCGGGCATGCGCACGCACTCGGGTGTCTCGGCGACGCTCTTCGAGGCGCTGTCCGCCGGCGGCATCAACATCGAGATGATCTCCACCTCGGAGATCCGCATCTCGGTGGTGCTGCGCGACACCGACCTGACCGAGGCCGCTCGCACCGTGCACACCGCCTACGGTCTCGACGGCGACGCCGAGGCCACGGTCCACGCCGGCACCGGCCGCTGAACGCCCGCCGAATCAGGCGCTCCGCCCACATCAGGCACCTGGGCTGCGTTCCCGCCTGTTCTCGCGGATCTGCCTGATTCCGCGCGTCGAGTACGCCTGCGTCGGGCAGCCCACCCGCATCAGGCAGTCCACCCGCATCAGGCAGTCCACCCGCATCTGGCAGTCCACCCGATTCAGGCAGTCCACCCACATCAGGCGGTCCACCCGCATCAGGCACCTGGGCTGCGTTCCTGCCTGTTCTCGAGGATCTGCCTGATTCCCCGCGACAGGGGCTCAGCCCGCGTCTGACGGCAAGCCCGCATCACGGCGCTCCGTATCAGGCAGCCTGCCCGTATCAGGCAGCCTGCCCGTATCAGGCAGCCTGCCCGCATCAGGCAGGTAGGCCGTGTTCCTGCCTGTTCTCGTGGGATTGCCTGAACCGGCGGCGGTGCGAGCGGCGGCGCGTCACGAATGACCCGGCGGTGCTCGGGGGCGCGATAGACTCGCCGAAACCCTGACACCGGCGCCAGGCGCAGCATCAGCATCCCGACGCCGCGCCCGAAGCCTCGTACGCAGTACCGCACGACGCCAAGGAACATCATGACCCGCATCTCCGAATCAGGACTCTCCGTCGCCATCGTCGGCGCCACCGGCCAGGTGGGCACCGTGATGCGCGAGATTCTCGCGGAGAGGTCGTTCCCGATCCGCGAGCTGCGGCTGTTCTCCTCGTCCCGTTCCGCGGGCACCGCGATCGAGTTCGGGGGAGCGACCGTCATCGTCGAGGATGTCGAGACCGCGGATGCGGCCGGCATCGACATCGCGCTGTTCTCGGCCGGGGCCACGGCCAGCCGCGCCTATGCCCCCCGTTTCGCCGAAGCCGGTGCGGTCGTGGTCGACAACTCCAGCGCCTGGCGCATGGACCCCGAGGTCCCGCTCGTGGTGAGCGAGGTCAACCCGCACGCGATCGACGACCGTCCGAAGGGCATCATCGCCAACCCGAACTGCACCACGATGGCTGCCATGCCGGTCCTCAAGGTGCTCGACGCCGAGGCCGGACTCGAGCGTCTGATCGTCTCCACCTACCAGGCCGTGTCCGGGTCGGGGCTCGCCGGCGCGCAGGAGCTGCTCGGCCAGGTCGAGGGAGTCCTCGCGCAGGGTGACACGCTTCGCCTGGTGCACGACGGCTCCGCGATCGACTTCCCCGAGCCCGAGAAGTACGTCGCGCCGATCGCGTTCGATGTGATCCCGTTCGCGGGCAACCTCGTCGATGACGGGGACAACGAGACCGACGAGGAGAAGAAGCTCCGCAACGAGAGCCGGAAGATCCTCGAACTGCCCGATCTCCGTGTCGCAGGCACGTGCGTGCGCGTCCCGGTGTTCACGGGCCACTCCCTGACGATCCACGCCGAGTTCGCCCGTGACCTGACGCCGGAGCGCGCCCGCGAGATCCTGAGCGCGGCGCCCGGCGTCGTGCTGGATGAGGTGCCGACGCCGCTGCAGGCCGCCGGCAAGGACCCGAGCTTCGTGGGTCGCATCCGCGCTGACCAGTCCGCACCGGAGGGGAAGGGACTCGTGCTGTTCGTCAGCAACGACAACCTCCGCAAGGGTGCGGCGCTGAACGCCGTGCAGATCGCCGAGGTGCTGGCTCAGCGTCTGGCCGCCGTCGCCTGACCGCTGGGCTCGTGCGGTTCCGCAGCGCCCAGGCCGTCGCCTGACCGCGATGGTCTGCGGTGCCGTGGCCGCGAACTAGACTGTTCGGGTGACTGAAAACGTCGATGTCGTCCTGATCGGCGGTGGCATCATGAGCGCCACCCTGGGTACTCTGCTGCACGAGCTGCAGCCGGAGTGGAAGATCGTCGCCTTCGAGCGACTCTCCGATGTGGCTCAGGAGAGCTCGAACCCGTGGAACAACGCCGGCACGGGCCACGCCGCCCTGTGCGAGTTGAACTACATGCCCCAGCAGGGGGATGCGCCGCTGGATCCGGCCAAGGCCGTGTCGATCAACGAGCAGTTCCAGCAGAGTCGCCAGTTCTGGTCCTCTCTCGTGGAGAAGGGTGTGCTCGACGCGCCGTCCACGTTCATCAACGCGACGCCGCACATGACGTTCGTGCGGGGCGAGAAGGACGTCGCCTACCTCAAGAACCGCTACGAGGTGCTCAAGGAGCAGCCCCTGTTCGCGGGGATCGAGTACAGCGAGGACTCTCGCGTCATCAACAAGTGGGCGCCGTTGCTGATGCAGCAGCGCCGCAAGGGAGAGCCGTTCGCCGCGACGCGCGTCCCCGCCGGGACGGACGTCGACTTCGGTGCCCTGACCCACCAGCTGTTCGATCACCTCCGGAAGTCGGGCGTCTCGGTGCGGACGAATCACGAGGTCAAGTCGCTCAAGCGTCAGAAGGACGGATCCTGGCTGGTCAAGTACCGCACGACGATCGGTCGCACGCCGAACGACATCCGCGCGAAGTTCGTGTTCGTCGGAGCGGGTGGCTGGGCGCTGAAGCTCCTGCAGAATGCCGGCATCCCTGAGATCAAGGGCTACGGCGTCTTCCCGATCGGCGGCCAGTTCCTGAAGACCACCGATCCCCAGATCGTGGCGCAGCACAAGGCCAAGGTGTACTCGCAGGCGTCGGTCGGCGCCCCGCCCATGTCGGTGCCGCACCTCGACACCCGCGTGGTCGACGGCGAGGCATCCCTCATGTTCGGACCGTTCGCGACGTTCAGCCCGAAGTTCCTCAAGAACGGCTCGATGTTCGACATCGTGTCCCAGGTGCGGGCGCACAACCTGCTGCCAATGCTGCAGGTGGCCGTGAAGAACCCCGACCTCATCACGTATCTGATCAGCGAGCTGCTGAAGAACCACGCCAAGAAGGTCGACAGTTTGCGCACCTTCATGCCGACGGCGAAGGACGAGGACTGGACGCTGATCAACGCCGGTCAGCGCGCCCAGGTCATGAAGAAGGACCCCAAGAAGGGCGGAGTCCTGCAGTTCGGCACCGAGGTCGTCGCCGCGGCGGACGGCTCGATCGCGGGTCTGCTCGGCGCCTCGCCTGGCGCATCCACCGCGGTTCCGATCATGCTCGACCTGCTGAAGCGCTGCTTCCCGGACGAGTACCCCGGCTGGGAGCCCGAGCTCCGTGCGCTGATCCCGACCTTCGGCAAGAAGCTCAACGCGGACCCGGCGCTCGCGGAGCAGTCGACCGAAGCCACCGCGGCCGCGCTCGGCATCAACGTCTGAAGCGCGCCGTGGCGAAGCTCTACTTCCGCTACGGCGCGATGAACTCGGGCAAGTCGACCGCCCTGCTGCAGGCCGCCTACAACTACGAGGAGCGCGGCCAGCACGTGCTGCTCGCGAAGCCCGCGATCGACACGAAGGGCGCGGGGGAGATCGAGAGCCGGCTGGGCGTCACCCGCCCCGTCGACTTTCTGATCGCACCGGAGGCGGACGCGCGAGCCGTGTTCGCCGAGCACCGCGCGCGCATGCAGCAGGCGTCGGACGACGAGCTGCTGCCGGAGGGGCCCAGCGATGTGGCGTGCCTGCTGATCGACGAGGCGCAGTTCCTCACGCCGACGCAGGTCGACGATCTCTTCCGCATCGCCGTGGAGGACGGCATCCCCGTGATCGCATACGGCATCCGCAACGACTTCCTCACCCACGCGTTCCCCGGCTCGGCGCGACTGCTCGCGATCGCGCACTCGCTCGAGGAGCTCAAGACGATCTGCCGCTGCGGTCGCAAGGCGGTGTTCAACGGACGTGTCGTCGGGGGACGATTCGTCTTCGACGGCGACCAGGTCGCGATCGACGAGGGTGCGACCGGATCGGCATCGCCCGAGGTGACGACGTACGAATCGCTCTGCGGCACGTGCTACCTGGAGGAGTCCGGCGGGCGCCTGGGCTGACGCCGTCGCGAACACCCCCGACTCTCGTACCGCAGCTCGGGAGCGTCCTGATGAGCGCGCCCCGTTTGCGTGGTCTGACCACACGGGAGTACGCTGTGGTCTGACCACAGGAGGCCGCATGTCGGAGCAGCCAGCGCGCGCATGGCGACTCGTGCTCGAGCACATCGAGCGCGACCTCCTCGAGGGGCGCCTCGGGCCCGGCGACCGGTTGCCTTCCGAGCGCGACCTGGCGACGGAGCTCGGCGTCGGCCGATCGAGCGTGCGGGAAGCCTTCCGCGTGCTCGAGGTGATGGGACTCATCCGCACCGCGACCGGTTCCGGCCCCCAGTCCGGCGCCATCGTCATCGCGACCCCGACCGGCGGCATGTCGGCGCTGCTGCGGCTGCAGGTCGCCGCTCAGGGCTTCCCGCTGGACGACGTCGTACGCACGCGCCTCGTGCTCGAGGACGCGGTCGTCGCAGCGATGGCCGGTTCCCCAGATCGGGACACGACGCGAGCGCACCGGCTGCTCGAGGCGATGGATGCCCCCGGCCTGACTCCTGCCGAGTTCCTCGCGCTCGACGCGCAGCTGCACCTGTCCCTGGCCGAGGCGAGCGGCAACACCGTCATCGCGGCGATGATGGCGGGCCTCCGCTCCTCGATCGAGTCGTACGTGCAGTCCGGGGTGGCCGCGATCGAGGACTGGGAGGCGATGGCCGCCCGGCTCCGCGCCGAGCACCGCGCCCTGGTCGCCGCGATCGACGATGCCGACGTGCCGGCCGCTCGACGCCTCGTGCACACCCACATCACCGGCTACTACACGTCAGCGGGTCTCACCCGCGCCGCCCATCCCCACGACTGAGAGGTCCCTATGGTCCAGCGTCAGGTCCCCAACCCCCGAGAGCTCCTCGAGCTGATGAAGTTCAAGAAGCCCGAGCTGAACGGCAGGAAGCGTCGTCTCGATGCGGCGCTGACGATCGATGATCTCCGCATCATCGCGAAGCGCCGCACTCCGAAGGCTGCCTTCGACTACACCGACGGTGCAGCGGAGGGCGAGCTGTCGCTGAGCCGCGCGCGCCAGGCGTTCCAGGACGTGGAGTTCCACCCGGGCATCCTCAAGCCCGCTCCCGACGTCGACACGAGCATCGAGATCCTCGGCGGGCCCTCCGCGCTGCCGTTCGGCATCGCGCCCACCGGATTCACGAGGCTCATGCAGACCGAGGGAGAGGTGGCCGGTGCCGGTGCCGCGGCCGCCGCCGGCATCCCGTTCACGCTTTCCACGCTCGGCACGACCTCCATCGAGGGTGTGCGAGACGCGACCCTCAGCGAGCCTCGCGGACCGGTACCGGGACGGAACTGGTTCCAGCTGTACGTCATGCGCGATCGCGAGATCTCGTACGAGCTCGCACGCCGCGCTGCGGCCGCCGGATTCGACACGCTGCAGTTCACGGTCGACACCCCCGTCGCCGGCGCCCGCCTGCGCGACAAGCGCAACGGCTTCAGCATCCCGCCGCAGCTGACTCTGGGCACGATCATCAACGCGATCCCGCGTCCGTGGTGGTGGTACGACTTCCTCACCACCCCGAAGCTGGAGTTCGCTTCTCTCAGCACGACCGGCGGCACCGTGGGAGAGCTGCTGGACGCGGCGATGGACCCGACCATCAGCTACGACGATCTCGCCGTCATCCGCGACATCTGGCCCGGCAAGATCGTCATCAAGGGTGTGCAGAACGTCGAGGACTCCGTACGCCTGCGCGACGCGGGGGTCGACGGCATCGTGCTCTCCAACCACGGCGGCCGTCAGCTCGACCGTGCGCCGATCCCGTTCCACCTGCTGCCCGAGGTGCGTCAGGCCGTGGGCGACGATTTCACGGTCATGATCGACACCGGCATCATGAACGGCGCCGACATCGTCGCGGCCGTGGCTCTCGGCGCCGACTTCACGCTGATCGGACGCGCCTACCTGTACGGGCTGATGGCCGGCGGACGCCAGGGCGTGGACCGGACGATCGCCATCCTGCGCAGCGAGATCGAACGCACCATGCGACTGCTCGGCGTCTCGTCGCTCGCCGAACTGGAACCGGGACACGTCACGCAGCTCACCCGCCTCGTGCCGGTCACCCGCGCCGCCACCGAGGCCCGCGTCCGCTGACGGCCTCCCGGCGCCGTGGCCCGCGTCAGGACTGCGGAGCCACGGCCCGGGAGCGCGGCGGCCACGGGATGAGCATCGACGTGGTGCGCCGGTACTCCGCGTACGCGGGATACTTCGAGGCGGTGATCGATTCGGTGAAGATCGTCGAGCCGATGAACAGGACGGTGAGCAGGACCGCGCCGACGATCGTCGGATTGAATACGCCGCCGATGACACCCGCTCCCGAGGCGACGGCAGCGGTGGCGCCGATCGCGTAGAACGCCCACCACTGCGCCTGCTCGAAGAAGAAGTTCGGGTGGCGGCTGTAGCGGAAGAGCCCGTCCGTCGCGAAGCCGGGAGCCAGGGTGCCGCCGGCCTGCTTCTTGCGCTGGTGGAAGTTCCACTGCTGCTGGTCCGCGACGGTCTCGCCGACGAGGAAGGCGAGGAACGCGGCGATGAACACCGCATCCCCGACCGTGAGGGCGGACGGATGCTCTGCCGCGACGAGAGCGGGCAGAGTGATGAGCACGAGCAGCGTCATCTGGTAGCAGACGATGAACAGCACGTTGAACACCTGGAACTGCCAGGGGCGCATCCGCTGGCGCAGGATCGCCCACCGGTAGTCCTCCATGCCGGTGTAGCCGCCCTTGCGGGCGAAGTTGAACGTCAGCCGCGCTCCCCAGGCCGTCGCCAGCACACCCATCAGCACCACCCGGGCCGAACCCCGGTCGTCGGCGAAGGCGCCGGCGACGAAGATCCACACGTAGACGACCGGCACGATCGACCACGCCCGGTCCACCCATGAGGTGTCCCGCGTGATCAGCGACAGCACCCAGCACAGAACGCTGGCGACAGCTGCGACGACGATGACGACGAGGAGCGCATCCATGACGCCATGCTAGGGGCACGCGGGCGAATCGGGGTGCTGCGACGCCCCCGGGGTCACAGCGTGCGCAGCAGCTCCTCGAGCTTGGCGGCGGTGTCCTCCCAGCCCTCGACCGCCACGGACGGAACGCCGATCGCGAGGACCGGATAGTCGTTGCCGCCTTCATCGAGACGGTCGCCGTAGAACAGCATGTCGGTGAGGGGGATCCCCGTGTGGGTCGAGAGCTGCCGCATGCCGAAGGCTTTGTCGATGCCCGCCTGCGTGATGTCGATGGACGTGGAGCCGCCGGAGCGCACCTCGAGCCCGGGGAGGCGGGCGGCGACCGCGTCGCGCAGGGCGGCACGCTTGGCGCCCGTGGGGTCCCAGTCGTGCTTCGCCTCGCGGGGGGCACGCTGGCCGAGCGCGGAGAACGTGATCTGCGAGCCGCGATCCTCGAGGATGTCGCCCCAGGGCTCGGCTTCCCAGAGCCCGAGCCGCTCGGCTTCTTCCCGGAGCGCCGTGAGCGCGGCCCGCTTCTCCGCGGCGCTGAGATCGTGTGCGTACACGGAGGTGAAGTCCGCGCCGTCGTGGCGCAAATACCGGGTCCCGCAGGTCGGCAGGAGGTGCAGGCGGGCGAGATCGGCGGCATCCGCATCGCCGAGACGAGCCACCACCTGGGTGCGGAACTGCGTCTCATTGCCACCGGAGATGATGGCGACGTCGACCGAGCGCAGCAGCGCCAGGAGCAGGTCGGCGATCCGAGGGTCGATCAGGCCCTTGGACGGAGCGAGCGTGTCATCGAGATCGAAGGCGACGAGTGCGGGCGCGGTCATGGTGTCTCCAGCCTAGAAGGTGCACGCCGAGAGGAGCGCGAGGGGAGCGACACGGTCGCGATCCCGATACAGAGAAGGCCGCCCCTGCGGGCGGCCTTCTCGTGTCACTGGTCGGGGTGACAGGATTTGAACCTGCGACCTCTTCGTCCCGAACGAAGCGCGCTACCAAGCTGCGCCACACCCCGTTTTGCAACCCTCCGAGTCTACAGGGAAATGCTCCCTGCGCCGAATCGAGAGTCCGATCAGCTCCGTGCCGTGAGCGTGAGCAGCGTCGCCTCCGGCCGGCACGCGAAGCGCACCGGGGCGTAGATGGAGTGTCCGCAGCCGGCGCTGACGTTCAGCGGCACGGTCCGGCCGTCGTGCGACCAGGTGCTGAGCCCCTTCGCCTGGGAGAGCGGGATGTCGCAGTTCGCGACGAGGGCTCCGTATCCAGGGAGGCACACCTGACCGCCGTGCGTGTGACCGCCCAGGATCGCGTCGGCGCCCAGGCCGATGAACCCGTTGAGCACACGCTGGTAGGGCGCGTGGGTGACACCGAGCATCGGCGTTGCGTCGTCGCGCGGGCCCAGAGCGTCGATCGCGTCGGGGAGGTCCTCGAGGCGATCCCAATCGCGGTGGGCGTCGTCGACCCCGAAGAGAGCGATCTCGCGCCCGCCGACGGCGAGCCGGGCTGCGGCGTTGTTCAGATCGGTCCAGCCCAGCTCGTCCGTGAAGTACGCGTCCATCGCCTCGGTGTCGAGGAGCGGCGGATCCTGCTTCTTCTTCGACGGGCCGAGGAAGTAGCGCAGCGGGTTGCGGGGGGAGGGGGCGGTGACGTCGTTCGAGCCGTGCACGAACACCCCGGGGATGCCTGCGAGCGGAGCGAACGCCCGGCGGATGCCGTCGAGGCCGTCGCGGTGGCCAAGGTTGTCACCCGTGTTCACGATGAGGTCGGGCTTGAGCTCGGCGAGCGACGCCAACCAGTCCTGCTTGCGGTGCTGCCACGGTGCCATGTGGGCGTCCGAGACGTGCAGGATGCGCAGCGGCGCTGAGCCCGCCGGCAATGCCTCCGCGGACACCTCGCGCACCGTGAAGAGGTAGCGTTCGATGCCGATTCCCCAGACCGCTGCGGCCACACCCGCGGCCCCCACCGCGCCGAGCGCGATGAGGGCCGGGTGTGCCGTGCGGCCTGCGTCTAGTCGCATGAGACCTTGACCGGCGTCGACTTGGTCGCCGCGGTGTTCGCCGCAGGGTCCGTCGCCGTCACTGTCGCGCCCTTCGCGTTGCAGGAGCCTTCGAAGTCGATCGACGTGAAGCCGGCGGCGATGAGCGCAGCTCCCGCAGCGGCCTGCGATTGACCGGTGACGTCGGGCACCGAGGCTCCGAGGCCGTTGCTGGGCGAGATCGTGATGGTCGCGCCTGCGGCCGCCTGCCCCGAGGGATCCTGCGCGACGATGATGTTGGTCGGCTGGTCGCTGTCGGTCGGCTGACCCACCGACACCGAGAACCCGGCACGGTCCAGCGTCGCGGTCGCCTCTTCCACCGTCTGCCCGATGACGTTCGGAACGTCGACGCGCACCTGACGGATGAGGTTGTTGTCCGGCTGCGGGAACGGGTCGCCGCCGTACGCCATGTTCGCCGCGTGCTGGGCTGCCTCCGCGAGCGGGTACCGCACCTCGTTGAGTCTGTGGCTGCCGGTCCACACGTTGAAGACGTTGTCGTGGTTTCCGTTCGAGCGCCCGGCCCACACGGCGGTGGCGACCTTCGTGCTCGACTCGATCATCATCGTCGACCAGAGGTCGTGCGTTCCGGTCTTGCCGATCAGCGGGGTGCCGTCGAACGGGTTCGCCCGAGCTCCGGTTCCACCGCTGGCCATGACGCCCTGCAGGGCGTACGCCGCGGTGGCCGCGACCTCCTTGCTCAGCACGCCCTCGGTGCAGCTCGACTTCGGGAGCGGTCGCTCCTTGCCGTCGGCGTCGATCACCTTGTCGATCGCACGCGGTGTGCAGTACGTGCCGCCGCTGGCGACCGTCGCGTACGCGTTCGCCATCGCGATGGGCGAGATGTTCTTCGGTCCCAGGATGTCGTACGGCACGTTCTCATCGGTGACCTTGCCGCCGTTCGCGAGGGTGACACCCATCTTGTCGGCGACCTTGTTGATGTCGCAGACGTCGAGCTTCGAGGCCATCGCGAAGAACCCGCTGTTGAGCGACTGGGCGGTGAAGTTCATGACGGAGCCCGTGTAGCCGCGGGTGCGACCGAAGTTGCCGATCTTCGACGTGTCGGTGGTCTGCGGGACCTCGCAGACGGGGATCTTCAGGTTCGTCTGCACGGCGCCGTTGAGCACCTCGCGCACCGAGTGCCCCTTCTCGAGCCAGTCGATGAGGGTGAACAGCTTGTACGTCGATCCGACCTGGAAGCCGCCCGAGTTGCCGTATTTCTGATCGCCGGCGAACACCAGGGAGGAGTACGCCTGATCGTCGGTCGGAGTCTCGAGGAACTGGGTGTTCTGCGTGATCGACAGGATGCGGCCGGTGCCGACCTCGATCGACACGCCTGCGGCGCCGAAGTACTTGTTGTCGAAGTTCGCGGGGACGACGTCGGCCATGGTCTGGGCGGCCGGGTCCTGGACGCGGAAGTCGAGAGAGGTGTAGATCTTCAGGCCACCGCGGCGCAGCAGATCGCTGCGGTCCTTCTTGGTGGCGCCGAAGGCCTCGTCGTTCTCGACGATCGACTTCACGTACTGGCAGAAGTAGGCGTTGCGGCCGGCGCCGGCGCAGCCCTGCGTCGGCGTCGTGATCGTCGGGGTGATCTCCGACGCATCCGCCTCGTCGTACTGCGCCTGCGTGATCTTTCCGTCAGCCAGCATGCGGCCGAGCACGTAGTGGCGACGGTCCTTGGTGTCCTTGTAGCCGTCCGCCTCGCCGTTGTGCGCGACACCTTCCTTGTCGGTGTAGGTGCCCTCGCGCTTGTCGATCCGGTAGGTGTTCGGGTTCTGCACGATGCCGGCGAGCGTGGCGGCCTGCGCCACGGTGAGGTTCGCGGCCGACGTGGAGAAGTAGTAGCGCGCGGCGGCCTCGATGCCGTACACGGTGCCGCCGAAGTTGGCGATGTTCAGGTAGCCGAGGAGGATGTCGTTCTTCGAGACGTCCTTCTCGATCTGGATCGCGTAGCGCATCTCCTGCAGCTTGCGCTCGATGCCCTCAGCGCCCTTCGCCTGTGTGGCCTTGGTCCAGCACGCCTGCAGGTCCTCGGAGTACGTGTCGGAGGAGGTGTCCACGTCCTTCTCGCACTCCTGGATCAGCACGTTCTTCACGAACTGCTGGCTGATGGTCGAGGCGCCGCGACTCGAGGTCTGGCGCACGTTGTCGACCAGTGCCTTCACGGTGGCGCCGATGTTGATGCCGCCGTGGCTGTAGAAGTTCTTGTCCTCACTCGAGAGGATCGCGTCGTACAGCACGGGAGCGACCTGCTCGTAGGTCACCGGGACGCGGTTCTGCTCGTAGAAGGATGCCAGTTCGACCGTCGAGCCGTCTGGTGCCGTCGCGTAGATCGTCGACTGCTCCATCGGCGTACCCGGGTTGAGGTTCTCCGGGAGCTGATTGAAGAGGGTGAGGGCCTGGGTGCCTGCGAGACCGGTCATCGCGAGGACCGGGGTGACGCTGGCCGTGACGAGGAGTCCAGCGACGGCGCTCAGACCGACGAGCCCGACGAGACCGCCGAGCACGCCTCTCACCGTGCGATTCTTTTGGGGCATACGCTGATCGTAGGGGAGTTCCCTGAATACCGCCTTTGACGAGGCGCCCCGGAATTCCGGTGTCGCGCCCCGACCGACAGGAGTGCCATGACCACGTGGGAGTACCTCACCACGCCGCTGCTGATCCACAACACGGCAGCCATCCTCAACAACTGGGGCAAGCAGGGCTGGGAGCTCGTGCAGGTCGTGCAGGGGCCGGAGGGCGGTCTCGTCGCCTACCTGAAGCGCCCGGTCAGCACGGATGCCTCGGCGAACGCCGGCCTCGCCGCCGCCGAGCAGGCAGCGCGTCAGTTCGAGGGAGGCCAGGCATGAGCGTCGCCGCCCGCCTCACCGAGCTCGGCATCGAGCTCCCCGCCGTCGCCGCTCCGGTCGCCGCGTATGTGCCCGCGGGCGTCCACGCCGGACTCGTCTACACGTCGGGACAGCTGCCCTTCGTCGACGGCGCGCTCCCGGCCGTCGGCAAGGTCGGCGCCGAGGTCTCCGCGGAGGAGGCGAAGTCCTACGCCCGCACCTGCGCCCTCAACGCGCTCGCAGCCGCAGCCGACGCCGCCGGTGGCGTCGACCGCATCGCCGGCGTGCTCCGGGTCGGCGGATTTGTGGCGTCGGCAGAGGGATTCACGGGTCAGCCGGGTGTCGTCAACGGCGCCAGCGACGTCCTGGGCGAGATCTTCGGCGACGCGGGACGCCACGTGCGTGCGGCCGTCGGCGTCGCGGAGCTTCCCCTCGGCAGCCCGGTCGAGGTCGAGGTGACCTTCCTCCTCGCCTGATGCTTCGACAGGCTCAGCAACCCACGGTTCGCTGAGACCCCGGGCAAATGTCGAGACCCCCTGCTGCAGACGTCTGCAGCAGGGGGTCTCGACATTAACCCGGGGTCTCGCGTTACTTCACCTGCGCCGAGATGATGCTCATCACCGCGGTGTCGGCGAGAGTCGTGGTGTCTCCGACCTCACGGCCCTCCGCGACGTCGCGCAGCAGGCGGCGCATGATCTTGCCGGAGCGGGTCTTCGGCAGCTCGCCGACGATGTACACGTCGCGCGGACGGGCGATGGCGCCGATCTGCTCTCCGACCCACAGTCGCAGCTGCTGGGCGAGCCCGGCCGGCTCGTGCTCGGCGAGGTAGCTCTCCTTGATGATGACGAAGGCGACGACCGCCTGGCCCGTCGTCTCGTCGGAGGCGCCGACGACGGCGGCCTCCGCTGTGGCCTCGTGCGCCACGAGCGAGGATTCGATCTCCGCCGTCGACAGCCGGTGTCCCGACACGTTCATGACGTCGTCGACGCGGCCGAGCAGCCACAGGTCGCCGTCCTCATCCAGTCGTGCCCCGTCGCCGGCGAAGTAGTAGCCCTGGTCCTCGAACTTCTCCCAGTACGTCTCGCGGAAGCGCTCGGGGTCGCCCCAGATGCCGCGCAGCATGCTCGGCCAGGGTTCGGTGACCACGAGCAGTCCACCGCTGCCGTTGCCCACCTCGACGCCCTGCTCGTCGACCACGTCGATCGAGATGCCGGGGAGGGGCACCTGCGCGGAGCCGGGCTTCGTGGCGGTCACGCCGGGCAGGGCGGACACCATGATGGCGCCGGTCTCGGTCTGCCACCAGGTGTCGACGATGGGGGTCTTTCCGGCGCCGATCACCTCTCGGTACCACATCCACGCCTCGGGGTTGATGGGCTCTCCGACCGATCCGAGCAGGCGCAGCGACGACAGGTCGAACTTCTGCGGGACGCTGCGGCCGATCTTCATGAAGGAGCGGATCGCGGTCGGCGCGGTGTAGAAGATCGAGACCTCGTACTTCTCGATGATCTCCCACCAGCGGCCGGGGTGCGGGGTGTCCGGAGTGCCTTCGTAGAGCACCTGGGTCGCGCCGTTCGCCAGCGGACCGTAGGTGACGTACGTGTGTCCGGTGATCCACCCGATGTCCGCCGTGCACCAGTACACGTCCGTGTCGGGCTTGAGGTCGAAGACGTACTTGTGCGAGTACGCGGCCTGGGTGAGGTAGCCGCCCGAGGTGTGCAGGATGCCCTTCGGCTTCCCGGTGGTGCCCGAGGTGTAGAGGATGAACAGGGGGTTCTCGGCGGGGAAGGCCTGGGCGGTGTGGTCGGGGGAGGCCGCGGGGACCACATCGTGCCACCAGACGTCGCGTCCCTCGGTCCACTCGACCTCGTTCTCGCCGCGCTTGACCACGAGCACGTGCTCCACGGTCTGCTGCTCGCCGTCGCCGCGGTCGGCGAGGGCCTGGTCGACGGCCGGCTTGAGCGCCGAGACGCGTCCCTTGCGGTAGCCGCCGTCGGCCGTGATGACGAGCTTGGCGCCCGCGTCGTCGATGCGCGAGCGCAGGCTGTCGGCACTGAACCCGCCGAACACGACGGAGTGGATCGCGCCGAGGCGCGCGACCGCGAGCATCGAGGCGATGGCCTCCGGGATCATCGGCAGGTAGATCGCTACCCGGTCGCCCTGGCCGATGCCGAGGCCTTCGAGCACGTTCGCGACGCGCTTGACCTCGTCGGTGAGCTCGGCGTAGGTGATGCGTCGGGAGTCGCCAGGCTCACCCTCCCAGTGCAGGGCGACGCGGTCGCCGTTGCCCTCCTCGACATGACGATCGAGGCAGTTGTAGGCGACGTTCAGCTCCCCGTCGTCGAACCACTTCGCGAAGGGCGGGGTCGACCAGTCCAGGACCTGCGTGAAGGGCTTGTGCCAGTGCAGCAGTTCGCGGGACTGCTCCGCCCAGAAGGCCTCGCGGTCTGCGGCGGCCCGTTCGTAGAGCTCGGGGGACGAGACGGACTGGGCGACGAATTCCTCCGACGGCGGGAACTTGCGGGTCTCGTCGAGAAGGTGGTCGATCTGGCTGCTCATCGGCAGGCGCTCCTTTGCGGCATACGGGTCTTGCGAGCGTGGTCGAGGGGGTGGGTCGACCAGGTCAGGGCGAATCTATCCTCGGCTCCCTGCGCCGCATACTGCCGAAAGTGGGTACTCCTCCCGGTTTTGTCAGGACGGTCGCCTTGCGTACACTCGACGACAGCCGAAATCTCATTCCGGCCTTGGCGCGCCCGATTCCCCCGATCGCGGCCCGCCGTGGGCGGCATCTCATTCCCCCCGTGAGATGCCGCCCATTCCATTGGGAGCGCTCTCGGTCTCTGGTCGTCTGTGCGCACCGGGTCCCTGCACCGCGCGACGGGGAAGCGGCTTCTGCACAGTCCTCGGCTCGAGCTCACGGACCGCGGCTCTTCGTGCACGCAGCCTGCGTAGCGTCGCGGCATGGCACACTCGTTCGTCATCCAGCCCCGGGGAGCGGAGCACGCCGTCACGGCGCCGACGGCCCCCAGCGCGCGTCCGCACCTGGACCCGGCCTTCGGTCCGCTCCTGGCGCACATCGACGAGTCGGTGACGGACGTCTTCGTGAACGGGGCGGGCGGATTGTTCCTCGATCGGGGCGCCGGCGCGGAGTCGGTGCCCGGCTGGCGCGCGTCCGAGCGCGAGGTCCGCGACCTCGCGGTGTCCCTCGTCGGTCTCGGCGGACGGCACCTCGACGACCAGGCGCCGTGCGTGGACGTGCGTCTCGCGTCGGACATCCGCGTGCACGCGGTTCTCGCGCCTGTCTCGACCACGGGCACCGCGCTGTCGATCCGCATCCCTCGTGTGCGCGCGGCCGACCTCGGGGCGCTCGCGGCGCTGGGAACCTTCGAGGCCCCGCAGCAGCGCTGGCTCCTGCGGCTCGTTGCGGAGCGCGCGAACATCCTCATCACCGGAGGGACCGGGACGGGCAAGACCACGCTGCTCTCGGCGCTGCTGTCGGAGGTCCCTCCGGGCGAGCGCATCGTCACGATCGAGGACGTCGCCGAGTTGCGTCCGCGGCATCCCCATCACGTCGCCCTCGAGGCGAGACAGCCCAATCTGGAAGGGGCGGGTGGCATCGCCCTCGCCCGCCTGGTCCGCGAGTCGCTCCGGATGCGACCCGACCGGCTCGTGGTGGGGGAATGCCGCGGCGAAGAGGTGCGCGAGCTGCTCACCGCGCTCAACACCGGCCACGACGGCGGCGCGGGAACGCTGCACGCCAGCGGGCTGCACGATGTCCCCGCCCGGCTCGAGGCGCTGGGCGCCCTCGCCGGGATGGACGCCGTCGCGCTGGCGCGGCAGGCGGTCAGCGCGTTCACGGTGGTCCTCCACCTGGACCGCGCGCCCGGGGGCGGCCGGCGCATCCGGCAGGCGGGACGCCTGGTCATCGTCGACGACCGCCTCGACATCGAAGAGGTGCGACCGTGGTGAGCCGTCGCGCGGTCTCGACGTCGGAGCGTGCGGCGACGACCGACGCGGCCGCCTCCGTGCAGACGCTGGCGGTGCTGCTGCAGGCCGGTGCTGTGCCGCTCGTGGCCTGGCGTCACCTCGCCGACACCGGGGATCCGCACGCGATCGCCGTGATCGAGCGTGTGGACGAGGGGACTCCCATCGTCGCTGCGATCGAGGCGGAGAAAGGGGTGTGGGCAGAACTCGCCGCCGCATGGGAGATCGCCACGATCGTGGGTGCGCCGCTCGCCGAGGTCCTCCGGATGATCGCGGAGACGCTTCGGGACGCGGCGTCCGCGGCCGACGACGTTCGCATCGCCCTCGCCGAACCGGCCGGCACGGCGCGCCTGCTGCTCTGGATGCCGCTCGCCGGCCTCCTGCTCGGGTTCGCCCTCGGCTTCGACAGTGTGGGAGTCATCACCCGGAACCCGCTGGGACTCGCGTGCGCGGTCTGCGGCCTGCTCCTCGTGCTGGCTGCCCGGGCCTGGACCGGGCGACTGCTGCGCAAGGCCGCCCCCGCTCCCGGGACGCCGGGGATGCGCGCCGAACTGGTCGCGGTCGCGCTCGCGGGTGGCGCATCCATCGACCGTGCTCTGCAGCTCGTCTCGCAGACCGCCGCGCCGGGAGAGGGCGACGGGCGGGTCCGCGCCGTGCTCGACCTGTCGCGGGCGGCGGGTGTGCCCGCCGTGGAGCTCCTCCGCGCCTCCGCCGCCGAAGACCGTCACTCCGCCAGAGTGCAGGGTCGGCTGCGCGCGGCCAGGCTCTCCACGCAGCTGCTGCTCCCGCTCGGCGTGTGCACGCTGCCCGCCTTCCTCCTGCTCGGGGTGGCGCCGCTGCTGCTCAGCGTCCTCGCCGCGACCCCTCTGCCGTCCTGACCCCATCCCGATGCGCGAGCATCCGACAGAAAGAAGGAACATCATGAACGCGATTCCCCGGTTGGATCGCCGCCGCGCCGCCGCCCTGTTCGACGACGAGACCGGAGCCGCCACCGCCGAGTACGCCATCACGACCATGGCCGCCGTGGCCTTCGCCGGGCTGCTCGTCGCCATCATGAGATCCGACGAGGTGCGCGGCATCCTCACGGATCTCGTGCGACGGGCGCTGACGGTGTCGTGATGCACAGCAGGACGGCGATGACAGGACATCGCGGACGACGCGGCGCCGCGGCCGGGCGCGCAGACGAGCGAGGGGCCGTCGCTGCCGAGCTCGCGCTCGCTCTTCCGGCGGTCGTCCTGGCTCTCCTGCTCGGGACAGGGGCGCTCGGCGCAGCATCCCGACAGGTCCTGCTCCAGGACGCATCCGCGGACGCGGCGCGACTGCTGGGTCGCGGTGAGGGCGCCGGCTCCGCCCAGCGCGTCGTGCAGGCGGCCGTTCCCGGCGCGGCGGTGTCGTCCTCGATCTCCGGCGATGTGGTGTGCGTGACGGCCTCGGTCGAGATGGCGGTCGGAGCTCTCGTGCGGGTTCCCCTCTCGGCGCACAGCTGTGCGCTCGAGGGGGGACTCTGATGGCGGGCTCCGCCGTGGCCGCCGGGGTGCTGGCCGTCGCCGCGACTCTGTCGCTCGGGCTCGCCGCTGTCGGCGGCGCCGCCGTGACGGCGCAGCGCGCGGCCGGTGCCGCGGACGCCGCAGCGCTCGCCGCGGCCGACGTCGCCAGCGGTGCGGTGCCCAGCGCGGAGGCCCCGTGCGCCGTCGCCGAACGGGTGGCGCGAGCAGGAGGCGCCGCGCTCACGACCTGCGTCGTCCAGGGCTTCGTGGCGACCGTGCAGGTGCAGTCGGCGTACGCTGGACTCGCAGCCGTCTCCCGAGCCCGTGCCGGGCCACCCGAGGGACAGTGACGGCCGCGCGACCTCCCTCACTGTGAACGACCCCACACAGTGGTGTGTATGGTGTGCTTCGAAGAAAGGACGCCCCTTGGCTGAAGGCAAGAAGCTCGTCATCGTCGAGTCCCCGACGAAGATGCGGTCTATTCAGGGATACCTCGGCGACGGCTACGAGGTGCTCAGCTCCGTCGGCCACATCCGCGACCTGGCTGACAAGAAGGACATCCCGGCCGACGACAAGAAGGCCTACGGGAAGTACTCGATCGACATCGAGAACGGCTTCGACCCCTACTACGTCGTCTCGGATCGCAAGACCAAGACCGTCGCGGAGCTCAAGCGTGCGCTCAAGACCGCCGACGAACTCCTGCTCGCCACTGATGAGGACCGTGAGGGCGAGGCGATCGCCTGGCACCTGCTCGAGACCCTGAAGCCCAAGGTTCCCGTCAAGCGCATGGTCTTCCACGAGATCACCAAGGACGCGATCCAGGCCGCTGTGGGGAACACCCGCGAGCTGGATCACGCGCTGGTCGACGCGCAGGAGACCCGCCGCATCCTCGACCGGCTGTACGGCTGGGACGTCTCGCCCGTGCTCTGGTACAAGGTCAAGACCGGCATCTCCGCCGGACGCGTGCAGTCCGCCGCCACCCGCCTGATCGTCGACCGCGAGCGCGAGCGCATGGCCTTCGTCTCCGCCGACTACTGGGACGTCGACGCGGCCGCCGCGGCCGCCGGCACCTCCTTCCGCGTCCGCCTCGTCCGCGTCGACGGGGGACAGCTCGCCCGCGGCACGGACTTCGATGACACCGGAAAGCTCAAGAAGGCGGTGGTCGTCCTCGACGAGGCCACGGCGACCGCACTCGCCGACGCCGTCGACGCCGCCGGCGCCGGCACCGTCACCAAGGTCGAGGCCAAGCCGGGAACGCGCAGCCCCTACGCCCCGTTCACGACCTCCACGATGCAGCAGGAGGCCGGTCGCAAGCTCTCCATGGGCGCAAAGCAGGCGATGAGCGTCGCGCAACGTCTGTACGAGAAGGGGTACATCACCTATATGCGTACCGACTCCACGGCGCTGAGCACCCAGGCGGTGCAGGCGGCGCGGAGCCAGGCGGTCGCGCTCTACGGCGACAGCGCCGTGCCGCTCAAGCCCCGTGTCTACAAGTCGAAGAGCAAGAACGCCCAGGAGGCGCACGAGGCCATCCGCCCCTCCGGCGAGACCTTCCGCACCCCGGCTTCGGTGTCGTCGGAGATGGACCGTGACGAGCAGCGCCTCTACGACCTCATCTGGAAGCGCACCGTCGCCAGCCAGATGGCCGACGCGAAGTACGAGACCACCACGGTCACGATCGCCGTCGACACGGAGAAGCACGGCGCCGGCGCCGCGAAGCTCGCCGAGTTCACGGCGTCCGGAACCGTCTACACCTTCAAGGGCTTCCTGGAGGCCTACGAGGAGGGGCGCGACGAGAAGCGCGGCGATGCCGATGCGGCGGAGAACCAGTCTCTCCCGGCCGTGGCCGTCGGCGACGAGCTCGCACTGTCGGAGGCTGAGGCCAAGGGTCACCGCACGACGCCCAAGCCGCGCTACACCGAAGCCTCGCTGGTGAAGGTGCTCGAGGAGAAGGGCATCGGGCGTCCTTCGACGTTCGCGACCATCCCCGAGACCATCCTCGATCGCGGCTACGCGGTCAAGCGCGGGCAGGCGCTCGTGCCGACCTGGCTCGCCTTCAGCGTGGTCCGGCTGCTCGAGGAGCACTTCGCCGAGCTCGTCGACTACGACTTCACCGCTGCGCTGGAGGACGACCTCGACACGATCGCCCGCGGCGAGCAGAACCGCGTCGAATGGCTCAAGTCGTTCTACTTCGGCTCGGACTCCCACGTGGGTCTGCGTCAGGTCGTCGACAACCTCGGTGAGATCGACGCCCGCGCGCTGAACTCCACGCGCATCACGGACACGGCCACGCTGCGCTTCGGCAAGTACGGCCCGTACCTCGAGGTCGCCGACCCCGAGAACCCGGACGCCAAGCCGCGCATCGTCAACGTGCCGGAGGACCTCGCGCCCGATGAGCTGACCGCGGAGAAGGCGCAGGAGCTCATCGATGCCCCCGTCGCCGGTGACCGGGTGCTCGGCGAGAACCCCGAGAACGGCAAGATCATCGTCGTCAAGGACGGCCGCTTCGGGCCGTACGTGCAGGAGAACGACCCCGTGCCCGATGATGCGGCCGTGGACGAGGCGACCGGCGAAGTCGTGGAAGCCGGCTCGAAGCGCAAGCGCGGTGCGAAGAAGGAAGCGGCCCCCAAGCCGCGCACCGCCTCGCTGTTCCGGTCGATGTCGGTCGACACGATCGAGCTCGACACCGCGCTCCAGCTGCTGAGCCTGCCGCGAGTCGTGGGCGTCGACCCCGAGACGGGCGATGAGATCACAGCCCAGAACGGGCGGTTCGGCCCGTATCTGAAGAAGGGCACCGACTCCCGCTCGCTCGAGAGCGAGTCGCAGATCTTCGATGTGACGCTCGAGCAGGCGCTCGAGATCTACGCGCAGCCGAAGTACGGCGCGGGTCGCCGGGCGTCGAGCGCGCTCGCCGAGTTCGAGGCCGACCCCGTCAGCGGCAAGCCGATCCGCATCCGGGACGGTCGCTTCGGGGCATACGTCACCGACGGTGAGACGAATGTGACCATCCCGCGGGGCCAGAAGGTCGAGGACATCACGTTCGAGATCGCGGTGCAGATGCTGGCCGACAAGCGCGCCAAGGGACCTGCTCCGAAGCGCGGCGCGAAGAAGGCGCCGGCGAAGAAGGCTCCGGCGAAGAAGGCTCCGGCCAAGACCGCCGCGGCCAAGAGCGGTGCCGCGAAGACTACGGCCAAGAAGGCGCCGGCGAAGAAGACCACGGCGGCGACGTCGGCGGCCCGCTCCGCGGCGGCGAAGAAGGCCGCGGCCACCCGCGCGGCGAACGCAGCGGCGAAGGCCGCGGAGAAGGCGGACTCGTGACCTCAGGTCGCGGCGTGTGGATCACCCTCGAAGGCGGAGACGGCTCGGGCAAGACCACGCAGTCGAATCTGCTCGCAGAGTGGCTCGAGGGCGAGGGTCGCACGGTCGTGCGCACCCGTGAGCCCGGCGGCTCCGAGGTGGGTCAGCTGATCCGAGACATCGTCCTGCACCACCGCGGCGACATCGCCCCGAGGGCGGAGGCGCTGCTGTACGCCGCCGATCGCGCGCACCATGTCGCGACCGTCGTCCGTCCGGCGATCGAGCGCGGCGACATCGTGCTGCAGGATCGCTACCTCGACTCGTCCGTCGCGTACCAGGGCGCCGGCCGGGTGCTCGACGCGACCGAGGTCCGCGACCTGTCGCTGTGGGCGGCCGAGGGAGCGCTTCCCGACCTGACGCTGCTGCTCGACCTCGACCCGGCCGCGGCCCGCACCCGGCTCGACGCCGACGACAAACCGTTCGACCGGCTCGAAGCCGAGCGCGAGGAGTTCCACGGCCGCGTCCGCGACGCCTACCTGGCGCTGGCGCTCGCGGAGCCGGAGAGGTTCCTGGTGCTCGATGCCGCGGAGCGCCCCGAGGCGATCGCCGAGCGCATCCGCGCCCGCGTGGGCGCGCTGCTCGGCTGAGTCGGACGCGCTCGGGAAAGCGGGGCGCTGTGCGCGTCGGCGGTCCCGATTAGGCTGAGTGCATGCCCCAGACCGTTCCCGCTCCTTTCCCGTGGGCGGATGTGTGGGGGCAGGGCGCCGCCGTCGACACGCTGCGCGCCGCGGCCTCCGACCCGGCGGCCCTGTCGCACGCGTGGCTGATCACCGGTCCGCCTGGCTCGGGCCGCTCGACCCTGGCGTACGCCTTCGCGGCGGCGCTCATCGCCGACAGCCCCGACGACGAGACGGTGATGCGGCAGGTCCTCGCCGGCACGCACCCCGACGTGACCTCGCTGCGCACCGACAAGGTCATCATCACGATCGCCGAGGCCCGCGCGCTCGTCGAACGCTCCTACTTCGCCCCCTCGGCCGGCCGGTACCGGGTCATCGTGGTCGAAGACGCCGACCGCATGGTCGAGCGCACCTCGAACGTGCTGCTGAAGGCGCTCGAGGAGCCGCCGGAACAGACGGTGTGGATCCTGTGCGCCCCGAGCGAGGCCGACCTGCTGCCGACCATCCGCTCCCGCGTGCGGTCGCTGCGGCTGCGCGAACCCGACGTCGCCGACGTCGCGCGTCTGATCAGCCTGCGCACCGGTGTCGACGAGGGCATCGCGGAGCAGGCGGCGCGGCACGCGCAGCGCCACATCGGCATGGCGCAGCGTCTCGCGACCGATGACGCGGCGCGGCGCCGCCGGGACGAGACGCTACGCTCGGTGCTCGGGGTCCGCGGTGTCGGAGACGCCGTCGAGGTGGCCGGGCGCATCATCCAGGCGGCGACCGAGGACGCGAAGGCGCTGACGGCCGAACGCGACGCCGCAGAGCGCGCCTCGCTGCTGCGGACGATCGGCGTCGCGGAAGGGCAGGCCGTGCCGCCGGCCCTGCGCACGCAGCTCTCCGCCCTCGAAGACGATCAGAAGAAGCGTGCCACTCGAAGCCTGCGGGACGGCATCGACCGGGTGCTCACCGATCTGCAGTCGCTGTTCCGCGACGTCGTGATGCTGCAGTTCGGACGCGGCGACGACCTCATCAACAGCGAGCTCCGGGCCGAACTGACGGCGCTCGCCTCCGCCTGGCCCGACACCCGTACCCTTGTCGTCCTTGACCACCTTGCCGAGACGCGGCAGTCGCTGGAGCGCAACGTCGCCCCTCTGCTCGCGCTGGAGAGCTTGCTCGTGACCATCGCGAGCGGGAGGAAACCGTGAAGAATCGAATGACGTCCCGCCTGCGTCGCGCCGCCGCCGTCGTCGCGGGGCTCGCCGCCGCATCCGTCGCCCTGTCCGGGTGTCTGTACGCGATGATCCCCGAGCAGTCGACACGTCCGTCGACGACGAAGACTCCCGACACGGCGGGTGTCTCCGAGGAGCTGATGCCGTTCTACACGCAGGACCTGGTCTGGAGCGACTGCGGTCCGGGCTTCGACTGCACGGAGGTCACGGCGCCCCTCGACTGGGAGAACCCTGGCACGGGGGAGATCACGCTGTCCGTCGTCCGGCACCGCGCCGAAGGGACGGCGGTGGGGTCGCTGCTGACCAATCCCGGCGGCCCCGGATCGAGCGGCGTCGACCTCGTCCTGAACAGCCTCGACTTCGCGGTCGGCCCCGACCTCATCGAGAACTTCGACGTGATCGGCTTCGATCCCCGCGGCGTCGGCGCCTCGACGGCGGTGACCTGCTATGACGCCCCCGAGATGGATGAGTATCTCTACGGCATCCCCGCCGCCGCTCGCGGCACCGCGGAATGGGAGGCCGAGCTGCTCGACGCGCACAAGGGCTTCGCCGAGGCATGCGAGGCCAACAGCGATGGCATCCTGCCGTACATCACGACGATCAACGCCGCTCGCGACATGGACCTGATCCGCGCGCTGCTGGGCGACGAGCAGCTGAACTATCTCGGCTACTCGTACGGCACGTTCCTCGGTGCGACGTACGCCAAGCTGTACCCCGAGAAGGCCGGACGCCTCGTGCTGGACGGCGCGATCGACCCCTCGGTTCCCGGGCTCGAAGTGGGGGCCACGCAGGCCCTCGGATTCGAATCGGCACTCCGGGCGTACATGCAGAGCTGCCTGGATTCCGGCGAGTGCCCGTTCAACGGCACGGTCGACGAGGCGATGGCCGACCTGGGCGCACTGCTCGCGAGCGTCGACCGCACGCCGCTGAAGAACGGCGACGGTCGCCTCCTGGGCGCGGACTCGCTGATGACCGGCATCATCGCGGCGCTCTACTCGCAGGACAGCTGGGACTACCTGACGCAGGCGTTCGACGAGGCGCTGCAGGGCGATCCGACCACGGCGTTCCTGCTCGCCGACTTCTACAACGGGCGCGAGAACGGCGTCTACACCGACAACTCCGCCGAGGCCTTCCGGGCCTACAACTGCATGGACTATCCGGTCGAAGACGATCCGGCCGCCGAAGCGGCGACGGATGCGAAGATCGCGGCGGGAGCTCCGACGATCGCGCCGTACTGGAGCGGCCCGGACTCCTGTGAGGTGTGGCCCTATCCGCCCACGGGTACGCGCGAGGAGATCCATGCCGAGGGAGCGGGTCCGATCCTGGTCGTCGGCACGACCAACGATCCCGCGACTCCGTACGAGTGGTCGGAGTCGCTCGCCGACCAGCTCGAAGAGGGCGTCCTCATCACCCGCGTGGGCGAGGGGCACACCGGATACAACAAGGGCAACGTCTGCGTCGACGACGCGGTCGAGTCCTTCCTCCTCGACGATGTGGTGCCGGAGGACGGCCTGCGCTGCGAGTGACCGCGCCTCGATTCGCGAGCGAGCGCGAGACAGGGTAATATCGGTGATCGCGCCGCTCACGCGTCGCACGCCGCTTTAGCTCAGTCGGCAGAGCATTTCACTCGTAATGAAAAGGTCGTCAGTTCGATTCTGACAAGCGGCTCCGAAGGCCCCGTGATGCGAAGAACATCACGGGGCCTTTCCCGTTCCCGACGGCGTACGCTCGAATCATGAGCAGAGCCCTTCTCATCGTCGATGTGCAGAACGACTTCACCGAGGATGGTGCCCTCGCCGTCGCGGGCGGTGATGCCGTGGCTGAAAGGATCACCGCGTTCCTGGCCGCGCACGCGGCGGCATACGAGGTGATCATCGCCTCCCGCGACTGGCACGATGCCGACGGCGACAACGGCGGGCACTTCGCCGAGGCCCCGGACTTCGTCGACTCCTGGCCGGTCCACTGCGTCGCCGGCACCGAGGGTGCAGAGTACGATCCGCTGCTGGCGACGGACACCGTGACGCACCACGTTCGAAAGGGGCAGGGCAAGCCGGCCTACTCGATGTTCGAGGGCGTGACGGATGACGGGAGCAGCGTCGCCGCGGTCCTCACCGCTGCGGGTGTCCTGAGCGCCGATGTCGTCGGTATCGCGACCGACCACTGCGTCCGCGCGTCGGCGCTCGACGCGATCGCGCACGGCGTCCGGGTGCGGGTGCTGACGGATCTGATCGCCGGCGTCGCCCCGGAGCCGAGCGAGGCGGCTCTGGCCGAGCTGGCGCACGCAGGGGCCGAGCTGGTCGAGAGCTCCGCCGCGTGAGCCGCAGCGTCCTGCTGCTGCGCGCCGTGAACGTGAACGGCCGGAACAGCGTCCCGATGGCGCGCCTGCGGGAGGTGCTGGCCTCCGACACCGACCTCGTCGATGTGTCCACCTATATCGCCAGCGGCAACATCGTGTGTCGGACGCCGCGGGATCCGATCGCGACGGCCGGAGTCGTACGCGCGGTCATCCATGCCGAGTTCGGGGTGGACACTCCGGTCATCCACCGGTCGCATGCGCAGCTGATCGCGTCGGAGTCCGCTCAGCCCTTCCCCGAGGGGGACGTCAAGTTCGTGCACGCGATGTTCCTCGAGGGCACTCCGTCGCCCGGCGCCCTGGAGATCCTGGAGCCGCGGCTCCAGCCCGACGAGCGTCTCGCGCTGGTCGGGGACGACCTGTGGATCGACTACGGGGCGGGCGGCGTGCACTCCACGAAGCTCACGAAGGCGGTCCTGGATCGTGCGCTCGGGGTGTCGGGAACGGCGCGCAACCTGCGGACGACCCGCACGCTGATCGAGCTGACGGCCTGACGCTCACGCGGCTCCGTCGTGCGGGCGATCTGTTCCGCGGCTGACGGCCGTCGGCGGGAGGGACGTGTGGGCCTGGATGTCGACGCGGCGCACGTGGCACTCCGCGCAGCGCACGTACAGCACGACGCCTTCGCTGGTCGGATGCCGGGACTCCACGAGCCAGGCATGCTCGTGCGATGCGTCGTCGAGCCGGATGCGGGGGAGCGGGAGGGTGTTCAGCGAGGTCATGATCCCAGCGTGATGTAATGGTCTTATGCATCTCAACCCTTACGGCGAGTATGCGGTGCTCCTTGCCGCCTCTCTCGCCAACGACTGGCCGGAGAATCGCGCGGGGATCGAGGAGCGCACCCTCGCCCTGGGGATGACGCAGACCTTCCCGCCCGCTCCCGACGACCACGAGAAGGTCCGCGCCGTGATCGACGACTGGCTCCGGATCGTGGACGAGGCCGACCCCGACGAGAGGGCGCTGCTGCTCAATGCCCAGCTCGCCACGGCGGCCGCGTACCCGCGCCTGACCAACCACGACGGCGAGGGCTGGCACCTGCACTACCGCGATGACGTGCCGTCCCTGCCGTATGTGCTCCGGGCGATCATCAGCCTCGGCACCTCCCTGCACCTCGTCACGCGCGGGATGAATCGGCTCGGGCGGTGTCAGGCGGCCCCGTGCACGAACGTCGTCGCGGATGTGACACGCAACGGCCGGCAGCGCTTCTGCTCGGTCCGCTGCGCCAACCGCGCCGCCGTCCGTCGGCACAGGGCTCGCGCCTGACGGCCTCGGTCAGGCGGTCTGGCCCGCGTGCTTTCCCTCGCCGATCTCCTCGACGAGCTTCGCGTTGAAGGCAGGAAGGTCGTCGGGAGTCCGGCTGGAGACCAGGCCCTCGTCCACCACTACCTCTTCGTCGACCCAGGTCGCCCCGGCGTTGCGGAGATCGGTGGTGAGGCTCGGGTAGCTCGTGAGGGTGCGTCCGTCGACCACGCCGGCCTCGATGAGGATCCAGGCGCCGTGGCAGATCACGCCGACCGGCTTGTGCTGTTCGAAGAAGGCCCGGGCCAGTTCGATGGAGGGCTTGTCGAGCCGCAGGTGGTCGGCGTTCACGACGCCGCCCGGGAGCACGAGGGCGTCGAACTGGTCTGCCTTCGCCTCGGCCGCCGTCAGATCCACGGCCTGCTCGTGGCCGTTCTTGCCCGTGATCGCGGCGCCGTCGGGAGCGATGAGCGTGGCGCTCGCCCCCTCGGCCGTCACCGCTTCCCAGGGGCTGGTGAGCTCGCTGTCCTCGAATCCGTCCGTCGCCAGGAATGCCACTCGGTTGCCGGTGAGAGTCATCGTTCTTCCTTTCGTGGGGGAGTCGTCCGCCGTTCGGGGACATCTCGAGCCTCTTTCGGGACCGCAGGGGAGGGAAGGGGGTGGCCGGGATCGGAACGCGGTGATACAGGAGAAGTGGCGCTGCGCCGCGAGGTGTGCGGCGAAGGCGCGAGCTCGTCGCTAGCATCCAGATATGCGCCTCCGCCCCGCTCTCGTGCTGCTGCCCGTGCTCGTCCTGCTCGCGGGATGCGCGCCGACGCCGGCGTCCACTCCGACGCCCAGCGCCACCACCGCGCCGCCCTCGCCGAGTCCGACCCCCACGCGATCGGCCACGCCCGCGCCGACGCCGACCGAGACGTCGGAGCCGCCGCAGTCCGGCGCCGAGTTCACGAGTGCGCAGCTGGTCGAGCTCTGCACCGCGAACACGAAGGCGCTCGCTCCGGATGCGACGTACTTCCCCGACATGGCGACCGCCGAGTGGCTCGATCAGCCGTCGCTGTGGTTCGTGGTGATCCCCAAGACCCTGAACGGCCAGGACAGCGTCGCCGTGTGCGGCATCGGCGGGAGTCCGGATGCTCCGGACGTCTCGATGCACGGCGAGTCGCTGCCGGACGGCGTGGCCGAGATCCGTCAGGAACTGCTGACCGGCACGTCGGAGGGCGATTCCTGAGGCGACCGGATGCGGTCTGTGCGGTGGGCCCCGTGGGGCTCGAACCCACGACCCGCGGATTAAAAGTCCGATGCTCTGCCAACTGAGCTAGAGGCCCCTCCCGGCAAGTCTAGTGCGCACGACGAGGGGCCGTCGGCGACAGCGTCGCGGACGGCCCCTCTTCCTTCCCGAGTCCCTCCTCCTGGCCCCGGGAAGGGTGCCGGCCGGGTGTCTTCCCACCCGACCGTGCCGGCTCAGGAGGCCGGCGGCATCAGCACCGAGTCGATGAGGTACACGGTGGCGTTCGCGGTCTGGACTCCGCCGCAGATCACCTTGGCGTCGTTGACCATCCAGTCGTCGCCGCTGCCGGTGACCTCGAGGTCGGCGCCCTGAACCGTGGTGTGCATACCGGCGATGTCAGCGGGCTCGATCTGGCCGGGGACCACGTGGTAGGTGAGGATCGAGCTGAGAGTCGCGCTGTCGGTCTTGAGCGCCTCGATGGTGGCGGGGTCGATCTTCGCGAAGGCGTCGTCCACGGGGGCGAACACGGTGAACTCGTCGCCGTTGAGCGTGTCGACGAGGTTCACGTCGGGGTTGAGCTGTCCACTCACGGCCGAGACCAGGGTGGTGAGCATCGGGTTGTTCGATGCGGCGACGGCCACGGGGTCCTGGGACATGCCCTGGATCGATCCGGCGCCGTCCGGGACCTCTTCGGCGTAGGCGGCGCAGCCGGGGCCGACGAGGTTGGCCGCCGGGTCCATCTCCATCGGCGTCGACTCCGACGTCTCGGGGGCCTTCGGCTCTGACGACTCCTCCGTGGTGCTGCCGCTGCCCATGGAACAGGCGGAGAGCAGGAACGCGCTCGCAAGGCCCAGGGTGACTGCTGCGGTGACCTTCTTCTTGGTGCTGAACATGTCGAGCTCCTTCAGACTGCGCCACGGCCTCTCCGTGGCGTCGAGGGCTGTTCGGAACGCCTCCGGGATCGGATGGGACGAATTCTTGAAAAAGTTCTCGAGGCCGCCGATCCAATCCGAAACGCCCGGCGGAGCGAACAGGTCCCGACAGAAGTGGGGATCTCATGGACCTGATCATCATCGGCCTGCTCGGCGGGCTCATCACCGGCATCTCGCCGTGCATCCTGCCCGTGCTGCCCGTGATCTTCCTCACGGGAGGAGCACAGTCGGCGAGGTACGAGGACGAGATGGTGCCGGCGAAGCGGAGCAGGCCGTATCTCGTGATCGCGGGACTGGTGCTGAGCTTCACGCTCGTCACGCTCGGCGGCTCACTGCTGCTGGGCCTGCTGAACCTGCCGCAGGACATCATCCGCTGGGTGGGCATCGCGGTGCTCGTCATCATCGGCGTCGGCCTCATCGTGCCGCGGTTCCAGCACATCCTCGAGCGTCCGTTCCAACGGTTCGGTCAGCGCGAGGTCAAGAACCGGGGGAGCGGCTTCGGCGTCGGCCTCGCCCTGGGTGCCGTGTTCGTCCCGTGCGCCGGTCCTGTCCTCGCGGCGATCATCGTCGCCGGATCCACGGGGCAGATCGGCATCGGCACGGTGCTGCTGACCGTCTCCTTCGCGATCGGCGTCGCGGTGCCGCTTCTGGTCTTCGCGCTCGCGGGGCGCAGCGTCGTCGAGCGGATCCGCTCCTTCCGGTCCAAGGAGCGGGGGCTGCGCATCGCGGCCGGCGTCGCGATGATCGCGCTCGCGGTCGGCCTCGTCTTCAACGTGCCGCAGATGCTGCAGCGGCTGCTCCCGGACTACACGGCGCCCCTGCAGGAGCAGATCGCCGATTCCGAGCAGGTGCAGGACGCCCTCGACCTCGGTGGACTGGTCAACGAGGAGAACAAGGATCTCGACAAGTGCACCAACGGTGCGGAGGAGCTCGAATCGTGCGGCACCGCCCCCTCGATCAAGGGCATCCAGGAATGGCTGAACACCCCCGACGGCCAGGCCCTCGACCTGAAGGATCTGCGCGGCCAGGTCGTGCTGATCGACTTCTGGGCGTATTCGTGCATCAACTGCCAGCGGTCGATCCCGCACGTCGTCGCCTGGGATGAGGCGTACCGCGATGCGGGCCTGCAGGTGATCGGCATCCACTCGCCCGAATACGCGTTCGAGAAGAATCCCGGCAACGTGGCGGCGGGGACCCGCGACTTCGGGATCGAGTATCCGGTCGCGCTCGACAACAACCTGTCGACCTGGACCAACTACCGCAATCGGTACTGGCCCGCCCATTACCTGGTCGACGCCGAGGGGACCGTGCGTCACATCTCCTTCGGCGAGGGCAACTATGCCGCGACCGAGGCCATGATCCGGGAACTGCTGCAGGACGCGGACCCGTCGGTCACGCTTCCCGCGGCGACGGATGTGCAGGATGACACCCCCGATGCGGGCTCGACGACGAGGGAGACCTTCCTCGGCTCGTCCAAGGACGTGAACTACGGCGGAGGCGGGGAGTACCGCCAGGGCACGAACGCGTACAGCTTCCCGAAGGATCAGCCGGCGGACAGCTTCGCGCTGGACGGGGACTGGCGGATCGAGACGCAGTTCGCGACCCCCGAGGGCGGCGACGGGCAGATCAGGCTCGACTATCACGCCGCCGAGGTGCGCATCGTGGTCGCGGGCTCCGGCGAGATCGTGGTCAGACGGGACGACGGGTCCGAGGACACCATCGCGATCGACGGGACGCCGCGCTCCTACGAGCTGGTCAAGAAGGACGCCGTCGCGGAGGGCGCGCTCACGCTCGATGTGCCCGCCGGCATCGAGGTCTATTCCTTCACGTTCGGGTGATGTCTGCACGTGATCGGGGAGGAGATGCGGCATGCTGGTGGAGATGGTCATCGATGGGTTCGACGTTCCGGAGGACGGAGCGACGCAGGATGCTGTCGCCGACCTCCTCGTCCGCGTCGCCTCCGGTGATCAGGCTGCCTTCGCGGCCCTCTACGACACCCTCTCCTCCCGTGTGTTCGGCCTCATCCTCCGGGTGCTGGTCAATCGCTCCCAGAGCGAGGAGGTGCTCCAGGAGGTCTTCCTGGAGATCTGGCAATCCGCTTCGCGCTTCGCTCCGAACAGAGGACAGGGACGGGCGTGGATCATGACGATCGCTCACCGCCGGGCCGTCGATCGGGTGCGAGCATCGCAGTCGAGCGCCGACCGGGACGTGCGAGCGGGCTTCAAGGACCTCGGCGTCGCGCATGACAGCGTCGCGGAGCAGGTCGAGCTGGAGATCGAGGGAGGCAAGGTCGTGGAAGCACTTTCCGGGCTTCCCGAGCCCCAGCGCGAAGCTCTCGTCCTCGCCTACTACGGCGGTTACAGTCAGAACGAGATCGCGGCCCTCGTGGGGGCGCCGCTGGGGACGATCAAGACACGGATGCGAGACGGGCTGACCCGGCTGCGCACGGCGATGGGGGTGACGGCATGAACGAGAAGGACTTCGCGGAGCTCGCGGCAGGTGCCGCGCTGCACTCGCTCTCCGCAGACGACGAGCAGCGGTATCGCGAAGCGCTCGCCGCGCACCCCGAGTGGCGCGCCCGCGTCGAGGACGATGCCGCCACCGCCGCGCTGCTCGCCGACCCGGTCGAGCCGGTCGCGCCGCCCGCTGGCATCCGCGCCGCGCTGCTCGCGCAGATCGCCGCCACGCCCCAATCCGGGGCCGTGGATGCCGGTGCGACGCCGGCCGCCATCGGGGCCTCCCCGGCGGAGGCCACCGTGGCGGGCGGTTCCGAAGGGGACGCCTCCCCGCAGCGCACGCCGCGCCGCTGGAGCCGGACCGTCTTCGCGCTGGCGGCGTGCCTCGCCGTCCTCGTCGGTGTCGGGATCGGTGCCGTCGCCCTGAACCAGCAGCTGAATCCTCCGGCGAGCGTGGTCGCCCTGCAGGAGATCGAGTCGGCTCCGGACGCGGAACAGGCGACCGTCGCTCTCGACGACGGCGGCACGGCGACCGCCCACTGGTCGGCATCCACGGGGAAGGCCGTGCTGGTCGCGGACGGGCTGCCGTCGCCGCAGGAGGGCAAGACCTACGAGCTGTGGTTCGTGCGCGGCGACGCCCCCGTCTCGGCGGGCGTGTTCGACGTGGACGGCGGAGACGCCACAGCGCTCCTCGCGGGGGAGATGCAGGCCGGAGACGCGATCGCGGTGACGGTCGAGCAGGACGGCGGGTCGCCGACCGGTCAGCCCACCTCCGACCCCGTCGTCGTCATCCCCACGGCCTGACACCCCTGATCGCGCGTACCCTGGAGGGATGCCCGAGCAGCACCACCGGCCCGTCCGTCGCCCGACGAGTTCCTTCGACAACATCGTCGGCGCCCACGATCCCGCCGAGGAGACACGCATCGCGCACGCCACGGCATCGGCCCTGCTGACCCGCGTCCGCGCGGACGAGAGCGGAGCGAGCGCGGAACGGCTGGTCGCCTTCACCGCCGAGCACGGGATCGACGAGATCGCGGAGCTGTGGTCGAAGGCTCCCTCGCGCACGCTGCCGGGATCCCTGTGGCGCCTGTACGTGCTGCAGCTCGCCATCCACGCCGATCCGCACACCGCGGCGCTGCTCTACGACCGCGGACGCCTCGAGCTGTCCTCCGCGGACGCCGTCATCGCGGGAGCCCCGGTGCCTGCCAGCCCCGACGAGCTCGTCGCGCTCATCGACACGATCCTGCTGGGGGCGTTCCGCGGCGACTTCGCGGTCGCCCTGGACCGCGCCGCCGCGTTCTGCCGGGTGCAGGCCTCGGGAGCGACCCACACCGCGGACGACTACGAGCCGACCGAGCCGTCGCGGGCCAGCGAGCTGACGACCAGGGCGCTCCGACTGAGCAGCTACGGTCAGGATCTCGCCGCGGCCGCTGTGCTGTGGCGCATGGAGGCGCTGTCCTGAGCGGCGAGAAGGTGACGCGACGTACCTTGAGCCTCGTTGGCGTGCCGTCCCTGGCCTCGTACGTCGTACCTCGTATCGAGCCCGCGTGGACCGCTCACGTGATTGGCTCGTCGTCGTCGTCGCGTGCGGTCCGTTGGGAGCCAGGGGCCTCACAGGCGGCATCTTCGCTACACTCCGACGTTCGGAGTCGCGGCGCCGAGGATGCCCGGGGGTATGAGAAGACCGGGCCGCAAGAACGCCTCTCGGCGGAAGGCCGCTCGCAGCGGCGAAAAATGGAGCCCGGGGTTATGCGGCCCGGCCACTCCATTGTAACGCGATGATGCCGAGGGTATTCCCGGCCCTCTAGGCTCGGATCATGACCCGGCGCTTTGCCCTGATGCTCGACCCCGTCGCCGCCGATGAGCAGCGATCCGACTACGCGGACACCTTCACGCAGGTCGATGCCGCCGCCCCCGCGCTCAGCGTCGGCGAGCTGAGCACACAGCGCGGAGACGGCGTGTTCGAGTCCATCGGCGTGGTGGACGGACACGCGCAGGAGGTGGTCCCGCACCTGGAGCGGCTCGCGCACTCCGCCCGGCTGTGCGACCTCCCGGTGCCGAACCTCGCCCAGTGGCGTCAGGCGGTCGACCAGGCGGCCGCTCAGCTCGACGCGGGCGAGTCGGTCATCAAGCTCATCCTCAGCCGCGGAGTCGAGCACGGACCCGCTCCGACGGCCTGGGTGACCGCTGCACCGGCATCCGACTTCTCGCGGGTGCGCAGCGAGGGTGTGCGCGTCGTCACGCTCGACCGCGGATACGACCTCGGCGCGGCGGAACGGGCGCCGTGGCTGCTGCTCGGCGCGAAGACCCTGTCGTACGCGGTGAACATGGCCGCCCTGCGCGAGGCGCACCGGCGCGGAGCCGATGACGCGATCTTCCTGTCCAGCGACGGCTTCGTGCTGGAGGCGCCGACGGCGTCGCTCATCCTTCGGTTCGGCGACCGCTTCGTCACGCCGGCCCCGAACGGCGGCATCCTGCACGGCACGACGCAGCTCAGCGTCTACGAGCACCTCTCCGACCAGGGGTTCGAGGTCGGCTACGACCGCATCCCGGCCACGGATCTCCCGCAGGCGGATGCCGCGTGGCTGGTCTCGAGCGTCCGCCTCGCCGCCCCCATCACGGCGGTCGACGGCGTATCCCTTCCGGTCGACACGGCCCTCACCGCCGCCCTGAACCGCTACCTCCTCTCTCCCCGCGACTGACCCCCGCCCTCGCCCCGGCTCCCGCCCCGGCACAACTTCGGAGATCCACGACGACACGCCGTGGACCAAGGCGCAACCTCGGCGGGTCGGCTCGGCGCTCCGAAGTTGTGCGGGTGAGCGGGGCTTCGTCCGAGGGCACAGGAGAGGCGGTCAGCGACGGCTTCGAAGGGAGCCGACGATCGCTCGCTCCACGAGGTCCCAGTCGTAGACGACCATGGCGTAGTCGAAGCGCAAGGTGCTGTAGCCCCAGGCGGCAGCATTCGCGTCACGCACCAGATCCTTGTGCCGATGCGAGGGCGAGTCGTGACCTTCTCTTCCGTCTGTTTCGACGATGAGCCAGCCGTCGATGAGGAGGTCGACGCGTCCGGTGCCGGTGATCCACATCTGTGTGCGTACGTCCCAGCCAAACGGGCGGAGCCGCAGTCGCAGGAGAGACTCGAGTCCGCTGTCCGACGTGTCGCGCGAGAACTCGACGAGATCCCTGCCTCTGCTGTTCAGAACCCGTCGCAGCCATCGGAGGCCGCGTGCATCGATCAGCTTCAGCCGGCGCGCGGACTCGAGGGCGACGAAGAACCGCTCGGTGCCGCGGCAACGGAAGATCTGCAGGAGGATCCGTGGCACGGACGGAAAGCCGAATGCGGATTCCGACGGCGCATCGTCCCAGTGCACGACGCACGTGCAGGGTTCGTCGCCATGACGGTACTGATGACGGTCTCCGTGCATCCACACATGCCGTTGCGGCACGTCGAGAACCCAGATTCCGAGGTGCTCGGCCGCCGACTCGCATCCGAGCACGCCGCCGTGTGCCGCGGCGGCGACGACATCCGCGCATGCAGACGTGCTGGCGTAGACCCCGCGGCGGACGCGTGCGAGACCTCCCTCGCGGACCAGGCGCTCGATCTCTCCTCGCCGCAGGCGTCTGCGCAGTGCGCCGTATCGCCACACCTGTTCACCGTCTGCAGAGCACATCGTTCGAGCATGCCCCGCCGGCACTCCCGGTGAGCTCCGCGGCTTCACGGCTGGTGGACGGTGCCTCCGGATACTAGGTCGGTGCAGAAAAGGTCACACCGAGCACAACTTCGGAGATCGGAAGCGACACACCGGTCGACTTCGGCTACACCCCGGCGTTTCGGCGCGGATCTCCGAAGTTGTGCGCGGGCAGGCGCGGATCTCCGAAGTTGTGCGCGGGCAGGCGCGGATCTCCGAAGTCGTGCTCGGGCAGGCGCGGATCTCCGAAGTCGTGCTCGGGCAGGCGCGGATCTCCGAAGTTGTGCGCGGGCAGGCGCAGGTCTCCGAAGTTGTGCGCGGGCGGGCGCGGGTTCAGCCGAAGCGGCCGGAGACGTAGTCCTCGGTGGCCTGCACGGAGGGGGTGGTGAAGATGCTCGTGGTGTCGTCGTACTCGATGAGCTTGCCGGGCTTGCCGGTGCCGGCGATGTTGAAGAACGCCGTCTTGTCGGAGACTCGGGATGCCTGCTGCATGTTGTGCGTCACGATGACGATGGTGAACTCGTTCTTGAGCTCGCCGATCAGCTCCTCGATCGCGTAGGTCGAGATCGGGTCGAGCGCGGAGCAGGGCTCGTCCATCAACAGCACCTGCGGCGACACGGCGATCGCGCGCGCGATGCACAGGCGCTGCTGCTGGCCACCGGAGAGGCCCGAACCGGGCTTGTCCAGGCGGTCCTTGACCTCGTTCCACAGGTTCGCGCCGGTGAGCGACTTCTCCACGAGGGCGTCCTGATCGCTCTTCGACATCCGGCTGTTGTTGAGCTTCACACCCGCGAGGACGTTCTCCTTGATCGACATCGTGGGGAACGGGTTCGGCCGCTGGAACACCATGCCGACCTGACGGCGCACGAGCACCGGGTCGACGCCGGCGCCGTAGAGGTCTTTGCCGTCGAGCAGCACCTCGCCCTCGACGCGGGCGCCGGGGATGACCTCGTGCATGCGGTTGAGCGTGCGCAGGAACGTGGACTTGCCGCAACCGGAGGGACCGATGAAGGCGGTCACGCTCCGCGGCTGGATGTCGAGGGAGACGCCCTCCACGGCGAGGAAGTCGCTGTAGTAGACGTTCAGGTCGTTGACTTCGATGCTCTTGGACACTGCAGATTCCTTGCTTGTCGGGTCGAGGGCTCAGCGGCCGGTCTTGGGGGCGAAGATCTTCGCGACGAGCCGCGCGATCAGGTTGAGCAGCATGACGATGATGATGAGCGTCAGCGCGGCCGCCCAGGCGCGTTCCACGTAGGCCTCGGCCGGGATCCCCTGGTACGCGTACTGCGAGTAGGTGAACACCGGGAGGGTCTGCATGCGCCCGCTGAAGAGGTTGTAGTTCATGGCGTCGGTGAATCCGGCGGTGAGCAGCAGGGGTGCCGTCTCGCCGATCACGCGGGAGATGGCGAGCATGACGCCCGTGGTGATGCCGGCGATGGAGGTGGGCAGGACCACCTTGACGATCGTGAGCCACTTGGGCACGCCGAGCGCGTAGGACGCCTCGCGCAGCTCATTCGGCACGAGCCGCAGCATCTCCTCGGTCGAGCGAACGACCACCGGGATCATGAGGACGGCCAGGGCCACCGAGCCGGCGATGCCCATGCGGACGCCCGGCCCGAAGATCAGGGCGAACACGGCGTAGGCGAACAGGCCGGCGACGATCGAGGGGATGCCGGTCATCACGTCGACGAGGAACGTGATGGTGCGGGCCATGCGTCCGCCCTGCCCGTATTCGACGAGGTAGACGGCGGTCATGAGCCCGATCGGGATCGAGATGACCGCAGCGGCGAGCGTGACCAGCAGCGTGCCGATGATGGCGTGGAGCGCACCGCCGCCCTCACCGAGCACACCGCGCATGGACGAGGAGAAGAACAGCCCGTCGAAGCGGGCGAGGCCGTTGGCGACCACCGTCACGGCGACCGACACCAGCGGCACCATCGCGATCGCGAACGCCGAGGTGACGATGCCCGTGATGAGACGGTCGAGCGCCTTGCGGGCGCCTTCGATGATGCGCGACATCACGTAGATGAGCACCAGGTAGATGACGGCGCCCAGCACGACGGACCCGGCGATGTTGAGGTCCGACCCGCTGGCGAGCGCCTCGAGCGCGAACGGCGTGAACCCGATGAGGAGGGAGAGGGCGAGCAGACCCCAGGGAGCCCAGCGGGGGAGGTGCCCGGAGTTGAGGGAGACGGGCGGGGCGGCGGCGCTCACCGTGCGCGTGGATTCCGGCGCAGTAACGGTCATGTCAGTTCGCTCCCGAGAATTCCTTGCGGCGGTTCACGAACCAGCGGGCGAGAGCGTTCACCGCGAACGTCACGACGAACAGGATCAGACCGGTCGCGATGAGGATGTTGATGTTGACCTGGTAGGCCTCGGGGAACGTCAGTGCGATGTTCGCCGCGATCGTGGAGGGGTTGGTGGAGGTGAGCAGCTCGAAGGTGACGGCCTTGCTCACCGAGAGGACCATGGCGACGGCCATGGTCTCGCCGAGCGCACGGCCGAGGCCCAGCATGGAAGCGGAGACGATGCCCGAGCGGCCGAAGGGGAGGACGGCCATCCGCACCATCTCCCAGCGGGTCGCCCCGAGGGCGAGAGCCGCCTCTTCGTGGAGGCGCGGCGTCTGCAGGAAGATCTCCCGGCAGATGGCCGTGATGATCGGGACGACCATCACGGCGAGCACCATGGCGGCGGTGAGGATCGTGCGTCCGGTGGGCGAGACCACGCCGTCGAAGAACGGGATCCACGAGGCGTTCTGGTTCAGCCAGGCGTAGATCGGCTGGACCGCCGGAGCGAGCACGAGGATGCCCCAGAGGCCGAACACGACCGAGGGGACGGCGGCCAGGAGGTCGACGATGTACCCGAGGCCCTGAGCCAGGCGACGCGGCGCGTAGTGCGTGATGAACAGGGCGACGCCGAGCGACAGCGGGACTGCGAGCAGCAGGGCGAGGAAGGCCGCCCAGACCGTGCCGAACAGGAGCGGGCCGACGTAGTCCCAGAAGTTCGTCTTGAGCAGGGAGGCGTCCTCGGCGGTCGCAGTGAACGCCGGGATCGACTGCACGATGAGGAAGATCGCGACCGCGGCCAGCGTGATCATGATCATCGAGCCTGCGGCGACCGCGGTGCCGGAGAACCAGAGGTCGCCGGCACGCTTCTTCGCGACGATGCGCGTGGGCGCCGGCGAGGTCGTGGCTGTCATGGGAGCTGCTTCCTGCTCAGTGGAGATCGGGTGTCTGACGCGAGCAGACGGTCTCCGGGATGCCGTGGGGCATCCCGGAGACCGTCATCGACTCACTTGATGAGGTCGATCGCAGCCTGAGCCTGCTCGCGCAGGTCGTCCGAGATCGGGGCGCTGCCGGCGTTGGTCGCGGCGGCGTCCTGGCCCTCGGCGCTGATCGCGGTGGTGAAGAACGCCTTCGTCAGCGCGGCGATGTTCTCGTCCTCGTACTCGGCGCAGCCGATGAGGTAGCTGACGAGGAGCACCGGGTAGGCGCCGTCGGCCGTCGTGGTGCGGTCGATCGCGAAGGCGAGGTCGCCGTCGGTGCGGCCCTCTTCGATCGTGGACGCGTCGAGCGCGGCGGCGGCGCCCTCAGCGGAGTGCGGCACGAAGTTGTCGCCGACCTTGACGTTCACGGCCGAGAAGTCGGCAGCCTGCGAGGAGTCGATGTAGCCGATGAGGCCCTGTCCGCCCTTGACGGCGTTCGCGACACCCGAGGTCTTCTCCGCGGACTCGCCGCCGAGGTCTGCCGGCCACTCCTCGACGCTGCCCGCCGTCCAGACGTCACCCGCGGTCTGCGACAGGTAGTCGGTGAAGTTGCCGGTGGTGCCGGACTTGTCCGAGCGGTGCACCGGCGTGATGGCGAGGTCCGGCAGCGTGGCGTCGGGGTTGTCCTTGGCGATGGCCGGGTCGTTCCACTTGGCGATCTTGCCGGCGAAGATCGACGCGATGGTCTCGGCGTCGAGGTTCAGCTCGTCCACGCCGTCGAGCGAGAAGACGATGGCGATCGGGGAGACGTACGCGGGGACCTCGATCAGGTCCGAGCCGTCGACGCAGGCGCCGAAGCCGCCGGCCGAGATCTCGTCGGTCTTGAATGCACGGTCGGAACCGGCGAAGTTGACAGCGCCCTGCTGGAAGGACTCGCGGCCACCGCCGGAACCCTGCGGGTCGTACTCGACCTGCGCGTCGGGGTTGGTCTTCTGGAACTCCGCGGTCCACGCCTGGATGGCGACCTGCTGCGAGGAGGCGCCGGCGCCGACGAGCGAGCCGCTCACCGCGGCGGTGTCGGAGGTGGGAGCATCCGTGGAGCCGCTGCCGGCTTCGTTCGCGGCACAGCCGGCGAGGGCGAGAGCGGCGACGGCGCCGATGGCGCCGATTCGTGCGATTCGGGAGATCTTCACTGTGGATCCTTCGATCTTGGAGGGGTGGGGCCCGGTGCAGGGCACACAGTGACGCTAGGGGCGACGGTTAACGAGACTCTCCCGCGCAGGTGAACGGCAGGTGAACGACGGGCGACTCTCTGGGGAGCACCCGCGAGATTCCGCGCCCATCGCTGAGCCGCCCTGGGTCGCTGAGCCGCTCTGGGTCGCTGAGCCGCTCTGGGTCGCTGAGCCGCTCTGGGTCGCTGAGCCGCTCTGGGTCGCTGAGACGCTCTGGGTCGCTGAGCCGCTCTGGGTCGCTGAGCCTGTCGAAGCGTCAGACCTTCGGGACGTGCGTCTCGATCGCGATGATCCCCGAGCCGGGGTTCGTGGCGGACAGGTGCACGACCGAGAACGCGGCCGGCTCCAGGTCGGCGGCGCTGCCCAGGTAGGAGCCGTGGATCGTGCCCGTCGCCAGCGCGATCTCGGAGAGCAGGCCGGGGAGCACGGGGCCGTGGCTGCACAGCACGGCGGGCTTTCCGGAGCGGATGCGCCGTCCGACGACGGAGCGGAGATCGGACTCGCCGTCCTCCCAGGCGTCCTGGCTGATCTTGCCGGTCTCCACGGGCTTGCGCCGGAGAGCCTTGGCCAGCGGAGCGACCGTCTCGACGCAGCGCACGGCGTCGCTGGTCACGATGCGGCGCACGCCGAACGCGCGCAGCGGCCCGACGATCGACTTCGCCTGCTTCCTTCCGCGATCGGTGAGCGGGCGGGACGCGTCCGAGCGGTCCCATTCCGAGCGGGGGGTGGCCTTGGCGTGACGCAGTGCGATCACCGGGAAGGTCCGCAGCACGCCGTCGTCGACGAGGTTCGCGAAGAAGTCGAGGATCTCCAGGTCGACGGGATAGCTCAGCCGCGCCCGCGCCTTCTTCAGACTCACCCATTCGAGGGCGGCGATCTCTCGGTTCGGCACGAAGGTCGACTCGCGGATCGCGGCCTCCGTCGCCTCGGCCGCCCAGTAGTGCACGACCTTCTGCTTCTGCGAGGCGAGGTGATAGCGGCTCACCCCGACCGAGACGCCGAGCGACACTCGGATGCCGGTCTCCTCGTGCACCTCGCGCACGGCCGTCTCGGCGAGCATCTCGCCGGGGTCGACCTTTCCCTTGGGGAGAGTGATGTCGCGGTACTTCGTGCGGTGGATCAGCAGGATCCGCAGTTTGCCGTCGACCAGCCGCCAGACGACGGCCCCGGCGGCGTACACGGCCTTGTCCGTCCACTTCGCTTTCGTCACGGAGTCGGCGGGGAGCTGCAGCTGCCGCGTGTTCATCGAACCGCCCGCGCGCGGCGACGCCGCTGGATCAACCCCATGGTCTTGTCCTGCAGGTCGATCAGCGGCTTGCCGTCGGCATCGACGGCGTGGCGCGTCCAGACGCCTGCGGGGCCGAGGTGCCACGACGAGGTGCCGTCGTCCATCGCCAGGTCGAAGAACGTGCTGAGCTCCTTCAGATGCGCGGGGTCGGTGACGCGGACCAGGGCTTCGACGCGACGGTCGAGGTTGCGGTGCATCATGTCGGCGCTGCCGATGTACACCTGGGGATCTCCGCCGTTCTCGAAGGCGAAGATGCGCGAGTGCTCGAGGTAGCGCCCGAGGATGCTGCGCACCGTGATGTTCTCGCTGATGCCGTCGAGGTCGGTGCGGAGGCTGCAGATGCCGCGCACCCAGACGTCGACCTTCACTCCGGCGGCGCTGGCGCGGTACAGGGCGTCGATGATCTCCTCGTCGACCATCGAGTTCACCTTGATGCGGATGTGCGCGGGGATCCCGGCCTCCGCGTTCTTCCGCTCCGCGTCGATCTGACGGATGAGTCCCTTGCGGAGGTGCAGCGGGGCGACGAGGAGGCGCTTGAACTTCTTCTCGATCGCGTAGCCGCTGAGTTCGTTGAAGAGGCGCGTCAGATCCTTGCCGACCTGCGCGTCCGCGGTGAACAGGCCGAAGTCCTCGTAGATGCGGCTGGTCTTCGGGTTGTAGTTTCCGGTGCCGACGTGGGAGTAGTGACGGAGCATGCCGTCCTCCTCGCGGATCACGAGCGCGAGCTTGCAGTGGGTCTTCAGCCCGACCAGGCCGTAGACCACGTGCACGCCGGCCTTCTCCAGCTTGCGGGCCCAGACGATGTTGTTCGCCTCGTCGAACCGGGCCTTCACCTCGACCAGCGCCAGGACCTGCTTGCCGGCCTCTGCTGCGTCGATCAGCGCCTGCACGACCGGGCTGTCGCCCGAGGTGCGGTACAGGGTCTGCTTGATCGCGAGCACGTGCGGGTCGCGGGCGGCCTGCTCGAGGAACGCCTGCACGCTCGTGGTGAACGACTCGTACGGGTGATGCACGAGCACGTCGGACTTGCGGATCGCCTTGAAGATGTCGGCGCGGTTGCTCGATCCCGCCGGCTGGAACGCGACAGCGGTCGTCGGCAGATGGGGCGGGTACCGCAGGTCCGGCCGGTCGATGCGCGACAGATCGAACAGGCCGCGGAGGTCGAGCGGCCCGGGGAGGCGGTAGACCTCCAGATCGGTGATGTCGAGCTCGCGGACCAGGAGGTCCATGGTGACATCGTCCATGTCGTCGGTGATCTCGAGGCGGATCGGCGGACCGAACCGCCGACGCAGCAGCTCGGCCTCGAGCGCCTGGATGAGGTTCTCGCTCTCGTCCTCCTCGATCTCCACGTCTTCGTTGCGGGTGAGGCGGAACGCGTGGTGGTCGAGCACCTCCATGCCGGGGAACAGGTCGCCGAGGTGGTTGGCGATCAGCTCCTCCAGGCGCAGAAACCGCTTGATCTCGCCGGTGGACGGCACCTCGACGAAGCGCGGCAGCATGGGCGGCACCTTGAGGCGTGCGAACTCCTGGCGACCGGTACGGGCGTTGCGGATGCGGATCGCGAGGTTCAGCGACAGTCCGGAGATGTAGGGGAAGGGGTGTGCCGGGTCGACGGCCAGCGGCATCAGCACGGGGAAGACCTGGGCGCCGAAGTACTCGGACAGCGCGGCGCGCTCGTCGTCGGTGAGCTCCGACCAGTCGGTGATCTCGATGCCGGACTCGGCCAGCGCGGGACGCACGAGCGTGGTCCAGGCGTCCGCGTGGCGCAGCTGCAGGGCGTGGGCCTCGCGCGAGATGTCGGCGAGCGCGTCGACGGGGGAGCGGCCGATGTTGGTCGGCACGGCGAGCCCCGTCATGATGCGGCGCTTGAGTCCGGCGACGCGCACCATGAAGAACTCGTCGAGGTTGCTCGCGAAGATCGCCAGGAAGTTCGCCCGTTCGAGTTCCGGCAGCGACGGGTCCTCGGCGAGCTCCAGCACGCGCTGGTTGAACGCCAGCCAGCTCAGCTCCCGATCCAGGTAGCGATGGTCCGGGAGCAGGGAGTCGTGCGACTCGATGGCGTCGAAGTCGTCGTCTTCGGCGTCACCGAGACCGGCGTCGGCGAGTGCGGGATCGATCATGGGGTACATCTAAGCACCGTGAGGTGACGCCCGTGTGAACGGAGACGCTCGTCAGCCGGCTTCGACGAGGTTCTCGTCCTCGTTGACGTTGAACCGGTAGCCGACGTTGCGGACCGTGCCGATGATCTGCTCCTGGTCGCCGAGCTTCGCCCTGAGCCGCCGCACATGCACGTCGACCGTGCGGGTACCGCCGAAGTAGTCGTAGCCCCACACCTCGCTGAGCAGCTGTTCCCGCGTGAACACGCGCGCCGGGTGGGTGGCGAGGAAGTGCAGCAGCTGGAACTCCTTGTAGGTGAGGTCCAGAGGCCGCCCGCGCAGCTTTGCCGAGTACGACTGCTCGTCGATCGTGACGCCCGATGCCTGCACCCTCGCGGGCTCGGCGGCGTCGTCGCGACGGGCCAGGGCGAGCCGGAGCCTGGCGTCGATCTCCGCGGGGCCGGCGGTCACGAGCAGCACGTCGTCGATGCCCCAGTCTCCGGAGAGCGCGCTCATGCCGCCCTCGGTGACCACGAGCAGCAGCGGTGCGTCCTGACCGGTCGTGCGGAGCAGCCGGCACAGCGACTTCGCCGCGACCAGGTCGTGGCGGCCGTCGACGATCACGACGTCGTAGTCGGGGGCGTGGATGAGCTGCGCCGGCTCCGCCGGAATCTGACGCGACCGATGGCTCAGCAACTCGAGCGACGGCAGCACCTGCTCCGAGAGCGGAGCGTTGGTCAGAACCAGGACCTGGGCCACGCGCACTCCTCACCGACGTGGATCGACGTCGTGCCGCCATGTTACCGGGAGCGGATGCGCAACAATGGTGACATGACGGATCCAGCACTCGCACCGCGCAACGCGTTCGTCGGTGTGCTCGTCGTGTGGGCGACGGCCTTCGTCGCGACGGTCGCGATCGGCATCTTCGTTCCCGAGGAGTGGCGCGTGCCCTGGCTGCTGGTCGGCTTCGGCGGGGTGGTCCTGCTGTCGTTCGCGGTGCAGCTCTGGTACGGCCGGACCCAGGGGTTCATCTTCCGGGTCGCGGGGAGCGTGACCGGCGCCCTGCTGCTGATGGGGATCATCTCGATCGGTTTCGGTCTGGCGGCGCTGATCCCGTCCTGACGGCGAGGCGGCGCGGTAAGGTGGAGCACATGGACCTCATGGCGCTCGAAATCTTCTTCATCGGCCTGCTGGGCCTCGCGAGCCTGGCTATCGTCTTCGTCTCGGCCGTGGTGCTGCGCAACCTCTTCCGCGGCCAGCGCTGATCCGATCGTGATCGAGCTGCCCACCGACCTCCCCGCCGATCTCGCCCCCTTCGCGTGGCTGATCGGCGTGTGGGAGGGCACCGGCGTCATCGACTACCCCGTGGGTGATGAGCGTCTCCAGGGAGAGTTCACGCACCGGGTCAGCTTCAGCCACGACGGCGGCCCCTTCCTGAACTACTCGGGGACGGCGACGTTCCTCGACGAGAACGGGGCTCCGGCTGTCGCGCTGCTCGCCGAGACCGGCTTCTGGCGTCTCGCGCGCCCGGCGACCGCGGCCGATGCCGGCCCGGCGCTGCTGCCTCCGACGGCTCCGCCGGTCACGCGCACGGTCGACGACGTCGAGGCGCTGCGAGCACCGAGCGGCGGATTCCCGATCGAGGTGTCGCTGGCTCACGCAGACGGCGCGCTCGAGCTGTACATCGGCGAGATCAACGGGCCGCGCATCGACATCGGCTCGGATGCCGTCGTGCGCAGCGCCGGCGCCAAGGTGCACACCGCCTCCTCGCGCATGTACGGGCTCGTCGAAGGGCACCTGCTGTGGGCGTGGGACATCGCCGCCCTCGGCACTCCGCTGCGCTCGCACGCGTCGGCGCGCCTGGCGAAGGTCTGACGTGTCCGGTTTCGCGGCGATCGCGGGCGCCGTCGCCGACGGCGAGCTGGTCGCGCACTTCGGGGATGCGTTCCGCGAGCAGCGCCGCCTCGCCGAAGGCTCGGCGCTGGCGCCGCTCGGTGACCGGACCGTGATCGAGGTCGCAGGGCCGGAGCGGCTGACGTGGCTCGATTCGATCACTTCCCAGGCCGTGGGGCATCTCGCTCCCGGCGCGAGCACCGAGCTCCTCGTGCTCGACCCCCAGGGCCGCGTCGAGCATGCGGCGGGGGTCCTCGACGACGGCTCCTCCACCTGGCTCATCGCCGATGCGGGGGATGCCGAAGCGCTCGCGAGCTGGCTCACGCGCATGAAGTTCCGCACGCAGGCCACGGTCGAGGTCCGTGCCGATCTCGTGCCGGTCGGGTTCGTCGACGGCGGAGCGGCGGCGGCTTCGGCATCGGCCGCCGCGTTCGCTCCGCACGGGATGCCGCTGGTCTGGGCCGATCCCTGGCAGCAGGTCAGCGCGGGCGGGCATCAGTACGCGGAGATCGCCGCTCATCCCGCAGCGGAGTTCGCGTGGCGGGTCGCGATCCTCACGGAGGAGGCCGCCTCCGGTCTCGCCGCCTCGCTCGATCACGAGGCGCTCGCCGGGCTCCTGGCTGCGGAGGCGCTGCGCGTCGCCGCCTGGCGTCCGCGCTGGGCGACGGAGGTCGACGAACGCTCGCTGCCGCACGAGTCCGACTGGATCCGCAGCGCCGTCCACCTGAACAAGGGGTGCTACCGCGGACAGGAGACGGTCGCCAAGGTGCACAACCTCGGGCATCCGCCTCGCCGTCTCTCCGCGCTGCACCTCGACGGCAGCGACGCCGTGCTCCCCGATCCCGGAGCCCCCGTCTTCGCGGGCGACGACGAGGTCGGTCACCTGACCTCGGTCGCACGTCACCACGAGGACGGGCCGATCGCGCTGGCGATCCTGTCGCGACGTGCTCCGGTCGGCGACCTGGTGGTGCGGGCGGACGGCATCGACATCGCCGCCTCCCAGCAGGTGATCGTGCCCGCCGATGCGGGTGCCACGGCGGACGTCCCTCGGCTCACGCGCCTCTCGCGGCGCCCGTCCGCCCCCGATCCCCGCGATTCCGGCGTCGGCGCCTGACCTCAGGAGGGGAGCGGAGCCACCGCCTCCCAAGGCAGCGTGAGCTCGCCCAGGCGCCAGCGCGTCCGACCGCCCGTCACCGGCCACCCCTGATCGCGCAGGGCGCCCACCGCGGCGAGGAAGCGCTGCGTGGCGCCGAACGTCGACAACGGCGCTGCGCGGTCCCACTCGCGGTCGAGATGGACGAGCAGGGCGTGGATCCGCTCGCCCGGGACATTGCGGTGGATGAGCGCCTTCGGGAGGCGCTCCGCGACGATGCTGGGCCGCTCCAGCTCGGCCAGTCGGAGGGAGATCGTGAACCGCTGCGGCTGCGCCCGGGCGTCGATGTCGATCCAGCTCGCCACGCGACCGATCTCGTCGCACGTCCCCTCGAACAGGAGCCCGTCCGCCGCGAGGCGCGCCGTCATCCGGGCCCAGGCATCAGGCACGTCCTGCTCGTCGTACTGCCGCAGCACGTTCATCGCGCGGATCACAGCAGCCCTCCGACCGTCCGGAAGCGGCACCTCGAACCCGCCGCGGGCGAACGACACCGGCAGGTCCGCCGCGAAGGGGGCGCGTCCCGCACGCACCTCCGCGAGCTGCGCCTCGGCCGTGGCGACCCGCGTCGGATCGATCTCGAGTCCGAGCACCTCGACGTCGTGACGCACCCGCACCAGACGGGCCGCCAGTTCGAAGGCGGTCACTCCGCTCGCGCCGTAGCCCAGGTCGACGACCAGGGGATCGGAGGCCCGGCGCAGGGCATCGCTCGCGGCGATCCACCGGTCGTTGCGGCGCAGCCGGTTCGTCCCCGTGGTGCCGCGGGTCGGCCGACCGAGGGGAGATGACGCCATGTCTCCATCCTTCCAGCATCCGCCGCGGTCTCCGCGGCCGGGTGGATAAACTGGCGGCATGACTGCGACGCGCACCCTCATCCTGCTCCGCCATGGCCGGAGCGAATGGAACGAACTGAACCTGTTCACCGGCTGGGTGGACGTCCGCCTCAACGCACAGGGCGAGAAGGAGGCCCGCCGCGGCGGCGAGCTGCTCGCGGAGTCCGGCATCCTCCCCGATGTGCTGCACACCTCGCTGCTGAGCCGCGCCATCCAGACGGCGAACATCGCGCTCGATGCGGCCGACCGTCTGTGGATCCCCGTGACCCGGTCATGGCGCCTGAACGAGCGGCACTACGGAGCGCTGCAGGGCAAGGACAAGGCGCAGACGCTCGAGGAGTTCGGCCCCGAGCAGTTCCAGCTGTGGCGCCGTTCCTTCGACGTGCCGCCGCCCGTTCTGGACGACGACAGCGAGTTCAGCCAGGTGCACGACGTCCGCTACGCGCACATCGACGGCGAGGTTCCCCGCACCGAGTCGCTCAAGCTCGTCATCGACCGCCTGCTGCCGTACTGGGAGAGCGCGATCGTCCCCGACCTGGAGGCCGGCAAGACGGTTCTGGTCACGGCGCACGGCAACTCGCTGCGCGGTCTCGTGAAGCACCTCGAGGGCATCAGCGACGCCGACATCGCCGAACTCAACATCCCCACGGGCATCCCGCTGGTCTACGAGCTGGACGAGAACAACGTCCCCACCGGCCCCGGTCGCTACCTCGATCCCGAGGCCGCCGCTGCCGGTGCCGCGGCCGTCGCGGCGCAGGGCAAGAAGTAGCGCCCACACCCCGCTTTCACGCCGAAACCCCCTACTGCAGACATCTGCAGCAGGGGGTTTCGACGTGAAAGCGGGGTCTCGCGACGAAGGTGTCAGGCGTGACCGAAGTGCGGGTGCTCCAGCCCCTGCTGCTCGACGGCGAGGGGGATGTCCTCCTCCTCGACCGCCCAGTCGCCCGTCGCCAGGTAGACGACCTTCTTCGCGACGGCCACGGCGTGGTCGGCGAAGCGCTCGTGGTACCGGCTGGCGAGCGTGGCGTCGACGGTGGCCGTGGCCTCGCCCTTCCAGTTGTCGCTGAGCACCTTCTCGAAGACCGTGGCGTGCAGCTCATCGACGTCGTCGTCCGCATTGCGGATCGCATCGGCGAAGCGCAGGTCCTGCGTGCGCAGCAGCTCGGACAGTGTGCGGGCCACCTCGACGTCGAGCTCGCCCATCTTCACGAACGTGCCCTTGAGGCCCTTCGGGATGGCGCGCTCGGGGAAGCGGAGGCGGGCGAGCTGGGCGATGTGCTCCGACATGTCGCCCATGCGCTCGAGGGAGGCGCTCACGCGCAGCGCCGTGACGACGATGCGAAGATCGCGGGCGACCGGCTGCTGGCGCGCGAGGATCTCGATGGCCTGCTCGTCGAGGGCGACGGCGAGTTCGTCGATCTTCGCGTCGTCGGCGATGACCTCTTCGGCGAGGGCCACGTCGCTGGTCGCGAAGGCGCGCGTGGCCTTGTCGATCGACACCGCGACGAGGTCGGCGATCTCGACGAGGCGGGACTGCAGGTCCTCGAGGGACTGGTGGAAGACTTCGCGCATGTTGGGGCGCAACCTTTCATTCGGATCTCGGCTGTGACGTCAGCGCGAGACGGCGGGTCGTCCGCACGAGAGCAGGTCTGTGCTCCGCACAAGCCCGAAGCGATTGTCTGCTCCGAAGGTTAACGAACGGTGCCCAGCACGTGAATAGTACTTCTCGCGATGCCGCCAGGGCGCGGAAACCCGCCGGACGGACGGTGAACGCACTCTACGCTTAGGACATGACCTTGCCGCAGCTCGCGCTGTCTTCGCTCGCCATCGGGCTGGTGATCGGCGTCGGCGTCTCCCTGCTCGTGGTGTGGGCGTACCGGGCCAGGGCGCGCGTGCAGGAGGAGACATCGCTGGCGATTCCGGCCGGCATCACCGATGTCCTGCGCAGCATGGACGACGCCGCGGCCGTCGTCGACACGTCAGGGCTGGTCCTGGCCACATCGCAGGCGGCGACCCGCTTCGGCATCGAGGTCGGCTCCACGATGGACAACCCCGAGCTGCGCCAGCTCGTCCGCGGCGTCCGGGAAGCCGGAGGCTCCGTGACGGAGTCGATGAGGATCACCCGCGGCGGTCTCAGCCTGGACCCGCGCCTGGTGTCGGCCAGGGCGAGCGTGATCGGCGCCCGCCTCGTCCTGCTGATCATCCGCGATGTCACCGAGCAGGAGCGGCTGGACCAGATGCGGCGGGACTTCGTCGCGAACACGAGCCACGAGCTGAAGACGCCGGTGGGTGCGGTGAGCCTGCTCGCCGAGGCGATCGAGTCCGCGGCGGACGATCCGGCGCAGGTGCGCATCTTCGCGGCGCGCATCTCCGCGGAGGCCGGCCGGCTCGGGCAGCTCACCGGCCGGATCATGAGCCTCTCCCGGCTCCAGGCCGAGGACGGCCTGACCACGGTCGGCCCGGTCGCGATCGACGAGGTGATCGCCTCCTCGATCGAGGCGCACGTCGTGCAGGCCGACTCCGCGGGCGTCGAGCTCGCCAGAGGCGGAGACCGCGGCGTCTGGGTGCGCGGCGACGCGCAGATCCTCATCGAGGCGGTGGGGAACCTGATCGCCAATGCGATCGTCTACTCGCCTCGTGGCTCGCGCGTCGGCGTCGGCGTCCGCGCCGAGGACGGCGTGGTCGAGATCGCGGTGTCGGATCAGGGCATCGGGATCGCCGAGGTGGATCGCGAGCGCATCTTCGAGCGCTTCTACCGCGCTGACGAGGCCCGCTCCCGGCGTACCGGCGGCACGGGACTCGGACTCTCGATCGTGAAGCACGCCACGCAGCGCCACGGGGGAGAGGTGCGGCTGTGGTCGCGTCCGGGGCGCGGCTCGACCTTCACGATCCGCCTCCCGCGGATAGACGCCCCGGACAGCCGTGACACCGGCAAGAAGAGCAAGAAGAAGCGCGCGCGCAAGGCCGAGAAGGCCGTCCCGTCCGCCCGCGCTCGAAACGGAGAGAGAGCATGACCCGTATCCTTCTCGTCGAAGACGAGCCCGACCTCGCCGACCCGCTGGCGTACCTGCTGCGTCGCGAGGGCTACGAGGTGGAGATCGCCGAGGACGGCCCTGGCGCGCTCGCCGCCTTCCGCGAGCGCGGCGCGGACATCGTGCTCCTCGACCTGATGCTCCCCGGGATGCCCGGCACCGAGGTGTGCCGTCAGATCCGCTCGACCTCCGCTGTGCCGATCATCATGCTCACGGCCAAGGACTCCGAGGTGGACATCGTCGTCGGTCTCGAGCTCGGCGCGGACGACTACATCACCAAGCCGTACTCCTCGCGTGAGCTGCTCGCCCGGATGCGGGCGGTGCTGCGCCGTGTCGTGCAGGCCGACAGCGAGCTCGACGAGCGGGTCCTGGAAGGCGGGCGCGTCTCGCTGGACATCGACCGGCACACCGTCTCGGTCGCGGGCACGCAGATCAACATGCCGCTCAAGGAGTTCGAGCTGCTGGAGGTGCTGATGCGCAACTCCGGCCGGGTCCTCACCCGCGGCCAGCTGATCGATCGCGTGTGGGGCAGCGACTACTTCGGCGACACCAAGACGCTCGACGTGCACATCAAGCGGATCCGCTCCCGGATCGAGGAGAACCCGAGCGAGCCGGTCATGCTGGTCACCGTCCGCGGCCTGGGGTATCGCTTCGAGGGCTGACGCCCGGACGTGGAAGAGGCCGGCACCCCGCGCGGGGTGCCGGCCTCTTCTCGTGGCTGCGGAAGCTCAGTTGGACGGCGCCGGTGCGGCGGTGTCCGTCGGCGTCGGCGTCGGCGACGGCTCCGGTGTGGACGCGGCCTCGGTCGGCACGAGGTCGGCGTAGTACGGGAGGGAGCCGTCGAGCACGGGCACCGCGGCCTTCACGCCCGTGGAGTCGCCGGACTGGAAGTGCATCTCGACGGTCGCGCCGGGCTTGGTGTCGAGGTCGATGATGCGCAGCGGCTCCTCATCGGCGCCGAGGCTGATCGTGTCGCCGGCGGGCACCGTGATCGTGAAGGGCTCGCTGCCCTTCAAGGCGATCGTCAGCGTCGCGCTGTCCTGCGTGGGGTTGACGATCGCGGCGATGAAGTTGCCGACCGCGCCGTCCTCCGTCGCGATGACGAGCGCGTTGCGGACGTCGATCGGACCGTCGGCGTCGGAGATGTTCACTCCGTCGGACGCGGCGTACTCGGTCTTCGTCGCCTGCGGCGTGATGAAGGTGCACCCGGTCGCGCCGAGCAGAACGATGGCGCTGAGGGCTGCAGACGCAACAAGGCGCGATTTCACGGGTCCTCCTGAGGTCCGGCGGGATATCCGCATCCATTCTATGGGTAAGTCGGAAGGGCCCCGGGGTCCAGGGAGCGCGAACCTTAGCGCATGTCGCCTGTGGTATCCTTGAGGTTGCCGAAAGGACACGTTTTTATGCTTTTTGAGGTTGGCGAGACCGTCGTCTATCCCCACCATGGCGCTGCGACCATCATCGAGGTCAAGGAGCGCATCATCAAGGGTGAGGCGAAGAAATATCTGAAGCTCAACGTCACCCAGGGTGATCTCATCATCGAGGTCCCCGCGGAGAACGTCGACCTGGTCGGCGTTCGCGACGTCATCGGCAAAGAGGGCCTCGACCATGTGTTCGAGGTGCTGCGGGCGCCCTTCACCGAGGAGCCCACGAACTGGTCGCGCCGGTACAAGGCGAACCTCGAGAAGCTCGCCTCCGGCGATGTGATCAAGGTGAGCGAGGTCGTCCGCGACCTGTGGCGCCGGGACCAGGACCGAGGACTCTCCGCCGGTGAGAAGCGGATGCTGGCGAAGGCTCGTCAGATCCTGATCTCCGAGCTCGCGCTCGCGGAGAAGACCGACGAGGACAAGGCGGGCGCACTGCTCGACGAGGTCCTCGCTTCCTGAGCTGATTCGACGAAAGGCGGGTGCTTCGGCATCCGCCTTTCGTCGTGTGCGCCGGTAACGTGATGCTGTGACCATCCTCCCCGTCCCGCAGACCGCGATCATCGTCGTCGCCGCCGGCTCCGGCACGCGTCTCGGCGCCGGTGCCCCGAAGGCGTTCGTCGGGATCGACGCCCATTCCGTGCTGCGGCACGCGCTCGACGGCGTCTTCGCGGCGGCACCGGCGCAGGTCGTCGTGGTCGCCCGGCCCGGTTTCGAGGGCGATGCGGAGACCGAGCTGCGCGAGGCGGCCGGAGACCGGCGCGAACTCGGCCGTGTCGTCACGGGAGGAGCGACACGGCAGCAGTCGGTGGCGGCGGGGCTCGCGGCGCTCTGGGGCGACGTCGAGACCGTCCTGGTGCACGATGCCGCTCGCGCCCTCACCCCGCCGACGCAGATCGACGCCGTCGCCGCCGCGGTGACCCCGGAAGTGGGCGTCATCCCCGCGCTCCCGGTCGTCGACACCCTCAAGAAGGTGGCGGAGCAGACCGTGGTGGCGGCCGTCGACCGCTCGGAGCTCGCCGCGGCGCAGACGCCGCAGGGATTCCCGCGACCGCTGCTCGAAGCCGCGTACGCCGAGGCCCTCGCGTCCGGGATCGAGTACACCGACGACGCCGCCCTGTTCGCGGCCTCCGGCCACCCGGTGCGTCGGATCCCCGGCTCGGAGCGCGCCTTCAAGATCACGACGCCGGACGACCTCGAGCGCGCCAGGCACCTGCTCGCGCCGGAGCGGCCGCGCCTCGGGGTACCGCGCGTCGGCATCGGCACCGATGTCCACGCGTTCGGGGGCGAGGGCGACCTCTGGCTCGCGGGCCTGGAGTGGCCGGGGGAGCAGCCGCTGTCCGGGCACTCCGACGGAGACGCCGTCGCACACGCCATCGTGGATGCACTCCTCGGGGCCGCGGGGCTCGGCGACATCGGGGAGCACTTCGGCACGGCCCACCCCGAGTACGCGGGAGGGCATGCCGAGGTCTTCCTGGCGCGCACGCGTGAACTCCTCGCCGCAGCGGGGTTCGCGATCGGCAACGTCTCGGTCCAGTTCCAGGGCAACCGGCCGAAGTTCAGCCCCCGGCGGGCGGAGGCGCAGTCCCGCCTCGCAGAGATCCTCGGGGCGCCGGTCTCCATCACTGCCACGACCACGGACGGCCTCGGCTTCCCCGGTCGGTCGGAGGGCATCGCCGTCACCGCGGTCGCGATCGTCTTCCCGGTCTGAGGCGATAGCGTGAAGACGACCCGAGCGGGGCGCGTGCAGGCGCGGTCCGCAGGACGGAAGGAGCCGGAGTGAAGATCCTCATCATCGGTGCGAGCGGGCACGTCGGCCGCGCGGCCGCGTCGGCGCTCGACGGGCACGAGATCGTCGCCGCCTCGCGGAGCGGGCAGCCGTCGGTGGACGTGACCGACCCCCGCTCCATCGAGCGCCTGTTCGAGCAGGTCGGCGAGGTCGATGCCGTGATCGCCGCCGTCGGGAGCGTGCCGTTCGCCCCGCTCTCCGAGCTCGGCCGCGACGACTACGAGGCCGCGCTGCGGGGCAAGGTGCTCTCGCAGCTCGACATCGTCCGCATCGGAACGCCCTTCGTCCGCGACGGGGGCTCCTTCACGCTCTCCTCCGGTGTCCTCGCGCGCGAGCCGATCGCCACCGGGGCGGCGGCGTCCCTCGCCAACGGCGCTCTCGAAGCGTTCGTGCTCGGCGCGGCACCGGAGCTGCCCCGCGGCATCCGCATCAACGCCGTCAGCCCTTCGGTGCTCGAGGACGCACCCTCGTATCACTCGTCCTTCCCCGGCTTCGTGCCGGTCTCGTCGTACCGGGTCGGGATGGCGTACGCCAGGAGCGTCCTCGGGGTGCAGACCGGTGAGGTCCTGCCCGTCGACTGACGCGGATCGCGCCGACATGACGCCGCGCGGCGCGCCCAGACTCGCGGAGACCGCGCCCGGTAGTCTTGAGCGGTGACCCTCCGCCTCTACGACACCCGCGCACAGCAGCTGCGCGACTTCGTGCCTCTCGACCCCGAGAACATCACGATGTACGTGTGCGGACCCACGGTGCAGTCCGGACCCCACATCGGGCACGTCCGGGCGGCCCTGAGCTTCGATCTGCTGCGGCGCTGGCTGGAACTGCGCCACGGTCGGGTCACCTTCGTGCGCAACGTGACCGACATCGACGACAAGGTGCTCGCCAACGCGACGGACACCGAGCCCTGGTGGGCGCTCGCCTACCGGATGGAGCAGGAGTTCACCGCGGCGTACAGTGCTGTCGGCATCCTCGCCCCGACGTACGAGCCGCGCGCCACCGCATCCGTCCCGCAGATGCAGGAGCTCATCGCGCAGCTGATCGAGCGCGGTCACGCGTACCCTGCGCCGGACGGCTCCGGCGACGTGTACTTCGACGTGCGCTCCTGGCCCGACTACGGATCGCTCACACACCAGTCCATCGACGCGATGGAGGCGGCGGCGGACGCCGACCCGCGCGGTAAGCGCAACCCGCAGGACTTCGCCCTGTGGAAGGGCGCCAAGCCCGAGGAACCGGCGGATGCCACGTGGACCTCGCCCTGGGGACCCGGTCGCCCCGGATGGCACATCGAGTGCTCCGCGATGTCGAAGCGCTATCTCGGCGCCGAGTTCGACATCCACGGCGGCGGCCTCGACCTGCGTTTCCCGCACCACGAGAACGAGCTCGCGCAGTCGACGGCGGCGGGCGACGGCTTCGCCCGGTACTGGGTGCACAACGGGCTCGTGACCGTCGACGGGCAGAAGATGTCCAAGTCGCTCGGCAACTTCACCCTCGCCGCCGACGTGCTCGAGGCCCACGACCCGCTGGTGGTGAGGTACGCGCTCGCCGCCGCCCACTACCGTTCCAGTCTCGACCTGAGCGAGTCGTCCTTCACGGAGGCCGAAGCCGCACTCGGACGCATCGACACGTTCCGACAGCGTGCCCGCCGCACGATCAGCGGAGGCATCGGCTGGTTCGCCGGCCAGAGTCTTCCCGCGGCGTTCACCGCGGCGATGGACGACGACCTGGGAGTGCCGCAGGCACTCGCCGTGCTGCATGAGACGGTGCGGGCGGGGAACTCCGCCCTGGATGCCGGCGAGACGGATGCGGCGCACGACGCGTTCCGCGCGGTCACGGCGATGACCGCCGTGCTCGGACTCACCGGCTCCTCCGCCGGGAACGACGCATCCGCGTCCAGCGCGGCGACCGCGCTGGACGCCCTGGTGCAGACGATGATCACCCAGCGCGCACAGGCGCGCGCCGACAAGGACTGGGCGGCGGCCGATCGCATCCGAGACGCGATCGCCGCCGCAGGAATCACGCTGGAGGACACTCCGGCCGGAACTCATTGGAGTATCGATGGCTAAGCCACAGCGCCCCGGCGCGAGCAACGGCAAGAAGAAGGGCCCCACCAAGGGCACGGGCGGACTCGGGCGCAAGGCGCTCGAGGGACGGGGGCCGACCCCGAAGGCGGAGGACCGCGCCTGGCACCCCGCCGGCAAGCGGAAGGCCGCTGCGGAGCGGTACGCCGCGTCCGGAGGCAAGGGCAAGCCGGGCCAGCGGCAGACGTCGGGCGGCAACCCGAACCGCTCCGCCAGGGCGAAGGACAACACCACGGACACCGAGACGGTGACGGGGCGCAACTCGGTGCTCGAGGCCCTGCGCGCCAAGATCCCCGCGACCGCGTTCTACATCGCGCAGCGCGTGGAGATGGACGACCGCGTCAAGGAGATGCTCTCGATCGCCACGCACCGCGGCATCCCGGTGCTCGAGGTGACGCGTCAGGAGCTCGACCGCATGGCCGGCTTCGACGGCGTGCACCAGGGCGTCGCCATCAAGGTGCCGCCCTACGAGTACGCGCACCCGCAGGATCTGCTGGAGCAGGTCATCGACAAGGGTGAGGTCCCGCTGTTCGTGGCGCTCGACGGCGTCACCGACCCGCGCAACCTCGGCGCCATCATCCGCTCGACGGCCGCGTTCGGCGGGCACGGCATCATCCTGCCGCAGCGCCGTTCCGCCGGCGTGAACTCCGCAGCGTGGAAGACGAGCGCGGGAGCCGCGGCGCGCGTCCCGGTCGCGCTCGCCACGAACCTCACCACGCAGCTCAAGGAGTTCAAGAAGCAGGGGGTGTTCGTCCTCGGCCTCGACGGCGACGGCGACGTCTCGCTGCCCGAGCTCGAGCTCGCGGACCGCCCTGTCGTGATCGTGGTCGGCTCGGAGGGCAAGGGCCTTTCGCGTCTGGTCACCGAGACCTGCGATCAGATCGTCTCGATCCCGATCTCCGCATCCACGGAGTCGCTCAACGCCGGGATCGCCACGTCCGTCGCGCTGTACCAGGTGTCGACGGTCCGCTCCGCGAAGAAGTAGACCCCACGGAAGGAAGAGGCAGCATGGCTCAGATCATCGTTCTGGGAGGAACCGGGTACGCCGGTCGTCACATCGTCGCGGAGGCGGTGAGTCGCGGGCACGGCGTGGTCGCGATCTCGCGCTCCGCCCCTTCCGATCCGGTGGCGGGAGCCGCGTACGTGCAGGGCTCCGCGCTCGAGCCGGAGACCCTCGCGAGCGCGTTTGCCGGTGCGGACGCCGTGGTCTCCGCGCTGTCTCCCCGCGGCGACATGACCGACCGTGCGCTGGAGGCCCTGGCGAACGTGATCGGCCTCCTCGACGGCACGGAGACCCGGCTGGGAGTGGTCGGCGGCGCCGGGGGAAGCCTCGTCGCCCCCGGCGGACCGCGCCTGTTCGATCAGGACTTCCCCGAGGAGTACAAGCACGAGGCTCAGGTCGGCATCGACTCCCTCGCCCTCCTGGAGCAGACGGACGGCGGCCTCGACTGGTTCTTCATCCACCCGGCCGAGGTCTTCGGCCCCTGGGCCGAGGGTGAGCGCACCGGGAACTACCGCGACGGCGGCGATGTGCTCGTCCGCGACGCCGACGGCAAGTCCTTCATCTCGGGCGCCGATTTCGCGGTCGCCGTGGTCGATGAGATCGAGCAGGGCAATCACCACCGCGACCGCTTCACCGTCGGCTACTGACCCCCCCGCCCCCGCCCCGCGCCAGCGCCGAGTGCACGGCTTCGCGTCGAGTGCACGGCTTGTCGGCGCGCGGAACCCATGCACTCGGCGGCAGCCCGTGCATTCGGCGCCGCGGAGTCAGACGAGATCGCGCCAGTCGATCTCCTCGTCGTCGTCGGCGACGGGTGTGGTGCCGGTGATGACGGGCAGGCTCATCGTCTCGGTCGGAGGGCCCATGATCGTCGCCTCGTCGCGACGGTGGCGGAGCACCTCGTTGATGTAGCTGGTCAGAACCTCGGCCAGCGGTACGGACCTGCCCTGCGCCTGTGACAGGTACCACCGGTGCTCGAGCACCTGGTGGAAGACCTCGGCTGGTTCGAGCTTGGCGCGCAGCTCGTAGGGGATCGCGCGCACGACGGGCTCGAACACGCGCGTCAGCCACTCGTGCGCGTACATCTCCTCGTCCGCCCACTGCTTGGTCGACCGGGCGCGGAACTCGTCCAGGTCGTTGAGGAGCCGCCTGGCCTGGTTCTCCTCGACGTCGAGGCCCGTGAGGCGGATGAGGCGCCGCTGGTGGTGTCCGGCATCCACGACCTTCGGCTGGATCTCGACCAGGGTGCCGTCCGCGGTGGTCGACATGGACATCTCGTCGATGTCGAACCCCAGGGCGTTGAGGCGCTCGACGCGCTCCGTGATCCGCCACGTCTCGGCGGAGGAGAAGGACTCCTGGGCCGTGAGCTCCGCCCACAGCGAGCGGTACGACGAGACGATGCCGTCCGCGATGGCGACGGCGTCCACTCCGTGCTCGAGTCGTCCGCCGGCGGCGAGGTCCATGATCTCCCCGGCGATGTTCGTCCGGGCGAGGTCCAGGTCGTAGGCGCGCTGTCCGTCGGTCAGGCCCTCCTCGTGCAGCTCGCCGGTCTCTGCGTCGACGAGATACGCGGCGAAGGCGCCCGCGTCGCGGCGGAAGAGCGTGTTGGACAGGGACACGTCGCCCCAGTAGAACCCGACGTTGTGCAGGCGCACGAGCAGCAGAGCGAGCGCGTCCACGAGCCGGGTCGCGGTGTCGGGGCGCAGCACGCGGGTGAACAGGGCGCGATAGGGCATCGAGAAGCGCAGGTGCGAGGTCACCAGGGCTGCGGGGAGGGGAGTTCCGGCGGCGTCGGTGCGACCGGCGATCACGGCGACGCGATCGACGCAGGGCACGGCCAGGCGTGCGAGATTGCCGAGCATGTCGTACTCGCGCTGCGCCATCTCCGCCGTGGTCTCCTTGACCGCGACCACGCGACCGGAGAGGTCCGCGAAGCGCACGAGGTGACGGGAGAGCCCCTTGGGCAGCGAGACGATGTGCTCGGAGGGCCATTTGCCCAGCGGCGTCGACCAGGGCAGGCCCAGCAGCCCAGGGTCGACCGTGCTCGCGGTGATCCGCAGCGAGTTCTGCATGACGCTCCTGGAAGGCGGGAGGGAAAGCAGACGCGGCGCGGGCGACCGAAGTCAGCCCGCGCCGCGTCTGGTGTTCCGATCAGACGGAGACGACCGGCTTGTCGTTCAGGCGGTCGCCGGACTCGATGTCGAACGCGTGCACGTGACCCGCGTTGGCGGCGAGCGTGACGGTCTCACCCGCGTTGGGGTGGCTGCGGCCGTCGACGCGAGCGACCAGGTCGGTGCGCTTGCCGTTGATCTCGGTGTGTCCGTAGAGGTAGCCGTCGGCGCCGAGCTCCTCGACGAGGTCCACGACGACCGAGAGGCCCTGACCGTCGGCCGGGCCGACCGTGATGTCCTCGGGGCGCACGCCGACCGTGACCTGCGAGCCGTTGGCGCGGCCGACGGTGTCGCGGTCGAGCGGGACGATCTCGCTGCCGAACTTCACGCCGCCGTCGGCGAGGTCCGCCGCGAACAGGTTCATGGCGGGCGAGCCGATGAAGCCGGCGACGAACACGTTGTTCGGCTTCTCGTACAGGTCGCGCGGCGAGCCGACCTGCTGGAGCAGGCCGTCCTTGAGCACGGCGATGCGGTCGCCCATGGTGAGCGCCTCGGTCTGGTCGTGCGTGACGTAGACCGTGGTGACGCCGAGACGACGCTGCAGCGACGCGATCTGCGTACGGGTCTGCACGCGGAGCTTGGCGTCGAGGTTCGACAGCGGCTCGTCCATGAGGAACACCTGCGGCTGGCGGACGATGGCGCGACCCATGGCGACGCGCTGACGCTGACCACCCGAGAGGGCCTTCGGCTTGCGCGTCAGGTACTGCTCGAGGTCGAGGAGCTTCGCGGCCTCGAGGACACGGGCGGCGCGCTCCTCCTTGCCGACACCGGCGATCTTGAGCGCGAAGCCCATGTTCTCGGCGACGGTCATGTGCGGGTACAGCGCGTAGTTCTGGAAGACCATCGCGATGTCGCGGTCCTTCGGCGGCACGTCGGTGACGTCGCGGTCGCCGATCAGGATGCGGCCGGCGTTGACCTCTTCGAGGCCGGCGAGCATGCGGAGCGACGTGGACTTACCGCAACCGGAAGGACCGACGAGGACGAGGAACTCGCCGTCTCCGACCTCGAGGTTGAGCTTGTCGACGGCCGGACGGGTTCCGCCCGGGTAGAGGCGCGTGGCCTCGTCGAAAGTCACAGATGCCATTGCGGTTTCTCCTTCACCGGCAGGTACGTGCCGGACGATCCGTAGTGATAGAGCAGCGGGGTGACCCACTGTGACCCATCATTGGGTCGGGATCAGTATGACATGAACAGCGGTACCTGGGTATTTCTCAGCCTCACTGGCTAGCATCGAACTCGGCCGCGCGCCTGCGGCGATCGTCGCGGGGCGGCGGTCGGGGCCAACCCGGACCCCCCTGAGACTCACAAGAGGAACGATGTCGAGCGACGAAACGCCGAACGTCCCCACGCCTCGCAATTCTCGCGAGGCCGTGCGGGAGAAGGCTCAGAAGGTGCATGCCCAGCAGTCGAGGGCGCGCATCATGAGACGCATCATCATCGGTGCGGTGGCGATCGTCGCCGTGGGCGCGATCGGCACCGCGGTGACGCTGGCGGTGTCGGCCCAGGTGTCGAAGCCGCGTCTCACGCCGACGGGCATGGAGGCCGATGGCGTCGTCGTCACCGACATCTCCGCCGTCGCCGGATCCGACCAGATGCCCTCCACGCCCACCCCGGACGCGAGCGGCACAGGGGAGACGGCAGAGCCGACGCCGGAGCCCACCTCGTCGGAGACGGTCGACATCCACGTGTACGTCGACTACCTCTCACCGGACGCCGGGAAGTTCGAGCGCGCCAACGCCCGCCAGTTCGCCGGGTGGATCAGCGAGGGCGCCGTCACCGTGAGCTACCACCCGGTCGCGCTGCTGACCGCCAGCTCGAACGGCACGAAGTACTCGCTGCGCTCGGCTGCGGCCGCCGCATGCGTCGCGACCCATTCGCCGGACCAGTTCTACGCGTTCAACCACGATCTGCTCGACGACCAGCCCGAGGTGGGCAGCGACGGCTTCTCCGATGAGGAGCTCGCGAACCTCGCCGGCGCCGTCGGAGTGGACAACGGCAAGGCCGTGCGCTCGTGCATCGAGGACGGCGACTTCGTCTCCTGGGCGAAGGACGCCACGACTCGCGCCCTCGACGGACCGCTCGCCGGTTCCGACGACCTGAAGCTGAGCTCGGCTCCCATGATCGTCGCCAACGGCGAAGCCTACGTCGGGGCGCTCGACGACCCGGCCGAGTTCTCGCAGTTCGTGCTCAGCGTGGCCAGCGACGCGTCGCGCGCCACCGCCTCGCCGACGCCCACCGCGTCGAGCACGCCCGCCTCCTAGGTCGGAGGAGGGTCGACGCCATCGCTAAGCTGGTGGCGTCCGCCGACTTGGCGCAATTGGTAGCGCACCGTACTTGTAATACGGGGGTTACGGGTTCGAGTCCCGTAGTCGGCTCCGCACACAAAGGCCCGCGTCCCCTTGGAAACACTGGGGACGCGGGCCTTTGTCGTATCTAGGCGAGGAGAGCTGCCCACGATTTGCCCACACTCTGTTCGCGGGCGGCGGTCTCGAGGTTCGCCGAGACTGCACTGAGATCGTCATCGAAGAGGTCGGCATAGACGTCGAGCGTGATCGCCGCGGACTCGTGGCCGAGCATTCGCTGTAGCGCTTTGACGTTCGCGCCGGCGGCGATCGCGAGCGACGCCGCAGTGTGCCGGAGGTCGTGCGCTGTGATCCTCGGGAACTGGTCGTCTCGGGCCTGCACGCGTGCAACAGCACCCTCGAACCACCCGGTGCCGTAGCGCGGCGGTCGGAGGTGACTCGTCCCGTCGCCGAAGAGGAGATCATCGGGGCCCTTGCCGCGCGCGGCGCGCTCGAGAAGGGGTGCGAGGAACTTCGGGAACGGCACCGAGCGGATCTGCCATGTCTTCGGCGTTCCGACGTGGATCACCCCGTCGACCTGCACCGCGTTCTCTTCGACGTGCAGTCTCTGGCGCAGGAGGTTGACGCTGCGAACGCGCAGCGCAGCTGCCTCGCCCCATCGCAGGCCGGTGTAGGCGAGCGTGAGCACGAGCTCGGGGCGCGCCGACTCGGCGGCGAGTGTATGCACCTGGTCGTGTGTGAGGTAGACGCGTCCAGCCTTTCGCTTCGGCTTGCGGGGGAGATTCTTCATCCCGCGGGCAGGGTTGCGGGCAATGCGCCGGTCGTCGACGGCGACGTCGAGAACTCCGGCGAGCACGCCGAGCGCTCGTAGTGCGACAGTGGCACTGCGTCCCTTGGTGCCGTCTGGCTTGTCTTGGGTGAGCTCTGTGACCCACGTGCGGACCTCGGAGGGGAGGATTCCGCCGACCTCTCGTGCGCCCCACTTCGGTTCGACGTGGAGCCGCCACGCGATTGGCAGTTGCGCGAATGCGGATGGCTTTAGGGACTTCTTGCCGATGATCCAGGTCTCGTAGAGCTGGGCGACGGCGACGCGCGAGAGTGCGGGGTCGAGGTATTCGCCGCGAGCCTTCGAGACCGTCACCGAGGCGAGGAAGAGCTCGGCTTCCTTTTTGGTCCGGAAGCCTCGTTTGTCGGTCTGTGATTTGTCGGGCTTCCGGTATCGAACGCGGTACCGCTTGCCGGCTGCGGTCTCGTAAGCGCTGACTGTGCCGCTCATCAGCCGACCTCGACGCGGTGGGCGAACTGGCCGACACCCATGCGCGGGTCGACGTAGACGGCAGTGTCGGTGCGCAGGAGCGTGCTGCGGTAGACGACGACGAGCTCGTCGGGAACGTTCAGGTCGATCGCCATCGAGGTGATATGGCCGTCGCGGTGATGCTCGGCGTCGGCGTAGGCCTCCGGCGTGATGAGCGTCTGCGCGGCCCAGATGTTAGCTGCAGCCTCTTGGCGCTTGCGGATGAGTCCGAAGTCGGTCGGCCGGTGGCCGAGAACGTGGTGCGCGATCTCGTGGCACATGACGCCGCGGAGGATGCGGCCGCGCATGCCTGGCGTTAGGTCGATGTGCTTGCTGTTCGGAGCGTATCCGCTTCGGTGAGTGCCGCGGCGTTCGCGGACCGTCAGGCCCAGATCGGCGGCCAGATTCCAGATGTCCATGCGGGACCCCCTCGGTAGAGCATGGTTATGCGTGATCGAAGTCAGTGTCGTTGCCTCCGGGAAACTCGTTGATCGTCTCGTTGGAGACAAGACCAAAATCTTCCCGCCGCGGTGCGACATTCGCGGCGTCAACAGGCTCAGTCAACCAGTGCGCTGCCTCGCCACTATCGATACGTCTGACGATCTCCATTGCGAGTTCTCGGTCCTCGAACTCGTCCAGGCCGTAGGTGCGCGGGACCCTGAATGGGGTGAGCTCCGCTACGCTCAGCCAACCTACCCGGGCGAGCGCGTGCACGGGGTTGTCCTTCAGCAGACGAGCGATGGTAATGACCTTCTCGGCGGTGACGCCCGTCGTGCCGCTGAGCCACTTGCTCAGCTGACCGTCGGTCGCCTGAATAGCTTTGGCGAACTCGGCCTGGCTGCGCCCGGCCATCATGTGTCGAAGGTAGGCAGCCCAATTCTGGCGGTAGTTCACGCTCTCGCTCATGGGACACCACGCTAGCGCAACCATTGCATGCGTGCAATGAATATTCTGCGAAGAACGCTGATTTTTCAGCAGCATCTGCCGCCTCCTAGGTGTCAACGGTTGCATCGTTGAAACTTGGGTGTACTGTTGCTCGCATGAAGGAAACGTTCACCGGAGAAAGTGCACCCGCCATCGTTCTCCGCCGCGAGAAGCTCGACGAGCTGCGACGGGCGAACGGGATCGAGAGCGAGGCTGAACTCGCTCGCATCATCGGAGTGTCCCCGACTACGCTCTGGCGCATTTCGCGCGGCGATGTCGTGCCGTCGCACGGATTCATCGCCCGGACGCTGCTGGCTTTTCCTCACGCCAAGTTCGAGACGCTCTTCGAGGTCGTCCGTCCTGTACGGATGGCGGTGGCGTCATGAGCAACGCAACCGCGATGAAGACTCGCGCAACTATCGCTCCGGCCGAGTGGCTCTCGCCGTTGCAGGTGTGCGATGTCATTCCCGGGATGACCGTCACGCTGCTACAGCGCATGCGCGACGCCGGCAAGGGACCGCGCTACGCGAAGCCGTCGCCGAAGACCGTCGTCTACTCCCGCTCCGACGTCGACGCATGGGTGCGCTCGACCCTGGTCAGTACAAGGGAGCAGTCGTGATCAAGCATGTCTTGGACGGCGTCGCGCATGATGATCGCAGCGGCCATGATGCGCTCCTCGCGGGAGAGATCGGGGCTCAACTCCTCCACCGTATCGGCACGATCGTGGAACTCCTCACGTCAACGCCTGCCGAGTCAGTGGTCTTCATCGTCCCAGATCTCGAAGGCGATCGGCGTGCCAGGCGTCCAGAACAGAACGTCCTCCTCGTCTTCTGTGCTCACCCTGAGCACAGAAGCACCCCCGGGCTTCACTTCGAGCAGACCCTCCACAACCGAGTCGACCGTGTCGGGGTCGATCGGGTAGTCGCGATCCCCGAAAACGATTCGAGCGCGCTTGGCCATAATGACTCCCCTTCGATTGGCGCCGCTGACGTCCTACCGTCCGCGGCCTCTGCCCCGATCGTAGGGGACGCGTCCGGCGCGGATGCTCTCCCCCCAGCAGCCGCGTCGGACGCATCTCCCGGAGATGTCGCATGAGCGTGCTCGAGGTGTTCCAGTACGCCGACCGCGAGGTGCGCACGGTGCCGGTCGACGGCGAGGTGTGGTTCGTGCTCGCAGACATCTGCGGTGTGCTCGGCGTCGCGAACGTCGGCAACGTCGCCGCGCGCCTCGACGAGGCTGATATCCGCCAGACGGATATCAGCTCCGGCGGCCAGCGCCGCGCGGTCACGATCGTCTCCGAGTCCGGCATGTACGAGGTCGTCATCCGCTCCGACAAACCGGAGGCTCGCGGCTTCCGCTGGTGGGTGACGCACGAGGTCATCCCCGCGATCCGCCGCACCGGCACCTACACGGTCGAGACGCCCGAGCAGCTGATGGCGCGCGCCGTCGTCCAGGCGCAGGAGATCATCGCGACTCGCGACCAGCAGATCGCCGAGCTCGAGCCGCGTGCCGAGGCGTGGGACGAGATCGCGGATGCCGGCACGGACTATGCGGTGCGCGACGTCGCCCCGATGCTCTCCCGCGCCGGGATCGAGACCGGCCCGCAGCGACTCTTCGAGACGCTCCACGAGCTCAAGTGGATCTACCGCGGCGAGAAGCAGCGGTGGACCCCATATGCCCGCGCCGTCGACGCCGGCTACCTCAAGGTCCGCGCCATGCCCCCGTACCGCGACCGAGACACCGGCGACCTCAAGCCCTCCGCCCCACAGGTGCGCATTACGCCGAAGGGTATCGAACGTCTCCGCGTGCAGCTCGGCGCAGGCGTCCTCACACCCTGACCCCACACACGAAAGCGGGGCGCCCGCGGCAACGGACGCCCCACCGAAAACGAAAGGCAAGCACATGCCTCAGACACAGGATACCGACGACACCGCGCCCGCGGTGGACGACTTCACCCCACGCCCCGCGGGCACACACGTCAGCGTCATCACCCGCACCGCCCCGGTCGTGCCCGAGCGCCGCAGCATGTGGCCCCTCGCCCCGTGGCGCTGGGTGCTGCTGCTCACCGGCCTCGCGCTCGCCGCAGTCTGTGGCATCCCCGCCGCCGCCCCCGTCATCAACGGCGCTGACCTCGGCGTCCTCATCAGCCTGGCGATCTTCGTCGCCGCATTCACCCCCGGGAGGGACTGATCATGACCGTGAAGCTGTCCGCAGCACTGCCCAAGGAGTTCGACGCGAACGGGATGGAGAGATTGCACCGCCAGCTCGTCCAGCACCCCGAGCGCCGCCACCTGATCGTGATGGTCGTCGACACCGCGAAGAAGCAGATCGACTACACCGCCGGGGGAGAGGTCACCCCGATCGCGGGGGTGCTGTTCATCGAACCGATTCAGGACGCGGAGGACGCCGAGCAGGTGCTCGACATCATGGCCCGCACCCGCGCCGAGCGCACCGGCGACGGCACCCTCGACTTCGACTTCGGGGTCGGCGACCCGTTCGCCGACACGGTCAAGAGGATGCGCGACGAAGGCATCACGGTCCAGGTGAACGGCGAGGACCAGGCATGAGCATCGCAGAACTCCCGATCACCGCGAAGCTGATCGTTCCCGAGGACGCGCCCCGCACGGTGTGGATGCTCGAGCGCGGCGAGGGCGTCACCGCCTCCGAGGTGTGGGCGATCGCACGCGGCGGCATCAAGACGTGGCGCCGCATTCTCGAGCAGAAGATGAACGGGTCAGCCTTCGGCGGGACGAAGGCCACGAAGGCCGGATCCGCGCGCGAGGCCGCGCTGCTCGCCGACGCGATTGACGAGATCGACTGGGTCGAGCCGAACACCGGACTGTGGGCGGCCGCCGAGAACGACCGCCACCGCGCGACCCCCGACGGCCTCGGCCTCCTCGCCGGTGGCCTGTGCACCGTCGAGGTGAAGTCGCACGAGCACGGTTACAAGGGCGACGCGTTCCCGATGGATCACAAGGCGCAGACCGTGTGGCAGCGGTACGTGCTCGGCGCCGAGTTCGCCCTCTACGGCGCGGAGATCCGCGACGAGGACGACATGCCTCCCGCGGACGGCGCGGACTGGCAGTTCGTCGACGACCCCGACGACGAGCTGCTCGCGTTCCTCATCTACCGCGCCGACAAGTTCCTCGCCTGGCGTGACGCCGGATGCCCCGACTTCGACGACCTCCCCGCCGAGGTCGCCGAGGCGCAGGCGAAATGGGCACCGCTGAAGCGTCAGCTCGACGCCGCGGCCGCCGCAGAGAAGGAAGCGAGCGACGCCGTGAAGAACGCGATCGCGAAGCTCCCGCACGCGGGGCGGTTCGGAGTGGTCGGCATGACCGAGGAGGGCGGCTTCCAGAGCATCGTCACCGAGTCCACGTCGATCAACGAAGCCGCCTGGCGGGCCGCCGATCCCGTCGCTCACGGTCGGGCCGAGATGCTCCGTGTCGAGCTCGCACTGCTCGAGGCCTCGGCGAAGCAGACCTTCCCGAAGACCACGCGCCGCACGTCGCTGCGCTTCCAGGAGGCCGAGAATGTCTGACCCCGTCACGATCCCCGAGGTGAAGACGATCGCCGAGGTCGAGCGCATCGTCAACGGCTCCGGCCTGTGGGACGGCACCGGCGAGGTCGAGTTCTCCGACGACGGCGCCACATGGACCGCCGCGTGGACGCCTGACGCCGAAGGCGCGCACCCGCAGTTCGCCCGCGTGTCCGTGTACCGCAAGGAGGTGCGCATCCCTACGACGGTCACGATCCGCTGGGATGAGCAGTTCCCGCAGGCGTCGGAGGAGTGGGCGGGGAAGTGGCTCCGCTCGCCGATGCGTCACTTCGGCCGCACGGTGCGCATGGTCGGCTACCGACAGACGTTCCGCGAGCTGCTCGGCGACGTCCGCATCGAGGACGAGGCTGACGACCGCGTCGCCGCCGCACCTGCGGATGCCGCGCCAGCGGCAGAGCGCGACTGGGCGGCTGAGATCGCTGGGGCCGTGACGCTCGAGCAGCTGGACGCCGTCGTCGCCGAAGGACGCACCGCACGCGTGTTCAAGCCGAACCAGGAGGGAGTCGCACTCGACCTCGCGCAGAAGGCACGCCGCCGTGAGCTGATTGCCCTTGCCGACGTCGCCTGGACGCCCGAGCCCGCGCCGGAAGAGCCCGCCGAGACCACCACACCGGCGCGTCCCGCACCGCGCGACTACTTGCCGCCGCAGAACCGCGCCGAGCGTCGCAAGGCCGCGCGCAAGAAGGGCGGGAAGCGATGACCGTCAACTTCGCCACGGGCGAGGTCACCGAGGAGGAAGCCGCGGCCGCCGGCATGGACATGGTGCCACTGAACCTCGCGGCGCTATCCGAGGATGAGCTGATCGCGATGCTCCCGACTCCGGTGCAGTGCGCCGGTGCGCTGCAGTACGCCCGGCAGGTCGCCGCCCGCGCACCGAAGGCGCTGAACGAGCTGCGCACGGCGCTCACCAAGCGCGAGCGGGAGCTGACGATCGCCGTCGCGCTCGGAGCCCGTGACCTCCTCGCCGAGTACCCGCGCCTTCCGATGAGCGAACGCCGCGACATCGCCCGCGCGACCGACACGCGTGTCCAGGACGCGCAGGAAGCCCGCGACACCGCCTGGCTGCTCCTCGAGTACGCCCGCGACTACGACCGTGCCATCGGCCGCGACATCGACATCCTGCGTTCCCTGAACGCCAACTTCCGAGGAGAGCACCGATGAGGATCCATCAGGCCCGTCAGACGAACTTCAAACCGTCCACGAAGGGCGCCCACGTCCAGGTCTCGTCGCCGTGGGAGTCGATCCATCGGACACTCGCCCCCGGGTTCGGATCAGCGTACGGGGTGTGCTGTAGCACCGAGATCCGGCCGCGGAGCTCGACCTGCCATCCGTCGCGCGTCCGCTTGGGGAAGGCCGGGTACGCATCCCACGACCAGCCGACGTCGGTGTCGAAGCTGACCTCTGTGACCGTGACGGTCTCTCCCAGGTGGTTCTCGAGAAGCCAGATCCCCGGGCGCGCATCGCGCCGCCATTGCCAGTACTCCGTCGGCTCGGCGACACGCGTGGATGCCTGCACCGCAGTGTCGATCTTGCCCTGGATCCGTCCCGTGGTCGTGACTCGGATCCTGAGGAGCGCCCGGCAGACCGCTCGGATGCCTCGTCCGATTGCCTTGAGCACGGTCCAGGTGGTGCGCCAGAAAACCGCGCTGAGTAGGAGGGTGAGGAGGGTGAGCCCGATGGCGGTCCACCCGGCCGGGTCCTCGCGAAACAGCTTCAGCAAATCCACCCTCCGCACTCTATCGGGGGCGACCCGATGACCGCCCTCGCTGGCTACCAGCACCCGAACGTTCCATGGAACGGCTTGACCGTCACTGACCTATTCTGTGGCGCGGGCGGATCCAGCAGCGGCCTCGTCGCGGCCGGATACCGAGTCGTGATCGCTGCGAACCACTGGGCGCTCGCGATCGAGTCACACCAGATGAACCACCCCGACACCGACCACTCGCAGGCGGACATCTCGCAGGTTGACCCACGCTACTTCCCGCGCACGCACGTTCTCTGGGGGTCGCCGGAGTGCACGAACCATTCGATCGCGAAGGGAATCAAGCGGCAGCGCCAGCAGGACCTCGCGCTGTTCGAACTCGATGGCACCGCGCCACTGCCTGACGAGGCCGCGAACCGGTCTCGCGCGACGATGTGGGATATCCCGCGCTTCGCCGAGCACCACCGGTACATGGCGATCATCCTCGAGAACGTCGTCGACGCGTACCGCTGGGACCAGTTCCCGGCGTGGCAGCTCGCGATGGAGAAGCTCGGCTACCGCATGCAGTTCGCATGGCTGAACAGCATGCACGCGCAGATCGGCGGCCTCCCGGCCCCGCAGTCCCGCGACCGCATGTACATCGTGATGTGGCGCGAAGACCTCGCCAAGAAGAAGAAGGGACTCACCGGACCCAACGTCGCGAAGTGGACCAGCCCGATGGCGCTCTGCCTCGAGCACGGCGAGATCCAGGCCGTGCAGGCGTTCAAGAAGACCGAGCAGTGGGGCCGCTACCGCGCGCAGTACCTCTACCGGTGCCCGAAGTGCTGGCAGGTCGTCGAGCCCGGATGGCTCCCGGCTGCGTCGATCATCGACTGGTCGATTCCGGCGCCGCGCATCGGCGACCGGGCGAAGCCACTCGCTGCGAAGACCGTCGAGAGGATCCGCCGCGGCATGGAGCGCCACTGGACACCGTTCCTCGCCAAGGCCGCAGGGAACACGTACGACGGCGTAACCACGGGAACGGGATACCTCCGCATCGCCGAGGTCGGATCACCGATGCCCGTGCAGACCGGCAGCGCCGAGCACGGGTTCGCGGTCCCGCCGCTCATCGTCAACCACGTCAGCGGCGCCGACGCAACGCGCTCCGAGCCGATCACGCGCGAGCTGCCCTCCATCGTCGCGGGTGGGCTCCACGCTTCCCTGCTCGTGCCCGTCGAGGGTCGCGAGGGCAAGAGCGCGGCGCCGGCCGCCGACCCGCTGCGCACGCAATCGACGCGCAACGAGACCGGGCTGCTGGTGCCGTACTACAGCAAGGGCACGGCGCGGACGACGTCGGAGCCTATGGGGACGGTGACGACCGTCGACAACGCCGGTCTGGTCGTCCCGCTGCGCAACCACGGCGTTGCGAAGCCGACGTCTCACCCGATCGACACGGTCAGCGCGGAAGGCAATCACCACGCACTCGTCATGCGGAACAACCGCGGCGGCGCCGAGATGTCGACGCCCGTGACCGAGCCGATCCGCACGCTCACGACCGGCGGGCACCAGTCGCTCATCGAGCCGAGCGCGCCGATCAGCCTCGACGTCGAGGACGCTGGGTTCCGAATGCTTGAACCGCACGAGATCCAGGCGGGCATGGGCTTCGCCCCCGACTACCTTCTCCTCGGATCGAAGCGCGACAAGGTGAAGCAGGCCGGGAACGCCGTCACTCCACCCGCGGCGCGCGACCTCGGTCACGCCGTCGCCGAGTTCCTGCTGGCGGTGGCATCATGACCGCTCCGACGACCGAGGTGCGTAACGGCGTCTACCTCCGCGATGGCTATCGCTGTGTGATGTGCGGCGCGCTCGAGAAGACCTTCCAGCACCGCCGCGCGGTCGGCATGGGCGGATCCCGCAACGTGCCAACCGCCGTCGACGGCCTGACCCTCTGCCTGACCTGCAACGTCGCGTGCGAGCGCGAGCTGCAGGGGAAGGCGCTCGCGAACGGCTGGAAGGTGCGCCGCTGGGTCACCGCACCCGAGCGCGTCCCGGTCTACTTCCCGCACGAGTTTGCCTGGTATCGCCTCGAGGGCCTCAACCGCATCCGGATCTCTGCCCCTGTCGCGATGGAGATGGGCTGCTCGGTCTACGGCGACGAGTGGATGCAGTGGCGGCTGAGCGTGATCGGAGGCGCGCGATGAGGCGCTGGATCGTCGTGGAGTGGAACCAGGCATCGGGTCAGCCGCGCGTCGTCGACATGGGAGAGCTCTACTGGACCGAGGGCGAGGCCGAGAGCGTCGCAGCTGATGAGCGCCAGCGCACGGCCGCCGTCGGTCGGCGCGAGCGGTACACCGTGCACATCGTCGATCTGGACGTGACGTCATGAGCGCGATGCCGGAGTTCGCGATGACCTACGTCGTCTACTGGCCCGAAGCCGGCGTACTGAAGGTGGGGCGTGCGTGGCGCTTCCACCGGGTGCAGATGATGACTCGCTCCGGCGGACACATCGTCGTGCTCGCCCGCGGCACCGACAAGACCTGGGAGGCCGAGGCGCTGCGCACGCTGCGCCGATGGTTCCCGCAGGCATTCAGCAACGAGGACGAAGCGCGCGAGCTGCTGTTCATGGGCCGCGGGTGGACCGAGTGCTTCGAGGTCGATGAGCACCACCTGCAGCTCGCCGTCGACCTGTGTTTCGAGGGATTCGCGAGAGGGAACGATCAAGGTGTCAACGAAGAACGTGCAACGGAAGATCAGCGCGGAGGATCTGCAGTTCCGGGGGTACCTGCGAGCCCCGATGGCGGCGAAGCCGACGGCGATCGGCCTCTGGCTGCACACCGACGGCCTCGGCCGCCGCGAGGTGGTTCCGGAGCTGCTCGCGGCCGCGATCTATCCCGGCGAGGCGGCGACCGAGCTCGTGCTCGAGCATCTGCTGATGCTGGACGAGTCCGGGTTCCTGGACTTCTACCAGGCCGATGGGACCGAGTATCTGGTGCTGCGGCGCCCGCTGAGGGTGGACGGTCGCCTCGCGTGGTCGAACTGTCCCGAGCCGCCTCATCGCGAATCTTCGCGAACGTTCGCGGCTGTGGGGGGAGCGCGGGCGAGGGCGGGGGAGCGGGTGCGTGCCGAGCAGGCCGCGAGGGCGTCGGAGTGGGCGCAGTGGGCGGACGAGCACGAGAGCAAGCCCCAGCCGCCTCGGAGACCCCTTCTGCTGGATGCTCCGCCCATCGGATGCCCCGATCACCCCTTCGGCAGGTTCAAGGACTGCGGACCATGCGGCACCGCGCGCCGGCGTCACGATCGCTGGGTCCAGGAGGCCCGCTACGGCGAGCAGATGACCGACTACGAGCAGATCCGAGACGGAGAGGAGGTGTGGGGTGGTGACCCATTTTGACGCCCTCGCTGACTTCATCGAGATGACCGTCACAAGGTTCACGAAGGACCAGCAATTCCGGTTCCGCCTGATGGCTGAGGCCGACGCGACCCCGCGGGAGACCGCACGCAAGATCGCCGCGGAGGCACACGCCGCGGCACTGAGGAGGACAGCATCATGAGCACCAAGACGGTCTATCTGCACCTGAGGAAGGGCCCGGGCTACGGCCGCTTCTCGGTCGTGAAGATCGCGAAGACCCGGGATGCGGCGACGCGCGACGGTGATGTCGTCATGCCTCTCGAGATTGAGTTGCCGCACGACTTCTTCGAGCGCGCCGCCATCCGGGTGCATGTCGAGCCGATGGCGGGGGAGAAGTGCTGATGGTCGGCGAGACCGTGATCACCGTCGTCGGCAACCTGACAGCCGACCCCGAGCTGCGGTATACGCAGAACGGCCTCCCGGTGGCAAACTTCACCATCGCGAGCACGCCGCGGACGATGAAGGACGGCGAGTGGACGGACGGCGACCCGCTCTTCCTCCGCGCGAGCGTCTGGCGAGAGGTCGCCGAGCACGTCGCCAGCAGCCTGACGAAGGGCATGCGCGTGGTCGCGCAGGGTCGCCTTCGGCAGCGCTCGTACCAGGACCGTGAGGGCAACCCGCGCACCGCGATCGAGCTCGAGGTGGACGAGATCGGCCCCTCGCTCCGCTACGCGACGGCGCATGTCACCCGCGCCGCGCGCACCGATGGACAGAGACCGGCGGCGCCCGCTCCGGCACAGGAGCAGTGGGCGACCTCCGAGCCGCCCGCGGATGGGGGATGGACCTATGGTGACGACACACCGTTCTGATTTGGTCGACGAGATCGAGAAGGCGCTTCGTGATGAGGCGTACGACGGCGGGTTCGGGTACATGGGCGACGAGCAGTTCACGGCCTACGTGCGCACTCTGGCGGTGGCGGCGGCGAAGGTCGTGGAGGAGGCGCACACCCCCACCGCTGGATCTTGCTGGGATGCCGCACCGCTCGTCGTCCGAGCGGGTGAGTGCGATCCGGCGCCGACGCTGTGCGAGCTCACGGCAGGGCACCAGGGCGCGCATCGCTCGGGGCAGACGGAATGGATGCACACACGCCCCCTCACCCCGACCGACGACGAGCGGGAAGCGCTGCGAGCTGAGGCGGAGAAGGTGCAACGAGCCGCGTGGGCAGAGATCCACGGGCAAGACCCGAGCCGCACGTACAGCGTCGCGGAGGTGAAGCGGCTCGTCTACTCGTTCGACAACGTGCTCTCGTCCGCTCTCCGTCGTTTCGACGTACCCGAGCCGAGCGCAGAGGCGACTCTTTCCGAAGTGCGATCGCATGCCGAGCGCTTCGCGAGCCGTCCCCCGACATCGCCGTACTCGATGGGTCTGCGTGACGCGTGGCGCACGATCTTGCGGAAGATCGACGGCATCCCTACCGGTGCCGAGGTACCGGAGCCGAGCGCCGACACCTGCGAGCACTGCGGTAGGCCAGACGGCAATCACATGCTGATCGAGCCCCGACTCACCATCAAGCTCGCACCGGAGCCACAGGGCGAACCGTCCGACGCGCGGCGTACCGAGATCGAAGCTCGCGCGCTCGAAGGGTTCCTGGGGAAGCTCGCTGGTGACGGCGCGTACACGCTCGACTTCTCGTCCGCGGCGAACCTGCACGATCACATCGCGCAGCTGCTGAAGCGCGACATCGCCGCTCTGCGTGCTGCCGGGGGTGTGCGATGAGCGACTACACGCCGACGATGGAACGGCTGCGCGCCGATTACCTGCGGATGCGGGCCGAACGCTTCGGGTTCACGGACCTCTACGCGGCGGAATGGGATCGCGCGCTGGCTGCTCACGATGCCGAGGTGCGGGCTGGTGTCGTAACCGAGGAACCCGAATGGGAATACGGCGTGAGGCTGCACCCGGACATTGAGTACAAGCCGAACGAGAACCGGGCGACCTACACGCCACCCACTACGCCTCACACGTCACTTGAGCGGGCACAGGAGATGGCGGGGCTGAATCCTCGCTACCGAGCCACCTATCACCGTCGCCGCAAGGCTGGCCCGTGGGTGCCGGTGAAGCAGGAAGGAGCGGAGAAGTGAACTCGCTATCCGCGTTCCGGATGCTGGCCAGCGATGTGCTTGGGCTTCAGAGAACGATCGTGAGGCGCAGTAAGCGTCTCACCGCCGTCGTCAGCCCAGTGTTCGGTAGCGTCCCGATCGGACCTATCGTCTGCGGCCGCACGGGCAGCCTCCTCCTCCTTCCCGCTTCGGCCGATGATCTCGCGGATCTTCTCTCCGGTCGTTCCCGTCGCGCTTTCAACGGCCGTCGTCGCATCGTTGACTTTGCGTTCGACCGCGTCCACCACGCGCTGGGTGAGATGCGAGGCGCCTTCAGACGCCGCCTTGATGTGGTCTCCAACAGACATGGCATTGCTCCTTCGTTATCTCCGCCGGGATCGGCGGAGCACGTTCAGGGCCCGGAGGGACCGTTACGGCTGCGGTTCCTCAAGAGCCCGAAGATCACAGTGCCGACGAACAGGATGATTCCGATGATTGCCAGCCAGAGCAGGCCCTTGATGGCGAAACCGACAACGGCCAGGACGGCCCACACGATGAGCAAGATGACGAGGACGGTCCACATGTTGCTCACGCTACGCGCATCCGCACCCGATAGATACGGGTTCTGGATTCAGCCCAGCAAGCGCACCAAGATGAGGACCCATCGCATGGTCATCACCGAACCGGTTCCTGCGCTGCCGTCAGCGGAAGGAATCGCCGATGTCTGACCGTCACTGCATCCGGGGGTGCGTGCGCCCCGGCGAGCACTATGCCGCGTGCCAGTTCAGCGGGCCCGACTACCTGGGCGCGTTCCGGTGCGATGGTTGCGCGCCGCGCGAGTGCCGGGACGGGTCGCTGATCTGTGACCGCTGCTTCGGCCGGATGCGTGCGCTGCTCGCCGACGGCCCTGACCTGATCGGGCGGGTGCGGTCGCTGGCGGATCCGATGAAGGCCACGCCGACGGACAAGGCGCCGGGAGGGCGCTCGTCGGCGTCCGAGCCGCCGGCACCGATCGATGCGGACCTCGTAGATGCGCTGGCCGTGCTGAACAGGCTCGAGCCGTGGTGGCACGTCACCCTGTCGGACTACTCGAACGACCTCGAGGTCATCACATGGCTGGGCGAGGTCGTGCTGGACCGGCACCCGGAGATCGCGGGGGAGCGCGACGGGTGGTCGGTCGCCGACGCGATGGCGAAGTGGGGAGTCGAGCGCCGCACCGACGTCCACGTCTTCCCCGACGAAGACCCAGGGCACGAGCCCGAGAGCGCGCCCGTCCGCGAGTGGTACGACCCGCTGCTTACGCTCGAGCAGGCCGCGAAGCGCGCGAAGGTATCACAACGGCAGACACGCCGGTGGGTCGAGAAGGACGAGCTGACCGTGGTCGCGCAGCACCGGGGACCGCGGGGGACGGTCATGAAGTACGTCTACGCCTCGGCTGTCGACAGCGTGGCGGCAAAAATGCGCGATCGACAGGAATCGACTCGCTTCGCAACGCCGCAGGGCGGGTAGGGCAGAATCGCAATCATGGGTAGACGGCAGACGGATGCGCGGCTCGGCCCGATCGCCACCGTCGCGGTGTGGGTGGTCGCTTTCGCCATCGTGGCAACCATCGGCGGCCTGATCGCGCAGGCACGAGGAGACGCCCGAGACGCCGACTTCGCGGCACGTTCAGGCTCGGTGGACGTGCCGCTATCGGGAGAGATGTCGAACGAGCAGGTGACGGTAGTCAGTGCGGTACTCACGACGGACGCCGAGTCATACACGACGACCATGACCGTGAGGGTCACCGCAGGGCCGGCAGCCTCGAACCGCAACCCTCCGATCCGGATCACCACCCCGATGGTGACCTGTGAGACCACGCGGGCGTGGCTGTGGAATCTCGATCAGGACGACCTGCCGATGAAGTGCGACCGCCACCTACATAAGGACGAACTCGACGGCGTCGGGAGCGGCGTCGTCGAGATCGGCCGCTGAACGGGGCTCGACAACCTCCCGCGTGTTCTCCGGTGTGTCCGGATCTGGTGCTAGGCTGTGCCTTGCACCAGAACTGAACCTACAGAACGCCTCAGCCCTCGCGGCTGGGGCGTTTTGCTTTGCACGGTCGGGGGTCCACGATGACGCGATCCGCCGTGCTCGAGAGGTTGCGCCGTGCGTACATCGTTGACGAGTCGGGATGCTGGCTCTGGACGCGGTCGGTGCAGACGGCCGGGTACGGTCAGATACTCGTTGAGGGTCGTCGATGGCTCGCCCACCGGCTGATCTACACGCTGCTCGTCGGCGAGATCCCGGAGGGCATGGTCGTCGATCACGTCTGCCGCACGCGGCGATGCGTCAACCCCGCTCACCTGCAGGTCGTGACGGTCAAGCAGAACTGTGAACACCGCGCCGGCAGCACTTCGGGCGGATCGGGAGTGCGCGGCGTGACCCGCGATAGGCGCACCGGGCGATGGCTCGCTCAGGTGAAGCACAACCGTGTCAGCCACTTCGTAGGCCGCTTCGATCGCCTCGAAGATGCAGCTCTCGCGGTCGCGTCGAAGCGTCGAGAGCTCTTCACCAACAGCTTGGCCGACAAGGCCGCATAGACCGGCGCGGGCGGCGGGGTCTGGAAAGGCCCGGGCGCGCGGTACCCAGCCCGCAGGGGCGCCCCTGGCACGAGTAAGCCGCCGCCCACGTCCGATCATCTTCCGGCCTGCGTTCGCTGCGGCGCACATCGTTCACGCGCGCAAGCCGAGCGAGCCGGACATCTTCACCGTGGGAGGCCGCCTGATGGGCAGTCGATCGATCCGAGATGGCAGGGGTCACCGTGCCTACCGTCGCAAGCAGGCCGCCTTGAAGCGCCGCACGAAGGTCGAGGACCTGCCCTGTGGGTACGGATCACCCTCGGGGTGGGGTTGCGGCGAGCACATCGACACCGACCTGCCTGCCGAGCACCGCATGTCGTTCACCGCTGACCATGACGAGGCGATCGACAACGGCGGTTCACTCGTCGCGCAGGTGCTCGTGCCGATGCACCGCAGCTGCAACAGCCGGAAGTCGAACCACGCCGCGACCGAGATCTGGGCGGCAACGTAGACCGGGAGGTCACCATGAACACGAGTAGCCGCGTCGACGTCGTGCTCGCCGAGGGGAAGCCCACGGCCGCCGCCGTCGAGCACACCGTGACCGAGCCGGTCGAGACTGCCGACGTCGCCCCTGACCCGTCCCGCCGCACCATCGTGCTCGCGCTGACGAAGCAGGAGGGACGCGAGACCGCCGAGGCACTGGGCATCGAGCCCGTCGCCATCGTCACGCCACGCAGGCCTCATGCCTCGGTCGGCATCGTCGCCGACGCGATCATCGAAGCGCCCGGCCTCGACCGTGCCGTGGTCGACGAGCTGATGGTGAACGCTGGCCCGTCGCTCGCTACGTCCACCGTGGATGCGTCATGACCCCGTGGGGCCTCATCGTCTGGGCTCTGGCGGCCGCTGCGTCGCTCGTCATCATCGGATTCGGTGTCGCGTTCGCCTGGGGCCTGATCAAGGCCGCACGGCTCCTCTGACACCTCAGACCAATCACCCCACCCGGGTCGACCCGCGGATCGTCAAAAAATCCAGGGTCGGCCCGGGGCTGCCAGCCTCCCGCGCGGTCCTGGCAGCTCTCTCCGCAGGTAAGAACGCGGGATGGGGGAATTGGGGAGTCAGGGGGAGTTATGGGACGTCCCAAGGCGCCCTGTGGCACCGACGCGGCCTACCGCCGACACCTCCGCGAGGGCGTCGAGGTCGACGAGGCGTGCCGCCGCGCTCACACCGAAGCCGGCCGGAAGCCATCGAAGCGGTCGAAGCCGCGCGCGCCCCGGTCGCCGGCGTTCGTGCCGACCGCTGACGCTCCTCCAAGCGATAACGCCGAGCAGCCGGACGACATGAAGCTCATCGTCGACACGCTGCGCACCGCGTTCACGACGATCGCCGCATCAGACCCGACCCGGCTCGCTCCGATCTCCCGCGAATTCCGCGCCGCCGTCGAGGCCACGCGCGGCCCCGCGGATGCGCCGAAGGAGCTCAGCCTTGCCGACCAACTCGCCCAAGCCCGCGCTGCTCGGGCTGCAAGAACCGCGGGTTCGGGCGCTACCGGCTAGCCGCGTTGACACACTCCTCGACGACATTCTCGACATCTGCGACCTCGCCGCCATCCGGTGCGACCCGTGGCAAGAGGGCGCGCTCGAAGCCGTCGCGTCGATCGACGACGAGGGCCAGTGGGCGGCGACCGAGTTCGGGATCCTCGTCTCTCGACAGCAGGGCAAGGGCAACATCCTTCTGCCGTACGAGCTCGCCCACCTGTTCCTCTGGCCCCGCGAAGACGGCGCGCCGAAGCTCATCGGCCACACCGCGCACGAAGGCCCGACCGCTCGCGAGGCATTCCGCCGCGCTCGCCGCATCATCCTCGCCTCGCCAATTCTGCGCGCCGAGCTCGTCGGAGGCGGGAAGCAGACCGCCCAGGGCGTGACCGGGATCTCCACCGGCAACGGCAATATGGCGATCGAGCTGAAGAACGGCAACCGCATCGTCTACTTCACCCGCACGGGTGCCGCCGGCGTCGGTGTCTCGTACGACGTGCTGATCGTCGACGAGGCACAGCACACGCCGCTAACGATCCTCGAGGCGCTCCTGCCGGCGACGGATGCCAGCCCGAACAAGCAGGTGCTGTTCACCGGCACGGTCCCGAAGGAGGACCAGGACGGTGAGTACTTCGAGGGCTTGCGCGACCGCGGCCGCAAGGGCGGCCTCGAGCGCACCGGCTGGATCGAACACACCCCGGTGGGCTCTGATCACCCCGACGCGCTGAAGAACATCGACCTCGGCAGCGCGGACGCGTGGCGCGAGGCAAACCCGGGGCTCGGCATTCGCCTCGCGTGGAAGACGATTCAAGACGACTGGGACCGTATGGGGCAGACCAGCCCCGACGCGTTCGCCCGCCAGCGCCTCTCGATCTGGCCCGCTCGCCGCGTGGAGGTCGCCGAGAAGCTCTCGGCCCTCGACCTCGAGGTGTGGAGGCGGCACGAAGACGACGACGCCGGGGTCGCCGGCGACGGCGTCGTGCTCTCTCTCGCCCTCGGGCGCGGTGGCGGGTTCGGCACCATCGGCGCCGCCGTCCGCGCAGACACCGACACCATCGCCGTCGAGCATCTCCACACGGACAGCGGAACCCTCTGGATCGCCCCGATGCTCAAGAAGCTGAAGGCCGAGCATGGCAACGCGCTCGTCGTGCTCGATCCGAAGAATGCCGCGGCCGTGATCGCTGCGCTCGACCAGGCGAAGGTCAAGTACCTCGCCATGAACCTCGACGAGATCGCCGCGGCTCACACGCTGTTCATCGAGCACGTCAACGCCGGACTCGTCCCGCACCGCCCACAAGCCGAGGTCACGAAGTCGCTCGAGTTCGCGACGACGCGCAACATCGGCCGCGCCGGCGTGACGTGGGAGCAGTCCGACCCGACGAAGCCCGTCACGATGGCGCAGGCGATCACCTGGGCGCTGTGGGGCGTCCTCAAATCCGAGGCGACCCCGAAGAAGAGCACCCCGCCGCCGCCCAAGGCCGCGGTCCTCAAACGAGACGACGTCGCCGGAAGCGACCTGGACCTCGCGACAGCGCGGTTCTGAGAGAGGAGGCCGCCTTGTCCGAGACCGGATACCAGGTCGACTCGACGCTCCCGGGGTGGATGGACTGGGTCGCCGAGACGAACGAAGACAACCCGGATCTGCAGTGGCCGAAGTCGATCAACGTCTTCGACCGGATGCGCCGTGAAGACCCGCAGGTGAAGTCCGTGCTCCGCGCGGTGACGCTGCCGATCATGCGCACCGAGTGGGCGATCGATGGGACCGGATGCCGCCCCGAAGTCGTCGCGCACATCGCCGCCGACCTCGGCCTGCCGATCAAGGGCCAGCCGCCGATGGCGCCGCTGCGTACGAAGGGTCGATTCTCGTTCAAGGAGTTCCTGCGTCTCGCGCTGCTGTTTCTCGTGTACGGCCACTCGTACTTCGAGCAGGTCTACGACCAGACCTCCGACCCCGGGCGCACGCACCTCGCGAAGCTCGCCTGGCGGCCGCCCCGCACGATCTCGAACATCGAGGTCGCCCGTGACGGCGGCCTTATCGCGATCGAGCAGGGCGGCCTGCTGGGCAGCGGCAAGGTCCGTATCAAGGTGAAGGACCTCGTCGCTTTCGTGCACGAGCGTGAGGGCGCGAACTGGCTCGGCGAGTCCCTGCTGCGTTCGGCGTACAAGATGTGGATCCTCAAGGACCGCGTCCTGCGCATCCAGGCGCTGACCGCTGAACGCAACGGACTCGGCATGCCCGTCTTCACGGTTGGGGAGCCGCCAGAGGGCGACTTCGACCAGATGGTCGAATGGCTCGACGCCGAGATCAAACGCGGCCTCGAGATCGTGAAGCAGGCGCGGGCCGGGGAGGCCGCCGGAGTCTCGCTGTCGAAGGGATCGACGTTCCAGTTCGTCGGCGTGAGCGGCAAGCTCCCCGACACCGATAAGCCGATTCGGTACTACGACGAGCAGATCGCTCGCGCAGTCCTCGCCCACTTCCTCAACCTCGGAACCGAGACGGGCTCGTGGGCGCTCGGGTCGACGTTCGCGAACTTCTTCACCGACAGCCTGAACGCCGTTGCGCAGAACATCGCCGACGTCATCCAGCAGCACGTCATCGAAGACCTCGTCGATCTGAACTGGGGACCGAACGAACCGGCGCCCCGACTCGTGCCGGCCGCGATCGGCGAACAGCAGCAGATCACCGCCGAGGCGATCAAGGGTCTCATCGAAAGCGGCGCGGTCCAGGTCGACGACGGGCTGCGCGCCTACGTTCGCGACAAGTTCGGGCTGCCTGTCGAGGACCTGCTGCCGAACACCCCCGACGATGCGGAGTCGCGCGAGCTCGCACGGTTCGTAGCCGAGGTCGTGCAGAAGATCTACCTCGGCACGGACAAGCCCGTGCTGCGCCAGGACGAGGCGCGAGAGATCATCCGCCGCGCCGGTGCCGACATCACCGGAGACGGGCCCGACGTGAGTCGGATGCCATCGACAGAGGCTGAGGAGGCCGCATGACCACGCACAGCTCGGGAGCGAATCGCTTCTTCGGGTCACACACCCAGCCGAAGTCGAAGGCGGAGATCTTCGACGCGATCACCATGCCCTCGCCTGCGGGGGAGGGGACGGTCGCCACGATCCGCCTCTATGGCCCGATCGACAGCTGGGGAGGCTGGTGGGGAATCAGCGCGAGCGACGTCAGCGACGTGCTCGACGCCCTGCCGGAATCCGTCACGCAGATCATTCTCCGCATCAACTCGCCCGGCGGCGAGGTGTTCGAGGCGATGTCGATCCTGAACATGCTCCGCGCCCACAAGGCGAGCGTGCTCGCCGTCGTCGATGGCCTCGCGGCATCCGCCGGTTCCGTGATCGCTGTCGGATGCGACGAGACGGTCATGTCGCCGGGTACGCAGATGATGATCCACTCGCCCTCGACGATCATCTGGGGCAACGCGCACGAGATGCGCAAGGAAGCGGACGTGCTCGACAGCGTCGAGGAATCGATCATCTCGATCTACCGCGACAAGGCCGGCGAGTCCGCATGGGGTGAGTTGCTGGCCGCCGAGACCTGGTACACCGCTGAGGGTGCCGTCGAGGTGGGACTCGCCGACCGTGTCGCCGTCGTGAAGGACGCCGGCGAGACATGCACCGCGGGCGCCGAAGACGACGACCCTGTCGACCCGCTCGAGGGCGACACCGTCGAGGACAAGTACCAGTCCGCGCGCGCTCGCCTCAGCCGGCGCCCCACCGGAGCTGCGTCGCCCATCAAGCCCCCGAGCTCGCCCGAGCCGGGTAACACCACAGAAACGGAGAAGCTCACCATGAGCGATACCTTCCTGGCTGCGGTCCGCGATCGGCTCGGCGTGACCGATGCCAACGCATCGGAGGAGACGGTTCTCGCCGCCTTCGACGAGCACCTCGCGGAGCAGGCCGACACCGTGGCGGCTCCGGCCGCCGCCATCCCCGCCGGCACGCAGCTGATCGAGGACAACGTCCTCTCCCAGATGCGCGCAGACGCCGCCGCTGGACGCGAAGCACGCGAGCAGCAGATCAGCGATCGCCGCGACGGGATCATCCAGAACGCGATGTCGGAGGGCCGCATCAGCGCAGCATCCGCACCGAAGTTCCGCGCGATGCTCGACGCCGACGAGGCGACCGCCACCGCGGTCCTCAACTCGCTGGCCGAGAACACCGTTCACGTCGAGGAAGTCGGCCACGCCGACACCCTCACCAGCGCAGACGACTCGCTCTACGGGTCGATCTACCCCACCGCGAAGGAGGCCTGAGATGGCCAAGAGCTACCTGCCCCTGTTCCGCCCGGGTGACACCGTCACCTTCGGCGTCAGCGCCGCAGTCACCGCCGGTCAGGCGGTCGAGGTCTCCGCGACCGTCGACATGGCCGTCGCCCCCGCGGCTGCCGCATCCGCGAAGTACGTCGGCGTCGCCGGCCACGACGCGGCTGTCGGCGACAAGCTGACCGTCGAGGTCGGCAAGCCCATCCACGAGCTGAAGGCTTCGGGTGCGATCACCCGCGGCCAGCAGCTCGAGACGGCACCCGCCGGAACGGTCCGCACCCTCGCGGCCGGCACCGCGGTGTTCGTCGCCCTCACGTCCGCCGCCGACGGTGCGCTCGTGCGCGCCATCCAGCTCTGAGAAAGGAGAGCACGATGCAGACCTACCCGCTCACCCCGAGCCAGCTCGCCAACGTCTCGGCAGCAGAACTCGTCGCGTTCCTCAAGAACCCGACGCTCGTCGCTCGCCGATTCGGGGAGATCCTGCAGGCACAGCAGTTCCTCGGACTGTTCCTTCTGCAGAAGCGCTTCACCATCACCGGCGGCTCGATCGGCGTGCCGATCAACGAGGTCATCCGCGCCGCCCGTGGCGCTGAGATCGTCGCCCCCGGCGGCGAGTACAAGCTCACGCCGATGTCGGCTGAGGAGTACGAGTTCTACTCTGCGATGAAGGACGGCCTCGCGACCGAGGTCACCGACGAACAGGTCGGACGCCTGCTGCGTCAGCCGATCGACGACGCCTTCACCTTCCTGCAGACCGAGCTCGTGTTCTCGGCGAACGAGGCAGCGCTCGGCGCCGTCGCGTCGTCGGTCACGAACACGTTCGCGGCCGGTGGCACGTGGACGACCGCGAAGCAGATCTACAAGGATGCGCTGCGCGCCAAGGCGCTCGTGCGCAAGCAGAAGCTCGGCTACGCGCTCGACACCGCAGTGCTCCCCGGCGAGCTGTACGCCGAGGTCATCCCCGAGCTGCTCGAGATCCTGCCGAAGGACAGCGGCCAGGCGCTGACCGACGAATTCCCCACCATCGCCGGTCTCACCTGGATTCCGGACGACGGAGAGGACATCGCCGACCCGATGTTCCTCGACCGTCGCCGTCTCGGCGGCATCGCCCGCGAGCAGATCCCCACCCCGGAGATGCAGCACATCGGCGGCGACACCGGCGTCGAGATCGCGGCGATCCGCGAGGGCAAGGCGGAGAAGACCCGCCTGCAGGCGCGCAACGTCCACGTGCCGATCGTCACCGACCCGCTCGCGGCGTTCTACGTCACCGGAACGGAGGGCTGAGATGAGCACGCAGCACATCGCAAGCGCCGCCGTCGTGAAGGTCTCGATCGGATCGCCGTCGGGCAACCGCGTCGCGCAGTTCGTTCAGCGCGGCGACCTCGTCCCGGGTGGCGTCGCCGACGAGCAACTCGAGCACCTCGTCAGCCGCGGCCTCATCGAGGCTGTCGAGGTCGAGGAGCCCGAGGAGCCCGGGGAAGTCGACGAGGGCGCGTACAAGCGCGTCAGTGTCGCCGACCTCAAGGCCGAGATCGAGAAGCGCAACGACGGACGCGAGGACGACGCGAAGATCGTTCCCGCCGAGCCGGGCCAGCGCCCGCAGCTCGTCGCCGCGCTCCTCGCTGACGACAAGAAGTAACCCAGGCAGGGGGCGGTGCCATGATCACGCACGACAAGATCGGCAGCGATGAGGACCTTGCACGCGAGGTCCTCATCGTCGGTCGCGACATCGCCCCCTGCATCCTCTCCTTCGCCGAGGACAGCGAAAAAGAGAAGGACGCGCTCGCAGTGCTCAAGCGCGTTTATCAGAACCTCGCCGAGCGCGGCTCGCTGCTCGTCAAGGCGCAGCGCATCGGCTCGGCGTCCGTCGACTACGCCGACATCGCGTCCGCGTTCGACGGACAGCCTCGCCGGGCACTCCGCGCGCTGTGTGCCCCGGCCTCCGCACCCGGCATGTCTCGCGGGAGCTTCCCGCTCGAGCGTCCGCTCGCGAAGCTCTGGCCGGAGCGATACTGATGCACTTCCCTCACGGCCACACCGTCTACCGGCTGCGCGCCGGCATCGTCCGCGACCGCACCACGAACCGCGAGGTGCGCGGCGACTGGACCAACCCCGACGTTCTGCCCATCCCGGGCGCGTTCGTCGCGCAGACCTCCACGTCGCTGCTCGGCGACGCCACCCGCCAACAGGCCGTCGAGGCGAAGTCGCTGTTCTGCGACGGCACCTTCGACGTGCAGAAAGGTGACCGGATCCGCGACGGCGGGGACGGCGCCCCGATCTACACCATCGACGGCATCCCGCCGGCGGCAGATACGAACCCGTTCACCGGGTGGACGCCGCCTCGCGAGATCCCGCTGACCCGCGCGGTCGGCTGACCGAACGGAGTGCTCATGGCTCGCAGCGGCGACACAGAGGTCGAATTCACCCCGCGCTTCTTCGAGGAGGTGTTGCGGCAGCCGAAGGTGGAACGCCTCACGGACGAGATCGCGGCCGCCGCGCTCGCGAAGATGCAGGCCGACGCACCCCGCGACACCGAGGCATATGTCGAGGGTCTGCACATCGAGCACCACGACTCGCGCTACCGGCGCACCACCCGCGTCGTCGGCTCCGACGAGAAGACGCTGCTGATCGAGTCGAAGACCGGAACCATGGCGCGCGGACTCAAGGCGGCCAAGCGATGAGGGTCATGCCGCCCGACCTGGTCACATGGCTCATGGGCTACGTGTCGGATGCGGCCGACGCCGACGGATTCGAGGTAGACGTCGTCGGCGCCGAACCCGAGGATCTCGAGTTGCCGCTTACGCGGCCGCTGATCGTGATCCGCATCGATCCCGGCTCCCGCGTGGACTGGACGACGTTCGACCGCTCGGTCGGCGCATCCGTGCTTGGCGGATCGAAGAACGCGCCGACCCCCATCGTCGACCTTGCCCGCTGGCTCGCCTCGGTGCTGTTCGACGACGAGCTCCCGCTCGCCACCGGGAGCCCCATCGCGCGGGTCGATTTCAGTGGCTGCAACGGACCGTATGCGGTCCCCGATGAACTCGACGTCGCGCGGCAGTACATGACCGCGCAGTACGTCGTCGAAGGCTCCTGGTGAGCCGCTCACCCGATACGCGGATACGTCGGCAGTCGACGTGACCGTTCCCACCCACCGGCTCCGCATGCGCGGGGCCTTCTTCATGTGAAGGAGAACACCCATGACTGCCGATTCCCAGGGCAACGACCTCGCCTCCGTTGGCGTTCCGATCACCGGCATGGGCGCGTTCGCGCCCGTCGACATCGCGAACGTCATCGACAAGGCCGCCCTCGGCGCGAGCCCGCTCGTGCTCCCCGCCGCCGCCCGACGCCTCGGCCTGTACAAGGTCGACGGCGGTCCGGCCCCGTCGCGCGAGACCGGCGACGCGATCGAGTTCTTCCAGAAGGGCTACACGCTCGCTGGTGAGGGCACCCGCGCCGTGGTCATCAACCTCGCCGAGCAGAACGCCGCCGTCATGGCGCTCACCGAGGGCGCCGAGCCCGACGAGAACGGCGTGATCGAGGTCTCGTCCTCGCTGCCCGGCAACCGCTTCATCCTCTACGTCGTCACCCGCTACCGCGGCGGCCTCGAGAAGCGGCAGATCGGCGTCGCGTCGGTCACGGCCGTCGAGCCCGACCAGCAGACCCGCGGCGAGGTCGAGGGCATCGCGGTGACGTTCACCTGGCAGGAGGACGAGCTGTTCAACGGCGCGCCGTTCTGGCAGTGGGGTCCCGCGATCCCCGGATCCGTCCCGGCCACCGGCGTCACCGCCGGAACGCCCGGATCGTTCACCCCCGCCGGAGCCGCCGCACCGGCGACGCTCGCCGCACTGCAGGCGCTCGGCGCGCTCGGTGAGACGACCGCCTGGACGACGGGTCAGTACGTCGTCCTCGGCGACGCCTCCCAGGCGCACTGGGATGGCGACAGCTGGGCCGCGGGAGCCGCGGCCTGACAGACCGGCTGGTCGGGATGTCGTCGGGTCATCCCGACCAGCCACTCTCACACCCCACCCGACACCACCCGATGACCCGACAAGGAGACCATCATGGCAACACCCAAGACCAAGCCCGCCGCTGCGGCTGTGCCCGAGTACGACTTCGACAATTGGTCGGAGGAAGCCGAGGAGAAAGCGATCGCCGCGGCCGTCCCCGAGGTGAAGTACATCATCGTCGAGAAGCGCTTCATCGGCCGACTCGGCGACGGCACGATCATCGAGGTGCCGCTCACCCTCAGCTTCGACTTCATCGACCAGCTGCAGGCGGACTACTCCACCCCGATCGACCAGTTCAAGGCCATCCTCACGGAGATCGGCGGCGAAGCGATCTCCGCCGACTTCGGCAAGCGGGACATGGTCGAGGGCGCGATCCTCGCCGAGAAGTACTTCCGGGTGCTGCAGCGCGTTCAGCAGGCGGCCTTCCCGGAATGATCGCCGTCGCCCGGGTCATCCGAGAGCACCGGGGAAGCGTCGTGCGCACGCTGCGCGAGACGTTCGGTGTAGGAATCTCTGACCTGGGCGACGGGCTCACCTGGGGGGAGGCACGCGACCTCCTCGAGGAGGCGTCCGCCGATCCCGGCACGCACCTGGGCGCGAAGCTCGCCGGCTGGTCGTATCCCGCGACCACCCGTCAGCTGCTGTCGCTGATCGCCGAGCTCGGCCCGAAGACATCGAAGAAGCTCGTGCCGTGGGTTCTCCCGGACCCGCGGCGCTCAACGACCACCGCGGACGCTGCGGAGGTCGCCGCGGCACAGGCCGACATGGAAGCGGGCCTCGTGTTCGCCGACTGACCCGAGGGGGTGCTGATGTCCTCCGAGGTCGGTTCCGGTCACGTGTCGATCTTCCCGGTGATGACCGGGTTCAAGTCCCGCGTCACCAAGGAGACGCAGGCCGCAGGTGCGGCGGGCGCGAAGACCTTCGAGGGCGGCTTCAAGCGGGCCGGCGCCGCCACTGGGCGGGCGCTCGGACGTGACCTGAAGTCCGCACTGAACTCCTCGGCGGCCGGTCTCGGCGCGGACGTGATGCGCAAGCTGAACGCCGAGGTCGCCTCCGCGTCGGCCGCGCTGTCGAAGGCCCGTATCAAGCAGCAGGACGAGGCCGGCCGGGTCCGCGTCGCCGAGGTGCGCCTGCAGGAGGCGATCGCCAAGTCCGGCGCGAACTCCTCGCAGGCGATCGCCGCCGAGGAGCGCCTCGCTGCGGTGCGCCGCACGCACGCCGCGGCGACGGATGCTGTCTCGGCCGCCTCGCTCCGCCTCGCCGCCGCGCAGACCGCCGCCCGCACCGCGACCGCCGAGCTCGCCGCTTCCGCCGCCCGGTCGACGTCGTCGATGCGCGGCATGCTGCAGAACCTCCGCGCGGGATGGACCGACGCCCGCGCCGCGCAGTCCGCGTTCACCGGCGTGGCCGGATCGATCGGCGGGCTGCTGCGCGCCGTCTCGGACGTGTCAGGGTTGACCCGCCTCGGCACGATCGCGAAGAACGTCGCACTCGCGTCCTCCCGCGCCTTCGTGTCCCTCGCGACGCAGGTCGGCGGGCGTCTCGCGGGCGCCTGGTCGGCGTCGCGGGCATGGCTGGGCAGCGTCGGTGCGGCCGTCCGCGGCGCGTTCAGCCCGCTGACCGGCTACCTCGCCGCGCAGGCGACGCTCATGGCGTCCCCGTTCGTGAAGCTCGGCTCCCGGGTGGCGACGTGGATGAGCCCGGTCACCACGCAGGTGCGCAGCGCGTTCTCGAAGATCGCCGCGATCGGCGGGCCCGCCGCCCGTCAGCTCACCGCCGCGTTCGGGGCCGGACTGGCTCGCCTCGGTCCCGCGGCGGCGTCCGCGTTCTCGAGCGTGGTCGGTGCCGCTGGCCGCGCCGCCTCCGCCGCAGGGCAGGCCCTCGGCCGCGGCATCCAGTCCGCCGCCACCGGCACTGTCACCGTAGCCGCCGCGGGCATCGCTGTCGCCTTCACGAAGGGCTTCAGCCGCCTCGCCGCGATCGACACCGCGCGCGCGAAGCTGACCGGTCTCGGAAACGACGCCGACGCGGTGAAGAACATCATGGGCGACGCTCTCGCGTCCGTCCGTGGCACGAGCTTCGGCCTCGGGGAAGCGGCGACCGTCGCCGCCTCTGCGGTCGCGGCGAACATCAAGCCCGGCCAGCAGCTGCAGTCCCACCTCAAGAACATCGCGAACAACGCCTCCGCGGCGGGGATCTCGATGGAGGAGATGGGCTCCATCTTCAACAAGGCCGCCACGCAGGCGAACGGCGTCCAGAACGACGTCATCAGCCAGCTCGCCGACCGCGGTATCCCCATCTACCAGGCACTCGCCGACCAGATGGGGGTCACCGCGGGCGAGGTCTTCAAGATGGCCTCCGAGGGCAAGGTCGACTTCGAGACCTTCTCGAAGGCCGCCGAAGCAGCCGCCGGCACGGTCGCCGCCGAGATGGGCAAGACCGTCCCGGGCGCCGCGAAGAACTTCCTCGCCGCGATGGGCCGCATCGGCGCGAACGCGCTCGAAGGCGTCTACGGCAAGATCGGTCCGCTGATCGCGGCCGCGACGTCCGCGCTCGGTCCCATCGAGGAGCGAGCGAAGGCGTTCGGTGACGTGCTGCTGCGCGTGGTCGGTCCCGCGATGGACTGGGTCACGAACCTGTTCACCAGGATCGGGGAGGGCGCGTCCCTCGCCGACTTCGGGCTGGGGAACCTCACCGGGGTGCTCGCCCCGCTGGGGGCTGCATTCGCCGCCTTCGGTGCCGGCGGGCTCGCCGGTGTGCTCTCGCGTCTGCCGCTGCTCGGATCGATGCTCGGCGGCCTCACCGGGCCGCTGGCAGCGCTCGGCGGTCCTCTCGGGATCGTCGCCGCCGGCCTCGCCGGTCTCGCCCTGTCGGGCGGGGACTTCGCGGGCCTCGCATCCGGGATCACCGGGATCGTCGATCAGATCGTCGGTGCGCTTCCCGGGCTCGTCGACCAGGTCGTCGCCGTCGTCCCTCGGATCGTCGAAGGCATCGTCGGCGCGATTCCGCAGCTGCTCACCGCGGCCGGATCGATCGTCGGCTCGCTGATCACTGGCATCGTTCAGGCGGTGCCGCTGCTCGTCGAGGGCGCTCTCGCGCTCGTGACCGGGCTGATCGACGCGGTCGTGTCGAACCTGCCGATGATCGTCGACGCCGCGATCACCCTGGTGATCACCCTCATCGAGGGCATCATCACCGCGGTGCCGATGCTGATCCAGGCGGCGCTGTCGCTCATCGGGGGACTGCTGACGGCGATCGTCGGCGCGCTCCCGCAGATCATCCAGGGCGGCATCGAGCTGCTGATGGCGCTCATCCAGGGCATCATCACGGCGTTGCCGATGCTGCTGCAAGCCGCGCTCGATCTGGTGACGGGCCTGCTGACCGCGATCATCGAGAACCTGCCCCTGATCATTGAGGCCGGCATTCAACTGCTGCTCTCCCTGATCACCGGACTCGTCGAAGCGCTGCCACAGCTGGTCACCGCCGCGATCAACCTCGTAGGGCAGCTGCTCACGGGGCTGCTCACGATGCTTCCGCAGCTGATCGAGGCCGGCATCCAGCTGGTCGTCTCGCTCATCACGGGACTGATCGAAGCGATCCCACAGATCGTCGCGATGATCCCGCAGATCATCTCCGCGATCTGGGACGGGCTCGCAGGGGTCGACTGGCTCGACCTGGGTGCGCAGATCATCAAGGGCCTCATCGACGGCCTGTTCAGCATGGTCGGATCACTCGGTGACGCCGTGGGCGACATCGTCGGAACGATCACCGACTTCTTCCCTCACTCGCCCGCCAAGCGGGGCCCGCTCTCCGGGTCCGGGTGGCGGCGGCTGAAGGAGTCGGGTGCGGCCACGCTCGAGCAGTTCAACGCGGGCGCGAAAGACGAAGCCACCGGCTTCGGCGACGCACTCGTCGAGGCGGCCTCGTCGGCGTCGAAGCGGGCACAGCTCACGATGACCTCGGCATCCGCCACGGTCGAAGAAACCGAAGCGGCACGGCGACCGCGCGGTCCCGGCGACGAGCCGGCGGCGGCTGCCGGACCGACGGTGTCCCAGACGAACCACTTCGACAAGACCGACCCGCGTGAGGGCGCCGAGCTGGCGAACCACATGCTGGCCGCCGCGCTGAGAGGAGCATGATGCTTCGCATTCGGGTCGGTGGAGTGACGATCCTGGGCCGGCCCGACGGATCCTCTTCGAAACCGAAGGGGCTCTTCGTCGGGCCGGACGGGTTCGCGGGGTGGGACGACGGCCCCGATCTGCGCCGCGAGGCGGTGGATCGCCCCGGCCAGCACGGGCAGTTCGACATGCCCGTATTCAACGGGTCCCGTGTCGTGTCGATCGATGGGCACGCGCTCGCATGGTCGGAATCCGAGCTGGGGCACCTGCGCGACCTGATCATGGGCTTGGGAGCGTTCGGTGACCTGATGCGGATCACGGTCGACCATCAGGGAAGCACCCGATGGGCCGACGTCCGACGCGGCGCGAAGCCCACCTTCCAGGACGCCGGCATCCGTTTCGGCCTGCTCCGCGCCCGGTTCGCGATCCACTTCGTCGCCCCCAATCCGCGGAAGTTCGGTGAGACGCGGGAGTTCCCCGCAGGTGCCGCGTCGTTCCACTACGGCAACTTCCCGGCCTCGCCCGAGCTCATCGTGACCGGGCCGAAGGCTGGCGGATACACGATCACCGGACCGGGCGGCCGGCAGTACGTCGTCACCCAGTCGCTCGCCGCTGGCCAGACGCACCGGATCGACATGAACACCGGCTGGCTGTACCTCAACGGGGTGCTGCAGTCGGGGGCGGTGTCGCAGGCGCGGACGTGGGCGATCCCCCCGGGAACGTCGGCGATCCACACCATCACGGGCGGCACGGGGTCGATGACCGTGCGTGTGCCTGACACGTTCCTGTAGGAGGCTGCGCATGTGGGAGGTATGGATCCACAACACCCGTTCAGGGTCGCCTGAGCTGCAGCTCCCGAACGTGTCTTCGGCGAACTGGACGCGCCGTCTCGGCTCTCTCGGGTCGGGGTCGCATCAGGTCGAGCTGGCGCAGGCTCGGATGCCGAAGTCGCTGATCCGGGAGATCGCGCGAGGCAACAAGTACACGATCACGCAGCGGTGGGGTGCCGAGTGCGCGTACGCCGGCGTCATCACGAACCGCCGCTACATCGATAAGTCGTCACGGCTGATCCTCAACCACTCCGAGCTGCGCGCCGCGGTGCTTGGGGTTCGACTCCCGCACGGTGTGAACGAGTACAACCCGGCTGCAGGTCAGCGCACCGTCACGAACAGGTCCCACGCCGGCGCGCTCCGTGCGGTGTTGACGTGGGCGACGAAGTCGGGGACGGTGCCCGGGTGGGAGTTGCCGATCGATCTGCCCACGGATGGGGGCGGCGGCTTCAGTGCGACGTGGCGCGAGGAGGAAGGCCTCACGACGAACGACCTGATCGGGCAGATCGAGGCCGATGGCGCTGAGACAGACCTGCACCCGTACATCACGTCTGACGGGTACCTCCGCTACCAGGCGAAGGCCGCAGCGCCGGTGATCGCGACGGCGGGGGCGTTCCTGCTTCCCGTGCGCGCGCCGGGGTCGATCGTCATGGATCTTGAGACCGAGGACGACTACGCCGCGCAGATGACCGGAGTCCTCGGGTTCGGCAACGGAACCGGGCAGGACCGGCTGTGGAAGTACGCCCCGACGGTCGCGGACGGCATCGGGGATCTCCCGGTGCGCGACGTGCGCGTGAACTTCCCCGACATCTACGACCCGAACCGGCTGCAGGCGGCGGTGAATGCCGAGTTCGCTCAGCGACGCCCGCCCGTCGACCAGTGGTCCTTCTCACTGTTCATCGGTGACCGCGGCCCCGCATTCGCCGGCCCCGCGCACCTGCTTGACATGCACGTGTACGGGAGCGACTTCATCGACGACGGCGTGCACTCGAAGCGTGTGATCGCCCTGTCTGGCGACATGGGCTACGTCGTGAAACCGGAGGTGCAACCGTATGGCTGACGACCTCTCAGACGCGCTCCGCGAGATCCGGGAACTGAAGAAGGCGGTGCAGCGCCTTCAGGCCGCCCGCCCCCTGGAGAACGCTTCGGTGACGAACGGCCGCCTCCGCATCATCGGCGGCACATTCCAAGTCGACTCGGGTGGCTCCGTCATCATCGTCGGCACCCTCTCGATCGACGGCACAACCACGGTGACAGGAACCTTCAAGGTCACCGGGCCGTGGCGGCTCGAGGGCAACGGCACGATCACGGGGGACGTGTCGATCACGGGCAATGTGACCTCGACGGGCACGCTCACACAGAATGGCGCGCTCACACAGAACGGGCAGTGGACCCTGAACGGTGCCGGGACCATCGCGGGCAACGTGACCCAGACCGGCGACACGAATCAGCGTGGAAACGTCACCGTGAACAGTGGCGGGAAGATCACCGTTCAGGGCGGCGGCGGCAACGTCGTGCTCGACAGCAGTTTCAGCGCGCCAAGGATGCAGCTGGGATCGGCACAGATCGACGGCGGGGCTTCATCCTTCACCTTCACTGTCGGCGCTCAGGTGATCTATTTCTTCGAGAACACGATCCGTATCCCCGGGATGGCATCGAAGGCTGCCTCGACCGTTCCCGGCGGGTTCGCAGGCGCGGTGCATGTGGACGCTGCCGGCAAGTTCTGGCGACTCACCTGAGTGCCGTTCTCTCAGCTAACCCCCGTTCTGGGGCATCACGTTTGGAGGGGCTATGGCTCTCGTGAAGGGTAACGTCGCGACGTTCGGGCTGGAGTCGATCAGCCTGGCCAGCGCGGAGCTGCGGTTCATCCCGTCGTCCATGGCCGTCACGGGTACGAAGTACCTGTTGTCGTCGCGTCCGGTCCCGGTGACCGTCGCGGCGGATGGCTCCGGCGCGTTCTCGGTGAACCTCATGCCCTCGGACGCGACTCGGCCGTCCATCTACTACATGATCCAGCTCGAAGCGCTGGACGCTGCGGGCAACTTCACGACGCTCGAGTTCCCGGACTGGAAGCTTTACGTTCCCGCGGACGGCGGCGACATCGCGGCACTGCTGGCGACCTCCCTTCTCACGAACGCTGGAATGGTCTGGGTCGACGAAGACCCGCCTGAGAACCCGGCAGCTCGGACCGGATGGCTCGTGACCGACCCGGAAAGCGCCGATTACGGCTGGTACATGGAGTGGGAGAACTGACATGGTTTGGGTGCGCAAAGCTGACCTTCGCTCGAAGGTTCCCGGCCCCCGCGGCGAGCAGGGCCTCCCTGGTGTGAACGCGGTCGAGAACGACACCGCGGTCGCGGCATACGTCGACTCCGAGTCGCTGACGCGGAACACGCTGCTCAAGAACGGCCTCACCGGGTGGCTGCACCTGGACGGCTTCGGCGGTGACCCGACCGGCCTCACGAAGTCGACTGACGCGTTCCTCGCCGCGATCGACGCCGCCGTCCCGGGCGACACGATCTACCTCGGTGCGACCGGCTCCGGCGCGGGGTACGACATCGACGGTGACACGATCGTCATCACGAAGCCGAGCTTGCGGATCCTCGCCGCCGGCCGCGATGCGTACGCCACGTCGATTCGATGCAGCGACACCGGCACGACGATGTTCACGGTCAAGGCGGCCGGATTCGTGATGCAGGGAATCGGGCTCTGGGGCGACGGCACGATGGCTGGTCCCGGTGGCGGCGCGAACGGTGTGGACTCCACCATCATCGGCTTGAAGCTGATGGGTGACGCCGATGGAAACGTCGACGCCGCCATCCGTTCCTGCGCATTCCAGTATCTCGCCCTGGGCGCTCGGCTATACGGCCGCAACGTCGAGATCAGCGAGAACACCTTGTTCTCGAACTGCCTCGACGGGATCCGGCACGCAGGAAAGGACGTCACCTACCACACCGGCCCGGGCGCCGACCAGAACCGCGGCCACGTGATCCGCGACAGCCGCTTCCACAACATCGGCACGTCGCCGGTGAACGTGGGTATCGAGTTCACTCCGGACGCAAAGTTGCTGCACACCGTTCTCGACGGTAACCACTTCGACAGTGGCGGCCTCGGCCGCCACATAGTCATCGCCGGCACCACCGTCGATCCTGCCCGTGGGGTTTCGATCTTCAACAGCAAGCACACGGAGCTCTCCGCCGACGGGATCACGCTCATCAACGCGCAGTACCCGATCGTGAACGGCGTGCAGCTCATGGGCGTCGGAACGGGCACTGGGCACGGCATCGTGCTCGATCAGTGCCTCTACCCGGTGATCTCTAGCGCGGTTATCCGGCTGGTAGGCAAGCACGGCATCGTCGGCACAAACAACGACGGCGCCAGCATCAGCGACACGAAGATCATCCAGGTCGGACAGGACCCGACGTTCGTCGGCTCAGCGCTCGCATTCGACTCCTCGAACGTGAACATCCGCGCGACCAACGTGCAGGGTCACACCGGGGATGGCTACTTCTTCAGCGGATCTCCGGGCGGCGCAGACAGCGCTCTAATCGACTGCTCCTACAACGGCTTCTCTCTGGGAGGTATCAACTCGACGACGCTGCTGAATCACTCCAAGCGCGGCCAGAACAGCTACGTGGAGGGTCGATGGGGGCGAGTGGAGGACACCGGCTATGGGCAGTACGATCTGACGGCCGGCGTGGCGAAGAAGATCGCCGACGTCGCGCTCGGCGGTAACTATGGGAGCTTCATTCTGGAGATCGAAGCGTCTGGAAGGGACTCATCGTCGTTCAATGCGTACTTCGCAGGCAAGCGCGTTGTGCGCCCTGAAAACGGGACGCATTCGATTATCACCTTGGGCACTGACGCGACCTCTGGAATGACGGTCACTGTCGTCGGTGCAGGCGCGCAAGGCGTGTCGGTGAACGTTCAGACCGCGACGGCGACGTTCATCGGGGTCAAGGTGCGAGCTGTCGCGGCGGGCGCCGCTAGCGCAACATCGTCGCGTTCGGTCGGTGTCACGATGGTGACCCAGCCCTGATCGAATGTCGTCCCAACGTGGGGGCTCGTCAATGAGTGCTCCACGTTGGGGTGACGTCCGCTAGGAAGGAACTACCGAAGGACCTTGCGAAAGCTGCAGTTAGATGCTCATTGTCCAGGTAAACAGGAATCCCACCGATCACGGAGTGGCAAACGATCGGGTCGCAGAAGACCTCGGTGTAGTCGACGAAAGCGAACTTCGGATCTGCTATCCCGGCAGCGGCCACTTGCATCGGGCTGGGCGGCGACATCGCGGACGACGGGATCGTGCAAGGGTCGACGCGGTCCTGGGAGCGGGCGATGCACTCTGGCACCGATGCTTGGTGAATCGGGGGATCATTGACGACGACAACGCTCTTGCCCGAGTCAAGCCACGATTGCCAGGCGTCTCGATACCCCGAGCCGTCATCTGGGCTACCGTCTGCGAAGCTATACGCTCGGTCGCGAGCGGTTGTCGCCACCACGTCAATCGTCTGATCCTCAGCGATCTCGCGCACGACTGACTCGCGCCAGGTTGCGCAAGCTGCCTGATGCGTAGGAGATGGTCCGGCCGCAGCGACGCGGGGGTCCAGTGTTACTGGACAGGCGGAGTTCAGATACGTTGTGATCCGGAGTCCGTACGACCTGGCGATGGCGTCGAAAGCCGTGGCCCACATGCCTGCATGTGAATCTCCGACGAGTGCCACATCGATAGCCTGCTCGCCATCCTTCATGCCGAAGGTGCAGGAGAGCACCTCCGCGTTGCCTCGTTCCTGTTGGCAGTACGTCCCGTTAGAAACGGACGCGTTCTGAATACCCCAACCCCCAAGTATCTGCAGCTCGTCGAGGAGCTCGTGTGATTGGGGACAACTGCTCTCAGAGAGCTGCGCCTGCGCCCCGAAACACTCGGACGGCGCGAGCGACTGCTGGTAGAGCGCTTCTGCCGTCTGCTGCGCCCGAACCGTGATGCTTGCCGTTGCGGCTGCTGAGCCTCCCAACAGGATCGCTACGGTGGCCACAGTCGCGGCGAGAACGCGGGCCGGCGTCTTCCACATCCGACCCTTGGCGAACCGCACCGGGTCCTCAACGTAGCGCTTCGTAGCCCATGCCAGGACTACTGTCACGAGAACGACGCCGACCGCTGACAGTCGACTGAGCGTCCCGGCGATCGCAGTCACGGCAACAATGAGCGGCCAGTGCCACAAGTACAGCGAATATGAGATGTCACCAATGAACTGAACCGGGCGCCACGCGAAGACGCGTTGCGGGGCCCATCGCGGGCCGCCGTCACCGATCGCGATGAGGACTGAAGTTGCGGCTACTGGAATAAGAGCGGCCATCCCCGGGAAGCCGCTCGCAGGTCCGTAGGCGAAGGCACATCCGAGAAGAGCGCCCCAGAGCAACCACGAGAGCATCGACATGGCCGCTGTCGCTTTGGCGCGGCGCGCGGGGAGGAACGCGATCAAGCCTCCTGCCGCAAACTCCCACGCACGACCCGTCGTCTGGAAGTAGGCGGCATTCGGCTCGGACGCAACGCTCCAAATTGCCCATGCGAACGAACCGAGGAACACGACCGCCAGCGTGCCTAGCAGCGTCCAGTATCGAAAACGGCTCGATCGCCGCCGACTGACGAAGAGGCCGAACAGGATGAGAACGGGCCAGACCAGATAGAACTGTTCCTCGACGGACAGTGACCAGTAGTGCGTGACGGGGGAGACCCCATCTTGCGCGAAGTAGTCCTGCGAGTTCGCGGCCAGCACCCAGTTGAGGAAGTAACCGCCCGCGGCGCCGATCTCGCCGAGCACCTGACGCACGCTCGTGATGGGGAGTAGCCAGTAGGTGATGGCGGCGCTCGCGACTAGTACGAGGATCGCGGCGGGCAGCAGTCGTTTCGCCCTCCGAGCCCAGAATCGAGCGAGGTTCACGGTACCGGTTGTGTCAGCTTCGCGACGAAGGTGCGAGGTGATGAGGAACCCGGAGATGACGAAGAAGACATCGACGCCGAGGTACCCGCCTGGGATGTCATTTGGGCGCAGATGGTTGACGATCACAAGCCCGACGGCAAGCGCGCGCAACGACTGAATATCCGCACGCTGCGCTCGCGACTCGACGCGGACCGTTCCGGATTTCACCTTCGTAGCCTAGGGCCCTTTCGGCGCATGCCCCGACCAATCAGGCGGCTTGATCGGTGGCGCCGTGCCCGTCCCGGACGACCGAACCAGAGATACCAACAGAAGGGCGGTGTCCGCATGGGCGGCACTCTGACCAAGGTCGACATCGGCCACGGCCGCGGATGGCTCGAAGCGGAAGCCGCCAAGAGTCAGGCGCGGATCGACCGAGCGCTCGGCCACCCGCAGCAGATCACGGAGGGGGGTCGCTCCTGGGAGCAGCAGGACGAGCACTGGCAGCACTACCTCAGGTACGGGTCGCCGATCGCGCTGCATCCCGATACGCCGAGCGTGCACCAGCGGGGACGCGCGAAGGACACCGACGAGCGCAATGTCGCCCTGATGAACGATCACGGCTGGTTCCAGACCGTCTACCGGTGGGTCAACGGGCGCCGCACGCTCGTCGAGCCGTGGCACTTCGAGTATGACCCCGAGCGAGACAACCACCGCCACGAGGTGATCGAGCTCGTGAACGACAACGGCACCTGGCGGGTCGCTCCCGACGAACCCGTCCCCGCATCGACCCCACCAGTCAGGAGAGACATCATGAGCATTCCCGTCCTCGCCATGACCGGCGGCCCCGGAGATACCCGTGTCTTCGAGATCTCCGGCGGCAGCAAGCGCCACATCATCCACCGGGCAGAGCTCAACGCCCTGCAGGCCATCGCCGGGCAGCTTGACCCGCACGGCCGCCCCGGCGACAAGGCACTGCAGGATCACATCGCCGTCATCGGCAACCTCGCATCGATCCCGAACCGGGTCGACGCAGTCACGGTCGAACAGGTCGAGGCGATCCTGCGTCGCGCGGGCGTCGGCGTCGGCGCAACCATAGACATCGAGGCGATCGCGAACGCCGTTAACGACGAAGCCGCGCGTCGTTTGAAGAGCTGATGAGCTGGCTCACACGCGTGTGGGAGCGCGTCCGAGAACCCCGTCACTTGAAGGCCGCCTATGCGGTGTTCTACTCGATCACCATCACACTCGGGCTGATCGCCCTGATCGCGCCACCCCAGTCGATCAGCGGGGAGCTCGGCCCGGTGCTCACCGTGACGTGGGGTGTGCTCGCGCTCATCGGCGGCGTCGGCGGGCTGGCGTCCGTGTTCCCCGGGTGGTGGTTCGCCGAAAGGCTGTCGATCGTCGTGATCTGGTGTGCGCTCGGCATGTATCTGCTCGTGGTCGTTGTCCTGCAGGTGACCTCCGAGTCCGGAGCACGATGGGCACAGATGACGATCTTCGCCCTCGCGGCCGGGCTCTTCTACGTCCGCTGGTACGAGATCCGCGAATACAGCTTCGAGCCCCGGAGGTAGCGCATGGAACCGGCGCAGATCATCGCCGCGGTCCTCGGCTCAAGTGTCCTCGGAGGTGTCATCACCAAGTCGATGGACTGGATCAGGGATGCCCGCGCCGGGCATCTGCAGGAGCGTCGGGCCGAGGTCGACAAGGCCACCCAGCACGCGGCACACGAGACCAAGCGCGCCGATGCCGCCGAAGCCGCAGAGGACGCCGCAGCGCGACGCTCCCGCATCGTCGAGGAATCCCTCGCCGTGCACCGTCGCCTCATCATCGACGCCCCATGCCTGGGGCCGGAATACCTTCCCCCATACCCGTCCCGAAAGGACTGACCCATGAACAAGATCTGGTTTCCGCTGCAGCGCGCGATCCGCACAGCCGTGCAGGTCGTCGCCGGCGGCGCCGCCGTCCTCGCGACGATCGTCATCGTCGCCCCGCAGATCATCGACGCGGTCGCCGAGGTCGTCCCGGGCCCCATCATCGCCTGGGCGACCGCCGCGATCGCGACGCTGGCCGCGATCAGCGCGGCCATCGCCCGAGTGATGGCGATCCCCGCCGTCGACGAATGGCTCCGCAGGATCGGCGCAGGCTCCGCGCCTGCGAAGTTCGTCGTCGCGCAGATCGACGGCAACGCCACCGGCCTGACCCGACGACAGTGGCGCGCGATGGTCGACGGCGCGGACACAGGCTCTGACGGAGCTGGCGACCTCCACAGCGAATCGACCGACCGCTGACACCGCGAGGACTACCGACGCGAATCCCCACCTGGCCTTCGGGCCGGGTGGGGATCTTCGTCGTTTTGAGCCGCAACCGTGAGACGACCTGCGCAACGCTCAGCAAGGTGGCGCCAGTGTGGGTGGGGAGGCTGTACAGTCAGGTAAAGCGGCGGCACGGGTGGGGTGCCGATGCGATGGGCTACCGGGAGGAAGCAATGACTGCCGTACGTACTCGAGCACTTGAGCTGATGAGCACGGTGACCTTCCACGAAATTGGTCGCGACGAGCTCGAGGATTTCGCCTCGAAGCTAGCCGCCTCGGTTCGCGTTGTCCTGGCGGAGTACCCCTCGATCCGAGAGTTTCTCGTCGGAGCGGACCTCGAGTCCGGCGACATCAACTTTGGTCTGCGCTTTATCAGCGTTGACCCGGACTACGCCGACGACATGGCGGACGAGGTTTTGGCCAAGGCGGTCGACCTCGTCGCGGAGCAAGGTGGATCGCGACCAGCTGACCTCGAGCGCGAAGAGTCCGTCCTTCTCTTGACTCGATGAGGGACTGGAAGCACGCGACGGTCGACCGGGTCGCGCGTGCGGTTCTATGGTTTTTCCGGCTCGTCAAGGGGTGGCTGCCGAGAGCACTTGGTGGACTCTCGTCTGGCTTGTTCATCGTCTGGGGCGTGCAGGACGGTGCCTGGAACAAGGGTGTGGGGTGGTTCGTTGCAGGGCTGGCCTGCGCCGTGCTCGCGTTTATCGCAGAGTTCCTCGTCCAACGCCCCAGCTACATGAAGCTGTCGCAGCTGAGAGAAGAGGCTGAGCGGCGAGCCGCGAATAAGTCGCTAGCGCTGGAGAGCGCTCTGCGGATCATGCTCGTGCGCCTAAGTAAACACTGCGGACTCGAGGGCCACTCAGATCGATTCAGCGTGTACTACTTCCACGAGGACAGGTTCTTCATGGTGTCGCGATACGCCAAGAACCCGACGTACGAGGCTCGCGGTCGCGACAGCTATCCGGCAGCGGAGGGTGCGATCGGAGCAGCGTGGAGCGCGGAGGACGGGCAGGCGCTTGTGAGCATGCCCGCGGCGAAGGAGGCGTGGAAGAAGGCCGCGCACCGCCAAGGCATCAGTGAGGACGCGATCGCCGGTATGTCGATGAAGTCGCGGGGCTTGGCGGGTCATCGACTGGAGGCTGGGGATCGGTCAGTGGGGGTGATCGTCGTCGAATCCATGACCAGTGGACGAATCAAGGCGACGCATCTCGACATGATCGCTGCCTCGCACATCGTCGCCGCAATCGCGGAGCTTGTAGCCGCATTCGCCCTGATGACTCCCGCAGGCGAGAACGCCACCGCAGGCAAGAAGCCAGTTGTGTCTGGGAAGTGGGAACCCGTGCAGCCGAGGGTGCCGATCGGTCCGACTCCCGGACCGTAGGACGCGTTTCCACGCGTGCCCGGTCTAGCTCCGGCGTACAGACAGCATGCGCCAGCCGTCAGGCACCTTCGCTTCGAGCGCGGCCATGTCTTCGGCTTCGATCTCGCGGATGCTGTCGCGGCGCTCGAACTTGCCCTCGACGGAGCGCGAGGCGCCTGCTTTCTCCATCGTCGCCATCGCCGACACCAGCGCCCAGCCCTCTGGTGCCTGCGCTGCCAGCTGCGCGCGTACCTCGGCGAGGTCCTCGCCCTTGAGGGTGATGGTGTGCGTCTCGACGGGGCGGATCAGGGCGTGGATCATCGAACTAGCCTAGGCGGCCTCAGCATCCAAGCGGGCGCCCGGTACTGAGTGGATCAGCGCTTGTCGTAATCTTTGCGATCGCGTGACTTCACGAACGCCGCACCGTCGAGAGCAGTATGCGAGACGCGAGGTGTCGGACGCAGGATCCGTTCCTTCGCCCAGCCCGCCGTCTCGATGATTGTGGAGCTCCATCGTTGGGCCGCTTCCAGCGCAGGCTCCAGGTCGGTGTCATGGGATGCCAGGATCACGACGTCTGCCTCTTTGTCCATGGCCGCTCGTGCCAACTCGAGAGCGACCAGGACGTCGATCCCCTTCTCCTGAGCGACGCGGATATTGTTCTCCCAGTAGTAGCGCAGTGTCCTGTAGTGCACGCTGACTAGGCGGTTTCTGGTCCACTCGGACTTGTGCGCTTGGGAGTACGCGTACATCCTGGCGTTCTCTTTCTGACTAGGGGCTCCGCGAAAGACCCTCACCCCAGCTAGTTCAAGCTTCACCCCTGTTCGGACATGACGCGCGTGTAGCACCTGCTCGGCAAAGTGCGCGGGGTGGACGAGACACTCGTGCGTCGCGAGGCCTTCGGGTGCAAATCGATCACGACCGGTCAGATGGATGTTCTGATAGTCCATGACGATGAGTGCAGTTGGCGTCGTCATCGAGCCCTCCAAGGAAAGAAAAGTCCCACCAGTCCCGGAGGACGGTGGGAAGCAATGAGGTATTTCTACCACAACAACCTGTAAAGCGCATCCGCCGTCAACCGGTGGCCACAGGTTCGATCAGCGACGGGTCTGTGGCGTCGGCGGTGCGGGAGTTGTTCACCTTCCGGTCGACGACGTGCTCGCGGATCGTGGCGGCGACGTCGGAGGACGTGTGCTCGAGCATCGCGAGCGTCTCGACCTTCCGCTCTCCGGTGAGTTTCTCCGGCGTGAGCCAGGGGTCCCACGTGTCGGGGGTGAGGAACGCCGGCATCCGGTCGTGCACCTCCCCGCTGGCGTCGCGGGCCTCGCGGGTGATGACGACGAAGCAGCGGGAGCGTTCCCCGTCAGGAAGCTCCATCGACCAGGTGAGCCCGGCGGCGGAGAGCAGCCCGTCTCCATGGAGGAAGTGCGGGGTCTTGTCGCCCTTCTCGCCCGTCCACTCGAAGTAGCCGCGCATCGGGACGATGCAGCGGGCGGCGGAGAACGCCGGCGCCCAGAACCCGGTCGCGAGCTTCTCCATCCGGGCGTTGATGATCGGTGCGCCCTTCGGCCGGTTCGCGGGCTTCTGCCAGTCCCACCGGACGAGCTCGAGGATGCGACCCTCGCCGCGGTCGCGCACGATCGGTGCGTCCATCGTCGGCGCGATCGAGTACGCGCCCGCCCACGACTTCCACCAGTCCTCGGGCTTGCCGCCCTCGGCGACATACTCCCGGATCAGCTCGTCCGTCTTGGCATCGTTCGCGAATCGTCCGCACATGGCAGCGACCCTACGCCCGACCTTCGACGTCGTCGAGCGTCGGGGCAGGCGGATCAGCGCTTCTCGAGGTCTTGGATGCGCAGATCGAGCGCGGCAATGATCCGCGCTTGGGACTCGGTGATCGCGAGCATCGTGTCGACGATGTCGGAGATGTTCGCGGACTCGGGGTCGGCGTGCCATTGCATGGCGAGGGCCTGGACCTGATCGGACGTCGCGAGGAGCCACTTGTTCGCAGAGGCCGGGAGGTTCGGGTCATCCAGTTCCATGCGTCTCAGCGTAGTGTCGCAGGCAATCCTGAGACCCGGCGGCCCTCCGCCTGCCCGATTGCGCGTAGCCTCCAGGAGGCGATGGGACGGAGGTGATGGACAGGGGAACGCCGATCCCGAGCAGCGCGCTCCGGCGCGATGACGGCTGGTCGTGCATTGGAGTGCCCGCGGGCCTGCCTGGGTGGTCGTACAGCTTGGGGGCGTATGGTCAGCAGATGAACACACAATTGAAGACTGCTGATTCCTTGGGACTGACATCGGTGCTGGTCGGTTCCCTCCCTGACACGTTGATGACGGACGCCGCGCCGGAGCGGTACACCGTCGAAGCTGTTCTCAGCCGCAAGGTGCAACCGGTCGAGGTCGCGGCCATCGAGGGTCCTGACGTGTCGGGTCACCTGACAGCGAGTGGCTATCCTGCGATCCAACTGCACGTATCTGACCGACGCCTGGTGATCTCTAACACCAACTTGGAAGAGCTTCGCGACGGACTCGCCTCCGTCATCGCCGATCAGCTCGAGCGGGTTAGCGGCGACGAACGTGAGGCCCGAGAACGAGCCGCTTCAGACCGGCAGGCGGCGTCCGAGCGCGAACACGAGCGCGCAGCTGCGGTGGTGGCGCTCGCCTCATCTGTCACCTTCTAGACCCGGGCTACTCCAGCACCTCCTGGCGATGCGTGTCCAGGGGGTGCTGTGGGTTTAGCACCCGAGTGTGTTCAGTCTCGAGGTGGACAACCCTGTCGAGGTCAGCCGACAGCGCGAGCGGTCATCTCGATGTTTCGTCACCATCGAACGCGGGCGAGCCGTGGGCAGGTTCGGGGACGAGGTACAGGCCGGTGGGTCCGTTCGCCGTGTACGCCAGTGCTTCGATCCAGGCGCGATTGACGGTCGGCTGCCGGCTGCCGTGGTAACTAAAGACGAGGTTGCTGCCGGGATGGATCCACACAGTGGTCCGTCCGCTGCCGATGCTGGCGTCTTCTCGCCACGTGAACGCGAACGGTTCCCCGCGGCGCAGCTTTGCGGTCATGACGAGCTGCAAATGCGTGAGTGTGCGGTCTTCGATCTCCGTCTTCGGACCGCCGTCATAGATGAACTTTCCCACCGCAGACCACCTCCATCGCAGGCACCCGACCGGGTGCCACATTAGCCACCCTACTTCGCCAGCGCCTCGCCTGCCTTACGCCGTAAGGCTCACCGCAACGCCGGGCGTCCAACGTTGGTTAGGGTGAGGGCATGGGCACCATTCAGTACGGCAACGGCGACGAGATCCACATCGAGGATAGGGCGCTCGCTCACCTCAAGATCGTGAACGCTACCAAGCTCCGCCGCAACGAGAGCTTCACGCTCTCCTGGCGTCACCCTGACGGTGAACCTGTCGGCCGGTCCACGATCTGGCTGCACCCATCCATCCCGCTACGCTTCACCTTCACGACGCCCGAAGCTCCCGAGCTCAACGCACGGTGGATTCAGGACCTCATGCAGTCGGCGAGCTCGTCGGGCGGCATCTCCCTCGTCGACGAGGTGCTCGACCGACCCGAAGAGGCACTCACTTCTGCAGCCGCTCAATGAGGCGCATAATGGGTCGCACGAGGGACTGAGGATACGCCTCTAGGGGGGTGGTCCCTCCGTTGAGGTCCTCTCTCTGAACCCCAGGGAGGGGACCCTCCTCTGCCGGCGCGCTGGCGCGCTAGCGCGCTGGCGCTCACGGACGGCGCGCCATGCCCACACTTTGCCCACAGTCGCCGATGCGCCATGGTGGTTCTAGGTGGGTGTAGGTGGGTCATAGTTGGTGTAATTCCGCGGGTGCCGCGTGTTGGCACGGCTGGAAGTAGAGTTCGAGTCCCGTAGTCGGCTCAGAGGTTTGTGGGGTTATGGCTTCGGCCCCGGTGGGGGGCTCTCCGCGCCAGCGCCCGGAGCCGTCGCGTACGTGGGGGCGGTCGTGTCCGCCGGTCGGGCGCCGATGCGCTTCGCGAAGGCGTGAGCGGGCTTCTCCACGGCCCGGTAGAACAGCCATGCCACGGGGAAGCAGAGGGCGACGGCACCGGCCAGGGCGACGGGATTCGCAGCCGTGCTGTAGACGAACCCGAGCAGCACGGTCTCGTGGGTCAGATAGAGGCTGAACGAGATCATCCCGAGCCAGAGGATCATCCGGGACGAGAACGCTCGACCGATCGTCACGGAGGTCCCAACGAGCACGACGATCAGCGACACGGAGACGAGTCGAGTGAGAGTGGTCATCGCGGGGAGAGCGATCGACGACGTCACGCCGAGTTTCGGAAGTAGGTTCGGAGCGAGCTGCGCACCCATGACGGCCACGAGAGCGGCCACGGCTAGCGCTCCTCCGAGAAGTGGGCTCAGTCTCTCGCGGAGGGCGGTGGCCCATCGTTCGATCGTTGGCCAGGCGAAGGCGAACCCCACGCCGATTCCGAACATCGGCATGTACAGGAGCAGCGCGTTCTCGTAGATCCCGCCGACGGTGCTCAGCATGGCGCATACCGCGAGGAGTATCCCCGGACGTATGCTCCTCGCCGCCGCGATGTAGGCGATGAGCAGCAGGCTGAAGAAGATCTCCCACCGCAGCGACCAGAGCGGCGTGACGTTCGACCCGGTTCCCGAAAGGAGGGTCAGGTCGGCGATCACCCCCCACGGAGTGGGAGTCGGCGGGTGCGCACCGACCCAGGTGCCGAGGCCATCGACGTCCCGGCTGATGAACAGCATTGAGACGAGCGCGAGAAGCACGGCGCCCCACACGGGCAGATACAGGCGCGCCAGTCGTCTGAGCACATACACCCCATAGTCGGTCCGCGGTGAGTTGCGAAACGACAGGGCGAGGACGAATCCAGACAGGACGAAGAAGAGCCACACAGCCGTCGCGCCCCACGCGCCGAGGGCATCGAGCAGGTGACGCACCCCGGGCATGTACACCCACGGCTTGGGGTCGTTCTGCATGTAGACGAGCCGAGCGTGCCCGAGAAGCACGCCGACCGCCGCTACTCCACGTAGCCCGTCCAGCGACCGGATGCGCGAGATCGACGTCGGGGCCACGATGTGAGGATAGTGCACCCCCCCGCTGGCTGGGCGTGCGACGTCGACACGGAGGACGGGATTGCGGCGCAACCTCAGTCGGGTCACGTCGCACCTGAACCTGATACCGGTGGCCGGCGACGATGCCGGAGTGTGTGAACGAGATGGCTGCGCCCCGCTCGACACAACGCATGCCGGAGTATCGCACTAGAGAGTGATATGTTACTCCGGGCGCAGGTGACCGACTCCCCGCCACGGTCACCTGCGCTTGCCCCTCTTCGGCGGGCGCGTCGAGAATCTCCCGAAAGGCGACGCATGAGCAGCCTCCCCGGCAGGATCACGCGGACGGCGTACGAGCGTGAGAAGCGCTCGCTGCAGGTCGAGCTGCTCAAACTCCAGGCTGACATCCGGCGCTCTGCCGACCGCCTGCTGGTGCTCGTCGAAGGCCGCGCGGGGGCGGGCAGGGGAGGGGCGATCAGGGCGTTCACGGAGCACCTCAACCCTCGCGGCGCTCGCACGGTCGCGCTGGACAAGCCGACGGACCAGGAGCGGACCCAGTGGTACTTCCAGCGCCACGTCGCGCACCTGCCCTCGGGCGGCGAGATCGTCTTCATGAACCGTTCCTGGTACAACCGCGCCGGCGTGGAGCCGGTCATGGGGTACTGCTCGGCCTCGGATCACGAGGAGTTCCTGCAGACGGCTCCGGAATTCGAGCACATGCTCGTGGGGTGCGGCATCCGGATGGTCAAGCTGTGGTTCGCGATCGACGAGGCCGAGCAGACCAGGAGGTTCGACCGTCGTGCGGGAGACGCCCTGGGGCAGTGGAAGCTGAGTGGGACCCGGATCGCGGGCGCCGACCGATGGCAGGACTTCGTGAGAGCGGAGGAGACCATGTTCGCGCGCACCCACACCTCCTTCGCACCGTGGACCGTGATCGCGGCGGAGGACAAGCGGCGGGCCCGGCTCGAGGCGATCAGAGTCGTTCTCGCCCGCTTCGACTATCCGGGAAAGGATCCCCTGGTCGCGCACGCGCCGGACCCGCAGCTCGTGACCCCGCCGCCCCGCACCGCCGACCGGGAGGGCGCGCCGGTCTGACCCCCGCGGCGCTGCAACATCACGTCATCCGGGAATGCGGTCGGCATCGGCGGAGGTTGTCCTCGACATGACCCGCATCGGCAACAGTGATCTCGACGTCCTCCCTCTGGCCCTCGGGGGCAACGTGTTCGGCTGGACGGCCGACCGCGATGCGTCCTTCGCGGTCCTCGACGCGTTCGTGGACGGAGGCGGCGACTTCATCGACACCGCCGACTCCTACAGCTCCTGGGTCCCGGGCAACGAGGGCGGCGAGAGCGAGACGATCATCGGCGAATGGCTGGCCTCTCGCAAGCCCTCCGGCGTCGTCGTCGCCACCAAGGTGAGCCAGCATCCGCTGTTCTCCGGACTCTCCGCAGACAACGTGCGCACAGCCGCAGAGGCTTCGCTCCGCCGTCTGGGCGTCGACGAGATCGACCTCTACTACGCCCACTTCGACGACGCGAGCGTGCCCCTGGAGGAGACGGTCGCCGCCTTCGGCCGACTCGTCGACGACGGCCTGGTGCGGCACATCGGCGTCTCGAACTACTCGGCGTCGCGCATCCGCGAGTGGATCGACATCGCCCAGCGCGTCGGCGCACCGCTGCCGGTCGCCATCCAGCCCCACTACAACCTCGTGCACCGCAACGACGTCGAGGAGACCATCATCCCCATCGCCGAGGAGTTCGACCTGGGTCTCGTTCCGTACTACGCGCTGGCGAGCGGCTTCCTCACCGGGAAGTACCGCTCGACGGATGCCGCGGGGCAGAGCTCGCCCCGCGCGCAGGGCGCCGCGAAGTACGCGACGGCCGCCGGGCTGCGCATCATCGACACGCTCGAGGAGATCGGCGCGAAGCATGACGCCTCGATCGCGGCGACGGCCCTCGCCTGGCTGCGGGCCCAGCCGACGGTGGTGGCGCCGATCGCCAGCGCGCGGACCGCCGACCAGGTGCCCGACCTGCTCGCTGGCGCCCGCCTCGAACTCTCCACGGAAGAGGTCCGGCTGCTCGACCGCGTCTCGGAATGGACGCCCGCGCAGGCATGAGCCCTCGGGGTTAGTCGCCGACGAGTCCGAGCCGATGCGCCACGATCACCGCGTGGATGCGGTCACGCGCGCCGAGCTTCGCCAGCACCCGTCCCACGTGCGTCTTCACCGTGGACTCTCCCACGAACAGCCGCTGCGCGATCTCGGCATTGGTCAGTCCGTGGCCGATCGCCAGGAAGACATCCCGTTCGCGGTCGGTGAGCGAGTCGACGGCCGCCCGTTCCGCAGCGACCGTCGGATCGGGGGCCGCCGATGGCGCATCGAGCCGCGAGCCGACGTGCTCCATCAGCATCCGGGTCACTCGCGGTGACAGGGCGGCATCGCCGCGGTGCACGGCCCGGACGGCGGAGATCATCTCGTGGCGCTGCGCATCCTTCAACAGGAATCCGCTCGCCCCGGCACGGATCGCGCCGAACGCGTATTCATCCAGGTCGAACGTCGTCAGGACCAGCACTCGGGTCTGCGGATGGGCGCGCACGATCTCCTGCGTGGCCGCGATGCCGTCGAGCTCCGGCATCCGCACGTCCATGAGCACCAGGTCGGGTGCCAGGGCCGCGCTCTGCGCGATCGCCGCCCTGCCGTCCCCGGCCTCGCCGACGACGACGATGTCCTCCTCAGCCTCCAGCACCATCCGGAAGCCGAGCCGGATCAGCTCCTGGTCGTCCACCAGGAGCACTCTGATCTCGGGTGTCATCCTGTCTCCTCCGTCGTCTCGATCCGCGGGTCCGCGGGGCGCCCGTCGACGGGCAGCACGGCGTGCAGCATCCATCGTCCTCCGTCGACGGCCTCGGAGCGGACGGTGCCGTGCACGTGCATCGCGCGCTCCGCGAGACCCCGCACCCCGAATCCGCCCGATCCGGCCCCGCCCGAGACGCCGTCGTTCACGATCTCGATCGTCACCGTGTCCGGCGCATAGTCCAGGCGCACCGTGACGGCACTCGCGGTCGGCGCGTGCCGCATGGCGTTGGTGACGCCCTCCTGCACGATCCGACCGATCGCGTGAGCGACCGCCGGCGCGACCTCGGCCTGCCCGGCCACGGTGAGGGTCACCGGGAAGCCGGCGCGCTGGGCGGCTTCGACCGTGTCCGCGGGCAGCACGGGGTGCACCGGTGCCAGCGGCAGCGGCGAGTCGTCGTCGCGCAGCACGCCGAGCATCGAGCGCATCTCGGTGAGCGCGGCGCGTGCGGTCTCGGCGGCGGCCGTCGCGGCTCTCCGAGCCTGGACGCTGTCGGGCGTCGCGGCCGCACCCTCTGAGAGCGCGACGACCACGGTGAGCGAGTGCGAGACGATGTCGTGCATCTCGCGCGCGATGCGGGCGCGTTCGGCGGCGGCGGCGAGCTGCGCCTGCTGGTCGCGCTCGACCAGCAGCTGCCGCGAGCGATCGATGACCGCCGCGATGTAGCGCTTGCGCCCACCGACGTTGACGCCGATGAGCGTGCCGATCAAGCCGAGGACGATGTCCGGAAGCACGGTGTTGAGCGCGTCCTGCAGGTCGATCATCCCCCGCAGGGTCAGCATGAGGGCGATGCCCACCAGCCAGGTCGCGCCGATGCCGAAGCACCTCCAGGCCGCGCGGGAGGAGCTGTACACGGCGAGTCCGTAGGAGGCGAACAGCAGCAGGGGGCTTCCGCCCTGCAACCCGACGAGCAGCGCGAGCGTGCCCAGGACCATCGCCGCGAGGAAGGGCAGGAGGGGCACGCGACGTCGCCACAGCAGCGTCGCGCAGGAGGCGACGATGATGATGGTCGCCAGGACGTTGAGGCCGATCGACACCGGCTCGGGGATGGCCGGGTCGTTCACGCGGGCAGCCGGCGCGAGAGACAGCAGCAGGCAGATCAGGGCCAGGAGGACGTCGGCGAAGACCGGGTGCCGCGCCCAGAACCGCCGGAGGACCCCCGGCGCACGCGGAAGCCGCAGCTCCTCGTCCTCGCGGATCGAGTCGCTGCGGCTGCGCGTTCTGCTCACGTCGCCGACTCTACGCGTCGCGCGAGCGCAGCACGCCCCAGGCGACGAGGGCGCCGCCGACCACCCAGCATCCGAGGGTCAGGAAGGCGACAGGCGCGTCGAGCGCCGCGGTCTCGCTCGGCATGATCGCGCTCTGGGCCGCTGCGACAGGCAGGTACGCGGACGCATCCACGACCCATGCCCACGCCTCGCCGGCCATCGAGAAGAAGCTCGCGACGATGGGCAGCACGAACAGGACGCCGACCGTGGCCGCGATGGCTCCGGCGCCGGAGCGCAGGATGAACCCGAAGGAGACGCCGATCAGCGCGAACACCGCCATCGACAGGGACGACACCAGGATCGGCAGCAGCGACGCGGACGGGTCCGACCAGTCGATGCTCTGATCCCGCGACGCCACCACGAGGGAGACCGCGACGGCCGCGACCGTGAAGATGACGACCGACGACAGGAACAGGAACAGGGCCAGCACGACCGACTTCGCCGCCAGCACCGAGCCGCGCACCGGGTTGGCGGTGAGCGTCGACCGGATCATGCCGGTCGAGTACTCGCCGGTGACCGAGATCGCGCCGATGATGCCGGCGAGGAGCATCGTGAACTGGATCGGCATCACGACGGCCTGGATCGGATCGAAGCCGGGAGCTTCGATCGCCTGCGCGATGAGCACGGCGATCCCGATCGTGAGGGCCGCGGCGATCCCGATCGACCACCAGGTCGAACGAAGGGTGGCGAGCTTGATCCACTCGCTGCGCAAGGCGCGGAAGAAGGTCAGTCGCCGACCGGTGTCGACGCTCGTCCGCGTGGAAGCGGGAGCCTGGGCCGTGGTCATGAGAGCTCCTTCGTGCGGTACTCGACGGAGTCGCCGGTGAGAGCGAGATACGCGTCCTCCAGCGAGCCGGTGGTCGGGGTGAGTTCGTGCAGCGGGATGCCGCGCTCGGCGGCGAGGTCTCCGATGCGGGCGGCCGGCAGCCCCACCACATCGAGGAGATCGGGCGCGGAGCTCACGATCTCGACGTCCGGTCCACCGACGGCGGCAGCCAGGTCGGCGGGTCGGGGCGTGCGCACCCGGACGGTGTTCCGCGTCCAGGAGCGGACGAGGTCCGCCAGTGGAGCGTCGGCGAGCACGCGCCCGCGGCCCATCACGATGACGTGGTCGGCGGTCTGCGCCATCTCGCTCATCAGATGGCTGGAGAGCAGCACCGTGCGCCCCTCGGAGGCGGCATGCCGCACGAACTGCCGCACCCAGCGCACGCCCTCGGGGTCGAGCCCGTTGACCGGCTCGTCGAGGATCAGGGTGTGCGGGTCGCCCAGCAGCGCGGAGGCGATGCCGAGTCGCTGCCCCATCCCGAGGGAGAACTTGCCCGCGCGCTTGCGGGCCACGGATCCGATCCCGGCAAGATCGATCACCTCGTCGACGCGGGACGCCGGGATGCCGTGTGTCGCCGCCATCGCGCGGAGGTGGTTGCGGGCGGAGCGTCCGGTGTGCACCGCCTTCGCGTCCAGCAGCACGCCGACCTCGGTCAGCGGCGCGCGCAGCTTGCGGTACTCGCGGCCGGCCACGGCGGCGCGACCGGAGGTGGGGCGGTCGAGCCCGACGATCAGGCGCATCGTGGTGGACTTGCCGGCCCCGTTCGGGCCGAGGAAGCCGGTGACGGTGCCCGGCTTGACGGTGAACGACACGTCATCGACGGCCGTCTTGTCTCCGAACCTCTTCGTGAGGCCTTCTGCTGTGATCATGCCCTCAACGCTACGGTCCGCTCCGCACGGGCGCGTCCTCCCCAGGTACACATCTCACGATCCGGTGTCCTCCCCGCGACGGACCCTGCCGGTGTCAGTCCCGCGGCCTGGCGCTCACTCGATCCGCCATCTCGTCGGAGGCGACGATCGCCTCGTCGATGATCTCCCGCGAGCCGGGTGCGGTGAGCCAGTCGTGGCTGAGCGAGGCGGGCACGAGCAGCGGCATCCGGTCGTGCAGCTCGGCGAGGTGGGCCGGGGCGGGGCGCATCACGATCGAGTAGCAGGTGTACCACTCGCCGTCGGCGGTGCGACCGCGCTGCGTGACGGCCGCCATGCCGAACAGGGTGCCGTCGTCGACGATGAACTCGTTCCACTGCCGGGAGGGCTTCTGCATCTCGTACCAGCTCGTCGCCGGCACGATGCCGCGGGTGCGGGCTCCACCGGGACGGTCCTGCAGGCGCTCGGAGCGGGTGTTGATCGACGGGAACTTCGCCGGCTCGCCGTTCACGAGGAAACCCCACCACGCCGGCTCCAGGGTCGGCTGGGTGTCGGGCTGCACGATCAGAGGATTCAGGTTGCGCAGGTTCTTGCCGGTGGGGCGCACGGTCTCGCCCGCGTTCTCCTGCGCCCAGGTGCGCAGACCCTCCAGCACCGCATCATCGGCGGCGGCGAGGAGATCTGCATCGGTGAACCGGGGATCGAGGCCGTAACTCGCGCACATGCCGCCAGCGTAGCCCCCGGCCCGGACATCGCGGTGCGGGAGGGAACGAGCACCTCGGATAGGGTCGACAGGTGACAGTCACCCGACGCCTTCCCGCCCCCGTGGCTCTGGGCGGGGCCGTCGCAATCGGCGTCATGACGGCGATCCAGGCACGCATCAACGGTGTCCTGGGCGTCCGCGTCGACGACGGTGTGTTCGCAGGCCTGCTCTCCTTCTCCGTCGGCCTGGTCGCCCTGTCCGTCGTGATCGCCTGCCTTCCCTCCGCCCGCCGCGGAGTGGCTCGGCTGTGGACGGGCATCCGCGGACACACGATCCCGTTCTGGATGCTGCTGGGCGGCGCGTGCGGCGCGCTCACGGTGTCGACGCAAGGGGTCACGGCGGGTGTGCTGGGTGTCTCGCTGTTCTCGGTGGGCGTCGTGGCGGGGCAGACCGTGCACGGACTCGTCCTCGACCGGATCGGGTTCGGCCCGGCCGGCGTGGTGGCGGTCACGCCCGGGCGCGTGCTCGGCGGAGTGCTCGCGCTCGCCGCGGTCGGGATCTCGCTGTCCGGCGACGTCCTCGCCTCCGCCCCGCTGTGGATGCTGCTGCTGCCGTTCGCGGCCGGCGTCGGCATCGCGTGGCAGGCGGCGACCAACGGGCGACTCGCGCAGCGGGTGCAGTCGCCGCTCGCCGCGACGTTGATGAGCTTCGTGGCCGGCACCCTGGTGCTCGCGCTCGCGACCGGGGGGAGCATCGCCCTCCGTGGGGCGCCGTCCGCGCTTCCCGCGGAGCCGTGGCTCTATGTCGGCGGTTTCCTGGGGGCGGCCTACATCCTCCTCGGCGCGCTGATCGTCGCGCAGACCGGGGTCCTGCTGATGGGGCTGGGATCGGTCCTCGGCCAGCTCGTGACCTCGGTCGTCATCGACCTGCTCTGGCCTGCTGCCGCCGGTCCCGCTCTCTGGCAGGTGATCGCGATGGTGCTCGTCGCCGTGGCGTCGGTGCTCGTCGCGCTGCCGTGGCGACGCCGGCGCTGACGCTACCGGCCTTCGGGCGCCTCGTCCTGCTTCGCCTTCTTCTTGCCCTTCTTCGCGCCCGGCTTCGGCATCCGGGTGAGGAGCTTGCGCGCATCGACGGGCTTGCGCCGTCCCGGCTTCCGCCCGGCGGGCTTGGCGCCCACGTAGAGCCAGCCCAGCAGCTCCTCGTTCTTGTCGAGCCCATGCGCCTTGGCGACGGCCTTGGCGCGCGTGTAGTGGCCGGTGCGCCAGATGACGCCCCACCCGGCCTCGTCCAGGAGCAGGCTGAGCGTGTGCGCGACGCCCGAGGCGACGGCCTCCTGCTCCCACCGCGGCACCTTGTCGCTCTTGCGATAGCTGGCCACGACCGCGATCAGCAGCGGCGCGCGCAGCGGCTTGGACGACGGCGACGCGTCCCCCTGCGCCTTGGCGATGGCGGCCCCGAGCGCCTCGCGGTCCGTCCCGCGCAGCTCGATCAGGCGCCAGGGGCGGAGAGAGGAGTGGTCGGCGACGCGCCCCGCCGCCGACACCAGTGGAAGCAGCTCCTCGCGCGTGGGAGCGGTGTCTTCGACCTTCGACCAGGACTGCCTCGCCCGGACCGCGTCGAGGGCGCTCACGACGCGTCGGGGGTGAAGTTCAGTGCGATCGAGTTCATGCAGTAGCGGTCGCCGGTGGGCGTGCCGAAGCCGTCGGGGAAGACGTGCCCCAGGTGCGAGCCGCAGTTGGCGCAGCGCACCTCGGTGCGCACCATGCCGAGGCTCGTGTCCTCGATCAGCTCGACCGCGTCAGGGCGGATGGACTCGTAGAAGCTCGGCCATCCGCAGCCGGAGTCGAACTTGGTCCCGCTCTTGAACAGCTCGGCGTTGCAGGCGCCGCACGTGTAGAGGCCGGCGCGCTCCTCGTCGAGCAGCTCGCCCGTCCACGCCCGCTCGGTCGCGGCCTGACGCAGCACGGCGTACTGCTCCTCACCGAGCTCCTTGCGCCATTCGTCTTCGGTCTTGTCCACGCTGTACGACATTCATCCTCCTGAGTCGCCTCCATTCTCCCCCCTGCGGCGGCTGTCGGGGTGCGTCGGGTCAGAATGGACGGATGACCGATGCCGTGCGGGAGCGTTACGCCCGCTTCGCCCGCGAGGAGTCGCCGGGGCGGAGTGCGCTGTACACGGAGTGGGCAGCGGGAGTCGCGGCGGACGAGCCGATCCGCCGGGTGCTGCTGCGGATCCCCGAGACGAGACGACAGCCGCCGCTCGTCTTCGCCGTGACGAGGATGCTCGGCGCCGGGCTGGGCGGCTACCCGCAGTGGCGTCGCTTCGTCCTCCAGCACGCCGAGGAAGTGGTCGCCGAGTGCGGGCGTCGGTCGCTGCAGACCAATGAACCGCTCCGTCTCGCTCCACTGCTTCCCGTCCTGTCCGAGATCGACGGGCCGATCGCGCTGCTCGAGATCGGGGCGGCGGCGGGGCTCTGCCTGTACCCCGACCGGTACTCGTACCTGTTCCGCGGTGAGGACGACACGGTCCTCGGCACCCTGGATCCCGTGCACGGCAGGTCCGAGGTGGTGCTCGAGAGCCGGGTGAGCGGGCCGCTCCCTGCGCTGCGCCTCCCGGACGTGGTGTGGCGGGCCGGAATCGATCTCGCACCCCTCGACGCGGGCTCCGAGCACGACCGGCGCTGGCTGCGTGCGCTGGTGTGGCCGGGGGAGGCCGGACGCGCCGAGCGCATCGAGGCCGCGCTCCGGATCGCGGCCGCCGATCCGCCGCTGCTGGTCGAGGGAGACGCCGGCGATCGGCTCGAGGCGGTCGCCGCGCTCGCCCCCGCCGACGCCACGCTCGTCGTGACGACGCCGGGAGTGCTCGTGCACATCCCTCGCGCGGCGCGGAAGGTGCTCGTGGAGCGGATCTCCGCGCTCGACGCCCGGTGGATCACGATCGATCCGCCAGGGCTGCTCGACGTGTGGGAGCCCGCCGTCGACGACTCGTGGCCCGGTTTCGTCGTGGCGCTCGACGGACGCGTGCGCGCCGCAGCGGATCCGCTCGGGCGATGGTGGGAGTGGCGCGCGGTTCCCGCGGCGGATGCGTCCTAGCCTGGATCCATGCTCGGAGACCTGACGGAGCGCGATCGTGCGATCCTCGCCCTGGAGACGGCGTGGCCACGACACGGCGGCGCCAAGGAAGAGGTCATCCGTGCGCAGCTCGGGATGAGCGCCGCGCGCTACTACCAGCTCCTGGCGCGGCTCATCGACTCGGACGCCGCCCTCGAATACGACCCCATGCTCGTGCGTCGCCTCCGCCGGATCCGCGATTCGCGGGCGCTGCGCCGCTCGGCACGCACTCCCGGATTCGTCGGCTGACGGCGGTCGGCCGGGGCTCGCCGCGGCACGCTCACCCCGGCGGAACGGATTGCCAGGAACATGCCGCTAGCATCGAGGGGTGTCCAAGCCCTCCCGCGATCGCTTCGATGACGTTCCCCGTTCCTCCGGACGGGTGGGGGCGCACCGCGCAGAAGCACCGGGGATGAACGGCTGGGTCGTGCTGCTGTGGTCGTTCGTCGCCGCGCTGGTGCTCATCATCGCCGGCATCTTCGGCTCCCTCGTCGTCATGGGGCGCATCTCGCTGTTCCCCGATGCGGGACAGAGTGCGGCCCCGACCCCGGTCGAGACCGGCGTCGTCGACACGAGCATCACGGTGATGATCCTCAACGGGACGCCGGACGAGGGGCTGGCCACCCAGATGCGCGACACCCTCGTGACCGAGGGCTGGTCGGCGGATGACGTGTTCGCTGGCGACAGCTCGAGCCAGGATTTCGCCACCACGACCGTCTTCTACGTCGACGCCGGTGACGAGCTCGCCGCGAGGGGACTGGCCGACGTGCTCGGAGGAGCGGCCGTGCAGCAGAGCGACTACTACCCGGGCGAGACCGAGGACGGGCGCAAGCAGTTCACGGTCGTGATCGGTCTGGATCGATCCTCCTCCGCGCCCGAGACGCCCGAGGACGCGCCCGCCTCCTGAGGCCCGGATCGACCCCGCGTCGGCGGCTTGCACTCGAAGGTGTCGAGTGCCAGAATGGCGTTAGCACTCTCTTACTCTGAGTGCTAAACCCAACGTCTACGTCCAGGAGGGACGAAAAAACTCATGGCAAAGATCATTGCTTTCGATGAGGAGGCCCGCCGCGGCCTCGAGCGCGGCCTCAACATCCTCGCCGACGCGGTCAAGGTGACCCTCGGCCCGCGCGGCCGCAACGTCGTCCTCGAGAAGAAGTGGGGCGCCCCCACGATCACGAACGACGGTGTCTCCATCGCCAAGGAGATCGAGCTGGACGACCCGTACGAGAAGATCGGCGCGGAGCTCGTCAAGGAGGTCGCCAAGAAGACCGACGACGTCGCCGGTGACGGCACCACGACCGCCACGGTCCTCGCTCAGGCCCTGGTCCGCGAGGGTCTGCGCAACGTCGCAGCCGGCGCCGACCCGATCTCGCTGAAGCGCGGCATCGAGAAGGCCGTCGCGGCGATCACCGAGGAGCTGCTCGCCAGCGCCAAGGAGATCGACTCGAAGGAGCAGATCGCGGCCACCGCGTCCATCTCCGCCGCCGACCCGGCCATCGGCGAGCTCATCGCCGAGGCGATCGACAAGGTCGGCAAGGAGGGCGTCGTCACCGTCGAGGAGTCGCAGACGTTCGGCACCGAGCTCGAGCTCACCGAGGGCATGCGCTTCGACAAGGGCTACCTGAACCCGTACTTCGTGACGGACCCGGAGCGCCAGGAAGCGGTCTTCGAGGACCCGTACATCCTCATCGCGAACCAGAAGGTCTCCAACATCAAGGACCTCCTGCCCATCGTCGACAAGGTGATCCAGGACGGCAAGGAGCTCGTCATCATCGCCGAGGACGTCGAGGGCGAGGCTCTCGCGACGCTCGTGCTGAACAAGCTCAAGGGCATCTTCAAGTCGGTCGCCGTCAAGGCTCCCGGCTTCGGCGACCGTCGCAAGGCGCAGCTGCAGGACATCGCGATCCTCACGGGTGGCCAGGTCATCACCGAAGAGGTGGGCCTCAAGCTGGAGAACGCCACGCTCGACCTGCTGGGCCGTGCGCGCAAGGTCATCGTCACCAAGGACGAGACCACGATCGTCGAGGGTGCCGGTGAGGCCGACCAGATCGAGGGGCGCGTCACGCAGATCCGTCGCGAGATCGAGAACACCGACAGCGACTACGACCGTGAGAAGCTCCAGGAGCGCCTCGCGAAGCTCGCCGGTGGCGTCGCGGTCATCAAGGCCGGGGCTGCGACCGAGGTCGAGCTCAAGGAGCGCAAGCACCGCATCGAGGACGCCGTCCGCAACGCGAAGGCAGCCGTCGAGGAGGGCATCGTCCCCGGTGGTGGCGTCGCGCTGATCCAGTCCGGCACCAAGGCGCTCGACGGCCTCACGCTGTCGGGTGACGAGGCGACGGGTGCGAACATCGTCCGCGTCGCCATCGAGGCGCCGCTGAAGCAGATCGCCCTGAACGCCGGCCTCGAGCCGGGTGTCGTCGCGAACAAGGTCGCCGAGCTCCCCGCTGGCCAGGGCCTCAACGCCGCGTCGGGCGAGTACGTCGACATGTTCGGCGCCGGCATCATCGACCCGGCCAAGGTGACGCGCTCCGCGCTGCAGAACGCCGCGTCGATCGCCGCGCTGTTCCTCACCACCGAGGCTGTCGTCGCCGACAAGCCCGAGAAGAGCGCCGCTCCGGTCGGCGACCCCTCGGGCGGCATGGACTTCTGACCCTTCCACAGGATCGGAGACCCACGTCTCACACACAGAACGCCCCCGGCTTCGGCCGGGGGCGTTCTGCGTCGGTCAGCGGAACAGGCTGGCGGAGTACTGATCGGCCTCCGCGTACTGCGACGCCGCGGCCCCGAGGGAGGAGCCGATCGCATCGAGCACCTGCTCGACATGCAGCTGGGCGCCCTGCCACTGCTCGGCGCAGCCCTGGAACGCGTGGGACGCGGTGCCCATCCACGACGACTGCAGCTCGCGCAGCTGGGCCATGAGCGTGGCCGACTCGCTCTGCAGGCGCGCGATCGTGGCGCGTGTCGCGCTGTGCGCGGCGTGGACGGCTTCGGTGTCGACGGTGAAGACGGTCATGGGAACTCCTTCTGTTCGGGGTTCCGACGTTAGGCGGGCCGCGGGGGCGGGAGCGCTCATCCCCGGCCGGACCGCGGCCGCTGTGAGCAACCGCGGCGGACGGGAAGCCGTGCAGGAGCGTCAGCTCAGGTCGAGGCGGTCCAGCGGCTGCGTGTCCTCGAGCAGATGCGCCGGGGTGGCGCGGGCGGGTGCCAGCGGCAGGGTGACCGTGAAGGTCGCGCCGCCGCCCGGTGTCTCCGAGACGTCGACCCCGCCGTGCAGGGCCTTCATGATCGACGCCACGATCGCCAGGCCCAGCCCGGAACCGCCGGTCTCCCGGGCGCGCGAGGTGTCGGCGCGCCAGAACCGCTCGAAGATCTGCTCGCGGATCTGCGGGGGGATGCCCTCACCGTGGTCGACGATCGAGATGCTCCCGGTGCCGCGGACACGATCGGAGTCCACGACGATCTCGATCGGGCCGTCCTCGGGAGAGAAGCGGCGGGCGTTGCCCAGCAGGTTGGTGACGACCTGGCGCACCTTGTTCTCCTCGCCGAGCACGATCGGCGGCGTGCGCACCGGGATGTCCGGCACCTCGCTGAAGTCGATGGCGGGGGGCTGCTCCGGCTGCCGCGGCCGCCGCCGGAGTCGCGACAGCGCGGTGCGCGACAGGCCGCGCGGGGGCGGTGGCTGCTGCGGGTGCGCTTGCGGCTCTTCGCGCAGCGGGATCGGGGCCATGGCCTCGACGGTGCGATCGATCACGGTCACGGTCCGGCCGGGCGCCGCGGCGCGCAGGTCGAGGGCGGCATCGCGCGCGATGGGACGCAGGTCGAGCGGCTCGATCTCCGGTTCGCGCTCCTCGTCCAGGCGAGCGAGGGCGAGCAGGTCCTCGACGAGGACGCCCATGCGGATGGCCTCCTTCTCGATGCGCTCCATCGCCCTGGCGGTGTCCTCCTCGCCCTTGATGGCTCCCATCCGGTACAGCTCGGCGTATCCCCGTACGCTCACCAGGGGGGTGCGCAGCTCGTGGCTCGCATCGCCGATGAAGCGGCGCATGTGCTGCACGGTGCGATCGCGCTGAGCCAGCGAGCGGTCGACGCGGTCGAGCATCGTGTTGATGGCGGTGTTGAGGCGCCCGACCTCGGTCGTGGGCTCGAGGTCGGTCATGCGCTGCCGGAAGTCGCCGGCCGCGATCGACATGGCCGTCGCCTCCACCTGGCCGAGGCGCCGGAATGTGAGGGTGACGAGCCCGCGGGTGAGCAGCGCCGCGACGAGGATGGTGATGAGCGCGATCGTGATGTAGATGCCGAAGTACTGGCTGATGATGCGGTCGACGCCGGTCAGGGGCAGCGCGACCATCTGGATGCGCAGTCCTCCGCCGGGGGAGGCGAGGGTCGCGACGGCCGCGCGGTACGCGGAGCCGTCCGGACCGGTCAGGTCGAACGGGGTCTCCGCCGCGGACTGGGCCTTCTGCAGCGAGTAGGTGGGCGGGAACTCCGGACCCGACTCGGGAGAGACGCCGGTCGAGGCCTGCAGCTCCCCTTCCGCGTCGTAGATCGCGAAGGCGAAGTCGCGCGGCTGCTCATCGCGCGCCATGTAGATGGTGTCGCCCTCGACGTCCATGGTCTCGAAGTACCGGTCGACGAGGTCGGTGGAGACCAGGGCCGGCAGCTGCGAGTCGATGTTCCCCACCAGGGCGGAGCGCAGGATCGGCACCGTCCCGATCCCCGCGACCAGGAGGCCGAGGGCGAGCACGGCGACCGTGACGCCGGTGACCTTCGCGCGCAGGCTGATCCGTCGCCACCAGGTGGTGACCGCATCGGGCTTGTGCGCCATGCGTGTCCTCCCTGCCGCGGCGGTCGCGCCGCGGGGCGGCGCCGACGATGATCAGCCGGTCGTCAGACCGACTTGCCGACCTTGAGCATGTAGCCGAAGCCGCGCTTGGTCTGGATCAGCGATTCGTCCGTGTGCGGATCGATCTTGCGTCGGAGGTACGAGATGTAGCTCTCCACGATGCCCGCGTCGCCGTTGAAGTCGTATTCCCAGACGTGGTCGAGGATCTGCGCCTTCGACAGCACGCGGTTCGGGTTGAGCATCAGGTAGCGCAGCAACTTGAACTCGGTCGGGCTGAGCTCGATCGGCTCCTTGCCGACGTACACGTCGTGCGTGTCCTGATCCATCGACAGCTCGCCGGCACGGATGATCGACTCCTCGTCGGCCTGCATCGTCCGACGCAGGATCGCCTGGGCGCGCGCGACGATCTCGTCGAGGCTGAAGGGCTTCGTGACGTAGTCGTCGCCGCCGGCGTTCAGGCCCTCGATCTTGTCCTCGGTGCCGTCCTTGGCGGTCAGGAACAGGATGGGGGCGGTGAACCCGGCGCCGCGGAGGCGCTTGGTCACGCTGAACCCGTTCATGTCGGGCAGCATGACGTCGAGGATGATCAGGTCGGGCTCCTCCTCGAGGACGGCCGAGATCGTCGCGGCGCCGTTGGCGACAGTCTTCACCTGGAATCCGGCGAAGCTGAGACCCGTGGAGAGCAGGTCGCGGATGTTGGGTTCGTCGTCGACGACCAGGATGCGCGGAGCAGTCATGTCCCCATTATGGTGACTCCGGCCATGGGGATGCTGACTATTGTGCGGAACGGCGTCGACTCGAGGATCCGCCCGCGGTCGGATGCGACACACAGGCGGACCCGGAAGGATCGAGGTATGAGCTTGCACGAGGACGCCGCCGCCGCCCCCGGGATCGCCGCCACTCGGGACGACGTGCCCGAGGTCGAGCGGATCGCCTACCACCGGCTGGCGCACCTGCGGCCGCGATATCGCTGGTGGCGCATGCTGCTGACCGGGCTCGTCGGCATCGCTCTCTATGTCGCGATCCTGCTGATCGTGATCGTGCCGCTGGTGATCGTTTCGATGGTCGTCCCCGGCTGGGCCGTCGAGTCGCAGGTCCTCCTCACGACCACGCAGTTCTTCGATCTCGACCGGCCCTGGCTGCTGGTCGCGCTCGTGCTGCCGCTGATCCTGATGATCCCGGCCCTGCTGCTGGCCTCGCGCATCGTCGAGGGGCGCGGGGTCGGGCTGCTGTCGTCGGTGACCGGACGCCTGCGCAGGGGATGGCTCGGGAAGAGCCTGATGCTGGCGGTCGCGGTGTTCGTCGTGTACTTCGCCGTGGTGCTGGGCTGGTCGGCGCTGAGCGGCGATGCCGTGGTGGCGGACTTCTCCCATCCAGGGCTGTGGACCATGGTGCTTCTCGTGCTGCTGCTGATCCCGTTCCAGGCCGCAGCGGAAGAGTACGTGTTCCGCGGGTACCTGATGCAGCTGGTCGGCAGCTGGCTGCGTCATCCCGCCTTCGCCATCCTCCTGCCCGTCCCGATCTTCGTGCTCGGTCACGGCTACGACGTCTGGGGTGCGGCGAGCGTCGGCATGTTCGCGATCGTCGCCGCCTGGCTGACCTGGCGCACGGGCGGCCTCGAGGCGGCGATCTCGCTGCACATCGTCAACAACGTGCTGATCTTCCTGCTCGGCTCCGTCGCCCTGGTCGACGCGAATGCGAGCTCCGGAACGGCGGTCGATCTGGTGGCATCGGCACTGGCCATGGTCGTCTACGCGCTCCTCGCCGACCGCTGGGCGGCGAGACTCGGGATCGCACGGACGGCGCAGGTCACGGCACCCACGGCCGCAGCGGACGGGACCCATCACCTGGGGCCCGTCCTGCACGGCAGCGCCGCGCGAGCGTGATCCTGCGGTTCAGGCGGCGATCGCGTCCGAGTCCATGATCGTGTAGCTGTATCCCTGCTCGGCGAGGAAGCGCTGGCGGTTCTGGGCGTAATCCTGATCGATCGTGTCGCGGGCGACGAGGGTGTAGAAGCTCGCGGTGTGCCCGGACTGCTTGGGGCGCAGCAGGCGACCGAGGCGCTGGGCCTCCTCCTGGCGCGAGCCGAACGATCCCGACACCTGGATCGCGACCGACGCCTCCGGCAGGTCGATCGAGAAGTTCGCGACCTTGGACACCACGAGCAGCGAGATGTCGCCCTCCCGGAACGCGCGGTACAGCTCCTCGCGCTCGTCGACCGGGGTCGCACCGGTGATCTGCGGGGCGTTCAGCGCCTCGGACAGCGATTCGAGCTGGTCGAGGTACTGTCCGATCACCAGGATGCGCTCACCCTCGTGCTTCGCGATCAGCTCCCGCACGGCGTCGACCTTCGCCGGTGCGGAGGCGGCGAGCCGATAGCGCTCGTCGTCGGTCGCGGCGGCGTACTCCAGGCGGTCGCTCGGCGGCAGGTCGACCCGTACCTCGTAGCAGGCGGCGGGGGAGATGAAGCCCTGCGCCTCGATCTGCTTCCAGGGGGCGTCGAAGCGCTTGGGGCCGATCAGGCTGAACACGTCGCCCTCGCGTCCGTCCTCGCGCACCAGGGTCGCGGTGAGCCCGATGCGACGCCGCGCCTGCAGGTCGGCGGTGAGCTTGAACACGGGGGCGGGGAGCAGGTGGACCTCGTCGTACACGATGAGGCCCCAGTCGAGGGCGTCCAGCAGCGCGAGGTGCGCGTACTCGCCCTTCCGCTTGGCGGTCAGGATCTGGTAGGTGGCGATGGTGACCGGCTTGACCTCCTTGGCCTGCCCGGAGTACTCGCCGATCTCCTCGGGGGTCAGGCTGGTGCGCTTGAGCAGCTCGTCGCGCCACTGCCGTGCGGACACCGTGTTCGTCACGAGGATCAGGGTCGTGGTCTTGGTCGCGGCCATCGCACCGGCGCCGACGATCGTCTTGCCGGCGCCGCACGGGAGCACCACGACGCCGGAGCCGTCCTTCGCGAAGGCGTCGACGGCGTCCTGCTGGTACGGGCGGATGTGCCAGCCGTCCTCGGCGAGCTCGATCTCGTGCGGCGTGCCCGGCGTGTAGCCGGCGAGGTCCTCGGCGGGCCAGCCGATCTTCAGCAGCTCCTGCTTGATCTGCCCCCGCGCCCAGGCGTCGACGACGAACGCGTCAGGGCTGGGGTGACCGATCAGCAGGGGCTGGATGCGCTTGTTGTTCGCCACCTGTGCCAGCACGGCGGGATCGGAGGAGCGCAGGATCAGGGTGCCCTCGTCGTCGCGCTCGATCACCAGGCGCCCGTAGCGGTTGACGGTCTCACGAAGATCCACGGCCACCGACGGCGGGACCGGGAACCGCGACCACCGGTCGAGGGTCTCGAGCATGTCCTCGGCCGTGTGCCCGGCAGCGCGGGCGTTCCACAGTCCGAGGCGGGTGATCCGGTACGTGTGGATGTGCTCGGGCGCGCGCTCCAGCTCGGCGAAGATCGCGAGCTCGTGACGGGCGCTCTCCGCGTCGGCGTGGGCGACTTCGAGCAGCACGGTGCGATCGCTCTGGACGATCAAGGGGCCATCAGACATAGCTGACCAGTTTACCGGTCGTGCGGGCACGCGGCCCTACGGCGCGACGATCGTGGCTGTGAGGATGCTCGACACCGGCAGCGTGCGCTCCACGTCCGCGGCGCGATCCCGCCCGCGGAGCCGTCCGCCGCCCATTCCTGTCGCCTCGAGGAGCAGCTCCCGCGTCGAGCCGTCCGGCATGCCGACGGTGACGCGGAGCACGGACTTCGCGCGGACGGCGGCCTCGAGTTCGCGGTCGAGCCAGGCGGCGTCGGCGTCCGGCCCCTGGTGCGAGCGGAGTCGCGCGATCAGGGGAGCGAGGTCGTCGGCGTGCGCATCCGGCGCTGTGGTCGGCGCGGCGTGGCGCTCGCGGACCAGGAGCTCTCCGTCCGGGCCGACGAGGGTCGCCGGGTAGCGGGCATCCGTCAGCGCCCAGTACACAGTGTCCCGTCCGACCCGCGTGGTGAGCGAGCCGACGTGCGCGGTGAGCGCGAGCGGACGCAGCGACTGGTCGACGGCCATCGCCTCGATCAGGTGCGGATCGGCGCTCTCGATGCGGGTGCGTCCCGTCTCGTCGTCGGTCGAGACGCGGACCAGCCCGTGCCGCTGCCCGGTCTGGCCGATCAGGTAGCTCAGGGGCTGGGGGATGCCGGTGAGGGAGATCCCGCCCAGGAACTCGAGGATGGACTGCTCGGTCTCGCCGCTGCCGAAGGCGCGGGCGACGGACTCGGTCGTGAAGCGGTAGGAGGACGCCTGCGCCGCGGATTCGCGGGCCGCGATCGTGCGCAGGCGGACGTCGAGGGCCGGGGCCAGCGGCCCGGGAGCGATCGCCGTCAGGTCGTTCTGCAGGAAGATGCGGTCGACCTCGGCGGGCAGCAGCTCGGCGAGGGCTGCGGCGTCCGCGGCCCCTCCCCGGCGCAGACCGACGGCCCAGGCGGGCTCCGAACCGTCTTCGGCCATCAGACCCAGCAGTCGTGCCGACTCCTCGAGCGCGACGGCGCGCGATGCCCATGACGGATCCCACGGATGGGCGCAGGCCCAGGATCGCGGGGGGATCCAGCCGCCGTCGTCCGAGCGGACACCGCGCGGCAGGCCGTCCCGGAAGGCCGTGACCAGGACCGTCCAGCGCTCGATCGCGGACGTCCGGAGCCATTCCTCCGCGACCTGCGTGGTGCGCAGCCGCCGGTCCGTCGCCGCGGCGAGACCCGCCTGCAGCGCGATCGCGGCGAGGGGATCGACGACCTCCGCAGGGATGCCCGCCTCTGCGAGCTGCCGCTTCTCGCCGGCGCTGACCCCGCCGCCGGTGAGGAGTGCGAACGGGCTCTCGCGTGCGATGAGCAGCAGGTCGGCCAGGATCGCGACGGTGGTGAAGGCGCGCTCCGCCGCGTGCGCCGCGGCGGTCTCGCCCGAGGTCGGCTGCGGCGCGACCGCTCCGGGTTCCGGTACCTCGCGCCCCGCGACCGCCGCGGCGACCGGCGGGTAGACGGTTCCGTCGGGGCGGAGCAGGGCGAGGGCGGTCAGGGCGGCACGCTCGTCGTCGGCGGTGCCGCCGGTCGCGGCGGCGAGCAGGGCCCTCGCCTCCGCCAACGTGAGGGTGGGAAGGACGCGGCCCAGCGACACCGGATCGAGCAGCGCTTCGGCGGCGTCGAAGAAGTCCTGCCACGGCACGTCCGGTCGCACACCGCGCGCGGCGAGCAGACGACGGAGGTCGTCATCGTTCGCCTCCGCCAGCCAGTCCGCCAACGGTCGCGCGTGAGTGCTCATGGCCGGTGCCTCAGGACCGCGAAGACGCGCGACCCTTCCGGATGAAGCTCATGGTCAGTAGCACGATGATCATCACGAACGCCAGGGGGAGCCCCCAGTACAGCACGGCGGAGATGAGAGGCCAGACCCCTTCGCCGAACGCGGCCTGATCCATCCCCAGTGCCGTCCCGATGATGATGGCGAAGAAGCACAGCACGGCGGCGGCGGCGATTCCGAGCGCGGTGAACGCGAGGATACGATCCAGCCGGCGGATGGGAACCTCCGGTTCCGAATTCTGCGTGCTCATCCACGTCAGCCTACTCGTACTGCGGGCTTCGGTTCGGTGCGGCCCACGACCGGTAGGCTGGAGGCACGCGCACATGCGCGTCCATCGTTCTGCATATCGATCCAGCGAGGTTCTCCCATGCCCACCGGCAAGGTCAGGTTCTACGACGAAGACAAGGGTTTCGGCTTCATCGCCAGCGATGACGGCCAGGACGTCTTCCTGCACGCCTCCGCGATGCCCGCAGGCACCGCGGTCAAGGCGGGTGCGCGCGTGGAGTTCGGCGTCGCTGACGGCAAGCGCGGCCTCCAGGCGCTGTCGGTGCGCGTGCTCGAGGCGCCGCCCAGCCTCTCCAAGGCCAAGCGCAAGTCGGCCGACGACATGGCGATCATCGTCGAGGACCTCGTGAAGCTCCTCGACGGCATCGGCGGTGACCTCCGTCGCGGGCGCTACCCCTCCTCCGGACACGGTCGCAAGATCGCGGCCGTCCTGCGCAAGGTCGCTGATGACCTCGAAGCCTGACGCCGACCCGCGTCTCCTCGAGGCGCACGACCTCGCGCTGGAAGCCCTGCGCGAGATCACTCCCGCGTCCACGATCGGACCGGCGGCGGGCTACCTCCGGGAAGAGGACGGCTCGGTGTCGCTGCGGTTCGAGAATCGGCTCGCCGGCTACCCGGGGTGGTACTGGACCGTGACCGTGGCGCGCGTCGACGACGCGGAACCCACCGTGCTCGAGGTGGAACTGCTCCCCGGCGACGGCGCGCTGCTCGCACCGGAGTGGGTGCCGTGGGCCGAGCGCCTCGCCGAGTACCGCGCCCACCAGGCCGAGCTGGCCGAAGCGGCAGCGGCGGCCGAGGGCGATGAGGCGAACGCGGACGACGACGACCTGGACGACGACGACGACCTCGACGACGACGACCTCGACGATGACGAAGAGGACGGCGACGCGGACATCCTGCACGCCGGGGACCTCGACGGCGTCGACATCGATGAGCTCGACGAGGCCGACGCCGACGAACTCGACGACGCGGACGAGAGCGAAGACGACGAGGCGGAAGACGACGACGCCGACGCCCGCGCGGCGGACGTCGGCGACGAGGAGGAGTGACCTCGGGGGCTCAGCCCGCCAGGTTCTCCAGGACGTGGTCGATCGAGCGCGTCAGCTGACGCACGTCCTCCGGCTCGATGGAGACGAAGGTCGCGACGCGGAGCTGGTTGCGGCCGAGCTTGCGGTACGGCTCGGTGTCGACGATGCCGTTCGCGCGCAGGATCTTCGCGATCGCGGCCGCATCGATGCTGTCGTCGAAGTCGATCGTCACGACGACGGGGGAGCGGTCGGCGGCGTCCGCGACGAACGGCGTCGCGACGGCGGAGGCCTCAGCCCAGTCGTACAGGACGGATGAGGACTCGGCGGTCCTCGCCGCCGCCCAGGACAGACCGCCGTTGTCGAGGATCCATCGGAGCTGACTGTCGAGCAGGTGCAGGGTCGTCAGCGCCGGGGTGTTGAGGGTCTGGTTGAGCCGCGAGTTGTCGACCGCGTTCTTCAGGCTCAGGAACTCGGGGATGTAGCGTCCGGACGCGGCGATGCGCTCGATGCGCTCGATCGCGGCAGGGGACACCGCCGCGAACCACAGCCCGCCGTCGGAGCCGAGGTTCTTCTGCGGCGCGAAGTAGTAGACGTCGGCCTGCGTCGCGTCGAAGTCGATGCCGCCGGCGGCGCTCGTGGCGTCGATGACCGTGAGGGCGCCGTCCGCGTCGACCCGTCGGACGGGCGCCGCGACACCGGTCGAGGTCTCGTTGTGCGGCCAGGCGTAGACGTCGACGCCCGGGACGACCTCTGCGGCGGTCGCCGATCCCGGCTCCGCCTTGCGCACATCGGGAGCCTCCAGCCAGGGGGCTCCGGCCGCGGCCGCGAACTTGCCGCCGAACTCGCCGAAGACGAGGTTCTGGCTGCGACGCTCGATCAGGCCGAAGGCAGCGGCATCCCAGAACGCGGTGGAGCCGCCGTTGCCGAGGACGATCTCATACCCCTCCGGGATCCGGAACAGGGCGGCGAGCTGCTCGCGCACGCTGCCGACCAGGTTCTTCACCGGGGCCTGGCGGTGCGAGGTGCCGAGGATCGACGCCCCCGAGGAGACCAGCGCCTCGAGCTGCGCCGGGCGCACCTTCGAGGGGCCGCAGCCGAAGCGGCCGTCAGCGGGCAGGAGGTCACGGGGAATCTCGATCGCCATGGGTCGATTCTAGGGGGCCGCCGCGAGGTCGCCGGACGGGGTGACGATCCGATGTCCGCCCGGGAATGTAGGCTTGCCTAAGAACCTCGGAGGGCCTGCACATGACCGATCTGATCGACACCACGGAGATGTATCTCCGCACCATCCTCGAACTCGAGGAGGAGAACATCGTCCCGCTGCGCGCGCGCATCTCGGAGCGGCTCGGTCACTCGGGTCCGACCGTCTCGCAGACCGTCGGACGCATGGAGCGCGACGGTCTCGTCATCGTCTCGGAGGACCGCACGCTCGAGCTCACCGACGCCGGACGCCGCAAGGCCGTCGACGTCATGCGCAAGCACCGGCTCGCCGAGCGCCTGCTCTCCGACGTGATCGGGCTGGACTGGGCGTTCGTGCACGAGGAGGCCTGTCGTTGGGAGCACGTCATGAGCGAGCAGGTGGAGCGCCGCCTGGTCGAGCTTCTCGGACACCCCACCGAATCCCCGTACGGCAACCCGATCCCCGGTCTCGATCAGCTCGGCGACATGCCGGCGCGCACCTTCGACGAGGGTGTGATCGGTCTCGTCCAGCGGCTGAATGCGGCGGGCGAACCGGTCGAGGGAACCGTGCGCCGACTGGCGGAGCCGGCCCAGGTCGACCCCGAGCTCCTGGAGCAGCTGCGCGACGCCGGCGTCGTCCCCGGCGCCCGCGGTGACTTCCGCTTCAGCGAGGGATACGTCCTCATCCAGATGGAGGGCAAGGACGACGGACTGGAGCTCCCGGTCGAGCTCGCCTCGCACATCTTCCTGGTGGGCGAGCCGGCCTGACGAACGCCGGCATCGGCCTCCCCGAGGATTGTCAGGTTCCCAGGGTGACATGATCGTTATCTTCCGGTAACCTCGGACAGGTCGTCAGCGAAGAAGCCCGTTGACGGTGAACCGCGAAGATCGCCTTTCAGGCTCGTCGTCTTCGGCAGGAACGCACGAACTACCCGAGATACACCCGTGCCCCGAGAGCAGAGTGTCGACGAGCCGGCGCTACCCGAAAGCGCAGGGGCCGAGGAGGACCACGTTTTGGCCGCAGACATCGAATCGCCCGCGAAGAAGACATCTGAAGATCGAGTGCCCGCCCGGACCAAGGGTGCGCGCGCGGGTGTTCGCAAGGCCGTCAAGCCGCTCCGCTCCATCGCCATCTTCGGTGCCGTCGGCGCCCTCGTCGCCGGCATCGCCCTTCCCGCCTTCGCCTCGTCCAAGCCGACGGAAGCCGCCACCACGACGTTGCAGCAGCTCGCGGCCGTCGATGCGCAGTCCCTCGTCGTCGCCTCCCAGGCCACGGCCGCTCCGCTGAGCCGAGGCACCTTCAGCGCCACGACGCCCGAGGAGATCGAGAAGAAGAAGGCCGAGGAGGCTGCGGCCGCCCGCGCCGCAGCGGCCGCCGCGACCGCTTCCGCATCCTCGTCCACGCAGTTCAACTCCGCCGGCTACGCCCTGACCTCTCCCGGTTCGGGCGAGGTGCGCTATCCGCTGCCGATGGGCTCCTGGAACGTCAGCCGCACGGTGGGCGGTGGCCACAACGGAGCCGACATGCTCGCTCCGGCCGGCACCCCGATCTACGCGGCCGCCGGTGGCGTGGTCCGCGCCTCGGCCGAGAGCATCGGCGGATACGGCGTCTGCGTCATGCTCGACAGCGTGGTCGGCGGTCAGCGCGTGCAGACCACCTACGGCCACATGCTGTACGGATCGCGCCAGGTGCAGGTCGGTCAGACCGTCGCCGCCGGGCAGCTCATCGGCTACGTCGGCAGCACCGGACGTTCCACCGCGAACCACCTCCACTTCGAGGTCTGGATCAACGGCGGACTCGTCGAGCCCATGTCGTGGCTCTCGGTCAACGCCGGCTGATCCGCGGACACGCCTTCCTCCATTCACCCTCCGTTCGCCCCGCATGCAGCGGAATGGGTTAGCCTGAACCCGTTGTCGTACAGGCGGGAGAGGCTGATGGAGCGAATACCGAGCATCCGAACCATGGATGCCCTCGGTCGTCACGTCCTTCTGCATAGCCTGCGGGGAAGCCACGGCGCTGCCGTGCGCGAAAGGCGCTGTCTCTAGACGGCGCCTTTTTTCGTCCTCGCGATCGCTCTGCCTCCTGCACGACTTCGTGTGAGTCGAGAGTGCCGGGAAGCCGTCCCGGCGGATCGAGAGGATGACGAATGCGCACACTGGTCCTGAATGCCGGATACGAGCCGCTCGCGATCGTGTCGTTCAAACGAGCCCTGGTGCTCGTCATGAACGACAAGGCGACCGTGATCGAACGCGTGGAGGACGATCCCGTCTGGGGCTCCCACGGCGTCTACGATCGTCCGGCCGTCATCATCCTCGCCCGGTACGTCCGGGTGCCGACGAGCAGACGCGTCCCGGTCACCCGGCGTGGCGTGCTCCGGCGGGACAACCACCGCTGCGGTTACTGCGGCAAGGCGGCCTCCACGATCGACCACATCCTGCCGCGTTCGCGCGGGGGAGCCGACTCCTGGGAGAACCTCGTGGCCTGCTGCCTGCGCTGCAACAACGTCAAGAGCGACCGCACCCCGCAGGAGATGCGCTGGCAGCTTCGCATCACCCCGCGTCCGCCGCACGGCACCGCCTGGACGGTGCGCGGCACGGAGCGCAGCGATCCCCGGTGGGAGCCGTACCTCGCACTGGCCGCATGAGGCCTGTGCGCTACGGGCTGCGTGCCCCCGGTCCCGTAGACTGGGGGCACGCCCTCGTAGCTCAGCAGGATAGAGCAGCCCTCTCCTAAAGGGCAGGTCGCAGGTTCGAATCCTGTCGAGGGCACCTCGATCCGGTGCGGTGCTCAGTCCTCACCTTTGCGCCACAGCTTCGACGGCCACCAGATGGCCTTGCCGATGTCGTAGGTCAGCGCGGGGACGAGCAGCGAACGTACCACGAAGGTGTCGAGCAGCACGCCGAACGCGACGATGAACGCGAGCTGTACGAGGAACAGGATCGGGATCACCGAGAGCGCGGCGAAGGTCGCCGCGAGGACGAGCCCGGCCGAGGTGATCACGCCGCCCGTGATCGACAGCCCGCGGAGGATGCCCTCGCGCGTGCCGTGCGCCTTCGACTCCTCCCGCACCCTGGTCATCAGGAAGATGTTGTAGTCGATGCCGAGCGCGACGAGGAACACGAACCCGAAGAGCGGGACGGCGGGATCGGCGCCCGGGAAGTCGAAGATCCCGTTGAACACCAGGGCCGAGACGCCCAGCGCGGTACCGAACGAGAGCACCGTCGTGAGGATCAGCAGCACCGGCGCGAGGATCGAGCGCAGCAGCAGCATCAGGATCAGCATGATGACGACGAGGATGACCGGGATGATGAGGGTGCGGTCGTGGATCGATGCATCGTTCGTGTCCACGGATGTCGCGGTCACCCCGCCCACCAGCGCGTCGATGTCGTCGAGGTCGCTGCGGAGCTCACGGACGGTCGAGGCGGCTTCCTCGGAGTCCGCCGCGTCCGTGAGCGTTCCCTGCAGCAGCACCTCGCCGTCGACCGTGGTCGGCTCGGGAGCCGGAGTGCCCGGAGCGCCGATCGGGGCGATGCCGTCCTCCGTCACCGGGGCCGTACCGCTCGGGGAGTCGGCAGCCGTGACGGAGACGCCGTCGACGCCGTCGTTCGCGAGCAGGACGTCAGCGGCGTCCTGCAGCCGATCCTCGTCGACGACCACGTACACGGGGCTGCCGGATCCGCCGGGGAAGTGCTCGCCGAGCGCCACCTGGCCGTCGCGGGCCTCGGACGCGCCGAGCACCAGGTCGGACTGCGGCACCCCGTCGGCCCGGAGCTGGGTGATGCCGGCGGCCCCCACGAGGAGGACGATCGTGGTCACGATCCAGATCACCCGCGGGCGTCGCTTGATGAGTCCGGCCAGTCGCGCCCAGAGGCCCGTGGTGCGCATGCCGTGCTCGGCGGCGACGACCTCGGGCTCGAACCGGGGGCGCCGCGGCCAGAACACCGCGCGCCCGAACAGCAGCAGCAGCGAGGGCAGCAGCGTCAGTGCCGACAGCATCGCGAACACGATCCCGATGGCCGCGACCGGTCCCAGCGTGCTGTTGGACTTGAGGTCGCTGAGCAGCAGGCACAGCAGACCGGCGATCACGGTTCCGCCGGAGGCGACGATGGGCTCGACGGAGCCCTTCCACGCGGCGAGGAGAGCGGTGCCCTTGTCCTGCGCGACGCGCAGCTCCTCGCGGAAGCGGGCGACGAGGAGCAGCGCGTAGTCCGTCGCCGCTCCGATCACGAGGATGAAGAGGATGCCCTGCGTCTGGCCGCTGAGCAGCAGCACCTCGAACTTCGCCAGCCACCACACCACGAGGAGCGCGACGCAGAGCGCGAACAGGCTCGTCGACAGCACCACCAGCGGCAGCAGGAGCGAGCGGTAGACCAGCACGAGGATCACGAGGACCGCCAGCAGGGCGACTCCGAGGAGGAGACCGTCGATGCCCGCGAACCCGGCCACGAGGTCGGCGCTGAGCCCGGCCGGTCCGGTGATGTAGACGGTCACGCCGTCGGGCATGCCGGAGCGCAGCTCCTCTCCGAGAGCGGAGACCGTGTCCGCGAGCTCGGCGTCGCTGTCGATCGGGATGAAGGCCTGCACGGCACGTCCGTCCTCGGAGGGGAGCGCGGGCGAGACATCGTCCGTCACCCCCTCGACGTCGGGGGCGCCGGCGACAGCGTCGGAGATCGCATCCAGCTCGGTCGCGCTGAGCTCGTCGTCGGAGGTGAACACGGCGATCGCCGGAATCGCGTCGCTGTCGTTGAACTCGCCCAGCAGCGCCTGCACCTTCGTCGCATCCGCGGACTCGGGCAGGTACGTCGTCTGATCGTTGGAGGAGACCTCGTCCACCTTGCCGAACAGCGGTCCGCCGAACGAGGCCCCGGCCAGCCACACGAGGATCAGCGCCACCGGGATGAGGACGCGCACCCACGAGTGGCGTCGCGAACGCTCCCTGGTCGGCGGGGTCGGCGGCAGATCGGGGCGGGACATCGGGGTTCCTTCCGGAAGGCGGGTGCGCGTGGTCAGGAGACCCACGCCAGGATGAGGATCATGGTCGCGAGGAACCCCGCGACATAGTTGAGGGCGATGAAGCGGCGCCACGCGCGGTTCGTCGACGCCGAGGTCGCGTCCGTCACGTTCCACCACGGGGCGGCGTTGACGAGATACGGCAGCGCGAGGACCGCGGCCAGCGGTCCCGGCCACGGCGTCAGCAGCATCGCGGCTCCCGCGACCACCCAGAGGACGAGCGCCAGGCGCACGGTCGCCCGCGCGCCGATGACCGTCGCGATCGAGGAGATCCCCGCCTCGCGGTCGGGCCCGATGTCCTGCACGGCTCCGAAGGCGTGCGCGGCCATGCCCCAGAGGAAGAACGCGCTCAGGGTGAGCACGACCGCGGGTGTGACGGGAGCGCCGGCCAGCGCGAGTCCGACGATCGCGGGGCTCACGAAGTGGGTGCTCGAGGTGAGCGAGTCGAGGAACGGCCGTTCTTTGAACCGCAGGACCGGCGCGGAGTAGGCGATGACGGCGAAGACGCTCACGGCGAGCCAGATCCATGACGCCGGGTTCCCCACCGCCACGAGGTAGACGAGGAACGGGATGTTGGTCAGCGCAGCAGCCCACAGCGTCGCACGGTGGAGGCGCGGAGACAGGAGCGCGCCTTCGATGCCGCCCTTGCGCGGGTTCGCGAGGTCGGAGGCGTAGTCGAACACGTCGTTGATCCCGTACATCGCCAGGTTGTACGGGATGAGGAAGTACACCGCTCCGATCACGAGCGTGAGGTCGACCTCGCGCGTCGTGAGGAGGTAGGCGGCGGCGAAGGGGAAGGCGGTGTTGATCCAGCTGATCGGCCGAGAGGAGAGCACGATCTGGGCGATCGCGCCGCCCACGCCTGCGCGGCCGGAGGGGTGGGCGCTCATGCCCCGCCCTCCTCGCGGTCGATCGACGGCTCGCGGCGCGAGCGACGCGAGTGCAGTGCGGTCCACAGTGCGGGCAGCAGCAGCACTCCGGCGAGCGGATAGGCGAAGTCCTCGATCGGCGCGAGCCCGATGTGCGCGCCGGCGAGCTGTCCTGGCGCGTAGTGGAAGAGCCCTGCGGCGATCATGACGGTGTCGAACACCGCGGTGAGCAGCAGCAGCGTGAGCGCGGTGAGGCCCAGAGCCGCCGCATGCGGACGCCGACGCGTGATGAGCGCCGCGCCGAGACCGCCGAGAGCGGCGACGGCGAGGAACACGGCCGACAGGGAGAGGTAGCTCATCGTCCGGCTCCCGTCCCGGCTGGTCGCCCGCGTCGGTGTTCGAGGATCCGGGCGGCGCCGGAGTAGATCACCATCGTGCACACGACGAGGAAGACCAGGAACACCGGCTCCTCGATCGGCAGCTCGGGCGCGAGCAGCAGACCGGTGGCGATCACGCCCTCTCCTCGGAAGAAGATCCCGTTGACGATGCCGGCGGCATCCCAGAGCAGGAAGAAGGTGAACCCGACAGCCGTCACGATCGCCGCGGATACGGCGTCGCGCCAGAAGAACAGCCGGAACCGCCAGTCGAGCAGGAGCATGCACCCGAGCGAGACGAGCAGAGCGGCGAGGTAGATCGCGCCCATCATCGCGCCGCCTCGCCGGCGACCGGCTCGTCGAGCGGACCGGGGGAGTGGTCGCCGCGTACGCGCTTCAGCACGAGCTCGGCGCTGATCAGGCACATCGGGACCCCGACGCCCGGCGCGGTCGTGGCTCCGGCGTAGAACAGGCCCTGCACTCGGCGGGAGGCGTTCTGGGCGCGGAACATCGCGCTCTGCGACAGGATGTGCGCAGGGCCGAGCATGCCACCGCGCCAGGAGCGGTAGTCCGCGTGGAAGTCCGCTGGGCCCTTCGTCTCCCGTACGACGATCCGCTCGCGCAGGTCCGGAATCCCGGCCCATGCTGCGATCTGGTCGATCGCGGCATCGGCGGCCTCCTCCACGCGCGGAGAGCCCGAGCCGTCAGGCCCGCCGCCGCCGAGGTCGACGTCCGCGGGCACGGGGATCAGCACGAAGAGGTTCTCGTGGTCGGCCGGGGCGACGTCCGGATCGGTGGCGCTCGGTCGGCAGACGTAGATCGACGCCGGCGCGGGCACCGAGGGCGACGGACCGAAGATCGCGTCGAAGTTCGCGTCCCAATCGTCCGTGAAGAACAGCGAGTGGTGCGGAAGCTGGGGGAGGGTGCCGCGAACGCCCAGCATCACCAGGACGCCGCCGGGGCCACTGGTCCGCCGAGCCCACCACGACTCGGGGTAGGACTGCAGCGAGCGGGGCAGCAGGGCGGTCTCGGTGTGGTGCAGGTCGGCGGCGGACACCACGATGTCCGCGCTCTCGACGTGGGTGTGCCCCGCCTCGTCCCGCCAGCCGACCCCGGTCGCGTGAGGGGCGCCGCCGATGTCCTGGGTGCGGATGCCGGTGACGTCGGCGCCTGTCACGATCCGGACTCCCGCCTCGCGGGCGAGTCCTTCGATCCGCTCCACCACGCGCCAGAAGCCGCCCTGCGGGTAGCTGACGCCCTGGTCGAGGTCGAGTGCGCTCATCAGGTGGTACATCGCCGGGGCGCTGCGCGGGTCCGTGCCGAGGAAGACCGCGGGGTATCCGAGGATCTGGCGGATGGCCGGATGCCGGAAGCGCCGGGCGGCGAAGGCCTGCAGACGCGTGCCCAGCAGGGCCGCCAACCGCGGCAGCGCGCGCAGCACGTCCGGAGCGGCGAGAGAGCGCAGCCGGGTGAAGGGGTTGTAGAGGAAGTACCTCTGCGCCATCGTCCCGGCGTGCTGCGCGGAGTCGAGGTACGCGTCGAGGGCCCCCGTCGAGCCGGGCTCCAGGGTCTCGAAGAGGCGGGTGACCGCGTCCCGACCCGCCGGCACCGTCACCGGTCCGTCCGCGGCATCCGAGGAGTCGGGGGAGCGGAAGACCCGGTACCCGGGATCGAGGCGCACCAGGTCGAGCTGCTCGGCGGTCGAGGTTCCCATCATCGCGAAGAAGTGGTCGAAGACCTCGGGCATCAGGTACCACGACGGACCAGAGTCGAACCGGAATCCGTCGCGCTCGATCGTGCCGGCGCGTCCGCCGACGCGGTCGTTCTTCTCCAGCACGACCACGTCGTGGCCCTCTTTCGCGAGCAGCCCCGCCGTCGCGAGACCGGCGACACCGGCGCCGATCACCACCACGCGGCTCATCGGTCCCGCTCCAGCGCGGTGACCAGGAGCGCGCGGGAGGCGAGTGCCGCCTTGACCGGATCCGGCACGCGGACGCGGCGTCGATAGAGCTCCTCGACCGGTGTTCTCGCGACGCGTCGGGTCAGGGCGGCGAACAGGGCGAGCGCACTGCGCACCGCCGCGCGGGCATCCCTGGGCAGCAGCGGGATCGCCGCGCGGGCATCCTCGAGCTGCTGCGTGATCGTCTCGACCCACGCGTCGCGCTCGGCGTCCGTCAGCCGCTCGGCCCCGCCGAGGTATCCGCGGTGCAGGCGATCCGTGTCGTCGGCGAGGTCGCGCAGGAAGTTCACGTTCTGGAAGGCGGCGCCGAGCCGGCTGGCACCGTGCCGGAGCGTCTCGAGCTGCTCGGGCGTGCGCTCGACCCCGCGCAGGAACACCTGCAGGCACATCAGGCCGACGACCTCAGCGGAGCCGTGCACATAGGTCGCGTGCGCGTCCGCGTCGTAGGCGGCGAACCCGGAGTCCGTGGCGATGTCGGCCCGCATCGAGGCGAAGAAGGGGCCGGTGAGGTCCTCGCCGATCGCGCACTCGCGGGCCGTGCGCGCGAATGCATGCAGGATCAGGTCGCTGCTGTAGCCGGTGCGCATGGATCGATGGGTCTCGGCGATGTACGACTCGAGAGCGGCGGACTGCGCTCCGGCATCGAGCCCGGCCTCCGCGGCGACCCCGTCGACGATCTCGTCGGCGATGCGCACCATCGCGTAGATGTTGCGGACATGCTGGCGATGCCGCGCGCCGAGCAGGCGTGTGGCGAGCCCGAAGGAGGTCGAGTAGGTGCGGATCACGTCGGTCGTGGCGATCTCCGCCGTCCGGTTGAAGCGCTGGAGGGCGGCCCGGTCCGGGCCGTCGGCAGGGGTGTTCATTCGCTGCGGCCCTCGATGCGCGAGGCGAGCTGGAGGATGGTGTGCGCGACGGCCGGGGGCAGGGTGCCGTCCGCCTCCGCTTCGGCGAGGACGGTCGAGGCCGCGGCGAGCTGCTCCTGCACGAGGCCGCGGACGAAGTCCTCCGCGCCGCACTCGCGCAGTCGATCCCGCATGTCAGTGGCCTCCGAGGGCGTCAGGTCGGCGGTGCCGAAGCGGAGCTCGATGCTCGGCCAGTGCCCGGTCATCCTGGCGTACGCGACGATGGCCGTCTCCTTCCCCTCGCGGAGGTCGGAGAACGGGTCCTTGCCGTGCCTGTCGGCGTCGCCGAACACCGAGAGCAGGTCGTCCTGCAACTGGTAGGCGAGGCCGAGGTGGCCGCCGATCGCCGCGAGGTGCTCCTCCGCCGCGGGTGCGGCTCCGGCCAGCACGGCGGCGGCGCGCAGGGGGAGCACGAAGGAGTACGTCGCGGTCTTGTGGGCGCTGGTCGCGAGGATGGTCCGCAGATCGGGCGTGATCACTCCGTCGCTCAAGGCGACGTCGGCGTGCTCGCCGGCGACGGTCTCCAGGATGGTGTGCTCCAGCAGGGCGAGCAGTCGGTCGCGGGTGTCGGTGCTCGCGTCGACACGGGCGAAGCCGATGGTCGCCGAGGTCAGCAACAGGTCGCCGAGCAGGATCGCGCTGGATCGCGCCCAGTGCAGGACGGGCTCGGAGGGGTCGACCCCGTGCCGCTGCGCGAGCGTTCCGATCAGGTTCGGCCGGCGGCGGCGGAGGAGGTCGCCGTCGATCACGTCGTCGTGCAGGAGGAAGGCGAAGTGCAGCATCTCGACGTCGACGGCGATGCCGATCGCGCGCTGCGTCTCGTCCTTCGAGAGGCCGTGCGGAGACAGCGCGCGCAGCAGGTCGAGCAGCAGCCGCGGCCGCAGGAGCTTGCCGCCGGTGGCGTGTTCGGCCGCGGTCTGCCACAGGGCGACGAAGTCGGTCCCGTAGCGCTCGGCCGCGGCGGCGCGCTCGGCGAACCGCAGACGCAGAGCCTCCTCGATCCGCGTGCCGAGATCCTCGACCGTCGCCGTTGCGGACATCGGTCAGACCTCGCCGAGCCGATGCAGCTGGGGCAGCTGCTCCACGAGCCAGGGACTGAACGCGAACGGCGCCGAGGCGACGGCCTCGATGAAGGCCTCGATCTCGACCCACGCCCATTCGGCCACCTCGTCGGGGTCGGCGGACGGCTCGTCATCGACCACCGCGATGTGCACGGGGCAGATCTCGTTCTCCACGATGCCGCTCGCATCGACGGCGCGGTACCGGTAGTCGGGGAGCACGAGGCGGACGGCGCTCAGGCGAAGGCCCAGCTCGTCCGCGGCGCGGCGGCGCACGGCGTCGAGCATCTCCTCGTCGGGTCGGGGGTGGCCGCAGAAGCTGTTGGTCCACACCCCCGGCCACGTGCGCTTGGAGAGGGCGCGGCGCGTGACGAGCAGTCGTCCGTTCCGGTCGAGCACGTAGCACGAGAAGGCGAGGTGCAGGGGGGTGTCGGTGGTGTGGACCTCGCTCTTCGGCAGGACGCCGACAGCGGTCCCGTCTTCGGCGAGGAGCGTCACGTCGTCCATGGCGTCCTCTCGACCTCTTTAGCTAACCAAGTGAATAATCAACTTAGCATGAAACTGTTCGTGTGTAACATGATCGCATGGACAGCGCGCGCGGCACCACCCCGGTCCCCGGTGCGCCTGCACACGACGGCCTCAGCCACGCCGCGATCTACGACGTCGAGGCCAGCGATCCGCGCAGTACCCTCGTCGATCGCACCGGCGTCCCTCCGGAGGACCTGCGTCAGATCGCCCTGCTGATGGAGGCGCTCGGCAATCTGCGCGATGCCGAGCAGCGCCTCTCCCAGGCCTCGCGCCGCTACATGCAGCTGAACGAGACGGACATGCGGGCGCTGCACTACCTGATCGTCTGCGCGAACCGCGAGCTGGTCGCGACGCCGAGCGGCATCGCCGGACACCTCGGGGTGTCGACGGCGGCGACCACGAAGCTCCTCGACCGGCTGGAGCGCGGCGGGCACATCCAGCGCTCGCCGCACCCCACGGACCGGAGGGCGCTGGCGATCACGATCACGCCCGAGACCAGGCACGCGGCGATGGAGACGGTGGGGCGGCAGCAGGCCAAGCGCTTCTACGCGGCGGCGCGACTGACGCCGGCCGAACGCGACGTCGTGATCCGATTCCTCGAGGACATGACCGAGGAGATCACGCTGCGCGACGAGCCGTGGTTGCCGAAAGCGGAGGAATAGGACTCCTCCGTCCGCCCCGTCGGACGGTCAGTGTGCGGCGCGGTACGCCTCGAGAACCGACGCGGGAATACGACCGCGCTCCGAGAGGCTGTAGCCGTTCTCATTCGCCCAGGTGCGGATCGCGGCGACCTCGGGATTGCGCGCCGGACGCTTGCGCGAGGAAGAAGTGCGGGAAGCGCTCGACCCCCGCGACGCGGCGGAGGACCCGGCGCGCCGACCTGCGGAGATATACGGCTCGAGCGCCTTTCGCAATTCCTCGGCGTGCTGCGCATTCAGGTCGATCTCATAAGACGCGCCGTTGAGCGAGAAATGCACCGTCTCGCCTTCGCCGACCTCCAGGACGCTGCCATCGATGTCGTCGACCAGCTGGTGCACAATTCGTCTCGCCATGAAAGGGACTTTACCCGCCGAGTGGAAAGCGGACAACCGCGCATTTCGGCGCGTGTCATCATTCGATGTCCGGTGGGCGATCAGGGCAGGAGCCCGGCCCGGCGGGCGCGGGTCACGGCGGCGTGGCGCGTCGAGGCGTCGAGCTTGGACATCGCCGTCCCCAGATAGGCCTTCACGGTCCCTTCGCGGAGCCCGAGCTGAGACGCGATCTCGGCGTTGGTCGACCCCAGGGCCGCACAGGCCAGCACGTCGGTCTCCCGCGGAGAGAGGTGCACGGTGGGGATCGCGCCCGTCGTCGCCGGCACCGCGTCTCCCGCGAGCGTGAGCAGACGGCGCTCGACCTGCGCGATACGGGCACGGATGTCGGCGTCGTCCACGGAGGCGGCGATGCTGCGGAGCTCCGCGAAACTCTCGCGCAGCTCCTCGCGCTGCGGTGGCGCGACCGCATCGCTCGCCGGTGCGGCCTGCAGCCGACGCTGCACCTCGTCGCGGATGCGGAGCTCGTCCGCGACCGACTGGGCCACCTGCATCGCGGGCGCCGTCGTGATCCCGCCGATCTGCTCCTCGTTCCACGCCCCCGCGTAGAGCACACCGCGCGATCGGCCCTGTACGACGATCGGCAGCGCGAGCAGGGTGCGCAACCCCTCGCCGAGCACGAACACGTCGTAGTCGTGCGTGATCTGCTGCGACGACCCGTAGTCGCTGGTCATCCGCGGGCGGAGCTCGATCATCGCGCGACCGCCGAGTCCGCGCTCGGGGCGGACCCGCAGACCGTCCAGAGAGCGGGTGCGCGCGCCCACGATGCTGGTCACGCTCACGACGCCCTCTTCGATGAGACCGCCGAAGGCGACGGGGAAACGCGTACGCCTGGCCAGCTCGCGCACCGCGTTGGCGACGAGCTCGGCCTCGGATTCGAGGGTGACCGTTGCGCTCAAGACGATTACCTACTTCCGGGGGTGACGACGCCGTTCCCCGTTTCGTAGCGTCGACCCTACCACTCGCGCGATCGGCTCGTGCGAGGACCCTGACATGTGGCAAGGAGGCCCCATGAGCGACCAGACGCACGCAGCACCGGACGGCGGGATCGATTACATCGCCGTCGAGCAGTCTCCGCGATTCCTCGCATTGAAACGCAAGCAGAGATCCTTCATCTTCCCTCTCGCGGCTTTCTTCCTCATCTGGTATTTCGTCTATGTGCTGCTCGCGGCCTTCGCGACCGACTTCATGGGACAGCGGGTCTGGGGCGATATCACCGTCGGTCTGCTCTTCGGGCTCGGGCAGTTCGTCACGACATTCGCGATCACCATGGCGTACGTGTCTTTCGCGAATAGGAAACTCGACCCGCTCTCCGCCGAGATCCGCGAAGACCTCGAGAAGGCGCAGGCGCAGGCATGAGCGACATTCGCACCGCGACGGAGGCCGTCGAACTCGAGATCAATCCGGTCCTCAACATCTCCATATTCCTGGCATTTGTGGCCGTGACGCTGTTCATCGTCATCCGCGCGAGCCGCAACAACAAGACCGCCGCCGACTACTACGCGGCCGGACGCTCCTTCACCGGTCCGCAGAACGGCTTCGCCATCGCGGGCGACTACCTCTCCGCGGCCTCGTTCCTGGGCATCTGCGGCGCCATCGCGATCAACGGCTACGACGGATTCCTCTACTCGATCGGGTTCCTCGTCGCCTGGCTCGTCGCCCTGCTGCTGGTGGCCGAGCTGATGCGCAACACCGGGAAGTTCACGATGGCCGACGTGCTGTCGTTCCGGCTCAAGCAGCGTCCCGTGCGGATGGCGGCGGCCATCACCACCCTCGCGGTGTGCTTCTTCTACCTGCTGGCGCAGATGGCGGGAGCGGGAGGGCTGGTGTCTCTGCTCCTGGGCATCGACGGTCGTCTCGGCCAGTCGATCGTGATCGCCGTGGTGGGCGTGCTGATGATCGTGTACGTGCTGATCGGCGGCATGAAGGGCACCACCTGGGTGCAGATCGTCAAGGCGTTCCTCCTGATCGGCGGCGCGCTGGCGATGACGATCTGGGTCCTCGCGATCAACGGCTTCAGCCTGAACACGCTTCTGGAGGCGGCGGTCGCGAACTCCGACAAGGGCGATGCGGTGCTCAAGCCCGGTCTGCAGTACGGCGCGAACCCCTGGGACTTCCTCTCGCTCGGGATGGCGCTCGTGCTGGGCACGGCGGGACTGCCGCACGTCCTGATGCGCTTCTACACGGTGCCGACCGCCAAGGAGGCCCGTCGCTCCGTCGTGTGGGCCATCTGGCTCATCGGCGGCTTCTACCTGCTGACCCTCGTGCTCGGCTACGGGGCGGGGGCGCTCGTGGGCGCCGACGTCATCGCGGCGGCGCCCGGCGGCGTCAACTCCGCCGCGCCGCTCCTGGCGCTCGAGCTGGGCGGCCCGGTGCTCCTCGGCTTCATCTCCGCTGTCGCGTTCGCGACGATCCTGGCGGTCGTCGCCGGGCTGACCATCACGGCGGCTGCGTCGTTCGCGCATGACATCTACGCCAACGTGATCCAGAAGGGCAGGAAGGACGCGGCGGGCAAGCCGGTCGAGGCCGATCCGAACGGTGAGGTCCGCGTGGCGCGACGCACGGTCATCGTGATCGGCATCCTCGCGATCATCGGCGGGATCGGCGCTCAGGGGCAGAACATCGCGTTCCTCGTCGCGCTCGCCTTCGCGGTCGCCGCGTCGGCGAACCTCCCCACGATCCTGTACTCGCTGTTCTGGCGGCGGTTCACCACCCGCGGCGCGGTCTGGAGCATGTACGGAGGCCTGGGATCCGCCATCCTGCTGATCATCCTGTCCCCGGTGTTCTCCGGTACGCCGACCTCGATGATCCCGGGGATCGACATCGCCGTCTGGCCGTTGAACAATCCGGGCATCGTCTCGATCCCGCTCGGCTTCCTGCTCGGCTGGCTCGGCACGATCACGAGCACGCGCAAGGAGTCGCCGCAGCTGGCCGCCGAGATGGAGGTGCGCTCGCTGACCGGTTTCGGTGCCGAGAAGGCCGTGGATCACTGACGGCGATCCACCGGTCCTGACGCGGACCGACGGGGACCCGGCGGCCTACACGCCGGGTCCCCGTCGCCTGTCGTCCGGTCAGCCGGCTTCGAGGTCGAGGAGGAATCGCTTGCGCTCCGGGTGCGCGCCGTACTGGCCGATGCTGCCGTCGGAGCGGACCACGCGATGCACGGGCACGATGATCGAGAACGGGGTCAGGCGACAGGCCGTGCCGACGGCGCGCGCGGCACCGGGATGCCCCGCGAGCACAGCGACCTCGCCGTAGCTCATGGTCTCGCCCCAGTCGATCGTGCAGATCGTCTGCAGCGCGGTGAGCGCGAACCCGTCCGCCAGGCGCCAGTCGAGGCGGACGTGCTCGTCGAAGCGGACCGGCTCGCCGTCGAAATAGCGGTCGAGGAGCTCGGTGAGCTCGTCGGCGGCTCCGGGGTCGTGCTCCGGGATCGCGCGCAGCTGGCGCGACACCCCTTCGAGGAGCCAGGGCACGCTCGGATCGTCGGACTCGGAGAGATCGAAGCGGACGATGCCCTCGTGGGAGAAGACCGCGAGAGCATCGCCGAAAGGCGTCGGGGCGAAGTCGTATCGGAAGGTCATGCCCCCATCCTGACCGGCCCCCGCGTGTGCGCCGCACCGCGGGTCCGTCGACGGTGGAGAACGTCGGCTCAGCCGGATCGATGCAGAACGAGTGCCGATCGCCCGCGGACAGGCGGGAATTCGGCGGAAACCCGCCCGGGTTACGCGTGCGGACGCGGTCGCGCGCCTAGGGTGTCAGTGTGTGGCGACGTGAAGAGAAGTCTGCGGGTGACACAGCGGCGGACGCTGCTGTGTCGCTCGGCGATCTGCACGATTCCACGACCGGTGTGGAGATCGCACACGCGGCGGAGGCCGAGCGCACCCGGCTGCGCGCGGAGGCGGCGGACCTGGGCGGCCCCTCGCCGCTGACCAGCTTCCGCGACCGCCCGGAATCCGGCATCGACATCTCCAAGGCGCACCCCGGCAGCCTGCCGCAGTTCATCACGGGCAAGTCGACGCTGCTGTCGAACCTGTTCCGCGACGAGGTCGGGCTGCGCACGGCGCGGCTCGCAGCCGAGCGCATCACCGCCAAGAACACCGAGCTGCGCACGGTCCGAGGGATCGAGGCCGTCCACCTCGCCGTCGGCGTCGCCCGATGGCGGATCGGGGGAGCGGACTTCGCGGCTCCGGTGCTGCTGCGCCCGCTGGCGATCCGTCGTCATCACTCGGATTTCGAGCTCAAGCTCCAGGGGGCCTTCGAGGTCAACCCCGAACTCGTCCGCATCGCCCGCGATCACTTCGGGCTCTCGATCGACGCCGCGGCGCTCGCCGCCCTCGCGTACGACGGCGGGATCTTCAAGCCGCAGCCGGTGATCGACAGCCTGCGCGCCATGACGCGTGCGATCGACACGTTCTCCGTCGAGCCGCGACTGGTGGTGTCGACGTTCGCCGATGTGTCCGGCGGGATGTCCCGCGACGGCGGCAGCCTCGACCATCAGCTCTTGAACGCGCTCGGGGGACACGCCGGTGACCGCGAGCAGGTCACCGCGCCCCGGGCGACCCCGCACCACGTCGGTCCGGATGACCGCGCACCGGCGTCGGACAACCTGCTCCTCGATGCGGACGCCGAGCAGGAGGCCGTGCTCGCCCGGATCGCCGCAGGACACTCCCTCACCGTGGCGACGCTGCCGGGCACCGGGGGAACCCAGACCGTGATCAACGCCCTCGGGGAGCTGGTCCGCGGGGGCAAGCGCGTGCTCGTCGTCTCCGCTCGTCGCTCCACGCTGGACGGGGTGCGGCACCGCCTCGCCGGGATCGGCCTCGACAGCCTCGCGGTCTCGCCGGCGAGCGTCCGCCGCGACCTGGTCAGGGCGATCGGAAGGAACGAGAAGGCGACCGCGCCCAAGGTCAGCGAGGTCGACGATGCGCTCGTGCGACTGCGCACGGTGCTCCGCGACTACCGGCGGGCGCTGACGGCCCCGGTGGCGGGGCTCAACGCCTCCGTCCTGGATGCGACCCGTCAGCTCACGCGCCTCGCCTCGCTTCCCGTGCCGCCGTCGACCACCGCCCGCCTCGGCACGGATGCGCTGCGCCGGCTCGCAGCGGACCGCACCGAGGCCGCGGAGGCGCTCGCCCAGGCCGCGCGCCTCGGCGAGTTCCGCTTCGGCCCGAACGACTCGCCCTGGTACGGCGTGACCTTCGCCAGCACCGAGGCTGCCCGCGCCGCCCACGAGCTGGCCGGCCGTCTGCACTCCTCGAGCGTGCCGACGCTCCTCGAGCGCGGCTACGAGCTGATCGCCCAGACCCACATGCGTCCGTTCGCGACCATCGACGAGCTCGGCGAGTACCTGCGACTGCTGCAGGGGATCCGCGACTCCCTCGACCGGTTCAGCCCGACCGTGTTCGAGCGGCCGCTCGGCGAGCTCATCCAGGCGCACGGCTCGCGTCGCGATGCGCCTGGTCTGTCCGGAGCGAACCGTCGCCGGCTGCGGCGTCTCGCGAAGGAGTACGTGCGCCCCGGCGTCCACGTCACCGAGATGCACGAGGCGCTGCTGCGCATCCAGGCCCAGCGCACGCAGTGGCAGCGCTTCGTCGAGGCCGGTGTCGCCCCGGAGATCCCGCTCGGCCTCGCCGACGTGTCGTCCGCGTGGCAGCGGGTCGAGGCCGAGCTCGCCGAGCTCGACGCCGCACTGGGACGCCGCGAGCCCCTGGCCTCGCTGCCGGTGGCCCGACTGGTGCGCACGCTCGCCGGCCTCGCCGCCAAGTCCGACGTCTTCGAGAACCTGGTCGAGCGCGCGCAGCTGCGTGACCGACTCGCTCTGCTGGGCCTGGGCCCTCTGCTGGCCGATCTGTCCGTGCGCCACGTCTCCGAGTCCCAGGTGGGGGAGGAGCTGGAGTTCGCGTGGTGGCAGTCGCTGCTGGAGCGCGCGCTGCAAGACGATCGTGCCCTCCTCGGGGCGAACACCGCCGTCGTCGACCGTCTGGAGCGCGACTTCCGGCTCGTGGACGAGGCCCACGCGGCGATGGCCGGTCCGTTGCTGGCGTGGCAGCTCGCCAACCAGTGGCGCATCGCGATCGTCGATGAACCGGAGCAGTCGCAGAACCTGCGACGGGCGCTGACGCAGCAGGCCACGAGCACCGCGCAGATCGTGAGCGCCGCGCCGACCCTGGTAGACGCGCTCGCGCCCGTGTGGATCTCTTCGCCGTACCTGGTGCCGGAGATCCCGGACTCCGTGGAGTTCGACGCCGTGCTCCTCGTCGATGCCGCGGCGATCAACCTCGCCGAGGCGGCCCCCTCGATTCGGCGCGCGCGTCAGATCGTCGCGTTCGGCGACCCGGTCACGCAGCGCCCGACGCCCTTCCACCTCGCCGTGGATCCCGACGAGTCCTGGGAGCCGGAGGTTCCCTTCGACGACGTCTCGGCATTCGAGCGGCTGTCCGAACTGCTGCCGGTGATGACCCTGACGCGCAGCTACCGCGCGGGAGGGGAAGACCTCGCCGAGCTGATCAACGACGCCTTCTACGGCGGGGAGATCGTCTCGCTGCCGTGGGCCGGTTCCTACCTCGGGCGCGGCAGCCTCACCGTCGACTACGTCGAGGGCGGGACGGGAACCCCCGACCCGATCTCGGGCGCGGTCGAGAGCCCGGATGCCGAGGTCGCCAGGGTCGTGACCCTCGTCGTCGAGCATGCCGTGCACCGGCCTGCCGAGTCCCTCATGGTCGTCACCGCGAGCGCGCGGCACGCGGAGCGCGTCCGCGCAGCGGTCACCGCGGCCTTCGCGGGACGCTCCGACGTGGCGGACTTCGTCGGACGGGACACGGCCGAGCCGTTCGCCGTCCTGACGCTCGAGGAGTCCGTGGCGGAGAGCCGCGACCGGGTGATCTTCTCGCTCGGATTCGGCCTCACCAAGCACGGGCGCGTGCTGAGCGACTTCGGCGACCTGTCCACCCCCGACGGGGAGCGGCTGCTCACGGTCGGGATGACGCGCGCGCGTCGGTCGATGGTCATCGTCTCCTCGATCCGCCCCTCCTCCTTCGACGACGGACGCCTCGAGCACGGAGCGGCGACGCTCATGTCGATCCTCGGCGGTCTCGCCGCGCGCGGCAGGGACGCCAGGCTCGAGGACCTCGCCGATCCGCTCACCCTCGCCCTGGCCCGCGAGCTGCGACGCCTCGGTGCCTCCGTCGACGTCGACTACCGTGGGCTGCTTCCCCTGGTGGCGCAGCACGGCGGCAAAGCCGTGGTCATCGAATCCGATCCGGAGACGCGGGGCGAGTCGCTGCGCGAGACGCTGCGGCTGCGCCCGCACGTGCTCCGGCGCCTGGGCTGGCACTATGTGCGCGTGCACGCCTTCGATCTGTACAGCGACCCGGTCACGGTCGCGAGCCGCATCGCCGCTGTCCTCGGCATCTCCGACTCCGCGCCGCGCGCGGAGAACGACACGCAGCCGATCGATCTCGGCGACGCGGGATGACCGACGAGCCGGACGGCTCCGCACCGCGTCAGCGCGTCGTGCGCATCGCGGGTTCGCGGCGAGCCCGGCTGACCCCGGTTCCCGGGAGCGATCCCGCGCCCGAGGCGAAGACCGACGACGCACCGCCGCCGGCTCGTCCGAAGGGCGCGAAGGGACCGAACGACGATCAGCTCCGGCAGGACGTGCCGCCGCACTACTGAGGACGCCGTGGGCCGAGGTGCGCCCGGAAAACGAGACGCACGGCCCTCCGGGGAGGACCGTGCGTCTGGATGTGCGAGAGGCGTCAGGCGCCGCGCTGCACCTTGAGCAGGTCGCGGATCTCGACGAGCAGCTCGGCCTCGGTCGCCGCTGCCGGCTCCTCCTCCGGCTCCTCGGCGGGCGTGCCCTTGCGTGCCTCGACGTGCGCCTTGAACGTGTTCATCGGCAGGACGAACACGAAGTAGACGACCGCGGCGACCGCGAGGAAGCTGATGATCGCGGAGATCAGGTCGCCGATCGGGAACGTGACGGTCTCGCCGTAGATGTTCGGGACCTGGATGCCGAACTGCCCGGCGGCGTCCGCCTTCAGGAAGAGGGCGATGAGCGGGTTGATGATGCTGTTGACGACGGCCGTGACGATGGCGGTGAACGCGGTGCCGATGACGACCGCGACGGCCAGATCGATGACGTTCCCGCGGAGCAGGAAGTCCTTGAAACCTTTGAGCATGGAAACCCCCAGTCGGATGGGCCTCAGTTCGAGGCGGGAGTCGACGCAGCGGCCGGTTTGGCGCTCGTCGTCGATTCCGACTTCGATGATGCCGAAGCATCCTTCGAACCCCCGGATTTGGCGCGCGAGTCCGTGCGATAGAAGCCCGAGCCGTTGAACGTCACGCCGATCGAGCCGTACTGCTTGCGCAGCGCGCCGCCGCACTCGGGGCACACCGTGAGCGCGTCATCCGAGAAGCTCTGCACGGCGTCGAACTGGTGCCCGCACGAGGTGCAGGCATAGGCGTAGGTGGGCATGGAGGTCCTTGCGGTTCAGCGTCGCCGAGGCGACAGGGTGAGCGTCTGCGACGGGGTGACGATGCCGTTCACCGGCTGGTCGTGCACCTCTCGCGGAAGTTCGTCGAGTACCTCGGAATCATAGATGACCGCGTACACGGGAGGGCACTTCTCCATCGAACCGATGGTCTTGTCGAAGTAACCGCGCCCCCAGCCCATGCGCATCCCGCTGCGGTCGACGGCCGCGGCCGGCACGATCATCAGATCCACGTCGTTGACCGCGATCGGGCCGAGCACCTCGCCCGTCGGCTCCGGCAGGCCGAACAGGCCCTCCGCCACCTCGTCGTCGTCCGTGGCCACGGCCCAGTCCAGCAGGCCGTCCGCGCGCGTGACGGGAAGGAGCACACGGATGCCCCGGCGCACCGCCCTGGTCACGAAGTCCCGCGTCCCGGGTTCGGTGGTCGTGGACAGGAAGCAGGAGATGGACCGCGCTCCGAGTTCGTCGATCAGCGCGTCGAGGCGTTCGCCGATCGCGGCGGCCGCGGCTTCGCGCTGCGGATCGGAGAGGAGCTGGCGTCGCTCGCGCAGCTCGGCGCGCAGCGCACGCTTGGCGTGTTCGACGTCGTTCGACATGGCTCCGAGTCTAGGGCGACGGTCACCGCTAGGCTGGGAGGATGGCTGACCACAAGATCAAAGCCGTCATTCCCGCGGCAGGACTGGGGACGCGATTCCTCCCCGCGACGAAGGCGATGCCGAAAGAGATGCTCCCCGTCGTCGACAAGCCGGCGATCCAGTACGTCGTCGAAGAGGCGGCCGACGCCGGCATCGAGGACATCCTGGTCATCATCGGCCGGAACAAGAACGCGATCTCCAACCACTTCGACTCGGTGCCCGAGCTCGAGGTGAAGCTGATGGAGAAGGGCGACACCGGTCGCCTGGAGCGGGTCATGAAGTCCAGCGACCTCGCGGACATCCACTTCGTGCGTCAGGGCGAGCCGAAGGGACTCGGTCACGCGGTGCTGCGCGCACGGACCCACGTCGGCGACAGCTCCTTCGCCGTCCTCCTCGGCGATGACCTCATCGACGAGCGCGACCCGCTGCTGACCGACATGATCGCCGAGCACGAGCGCACCGGCGCCGCCGTCGTCGCACTGATGGAGGTCGACCCCGACAGCATCCACATGTACGGCGCCGCTGCCGTCGAGCCGCTCGAGGGCTCCGACGCGGTCCGGGTCACGGGTCTCGTGGAGAAGCCCGCCAAGGAGGACGCGCCCTCCAACCTCGCGATCATCGGTCGCTACGTCCTCCCGGCATCCGTGTTCGACATCCTCGAGCGCACCGAGCCGGGCAAGGGCGGCGAGATCCAGCTGACCGATGCGCTGCAGGAGCTCGCGACCGACCCCGACGGCCCCGGTGTCGTCGGCGTCGTCTTCGGAGGCCGCCGCTACGACACGGGAGACCGGGTCGACTACATCAAGGCGATCGTGCAGCTGGCCTCGGACCGGGATGACCTCGGCCCGGAGCTGCGGCCCTGGCTCAAGGAGTTCGCGGAACGCCTCTAGGCGACTCCGCGGGCGTCGGTGCGGCATGGATTCGACGGCAGGAATGCGACACGGACCCATCGAACTGCGGCTGGTCCGTGCGAAGGACGCCCGAGCACTGCAGCACGAGCTGCTGTCGAATCGCTCCTGGCTGCAGCCGTGGGAGGCGACGGTCCCGTACGGGTCGGTCTCGTTCGACATGCGGCTGAGCATCCGACGTCTCCTCCAGCAGTATCGCGACGGCTCCGGTTACCCGTTCGTCATGGAGTACGACGGCGAGATCGCCGGGCAGCTCAACGTGTGGGGTGTCTCGCGCGGTTCGCTGTGCTCGGCGACGATCGGGTACTGGGTGAGCGAGCGGTTCGCCGGCAAGGGCATCACGCCGACGGCCGTGGCGCTCGCGACCGACGCCTGCTTCACGGAGTACGGACTGCATCGGATGGAGATCTGCATCCGCCCGGAGAACGCCGCGAGCCTCCGCATCGTCCAGAAGCTCGGCTTCCGGTATGAGGGGCTGCGTCGTCGGTACATCCATATCGACGGCGACTGGCGCGACCACTACGCGTTCGCTTTGACGCGGGAGGATGTGCCGCAGGGAGTGCTCGCGCGCTGGCTGAACGGCCAGGTGCCGCCCGAGGCCGCGACCGTCCCGCCGTCGGACCGCATCTCGCACTGAACGGCGGGGTCGCCGGTCGGATCCGGAAGGACTCGCGGCGACACGCGTCGCTCTGCACGGCCGCGCACCCCTGCACCCCTTAGCGTTGTCGATATGGACGGGCCGGTGCTGAGCGGGGGAGTGATCGTCCTCGTCGCTGTGCTCCTCTGGATGCTGTACCTGCTGCCTTCCTGGCGCGGGCGATTCCAGTACAACGCGGCCGAGCGCAACGCCGTGCGGCTGAATCAGGCGCTGCGCGTCCTCGCCGAGACGAGCGAGACTCCGGCCGAGGTGCGCATCGAACTCAATGCCCGCACCGCTCTGGCGCAGCAGAAGCTCGCGAAGCGCGTGCAGTCCGAACGGGAGGCCGCCGAGCTCGAAGCGCTGCGTGAGGAGCTCGCTGCGACCAGGGCCGATCCGGTGATCCGTCGTGCCCGCGCCCGTCGACGTGTCCGCGCCGCGGCCACCACGACACTCGTCCTCGGGCTCGCGCTCGCCGGACTCGGTGTCTGGCAGCTGCTCGCCGCGTCGTCCTCCGTGCTGCTGTGGATCGGCGGTGCGCTGGTCGTGCTCGCCGGGGTCACCCTGCAGCGGATAGCCGCGGTCGCCCGACGTGTCGCACGAGCCACCCACACCGTCGCCGTCCCGGCGGCGCCGCGCGTCGCTCCGGAGCTGCACGATCAGGGGCCCGCGACGTGGACCCCGAGGCCGCTTCCTGAGCCGCTCGTGTCGGTGGCCGGCTCGCGCGCTCAGGCGGCGCAGGCGCAGATCGATGCCCAGGAGCAGCGTCGCAAGGCCGCACGGGTCGCCGCCCTTCGGGAGCGCGCGGAGCAGATGGCCCCGCCCGCACCGACGCAGCTTCCCGCCGCATCGTCCCCCTACGCCCGGATGGGCTTCGTCGACGACGCCGAGATCGAGGCGCACGTGCGCGAACTCCTCTCCCGTCGCGCCGCGGGATGACCCTCCGCGGCGCGAGCGGCGTTTCGATCGTGATAACGTAGAACTCGTTCACGGGCCTATGGCGCAGTTGGTAGCGCGCCTCGTTCGCATCGAGGAGGTCAGGGGTTCGAATCCCCTTAGGTCCACCGTGAAGAGGGCCGGTCGGACATGAGAGATCATGTCCGACCGGCCCTCTCTCTTTCCCCTCCGGCCCGGCGAACCGGTGCAACCCGGGCCGCCCCTCCGCCGCTCAGAGCGTGGGAAGCGCCCGCAGCAGTTCCTGCGTGTAAGGGTGCGCGGGCGCACGGAAGATCTGCTCGGCATCTCCGTGCTCGACGACGACGCCGTCCTTCATGACGAGCACGCGGTCGCTGAGGTGATGGATCACCCCGAGATCGTGCGAGATGAACAGGTAGCTGAGCCCGTACTCGTCCTGCAGGTCCACGAGCAGATCGAGCACCTGCGCCTGCACGGAGACGTCGAGCGCTGACACCGCTTCATCGAGCACGATGATCTCGGGGGAGGTCGCCAGCGCCCTGGCGATCGCGATGCGCTGACGCTGGCCGCCGGAGAGGCGCAACGGGAAGCGCTCGCGGACGGACGCGGGCAGGGCCACCTGAGCGAGCAGATCGATGACGCGCTGCTCGCGCTGCCGTCGCGTCAGCCCGGCATCGGCGGGGATGGCGTCGAGCAGGATGCGCTCGGTGTTCCACCGCGGATCGAACGAGCTCAGCGGGTCCTGATACACGACGCCGATCCGTCGGCGCTGCGGTCGCCGGCGGGACTCCGAGACGGCGGACCACGGGGATCCGAGCAGCAGCACCTCGCCCTCGTCGGCGTGCTCGAGTGCGAGGGCGATGCGCGCCGTCGTGCTCTTTCCCGAGCCGGACTCGCCGACGATCCCGAGCGTCTCTCCGCGGCGCAGTGTGAACGACACGTCGTCGACCGCGGTGCTCAGCCTGCCGTCGGGGGAGACGAATCGCTTCACGAGGCCTCGGGCCTCCAGCACCGGCTCCCCGTTCACTCCCGATGAGGGCCGGGCGATGTGCAGGTTCGGGACGGTCCGCTCCTGCGGGGCGAGGCGCTCGCCGCGGGTGTGTCCGCTGGGGACGGCATCGACCAGGCTCTGCGTGTACGCGTGTCGCGGGGCTCCGAGCACCTGCGCGGCTGCGCCCTGTTCGACCACTTCGCCCTCGCGCATCACGAGGATGTCGTCGGCGAGCTGCGCGACGACGGAGAGGTCGTGGCTGATGAGGATGATGGATGCGCCGCGTGCCTTCGCGTCTTCCAGCAGCGAGAGCACCTGCGCCTGCACGGTCACGTCGAGGGCGGTCGTGGGCTCATCCGCGATGATGACCTCGGGGTCGAGGGCGATCGCGGAGGCGATCAGAGCGCGCTGCCGCAGCCCACCGGACAGCTCACCCGGTCGCTGCCGCGCGCGGAGTTCGGGCTGCGGCACGTCGACGCTCGCGAGCAGCTCGATCGCCTTCCGTCGGCGAACCGACCGATCACGCCAGCCGTGCAGGCGCAGCGCCTCCTCGATCTCCCGACCCACGGGGCGCAGCGGGTCGAGCGAGACGAGCGCGTCCTGCTGGATGAAGCCGATGCGCTTGCCGCGGATCCCTCGCCACGACCTCGCCGTCTGGGCGGTGAGGTCGGCATCGCCGAGGGAGAGCTCCTCCGCCTCGACGATCGCGCCCGCGCCGGTCAGTCCCGCCAGTGTCCGGGCGGTGACGCTCTTGCCCGAACCGGATTCGCCGACGATCGCGACGCATCGCCCGGCGGACAGCGTGAACGACACGTCGCGCACGATGCTCCTGGTCTCCCCGTCTCGCGTGAAGCCCACGTGCAGATTCCGTACGGTGAGACGCTCCCGCGGGCTCCCGCTCGCCGGAGACGATGCCGTGGTGAGTTCGGCGACGCTCATGTCACCTGCCCTTCTCGAGACTGTTCTGGATATGGGTGCCGATCGTGGTCGCGGTGAGCGCGAGCACGAGGATGACCAGGCCGGGGATGAAGGTCAGCCACGGCGCCTGCAGGATGCTGGCGCGTCCGGCATCGAGTAGCGCTCCCCACTCGGACGAGGGCGGAGCGACGCCGAGACCGAGGAACGACAGTCCGGAGGCCCACACGATCGACTGTCCGATCGCCATGGTGAACACGGCCACGAGCGGCCGGATCGCGTTCGGGAGCACATGCCGCCCGAGGATGCGCCACCAGCCGTGACCGAGCGCGCGGGCGGCCTCGACGTAGCCGGCGTTCTTCGCCGAGAGGATCTGGCCGCGGACCATGCGGGCGTATCCGGGTGCGGTGCTGACGCCGACCGCGACGACCTGCGTCCAGGGCGACGGACCGAGGATCGACACGAGCAGGAGGGCGAGCAGCAGGCTCGGGAAGGCGAACGCGACTTCGATGATCCGGTTGACGATCGACGCCGTGACGCGATCCGCGAGCGCCGCGATGGAGCCGAGGACCAGCGCGGCCGTGAGCGCGATCCCGGCGGCTCCGATGCCGATCAGCAGCGACTCCCGCGTTCCGTGGACGATGCGGCTGTAGAGATCGCGCCCGGCCTCGTCGGTGCCGAACCAGTGCGTGAGCGAGGGCGACTGGAGCGCATCGGCGAAGTTCTGCGCGGTCGGGTCGTCCGTGGCCAGCACTCCGGGTGCGATGGCGGCGAGGGCGAACAGCGCGGCGAAGACGATCGCCGTGATCAGCGACCAGCTCACGCGACGGCGACGCCGCGTCGGGCTCGTGCGCTCGTGATGCGCGGGCTTCCGGGGGAGTGCGGTGGTCATGACGTCTTCAGCCTCGGGTCGATGAGCGTGTAAACGAGGTCGACCAGCAGGTTGGCGACGACGTAGAGGACGGCGACGAGCACCACGATGCCGGTCACGACGGGAAGATCCTGCGCCCCGACCGCGGAGACCAGGGTCTTGCCGATTCCCGGCCGGGAGTAGATCTGCTCGACGATCACGGCGCCGGAGACGGTGGCGCCGAGGGCCCACCCGGTGAGGGTGACCGCGGGGATCGATCCATGTCTCAGCACATGACGGAGCCGGATGCCGAGGTCGCCCATGCCGCGCATGCGGGCGCTGAGCACGAACGGCTGATCGAGCGCTCGCTCGTACTCCGCCCGCACGGACTGACCCATGAACCCCGCCAGCGGGATCGCCAGTGTCAGCGCCGGAAGCACGATGCCGTTGACTCCGCTGCCGCCCATGACGGGGAACCAGCGCAGGGTCAGCCCGAAGAACAGCAGGAGCAGGATGCCCAGCCAGTACGGCGGGAGCGCAGCGGTCACGGTGTCGACGGCCGAACCCAGTGCACGCACCCGCGGTCCTCGCCCCGCCGTGAGCGTGACCCAGACGATCATCAGCACCCAGGCGAGGAGGATGCCGGTGAGGGTCAGCACCAGCGTCGAACCGAGCTGCTCGCCGATCAGGTCCCACACGGGGCGGAACTGCTGGTACGAGGTGCCGAGATCACCGCGGAGGAGTCCTCCGATGTAGTCCAGGTACTGGACGAGCACGGGATGATCGAGACCGTAGGCGTCGACGATCGGGGCGAGCTCGTCCGGTGTGCGCTCCTGCGCCTGTCCCGTGCGGATGTTCAGGATCGCGGTGGCGCGGTCGCCCGGCAGCGCCATCTGCGCGAGGAAGGCGGCGGTGGCCGCACCCCAGAGCACGACGACCGCGCCCACGACGTTCGACGCCAGGCGACGGAACCGTCGCGGGGAGCGGCGGGGAGCGACCGGCCGAACGGAGGTGATCCGGTCGGCCTGCCGCGCCTCACTCGACGAAGTAGGCGTCATAGAACGTGGGTCCTCCCTGTGCGTGCTCCTGCCAGACTCCCCGGAGGCGCGGGTTGACGCCGAGCGTGCTCAGACGGTCGTACAGTCCGAACGAGAGCGCGTGCTCGGCGATGTACTCCTGGGCCTGGCCGTACAGGGCATTCTGCGCGTCGACATCCGACTCGGAGTTGGCGGCCAGGATCAGGGACTCGAGCTCGGGGCTGTCGTAGAAGGCGCTGTTCGCGTAGTTCGGGTCGTCCTCGGTGCTCGGACGCCAGTTGATGTACAGGATCCCCGCATTCACCGAGGTCCAGTAGCCCGCCGAGATGTCGTACGAGTCGGGGCCGCTGTAGGTGCCCGCCCAGGTCTCGGACGGCGGCACGGGGATCAGGTCGACCTTGAACCCGGTCGCCTTCGCCTGCTCCTGCACGGCCTGGAAGATCGAGGCTCCGTCGGCGTTGATGATGGTGCCGGCGTTGTAGGGGAACACGACCTCGAGGGTCTTGCCCTCCTTCGTCCGGTAGCCGTCGCCGTCGCGGTCGGTCCAGCCGGCCTCGTCCAGGAGACGGTTCGCCTCGTCGATGTCCTCGGCGTACCAGTCGGCGGCCTTCTGGCTGTATCCGGGCGTCGCCTGGCTGACCCCGCCGTTGCCTTCGAAGGGGATCACGCCGTGGCCGATCGTGTCCACGATGCTCTCGCGATCGAGGCTGAAGATGAAGGCCTTGCGCAGATTCTCGTCGTCGAACGGCTCACGGGTCGTGTTGAACGAGATCTGCTGGGGCCGGCCCGGCGTCACGTACTTGTGCAGCTCGTACTGCTCGCCGTCCAGCCCGTCCCACTCGATCGCGGGGATGTCGTAGATCGCATCCGCCTCGCCGGAGCGCAGGGCCGACACCCGTGTGACGCCGTCGGCGACGAACCGCCAGTCGACCTTCTCGACGTACGCCGGTCCGGTGTGCTCGGCGTTCTCCGGCCACGACGTGTACTCGTCGTTGCGGACGAGCACCACATTCTCGCCGCGGTTCCACTCCTGCACGACGAAGGCCCCCGATCCGATCGGCTGCTCGCAGTTCTCCTCGTCGGTGCGGGTCTCCAGCGCCTGCTGCGACTGGATGCCGAAGTAGCCCTGCGTCAGGTTCTCGATGAAACGCGGGTACGGGCGGGACAGATGGATGGCCACGGTGAGGTCGTCGACGGCCTCGGCGGATTCGTAGTAGCCGCCGAGCCAGACGGCCGCTGTGCTGTTGCCGCCGGCCACCCAGTAGTCGAAGTTGTACGCCACGGCCTCGGCGTCCACGGGGGTGCCGTCGGTGAACTCGACGCCGTCCTTGAGCGTGAGCGTGTACGTGAGACCGTCTTCGCTGACCGTCCAGTCCTCCGCCAGCCACGGGACGGCCTCGCCGTCTTCCGTCAGGGAGAACAGGTTGTCCAGGAACTGGTAGGAGATGTACGCCTGCTCGATCCATCCGCCGAAGAGGCACTGCGGCTCCTGCTGGTGCGCGTACACGATCGTGCCCCCGTCGACGCGCTCGGCGTCGGCGGACGGCACGGTGACCGATCCGCTGTTGCAGGCGGACAGCGCGAGGGCGAGAGCAGCCGCGGCGGCGGTCGCCGCCAGCGTGCGGCGGGTCCTGGGTGCGTTCATGAGGCGTCGGGTGCCTTTCATCGGAGAGACGGTGCTGGAGCGATCCTCCCGAGCACGACATCCGCGCACACCCCGCCCGTCACGCGGGGCAGTCGGACGTCACATCGCGTCATCCGGCCTCATGCAGCGACATGCGATGCCCCGGTCGGCGTCGTCCGCGCCAGGATCGTCTGCGGCACGCACGTGCCGACGAAAGGAGCGCCGCCGCATGACGGATCCCAAGAGACTCATCCTGAATCTGTTCGAGATGAACTGCGTCAGCCACATCACCCACGGCCTGTGGCGGCTCCCCGGCAATCGGCGCACGGAGTTCAACGACATCGAGTACTGGACCGATCTGGCACGGCAGCTCGAGGCCGGCGGCTTCGACGCGGTCTTCCTCGCGGACGTGGTCGGCGCGTACGACGTGTTCCGCGGAGGACCGGAGACCGCGATCCGCGAAGGCCTGCAGATCCCCAGCAACGACCCCCTCTTGGTGGTGCCGGCGATGGCCGCGGTCACGGAGCATCTCGGATTCGGCATCACGTTCTCGACGACGTACGAGCCGCCGTTCTCCTTCGCTCGGCGGATGTCGACGCTCGACCATCTCACGAAGGGGCGCGTGGGATGGAACATCGTCACGTCGTACCTGCCGAACGCGGCGCGCAACTTCGGCCTCGACGGCGAGATCGACCACGACACCCGCTACGAGATCGCCGAGGAGTACCTCGACGTGCTCTACAAGCTCTGGGAGGGATCGTGGGACGATGACGCGATCGTCGAGGACCGTGAGCAGGGCGTCTACGCGGATCCGGAGAAGATCCGCTACATCAACCACCGTGGCCCGCGATACTCGGTGGCCGGCCCGCACCTCTCCTCCCCGTCGCGACAGCGCACGCCGTTCCTGATCCAGGCGACGCAGTCGTCGCGCGGCATCGAATTCGCCGGCCGCCACGCGGAGCTGATCTTCACCGGAGGGCGCTCGTTCGAGCAGGTCAGCGGCACGATCGCGAGAATCCGCGACGAGCTCGAGCGGCAGGGGCGCGCTCGGGACGACATCAAGTTCGTGGTGGGGGCCACGGTCATCGTCGCGGCGACGAGGGAGGAAGCCGAGGCGAAGCTCGCCGAGTACGACCGCTCCGCGAGCATCGACGGAGTGCTCGCGCACGCGAGTCTGCCGTTCGATCCGACAGCCCACCCGGGCGACATCACCCTGGGGGAGGCTCTGCGTCGCGAGGGGCGCGGCGACGATCTCGCCGCCGCCTTCCTCCCACAGGAGAAGACCATCGCGGAGTTCCTGTCGACGATGAGCGGCTTCCACCGGCAGCCGTTCATGGCCGTCGGCTCGCCTGCGGACGTCGCCGACGAGATCGAGAGCTGGCTGGACGAGCACGACATCGACGGCATCAACCTCGTGCAGTACCACTCACCCGACACGGCGAGCGACTTCATCGAGTTCGCCGTGCCCGAACTGCGGCGCCGCGGTCGGCTCCGCGAGGTCTACACGCCGGGGGAGACCCTGCGCGAGCGTGTGCACGGTGCGGGGCCCCGCGTGGCGGAGACCCACCCCGCCGCGCGCTTCCGCGGCGGACGCGCGCTCGACGTGGCGGTGGAGTCGGAGCGCCTGCAGCCGGTGTGACGGCGCGGTGGCATCGGTCGACACGGAGCCGGGCCGACGCGGGGCCTCATCCGCGGGAGGCCAGTCCGGCGAGCAGTTCCAGCACGCAGAGCGCTGCGAGGCGCACCGTGCGGGCGTCAGCGGTGTCTGCGGTGGCATCGACCTCGGCCAGGTCGGCGCTCACGACGCGTCGGTCCGCAGCCACGGCGCGGGTGAGCGCGCGCAGCTCCCACGCCTGCAGGCCGCCGGGAACGCTCGCCGGGCAGCCGGGCGCGACCGACCGGTCGCAGACGTCGACGTCGATATCGAGATGGATGCGCGCGTCGGCTCCCGCGCCGGCGACCTCCAGTGCCTCGGCGACCACGTCGTCGACACCGCGGCGGCGGAGCTCGTCGAGGGTGACCACGCGGATGCCCCACTCGTTCGCCCGTCGCGCGTAGGCGGCCGAGTTCGCGAAGTCGGCGATCCCGATCTGCACGATCCTCGTCGGATCGATCCTCGCGGTCGGCACGGACGACGCGGCAGGGGTGTCCTGCACGAGGCGACGGACGGGCGTGCCGTTGGAGATCCCGTCCCGGAGGTCGAAGTGCGCGTCGAAGGTGATCAGGCCGGTCGCCTCGGCGCCCAGAGCGACCGGGTAGGTGAGCGAGTTGTCGCCGCCGAGCGCGATCACGAGCTGTGCGGCCGCCGCGATCTCGCGGACGCGGGAGATCACCCTCGCCTCGCCCGCTGAGCCGTCCGGATCCGCCACGTCGCCCGCGTCCGCGATGCGCAGCACGTCGTCGAGCTCGACCGCGGGCGGACCCATCACGGTGGTGCCGTAGCGGGGGAGAGCCTCGCGGATCGCCGCGGGAGTCGCGTGCGCGCCGGTCGGCGAGAGCGAGGTGCGCCAGGTCGGGACGCCGAGCAGCACGGCATCGGCCGTTCCTGCGAACGCGGGCCAGGAGCCGGCGCGGGGCCAGAGCGGGTCGTGACTGAGGTGAGCGGCCGAGACCATGTCAGACTCCCGGGATCAGGGCGTGGGCGATCGTGAAGATGACGAGGCCGGCGAGCGCGCCGACGAAGGTGCCGTTCAGGCGGATGTACTGCAGATCGCGGCCGACCATCAGCTCGATCTTCTCCGTCGTCTCGGCCGGGTCCCATCGCTCGACGGTGTCGGTGATGATCGAGGCGATGTCGTGACGGTAGCGGTCGACGAGGAAGACCGCCGCATCCGACACCCAGGTGTCCACGCGCTGCTGCAGCGCGGTATCCGTGGTCAGACGCTCCCCGACCTCCTGCAGCGCCTGGACGGCGCGGCGGCGCAGCCCGCTCTCCGGGTCGGCGAGAGCGGTCAGCAGTCCGTTCTTCGCCGTGTTCCACGCCTCGGCGGCGAGGGCGCCGACGCGCGGGCTGTCGAACAGCGACGCCTTGGCGCTCTCGAGCTTCGCCCTGGTCGCCGGGTCGTTCTGCAGGTTGTCGGCCAGCCGTTCGAGGTAGCCGTCGATCGCCAGCCGGGCGGGATGGCGGGGGTCCGCCTGGACGGCGTGGATGAACTTGATCGCCTCGTTGTAGACGGTGTCGTCGACCAGGCGATGCGCGAGCTTCGGCACCCAGCCGGGCAGACGCCGCGAGACGAGCCCGGTGAACGAGGCGGCGTTGGCTTCGAGCCAGCGGCCGATGCTGTCCACGGCGAGGTCGACGGCGCCGTGGTGCGCGTCGGCCTCGACGATCTTCTCGAGCCACGCTCCCGCGGGAGGGCCCCATTCCGGGGCGACCAGGTGCTCTCGCGCGAGGTCGGTGATGAGGTCGCGGACGTCGTCATCGCTCAGCGCGTTGAGCACCGCGGTCGCGATCGTCGCGCCCTCCGCCCCGACCCGTTCGGCGTGCGGGGCCTCGCGCAGCCATTCGCCTGCGCGGAGGGAGATCCGCGTGCTGGCGAGCTTGGTGCGGACGACGTCGGCGGCGAGGAAGTTCGTCTCGACGAACTCGCCGAGCGTGCGGCCGATCTCGTCCTTGCGGTTGGGGATGATCGCGGTGTGCGGGATGGGCAGCCCGAGCGGACGGCGGAACAGGGCGGTGACCGCGAACCAGTCGGCGAGGGCACCCACCATGCCGCCCTCGGCGGCGGCTCTGACGTATCCGAGCCAGCCGATCCGCTGCTGGAACGCGAAGGCGATCACGAACACGACGGCCATGAACACCAGCGCTCCGAGCGCCACGGCCTTCATGCGTCGGAGCGCGCGCAGGCGCTCCTGGTCGGCGGGTGAGAGCTGCGTCATCGGCGTTCGCGGCATGAGGTCATCCTTTCACGAGGCGAGTAGCCTCAAGGGGTGATCGAAGACATCAAGAAGCGTGCCCTGCACCGCACCAGCATCCTCGAGGGGCAGATGCGCGGCGTCGCGCGGATGATCGAGAACGAGGAATACTGCATGGACATCATCACGCAGTCCCGGGCGATCCAGCGGTCCCTCGAGTCGCTGAACCGGCTGCTGCTGGAGAACCACCTGCGCACGCACGTCACCCACATGTTCGACGAGGGCGGCGAGGAGCGCGACAAGGCCGTCCTGGAACTCCTCAAGGCGTTCGACTTCGACCGCAAGTAGAACACGACGCAGCGCCCCGACGCGGACGTCGAGGCGCTGCCGGCGGTGGTGCGGATCACCTGCCGCCGTCGAACACCTCGTCCTCCATCGCGTCGTAGCCCTCGGCCTGCGGATCACCGTGCGAGCCACCCGAGATCGCGTACTCCTCCTCGGGCGAGAGCACCAGCCGGTGCCGGAAGAAGAGCCCGAAGCCGAGCAGGATCACCACATAGACGATCGCGATGGCGATGATCGCCGGACCGAAGGTCGGGTTCAGCAGGAAGCCGACGAAGATGAGAGCCGCGATGACCAGCGCGACGGCCGCACCAGGGATGCCCCAGGGGCTGCGGTAGGGGCGGTCGACGTCCGGGTACTTCTTCCGCAGGATCATGAACGAGATCAGCTGGAGCCCGTAGGCGAGCACCGCACCCCAGACGGCGATGTTCAGCACGATCGCGCCGGCCACCGACCCCGCGCCCTCGGCGTCGACGGCCGCCAGCACATCGAGGACGATGAGGGCGACGAAGCCGATGGCCGCGCCGATGACGAGCGCCACCCACGGCGTCTGCCGCTTGCCGGTGAGGGAGAGGAACCGCGGGTAGTAGCCGGCGCGGGAGAGCGAGTACATGTTGCGGCCGTAGGCGAACATGATGCCCTGCAGCGAGGCGAGCAGACCGATCAGGGCGAACAGCGCCAGCACCGCGGCGAGCTGGTCGCCGACGATCGCGCGGAACCCGTCGAGCAGCGGCTCGCCGGCGGTTCCGGTCGCCTCGGCACCGATCACGCCGGTGTTCAGGAAGAGGACGAGCAGGCCCGTGACGATCAGCGTGCCGCGAGCCCAGAAGCCCGCCTTCGGGATGTCGCGCGTCGGGTTGTGCGACTCCTCGGCGGCCAGCGGAAGCTCCTCGATCCCCAGGAAGAACCACATCGCGAACGGCAGGGCGAACAGGATGGGCAGCACGCCGTGCGGCAGGAACTCCGTCTGACCGGGGTCGGGGGCGATGTCCCACAGCGCGTCCCAGCTGAACGCACCGGAGAAGATCGCCATGACGGAGAAGACCAGGATGATCCCGATCGAGATGATCGACACGATGATCGCGAACCGGAAGGAGATCGCCGCGCCCGCGGAGTTCAGGGCGATGAACACGATGTAGAGGATGAGGTACCAGAGCCATCCCGGCAGCTCGAGTCCGAGCAGCTCACTGGTGATGCCGTTCGCATACGACGCCGAGAAGTAGACGATCACCGCCGTGGTCGCGACGTACTCGATCGTCTCGGCGGCTCCGGTGACCAGGCCGCCCCAGGGTCCCATGGCGGATCGGGCGAACGAGTACGCGCCGCCGGTGTGCGGCATCATGGCCGCCATCTCCCCGATCGCGAAGATCATGCCGTAGTACATGAGCACGAGGATCACGAAGGCGATGAGCATGCCGCCGAAGCCCGCGAAGTCGATGCCGAAGTTCCAGCCGGAGAAGTCGCCGGAGATGACGGCGGCGACCGCGAGACCCCACAGCCCCCAGACACCGGCCGACCGCTTCAGCGTCCGTTTCTCGAAGTACTCGCTCCCGGCACGTGTATAGGTCGCTCCAGCGACCTTGCGGGATTCACTGCTCTGCTCAGACATCCGCTCTCCGTTCCCACGCTCGCAGGCGCCGGGTGCACCTTGGGCATGATTGTGACAGCCAATGGTGGTTTCGTCTACCTTTAAACGTCCTGGTGATCTACTCTGATGGCGAAGCCGGTCGGCCGATCGCTTCACCACGACGACGGGAGCGAGACGATGGCGGGAAACCTGAGCATCGAGCAACTGGATGCCGGCATCGCCGCCGGCGAGATCGACACGGTGATCGTGGCCTTCGCCGATGCGCAGGGACGACTGGTCGGCAAGCGCGTCTCCGCGCGGCTGTTCCAGGAGGACATCCTGCATCACGGCGCCGAGGCGTGCGACTACCTGCTGTCGGTCGATGTCGACATGAACACGGTCGACGGCTACGCGATGTCCGGGTGGGACCGCGGGTACGGCGACATGGTGCTGCGTCCCGACGTGGCCACGCTGCGCCGGATCCCCTGGCTGGCGGGAACGGCTCTGGTCATCGCCGACCTCGTGTGGGGCAACGGCGAACCGGTCGGTCCCTCGCCCCGGGCGATCCTGGACCGCCAGCGCGACCGACTCGCCGAGCGCGGCTGGACGGCGTTCTCCGGAACCGAGCTCGAGTTCATCGTCTTCGACAACACCTACCGCGACGCCTGGGCCCGCAAGTACGAGGGGCTCACTCCGGCGACCGACTACAACGTCGACTACAACCTGCTCGCCTCCACCCGCCTCGAGCCGCTGCTGCGCGACATCCGCAACAGCATGGACGGCGCCGGGCTGTACTGCGAGGGCGTGAAGGGCGAGTGCAACCTCGGGCAGCAGGAGATCGCGTTCCGCTACGCCGAGGTCCGCGAGACCGCCGACCAGCACGCGCTGTACAAGAACGGCGCGAAGGAGATCGCGGAGCAGCACGGTCAGGCGCTCACCTTCATGGCCAAGTTCAACGAGCGCGAGGGCAACAGCTGCCACATCCACCTCTCCCTGCGCGACGCGGACGGCACCCCGGTGATGGCCGGAGACGGCGAGCACGGATTCAGTCCCGTCATGGAGCACTGGATCGCGGGCATCCTCGCCACGCTGCGCGAGTTCACCCTCCTCTACGCGCCCAACATCAACTCGTACAAGCGCTTCGCCAAGGGCAGCTTCGCCCCGACGGGGGTGGCCTGGGGCATCGACAACCGCACCTGCGCGCTGCGGGTGATCGGATCGGGCTCGGGGCTGCGGGTCGAGAACCGGGTGCCGGGGGGAGACGTGAATCCGTACCTCGGGATCTCGGCCATCATCGCCGGCGGTCTGTACGGCATCGAGAACGAGCTCCCCCTGCCCGACCGGTTCACCGGCAACGCGTACGAGTCCGGAGTCGAGCACCTGCCGACGACCCTGCGCGAGGCCGCGCAGCTGTTCAGCGCCTCGACCATCGCGCGGGAGGCGTTCGGCGACGACGTGGTGGACCACTACCTGAACCAGGCGCGCATCGAGGTCGAGGCCTACGACGCCGCCGTCACCGACTGGGAGCGCATCCGTGGTTTCGAACGGCTCTGACCCCGCGCCGCTGATCGGCGTCACGACCTACCTCGAACGGGCGCAGCAGGGGGTGTGGGACGTGCGCGCCGCGTTCCTGCCCGAGCAGTACCTGACCGGTGTCACGGCAACCGGCGGCATCGCCCTGCTGCTGCCCCCACAGGACCCGGAGTCGGCTGATGCAGCCATCGCCGGGCTGGACGGACTGATCCTCTCCGGGGGTGCCGACGTCGCGCCGGAGCTCTACGGCGCGCAGCGGCATCCGCTGACGGACCCCGCCCGTGCCGATCGCGATGCGTGGGAGCTCGCCCTGTTCCGGGCGGCGGAGCGGCGCCGGATGCCGGTGCTCGCGATCTGCCGTGGTCTGCAGCTGGTGAACGTGGCCCGCGGCGGGACGCTGCAGCAGCACCTGCCCGAATCGCTCGGCACCGAGCGCTACCGCCTCGGCGGCGGTGTCTTCGCCGAGAATGACATCGAGGTCGCCGAGGACACCGCGCTCGCCGCGGTGCTCGGCGCGGGGGAGGTGCGCGTGCACAGCTACCACCATCAGGGCATCGATCGGCTCGGGGAGGGGCTGGTCCCCGCCGCGCGCTCCGAGGACGGACTGGTGCAGGCGTTCGTCGACACCGCCGCCGGGCACGTGGTCGGCATCCAATGGCATCCGGAGGAGAACGCCGAGGATCGGCGCCTCTTCGCGGATCTCGTCTCACAGGCTCGTGCGTTCGCCGCACAGCGGAAGGAAGGCGCCCGATGAGTGCGTTCACCGTCATCAACCCGTCCACGGGAAGCGCGATCCGCGAGGTCGCCAGGGCCGGCGTCGCCGAGACCGACGCGGCGATCGCGCGTGCCGTCGCCGCCCAGCGCCGGTGGGCGGCGCTCGCCCCGGTCGCGCGGGCCGATGCGCTCCGCGCGTTCGCGCGTGCCGTCCACGACGCCACCGAGGAGCTGGCGCAGCTGGAGGTGCTCAACTCCGGGCATCCGATCGGGTCCGCCCGCTGGGAGGCCGGGCACGTGGCCCAGGTGCTGAACTACTACTCCGCCGACCCGGAACGCCTGTCCGGGCGGCAGATCCCGGTGGCCGGCGGACTCGACGTCACCTTCCACGACCCGTACGGCGTGGTCGGCGTCATCGTGCCCTGGAACTTCCCGATGACGATCGCCTCGTGGGCCTTCGCACCGGCGCTCGCCGCGGGCAACGCCGTCGTGCTGAAGCCCGCCGAGCTGACCCCGCTCACCGCCCTCCGTCTCGGGGAGCTCGCCCGCGAAGCAGGACTCCCGGAGGGGCTGTTCGAAGTCGTCACGGGCTCCGGATCCGTCGTCGGCCAGCGTCTGGTCGAGCACCCGGACGTGCGCAAGGTCGTCTTCACCGGATCGACGGAGGTCGGTGTCGAGGTCGCGGCGGGATGCGCGCGCGCCCTCAAGCCCGTCACGCTCGAACTCGGTGGCAAGAGCGCGAACATCGTCTTCGAGGACGCGGATCTCGAGCGCGCGGCGGCCGGAGTTCCCGGATCGGTGTTCGACAACGCCGGGCAGGACTGCTGCGCCCGCAGCCGTCTGCTCGTGCAGCGCTCGGTGTACGACCGGTTCCTCGAACTGCTCGAACCGGCCGTCGCCGCCTGGCGCGTCGGAGACCCCGCGGCGGACGACACCGACATGGGGCCGCTCATCTCGGCGGGCCACCGCGACACCGTCGCCTCGTTCCTCGACGGCGCCGACGTCGCGTTCCGCGGCACGGCGCCCGAGGGGGACGGATTCTGGTTCGCCCCGGCCGTGGTGCTCGCCGACCCGGCGGATCGGATCGCGCAGCAGGAGGTGTTCGGGCCCGTCGTCGCGGTGATGCCCTTCGATGACGAAGCCGATGCGATCCGTCTGGCGAACGACACGATCTACGGCCTCGCCGGCTCCGTGTGGACGGAGAACCTGGGACGCGCCGTCCGCGTCGCGCGGGGCGTGCGCAGCGGGGTGCTCTCGGTGAACTCCCACTCCTCGGTGCGCTACGCCACGCCCTTCGGCGGCATGAAGGCGTCCGGCCTCGGGCGCGAGCTCGGCCCGGACGCCGCCGAGCACTTCACCGAGACCAAGAACGTCTTCTTCGCGACAGACGACCTCTGATCGCGTCGACCCACCCATCCGGAACGGAGAACTCCATGACCATCGACCTGACCCAGCGGCTCCACGACCGCGTCGCCATCATCACCGGCGGCGCGAGCGGCATCGGTTTCGCGACCGCGAAGCGGTTCGCCGCGGAGGGTGCCTTCGTCGTGATCGCCGACGTCGATCCCGTGACCGGCGAGGCGGCTGCCGCCGAGGTGGGCGGCGCTTTCCGTCCGGTCGACGTCGCCGACGAGGCGAGGGTGAACGCGCTGTTCGACGGTGTCGCGGAGGAGTTCGGGCGGATCGACATCGCCTTCAACAATGCGGGCATCTCGCCGGCCGACGACGACTCGATCGAGACCACGGAGCTCCCGGCCTGGGACCGGGTGCAGGACGTGAACCTCAAGAGCGTGTACCTCTGCAGCCGTGCGGCGCTGCGGCACATGGTCCCCGCCGGACGCGGCTCGATCATCAACACCGCGTCCTTCGTCGCCCTGCTGGGTTCGGCCACCTCGCAGATCAGCTACACCGCGTCCAAGGGCGGCGTGCTGGCGATGTCGCGCGAGCTCGGGGTGCAGTTCGCCCGACAGGGGGTGCGCGTGAACGCCCTGTGCCCCGGACCGGTGAACACCCCGCTGCTGCAGGAGCTGTTCGCGAAGGACCCGGAGCGGGCGCAGCGACGCCTCGTGCACGTGCCGATGGGACGATTCGCCGAGCCGGAGGAGCTCGCGGCCGCGGTCGCCTTCCTGGCCTCCGACGACTCCTCGTTCATCACCGCCAGCGCGTTCGTCGTCGACGGCGGCATCACCAACGCCTACGTCACGCCGCTGTGAGCGCTCCCCACCTCGCTGTGACAGGGTGAAGGCATGAGCGAGCACTCCTCCGACGGCGACCTCGTCGAGGTGCGGAAGGCGGTCTATCGGCCGCTGCGGCGCGGCAACGCCCTCGAGGACGCAGTGGCCCGCCTCGTGCAGACGATCCGGCTCGGCGTGGTCGCCCCGGGGGAGTCGCTGCCTCCGGAGCGCGAGCTGGCGGCGTCGTTCGGTGTCAGCAGGGACACGGTGCGCGAGGCGATCCGCGAACTCGCCGACACCGGCTACCTGCTGCCGCGACGGGGGCGATACGGCGGGACGTTCGTGGCCGACCCGCTGCCGCATCCGTCGGTGTCCGGTACCGTCACCGCGGAAGAGCTGGACGACGTGCTCGGCCTGCGCCGCGTGCTCGAGAGCGGCTCGGCGAGGGCAGCAGCGAGCCGGACGCTCGACGCCGCCACCCGCGCCGACCTGTGGGCGCGGCACGAAGCCGCGCTGCCGGCGGGGCCCGAGGAGTACCGGCGTCTCGACACGCTGCTGCATCTGGCGATCGCGGAGGCCGCCGGCGTCCCCTCGCTCGTCGCGCTGGTCGCCGAGAACAGGGCCGACGTCAACGCCTGGCTCGACACGTTCCCGCTCATGCCCCGCAACATCCAGCACTCGGGGGAGCAGCACGAGAGCATCGTGTCGGCGATCCTCGCCGGACGCCCCGATGCTGCCGAGGCGGCGATGCGCGACCACCTCGCCGGATCGGAGGCGCTGCTGCGCGGGTTCCTGATCTGACGCGGTCGGGTGGGCAGGCCCAGGGTCAGCGCGCGGCCACCTCGTCCGCCACGCTCAGCGCATCGTCGAGCACGCCGAGTCCGCGCACCAGCTCGTCCTCGCTGATCACCAGCGGCGGTGCGATGTGCGTGCGGTTGAAGTGCGTGAACGGCCAGACCCCGGCCTTCTTGGCAGCCGCCGCGAACGCACCCATCGGTGCGGCATCCGCTCCGGCGGCGTTGAACGGCACCAGGGGCTCGCGTGTCTCCTGGTCGCGCACGAGTTCGACGGCCCAGAACAGCCCGAGACCGCGCACGTCGCCGACGCTCGGGTGCTTCTCGGCCCAGGAGCGCACCGTGGGCTCGACGATGCGCGCACCGAGGTCGCGCACGCGCTCCAGGATGCCGTCGCGGCGGAACACCTCGAACGTGGCGACGCCGGCGGCGCAGGCCAGCGGGTGCCCGGAGTAGGTGAGTCCTCCCGCGAACGGCATCGTGTCGAACGCACTCGCGATGCGGTCGGAGATCACGACACCCCCGAGAGGCACGTAGCCGGAGTTCACGCCCTTCGCGAAGGTGATGAGGTCGGGGCGGGCATCGAACGCGTCGATGCCGAACCACTCGCCGAGCCGGCCGAAGCCGACCATGACCTCGTCTGCGATGTACACGATGCCGTAGCGGTCGCACAGCTCGCGAACGCCCTGCAGGTAGCCGGGCGGCGGAACGAGCACGCCGTTGGTGCCCACGACCGTCTCGATGATGATCGCCGCGATCGTCTGCGGGCCCTCGAGCTGGATCGTCTGCTCCAGATGCGCCAGTGCCCGCTCCGCCTCCTGCTCCGGAGTCTCGGCATGGAACGGCGAGCGGTACAGGTACGGTCCGAAGAAGCGCACCGCGCCGGAGTCGACCGTGTCGTTCGCCCAGCGGCGCGGGTCGCCGGTCAGCGAGATCGCCGTCGAGGTGGAGCCGTGGTAGCTGCGGTACATCGACAGCACCTTGCGTCGACCGGTGAACTGACGGGCCATGCGCACGGCGTACTCGTTGGCCTCGGCGCCGCCGTTGGTGAAGAAGACCTTCTCGAGTCCCTCCGGCGCGACCTCCGCGATCAGTCGGGCGAGCTCGCCGCGCACATCGTTCGCGATGGACGGCTGGATCGTCGCGAGGCGCCCCGCCTGCTGCTGGATCGCCGCGACCAGGTCCGGATGCTGATGCCCGAGGTTCAGGTTCACCAACTGGCTGGAGAAGTCGAGGTAGGCGTTGCCCTGGTAGTCCCAGAAGGTCGATCCCTCGCCCGCGGCGACGGGCAGCGGGTCGATCAGGGCCTGTGCGCTCCAGGAGTGGAACACGTGACTGCGGTCGTCCGCACGCACCTGCGCTTCGGCCTCCGGGGCGGGGAGCGGGTGGGAGACGCCGTGGCGGTCGGTGTAGTTCGTCATGTCGTGTCCGCTCAGTGGTTGCTCGGGAACCCGAGGTCGATCTGGGAGGGGGTGTGGTCCGGCCACCGGGTGGTGACGACCTTGGAGCGCGTGTAGAAGTGCACCGATTCGGGACCGTAGATGTGCGAGTCGCCGAACAGCGAGTCCTTCCATCCGCCGAACGAATAGGCACCGATCGGCACGGGGATCGGCACGTTGACGCCGACCATGCCGACCTCGATGTCGAACTCGTACTGACGGGCCGTGCCCCCGTCGCGCGTGAAGATCGCGGTGCCGTTGCCGTAGGCGTTGGCGTTCACGAGGGCGACCGCGTCGGCGTAGGTGGCGACGCGGACGACCGACAGCACCGGGCCGAAGATCTCGTCGTCGTAGACCTTCATGCCGGGGGCGACCTGGTCGATCAGGCTGACGCCCAGGAAGAAGCCCTCCGAGTCGAACTGCTTCTGCGTGCCGTCGACGACGACCTTCGCGCCCTCGGCCTCGGCGCCCGTCACGTAGGAGGCGACTTTGTCGCGGTGCTCGCGGGTGATGAGCGGACCCATCTCGCTCGCGGCATCCGTGCCCGCGCCGATCGTGAGGCCGTCGATGCGGTCGGCGATCGCGGCGACGAGGTCGTCGGCGACGTCGCCCACCGCGACCAGCACCGAGACGGCCATGCAGCGCTCGCCCGCGGAGCCGTAGGCGGCGGAGACCGCGGCGTCGGCTGCCGCGTCGATGTCGGCGTCGGGCATCACGACCATGTGGTTCTTCGCGCCGCCGAGGGCCTGCACGCGCTTGCCGGCAGCCGAGGCGCGCTGGTAGATCGAACGGGCGATCGGCGTGGAGCCGACGAAGCTGACGGCGTCGACCCCGGAGGAGTCGAGGATCGTGTCGACGGCCTCCTTGTCGCCGTTGACGACGTTGAGGACGCCATCGGGCAGACCGGCCTCCTGGAACAGCTTCGCGAGCCAGATCGCAGCCGAAGGGTCCTTCTCGCTCGGCTTGAGCACGACCGTGTTGCCGCACGCGATCGCCGAGGCCACCATCCACAAAGGCACCATCACGGGGAAGTTGAACGGGGTGATCGCCGCGACCACGCCTACCGGCTGCTTGACGGAGTGCACGTCGACGCCGCGGGAGACCTGCTCGCTGCGCTCGCCCTTGAGCAGGTGCACGAGTCCGGCGGCGAACTCGACGTTCTCGATCCCGCGCGACACCTCGCCGGCGGCATCCGAGAGCACCTTGCCGTGCTCGGAGGTCACGATCGCGGCCAGCTCGGGCGTGCGCTCCTTGAGCAGCTGACGCAGTCGGAAGAACACGTCGGCGCGCTTGATCAGGCTCGTCTCCCGCCAGCCGGGAAGCGCGGCTGCTGCGGCGGCGATGGCGGACTCCACCTCGGCGGCCGAGGCGAAGGCGACGTGCTTGGAGACCTGACCGGTGGCGGGGTCGAAGACCTGGCCGGTGCGGGACGCTTCGGCGGTCTCCACGCCGTTGATGATGTGCGGGACGGTGTCCACGATGCTCCTCCGACTGCTCACGTTTTTGATCATCCGAACACTCTGACCGAGTGCGGATAGGCTGATTCTCCTCAATGCTCACAGAGATCGGGAGGGCGCGAGAGTGTCAGAACGTCGGGAGTTCGCTTCGTATCGGACAGATCGTCCGGAATCGCGGGACGGCTCGCTGCTGACGGTCGACGACGTGCTGGCGCTCGCCGCGCTGCAGGACGGAGCCCCGGAGGTCGTCGTCGGCGGAGAGGCACTGGCGGCCCGCGTCCGGTGGGTGCACGTCTCCGACAGCGCCGGCGTCGCGCGGCTGCTCGACGGCGGCGAGCTCCTGCTCACCACGGGAGCGGCCTGGCCCACCGACGAGACCGCGTTGCGCGCCTTCGTCGCCGACCTCGAGAGGGTGGGCGCGGCCGGCATCGTGATCGAGCTCGGCGCGCGTCATCCGCAGGTGCCCCCCGCCATCGTCGAAGGATGCGCGGATGCGGGGCTCGCGCTGATCGCCCTGGCGCGGGAGGTGAAGTTCGTCGCCGTGACCGAAGCGGTGCATCGGGCTCTCATCCGTGCGCAGACCGAGGCGCTGCACGAACGGCAGCAGCTGCACGAGCTGTTCACGGCGCTGAGCCTGCGCGGCGCGCCCGCGGACGTGATCGTCGCGGAGACCGCGCGCGCTCTCGGGTCTCCGGTCGTGCTGGAGAACCTCGCGCACGAGGTCATCGCCGTCGAGGGGCTGCGGATGCCGGTCGCCGAGGTCCTGCGCAGCGTCCGCGCGTCGGAAGCCGTCGGGGAGCGGGTTCCGGTGCAGGCGCGGGGCGTGCGCTGGGGAACGTTGGTGGCGCTGGCCGGACCGGTCCATCCGGCCGGTCGGCAGACCGTGCTGGAGCAGGGTGCCACCGCACTCGCCTTCGGACGGCTGGCCGACGGGGATGCGGCATGGTCCCTGCTGGCACAGCGCACCCTGATCGACGATCTCCTGGGAGCCCGATTCGCCCGTGCCGACGACATGGCCGCCCGCTTGCAGGGACTCGGGTTCGAGCTCGTGGGACGCCGCTGTCACGGCGTCGTGCTCCGCGCCCCCGCGACGGTCGAGGAGCTCAGGGGGCGAGCCGCCGGCGAGGGCCTCGCCGTCGTCGCGGGGCGCCGCGGCGACGAGGTGGTGCTGCTGCTCTCCCCGGCCCCTGACACTCCGCTGTCGGACGAGGCGGTGCACCGGATCCTCGGCGACGGGGGATCCGCGTTCATCGGACCGGGCGCCGACGGCGTGGTCGAGCTCCTGACGTCGGTCCGTGCTGCCCTTGACCTCGCGGACAGCGCGCGCGGCGCCGGGGGTCCCCGGGTGCGCAGGGTGGACGACAGGCCGCTCGAGCGCCTGGTCACCGCCTTGCGCGACGACCACCGGCTGCACGCCCACAGCGAGCGGATGCTGGCGCCGCTGGTCCGGCACGACCGCGAGCGTCGGGGCGACCTGCTGGATGTGCTCAGCGCGCTCGTGAGTCATCCGGGCAACAGGTCGGCCGCTGCGGCCTCGAGCCACCTGTCACGCTCCGTGTTCTACCAGCGGCTGACGCTGATCGGCGACCTGCTCGACGCGGATCTCGACGACGGGGAGACCCTCGCCGCGCTGCATCTCGCCCTACTCGCCCGCAGTCGGACCGCCGCCTCCGATCGCTGAGCGCGGAGCACGGCGGGCGCTCGGCCTCACGTCGCGATCGGTCCGAGCCAGGCGCTCGCCGCCGTGGAGTGCGCGGATTCGGGGTCGGACGGGTGGAACGCCCCCGCCAGGACGTCGCGGTACAGCCGGGACAGCTCGTTCGCCGAGAAGTACGAGCCGCCGCCCGCGACCAGCATCGCCTCGTCGACGACGTGCTTGGCCGTCGTGATCGCCCGGTGCTTCAGCCCGGACAGCTGCGGGAACCAGCGGGGCCCGTGGTCGACGAGGTCGTCCACGTCGCGGGCGAGCGCGGCGATCTGCGGCGGCAGGGCGTCGTAGGCGATGGCCATGTCGGCGATGCGCCAGCGGATGTCCGGGTCCTGGCTGTAGGCGAGTCCCGTCTTCTTCGAGTGCCGCTTCTGCGCGGTCGTCACGGAGAGCTCCAGAGCACGGCGCGCGATGCCGGTGTAGACGGCGGCGAGCAGGATCTCGAACACCGAGAAGATCCCGAAGACGATCGGATCGGGGCTGGGGCCGGGATCGATGCGTCGCACCACGTGGGCCGCATCGGCCACGGCGCCGTTCAGGCGCGTGGTCCGGCTCTGGGTGCCCCGCATGCCGAGGGTGTCCCAGTCGTCGGAGGTGGTGACGGCGTCGGTCCGCTCGACGAACGCGAAGACGAGCTTCGGGGCGTCGGGGCTCGTGGTGTCCAGCCCGTGCAGCCCGAGTCCGGTCCAGACCGGGGCGAGCGAGGTGAAGATCTTGGTGCCGGTGAACGCGTACCCGCCGTCGCCGTCGGGAACCGCCGCGGTATCGCTGCCGAAGAGCACGAGGTCGTTTCCGCCCTCGCTGATCCCGAAGGCGTACACCTCCCCGGCGACCGCGCCGTCCTGCACGAACTCCAGTCCGGGCACGCCGCGGTCGGAGAAGACCTTCGCCACCCCGGTCCAGACCAGGTGCATGTTGACCGCCAGGGCCGTGGCGGGAGCGGCTCCGGCGAGACGCTGCTGCAGGATCGCAGCCTCCGCGAGTCCGAGTCCCGCCCCTCCGCGCTCCTTCGGCACGAGGATCGACAGGTAGCCGGCGGCGCGCAGCTCGTCGAGGTCCTGCTGAGGGAAGGTGTTCTCCCTGTCGTGGATCGGCGCGCGCTCGCGGATCCGCTCGAGGAGGTCGTCAGGAAGGAATGCTGCGGGATCGAATGTCATGCCAGTGCCTCCAGAAGCTGACGGATGGATTCCTCCGGGCGGTCGCGGTGCAGGGAGTGGCCCGCACCCTCGACGACCGACATGGTGATCCGCGGGTTCGCGGCGAGGACGTCATCGGCGAGGTCGCCGGTGAAGATGCTGTAGACATCGGGGTCCGCCCCGATCACGTGCGTCGGGACGGTGAGCCGTGCAGCGTCGGCGCGCACGTCCCACGGGTGGTTCTGCGCGCTGGTCTGCTCGATGGCCCAGGCGCTCGCGCGCCGGACGGCATCGACCTTGAGCTCTTGGTCCTGGGGATGCCAGTGCGGATGCTCCTGCTGCACGGTCTCGAGACGGGGATCGGCGAAGGCGCGCTCCTGGCTGCGGCGGACGATCGCGGCATCCCTGCCGTCGACGTGGATCGCCGGGTCGAGCAGCACGAGCCGGCGCGTCCAGTCGGGGGAGGACGCGGCCGCGACCGTGCCGGCCGCGCCGCCGAGGGAGTGGCCGATCACGGCGTCCCAGACTCCGCCGCCCTCGGGGGCCGTCGTGGCGAGGTCGGATCCGTAGGCGGCGACGGTGTAATCGAGGGACCGCGGGGCGTCGCCGTGACCGCGGAGGTCGACGGCCGTCGCGTGCCATCCCGCCGCGGCGAGGGCGTCGCCGATCCGCCACATCAGCGCGGCCGAGGAACCCAGCCCGTGCACGAGGAGTGCGCGCCGAGGTGAGGAGGCCGAACCCCAGGAGAGGCGGGGGAGGGTGAGCGGTGCCGGCATGGCACCAGCCTACGACCGGGGTCCGCCGAGGGGGACGAGCGGGGGCAGGTCGGCGGCGATCGTCAGGACCCGCTCCGCGGCCGCATGTCCGGCGGAGAGACGGTCGCTCAGGTCGGCGCCGTCGAGGGTCGCTGCGAGGAAGCCGGAGGCGAAGGCGTCTCCCGCTCCGACCGGCTCGACGACCTCGACCACCGGAGCCGGGACGAACACCGGGTCTGCGTCGCCGTCGAAGGCGGTCGCTCCGATGTCGCCGTCCTTGACGACCAGCAGAGCGCAGTGCGGAAGGAAGGCGCGGATCTCGGCGGGGGTCGCCGTCCCCCAGATGCGCTCGGCCTCGTCGCGTCCGACGAAGGCGATGTCGGCGGCATCCGCCAGGCGGGCGAGCGTGGCAGCGGCCTCCTCAGCACCCCAGAGCGCGCGGCGGTCGTTCACGTCGAAGGACACGGTGGCACCGGCGGCGCGGGCGTCGTCGTACAGGCGGTCGACCATCGCCAGGCACGAGGGGGAGAGCGCGGGGGTGATCCCGGTGGTGTGCACGATGCGCACCCCATCGAGCTGCTCCGGGCGGAGGAAGCCCGGCTCCATGCGGGAGGCGGCCGAGCCGCGGCGGTAGTAGAAGACGGACGAGGACTCGATGCCGGGGTCCTTGAACATGACTCCGGTGGGGGATTCGGCATCCCGCTCCACCCACAGCTCGACTCCTCGACGCTCGAGCTCGGCGGAGAGCCGCGCGCCGAGCGGATCGGCTCCGAGACGGGATGCCCAGACGGCGCGGTGCCCAGCGGCGGCGAGGCCGACGGCGACGTTCGCCTCGGCGCCCGCGTGCGTGATGGTCGCGGTGTCGGCCTCGGCGAGGCCGGCGCCGGTCGGGGTGATCAGTGCCATCGACTCGCCGACGCACACGATCGCGGGTGCGGACGAGGAGGCGGGGACGGGGGTGCTCATGAAGGGGTGACCGCCAGGGGCTCGGTGTCGGGATGGGGACTGGCGTCGCGGTGACGCAGATCGGGGAACGAACGGACGAAGACGACAGCCACGACGAGCCCGATGCCAGCGAAGACGGTCGCCGCGAGGTACGCGCCGCGCCAGTCGCCGACGTCCACCAGGAACCCGGCCACGGCGGAGCCGGCGGCGGCGCCGATGAGCTGGCCCGTGCCCGCCCAGCCGAACGCCTCGGCGGTCTCGCTGAACTTGACGCTGGCGGTCGTGATGGCGAACAGGACGGCGAGGGCGGGGGCGACGCCGATGCCCGCGAGGATCAGCGTGCCGCCGAGCCAGTACACGTCGAGCATCACCATCGTCAGGGCCAGGCCGACCGTGACGATGAGCAGACGGCGCGCCATCGCCCAGGGGCCGATCGGGATGTGACCGAACGCGAGGCCGCCCGCCAGGCTTCCGGCGGAGAACACGGCGAGGACGAGTCCGGCGGCGAGGCTGCCGTGCTCGAACGTCGCGACGACGCCGACCTCCACGGCGGAGCACGCGCCGATGAGGAGGAATCCGATCACGGTGGCCAGGAGCACGGGCGGCTTCAGGACGACTTTGCCCAGCGCGTTGCGACTGCGGGGGATGCGGACGCGGCCCACCTCAGGGGAGAGGATGAACCAGGCGCCGCCGCCGACGAGCACGATCGCCACGAGCAGCAGACCCTCCGTCGTGCCGATCTGCGTGGAGACGAGGGTGATGACGACGGGAGCCAGGACCCAGATGATCTCCTGCAGCGAGGCGTCGAGGGAGAACAGCGGCGTGAGCTGCCCGGAGTTCACGAGCTTGGGGTAGATCGTGCGGACGGCGGCCTGGACGGGCGGCGTGGAGAGTCCGGCGATCATCCCCAGCGCCATGTACCCGGGGACGGACAGCGGGAGCACGGCGAGGCCGAGCACCGCGACGGCGCACACCGAGAGCGTGAGGGTGAGGACCCGGCGCATGCCCCAGGCCCCCATCCAGCGACTCGTGATGGGGCCGGCGATCGCCTGCCCCACGCTGGTCGCGGCGAGGACGAGTCCGGCGGAGCCGTAGGAGCCGGTCTGCTGCTCGACGTGCAGCAGGATCGCCAGCGACATCATGCCGTTGGGGAAGCGCGCGGTCAGCTGAGCTGCGATCATGCGCGCCACGCCGGGCGTGCGAAGAAGATCCCGATATCCCGCCACCAGACCACGGTACCGGGCGGCGACCCGGCGGTCGAAGCCGGGCCGGACGCGACACGCCCACGACACGCCGAAGGACGAATTCCACAGGAATCCGAATGTCCGACCTGCGGCGTAGCCTCCGACCTGTGGATGGATCTCTCCCAGGGGGTTCCCAGCCGCGATTTCCCGCGGTTCGCGAGGCCCCGGATCGGGGTCGGACCTGTGGAAGAAACGGTGGAGAACCTGTGTTGTATCAGTGGAGAACCGGTGGATAACTACACGGATGTAACTACTACCCCTTGTGGTCACTCCCAATGTCGGTCCCCATATGTAGTATTGAAGTCCCGGCGGGGGGCCTGCCGGAAAACAGCCTGATGAGAAGCGGGCCAGAGATTTGAGGGGCAACGAGAAGATGTCGATCACCGTCTACACCAAGCCGTCCTGCGTCCAGTGCAACGCGACCTACCGCGCCCTGGATGCCAAGGGCATCGAGTACGAGATCCACGACCTTTCGGAGGACCCGACGGCCCTCGAGCAGGTCAAGGCGCTCGGCTACATGCAGGCGCCCGTCGTCGTCACCGACGAGGACCACTGGTCGGGCTTCCGTCCCGACAAGATCGACGAGCTCGCGTCCCGCCTGGCGTAGATCCTTCGGCGTCGCTCAGGCCCTTCGACAAGCTCAGGAACCCAAGCCCTTCGACAGGCTCAGGAACCCAAGGAGAGAGCTATGACCGCCGTCGCGACCGCAGCGCCGCTCCTGGTCTACTTCTCGAGCGTCTCGGGGAACACCGCGCGCTTCATCGAGAAGCTCGGGCTCCCCGCCCGACGGATTCCCCTGCACCGGGGCGAAGAGGACCTCGTCGTCGATGAGCCCTTCGTCCTGGTCACTCCCACCTACGGCGGGGGTGCGGGGCGTGGTGTCGAGAAGGGCGCCGTTCCCAAACAGGTGATCCGGTTCCTCAACGACGAGCGCAACCGGCGCCACATCCGCGGAGTGATCTCCGCGGGCAACACCAACTTCGGCGATGCGTTCTGCCTCGCCGGTGACATCATCAGCCGCAAGTGCCACGTGCCTCACTTGTATCGGCTCGAGATCTTCGGCACACAGGACGATGTGGCTCGCGTGAGCGACGGATTGGAACGACGGTGGGTACCACAGTTGCAGGACAAGACGCAGTGACCGAGACGGCGGCATTCAAGGCGAACCCCGCCTACGAGGGCCTCGACTATCACGCGCTCAACGCGATGCTGAACCTGTACGACGCGAACGGGAAGATCCAGTTCGACGCCGACAAGCGCGCCGCGCGGGAGTACTTCCTGCAGCACGTGAACCAGAACACGGTGTTCTTCCACTCGCTCCAGGAGCGCCTGGACTACCTCGTGGAGAAGGAGTACTACGAGGGCGCTGTCATCGAGAAGTACTCGATGGACTTCATCCAGAAGCTCAACGACCTCGCCTACTCGAAGAAGTTCCGCTTCGAGACGTTCCTCGGCGCGTTCAAGTACTACACGAGCTACACGCTGAAGACCTTCGACGGCAAGCGCTACCTCGAGCGCTTCGAGGACCGCGTCGTGATGACGGCCCTCGGTCTCGCGGACGGCGACGAGAAGCTCGCCGTCGCCCTCGTCGAGGAGATCATCTCCGGCCGCTTCCAGCCGGCCACCCCGACGTTCCTCAACGCCGGCAAGGCGCAGCGCGGCGAGCTCGTCAGCTGCTTCCTGCTCCGCATCGAGGACAACATGGAGTCGATCGCCCGCGGCATCAACTCCGCCCTCCAGCTCTCCAAGCGCGGCGGCGGCGTCGCGCTGCTGCTGTCGAACATCCGCGAGTCGGGTGCGCCGATCAAGCAGATCGAGAACCAGTCCTCGGGCATCATCCCCGTGATGAAGCTCCTGGAAGACAGCTTCAGCTACGCCAACCAGCTCGGTGCCCGTCAGGGCGCTGGTGCGGTGTACCTCAACGCGCACCACCCCGACATCATGCGCTTCCTCGACACCAAGCGTGAGAACGCCGACGAGAAGATCCGCATCAAGACGCTGTCGCTCGGCGTCGTCGTCCCGGACATCACCTTCGAGCTCGCCAAGAACGACGAGGACATGTACCTGTTCTCGCCGTACGACGTCGAGAAGGTCTACGGCGTGCCGTTCGGCGACATCTCGGTCACCGAGAAGTACCGCGAGATGGTCGACGACCCGCGCATCAAGAAGACGAAGATCAACGCGCGCGAGTTCTTCCAGACCGTCGCCGAGATCCAGTTCGAGTCCGGCTACCCGTACGTCATGTTCGAGGACACGGTGAACAAGGCCAACCCGATCAAGGGTCGGATCAACATGTCCAACCTCTGCAGCGAGATCCTGCAGGTGAACACGCCGACCACTTACAACGACGACCTGTCGTACAAGGAGATCGGCAAGGACATCTCCTGCAACCTCGGCTCGATGAACATCGCCCTGTCGATGGACGCCGACGACCTCGGCCAGACCGTCGAGACCGCGATCCGCGCGCTCACCGCGGTCAGCGACCAGAGCCACATCGGCTCCGTCCGCTCGATCGAGGACGGCAACGACCGCTCGCACGCGATCGGTCTCGGCCAGATGAACCTGCACGGGTACCTGGCTCGCGAGCACGTGTTCTACGGCTCCCAAGAGGGCATCGACTTCACGAACATCTACTTCTACACGGTGCTGTTCCACGCGCTGCGCGCATCGAACAACCTCGCGATCGAGCGCGGCACGGCGTTCGACGGCTTCGAGGACTCCACCTACGCGTCCGGCGAGTTCTTCGACAAGTACATCGACCGCGCCTGGGTGCCTGAGACCGAGAAGGTCAAGGAGCTGTTCGCGGGCAAGCACATCCCGACGCAGGAGGACTGGGTCCAGCTGAAGGCGTCGATCCAGAAGCACGGCATCTACAACCAGAACCTGCAGGCGGTGCCGCCGACCGGCTCGATCTCGTACATCAACAACTCGACGTCGTCGATCCACCCGATCGCGTCGAAGATCGAGATCCGCAAGGAAGGCAAGCTCGGCCGCGTCTACTACCCGGCGGCGTTCATGACGAACGACAACCTGGAGTACTACCAGGACGCGTACGAGATCGGCTACGAGAAGGTCATCGACACCTACGCCGCGGCCACGCAGCACGTCGACCAGGGCCTGTCGCTGACGCTGTTCTTCAAGGACACCGCCACCACGCGTGACATCAACAAGGCGCAGATCTACGCATGGCGCAAGGGCATCAAGACGATCTACTACATCCGTCTGCGTCAGCTGGCGCTCGAGGGCACCGACATGACCGAGTGCGTCTCGTGCATGCTCTGACCCTTCGACCCAGGAACTAGGACAAGAATGACTCCTCACTCCCCGCTCAAGCTGGTCGACAGCGTGCAGGCGATCAACTGGAACCGCATCCAGGACGACAAGGACCTCGAGGTCTGGAACCGTCTGGTGAACAACTTCTGGCTGCCCGAGAAGGTGCCGCTGTCGAACGACATCCAGTCGTGGAACACGCTCACCCCCGAAGAGCAGACCCTCACGATGCGCGTGTTCACGGGGCTCACGCTCCTCGACACGATCCAGGGCACCGTCGGCGCCGTCTCGCTCATCCCCGATGCGATCACCCCGCACGAGGAGGCCGTCTACACGAACATCGCGTTCATGGAGTCGGTGCACGCCAAGAGCTACTCCTCGATCTTCTCGACGCTGTGCTCGACGAAGGAGATCGACGAGGCGTTCCGCTGGTCGGTCGAGAACCCGAACCTGCAGAAGAAGGCGCAGATCGTCACGGACTACTACCGCGGCGACGACCCGCTCAAGCGCAAGGTCGCCTCGACCCTGCTCGAGAGCTTCCTGTTCTACTCGGGCTTCTACCTGCCGATGCACTGGTCGAGTCGGGCGAAGCTCACCAACACGGCCGACCTCATCCGCCTCATCATCCGTGACGAGGCCGTGCACGGCTACTACATCGGCTACAAGTTCCAGCGCGGACTCGAGACCCTCGACCAGGCGCGCAAGGACGAGCTGAAGGACTACACCTTCTCGCTGCTGTACGAGCTCTACGACAACGAGGTGCAGTACACGCAGGACCTCTACGACGGCGTCGGCCTGACCGAGGACGTCAAGAAGTTCCTGCACTACAACGCCAACAAGGCCCTGATGAACCTGGGCTACGAGGCGATGTTCCCCTCCAGTGTCACCAACGTGAACCCGGCGATCCTGTCGGCGCTCTCGCCGAACGCGGACGAGAACCACGACTTCTTCTCCGGGTCGGGATCCTCGTACGTCATCGGCAAGGCCGAGGCCACGGAAGACGACGACTGGGACTTCTGAGAACACGGCCGCGGCCCTAGGCTGCGGCGGCGTCGAACGATTCAAGCCCCCGTCTGCACTCGACATCGAGAGCGCAGGCGGGGGCTTGGTCACATTCTGCCCTCGATCACTCCTCGGACCTCTCCATCGTGATCCACCTCACACCGTCCGTGCCGGGCGAAATCCGGCCCACGGCGTCCGTCTCCAGTTCTTCCATGAGGGGCACGAGGAACGTCCACAGCGCCCAGTGTGCCGGCGTGGTCTCGCCATCCTGCCCTCTCCCGTCGCGCGTGGCGGGTGGAGGAAGCGTCACGCGCGCACCGAACCGCGTTCCGGCGGCGTCGATGATCTCCGCCGTCAGGACGCCCCGATCGGCGTCGAGGCGCGACAGCTCGAACCCGGCCGGAACGACGAGCGTCCCGCGCCCTTCGTCCCACGCCTCACGGACCGCCGCTCGGTAGCGCTGCCCATCCGACTTCTGCGTTGTCATGTGGAAACCCTAATCATCCGGCCACATTGACGACCCACTGCGGGCAGACCGTCACGCCCATGCAGTAGGCGGTGATGAGGCCCTTCTGCTTGTTGTCGCTCATCCGGGTGTTCTCGACGACCACTTTTACCGCCATCTTCTGGATCATGTTGAGATTGACGTGGTACTTGTTCTGAACCTTTGTCAGACCCCACGTCGTCCCGTTGCCCGCCCGAGCGACCGTCGATTTCGCGATGTTGTCCGTCCAGGTTGAAACGATGCGGTATGCCGCGTTCGATGCGGCCCTGATTGAACTGTCCTGGGGCGTGGCATCCGACATCTCGCCGGAGTTGCGGCGTGTGGCCGCAGGCTCGCCTGCGGCCTCATAGGATTCCACCTCCGTTCGTTGCGCCTCGACGTCAGCCAGTTTGGCTGCGCCGGCACTATCGGTAGGGACAAAGCCGAACGTCGTGATCGTGGATGCCTCCGCGGCCTCTGCGGCCTGCGCGGCCGCAGGGGTGAGCGCAACACCCACCAATAAGACCACCGCGCTCAGTGCGAGACGAGTTCGCGTTCTACGGATCATCGAAACTTCTTTGCGTCGATTTTCTGGAGCTGTCCGTGCGGATAGGCTCCCTTCGAACATGCGACTGCAAGGTGTATCAAGTGATTACGGCATCCCCTCGGATGTCTGTCTCGTCCTGAGAGCGTCAGTGCACGCACAGCTGTGTTCTTTGGATCCTTCGAGCTCGGCGGAGGGAGACCTTCCCTCGTCGGTTCTGCGCTAGACGGTCGGGATCCACACCCGCATGGTCGAGGGTCCGCGTCGGGCCCAGTCGTGGTACGCCACGAGCGGCGCCTCGACGACCTCACCGGTCGACCGACTGCGGACCGGCAGAACGACCGCGCCGTCCCGGTCGATCGGGTCGCCGGCGGCGACGGCCTCACCGACATCCGCCCCCAGATCGATGGATTCCAGCGCCAGCACCTCCGGCCCACGCTCGATCGCCACGCTGCCGCGGACGGCATCCACCATCGGATGCGGTGAAGTGACGCGGGGGACGATCGGCAGCGCGAGTTCCACGACGTCCCCGGCCCGGTACGACCGCCGCACGGACACCGCGCCAGGGCGCGCGGGCTCGGAGGATTCCCCGTCGCCCGACAGGACCCGCACCAGCGCACCCTCGGCCCAGCCGGGTACGCGGAGGGTCAGCGTGAACCGCGCATCCTCCTGCACCGTGATCCGCACCCGCCCGTCCGCGGGGTAGCCGGTCGAGACGTCGAGCGCGACGACGGTGCCGTCTGCCAGCCGGGTCCGCACGGACGACGGCGCATACTGGTGCAGCTGCACGCCGTCGTCGTCTGCCGTCGCGACATAGGCGGCGAGGCTCGCGAAGGTGCGTGCCACGTTCGGCGGGCAGCACGACACCTCGAACCACGGCGCCCGCAGTGACGAGGACGCGCGCGGCGAGGTCGCCTCCGGATCGGCAGGAGTGCCGGGAGTGCGCTGCTGCAGCGGGTTGGCGTAGAAGAACGAGCGGCCGTCGTCCCCCGGCGAGGTGGCCACGACGTTGAACAGCGTCCGCTCGATCAGGTCGGCGTATCGCCCCTCGCCGGTCGCGAGCAGGAGACGCCAGGAGAACATGATCGACCCGATCCCGGCGCAGGTCTCGGAGTAGGCACGGTCGGGCGGCAGCTCCCAGTCCTCACCGAACGCCTCGTCCTGATGGTGCGAGCCCTGTCCTCCGGTCACGTACGTGCGTCGTTCGACGGTCCGGTCCCACTGTCGACGCAGGGCCTCGAGCAGCGCGGAGTCGTCGAACTCGATGGACACATCCGTCGCCGCCGCCGACAGATAGTTCGCCCGCACGGCGTGACCGCGCAGCGCCTCGGCGTCGCGGACGGGGACGTCGTCCTGGAAGTACGCGCGGCCCCACTCGATCTCGCCGAGGGATCCGCGGCCGTGCCGCTCGACGAACAGCGCCGCCTGATCGACGTATCGCTGCTCACCCAGCGCACGACCGAGTTCCAGGAGACCCGCCTCGACCTCGGCGTGACCGCAGATCGCGTCGCGCCCGTCCGCGCCGAACTCGTCGCACACGAGGTCGGCGGCGCGGCGCGCGATGTCTATGAGGCCGTCGTCTGCGTCGGGCCGCGTGCGCACGCGGGCGACGGCGGCCTGGAACAGGTGGCCGAGGCAGTAGAGTTCGTGTCCCCACTGCAGCTGCGTCCACCGCGCCTCCTGCCCGGGGCGTCCGAACATCGTGTTCAGATAGCCATCGGGCTCCTGTGCGGCGGCGACGCGGGCGACCACCGCGCGGAATCGCCGCTCGAGTTCGTCGTCCGCCGCCGCGTCCGTGCGTCCGATCTCCCATGCTAGGGCCTCGAGGAACTTGTAGACCTCGGAGTCGGAGAACTCGCGCCCGCGGCGTCCCTCCGGGAGGGTGCCGACGACCGCGAGATCGAAGTTGGGCAGCCAGCCCTCGGATTCGAGGCGCGACTCGATGTGGGCGAGCGTCGCCGAGCCGTTGACGGCTTGACGGTCCGCCCAGAAACCTCCCGTGATGCGCACCTCGTCGAGGCCGAGGGGGCGCAGACGCCCGCGGAGAGGGACCACCGGAGAAGCCGGCGCAGTGGTGTCGTACATGGTCATCCCTTGAAGGCGCCGGACATGAAGCCGCGCACGTAGTGTCGTTGCAGGATCAGGAAGAGCAGGATGCAGGGGAGCGCAAGGACGACGACCCCCGCCTCGGTCGCGCCGTAGTCGACGACGCCCTGCACTTGGCCGCGGAGGTTCGCGACCGCGAGCGGCAGCGTCATGCGGTTGGTGTCGTTGATGAGGATCAGCGGGGCCATGAAGTCGTTCCATGCGGTGAGGAACGCGAACAGCCCGACCGTGACGAGCCCCGGCTTCACGGCGGGCAGCAGCACCCGCCACAGCGCGCCCCAACTGGAGCATCCGTCCACCATCGCGGCCTCATCCATCTCCTTCGGAATCGACTCGAACGAGATCCGCATCATGAACATCGAGAACGGGAGTTGGAACATCGTGATCACGAGGGCGACGCCGACGAGTGAGTTCTGCAGCCCGACCGCGTTCAGGATCACGTAGAGCGGGATCAGCAGCGTCGCGTAGGGCACCATGAGGATCGCGAGGGTCAGCAGGAACAGGGCGTTCTTGCCGGGGAATGAGAAGCGTGCGAACGCATAGCCGCCGAGCAGCGAGATGAACAGGGTGAGCACGACCGTGAGCACCGAGACGAACAGCGAATTCCCGAGGTGCACCCAGATGCCCGCCTGATATTCGCCGAGAGCGGCGTAGTTGCCGAATCCCCAGCCGTCGGTCTGGCTGGTGCCCGCCATCGGGCTGACGGAGGAGACGCCCGTCCAGATGAGCGGATAGAGGAAGATGACCGCGAGCGCGGTCGTGAACACCCAGTAGGGGACGCCGAGGACGACACGTCTCGCCTTCGAGCGATAGCGCGGAGCGGTGGGCTGATGATTCGGCGCCACGATCGTGCGCGTGAGGGTCTGAGTCATGGTTCAGCTCTCGTCGGTGCGGCGGAACGCGCGCAGTTGGAAGACGTTGATGACGATGAGCGCGAGCAGCACGATCACCGAGAGGGCGCCGGCGATGCCGAGACTGTTCTGACCCTGGAAGGCGACGTTGTAGATGAGCTGCACGACGGTCATGGTGCTGTTGTCCGGCCCGCCCTTGGTGAGGATGTAGAACTGCTCGAAGGCCAGCAGGGAACCCGTCACGCACATCACCGTCGTCAGGGCGAAGGTCGGCTTGAGCAGCGGAACCGTGATCGAGCGGAACGTCTGCCAGCGGCTCGCCCCGTCGATGCGGGCGGCTTCGTAGACATCATCCGGGATGCCCTGCAGGCCGACGAGCATGAGCAGCATGTAGAACCCCGCGAAGCGCCAGACGATCAGGAAGATCGTCGACCACAGGGCGCCCTCGGGGGTGCCGAGGAAGGTGATGCCCCAGGACTTCATGAGTTCGGCGAAGGGGCCGGCGATCGGCGAATACAGCACGTAGAAGAGCAGCGACGCGGAGGCCAGGCCCAGCGCACTCGGGATGAGGAACGCCGTGCGCAGGAAGCCCTTCCAGCGCGTGGACTCCTGAACGAGGAGCGCGAGTCCCAGCCCGAGGCCGATCAGGATCACGGTCGTGATGACGGTGTAGAGCAGCGTGAACCGGATGGAGTCCCAGAAGAGCCGGTGGTTCACGGCATCCGCGTAGTTCTCGGGGAAGTTGATGCCGCGGTTGCCGCTCAGCAACGGCCAATCGGATGCCGACATCTGGAAGACCAGGACCAGCGGGACGAGGAACAGCAGAGTGACGAAGATCGCCGTCGGGGCGGCGTAGAGCCATCCCTGGAGGGGACCGCCGAAGCCGGTGCGCGGACGCCAGCGGCGCACCGGGGGAGCGGTGGAAGTCATCTCGTCCTCTTTCGATCGTTTCGTGCGGGAGCGCGCGGGCCCGGGCGCGGGAGTCGTCCCGCGCCCGGGTCTCACGAGAGGCGTGGTCACTGCGACAGGACCGCCGTGATCTCGTCGTTGTCGGCAGGCACGGAGTCCTCACCGTTCAGCACCGCGTTGCGCACGAGCGTCAGCCATGGGCTTCCCGGCGCGTTGAACGCCTGCTGGAAGTTGAGCGCGACCGGTGTGTCGCCCTGAGCGGCGACCTCGTTGATGGTGACCAGGCGCGGGTCGGCGGCGGCATATTCGTTGTCGGCGAGATCGCCGCGGGAGACCGCGTTTCCGTCCTTCGCGAGCACCTCGACCTGGGCGTCTTCGGACATCATCCAGTTCAGGAAGTTCCATGCCTGGGCGGACTTCTTCGAGTCCTTCGAGATCCCGATGCCGTCGCCGCCGACGAAGGTCGAGGCGCCGCCGTCGACACCGGGGATACCGGCGACACCCGCGTCGAACTCGAGCGACGGCAGCAGCGTCGCGGGGAACGGCATGACCCCGACCTTGCCCTCGCTGAAGGCCGCGGTCCAGGTCGGGCCGGCCTCGTCCGTCGAGCTCGGGAGCACGGCGCCCGCCTCTTCCAGGCCGGCCCAGGTGTCGTAGACCGCCTGCGCCGAGTCGCTGTCGAGCAGCGACTCCGTGCCGTCCTCGTTCATGACCTCGTCGCCGGACGCCCAGATCGACGGGAACCATGTGAACACCAGGCATCCGCCGCAGTTGAGGCCGGTCGCCGTGCCGTAGGTGTCCGGCTTGTCCAGGGCCTGCACAGCCATCGCCGCTTCGGCGAACTCCTCGAGCGTCGCGGGGGCCTTCTCGGGATCGAGCCCTGCCTCGGCGAACAGCTCCTTGTTCCAGAACAGCATCGACAGGTCGAGGGCGAAGGGGAGCACATACTCGGCGCCGTCGACCGTTCCGGCGGCGAGGTGGCCGGGGTTGATCTCGTCCTTGAAGTCGAGACCGTCGATCTGTTCGGACATGTCCTGGAAGAGCCCCTGCTCGGCCCAGTTCGGGACGTAGACGATGTCCGCCGCGAACAGGTCGGGAAGACCTCCCGAGCCCGCCGCCGCGCCGACCTTCGCGACGTAGTCGTCGTTGGGGACGACGGTCAGCTCGACCTGGTTCTCGTGGCTGGCGTTGTACGCATCGACGAGCAGCTTGGCCTGGCGCTCGATGGGTGCCCGTGTCCACAGCGTCAGCGTCGTGCCGTCGTCCGTCCCTTCGGCGGGGATCGGCGCGTCGGATTCGCTGTCGCCGGCCGAGGGGGCGCAGGCGGCCAGGCCGCCGACGAGCAGGCCGGCCGCGATCATCGCGGCCCCGGCTCGCCGTGCGCGGCGGATTCGGGTGGTGTTCATGGTGATGGCTCCTCTGGGCTCGACGTCGAGCTTGTGCGATGGCTCTGCAACGGTGCAGGGTGGAGAACGATCCGGCGTTCCGAAATTATCGAAAAGCCTTTCGGAAAGGTATAGCGTGGCTTCGACGAGGTCGTCAACCCCGGTTCCGATAACCTTTCAGCAACGAGGAGTGCGATGAGCGACACGAGCGGATCACGAGCGGCGACGCTGGGCGATGTCGCCGCGCGCGCAGGCGTGTCGATCTCGACGGCGTCGAAAGCGCTCAACGACCGCGGAGACGTGTCGGCGAAGACCCGGGCGCGGGTGCAGGCGGTCGCCCAGGAGCTCTCGTTCACCCCCAACGCGATGGCCCGCGGCCTGCTCGCCGGTCGGACCGGCACGGTGGGCCTTCTCACGAGCGACCTCGAGGGTCGCTTCATGATCCCGATCCTCATGGGCGCTGAAGATGCGTTCGGCGCCGGCCGCATCAACGTGTTCCTGTGTGACGCGCGCGGCGATGCGATCCGGGAGCAGCATCACCTGCGGGAGCTGCTGAGTCGTCGCGTCGACGGCATCATCGTCGTGGGTCGCCAGACGGACCCGCGTCCCTCGCTGGGACAGGACATCCCGGTGCCCGTCGTCTATGCGTACGCCCCGTCGGACGATGACCGCGATCTCTCTCTCACGCCCGACAACTATGCGGGCGGGCGTCTCGCCATCGAGCATCTGCTCGCGTGCGGCAGGCGTCGGATCGCACACATCTCGGGTGATCCCACGTACGCGGCCGCGCAGGACCGGCTCGCCGGTGCGAGGGCGGCGCTCGGCGAGGCAGGGCTCGAGCTGGTCGGCGAGCCGATGTTCGCGGAGTGGTCGGAGCACTGGGGGAGGGACGCGGCGGCGATGCTGCTGCAGCGGCATCCCGACATCGACGCGATCTTCTGCGGGTCTGATCAGATCGCGCGGGGAGTCCTCGATTCGGCCCGAGACCTGGGGCGCGGCGTGCCCGATGATCTGGCCGTGATCGGCTACGACAACTGGGAGGTCCTGGCCACCAACGCGCGGCCGGAGCTCACCAGCATCGACGCCAATCTGCAGCAGCTCGGACGTCAGGCGGCGCTGCGCGTGTTCGATGCGATCGACGGGATCGACGTCGGCGAGGGCGCGCATCACCTTCCGGTGCGGCTCGTCATCCGGGGATCGACGATCCCGCGGCGCTGAGCGCCCTCACGTCTTCGTCGACCGGGATTCGCTCGACGACGACGCCGTCTCGAGGGGCATCCATCGCGTCAGCACGTCGGGTTAATCGTGCGATATTCCAGTGATATCGGCTATTGTCAGCGCAAACATCGCCGTGCTACCGTGCAGACCTCGGATGTATGACCTCACTGACGGAGGTAGGAAATCGATGTCCCTTCCCGCTGCTCGCACCGAATCCTCACGATCCCGATCCGCCCTTGCGGCCGGCGTGCTCCTCGCCCTGGTGGCCGCATCGTTCACCGTCGCCGGTCCCGCCGACGCGGCGACCGAAGCACCGTCGGGGACACCCATCGCGAACTCCCACTATGTCCTGCTCGACGTCGACTCGGAATCGCCGCCCTACCCCGCGCCCCCGTCCCTCGACGGCACGGCCGCCGGAGCGTTCGACGGGGACTACGCCACGCAATGGGCGTCGAAGTACAACGGCGGGAGCCCCGATCCGATGCCGCACTTCCTCACGTTCGACGTCGGAGCGACCCACGCTCTGACCGGAGTCGGGTACTCGGTGAAAGTGCAGGGCAACGGTCCTGCGGCGAACGTGAAGGTGTTCACGACGAATGACGCGGACGTGGCGAAGGACGGCACGTCCTCCGCCTGGGCGCCGGCGGGAGCGGCGACCTTCCACCAGCCGACGAGCAACACGGAGGTCCAGTTCGTCACCTTCGACGAGCCGGTCTCCGCCCGCTACGTGCAGTTCCGCGTCGTCGATGCCGTGAACGGTTCGAACAACGCCTCCGCGTCGGAGATCGTCGTCTACACGACCGACGAGGACACGACCCCGCCGGAGCCGGCATCGCCGTTCTCGGTGAAGGTCGATTCGGTCAACACGACGGACTGGAAGTTCCCGGACGACACCTCGGCGAGCACGTTCATCGACAGAGACGGCACCTTCCGCTTCCAGCAGGCGCACGCCCTGTACGGCAAGACGTCCTCGCGGGCATGGAGCTTCTTCACCGGCACCCACCTGGACGACGCCGTCCGCGACGCGACGATCAGCGATGCCGGCACCAACCCCGACACCACCGCGTTCTGCGACGGAAGCCCGACCGGGGTCGAGGCGACGGTGGCGCAGGGATCGACCTCCTACAGCCAGGCGAACTACTGCGATCTCACCCAGATGTGGGTCGATCCCGACACCGGGGACTGGTACGGCCTCGTGCACAACGAGTTCACCCCGCAGCCGTTCGCCGACGGCCTGCACTACGACTCGATCGACTTCGCCGTCTCGACCGATCAGGGGAAGACCTGGTCCATCCCCGGGCACGCGATCACGTCGCCCTACAGCACGGCGCGCGGTGACACCGCGGCCTTCCCGCAGCAGACGTACTACTACGGCGACGGCGATCCCCGACTGTACGTCGACTACGCCTCGGGATACTTCTACGCGTTCTACGGGTCCCGAATCGTGAACAAGGGCGGCAGCTGGGTCGCGTTCCACCAGCACGTCGCCCGTGCTCCGATCGCGGAGAAGATGGCCACGGGGTCGTGGCAGAAATGGTACGACGGCGCCTGGACGCAGCCGGGCATCGGCGGCAAGGAGAGCAACATGACTCCGGTCACGGACGCCAGTCCGACCGGATACACCGCCCCCGACGACGAGTACGACCCGAACACCCCGGGTACGGCGCAGCAGCAGGTGAGCACCGGGCAGATGCCGCCCACCTCGCCGCTGTTCGTGATGGACGTCACGTACAACGCGCACCTCGGGCTGTACATCGGCGAGCCCCAGCACCCCGATCAGTCCGGCAAGGCGCCGCAGGAGTTCTACGCGACCGACAACCTCGCCACCCAGAAGTGGTTCAAGCTCGGCGACACCGGAGCGGACTACACCTCGGCGTCGTGGTATCGCTGGTTCGTCGACCCGGCGAACAAGTGGAGCTCGGCCATCGTCGGCAAGTCCTTCCGCTCGTACTGCTCGTTCGGGTGCATGGACGGCTCCTCGGCTCAGTACGTCAACGTGACGATCGACGCCGACGAGCCGGCCGCCGTCCTCGACACCTCCAAGACCCACTCCATCGGCAGCGGCGACCAGAGGCTCACCGTCGCGGACGGGGGAGGGATGGCGAGCAGCGCGACCGAGGCGGACACGGCGTCCGGCGCCTGGACGTTCGCCGCGACCGGGGACGGCGCCTACACGATCGCCAGTCAGGCTGGGACGCTCCTCGGCGTGGACGGCACCCGCACCGCCGACCGCGCCTGGCGCACGCCCCTCACCCTCACCGACCCCGCTGAGGCGGGCGTCGGCCAGCAGTGGTTCGTCCTCCCGAGCAGGTCGGCGTCGACCGGAGAGAAGACCGACACGGTGCGTCTCGTGAACAGGTTCAGCGGCCTCGTGCTCGGCCTGGGCGCAGGAAAGGCCGAGACGGTCCCTGCTCGGAGCTGGGATCAGCAAGGCGACACCACGGGCGGTCTCGGCTCGACCAGGGCGCAGACCCTGACCCTGGCGGAGTTCACCGACAGCACCGGATCGACTCTGGCTCTCACGCCGCCGATGGGCTGGAACAGCTGGAACGTCTTCGGCTGCTCGATCGACGAGAGCATCGTCCGCAGCGTCGTCGACGCGATCGCATCGAACGGCATGAAGGCGGCCGGGTACGAGTACATCACCGTGGACGACTGCTGGATGGCCCCCACCCGCGCCGCAGACGGCAGCCTCCAGGCGGACCCCACCCGCTTCCCCAGCGGTATGAAGGCGCTCGGGGACTACGTGCACTCGAAGGGCCTCAAGTTCGGCGTCTACGAATCGCCGACGGAGGGCACATGCCAGAAGCGACCGGGAAGCTACGGGCACGAGACGCAGGATGCGCAGGCTTTCGCATCCTGGGGCGTCGACTACCTCAAGTACGACTGGTGTCAGACGAGCACGACGGAATCTCCGAGGATGTGGGCGGAGAACCCGGGGACGACGGAGAAGCAGCTCGCGCAGAAGCTGTTCACCCGGATGTCTGACGCGCTGGACGCGACGGGCCGACCGATCGTGTACAGCCTGTCGGCATGCTGCTCCGCTCTGGACTTCCCGCAGTGGGCCGGTTCCGTCGGCCAGCTCTGGCGCACGTCCACCGACATCTCCAATTCCTGGGACAGCGTGATGTTCAACTACGGGAAGACGGTCGGACACGCGGCGGCCGCAGGCCCAGGGCACTGGAACGATCCCGACATGCTCGAGGTCGGGAACACGTCGGGCACCGGCCTGTCTCCCGACGAGACGAAAGCGCATCTGGGGCTCTGGGCGCTGATGGCCGCACCCCTCGTCGCCGGGAACGACGTGCGCAGCGCGTCGGCCGAGGTGACCGCTCTGCTGACGAACCCGCGCGTGCTCGCCATCGACCAGGACCCGCTCGGATCCGCCGCTGTGCGGGTGCGGGACTCCGCCGGGATCCAGGTGCTGACGAGGCCGCTCGTGGACGGTTCGCGAGCGGTGGGCATCCTGAACACCGGCAGCGCGCCCGCGTCGGTCACGGTTCCCCTGAGCGAGGCGGGCTTCGATGCGGGGGCGGTCGATCTGACCGAGGTGTTCACCGGGAAGGAGTCCCGAGCGGAGTCGGCGATCACGGTGGAGGTGCCGGCGCACGGACTGGCGCTGTACCGCGGGATGGTCGACAGCCCCGCGGCGCTCGGCATCACCGGGCCCGCGACGGTGGCAGCCGGTGCGACAGCCGAGATGGTCATCACGGCGCACCGGGCCACCGAAGCCACCGACATCGCCGTCACAGCGCCGGACGGCTGGACGGTCACCCCGGCCACCACCAGCATCCCGAGGGGGCAGTCGAAGACGCGGGTGACCGTGCAGGCACCGGCGGGGGCGTTCGGGCCCGCCGAGATCGCCGTGACGGGGAGTGTCGTTGACGCCCTCGGTGGAGACACCCACACGGTGTCGGCGAAGACGACCGTCACTGCGACCTGCGGAGCGCAGCCGCAGGCTCCCACCGCTGTCGTCTCGGTCGACAGCGCCGAGAGCAGGCTTGAGAACACACCGGGGGCGAACGCGATCGACGGGAACCCGTCCACCTTCTGGGGGACGGACTGGTCGCAGACCAACGCTCCGCTCCCGCACGAGATCGTGGTCGACCTGGGTGCCTCCCAGATGGTCTGCTCGCTCTCCTACACCCCGCGTCAGGACAACCAGAACGGTCGGATCAAGGACTACGAGGTGTTCGTGAGCGATTCCCCTGCCGCTCCCGGCGCCGGCGCGACGCCGGTGCTGAAGGGCCAGGCGGCCGCGGGAACCGCGACCCAGACCCTCGCCTTCGCGCACCCGGTGAAGGGTCGGTATCTCACGCTGCGGGCGCTGAGCGAGCAGGCGGGCAACCGGTGGACGGCGGTCGCGGAGCTCGCGGTCGACGTCCGGCCGGCGCCCGCGCTCGACGCCACCGTCAGCGCGGTCGGCAGGTGCGTGGCCGGCAAGGCGTACCTCGCGGTGACGGTCCGGAACGGGGAGGACGTGCCGGTGAAGGTCGAGATGACGACGGACTACGGAGCGAAGTCGTTCGCGGCGGTCCGACCGGGCGCGAGCGCCTTCCACAGCTTCGCCGTCCGCACGAAGACGCTGCCTGCCGGTACCGCCGGTGCTCGCGTCACAGCCGTGGTCGACGGGCACGAGGTGACCGCCGATCTCCGCACCCCGTTCGAGGAGATGCGCTGTGGCTGAGCCGATCGGCAGCGGACACGGCCACCGGGCCATCACCCGACGCACGGTGCTGCAGCTCGGAGGGATGGCGGCCGTCGTCCCCTTCCTTCCCGGGATGATCGCGCCGTCGCCGGCAGCAGCCGCCGTCATGAGCGCCGGAAGCGAGGCACTCACCGCCGCAGGACCGGGGGATGCGCTTCCCGCCGGATCGCTCCGCTACACGGCGCCGGCCACCGCCTGGGAATCGCAGGCGCTGCCCATCGGCAACGGCCGCCTGGGGGCGATGATGTTCGCCGGAACCACGGAAGAGCTCATCCAGTTCAACGAGAACAGTCTCTGGGGCGGCCTCAACGACTACGACAACGCACTCGCCGGGCAGCCGGACAGCGCGTACGACACGAGCATCACCGGGTTCGGCTCGTATCGCGATTTCGGTGCCGTGCGGGTCGCCCTCGGTGCGGTCCCCAAGGTCACCGCGGTAGGAGGGCCCTATCAGGACTCGAGCTCGGGGGAGACCGTCGCTCAGACGTACGACGGCAGGACCACCACCAAGTGGTGCATCATCGGACCGCCATCGCACGTCATCTGGCAGGCGGAACTGGCGACGCCCCAGGCGACCGCGTCGTACAGTCTCACCAGCGCGAACGATGTGCCAGAGCGCGACCCGCAGCAGTGGACGCTGTCGGGATCGGACGACGGCGCGGCGTGGACTCCTCTCGACGCGCGCACGGGTGCGCCGTTCGAGCAGCGGGGCATGACCAAGACGTACACCTTCGAGAACACCACGTCCTACCGCTTCTACCGTCTCGATTTCGTCCCCAAGGCCGGGGTGAGTCACTTCCAGATCGCCGAGATCGCCCTCGCCGGGATCTCGCTCGCCGCGGCCGCGCCGGTCGCGGACTACCGTCGGTCGCTCGATCCCCGGACCGGCGTTCACGAGAGCCGTCACTCCACGACCGGCGGAACCATGACACGCGAGGCCCTGGCCGTCCGTGACCCCGATGTGCTGGCTTTCCGTTACGAGACGGACGATCCGGACGGGTTCACCGCGGTCGTCTCGCTGACCTCGGCGCAGGGGGCGGTGACGACAGCGGATGCCGCAGCCGCGCGTCTCGGATTCGCGGGGGAGATGGCGAACCGGCTCGGCCACGCGGCGACCCTGCGGATCGCCGACACCGACGGCACCGTCACCGGGAGCGGATCCGCGTTGCGGGTCGAGCGTGCCAGCCGGATGACGCTGCTGCTCGACGCGCGCACGGACTACCGGCTCAGCGCGGCGGACGGCTGGCGCGGCGAGGATCCCCAGCGCGGCATCGACGCGAGCCTGACCGCCGCGGCCGCCGTGCCCTACGCCGACATGCGCGCCGCCCATATCGCGCGATTCTCGGAGGTCATGGACCGCGCCTCGATCACGTGGGGCGAGTCGGAGGCCGGCGTGCTCGCGCTGCCGGTCGACCAGCGTCTCACGCGGTACGCCGGCGGGGGCGATGATCCGAGTCTGGAGCAGGCGCTCGTCGGATACGGCCGATACCTGCTGGCCAGCTCCTCGAGGCCCGGAGGCCTCCCGGCCAATCTGCAGGGGCTCTGGAACGACAGCAACACGCCGGCCTGGGCGTCCGACTACCACACGAACATCAACGTCCAGATGAACTATTGGGGCGCCGAGACCATGAACCTCTCCGAGACGCATGAAGCCCTCGCCGAGTTCATCCGGCAGGTCGCCGTCCCCAGCCGCGTGGCGACGCGCAACGCGTTCGGGCAGAACGTCCGAGGATGGACGGCGCGCACGTCGCAGAGCATCTTCGGCGGCAATGCCTGGGAGTGGAACACCGTCTCGAGCGCGTGGTACGCCCAGCACCTCTACGAGCACTGGGCCTTCACGCAGGACCTGTCCTATCTTCGCGATCTCGCGTATCCCCTCATCAAGGAGATCTGCGAGTTCTGGCAGGACCGGCTGAAGGCACTGCCCGATGGGACACTGGTCTCGCCGCTGGGCTGGTCACCGGAACACGGACCGCGTGAGGACGGCGTGATGCACGATCAGCAGATCGTGTGGGACCTGTTCCAGAACTACCTCGACTGCGCCGAGGCCCTCGGTGTCGATGCCGACGAGCGTGCCACGGTCGCGGATCTGCAGGCACGGCTGGCACCGAACAGGATCGGCAGCTGGGGGCAGCTGCAGGAATGGCAGACCGACCGGGACGATCCCGCTGACACCCATCGGCACACCTCGCATCTCTTCGCCGTGTACCCGGGTCGGCAGATCACGTCGGCGACCCCGGAGCTCCAGGCCGCCGCGCTCGTGTCGCTGAAGGCCCGCTGCAACGAGCAACCGGGCGTGCCGTTCACCGAGTCGAGCGTCATCGGCGACAGCCGCCGTTCCTGGACATGGCCGTGGCGGGCTGCGCTGTTCGCGCGGCTCGGCGACGGTGATCGCGCACGCTCGATGCTCCGCGGCCTGTTGCGGTACAACACCCTGTCCAACCTGTACGCCACGCATCCGCCGTTCCAGATCGACGGCAACCTCGGCATCGTGGGCGCCGTGGCGGAGTTCGTGCTGCAGAGCCACGAGGGATTCATCCACCTGCTGCCGGCGCTGCCGACCGCGTGGCCGGCCGGGGCGTTCGCCGGCCTGCGAGCCCGCGGCGGGTACGAGGTCAGCGCGGAGTGGGCGGACGGGAAGGTCACCTCCTTCCAGGTCGTGGCCGATCGCGCTCCGGATTCCCGGCCGATCCGCGTGCGGGTGAACGGGCAGGACCGCATCGTGCGGCCTGCGCTCGCCGCGTCAGGCACGACGCAGGACCTCGGCGAATGGCAGGCGCCGGCGGTGACGACGTCCGTCGACGTGCGGTGCACCGGTCCGCGTGCGGTGCTCGCCGTCACCGCCACCAACCTGGAGGCCGTGCCGACCGACATCACGATCACCACGGCGTACGGTGCCAGGACCTTCACCGCGGTGAAACCGGGAGGCAACGCCTTCCACGCTTTCACGACGCGCGCGCGGACGATCCCCGCCGGTTCCGTCGCCGTCACGCGCACGGCGACCATCGACGGCGTCGCCACGACGAATCGCAGCGAGGTCGCCTACTCGCAGAGCACCTGCTGACCCGCCCCTGGAAGAAGGAGAACGAAGATGCACACATACTCGTCCCCGCGCCGATCGGCACCGCTCCGGATCACGGCGGCGGTGCTGGGTGCCGCCGTGCTCGCCGTCGGTGGCGGAGCGCTCGCCGCGACCGCCGCGGAGGAACAGGGAGAAGGCGACGTCGACGTCACCGTCGACATCGCGCCGGTCGAGCAGCCGGGCGTCCTGGCGATGAGCATCGCCGGCACCACGGCGGCGCTCACCGAGTCGGGCTCCACAGCCCTGACCAGACAGTTCGTGGGGAGTCTTCCCCGCGTCACGGTCACGGACACGCGGACGTCGGCCGAGATCCCGGATGGCGCGTACTGGTACGTGCTCGGCACGGCCAGCGACTTCGTCGGCAGCGCCGGGCAGCCCGGCATCACCGCCGGGCACCTCGGGTGGCGTCCGTCGCTGGTCGACGGCGGTGCCTCGGGACTGGTCGCGGTCGGAGACGAGGTGATGACCGAGCTCGACGAAGAGACCCTGCCCGGCAATGACGTCGGACTCGTCGACGAGGAGCTGCTTGCCATGACAGCCGACTCCGCGGAGATCGCCACGGAAGGCCGGTGGACGGCCGAAGCGGAGCTGTTCCTCAAGACGGACGTCGCGGTGTCTCCGGGAGAGTACACCTCCGTCCTCACTCTCTCGCTGTTCGAGTGATCCTCCGCCGCGCGGCCCTCGCCCTGATCGCCGTCGCGTTCAGCCTGACGACCGTCGACGCCGCCCTCTCCACGCTGCCGGCCCACGCGGAGGGATCGGAGCCGACCGTCTCCTGGGCGGCCGTCCCCGCCGACGAGGAGGGGCCGGACGGCCGGCGGTGGGTCGAGAACGTGCTCGACCCCGGAGCCTCGAAGACGGAGCATCTCGCCGTGACCAACCTCGGCAGCGACCCGGTGACGTTCGCGCTCAAGGCGGCCGACGGCTATTTCACCGACACCGGCCGCTTCACCATGCTGCCGTCCGCATCGACGTCCGTCGACGCCGGCACCTGGATCGCCGTGCAGGACACCGTGGACGTGCAGCCAGGGGAGACCGAGGTCGTGGCCTTCACGATCAGCGTGCCGGAGGGCGCGGCGCCCGGAGACCACCCCGCGGGCATCGCCGCCACCGTCCTGGCCAGGCCCGCCGCGGGAGACCCGCAGGGGGTCGGCGTCGAGGGGAGAGTCGGCTTCCGCGTGCTGACCCGGGTGACGGGCGATCTGACACCGGCGCTGGCCCTCGACGACGTCGTCGTGAGGTACGAGTACTCGTGGAACCCGTTCGCGCCGGGGCAGGTGTCGGTGGAGTACACGCTCCGGAACGAGGGCAACGTGGCGCTCGGTGTCAAGGATCGGGTGTTCTCGGTGTCGCCGGGCGGCGACGATCCCGGAGAGACCGGTTCCCCGGAACTCACCGAGATGTTCGCGGGCGACGAGCGCACCATCCGCAGCGAGGTGCAGGACGTCTGGCCGCTCGGCCCGCTCACCGCGCGGGTCGCGGTGCATCCGACGGCGCTGCAGGGCGGGGAGCCGGTGCTCGAGCCGGCCACTGCGGAGGTCACCGCGTGGGTGTTCCCGTGGCCGCAGTCGGCCGTCGTCCTGATCGTCGCGGTCACCGTCGTCCTGGTGCGGCTGGACATGCGCCGCCGCCGCCGGGTGTGGGCGGAGCGCATCGCCGAGGCGAGGGCTCTCGGGCGCGCCGAGTCGGACGCCGGGACAGCGGGGTGAGCAGGGGCGACGGTGTCGGCGGCCCGTGTCATCATGCGAGCATGGACACCCTCCGCCTTCGGCTCTGGTCCGAGAACGACCTCGAGCTGCTTCACGCCGCGAACACTCCGGCGATGACGGCGCATCTCAACGGTCCGGAGAGCGCGGAGGAGATCGTGGAGCGCCATGCGCGCTACCTGCGCCTCCGGGATTCCGGCGAAGCCCGCCCTTTCGTCATCGAGGACGAAGCCGGCGAGTCCGTCGGATCGATCGCCTTCTGGCACATGGACTGGCGAGGAGAGCCGGCCCTGGAGACGGGGTGGTTCGTCCGTCCGGAGGCGCAGGGTCGAGGGGTCGCGTCCTCCGCGCTCGCCCTCCTCGTCCAGGACGCCCGCATGCATCGAGACGGCAGGCGATATCTGACGGCGTTCCCCGCCGTGGACAACGCCGCCTCGAACGGGGTGTGCCGGCACAACGGCTTCGCGCTCGTCGGCAGTCTGACCGAGCGGTTCCGCGGGGCGGAGCTGACCGTCAACGAGTGGGCGCTCGACCTCACGACGGCGTCGGATACACCTGCCCCTTGAGCAGCCGCGCGAGGTGCGCGGCGTTGGCCGTGGAGGTGCGGATGGCGGAGGCCACCTTCTCGGGCGTCTCGTCGAGGTCCTTGTAGTCGGTCGTGTGCATCGCTTCGCCGTTCCAATACACCGATCCCTGGGCGGGGACCGTGAAGCCGACGTCGTTCAAGGCCTGGAACAGGATCGCCGCGATGTGATGGGCGCCGTCCTCGTTGCCGACGATGCCGGCCACGGCCACCTTGTCGAACAGGGTCGGGCGGCCGCGCGCGTCGGTCTCGCTGAGCTCGGCGTCGAGGCGTTCGAGGACCCGCTGCGCGACGCTCGAGTGCTGCCCCATCCACGTGGGCGTCGCGAACACGAGGATGTCGGCGTCCAGCACGCGGCGGCGGATGCTCGGCCACTGGTCGTCGCCGCCCATGTCCTTCTGCACACCGGGGCTGAGCTGGAGGTCGACGGCGCGCACGAGGCTGCCGGTGACCCCGTGCCCGGCGAGCGCGTCGAGCATCTGGGTCGCGAGGAGATCGGAGCTGGAGGCCGCGGGCGAGGGCTTGAGGGTGCAGGAGATCGCGACGGCCGTGAGGGGAGCGTTCATGCTCTCAGGACACCAGGCGATCGTCCGGACGCACAGGGGCTTTCCGCAACCGGGCTATCCTGGTAGACGGCACCGACGACAGGAGATCCCGTGATCCTCAGCTTCCTCTTCTTCATGATCCTCTTCCTCGGGGGCTTCTGGCTGTTGGGCATCGCGCACGAGCTGCCGGACTTCCAGGCGCTCACCTTCTGCGGCGGCCTCCTGCTCGTCACGCTCGCCCTGGCCTTCGTGCTCCGGGAGCGCGGTTCGGCCACCCGCCGTTCCAAGAACTGGTCGGGCAACCCCACCGAGTGATCTCGGCCGGCGTCACCGGCGCCGCGCGAGCCGCGCTTCGAGGTTCGCCCTGACCGCCGGCCACTCCGGCTCGATGATCGAGTATTCGACGCTGTCGCGCAGTGCGCCGTTGCGGTAGCGGCTCATCGCGCGCATCACGCCGTCCTGCTTGGCGCCGAGCCGTTCGATCGCGGCTCGGGACTGGAAGTTCACCCACTGCGTGGTGAGGCCGACCCGGAAGACCCCGAGCGTCTCGAAGGCGTGCCGCAGCAGGAGCAGCTTGGACTCCGCGTTGGTGCCGCTGCCGTGCGCGGACGGTCGGTTCCACGTATAGCCGATGTGCAGCCGGGGTACGTCGGCGACGAGGTCGTAGTACGAGGTGAGTCCGAGCACGCGACCGGCGGCATCGAAGGCGGTGAACGGGACCATCTCGCCCTTGTCGACGAGCGAGATGCGACGGTCGACCTCTGCTGCGACACCGTCGGGTGCCGGCACCGACGTGTACCACGCCGTCTGCCACAGGTCGCCCTCCTGGACCGCCTCGATCAGCCCGTCGATGTGCGAGCGATCGAGGGGGCGGAGCTCCACGAGCTCTCCGGTGAGGGTGACGGGGGACGGGGCGACGAGGAAGGCCATGACGACATTCTCGCGGACTCACGCGGCAGCGACGGGCACCGCGCCCTGGCGCAGAAGCCGCTGGTAGGCGAGCACCAGTTCGATCGTGACGTCGAGCTCGAACGCCAGGCTCGCCAGGTGCGGGCCCCGGAGCAGCTCGGCCTCGGCGTATGCCCGCGGACTGATGAGCCGTGACGCCGCCCACTCGTCGGCCTGCCTCTCCTGCTGCGCGCGGATCGCCGAGGTCGTCGCGGGACCATGCCCGAGGTGCGCGTGGCCGAGCTCATGAGCGAGCACGCTGCGCGCGGTCCGCACGCGCATGCCGGGACTGAGGCGGATGGTGCTCGTCGCCGGGTCGAATCCGCCGAGAGTGGGGCCGCTGCGCTCGACCACGCGCAGGCGCTGATCCTCGGCGAGACGGAGCAGGTGCTGCATGGTTCGCCCCCCCGTGCGGTTGCTCTCCGGGGTGCGGCACGCCCCGGTCTATTGGTAGAGGTCGTCCGTGTCGGCGTCGTGTCGGACGCGGGATTCGAAAGCGGCCTCGGGGGTATCTTGTCGCGGGCCTGCGACATCGAGGGGGCGGCGGATCGGCGTGACCCGTCCCGCCGCATCGCCGTCGGCCCGGAGCCGCTCCTCCGCACGGGCGAGCAGCATGTGCGGCTCGAGATGCAGGGTCGCACAGACCGCGTACACGACGGGCACCGGGATCGCGCGCTTGCCCGTCACGTAGTTGTCGAGCGCGCTGCGGGCGATCCCGATGCTGCGCGCCATGGCCGCGATGCTGCTGCGCTCCGCCGCGATCTCCGCACGCATCTGACGACCGACCGCTTCGTTGTATTCCTCGGCAGATGTCTTCACCCGGCTCACCATAGCAGCGCCCCGACGCCAAAATGCCGACATTCTGGCTCATTCGAGAGTCATGCGTGTCCGATCGGGGTGTTACTGTCGGCGCATGGGGACACAACTGCGTCGTTTGTTGGCAACCGAGGTCGAGAGGGCGCGGCTGCACGCCGGGGTCTCCTTCTCGCAGCTGTCGGACCGTTCGGGCATCGCTCCCGGCGCCCTCGCCGACCTCCTCGAAGGGCGAGAGGACTTCACGGTCGTGGATCTGGTCCGCATCGCCGGCGTACTCCGGGTGCCGGTCACCGCGCTGCTGCCCGGCGCGGCAGGCGACGGCTCCTGACGCGGTCCGCTCCGGGCGGTAGCGTGGGCGCATGAAGACCGTTCCCTTCGGATCCACCACCGCCCCCGCCGTCGTCGCCGGGATGATGCGCATCGACGACAAGGATGACGCTCATATCCGGTCGCTGTACGAAGCCGCGCGCGCGTCCGGAATCGACTTCTTCGATCACGCCGACATCTACGGCGGGAGCATGCACCACTGCGAGGAGCGCTTCGCGGATGCGCTGCAGCTCAGCGCGTCCGAGCGCGACGAGATCGTGCTGCAGACCAAGTGCGGCATCGTGCCGGCACAGGGCATGTTCGACTTCTCCTACGACCACATCGTCGGTCAGGTCGAAGGCTCGCTGCGTGCCCTCCGCACCGATCGCCTCGATGTGCTGCTGCTGCATCGCCCCGACATCCTCGTCGAGCCGCAGGAGGTGGCCCGCGCCTTCGACGATCTCGAGGCCGCGGGAAAGGTCAGGGCGTTCGGCGTCTCGAACCACACGCCGCGTCAGATCGACCTGCTGCGCACGGCCGTGCGGCAGCCGCTCGTCGCCAACCAGCTGCAGCTCTCCCTGACCCACGCCCCGATCCTCGCGCAGCCGGTTGCGGCCAACATGGCCGCCCACGAGCAGAGCGTGGTGCGGGACGGCGGCGGCATCGTGGAGTACTGCCGCATCAACGGGATCACGATCCAGGCCTGGTCTCCCTTCCAGGACGGCTTCTCGCACGGGGTCTTCCTCGGCAACCCGGCCTACGCCGAGCTCAACGAGGTGATCGATCGGCTCGCTGCAGCCCACGACGTCACGCCGCTCGCGATCGCGACCGCCTGGATCACCCGGCACCCCGCCGGAATGCAGGTGGTCCTCGGCACGACGACCCCGCAGCGGGTGCGGGATGCCGCCGCCGGAGCCGACCTCGAGCTCAGCCGTCCCGAATGGTACGAGCTGTTCCGGGTGGCCGGTCACCTGCTCCCGTAGGCGGTCACCGCCGCGTCGTCTACCCTGAACTCATGCCGTTCCTGTTCTCGCTCCTCGTCATCGCGTTGATGATCGGCGCGCTGATCGACATCATCACCCGGGACAACGTGCTGGTGAAGCACCTGCCGAAGATGGTGTGGATCATCATCGTGATCCTGCTGCCGTTGGTCGGCAGCCTGCTGTGGTTCGCGATCGGTCGGGAGTACGGTGAGGCGGGCATCCCGATCCCGCGGATGCGGAGGTCCGAGCGGCCGCCCGCGCGGACCGACGTGCGACCGGCGCCGCCCACGGACACGCGGACGACGGAGCAGCAGATCGCGGACCTCGACCGCGAGATCGAGGAGTGGCGACTGCGCCAGGAGATCGAGAAGCGCCGGCGCGACGGCGAGGCGCCGACCGGGTCCGCCGAAGCGGGCGCGTAGCGCCTAGGCGGCCGGGGCGAGATCGAAGGATTCGCGGATCGCGTCCTCGAGCTCCGGGTAGCGGAACGTGAACCCCGCCGCGGTCAGCTTCTCCGGCAGCACCCAGCGGCTCTTGAGGATCAGCTCGGTCTCGGTGCGGATGCCGATCGCGCCGAGCTCCAGCATCCAGCGCGGCAGGGGAGGACCGACCCGCACGCCGAGCACGCGACGGACGGTCGCCATGAACTCCCGGTTGTCGACGGGGTGCGGTGACGCCACGTTCACCGGACCGGTCAACGACGGGGTCTGCTCCAGGAAGTCGATGATGCGGGCGACGTCCTCGATGTGCACCCAGCTGAACTTCTGACGGCCCCGACGGGCTCCGGGGAGATGGCCGGTTCCTGCGGCGCGGCGCGCACGGCTCACCGGCCAGCGGCCGTCGTACTGGGGGCCGCCGAGGCCCAGCCGCGCGAGATTCCGCAGCGGCTCGAGCACACCGCCGTGCCCCAGCACGATGGCGCTGCGCAGGGCGACGCGTCGTGTGCCGGGCAGGTTGCCGGCGAACAGCGCCCGCTCCCACGCCTTCGCGACCTCGACGGAGAACCCGGAGCCGATCTCGCCGGTCGCCTCCGTCATGGGCCGGTCCTCCGCGTGGCGGTAGATGGTGGCCGTCGAGGAGTTCACCCAGAGCTCGGGCGGGGCGGAAGCCCGGGAGATCGCGGTGCTCAGCGAGCTCGTGGTGTCCAGTCGCGATCGGAAGATCTCGGCGCGGTTCTCCGCGGTGTAGCGGCAGTTGACGCTCTTGCCCGCGAGCCCGATCACCAGGGTCGACCCGTCGACCGCGCGGTCGATCGCGGCCTGGTCGCCCCACCGGATGTCCGCGCCGGAGCGCGAGATCGTCACGACCTCGCGTCCATCCGTCCGGAGTCGGGAGGCGAGGAAGCGCCCCATGAATCCGGTGGCTCCGCCGATGACGACCCGACCTGTGCTCATGGGTGCTGCTCCCTGTCCTCGAGATGCTGGATGCGATAGGTGAAGTCGCCCCGATACTCGTACACCCGCCCGAGCACGGGTGCGTCGATCGTCAGGTCAACGCGTTGACGGTCCAGAGCGTCGTCGAAGCGCTCGGTGAGCCGGACGACGGGGGCGAACGCCCGGGGGAGGCGCAGACGGAGCCTGCCGAGCCGGAGCCCCACAGCCCTGCTGGTCAGGTGGAGGGCGCCGTCGGCGACGTCGACGTCGAAGCAGGCGGCGACGAGGCCCGGTTCGCCGAGCTCATCCACGACGCGTCCGTGTCGCGTGAGCGCGACCGCATCCCGCATGACCCACGGGCCGCGCGCGAAGTGGAAGGTGCGCTCGCCGATGCTGCGGGAGGCGATCGTCCGGTTCTCGATGCCGAACGGCACATCGTGCTCCCACGCGGCGGCGACGACGCCCCGACGCTCCAGGAGGCGCAGCACCGGCCAGATCCACCGCCGGGGCGTGCCGACGGACTGGAACACGCCGTCGCCGACGCCGACCGCGCCATCCGGGACGGCCTCGAAATACGCCCGCAGTCGCGGATGCAGGTCGTGGATGCGCTCGCCCAGCGCCCTCGCGTACGGGGACTGCGGCACGGGCGTCACGGTTCGAGCCTAGCCGGGGCGAGAGCCTCGGGACGGCTCAGCTGCCCGGCCGCAGCAGTCGGTCGAGCAGTGCGAGCGCCTCGTGCTGCGGCGCGGTGTCATCCAGCAGCCATTGGGTCTGCAGGCCGTCCGAGGCGGCGACGACCAGGGCGGCGACCGCATCCGGGTCGACATCGCCGCGCATGCGGCCCTGCTCCTGCTGCTGCCGCACGGTGTCGGCGAGGCTGTCCCGCAGGCGCGAGAACCGGTCGGTGGCGAAGGCGCGCGCCGCCGGATGCCCCTCTTCGAGGGCGGACGCGACCAGCGTCGAGTAGAGCTGCACGAGCCCGGGGACCGCGCGGTTGGTGCGAGCGGACTCGATCATCATCTCCACCGGCGTCGCGTCCGGCGCCGGGGGCGCGGACTGTCGTCCCGGAGCGTAGCTCTCCCGGTACACCGCGACGAGGAGCTCCTCGAGCGAGCCGAAGTAGTGCGTGAGAGCGGCGTGGGTGACGCCGACCTCGCGCGCGATGGCCCGCAGGCTGGTGCGATCGGAGCCGCGCTCGGCGAAGACCTCGATGGCGCGGTCGAGGATCTCCTGTCGTCGGGCGATTCCCTTGGCGTAGGCGCCACGCCGCCGGGCGGGATCGGCGTGCTCTGCGGACTCGACGGGCATGGGGGGAGTCTAGCGAATCAAAACTTCCGGTTGGAGGTATTTGGTGATAGCGTCCTTTCCGCAGGGCGCACGCCCTGCCCGTCACCGATGACCGAAGGAGCACGACCGATGACGATCCGGACTTCCCTGCAGCTGTTCACGATCAAGGACGAGCTGGAGGCCGACCTCGAAGGGTCCCTCGCCGCCGTCGCCGCCCGCGGCTTCACGGCCGTCGAGCCCTACGACTTCGTCCGCCGCGCGGAACCGCTCGCCGCCGCGCTCTCCGCCGCCGGTCTCGTCGCGCCGTCCGGGCACGCCTTCCTCGCATCCGAGTCCTTCGTCAACCCGGACGGCAGCGGCACGACGCTTCCGGTGCCGTCGCCGACCGAGGTCTTCGCCGCGGCCAAGGTGCTCGGCATGGACACCGTGATCGACCCGTACACGGAGCCGGCCCGCTGGGAGTCCGTCGCGCAGATCGAGGAGACCGCGCGTCTGCTCAACGAGGCGGCCGCCATCGGCGCGACCGTGGGGGTGCGGGTCGGCTACCACAACCACGCGCACGAGCTGGAGGCGGAGTTCGACGGCGTCACCGGGCTCGAGGTGCTCGCCGGCCTCCTCGACGAGCGCGTCGTCCTGGAGGTCGACCTGTACTGGGTCGCCCGCGGTGGCGTCGACCCGGTCGCCCTGCTGGAGCGTCTCGGCGACCGTGTGATCGCCGTGCATGCCAAGGACGGCACGCTCGACCCGGCGCTCGCCGGCGCCTACCCGCCCGCCGACCAGGTGCCCGCGGGTGAAGGCTCCGTGCCCCTCGTCGAAGCCGTCGCCGCCGCTCCCGCTCTCGAGCTGGCGATCGTCGAGTTCGACCACTACGAGGGAGACCTGTTCGACGCCATCGAGCGCAGTCGGGTCTACCTCGACGAGAAGGTCGCCGGCTGATGGCGATCGGCAGCGGCCCCGTCGGCGTCGGCATCATCGGCGCCGGCAACATCAGCGACCAGTACCTGTCGAACCTCACGACCTTCCCCGACGTCCGCGTCCTCGCGATCGGCGACCTGCTCGAGGAGCGCGCGAAGGCGCAGGCCGAGAAGTACGGCGTCCCGCGGGCAGGTGGAGTCGCCACCGTGCTCGAGGACCCCGAGATCGACGTCGTCGTGAACCTCACGATCCCGGCGGTGCACGTCGAGGTCTCGGAGGCGATCCTCGCGGCGGGCAAGCACGTCTGGACCGAGAAGCCGATCGGCGTGAGTCGCGAGGAATCCCGCCGACTCCTGGGGAAGGCGGAGGAAGCCGGGCTCCGCATCGGGGTGGCACCCGACACCGTCCTCGGACCGGGCGTGCAGACCGCGAAGCGGGCGATCGCGCGGGGCGACATCGGTCGTCCGCTGTTCGCCCAGACCACCTTCCAGTGGTCGGGGCCGGAGATCTTCCACCCGAACCCCGCGTTCCTGTACGCCAAGGGCGGGGGGCCGCTGCTCGACATGGGGCCCTACTACGTGTCGGCGCTCGTGCACGTCTTCGGCCCGGTCGCCTCGGTCGCCGCTCTCGGGCTGCAGGGCACACCCACCCGCCGCGTGCAGGTCGGCGAGCTCGCCGGGCAGGAGTTCCCGGTCGAGATCCCCTCCACACTCAGTGTCCTGATGGACTTCGAAGGCGGCGGTCAGGCGCAGAGCCTGTATAGCACGGACTCGCCCATCATCCGCCAGGGGATCGTGGAGATCACCGGCACCGAGGGCACGATCGCGATCCCCGACCCCAACACCTTCGGCGGCGCGATCACCATCACCCGACCCCTCACTCGTCTGTTCGTCCCGCCCGAGCCGATCGAGCAGGAGGTCGTCGACGTCGTGCAGGAGGGCGTGCTCTCCGGCCGCGGCGTGGGCCTGCTGGACATGGTGCGCTCGATCGCCGCCGACCGCCCCCACGTCGCGACGGGGGAGTTCGGCTACCACGTGCTCGACACGCTGCTCTCGATCGAGGAGGCCGCGGAGGCGCGCCGCTTCATCGAGGTGGAGAGCACCCTGGATCAGGTGGGTTCGATCGCCGCGGACTTCGATCCGTTCGAGGCCACGCTCTGAGCCCCGCGCGTGACGGCGGGGGCGCGGTTCAGCGCGCCTTCGCCGCCACGTAGCCGTCGACGCTCGCGGGAGAGAGCACCTCGCGGGCGACCATGATGGCCGCACCCAGCACCGCCGCGCGATCGCCCGCCTGGGACTGGACGATCGCGAGGTGCTGGGTGGCGAGCGGGATCGACCGGCGGTACACGACCTCGCGGACCCCGGCGAGGAGATGCTCGCCGGCGCGGGCGATGCTGCCTCCCAGCACGATGATCGACGGGTTGAGGAGGTTCACGACGGTGGCGAGCACCTCGCCCACGTCGCGTCCGGCCTGACGCGTCGCCTCGATGGCTGTCGGGTTCCCGGCGCGTACCAGGTCGACGACGTCCGAGGCGCCTCGCACGTCGAGGCCCTCCGCGCGCAGGGCGATGGCGAGGGCGGATCCGCTGGCGAGCGCCTCCAGGTCGCGTTCGTCGCCGGGCGGCCTGGTGGATCCGGCACCGGCGGGGACCTGCACGTGGCCCATGTCGCCCGCCGACCCCTGGGCGCCGCGCTGCAGCTGCCCGCCGGCGATGATCCCGGCGCCGATGCCTGTCGACACCTTCACGAAGATCAGGTCGTCCACCTGCGGCCAGCTCGTCGCCTGCTCGCCGAGCGCCAGGATGTTGACGTCGTTGTCGACGAGCACCGGCACGTCGAAGGTCCGCTGCACGTACGCCGGGATGTCGAACCGATCCCAGCCCGGCATGATCGGCGGGTTGGTCGGACGGCCCGTCGAGTGCTCGACGGGCCCGGGAACCCCGATGCCGACGCCCACCAGTGGCAGCCCGTCGGCGGTCGTCGCGAGCAGTTCCGCGGCATCGGCGAGGATCGTGTCGAGCAGCGGCTCAGGGCCGTCCGCGATGTCGATCGCGCGGGTCCGCGCATCGAGGATCATCCCGGCGAGGTCGGCGACGGCGACGGTCGCATGCGTCGCCCCGAGGTCGACGGCGAGCACCAGCCCGGCGCGGGGGTTGAAGGCGACGCGGGCGGGCGGTCGTCCCCCTGTGGACGCGGCCTCACCGGCGGGGCGGAGGAGGTCGGCGGCGAGCAGCGCGTCCACGCGCAGGGCGACGGTCGAGCGGGCGAGACCGGTGAGGGCGGCGAGTTCGGCCTTGGTTCTGGCGGTGCCGTCGCGGAGGATCTGGAAGATCTCTCCGGCGCCGGGGGAGGGCGCCGGCGTCGGCCTGAGCACATCAACCATTTCGTCAGTAAACCACAGCACTTCGGCGCACCGGCGCTCGACTTCGAATTTGTGTCGGCAGACTTTTGACGAATTGCTAGCAAAAGTCGGAAGGTCTGTGTCAGAATCAGCCGCATGACAACGGATGTCACTGACACCGGTCTCGGAACGATCCGAGCCGGCATCCTCGGCGGAGGATTCATGGCGCGCGTGCACCGCACAGCGGCGCGGGATGCCGGAGCCGAGCTGCGGGCGGTGGCCACCCGCTCGGCGGCGGGGAGCCGGGACGCCGCACAGGCGCTGGGGGCCGAGCGGGCGGAGGTCGACGCCGCGGCGCTCCTCGACGCCGCGGACATCGACGTCGTGCACATCTGCACCCCGAACACCACGCATGCGGATCTCGCGCTCCGGGCTCTGAACGCCGGCAAGCACGTCATCTGCGAGAAGCCGCTCGCCACGACCGCCGAAGACGCTCGGATGCTCGCCGAGACCGCGGAGACTCGCGGACGCGTGGCCGCCGTCCCGTTCATCTACCGCTACCACCCGATGGTGCGCGAGGCGAGGGCCCGGATCGCCCAGGGCGAAGCCGGCGAGCTCCTCACCCTCGACTGCTCCTACCTGCAGGACTGGATGCTGCTGCCCAGCGACGACGACTGGCGGGTGCGGTCCGAGTCCGCCGGGGCCTCCCGGGCGTTCGCCGACATCGGCTCGCACCTGTGCGACCTCATCGAGTTCGTGATCGGCGAGCGGATCCGCACGCTGAGCGCGCGCACGCGTCGGGTCTTCCCCGAGCGCTCGGGTCGCGTGGTCGATACGGAGGACATCGTCGCAGTGCTCGTCGAGACGGAGTCGGGGGCACTGGGGACACTGCTCATCTCGCAGATGGCCGCCGGTCGCAAGAACGCCCTGACGCTCGAGCTGCACGGTGCGCGGCAGAGCCTCCGGTTCGAGCAGGAGCGCCCGGAGGAGCTCTGGATCGGCATGCGCGAGGAGTCGCGGCTGCTGCTGCGCGACCCCGCGGTCTCCGCCCCGGATGCGGCACGGCTGCAGCGGGTGCCTGCGGGGCATGCGATGGGCTACCAGGACGCGTTCAACGGATTCGTATCCGACGTGTACGCCGCGATCGCGGGCGCGCAGCCGGAGGGCCTGCCGACGTTCGCCGACGGATGCCGCTCGGCCGTGCTCACCGAAGCCGTGCTCGACTCGGCGGCCGACGGCGGGCGCTGGGTGGAGGTGGCGGCATGAGCGCGACGACGACGCAGCCGGTGCTGCAGGTGTCCGGCATCCGGAAGTCCTTCTTCGGCGTCGAGGTGCTGAAGGGGATCGATTTCGACGTCCGGCCGGGCGAGGTGCACGGTCTCGTGGGCGAGAACGGCGCGGGCAAGTCGACCCTCATGAAGATCATCGCGGGTGTGCAGCCCGCGGACGAGGGCGTGATCGCGTATCGCGGCGACGAGGTGCGGCACACGCAGCCGAGACAGGCGATGGACGCCGGCATCGTGACGGTCTTCCAGGAGTTCACCCTGCTGCCGGAGCGGACGGTCGCGCAGAACGTGTACCTCGGGCGCGAGCCCCGGCGGGGCGGGTTCGTCGACCAGCGGGCGATGAACAGCAGGACGGCGGAGCTCCTCACCGACCTCGGGGTGTCGTTCATCGAGCCTCAGGCGCGTGTCGGATCGCTCACGGTCGCCGAACAGCAGATCGTCGAGATCGTCAAGGCCCTCTCGTTCGACGCGCAGGTCATCTCGATGGACGAGCCGACGGCCGCGCTGAGCGACCGCGAGGTCGAGCTGCTGTACGCGATCGTCCGGCGTCTCACCTCGCGCGGGGTCGCCATCATCTACGTCTCGCACCGGCTGAAGGAGATCTTCGACCTGTGCGACCGCATCACGATCCTGAAGGACGGCGCGCTGGTGTCCACCGACGACACCACCGCCCTCACCACCGACGAGCTCGTGCGGCGGATGGTGGGCCGCTCCATCCAGTCGTACTTCCCCGACGCGCTCCCGGGGACGACGGTCGGCGCACCGCGACTCGAGCTCGACGGGTGCGGCAACGCCTACGTCGACGGGGTGTCCCTGACACTGCGTGCGGGGGAGATCGTCGGCGTCGCGGGGCTGCAGGGGTCCGGACGCACAGAGCTCGTGGAGGGGGTGTTCGGCATCCAGGCGTTCAGCCGCGGAACGATGCGCATCGACGGGACTCCGGTGCGCATCACGAGCGCACGGGCCGCCGTGCGCGCGGGCCTCGCTCTCGTCTCCGAGGATCGCAAGGCGCAGGGTCTCGCGCTCGGGCAGTCGGTCCTCGACAACGCACTCCTCGTGGTGCGCGGCGTCTTCGCCGGTCGCACCGCCGCCTCGCGGCGCGAGGTCCCCGGCATCCTGTCCTCTCTCGAGGTCAGCTCGCGCGGCGTCGACCAGGAGGTCCGCTTCCTCTCCGGCGGCAACCAGCAGAAAGTGGTGCTCGCCAAGTGGCTGCTCACCCGGCCGCAGATCGTGCTGTTCGACGAGCCCACCCGCGGCATCGACGTCGGCGCCAAGTACGCGGTCTACCAGCTGATGCGCGAACTCGCCGCGCAGGGGAAGGCCGTGCTGATGGTGTCGAGCGAGCTGCCGGAGGTGATCGGCATGAGCGATCGCATCCTCGTGATGCACGACGGCGAGCTGGTCGCCGAGCTCCCGGCCGGCTCGGCGGAGCACGAGATCCTGGGAGCTGCGACCGGCGCGCACACACCGGGGACCACGGCGGAAGGGGGCGCGCGATGAAGCGCCTCCGGATCGATTCCACCCTGATCGTGCTCGCGATCCTCCTGCTCGTGATCGTGGTCGGCGCGATCCTGGTCGGCACGGTCGGACGCAACTTCCTGAGCGCGGGCAACATCCGCGACATCCTCACCGGGATGAGCGTGCTCGGCCTCGTGGCGATCGGCCAGACGCTCGTGGTGCTGGGAGCCTCGCTCGACCTCTCCGTCACCTATGTGATCAGCCTTTCGAGCCTGCTGGCCGCCACGATCATGAACGGCAACGCCGGCAACATCCCGCTCGCGGTGGTCGTCACGCTGCTGGTGTGCGCAGGGATCGGCCTGCTGAACGGGCTCATCGTGACCGTGCTCAAGGTGAACGGCTTCATCGCGACGCTCGGCGTCGGCCTCATCCTGCAGGGCATCCTCAACACGAACTTCGAGGGCGCGGCGGGCAGCGTGCCGTGGGCGTTCCAGCTCATCGGTGCGACCGGCGTCGGGCCGATCCCGGTCTCCACGCTCATCATGATCGTGCTCGCCGTCGTCGTCTGGCTGCTGCTGAACCGCACCCGGACGGGCGCTCACCTGTACGCGGTGGGAGGCGACCCCGAGATCGCCCGTCTGTCCGGCGTCCGCATCCGGATGCCGCTGATCTGGGCGCACGTGCTGTGCTCGGTGTTCGCGGGGCTCGCGGGCCTGCTGCTCGCCAGCCGTCTCGGCGTCGGCAGTCCGACCGTCGGGCAGCAGGGCGGATACGCGCTGCTGTCGATCGCGGCGGTCGTGCTGGGCGGGACGCTGCTGCTGGGCGGCCGCGGATCGATCTGGGGCACGATCGGCGGTGTCGCGATCCTCGCGGTGGTCGACAACGTGATGAGCGTCATGCAGATCAACCCCTTCCTCAAGGACGTCGTCCGCGGGGTGGTGATCGTCGCCGCGGTGGCCGTGTACAGCCGCCGGTCGATCGTCCGCCGCCGGCCGCGCTTCGGCCCCGGGGGAACGCGCACCGGTGGCGACGACGCGGCGAAGGCCGCCGAGCCGGAGATGGCGGCGGCCGCGGCCGAACTGGCCGACGCGACGCCCGATACCACCCCCGCCGCGGAAGGAGGGCGCGCATGAACGCGCTGCGCACGCTCGTGAGCCCGCGGGGAGCGGTGTTCCTGCTCCTCGTGCTCCTGCTGGTCGCCGTGACCGTCCTCAACCCGAGCTTCGCCGAACCAGGGCAGTTCATGCGCTTCCTCCAGCGCGTGGCCCCCATCGCGATCGTCGCGATCGGGCAGTACTTCGTGATCATCGCCGGGGAGTTCGATCTGTCGCAGGGATCGCTCATCACCGCACAGGTCATCATCGCCGGGAACCTGGTCGGGCAGGACGACGCACGCACGGTCCCCGTGCTGCTGCTCATGGTCGTGTTCGCCGTCGCGGTCGGCCTGGTCAACGGTCTGCTCACCACGCTGCTGAAGGTGCCGTCGTTCATCGTCACGCTGGGGATGATGCTCGCTCTGCTCGGCGGGGTGATGTGGTGGACCGGGGGAGCGGCGACCGGGAACCCCGCGGACAGCTTCCGGGAGATCGGCCGCGGCGGCATCCGCGAGGTGCCCCTTCTCGACTTCCTGCCGTGGGCGGTGCTGCTCCTGATCGTCTGGCTCGCCCTCGGCATCTGGATCACCAAGCGCCCCCTGGGCAAGACGCTCATCGCGGTCGGCGACAACCCCAGGGCCGTGGACTACGCCGGGGCGCGTCGTGCGTGGGTCACGACCCGAGCGTTCGTCATCTCCGCCCTGTCGGCGACCCTCTCCGCCGTCCTGCTGGTCGGCTACGCCGGCGTGCACCCCTCGGTGGGTCGCGGCTACGAGTTCACCGCCATCACCGCGGTCGTCCTGGGCGGCGTCGTGCTGGGCGGCGGCCGGGGCTGGATCGTCGGCGCCGTCGCCGGCGCCTTCGCCCTCGAGGCCCTGTTCATGCTCCTGAACATCGCGGGCGTCCCGTCGACCCTGCGCGATGCCGTCCAGGGCGTCATCATCATCGCCGCCGTCGCCTATTCCGCCGTGGCCTTCCGTGCCCGACGTCGACGGGGCCCGCAGTCCTCGGAGACGGTCACGGACGAACCCGTGACCGCTCCCGCACCGACCCGCACCATCCACACAGAAATCAGAGGAGATTAGCAATGCGACGATCGATGAAGATCGCCACCGCAGGGGTGGCTCTCTTCGGCCTCATCGCGCTCGCCGGGTGCACCACCGACCCGTCCGTGGCGCCGGCGGAGTCGGAGAACCCCGAAGAGGCGGCGGAGACGACCGAGTGGTTCGACCAGGAGCTGTTCGACAAGCAGGACGAGGAGCGCGGCGTGGAGCCGCAGGGACCGGCGGACGAGCCGTATCTGCAGCACATCAACGCCGAGATGGTCGACACGGCGGAGTTCGCGAGCGACGGCGCCAAGAAGGCCTGCTTCGCGAACGCCTCGATCTCCAACCCGTGGCGTCAGACGGGCTGGATCACGATGAACGAGCAGTTGAAGGTGCTCCAGGACGCCGGCGCGATCAGCGAGATGGAGACCCGTGACGCGAAGGACTCCGACGACACGCAGATCGCCGACATCGACTACTTCATCGCGGAGGGCGGGTGCGACGTCTTCCTGATCTCGCCCAACAGCACCGCGGCGATGACGCCGGCCGTCGAACGCGCCTGCGAGACGGGCAAGCCGGTCGTCGTGTTCGACCGCGGCGTCAACACGGACTGCCCTGTCACGTTCATCCACCCCATCGGCGGCTTCGCGTGGGGCATCGACACGGCCGAGTTCCTGATCGACAACCTCGAGGAGGGCGACAAGGTCGTGGCGCTGCGCATCCTCCCCGGCGTCGACGTGCTGGAGCACCGCTGGGCCGGTGCCGAGAAGCTGTTCGAGGAGGCGGGGATCGAGGCGGTGGACCACTTCACCGGCGCCGATCCCACGGAGATCAAGAGCATCATCAGCGACGAGCTCGCCAAGGGCGACGTCGACGGCATCTGGATGGACGCCGGAGACGGCGCCGTCGCCGCGATCGAGGCGTTCGAGGATGCCGGCGTCGACTACCCCGTCATGACCGGGGAGGACGAGATGAGCTTCCTCCGCAAGTGGAAGGACACCGGCCTCACGGGTCTCGCTCCCGTGTACTCCAACTTCCAGTGGCGGACCCCGCTGCTCGCGGCGCAGATGATCTTCGCGGGTGAGGAGGTGCCGAAGGAGTGGGTGCTCCCGCAGAAGCCGATCACCGAGGCGGAGCTCGACGACTACCTCGCCGCCAACGAGGGCATGCCCGACGGCCACTACGCGAAGTTCGGCGGGGAGAACCTCCCCGGCTATCCGACGGTGTGGCAGGAGCGGCAGATCCCGTAACCGATGCGTGCTCCCGCCCTTCCGCTCCGCACCGCGGAGTGGGAGGGTGGGAGCGCCGTCACGATCACAAGGACAACGATGCCCCGCACGATCGCCGTCAACACCTGGGTGTGGACGTCTCCGCTCACCGATGAGACCCTCGAGCCGCTCGCCCGCACGGCTGCCCGCCTCGGCTACGACGCCCTGGAGCTGCCCCTGGAGAGCATCGGCGACTGGGACCCGGTCCGGACGCGTTCCGTGCTGGACGGTCTCGGTCTGGGTGCGGTCGTGGTCGGCGCGATGGGTCCCGGCCGCTCGCTGCTGGCGCGCGCCGGTGACGTCGCGGCCACGCAGGACTACCTGCGCGCGTGCCTCGACGCCGCCGAGATCGTGCGCTCGCCCGTCGTCGCCGGCCCTTTCTACGCCCCGACGGGGGTCACCTGGCGCATGGACGACGGGGAGCGGGCTGGCGCGATCGGCGAACTCAGGGAGAACCTCGCTCCGCTCGCGCGGGAGGCCGCCGACCGGGGGCTGATCTTGGCGATCGAGCCCCTGAACCGCTACGAGACGAGCCTGCTCAACACCGTGGAGCAGAGCCTCGACGCGCTGGAGCCGCTGCTGGGCGCCGGGGTCGGGCTCGCCCTCGACACGTATCACCTCAACATCGAGGAGAAGAGGCCCGATGACGCGATCCGCGCGGCGGGCTCGGCGATCGCCCATGTGCAGGTGTGCGGCAGCGACCGCGGCGCGGTGGGCGACGACCACACCGACTGGCCGGGAATCCTCCGCGCTCTCGACGACGCCGGCTACCGAGGAGTGCTGGGGCTGGAGAGCTTCACCGGGGAGAACGCCACGATCGCCGTCGCGGCGTCCGTCTGGCGGCCGCTCGCTCCGAGCCAGGACGACCTCGCCGCCCGCAGCATCGCCCACCTCCGCGCCCTCGGCGCCTGACCCCTCCCGCGATACGAAGGAGTGTCCATGAGCAGTCACCCGGTCACGCTGTTCACCGGCCAGTGGGCCGATCTGCCGTTCGAGGAGGTGGCTCGTCTCGCGGCGGAGTGGGGGTACGACGGACTCGAGATCGCCGCGTCCGGCGATCACCTCGACCTGCGCCGAGCGGACGAGGATGACGCGTATGCCGCCTCCCGCCGCGAGATCCTCGACCGGCACGGCCTGCAGGTGTTCGCGATCTCCAACCACCTCGCCGGTCAGGCGGTGTGCGACGACCCGATCGACTTCCGGCACCAGGGCATCCTGCGCCCGTACGTCTGGGGCGACGGCGAGGCCGAGGGCGTGCGGCAGCGGGCGGCGGAGGACATGAAGCGGGCCGCCCGCGTGGCCGGGAAGCTCGGCGTCGACACCGTCGTGGGCTTCACCGGCTCGTCCATCTGGCCGTACGTGGCGATGTTCCCACCCGTGCCGGAGTCGGTGATCGAGCAGGGCTTCCAGGACTTCGCCGACCGCTGGAACCCGATCCTCGACGTCTTCGACGCCGAGGGAGTCCGGTTCGCCCACGAGGTGCATCCGGGGGAGATCGCCTACGACTACTGGTCGAGTGCGCGCGCCCTCGACGCGATCGACCACCGGGACGCGTTCGGCTTCAACTGGGACCCCTCGCACATGATGTGGCAGCACATCGATCCGGTCGGCTTCATCGTCGACTTCGCGGACCGGATCTATCACGTCGACTGCAAGGACACCCGGATGCGGCCGCGCAACGGAAGGGCCGGCGTTCTCGGTTCGCACCTGCCGTGGGGCGATCCTCGGCGCGGCTGGGACTTCGTCTCCACCGGCCACGGCGACGTGCCGTGGGAGGACGCCTTCCGCGCGCTGGACGCCATCGGCTACGACGGTCCGATCTCGATCGAGTGGGAGGACGCCGGGATGGATCGGCTGCACGGAGCCCCCGAGGCGCTCACCGTCGTGCGCTCGCTGCTGTGGCCGAAGCCGGAGGCCTCCTTCGACGCGGCGTTCCGCAACCAGTGATCACCGGAGACCAGCGCAGGCGCCGGGTCAGGGCTCGCGCAGGCGCACCAGCCGCTCGTGCCCGGTCTCCTCGAGCTCGGCGATGTCGTCTCGGGACTTCAGGAAGTCGGAGAACGAGCGGTACCCGAGCGCCTTCTCGCTGAACGACGGGTCCATGCGGCGCATGTGGGTCTTCACCGCGGAGCTGTGCAGCCACTCGTCGGCGTCGGCCTTGTCGTGGCCCAGGCGCAGGGCGCGCTCGAGCAGCTGCGTCGCGACCTCCTGGTCGTCGACCTTGTCCTCGACCCTGGGCTCCTCGGCCTTGATGACGGGCTTGGCCTTCGCGCGCTTGGGAGCGGTCTTCGGCTTCGTCGCGGTCTCGGCGACGGGGGCAGCCGGCTCGACCGACGGCGCTTCCGCCGGGGCGGCGACGGCAGCGGGTGCCGTCTTCACCGGGCGCACCACGCCGGGCAGCGAGTCGTAGGACTCGAACTCGTCGCACGCCGCGGCGAGCGACTTGGCCGTCGAGCCGGACACCCCGACCCCGATCACGTAGCGGCCGAGACGCTTGCAGCGCTGAGCCAGCGGCACATAGTCGCTGTCGCCGGCGACGATCACGACGTGGGTGAGGTCGGGCAGGCGGAACATGTCCTCGACGGCGTCGACGGCGAGCCGGATGTCCGCGCCGTTCTTCGCGTAGGCGGCGGCGGGGAACAGCTGCACGAGGTCGACCGCGCGGGCGACGAGCTGCGAGCGGTACTCGGCGTTCACGGGGGAGGACCAGTCGGCGTAGGCCCTGGTGAGCACGAGCGTGCCGAAGGAGGCGGCGTAGTCGATGATGGCGCCGACCTCGATCATCGCGGCGCGCAGCCGATCGGTGACCTCCGGGTCGTTCGGGTTCTCCGAGATGCGCTGCCGGTCCTTGCCGTAGGCGTTGCGCCCATGGACGCGGTCGTACCAGGAGATGACGATGTTGTCGAAGTCCAGGTAGACGGCGACGCGGGCGTCGGGGGTCTCGGCCACGGTCAGACCTCCTCGCGCGGGTAGCGGACGCCGATCTGGGCCCTGATCTCGTCGAGGGTGCCCATGATCGCCACGCTCTCGGCGATCGGGAGGATGTCGCCCTCGAGGATGCCGTCGCGCACCAGGCGCTCGGCGGCCAGGGCCTGGTAATGCATGCCGCGCCCCTCGACCTCGGAGACGTACTCCTCCTGCACCGTGCCGTCCGGGAGGACGAGGCGGAACGTGGTCGGGCTGTACCAGACGGTGTCGATGTCGATGTGCGCCGCGGTGCCGACGATGCTCGCGACGTTGGGGCCCGCCGCGCGGGACGAAGACAGGCTGGTCGAGACCGCGCCCCCCTCGTGCGTCATGACGGTGGCGACCTCCGCGTCGGCGCCCGTCTCGATGAGCCGGCCGACCGCGCGGACGCTGGTCGGGGCGCCGAGGATGTCCCAGATGAAGGAGATCGGGTAGATCCCCAGGTCGAGCAGCGCGCCGCCGCCGAGTTCGAGGGCGTTCAGCCGATGGGCGGGGTCGGAGGGCAGCAGCTGGGTGTGATCGGCGCTCACGGCCCGGATCTCGCCGAGAGCGCCGTCGGCGATGAGCTCGCGGATGCGGACCATGTGCGGCAGATACCGCGTCCACATGGCCTCCATGACCAGCAGCCCGCGTTCGGCGGCGAGGGACTGCAGGTCCTCCGCCTCGGCGCGGTTCAGGGTGAAGGCCTTCTCGACCAGCACGTGCTTGCCGTGTTCGAGGGCGAGCCGGGCGTTCTCGTGATGCATCGGGTGCGGGGTCGACACGTAGATGATGTCGACCTCGGGGTCGGACACCAGAGCCTCGTACGACGGGTGCGCTCTGCCGATGTCGAAGCGGGCGGCGAACGCATCGGCCGACTCCTGCGAGCGCGAACCGACGGCGACGAGATCGAGCCCTGCGGTGCGCAGATCGGACGCGAATGCGCCGGCGATGCCGCCGGTCGCGAGGATTCCCCAACGAAGACCTGTCATGGTCTCAGCGTAGGGGGTGCGGCGGGTGTGACCGACTGTTACATCCCGTGACGCCCGGCATCGACGCCGTGGCAGCGCGCCGGACGCGCTCCTAGCGTGACGGCATGACCGAACCCCTCATCATCGGCGCCATGGTGCGCACCCTGGGCGCGTATCCCTCGGGCTGGCGGCACCCCGGTGCGCATCGCGACCCCGCGACGGATGCCGGGATCCTGCGGCGCATCGCGCGGGAGGGGGAGGACGCCGGCCTGGACTATCTGTTCTTCGGCGACTGGCTGGCTACGGGGCCCGATCTGGAGTTCCGCGACCCGTATCTGCTGGCGCGCATCGACCCCGTGAGCGCCGTGCTGTTCCTCGCCGGAGTCACCTCGCGGATCGGTCTGATCGCGACGGTCAACACGACCTACGCCGACCCCTATGCGGCGGCACGTTCACTGGCCTCGCTCGACGTGCTGACGGGAGGTCGGGCCGGGGTCAATCTCGTCACCGGGGCCGAACCGCGCGCCGCGGGCAATCACGGGCGGGACGCGCACGCCGACAACGAGTCGCGCTACGACCGGGCCGAGGAGTTCGTCGAGGCGCTGCGGCGGCTGTGGGATTCGTGGAGCGAGGACGCCTGGATCGCGGATGCCGAGCGCGGCGTGCTGATCGATCCGGAGGGGCTCCGTCCGGCCGCCGTCGAGGGCGCGCACCTCCGGGTGGCCGGACCGCTGAACGTCGCCCGCCCACCGCAGGGGCGGATCCCGATCGTGCACGCGGGCACGTCGCCGCGGTCGCGGGCGCTCGCGGCCACCGAGGCCGACCTCGCGCTGATCGCCGCGCCGACGCTGGTCGAAGCGATCGCGACCCGACGGCTGCTGCGCGACATCGCGGCGGAGGCCGGACGCTCTCCGGACGAGCTCCGCGTCATCGCGCCCGTGCTCCCCGTGGTCGGCGACACCGACGCCGCCGCGAAGCGCATCGTGCAGACCCTCCTCGCTCTGGTGCCGCTCGCCGAGGGGCACCAGGCCGCCAGGCCCGCCTTCCCGCCGAACCGCACGATCGGTGCGCTCGCGGACGCCCTGGACGTCTCGCGGGAGGATCCGCTGCGGGAGGCGACGTTCGACGCCCGCGTCACGACGGCCGAAGCGGAGCGCCTGGGGGAGCGCGGTGCGGCGCTGATCGAACGGCTCGACCGCATCGCCGGTCTCGGTGTCCGCACCGGCGACCCGCTCACCTGGCGGCACCTGGTCGCCGCGCACGCCGTCCCCGCCGCCTTCGTCGTGGGGGATGCCGGCACGATCGCGGATCACTTCGAACTCTGGCGCGACGAGGGGGCCGCCGACGGATTCAACGTGCTGTCGGCCTTCCAGCCCGCGCAGTTCGAGGCTTTCACACGCATCGCGGCGCCGGAGCTGCGCCGTCGCGGACTGCTGCGGAGCGTCGCGGAGAGCCAGGGGTCGACCCTGCGCGACCGTCTGCGCATTTCCTCGTATGTCGACGCGTGACGTGTGGTGTCGACCGAGTCGCACCGTCGCACCCCCGATTCCTACCGTGAAGAAACCTCGTCCCACCCGAAGCCAGGAGACCTCCGCATGAACCGTCGTCTGATCCGCGCCGCCGCCGTGGCGCTCCCGCTCGTGCTCGCGGGGAGCCTCGCGGCCTGCGCGTCCACACCCGCCCCGGCGAACTCTCCCGCGGACGGAGGCGACCCCGTCACCGGAGGAACGCTCACGTACCTGGAGCACCAGGCGTACACGAACCTGTACCCGCCGCAGGCCGGCTTCTACCCCAACGGCGGCATCGTGAACAACATCGCCGCCCGGCTCACCTGGCAGAACCCGGAGACGCTCGAGATCGAGCCGTGGATCGCCTCCGACTGGACCGTGAACGACGACGCGACCGAGTACACGTTCGACCTGAACCCCGATGTCACGTTCTCGGACGGCACGCCGGTGGATGCGGCCGCCGTCGCGAAGAACTTCGACACCTACGGGCTGGGCGACGCGGAGCGGGGCCTCACGGTCTCGGAGGCGATCAACAACTACGCCAGCAGCGAGGTGGTCGACGAGGACACGGTGACGTTCCGCTTCTCGGCTCCGTCTCCCGGGTTCCTGCAGGCGACGTCGACCATCAACTCGGGACTGCTGTCGCCGGAGACGCTCGACGGCACGATCGAGGACTTCGGCGCAGGCAACGCCGAGGAGATCATCGGTTCCGGTCCGTTCACGGTCACGGGCGAGAAGCTCGGCACGGAGTACACGCTCACCGCCCGCGACGACTACGCCTGGGGACCCGACAGCGTCGACAACGACGGCCGCCCGTACCTCGACGCGGTGCACGTGCTGATCACGCCCGAGGACTCGGTGCGCATCGGCTCGCTGCTCGCGGGACAGGCCGACTACGTCCGCTATGTGCAGGCGTTCGACGAGGACCGCGTGGAGGGCGCCGGCTTCACGCTCTATGCCCCGCAGACCCGCGGCGTGAACAACTCGATCGCCCTGCGACCCGAGAACCCGCTGCTCGCCGACATCCGCGTACGCCAGGCACTCATCGCCGCGGTGAACGCGCAGGAGGTCGTGGACACCCTCTTCACCGAGAACTACCCGGTGGCGACCTCGGTGCTCTCCTCCCAGGCCCTCGGCTACAAGGACGAGTCGGAGCACTACGCCTACGACCCGAAGAAGGCCGAGAAGCTGCTCGACGAGGCAGGATGGGAGCCCGGTGCCGACGGCATCCGCGAGAAGGACGGGGAGCGCCTCTCGATCACGGTGTACGAGGCGAAGCCGCAGCCGCTGTCGAAGCAGACCCTCGAGCTCGTGGCGCAGCAGCTGGCGAAGGTCGGGGTCGAGCTCTCGGTCAAGCCCGGCGACGCCGGCAGCTACGCCGAGGACACGCGCGACCCGCTCAAGACCGGCTTCTACCACTCGATGGTCGGACGCGCGGACCTTGACGTCATCAAGAGCCAGTACTTCACGAAGAACCGCGACGTGCTGATCTCGAAGGACGCGAAGCTCGACGAGCTGCTGCTCGCCGTGGCGTCCGAGCCGGACGCCGACAAGCGTGTCGCGGCATCGCAGGCCGTGCAGGACTACATCGCCGAACAGGCCTACGTGATCCCGCTGTTCGAGGAGCCGCAGGTGTACGGCACCGCCACCTACGTGCACGGCGTCGCGTTCGAGTCGGTGGGGCGTCCGACGTTCTCCGGCGTCTGGCTGGCCGAGCACTGATCGGGATGGTCCTCCGATGAGTTTCGTCCTCCGACGAGCCGGGCAGGCCGCGATCGTTCTGGTCGCGGCCTTCACGGCGACCTTCTTCCTGCTGCAGCTGCTGCCGGGCGACGCGATCCTGATCAAGTTCTCCGACCCCAGCCTCGGGCTGTCGCCGGATCAGCTCGACAGCATCCGCGCCACCTACGGCACGGACCTGCCCTGGTGGGAGCAGTACGTGCACGCGGGGCTCGGCTTCCTCGCCGGGGACTTCGGCTACTCCACGCAGTTCGGCACACCCGTGCTGACGATGCTCGCCGAGGCGCTCCCCGCGACGCTGCTGCTCGCATCCCTCGGGCTGGTCGTCGCTCTGGTCCTGGCCGTGCTCATCGCCGGACTCTCCTCGCTCGCCCCGTTCGCCTGGCTGCGCGACGGACTTCGCCAGGTGCCCGGCCTCTTCGTGGCGGTGCCGGTCTTCTGGCTGGGCATCCTGCTCATCCAGGTGTTCTCGTTCGGGCTCGGCTGGGTGCCGATCGTCGGGGCCGACCCCGTCAGCGGACTCATCCTGCCCGTGCTGACGCTCGCCGTGCCGATCTCGGCGCCGCTGGCGCAGGTGCTGGTCCGCGCGATCGATCAGGTGCAGGCGCAGCCGTTCGTCACGGTGGTCCGGGCGAAAGGTGCCCCGCCGCTGTGGGTGCTCACGCGCTCCGTCGCCCGCAACGCCGCCGTGCCGACCCTGACGATCGCCGGCGTGCTGTTCGGGGAACTCGTCGGGGGAGCAGTCGTCACCGAGACGGTGTTCGGCCGCACCGGCATCGGCCGCCTCACCGAGCAGGCCGTCGCGAACCAGGACATCCCGGTGCTGCAGGGTGTCGTGCTGCTGTCGGCGCTCGGCTTCGTCGTCATCAGCTTCGCCGTCGACCTCGTCACACCGCTCATCGACCCTCGTCAGCGCGCGGTCGCACGCTCCACCGCGTCCGTCGCCGCCCGCCCCGCACCCCAGGAGGTGCCCGCATGACCGCTCCCGTGATCGCCGCGACGAGTGTCGAACCGGACTCCGAGCCGACCCCGACCGTCCCCGCGCCTCCGCGGGGCCCTCGCCGTCCTGGCCGTCTTCGCGGCCGTGCCTGGGGGCTGTACCTCGCGTTCGCCGTGGTCGCCGTCGCCGTGCTGTGGGCCGTGATCCCCGGCGTGTTCGCGCCCGGCGACCCGCTCACCGGCGTGCCTGCCGACAAGCTGCTGCCGCCGAGTGCTGCGAATTGGTTCGGCACCGACACCCTCGGCCGTGATCTGTTCGGCCGTGTCGTCCATGGAGCCGTGCACTCGCTCTCGGGCGCGCTGATCGCCGTCACGGTGGGACTCGCCCTTGGCACGGTGCTCGGCGCGATCGCCGGAGCCGTGGGCGGGGTGGTGGACGACGTGCTGATGCGCATCGTCGACGTGCTGCTCGCGATCCCCGGGTTGCTGCTGTCGCTGTCGGTGATCATCCTGCTCGGCTTCGGCACGGTCAATGCCGCCATAGCGGTGGGCCTCGGCAGCGTCGCCGCCTTCGCGCGTCTCATGCGCGCCGAGGTGGCCCGCGTGCGCCGCACCGAGTATGTCGAGGCCGCTTTCGGCAGCGGTGCCACGTTCTTCGCGGTGCTCCGTCGGCATGTGCTGCCCAACTCGCTCACCCCGATCGTCGCGCTCGCCGCCCTGCAGTTCGGCACGGCGATCCTCGCGATCTCGACGCTCGGGTTCCTCGGCTACGGCGCTCCGCCGCCCACTCCGGAATGGGGACTGCTGATCGCCGAGGGCCGCAATTACGTCGGCACCGCCTGGTGGCTCACGGCACTGCCGGGTCTCATCGTCGTCGCGGTCGTGCTCAGCGCCAACCGCATCAGCCACCGCATCGGAAGGGGGACGCGATGAGCGTTCTGGCAGCGACCGGTCTGCGCATCTCCTATGGCGACCGGGAGGTCGTGCACGGGGTCTCGTTCGAGATCGACGAGGGGGAGACCCTCGCGCTCGTCGGCGAATCGGGCTCGGGCAAGTCGACCACCGCGCACGCGCTCCTGGGTCTGCTCCCCGCTGGGGGCAGGGTCGACGGCGGGACGGTCGTCCTGGGCGACCTCGACATCTCCGGGTGGTCCGATCGCGCGCTGCGCGGCATCCGCGGTGCGGAGATCGGCCTCGTGCCGCAGGACCCCACGACCTCGCTCGACCCGGTGCGTCCGGTCGGCGCGCAGGTCGAGGAGATCCTGCGCCTGCACGGTCATCGGGATCGGCGCTCCCGTCGTGCACGGGCCATCGAGCTGCTCGATCGCGTCGGCATCGACGACCCCGACCTGCGGGTGGGCCAGTATCCGCACGAGCTCTCCGGCGGCATGCGGCAGCGCGTGCTGATCGCCACCGCGATCGCCCTGCGACCGCGCCTGCTGATCGCCGACGAGCCGACCAGTGCCCTCGACGCCACGGTGCAGCGCAAGGTGCTCGATCTGCTCGACGAGCTGCAGCGCGAGGAGGGCACCAGCATCCTGCTCGTGACCCACGACCTCGGTGTGGCCGCCGATCGCGCCGCACGTCTCGTCGTGCTCAAGGACGGCCGGATCGTGGAGCAGGGGCGGAGCGAGGAGGTGCTCGCCGCGCCGACGGACCCGTACACGCGGCAGCTGCTCGCCGATGCTCCCGCGTTCACGACCGGCTTCCGGCGCCCGGATGCCCCGCCGTTCCTGCGGGATGCCGCAGCCGTCGCGGCGGAGAATCCGTACGCGATCGTCGCCGACGGGCTCGTGAAGGAGTTCCGGGTCGCCGGGCGCGAGCGCTTCCGCGCGGTCGACGATGTCTCGTTCCGCGTGCGTCGCGGCACCACCCATGCGCTCGTGGGGGAGTCGGGGTCCGGCAAGACGACCACGGCACGGCTCGTCACCCGCTTCCACCAGCCCGACGCCGGGACCATCGAAGTCGCCGGAGAGGATGTGACCCACGCGAAGCGCGAGCAGTTGCGGGAACTGCGTCGCCGGGTGCAGCTCGTCTACCAGAACCCGTTCGCCTCGCTGGATCCCCGCCAGCAGATCGCAGACATCGTGGCGGAACCGCTGCAGAACTTCCGCGTCGGCTCGCGTGCCGAGCGCCGGGAGCGCGCGATCGCTCTCCTCGACCGGGTCTCGCTCCCCGCCGACGTCGCGCGGCGCACCCCGCGCGAGCTCTCGGGCGGACAGCGGCAGCGCGTCGCGATCGCCAGAGCTCTCGCGATCGACCCCGAGGTGGTGGTGCTCGACGAGGCGGTGTCGGCGCTGGACGTGACCGTGCAGGCGCGCATCCTCGAACTGCTCACCTCGCTGCAGGCCGAGCTCGGACTCACGTACCTGTTCATCTCGCACGACCTCGCCGTCGTGCGCAGGATCAGCCACACGGTCTCGGTGATGCGCCGCGGCCGGATCGTGGAGGAGGGGCAGACGGAAGACCTGTTCCGCGACCCGCAGCACGAGTACACCGGGGAGCTGCTCGCCGCGGTCCCCGGACGAACGGAGATCGTCGTATGACCACCGCACCCGCTACCTCGACCGGGCCCACCGTCGCCTTCTTCACACGTCTGCTCGACGACGCCTCGCCCGCCGAGAGGTATGCGCTCGCCACGGCGCAGATCCAGCAGGCGGAGCGCCACGGGATCGGGAGGACCTGGGTCGCACAGCATCACTTCCACGCGGCCGAGGGCGGGCTGCCGTCTCCGCTGGTGTTCCTCGCGCACGCGGCGGCCGTGACGCGGGACATCCGACTGGGGACCGGCGTGATCACCCTGCCGCTGGAAGACCCGGTCCGGGTGGCCGAGGATGCCGTGGTCGCCGATCTGCTCTCCGGGGGGCGAGTGGATCTGGGCCTCGGCAGCGGCGGCACTCCGTCGTCGTTCGAGCCGTTCGGGGAGGATGTGCGCGACAAGGCGGCGACCTACGACCGCAAGCTGCGTACGCTCCTGGACGGCCTCGCCGGGCGCGACGTCGGTGCGGGCAACACGCTCTACCCGGACGCCGGAGACCTCGCCGACCGTGTGTGGCAGGCCACCTTCTCCGCTCCCGGCGGTCACCGCGCCGGCATCCACGGGCACGGGCTGCTGCTCTCTCGCACTCAGCCGCGCAGGACCGATCGCCTGTACGCCCCTTTGTCCGAGCTGCAGGATCCGATCATCGACGCGTACCTCGAGGCGCTGCCGGCCGGGGCGGCTCCGCGGATCACCGCCTCGCGCACCGTGTTCGTCGCGGATGACCGCGCCGACGCCCTGCGGTTCGCCGAGGTCGGGCTGCGGCGGGCGGCCGAGGGCTTCCGTCGGCAGGGCCAGACCATCCCTGGAGACAGCATCGAGGAGCTGATCGCCGCTCTCGACACCCATCTGGGCACACCGGAGGAGGTGGCGGAGTCACTCGCGGCCGACACCACCCTCGCCCGCGCGACCGAGGTGGCCTTCCAGGTGCACTCGGTCGACGCCCCGCACGAGCACGTGCTGCGCTCGATCGCCCTCTTCGCCGACGAGGTCGCGCCCGCTCTCGGGTACGCCCTCACCCAGACCCCCGACCGGAACCCCACCCTCAAGGAGAACGCATGACCGACGACATCGTGGACCGTATCGCGGAGGTGACGCCGACGCTGGATGCGCTTCGTCGTCGCCGTCCGGTCACCAGGGATCAGCTGCAGGCGAGCTTCGACGCCCTCTTTCAGCCGGTGAGCCCGGAGCACGTCTCCCAGGCGGAGCGCGAGCTCGTCGCAGCCTTCGCGACCGGACTGGCGGGTGCGGACGACCCGACAGCGGTCTTCTACGCCGCCCGCGCCCGCGAGGCCGATCCGGAGCGGGCGGGCGTGGTGCTCGCCGAGGCGGAGACGGCATCGACCAGCGGTCCGTTCGGCGCCTACACCGAGCTCGGCCTGCAGCCCGAGAACACGGACGGCGAGCGGTACGTGCCGGCGGATGCCGTCACCGCCGTCCTCGGCGATCGTCTCGCCGCAGCCCTCGCGCACACGCACCTGCTGGTGTTCCGTCCTCGCGAAGCCTCGGGCGACGACCTCGGACGCCTGCTCGATGCCGGGTGGTCGACGGATGGGATCGTGACGCTGTCGCAGCTGGTGTCGTTCCTCGCCTTCCAGCAGCGGGTCGTCACCGGACTCCGGGTGCTCGCGGCATGACCGCCGTGCAGACCGTGCTCCGCCACGACGACGCCCCGCACCCGCACTCCTTCACCCGTGGGGAGGTGGGCTGGGTGCCGCATCTGGAGCCCCTCGCGGAGGACGAGCTGACCGAGCGCCACTACGACGGACTCGTCGACGCCGCGCGCGCGAAGAACGACTACTTCCGGCTGCTGGCCCGTGACCCCGAAGTGCTCAAGGCGCGGACGCTCGTGGACAAGGACATCTTCTACAACGTCGCGGAGGGGCTGCCGCGCGCGGACCGGGAGCTGGCGGCGACCGCGGCGTCGCGGCGCAACGGCTGCGTGTTCTGCGCGTCGGTGCACTCCCGCTTCGCCGCGCACCACAGCAAGCGGGTCGAGGATGTCGACCTGCTGCTCGATGAGGGGGTCGACGCCGATCTCGGCGAGCGCTGGAACGCGATCGTGGCCGCATCGGTCGCCCTCACCGACACTCCGAACGCGTTCGGCGAGCGCGAGATCGTAGGACTGCGCGCGGCGGGGCTCGACGACCTGGAGATCGCGGACGTCATCCACGGCGCCGCGTTCTTCAACTGGGCGAACAGACTGATGCTGTCGATCGGTCGGCCGGTCGCCCCGGCCTGAGCCGCACTGCCCGGTGCTACGGCACCAGGATGATCTTGCCCGAAGCGGCGCCGGATTCCATGAGCTCATGGGCCTGCGCCGCTTCGGCGAGCGGCAGCTGCGGTCCGAGCTCGATCGTGAAGTCGCCCGTGTCGAGGAGCTCGATCGTCTTCGGCAGCGCCTCGGCACGCCACGCGAGCTCCTGCTCCGTCAGCGGGACGGGGGAGCCGCCGGAGAAGGCGCGGATCCCGAAGGACGCGGCGTCCGGCCCGCGCACGATCGTCGCGATCCGGTCCCGGTCGGCGACGAGCGCGAGGGAGGTCTCGATGGCCTCGTCCGTGCCGGCGCCGTCGAGTACCACGGTGACGGGGGAGGGAGCGGCCGCGCGGACCCGGTCGAGCAGGCCGTCGCCGTAGGCCACGGGGATCGCGCCGAGTTCGCGGAGCTGATCGTGGCGGGCGGGGCTCGCGGTGGCGATGACGGTCGCCCCCCACGCGACGGCGAACTGCACCGCCGCCTGGCCGACGGATCCGGATCCGGCGTGCACCAGCAGCACGTCGCCGGCGGTCACGCCCAGCGAGCGCAGCGCCTGGTACGCGGTGCCGGCGGGGATGCCGATCGCGGCTCCCTCGGCCATCGTGACGGAATCGGGGAGCTTGGCGAGCTTCTCGGCCGCGATCGCGATGGCGGACGCGTAGGTTCCGACTCCGTCGCGGATGGCCACCCGGTCGCCGACGGCGAGGTCGTCGACCCCTTCGCCGAGCAGCTCCACGACACCGGCGCCGTCGAACCCGACAGGACGCGGCTCGGTGATGGGCGGAGAGGGGCGCTTGCCGCTGCGCAGCTTCGCATCGATCGGGTTGGCGCCTGCCGCCTCGATGCGCACGACGACCTCACCGCGTGCTGCGACGGGGTCGGGGATCTCCATCAGGTGCAGCACAGCGGGGGAGCCGATTTCGGTGTAGACGATCGCACGAGCCATGCGTTCAGGCTACCCGTGCCGAGGGCGGACGCGACGGCTCAGCGCCCGGTGAGCGCCTTCATGATCCGCTGCGGCGACACCGGCTGCGCCGTGCCGAGCCGTTGGGCGAACACGCTGACGCGGTACTCCTCCAGCAGCCAGCGCACCTCGACGAGGGTGCGCGGCGCGTCGGGTGCGAGGGGGATGGTTCCCCCGGCATCCTCGAACGCCTTCGCCATCCGCTCGTACTCCGTCATGCGGGCGCGGTCCTTGCCCGGCTCGCTGGCGAGCGTCTTCAGCCGGTCCAGCATTCCCTCGAGATAGCGGGGGAAATGCGTGAGTCGATCCACGCCGGCCGCGGAGACGAAGCCCGGATGCAGCAGACCGCTCAGCTGGGTGCGGATGTCGTTGAGCGGGCCGAGCAGGGCGAGCGAGTTCTGCGATTTGATGCCGCGTTCCACGTCGCGGGACTTCGTCAGGACGCGGGCGACCAGCGAGACGCAGGCGAAGAGCCGGTCGACGAGCACGGTCGACACCGCGTCGCGCACACGCGTGAACTCCGCCTCGCTGCGGACGATCCCGGTCGGCGCTATGTCCTCGATCACGGCGCGCGCGACGGCCCTGCGACAGTCCTCGATCAGCGCGGCGGCGGACGCGTAGGGGGAGGCCGCGAGGGCGAGCTTCTCCTGGCTCGTGAGATGCTCCTGCACGTACGACGAGGGCGAGGGCACGCCCAGCAGCACGAGCCGCAGCACGCCGTCGCGGGTGGCGGCTGCGGCGGCGTCGGGGGTGGATTCGACCCGTACCGAGACGCTCTTGCCCTGGTCGACGATGGCCGGATAGCCGCGCACGACGCCCCCGGCGACGCGGGTGTCGAGGACCTCGGGCAACTCCCCGAACGTCCAGCTCGTCAGACCGGTCTGCTCGACCGGCGCGGCGGCGACACGTTCCGCGCCCTGCTTCGTCCCCGGGGTGGCGGCGCGCGGAGGGGCGGCGATCGAGCGGGCGACACTGCTGCGGGCGCGGTCGGAGAGCTGCGTCTGGAGCGCGCGCAGGTCGCGTCCGGAGCCGACGATCCTGCCGCGCTCGTCCACGGCACGGAAGTTCATGCGCAGGTGCGCCGGCACCCGCTCGTCGTCGAAGTCGGCGGCCGAGACCAGCTGGTTGGCGAGCGGCTGGATACGACGGGCGAGGGCTTCCTTGAGCGTGCGCGACGGCAGCCCACCGTGCGATTCCGGTCCCTCCTCGGCGAGCTCGGCCCCGAACTTCTCGGCCCAGTCGGCGGCGGGCACCACATGACGACGGATCGCCTTGGGGAGCGCACGCAGCAGTCCGGTGACCAGCTCGGCGCGGAGACCGGGAACCTGCCAGTCGAAGCCGCGGTCCTCGAGCTGGGCGAGCAGCGGCAGCGGCACGACCACGCTGACGCCGTCGTCCGCGGCGCCGGGCTCGAACCGGTAGGCGAGGCCGAGCACCTGGTCGCCCTGCGTCCACCGTGTCGGGAACTCGCGCTGATCCGCGCGCTCCTCGTCGTCGATCAGGTCGCTCTCGCGCATCACGAGCAGCTTCGGCGTCGCGGCCATGGCCTCGCGCCACCAGGCCTCGAACGAGCGCACGTCGAAGACCTCGGCGGGGATGCGCTCGTCGTAGAAGCGGAACACGGCTTCGTCGCCCGCGAGGATGTCGCGACGGCGTTCGCGCTCCTCCAGCTTCTCCAGGCGTCTGCGCAGCTCGGCGTTGCTGCGCCAGAACGCGCTCACCCGCTTGTCGATCCGCGTCGGATCCCACTCGCCCTCGACGAGCGCGTGCCGCACGAAGAGCTCACGCGAGGCCGCCCTGTCGATGCGGGCGAACTGCACGCGCCGACGCGGGATGATCTCCAGACCGAACAGCGTCACCTTCTCGAACGCGACAGCGGCCCCGGCGTCCTTCGACCAGTGCGGCTCGGTCACCTGGCGCTTGGCCAGGTCTCCGGCGAGGGGTTCGGCCCAGGCCGGATCGATCGCAGCCACCGTGCGGGCGAACGTGCGGGAGGTCTCGACGATCTCGGCGGCGATCACCGCACGGGGGCTCTTCTTGCGCAGCCCGGAGCCGGGGAAGATCGAGAAGCGGATGCCGCGCGCTCCGCGGTACTCGGCGATGTGCCGCGTCTTGCCGGCGGGGGCGGTGCGCTCGTCGAGGAGGCCGATCTGCGAGAGCAGGCCGGAGAGCAGCGCGCGGTGGATCGCATCGGGGTCGCTGGCACCACCGCCGTCACCACCGCGGTCGCTCGTCTTCACGAGCGTGCGCAGCTGACGGTGCACGTCGAACCACTCGCGCACCCGCACGTAGTTCAGATGCTCGGAGCGGCACAGTCGACGGAACGCGCTCGAGCCGAGCTCGCGCTGCTGCTCACGCAGGTGGTTCCACAGGTTCAGCAGGGTGAGGAAGTCGCTGGTCGGGTCGACGAACCGCGCGTGCAGGCGATCCGCCTCCTCCCGGCGCTCCTCCGGTCGCTCCCGCACATCCTGGATGGTCATCCCCGACACGATCGCGAGCACGTCGCGTGTCACCGACGAGTGGGGCCCTGAGCCTGTCGAAGGGCGTCCCGCCTCGATCAGCATGCGCGCGAACCGCGGATCGATCGGCATGCGCGAGATCTCGCGGCCGATGCGGGTCAGGTGTGGGGAACTCTGACCTGGTCCCTGAGCCGGCCGAAGGGTGACGGCACCCAGCTCGGTGAGCAGATCGAACGCGGCCTTCACTCCCCGGGAGTCGGGCGGGGTGAGGAACGGGAACGCGGTGATGTCGCCGAAGCCGAGCGACAGCATCTGCAGGATGACCGAGGCCAGCGACGTGCGCAGGATCTCCGGCTCGGTGAACTCGGGCCGCGCCGCGTAGTCCTCCTCCGAGTAGAGGCGGATCGCGATGCCGTCGCTCGTGCGGCCCGCGCGACCGGAACGCTGGTTCGCGGACGCCTGCGAGATCGGCTCGATGGGGAGCCGCTGCACCTTGGAGCGGTTGCTGTACCGCGAGATGCGGGCGGTGCCGGTGTCGATCACGTACTTGATGCCGGGGACCGTGAGGCTCGTCTCGGCGACGTTGGTGGCGAGGATCACCCGACGGCGCACGCCGGCGACTCGGCTACGTTCGAACACGCGGTGCTGGTCCGCGGCGGAGAGGCGGCCGAACAGCGGCAGCACCTCCGTGGGGGAGCGGTCCTTCGCATAGGCGCCGCGCACGGCATCGGCCGCATCCCGGATCTCGGCCTCGCCGGGCAGGAAGACGAGCACGTCGCCGGGCGGCTCGCGGTCGAGCTCGCGCAGGGCGGAGACGATGGCGGAGACCTCGTCCTCCGGCTCGCCGCCGGACGCCGCGTCGTCGTCGGCGTCGTCGACCGGCCCGCGGTAGCGGATCTCCACCGGATAGGTGCGCCCGGAGACCTCGATGATCGGCGCCGGGGTGCCGTCCGGCGCGGCGAAGTGCTTCGCGAAGCTCTCCGGGTCGATCGTCGCCGAGGTGATGATCACCTTCAGATCCGGACGCTCCGGGAGGATGCGGGCCAGATAGCCGAGCAGGAAGTCGACGTTGAGGGAGCGCTCGTGCGCCTCGTCGATGATGATCGTGTCGTAGCGGGTGAGCAGCCGGTCGCGGTGGATCTCGTTGAGGAGGATGCCGTCGGTCATCAGGGCGATGCGGGTGGCGTCTGACACCTTGTCGGTGAAGCGCACCTTGTAGCCGACGAGCGTGCCGAGCTCGACCTGGAGCTCCTCGGCGACGCGCTCCGCGATCGTGCGGGCGGCGAGACGTCGGGGCTGGGTGTGCGCGATGCGCTCGCGTCCGAGTTCGAGCGCGATCTTGGGCAGCTGCGTGGTCTTGCCCGATCCGGTGGCGCCGGCGACGATCACGACCTGGTGGTCGCGGATGGCGTCGGCGATCTCGGCCCTGGCGGCACTGACCGGCAGCTCCGGGGGATAGGAGATCACGGGGGAAGACATAGCCCTCCATCGTATGCCGGGATCGAGCACATACGATCGTCGGATGACGAGAGCGCTGCGCTGGTTCCACGAGTTCGGGCGGCCGCCGCGCATCCTCGGCCTCGACGTCGCCAGAGGGCTCGCGATCCTGGGCATGGCGGGGGCGCACATCGGCGAGACCGAGCCGTTCGAGTGGCTCGACCCGTCGACGTGGACGGATCTGGTGCATGGGCGCTCCTCGATCCTGTTCGCGGTGCTCGCCGGGGTCTCGATCGCGCTCATGACCGGTCGCAGTGCGCTCCCGGAGCGGGAACGCATCCCCGGGATCCGGCTGAACCTGATCGGCCGCGGAGCCGTGATCTTCGTGATCGGTCTGGGGCTGGAGATGCTGAACACCCCGATCGCCGTGATCCTCACGCTGTACGGGCTGCTGTACGTGGCGGTGATCCCGGTGCTGCGCTGGCGACCGTGGCAGCTGCTGACCGGCGCCGCCGTGCTCGCGGTGGTCGGTCCCGCCCTGCTCGCCCTCCTGAGCGCCGTCGCGCTGAACCCCTACGGTTCGGGGATCGGATTCGTCCTGTACGGCTCCTATCCGCTGACCGTGTGGATGGCGTTCGTGCTGGGCGGCATGGCGCTCGGTCGACTCCGGGTCGATCAGGTGCGGACGGCGGTCGTCGCGCTCGCCGTGGGCGTCGTGCTCGCCGTCGTCGGGTACGGTCTGGGCGGCATCGGACAGGCGGCCGGGGTCGGCGGAGGGAGCGGGAGCAGCTCGATCGTCGACGGCGACATCGAGGGCGACCTGATCTCGCCCTCGGGCTGGGAGGACTACCCGCAGGCGCTCGCCGCCGTCGATCCCCTCGGCGCGGTGCTGCGCGCCGTGTTCGCGGTGGAGCCGCACAGCGGGGGCACGGCCGAGATCTTGGGCTCGGGAGGTTTCGCGCTGGCCGTGGTCGCGCTGTGTCTCCTGCTGAGCAGGCCGCTGCGGTGGCCGCTGCTGCCGCTCGGCGCCCTCGGGTCCATGCCGCTCACGGCATACAGCGCGCATGTCCTCTCGGTGGCGCTGGTGGGCGGTCCGGGCGGCTTCTTCTCGAACAACGGCTTCTGGGCGGCGACCGCGGTGGGGCTGCTGATCGCGACGACGCTGTGGTCGATGTTCTTCGGCCGCGGACCGCTGGAGCGCCTGGTCGGTCGGGGAGCGGCGGCGATGGCGGCGGTGCCGCGACGCTGACCGCCCCTCCCCGGCCCTTTCAGAAGTGGGTGCCGCCGTCGATGCGCACCTCGGTGCCGGTGATGAAGGCGCCGTCTTCGCTCGCGAGCATCGCCACCACGCCGGCGACCGATTCCGGTCCGGCGAAGCCCTGGCCGATGGCGGGGGAGAGCTTCATGAACAGGCTCATGTCGGCATCGGACGGCAGGCCGGGACCGTTGCTCTGACCGCTCCGGCCCGTGCCGTCGGTCATCCCGGAGGAGATCGAACCGGGCTGCACCGCGGTGAAGCGGATCCCGCTCTTGGCGTACTCGGCGGCGAGGGTATGGGTCATCGACTGCACGCCGCCCTTGCTGGCCGCGTAGGCCGCCATGTAGGGATGGGCGAATCCGGCGGAGGTCGAGCTGAAGTTGACCACGGCGGAGGACGTGCCCTCGAGCAGGGCGGGGATCGCCTCGCGGATCACGAGGAACGTGCCGATCAGGTTGATCCGGATGACCTGCTCGAACTGCTCGAGAGTCGTCTCCCGGGTGTGCGAAGAGCGCAGGATCCCTGCGGCGTTCACCAGCACGTCCAGCCCGCCGAGGATCGCGACGGCTTCGGCGACGCACGCGGTGACGGAGGCCTCGTCCGCGATGTTCATCGTGACGGTCGTGAGGCGCTCGGCCAGCGGCCCCGCCTTGGCGACCGTGTCCTCGAGGCCTGTGGTGCTGACATCGGCGGCGACGACGGTGCCGCCCTCGCGCAGCATCCGCAGCACCGTGGCCTGGCCGATGCCCGATCCTCCTCCGGTCACGAGCGCCCTGCGTCCTTCGTAGCGGTTCATGGACTTCCCTTTCTCTGGTGATGTCGCGATATCGGCGACCCTGATGGGCAGACTATGCCTCTATGGCAGATCGTGCCACCTGGGCTCAACCTGTCATCAACGTCGGGTATTCCCTTACGCTGAGTCCGTGGAGACCTCGAATCTGACCGAGCGCCGGAAGGCGGTGACCGAGCGCGAGATCGCCGCCGCGGCTGCGGGACTGTTCGCCGAGGTGGGTGTCGCCGGTGTCACCGCAGAGCAGATCGCCGCGCGCGCAGGAGTCTCGGTGCGCACGTTCTATCGCTACTTCGCACGCAAGGAGGATGCGATCGCCCCGATCCTCCGCGTCGGAGCCCGGAGATGGCAGGAGGCGTTCGCGGAGGTCGGCGAGCAGTCGCTGCGCGCGCAGATCCCCGCGGTGATCCGGTCGCAGCTCTCGGGAGGCGAGGGACAGGAGCTGGAGACGATGCGCGGAGTGCTCCGCGGACTCGACGACGACACGGCCATGCGCGACGTCTGGCTCCGCGTCAACGACGACTCCGAACGCCAGCTCCGGGAGATCCTCCAGCAGCGGGGGCTCGGCGCGTGGCACGCACGCCTCCTCGCCGCCGTCGCGACGGACGCCATCCGCGTCGGCTTCGAGCAGTGGGCGGCCGACGCGGCAGGACCTCGCCCGGCCGAGCGGGCGGTCGATGCCTTCCAGGCGATGTCGCGGGGACTCGACGGTCTCGATTGACGTCTTTCGTCAAGGGGCTTGGCTGACCTGTCATCACAGGTCATAGGCTGGGGCCATGACCATTCCTGCACTCGAATTGAACGACGGCCACTCCATCCCCCAGCTCGGCTACGGCGTCTTCAAGGTGCCGCCGGCAGAGACCGAGCGCGCCGTGAGCGAGGCCCTCGAGATCGGCTACCGCCACATCGACACCGCTGCGATCTACGGCAACGAGGAGGGCGTGGGCGCGGCCATCGCATCCTCGGGCATCCCGCGGGACGAGCTGTTCATCACGACGAAGCTCTGGAACGACCGCCACCACGGCGAGGAGCCGCGCGCCGCGATCGGCGAGAGCCTCGACAAGCTCGGCCTCGAGCACGTCGACCTGTACCTCGTGCACTGGCCCACCCCGGCCAAGGACGACTACGTGCACGCATTCGCGAAGCTGGTCGAGCTGCGCGAGGCCGGGCTGACGCGCAGCATCGGCGTCTCCAACTTCCTCGTCCCGCACCTGGAGCGCACCGTGAAGGAGACCGGCGTCGTGCCCGCCGTCAACCAGATCGAGCTGCACCCCGCGTACCAGCGCCGCGAGGAGGTCGCCTGGGCGGACGCGAACGACGTGCGCATCGAGGCGTGGGGCCCGCTCGGACAGGGCAAGTACGACCTGTTCGGCATCCCGGCCGTCGCGGATGCCGCTGCAGCTCACGGTGTCACCCCGGCGCAGGCGGTGCTCCGCTGGCACCTGCAGAAGGGCATCATCGTCTTCCCGAAGTCGGTGCGCCCCGAGCGTCTGCGCGAGAACCTCGACGTGTTCGGGTTCGAGCTGACCGACGCCGAAGTGGCCGCGATCGATGCACTCGACCCGCTCGACGGCTCCGGTCGCGTGGGGTCGCACCCGGACGAGGTCAACTGACCTCCGCTCTCCGCTCACATGACGCCCCGTGTCGCCGCGCGCGACACGGGGCGTCGTCGTGAGTACCGTCGAGGCCATGACAGCTCCGTTCCGCGTCGTCGCCGTGTCGGGATCCCTGCACGAGCCGAGCAAGACCACCGCCCTCGTCCGTGCGATCACGGCCGCGATCGGCGAGCGTGCCGAGGTCGACGCGCAGCTCATCGAACTGACGCAGATCGGTCCCGGCCTGGCCGGCGCGCTGCAGCGCGACCAGCTGCCCCCCGAGGTCGAGGCGCAGCTGCAGGCGATCGAGTCGGCCGATCTGCTCATCGTCGGCAGCCCGGTCTATCGTGCCTCGTTCACGGGGCTGTTCAAGCACCTGTTCGACTTCGTCGGCCAGTACGACCTGGTGGGCAAGCCGGTGCTGCTCGCGGCGACGGGCGGCGGCGAGAAGCACGCCCTGATCATCGAGCATCAGCTCCGCCCGCTGTTCGCCTTCTTCCAGGCGCTCACCCTCCCGGTCGGGGTGTACGCGAGCAACACCGACTTCGACGGCTACGAGATCGCGTCCGAGGTGCTGCGGGCCCGCATCGCCCTCGCCGCCGAGCGTGCCCTGCCGCTGGTCGGCTATGCGGCGTCGCGTCCGGTCGAGCTCCTGGTGGGCTGACTCCCCACCCCACGCGGCGTAGCGTTGGCCACATGACCAACCGGCTCGCCGAGACCCTCAGCCCGTACCTGCGCGCGCACGCCGACAATCCCGTCGACTGGTACCCGTGGGGAGAGGAGGCGTTCGCCGAGGCGCAGCGGCGCGACGTGCCCCTGCTGATCTCGATCGGCTACTCCACCTGCCACTGGTGCCACGTGATGGCGCGGGAGTCGTTCGCCGACCCGGCGACGGCGGCCCTGATCAACGACGGTTTCGTGGCCGTGAAGGTCGACCGCGAGGAGCACCCTCAGGTCGACGGCGCCTACATGGCTGCCGCCTCGGCGTTCACGCAGAACCTCGGTTGGCCGCTCACCGTGTTCACCACTCCCCGGGGGCGCACCTTCTACGCCGGCACCTACTGGCCGCCCGAGGCGCGTGCGCCGATGCCTGCGTTCCGCGACGTGCTCGCTGCGGTGCGCGAGGCGTGGACGCAGCGCCGCGCGCAGGCGGAGGAGTCCGCGGATGCCGTGACCGAGGCCCTCGCCCGCGCCGCGGAGACCTCGCCTTCCGACCTCCCCGACCCCGCGGCGATCGCGGCGGCGGCGACGGCGATCGCCCAGCGGGAGGATCCGCAGTTCGGGGGTTTCGGGGCCGCACCGAAGTTCCCGGTCGCGACGACGCTGCGGTTCCTGCAGCACCCGCTGGTGCGCGAGGGCGCGCCGGATGCGGCGGCAGCGGCCGGGCGTGCGCTCGCCGCGATGGCGGACTCGGATCTGCGCGATGCCGACGGCGGGTTCTTCCGGTACGCCACCCAGCGTGACTGGACGGTGCCGCACTACGAGCGGATGCTGACCGACAATGCACAGCTTCTCGATGTCGCCCGCGATGCCGGCGACGAGCAGGTCGTGCGGGGCATCGCCGCGTTCCTGGTCGGCGTGCTCCGACGCGAGGACGGCGGATTCGGAGCCGCCCAGGATTCCGAGTCGGTCATCGACGGGGCGCGCAGCGAGGGCGGCTACTACCTCCGTCCTGTGCCCGAGCGGGCGGAGCTGGAGCCGCCGGCCGTGGACGGCAAGGTCATCACCGGCTGGAACGGCCTCGCGATCGGAGCACTCGCCCGCGCCGGTGCGGCCTTCGACGAGAGCGCCTGGATCGACGCGGCCGTCGCCGCGGCGGATGCCGTGCTGCGGGCGAACCGCGACTCCGACGGTGTGCTGGTGCGGGCGTCCCTCGACGGGTGGGCCTCCGCTGCCGTCGCGACGGTCGCCGACCTGGCCCTGCTCGCGGATGGGCTGTTCGCGCTGGCGCTCGCCACCGGAGAGGTGCAGTGGGCGACGACCGCACGGGACATCCTCGACCATGCGATCGCAGGCGGCGGCGGACGCGACCCGCTGCTGTCGGCGCAGGGCATCGCGTCGTCCCCCGACCACACCGACGGCGACCTCCCCTCCGACGCGGCCGCCGTCGCCGGGGCCGCGCTGACCGCGTGGTGGCTCGGCGCAGGGGAGGGGTACCGGGAGGAGGCGACCGGGATCGTGCGCACTCTGGCTGCGCGGTCGCTCGAGCAGCCGTTCGCGCACGGCACCCTCCTGCGGGTCGCGGCCGGGTTGGCCCTGCCGCCCCGACAGCTCGTCGTGGTCACCGCCGCTCGCGACGGCGCCCTCGCCGATGCCGCCAGGGGCGCGGAGGCCGAGGTCGTCGCCGTGGTCGCCCCTGATCAGGCGCGACGGTTCGCGGATGCCGGCTTCGCCCTGTTCGAGGGGAAGGACACGACGGCGGAGCGGGCCTACGACTGCCGAGCGTTCGTGTGCCGGCTGCCGGTGAGCGACCCGGCCGAGGTGAGTGCGACCCGCTGAGCACGGACGGCGGCCCCGTCCGCTCGACCTGGACAATCTGCCCAGGCTTCCCCCCACCCGGCGGTGCCGGTTGCGCGGGATGCGCAGCGTGCGGTGCGCCGTTTGCCCAGTCGACGTCATCCGTTCTACTGTTGCGCGACACCTCACCCGATCACAGCAAGGACGCTCTGACGATGCCCCTTCCCACCCGTCCAGGACTCGACGCCGTCCCCGCCTACCGGCAGGGGCGCTCGGCGCCCGCCGGTGCCTCGAAGCTCTCCTCCAACGAGTCCCCGCACCCGCCGCTGCCGTCCGTCGTCGACGCGGTCACCGCGCGCCTGGCCACGCTGCACCGCTACCCGGACATGAGCGCCGCCGCGCTCCGCGAGCGCCTCGCCGCCCGCTACGACGTCGACCTGTCCGAGGTGACCGTGGGCGCCGGGTCGGTCGAGATCGCCGCCCAGCTGATCCACGCGGTCGCCGGCGCGGGCGATGAGGTCGTGTTCGCCTGGCGGTCGTTCGAGGCGTATCCCTCGCTCGTGCGCATCGCCGGGGCCACGCCCGTCCCCGTGCCTCTCGACGCGCACCACGCGCACGATCTGGACGCGATGCTCGCCGCGATCACCCCGCGCACGCGGCTGATCTTCGTGTGCAACCCGAACAACCCGACCGGCACGGTCGTCGACGCCGATGAGCTGGAGCGCTTCGTCGCTGCGGTGCCGCACGACGTGCTGGTCGTGATCGACGAGGCCTATGTGCATTTCGACCGCACCGAGAGCAGAGGAGCCGGCATCGAGCTGTTCCGCCGACACCCCCACGTCGCCGTGCTGCACACCTTCTCCAAGGCCTACGGGCTCGCCGGGCTCCGGATCGGCTACGCGATCGCGCCCGCCGCCGTCGCCGAGAACCAGCGCAAGGTGGCGGTGCCGTTCGGCGTGACCGACCTCGCCCAGACCGCTGCCCTCGCGTCCCTCGACGCCGAGGACGAGCTCGCGACGCGTATCGACGAGGTGGTCGCGCAGCGCGACCGTCTGCACGACGTGCTCACCGCCGCCGGATGGCCCGCCGTCCGCTCGCAGGCCAACTTCGTCTGGGTGCCCGCCGGGGACCGCACAGCGGAGCTCGAACGACTGCTCCAGGAGGGCGGTGTGGTCGCGCGCGCCTTCCCCGGCGAGGGCGTCCGCATCTCCTCGGGCTCCGTGGAGGACATCGACCGGGTGGAGTCCGCCCTCGAGACCGAGCTCGCCGAGGTGAACGCATGACCGATGGACGCATGACCAACGATCCCGTGACCGAGGTGCCCACCACCACGACGACCACCAAGGGTCTGCACCCGGGACTGACCCGTCGTCAGATCTCGATGATGGGGCTCGGCGGCGCGATCGGCGCCGGTCTGTTCGTCGGCTCGGGGCAGGCGATCAGCATCGCGGGGCCCGCCGTGCTGGTGTCGTACCTCGTGGCGGGCGGCATCGTGGTGCTCGTGATGGCGATGCTGGCCGAGATGGTCGCGGCGCGCCCCAGCTCCGGCGCCTTCAGCTCCTACGCCCAGAAGGCCATGGGGCGCAGCGCCGGCAGCGCGGTGGGCTGGCTGTACTGGATTCAGCTGGTCGTGGTGATCGCGGCCGAGGCCACCGGCGCCGGTGCGATCGTGGCGAACTGGACCCCCGGCATCCCCGCCTGGGTGTGGGTGCTCATCTTCGTCGTCGCGCTGACCGCGGTGAATCTGTTCGGCGTGCGCAACTACGGCCGCTTCGAGTTCTGGTTCGCGGCGATCAAGGTCGCGGCCATCATCGCCTTCCTCGTGGTCGGGGTGTGCGCGATCGTGGGACTCATCCCCGATGTGCCGGCGACCGGCATCTCGAACCTCGTCGACAACGGCGGCTTCGCCCCGAACGGCATCGCGGGCATCGCGGGCGCCCTGCTGATCGTGGTGTTCGCGTTCGGCGGCACCGAGGTCGTCGCGATCGCCGCCGCGGAGTCGAACGATCCCGCGCACAACATCCGTCGGATCGTGCGCGAGGTGCTCGTGCGCATCCTGGTGTTCTACGTCGGATCGATCTTCGTGATCGTGGCCGTGCTCCCGTGGAACGACCCGGCGGTGAAGGCCGGCCCGTTCTCGGCCGTGCTCGAGACGCTGAACGTGCCGGGCGTCGGTCTCGTGATGGACCTCATCGTGATCATCGCGCTGCTGTCGGCCATGAACGCCAACATCTACGGCGCCTCCCGCATGGCGTACTCGCTGGGGGAGCGGGGCCTCGCTCCTCTGGCCGCCACCCGGACGAGCCTCAAGGGCGTGCCGTTCGTCGCGGTGCTGGCCTCGGTCGCCTTCGGGTTCGTCACGGTGGGGCTGAACTGGGCGTTCCCCGACGTGGTGCTGCCGGCCCTGCTCAACGTGGTCGGCTCGACGCTGCTCGTCATCTGGACCGCGACCGCGGTGGCGCAGATCATCCTCCGCCGTCGTGCGGATCGCGCAGGCGACGAGATGCCGATGCGGATGTGGGGCTTCCCGTGGCTGTCGTGGCTGTGTCTGCTGCTGCTCACCGCGGTGATCGCGCTGGCGATGATCGATGAGGCCGCGCGCATCCAGCTGCTGCTGACCCTCGGACTCACGGCCGTGCTCCTCCTCGTCGCCCGCGCGACCAGGGGCGTGGCGAGGCCCGGCGTCCCGCGGGAGTGACGATGCGCATCGATCGCCTCGACGCGCAGCTGATCCGGCTGCTCACGGAGTCGCCGCAGCTGCCGATCCTGGAGTGCGCACGGCGGCTGGGCATCGCGCGCGGCACCGCGACCAGCCGTCTCGCCCGCCTGCACGAGAGCGGTGTGATCGAGGCGATCGTGCCGCGCATCGACCCGGCCGGGTTCGGCTACGGCGTGGTCGCGTTCTGCCTCGTCGAGATCGACCAGAAGATCGGGCACGACGAGGTGGCGACGGCACTCGCGGACGCCGTCCCCGAGATCGTCGACATGCACACGGTGACGGGCGCGAGCGACATGCAGCTGCGGCTCGTGGCGCGCGACGCCACGCGGCTGCAGGAGGTGCTCGACCGGGTCGCTCTGGTCCCGGGCGTCGCCCGCACCGCCTCGTCCATCGCGATGCGCACGCACCTCTCCGGTCGCGTGCTCCCGCTCGTGGATCACGTGGCGGCGGACGGGTCCTAGCGGGGTCAGATCCAGCCGGGCAGCCAGTTGTGCAGCAGCCAGAACGGATACGGCACGCTCATCCCCGTCCACAGCGGCAGGAAGAACGCCGACACCAGCACCACGAACCCGAGGGAGATCAGGACGGTGCGCTCGCCCGACTGCCGTCGGTGCAGCGGGTCCTCGCGCGCGCCGGCGATGACCCGCAGCGTCATCGCGAGCGCCAGCACGAGGAACGGCATCATCACGACCGTGTAGAACTGGAAGATCGTCCGCTCGGGGAACATGAGCCACGGCAGGTACGTGACGGCGAGCCCGACCAGCGGGACGCTGAACTCGGGACCCACCGGCTGCCGGCGGATCCAGCCGCGCACCAGGCGGTACAGCAGGTAGACGGCGGCCGCGACGCCGCCGTACCAGATGAGCGGGTTCGGGATCGCGGAGATCACCGCGATGCAGTGGTCCGTGCCGCAGGCGCCCGGATCGTCGCCGACCCAGACCGCCGTCGGGCGCAGCAGGAACGGCCATTCCCAGGCGGGGCTGGCGTACGGATGCCCCCGGGTCAGACCGACGTGGAAGCCGAGCATCGACTGGTGGTAGTTCCACAGGGCGATCAGCGGGTTCGGGTCGCTCTGGCGGTCGTAGCCGCCCGAGGTCACGAGCCACCCCGTCCAACTCGCGAGGTACACCGCGAGGGCGGGGAAGACGAGCAGGACGAACGACACGGGGCCCTGCCGGAACGCCGCAGCCGTCGGCCAGAGCACCACGCCGGCGCGTCGGCGGGCGAGGGCGTCCGTGACGACGACGTAGAGTCCGAAGCCCGCCAGCACGTACAGCCCCGACCATTTCACGGCGGACGCGGCGCCGAGGGCGAGGCCGGCGGCGACCAGCCACGGCCGACGCCACAGCACGGGACCCCAGAACGGGTCCGGCGCGTCCGGGTCCCGTTTCTCGAGCTGCGGGATCGTGCGCCGTCGATCGTGCAGCAGGAACAGGACCCCGAGCAGGACGAAGAACGTCAGGATGCCGTCGAGAAGGGCGATCCGGCTCATCACGATGCTGACGCCGTCGATCGCGAGCAGGGTGCCGGCGACGGTGGCGACGACCACGGATCCGCTGAGGTGCCGGGCGATCAGGTACACCAGCAGGACGGAACCGGTGCCGAGGAGTGCAGTGGCCAGCCGCCATCCCGCGCTGTTGTCCGGACCGCCGATGGCCATGCCGAGGGCGATCAGCCATTTGCCGAGCGGGGGATGCACGATGAACGCCCCCTGCTCGGACAGCGGCAGGTCCTGTCGCGCGAGGAACGCGTCGTCCGCCCCTTGGCCCCAGGTGCCCTCGTAGCCGAGCGTCCACAGCGACCATGCGTCCTTGACGTAGTAGGTCTCGTCGAACGCGAGCTGGGCCGGGTGCGCGAGATTCGCCAGGCGCAGCACCGCGGCGAGGGCCGTCACCACGAGAGGTGCCAGCCACCGGATCGCGCGCGCCCAGTCCGGGTCCCGCAGCAGGCGGTCGCGCAGTCGCTCGTACCGCGTCAGCCGCTCCTCGGGAGCGGGAAGAAGAGGCACGGGCGCGGTCACCGGTCCAGCCTAGACAACGAGCCTTCTCCGGCGGCTGCGCCCCGCGCGCATAAGCTGGGCGGGTGATCATCCTCGCCGCCACTCCGATCGGAAACCTCGGCGACGCGTCGCGACGCCTGGTGGAGGTGCTGGAGAACGCCGAGGTGCTCGTCGCCGAGGACACCCGCACCACGCAGCGCCTTCTGCAGGCCCTGCAGATCGCCAACCGGCCGCGTCTGATCGCCCTGCACGACCACAACGAGAAGCAGAAGGCCGCCGAGCTGGCCGCCCTGGCCGCCGAGACCGACATCGTCGTGATGAGCGACGCCGGCATGCCGACCGTGAGCGACCCCGGCTACGGGCTGGTCGCCGAGGCGGTGGCGCAGGGCGTCACGGTGACCGCCATCCCGGGTCCCAGTGCGGTGCTGATGGCCCTCGCGATCTCCGGCCTACCCACCGACCGCTTCACATTCGAGGGCTTCCTGCCCCGCAAGCCGGGGGATCGTCGCTCGACGCTGCGCGCGCTCGCCGCCGAACCGCGCACGATGGTGTTCTTCGAGTCGCCGTCCCGTCTCGCGAGCGCTCTGGCGGACATCGGCGCGGCGTTCGGGGAGGACCGCCGGATCGCGGTGTGCCGTGAGCTGACCAAGCTCTACGAGGAGGTGCGCCGAGGGACAGCGGCCGAGCTCGTCGCCTGGGCCGAGAACGGCGTCAAGGGCGAGATCGTCGTGGTCGTCGAAGGAGCAGCGCGTCGCGAGACCTCGGCGGAGGACGCCCTGGCCCAGGTGCAGCGGCTCGTCGCCGACGGCACGCGCCTGAAGGACGCCGCCGGAGAGGTCGCCGCCCTCACGGGCCTGTCCTCCCGCGACCTCTACCAGGCCGCTCTCGCCGCCCGCTCCGGAGGAGCGTGACCGTGAGCAGGGCCGCGACCGTGTACGACGTCGCCGACCGGGCGGGGGTCTCGATCGCGACCGTGTCCCGCGTGCTGCGCTCGCCGGAGGCGGTGCGTCCGGTCACACGGGAGCGCGTGCTCGACGCCGTCGCCGCTCTCGGGTACGTGCCCAGCGGCAGCGCGCGGGGTCTGGCCGAGCGCCGCACGGGTGTGCTGGGGCTGTACTTCCCCGGGTTCGATGCGGCCGACGATGCTCCCGCGCTCGACGTGCTCTCCGCCGGGGGACGGGCGGCGCCGCCGTTCACGGTGGTCGCGGACGGCACGGATGCGGATGCGCACACCTCGATGCTCTTCCTCGACGAGGTGCTCCGGGGCGCCGAGCTGGAGGCGTGGAAGCAGGGCTTCGTGCTGATGGTGGGCGTCGGCCGGGATGATCCGGATCGCTCGACCGTGCGCGACATGGCCGGCCGGGTGGACGGACTGATGGTGCTCGCACGGAGCGTCCCGGACGACGTGCTGGCGAACCTCGCGCGCCGCATCCCGGTGGTGGTCCTGTCCGGACCCCCACGCGGCGACCACTACGACCACGTCACGGTCAGCAACGCCGAGGCGATGGGGGAGCTGACGCGGCATGTGCTGTCGCAGGTCGGAGACGGCGATGTGGTCTTCCTCGCCGGCCCCGCGGATTCCCCGGACGGCGAGCAGCGGCGGGAGGGCGTGACGGCGGCGGTCGCCGCGGCCGGACGCGCTCCCGTCGACGTCATCCGCGGTGACTTCACGCGCGCCTCGGGGCGACGCGCGGCCGAGGAGCTGCTGCGGACGGGGGTGCCCTCCGCCCTGATCGCGGCGAACGACCAGATGGCGCTGGGCGCGCTGGACGTGTTCCGCGCGGGCGGTGTGCGGGTGCCGCAGGATGTGCTCGTCACCGGGTTCGACGGCATCGAGGCGACGGCGCTCTCCGTGCCGCCCCTGACCACGATCCGCCAGCCCATGATCGAGCTGGGACGCGCGGCGGTGCAGGTGCTCGCCCGCCGGCTGGAGCAGCGCGACGCCCCTCCGCTGACCGCGAGACTGCCGCTGCGGATCCTCCTGCGGGAGAGCTCGCGCCGGGCGGACTGAGCTCCCGCCGTCCTCGTCGGCGCTCTGTCAAGGGGTTGCGATCCCAAAATGTATGCGCTTACAATCGCTGAGGCGGCTTCGGCCGTGCGGGCGCTCCGACGGGGAACGCCCTTCATGACAGAGACGACATGAGGATTCCAGTGGCAGAGACGCACACGTTCCGACGGTGGCGCAGAGCGGCCGTCGCGGGTCTGGCGGCAGCGGCGATCGCGCTCACCGGCTGCAGCATCCAGATCACCTCGCAACCCGATCCCTCGATCGGCGACGACACGATGCTGATCAACGCCGACAAGGGCAACCCGTTCTTCACGAGGAACTTCAACCCGTACCTCACCAACACCCGCACGGCCTCGCGGTGGATCTACGAACCGCTGATCCTCATCAACCCGCTCGACGGCGAGCAGAAGCCCTGGCTGGCCTCCGAGTGGGAGCAGCCGGATGCGCGCACGATCGAGATGACGATCCGCGACGGCGTGCAGTGGAGCGACGGCGAAGACCTGACGCCGGAGGATGTGGCCTTCACCTTCCAGCTGCTCAAGGACAACCCCTCTCTCGACATCAAGGGCGCATGGCAGCACCTCGACAGCGTCGAGACCGAGGGCGACGACGTGATCCTCCACCTCAAGACCGAGGACGCCCCCTCGCTGTCGATCCTCGGGCAGACCATGATCGTGCCGGAGCACCTCTGGGCCGACGTGAAGGACCCCGGCACGTACCGCAACGAGAAGCCGGTCGGCACCGGGCCCTTCGTGCTCGGCAACTACAACGACCAGCAGTACTCGATGGACAAGAACCCCGACTACTGGCAGGCCGACTCGATCGAGATCGAGCACATCATCCTCCCGGCCACCAACTCGCAGCTGGACACCGTCACGCGCGGCTACGACTGGGCCTACTCGTTCATCTCCGACGTCGAGGGCACCTGGGGAGCGGCCAGTCCGCACAACACCTGGTGGTTCCCGCCGGGAGGCGTGATCGCGCTGATGCCGAACCTCGAGGTCGCTCCCTTCGACGACGTGAACGTGCGCCGCGGCATCGCCCTCGCGCTCGACCGCGACGAGATCGCGGAGACCGCGTCCGAGGGGTACATGAAGCCGGCCGGCCAGACCGGACTCATCCTGCCGAACCAGGAACAGTACCTCGACCCCAGCATCCCCGATCAGGGCCTGATCACGCAGGACGAGGATGCGGCGCTCGCCGCCTTCGCCGAAGCCGGGTACACGCTCGACGGCGACCGACTCGTCGACGCGAACGGCGAGCAGCTCGAGTTCGCCCTCACCACCGCCAACGGCTACTCCGACTGGACCAGGGCCGCGCAGACCGTCCGCAGCCAGCTCGCCGAGGTCGGCGTGAAGGTCACGCTCAAGCTGCCCCAGCCGGCCGGATACCAGAGCGCGATCAGCAACGGCGACTTCGAGATGGCGATCGGCGGCATGGGCAACGGCGATGTCTACCAGGCGTACAACAACCTGCTCTCCAGCGAGTTCTATGTGCCGTCGGGGGAGGCGACAGCCAACAACTTCGAGCGCTACCGCTCGGACGAGGCCGATGCGCTGCTGGCGGAGTACCGCGAGACCGTCGACACCGACCGCCAAGGCGAGATCGTGAAGGAGCTGCAGCGCCTCGTCTACGACGAGATGCCCGTGATCGGCCTGTACTACGGCGGCATCTGGGGCCTGTTCAGCGACGCCAAGTTCACCGGCTGGCCCAGTGAGGAAGACCCGTACATGATCCCTCAGAACTACGACTCCGCGCCGCTGGGCATCTTCACGCGGCTCGAGCGCGTGAAGGAGGACGACAAGTGAAGTACGTGCTCCAGAAGCTCGGCCTGTTCGTGCTCACCCTGTGGGCGGCGGTCACCCTGAACTTCTTCCTCCCGCGGATGATGCCGGGTTCGCCGGCGGATGCCGCGATCGCGAAGCTGTCCCAGAACGGGCCGGTGTCGGACGCCACGCGTGCCGCCATCGAAGCCCAGCTCGGTGTGCCGACCGGCTCGCTGTGGGATCAGTACATCGCCTATCTCGGACAGGTGGTCCGGCTCGACTTCGGCGTCTCGTACACCTTCTATCCGCAGTCGGTGTCGAGCATGGTGTCGACCGCGCTCCCGTACACGATCGGGCTCGTCGGCATCGTCACGATCCTCGCGTTCGTGATCGGCACCCTGATCGGCGTCGCGGCCGCCTGGCGCCGCGGCACGTGGCTCGACACGCTGCCGACGCTGACCGGGTCGTTCCTCAGCACGTTCCCCTACTTCTGGACGGCGCTGCTGCTGCTGTTCTTCTTCGGCTACGTGCTGCACTGGTTCCCGACCACCGGCGCCTACTCCGCCACGACGACCCCCGGGTTCACCTGGGACTTCCTCGGCGATCTGCTGAGCCACGCGTTCCTGCCGGCGCTGACGATCCTGCTCACCTCCCTCGGCGGCTGGATCATCGGCATGCGCAACGCCATGATCAACACGCTCGGCGAGGACTACATCACGTTCGGCGAGGCGAACGGTCTGCACGGCCGCACGATCGCCCTCCGCTACGCCGCGCGCAACGCGATCCTGCCGAACCTCACCGGATTCGGACTCACCCTCGGCGGTGTGGTCGGCGGATCGATCCTCGTGGAGCAGGTGTTCGGGTACCCGGGCATCGGCTATCTGCTCTTCAACGCCGTGATCGGGCAGGACTACCCGCTCATGCAGGCGCTCTTCCTGATGATCACCGTCAGCGTGCTCATCGCCAACTTCCTCGTGGACATCCTGTATGGGGTGCTGGACCCAAGGACACGCCGATGACCTCCACCATGAACGTCAAGATCCCCGCCGACCGCATCGCGGCGCCCAGCCCCTGGCGCGCCTTCGGGCGGATGGTCGGCACCCTGTGGTCGAACGGCAAGGCCAGACTCGGCCTCTGCATCCTCGGCTTCTTCGTGCTGGTGGCCGTGTTCGCGCCGCTGCTGGCGCCGTACGACCCCAAGGAGAACACCTTCGAGCGCAACGCCGACGCCTCCTGGGCGCACTGGCTCGGGACGACGGCCGCAGGGGAGGACGTGCTCAGCCAGCTCATCTTCGGCGCGCAGGTCAGCCTCCTGGTCGGCTTCGCCGCCGGCATCCTCTCCACGATCGTGGCCGTCCTGATCGGCCTCAGCTGGGGGTACATGCGCGGCTTCGCTGGCGAGGTCATCGGGTTCATCGTGAACCTCTTCCTCGTGATCCCCGGCCTGCCGCTCATGATCGTGATCGCCGCCTACCTGCAGAACGGCGGAATCCTGATGATCATCGCGGTGATCGTCGTGACGGGCTGGGCGTGGGGCGCGCGCGTGCTCCGCAGCCAGACGCAGTCGCTGCGCGGCAACGACTTCGTCACCTCGGCACAGTTCTCCGGTGACAGTCGAGCACGGATCGTGTTCCGCGAGATCCTGCCGAACATGACGTCGATCATCGCCGGCACGCTGTTCGGCGCGGCGACCGCCGCGATCCTCGCCGAGGCGGGGCTCGAGTTCCTCGGCCTCGGCGACTCCAGCATCGTCAGCTGGGGCACGATGCTCTACTGGGCGCAGAACTCCAACTCCCTGCTCACCGGGCAGTGGCTGCTGCTGTTCGCACCCGGTCTCTGCATCGCCCTGCTGGCGCTGAGCCTGACACTGATCAATTTCGGCGTGGACGGCATCTCCAATCCGCGCCTGCGCGAGGGGAAGGGCCGATGAGCGCCATGGAGCACAACGACATCCTGCTCGACGTCCAGAGCCTGTCGATCGAGTACGCCTCGCCAGGGCAGCAGCCGGTGCAGGCCGTGCACGACGTGTCCTTCACGCTGCGCCGCGGCGAGTTCGTCGGGCTGGTCGGCGAGTCCGGTTCCGGCAAGTCCACGCTCGGCTTCGCGCTGACCCGGCTGCAGAAGCCGCCGGCGCGCATCAGCGGGGGTCGCATCCTGTTCGACGGCCGCGACATCCGCGAGCTCGACGCCGAGGAGCTGCGCCGTCAGCGTCAGGGCGGGTTCGCCATGGTGCTGCAGTCCGGCATGAACGCCCTCAACCCCGTCCGCACGGTCGGCAACCACTTCCGCGACATCTTCGCCGCGCACGGTCACGTCCCGAAGGAGGACCGCGAAGCCAGGGCGCGCGAGCTCGTCGGCAAGGTGGGCCTGAAGCCCGAGGTGCTGGACCGCTTCCCGGGGGAGCTCTCCGGCGGGATGCGCCAGCGCGCCTCGATCGCGCTCGCCCTGTCGCTCGAACCGCAGCTCATGGTGTTCGACGAGCCGACCACCGCGCTCGACGTGCTCGTGCAGCACGCGGTCATGGACACGATCCAGGAGCTGCAGCGCTCCGAGCACTTCACCGCGATCCTCATCAGCCATGATCTCGGCATCGTCCTCGAGGCGACCGACCGGGTGATGGTCATGCACGAGGGACGCATCGTCGAGGATGCCCCGAGCCGGGACATCCTGCATCGTCCGCAGGACGAGTACACGCGGATGCTGTTGAGCCACTACGCCGATCCGCGGGCCGAGAAGATCGAGATCCCGGGGTTCATCGACCTCGGCACCCGGCGCCGGGAGGGACGCAGCAGGACGGATGTGACCGAGACGCTGCCGACGGTGTCGCAGCGGGACGCCCGCCGTGCCGACGCCGCGATCGTGGTGGAGGGCGTCTCGAAGCGCTATCCGGCGCCGCGCCGCGGGCAGGAACCGGTCGTGGCGGTCGACGACGTGTCGTTCCGCCTGGAGCCGGGGGAGGCGCTCGCCCTCGTGGGCGCATCGGGCTCGGGCAAGTCGACCATCGCCAAGATGCTCACCGGCGTCGAGAAGCCCACCTCGGGCACCATCCGCTTCGGGGACACCGACGTGGCGACGCTCAAGCGCCGCGGCCTGCGCGACCTGCGCAAGGACGTCCAGATGGTGTTCCAGGATCCGTACGCGGCCCTGAACCCGCTGCACACCGTGGAGTACGCCCTCACCCGTCCCGTGGTGAACTACACGCGGCTGCGCGGGGCGGAGGCGCGGGCGCGCGTGCTCGAACTGCTGGAGACGGTGGGCCTCACCCCGGTCGAGCAGTTCGCGGCCAAGCTGCCGCACCAGCTCTCCGGCGGGCAGCGGCAGCGCGTCGTGATCGCCCGTGCGCTCGCGAGCGACCCGCAGGTGCTCATCGCGGACGAGCCGGTGTCGATGCTCGACGTCTCGCTCCGCGCCGGCGTGCTCGCGCTGCTGGAGGACCTGCGCGAGCGCTGGGGCATCAGCATGCTCTACATCACGCACGACCTGCTGAGCGCGCGCCTCGTCACGGAGAACATCCTCGTGCTCAACCGCGGCCGCGTCGTCGAGCGCGGCGAGACCTCGCAGGTCCTGCAGCACCCCGAGGACCCGTACACGGTCGAGCTGCTCGACGCCGTCCCCAACCCATCACGTATCCGATAGACAACGAGAGGAGCGCATCCGTGCTCGCATTCCCCGACGGTTTCCTCTGGGGCGCCGCGACCGCCGCCCACCAGGTGGAGGGCAACAACACCACCAGCAACTGGTGGGCGATGGAACACGCGCCGAACTCGACCATGGTCGAGCCCTCCGGAGACGCCGCCGATCACCTCCACCGCTACCCGGAGGACATGCGGCTGCTCGCCGAGGCCGGGCTGAACTCCTACCGGTTCTCGGTCGAGTGGGCGCGGATCGAGCCGGAGCGCGGGTTCGTCTCGCGGGCGATGCTCGACCACTACCGCCGGATGATCGACACTGCCAGGGAGAACGGGCTCGACCCGACGGTCACGCTCATGCACTTCACGGTGCCGCAGTGGTTCCAGAAGGACGGCTTCTGGCGTGCCGACGACGCGGTGGACCTGTTCTCCCGCTACGTGGAGACGGTGCTGCCGATCCTCGACGGCGTGCGCTACGTGTGCACGATCAACGAGCCGAACATCGCGGCGATGCTGGCCGGGGGAGAGGACGCGGCGAACCTCGTCGCCTTCGGCCTCCCCAACCCGGATCTGGGAGTGGCAGACACGCTGCTGCAGGCGCACCGCAGGGCGTCGGAGATCCTGCACACGGTGCCCGGCGTGCAGGCCGGCTGGACCATCGCGACCCAGGCCTTCCACTCCACGGGGGAGCCGGGCGCCGACGAGATGCTCGCGCAGTACGGCGACCCGCGCGACCACTGGTACCTGGAGCAGTCCGCCGGCGACGACTTCGTGGGTGTGCAGGCCTACACCCGCACGTTCATCGGTCCGGAGGGGCCGCTGCCGGTGTCGCCCGACGTGGAGACGACCCTCACGGGCTGGGAGTTCTTCCCCGAGGCCCTCGAGCTGGGCGTGCGCAGCGCGTGGGAGCGCAGTGGCGGCGTCCCCGTGCTCGTCACGGAGAACGGCATCGCGACGGCCGACGACACCCGCCGCATCGCCTACACGCAGGGCGCACTGGAGGGCCTGCACCGCGCCATCAGCGACGGCATCGAGGTGCGCGCGTACCAGCACTGGAGCGCGCTGGACAACTACGAGTGGGCGAGCGGGTTCCGGCCGACCTTCGGTCTCATCGGCTTCGACCACGAGACCTTCGAGCGGTTCCCGAAGCCGTCTCTCGCCTGGCTCGGCGAGGTCGCCCGCCGCAATGGGCTCTGAGGAACACGACGGCGTAACCACGGGCATGGGGGCACCTAGAATTGTCCCCATGCCCGCTGGCGACTCCTTCTACATCACCACGCCCATCTACTACCCCTCCGATGTGCCGCACATCGGCCACGGGTACACGACGGTGGCGGTCGACACGCTCGCCCGCTGGCACCGCCAGGGCGGGGACGACACGTGGATGCTCACGGGCACCGACGAGCACGGGCAGAAGATGCTGCGCGCCGCGGCGGCGAACGGCGTGACGCCGCAGGAGTGGGTCGACAAGCTCGTCAGCGAGAGCTGGTTCCCGCTGCTGAAGACGCTCGACGTCGCCAACGACGACTTCATCCGCACGACGCAGGAGCGCCACGAGACGAACGTGCAGACGTTCTTCCAGCGGCTCTACGACCGCGGCTACATCTACGCCGGCGAGTACGAGGCGCTCTACTGCGTGGGCTGCGAGGAGTTCAAGCCCGAGTCCGAGATCGTCGACGGCACGGGTCCCTTCGAGGGGCTGAAGGTCTGCGCGATCCACTCGAAGCCGCTGGAGCTGCTGCAGGAGAAGAACTACTTCTTCAAGCTCAGCGAGTTCCAGGAGCCGCTGCTCGAGCTCTACAGGACCCAGCCCGACTTCGTGCGCCCCGACTCGGCGCGCAACGAGGTCGTGTCGTTCGTGAGCCAGGGCCTCAAGGACCTGTCGATCTCGCGGTCGACGTTCGACTGGGGCATTCCGCTGCCCTGGGACGAGTCGCACGTCATCTACGTGTGGGTCGACGCCCTGCTCAACTACGCCACGGCTGTCGGCTACGGGTCCGACGAGGAGACCTTCGCTCGGCGCTGGCCCGCCTACCACGTGGTCGGCAAGGACATCCTGCGCTTCCACGCCGTGATCTGGCCCGCCCTGCTGATGGCGGCGGGGCTCGACGTGCCGAAGGGCGTGTTCGCGCACGGCTGGCTGCTCGTCGGCGGCGAGAAGATGTCGAAGTCGAAGCTCACCGGCATCGCTCCGACCGAGATCACCGACGTCTTCGGCTCGGATGCCTACCGCTTCTACTTCCTGTCCGCGATCGCGTTCGGCCAGGACGGCTCGTTCTCCTGGGAGGACCTGTCCGCCCGCTATCAGGCGGAGCTCGCGAACGGCTTCGGCAACCTCGCCTCGCGCACGACCGCGATGATCGAGAAGTACTTCGAGGGCATCGTCCCTCCCGCGGCGGACTACACCGAGAAGGACCTCGCGATCCAGAAGATCGTGGCGGACGCGGCGAAGAACGCGGATGCCGCGATCGAGCAGTTCCGCATCGACGAAGCCATCTCGGCGATCTGGACCATCGTGGACGCGCTCAACGGGTACATCACGGAGAACGAGCCGTGGGCCCTGGCCCGCGACGAGGACCAGCGCGAGCGTCTGGGCACGGTGCTGTACACCTGTGCCGAGGGTCTGCGCGCGCTCGCCGTGCTGCTGTCGCCGGTCATGCCGGAGTCGACCGAGAAGCTGTGGATCGCGCTCGGCGCGGCGGAGACGCTCGGCCGTCTGCAGGACCAGCCCATCCGCGAGGCCGGTTCCTGGGGCGTGCTGAAGCCCGGGACCAGCGTCAACGGCCTCGCGCCGCTGTTCCCCCGGGTGGAGTCCGCGGCCTGAGCGATGTCGGGTACGTATGTGCAGCGCCGCGACGGTGACGGCCGCAAGGACCTGAGGTATCCCGCCGCCCCCGAGCCGCTGACCGTCCCGGTGTACGACAACCACGCGCATCTGGAGATCATCGACGGCGAAGAGCCGCTGAGCCTCACCGATCAGCTCGACCGCGCGGAGGCCGTCGGGATCGCCGGCGTGGTGCAGGCGTCCGGCGACATCGAGTCGTCCCGCTGGGCGGTCGAGGCCGCCGCATCCGATCCGCGCGTGCTCGCCGCCGTCGCCATCCACCCGAACGACGCTCCGACCTACGCGGAGGAGGGCCGGCTCGACGAGGCCATCGCGGTCATCGACGAGCTCGCCGCGCACCCGCGCACGCGGGCGATCGGCGAGACGGGACTCGACTTCTTCCGCACCGAGCCGGAGCGCCGGGCACCGCAGTTCGCCTCGTTCGAGGCGCACATCGCGCTCGCCAAGAAGCACGGCATCGCGATGCAGATCCATGACCGCGATGCGCACGAGGCGGTGCTGGAGACGCTCGCCCGTGTCGGCGCCCCGGAGCGCACGGTGTTCCACTGCTTCTCGGGCGACGACGCGATGGCCCGCATCTGCGCCGATGCGGGGTATCACCTCTCCTTCGCGGGGAACGTGACGTTCAAGAACGCGCAGAACCTGCGCGATGCGCTCAAGGTCACCCCGCTGGACCGCATCCTCGTCGAGACGGACGCGCCGTTCCTCACCCCTGTCCCACTGCGGGGCCGCCCGAACGCGCCGTACCTCGTCCCGATCACGGTGCGCTTCATGGCGGCCGAGCTCGGCATCGAGGTCGACGAGCTGTCCGCCCAGCTCGCCGCGAACACCCTCCGGGTCTACGGCTCGTTCCGCTGAACCCCCGCGTCGGGCTCCGCCACGGGCCTCGCGCTGACGATCTGCGAGATCGGCTTCCACACCAGCAGCAGCGTGATCGCGGCGCCGCCGAACGCGAACCACCACGGCGCGGTGAGGCCCCACAGCTGCGCGATCACGCCGCCGAGCGCCTGCCCGATCACCATTCCGCCGAACACGCCCACCATGTTGACGGAGGCGACGCGACCCTGCAGCTCCGCGGGGACGAGACGCTGTCGGACGGTCGTGGAGATCGTGCCCCACACGAACGCGTAGGCGCCGAAGAAGAACATGATGATCAGCGCGACCCAGCCCGCCGTGGTGAGGGCGAAGGCGAGGTGGATGAGCACCTCCAGCGAGAGCACGATGCGCATGAGCGTCGCGAAGGAGACGTGCCGCTCCAACCAGCCGAAGCTGAGCGTCGCGAGGATGCCGCCCGCCGCCGAGGCCGTCGTGAGCGCTCCGTAGCCGACGGCTCCCATGTGCAGGTGCTCGGTGGCGTACAGCACGAGCACGCCCCAGGGGGCCGCCCACGTGACGTTGAACACGAGGATGATGATCACGAGCATCCGCACCGGCGGGTTGCGCCACAGCCACCGCAGCCCCTCGGCGATGTCCGTGTGCACCGGCGGGTGCGTCGCGGTGTCGCGCGGCGGGACCGGCGTGCGCGCCATGCGGGAGATCAGCACGACCGCGAGCGTCACGCACAGCACCTCGACGAGGAACGGCCACGCGCTCCCGGCGGCGAAGAGGAGCGCACCCAGCGGCGGGCCTGCGAACTGGTTCGCCACGAGATAGCCGGCCTGCAGACGCGCGTTCCCGATGCCGAGATCGGCCGGCTTCACGAGCATGGGCAGCAGCGTGCTCCCCGCGGTGTCGACGAACACCTCCGCGGTTCCGTACAGTAAGGCGACGGCCAGCACGATCCAGATGTTGGCCGTGCCGGTCACGAGGAAGACGCAGAGCGCGGCGAGCACGACGGCGCGCGCGGCGTTCGCGACCATGACGAGGCGGCGCCGGTCGAAGCGATCCGCGATCGCCCCCGCGTGCAGTCCGAACAGCAGCCAGGGCAGGAACTGGAGGATGGCGCCGGAGGCGACGAGGATCGGCGACGACGTCATCGACGCGATGAGCAGGGGAGCGGCGGCGAGCGCCACACCGTCGCCGACGTTGCTCGTCCACGATGACGCGAGCAGCCAGCGGAAGTCGCGGCCCATGCGGCGGGGCGCGACGAGTTCACCGAGGGAGGGCACCAGAGAAGACTACTGAGAACGGCCGACGCGGGGGACCGGTCCGGAGTAGGCGAGAATGGACGGATGACCGTCACCCTGCTCGGCGCCACCGAGATCCGCCGCCTCGCCGCCGAGCTCGACGTCACCCCGACGAAGAAGCTCGGCCAGAACTTCGTCACCGACGCGAACACCGTCCGCAAGATCGTGCAGGCCGCGCGCGTGCAGCCCGGTGAGCGCGTCGTCGAGGTCGGTCCGGGACTCGGCTCGCTCACCTTGGCGATCCTGGAGACCGGTGCCGCGGTCACGGCGGTCGAGATCGACCACCGGCTGGCCGCACGTCTGCCGCAGACCGCCGCGGAGCACGGGGTCGAGGCCGACCGCCTGACGGTCGTCGACGCGGACGCGCTGCGCATCACGGAGCTGCCGGGGGAACCGACGGTCCTCGTCGCCAACCTGCCGTACAACGTCTCGGTGCCGGTGCTGCTGCACTTCCTCGAGAACTTCGCCTACCTCAAGCGCGGCGTGGTCATGGTCCAGGCCGAGGTCGCGGAGCGGCTGGCCGCGAAGCCGGGGTCGAAGATCTACGGCTCGCCGAGCGTGAAGGCCGCCTGGTACGGGGAGTGGAAGCTCTCCGGCACGGTGTCCCGCCAGGTGTTCTGGCCGGTCCCCAACGTCGACAGCCTGCTCGTCGGCTTCGACCGCTCCGAGGGCGAGCGGGGGTCGGAGCAGGAGCGGCGTCGTACGTTCCAGATCGTCGATGCCGCCTTCAACCAGCGCCGCAAGATGCTTCGTCAGGCGCTGTCCGGGATCTTCGGCAGCTCCGCCGCGGCGACCGAGGTGCTGACCGCCGCAGGGGTGGCACCCACCGCGCGCGGGGAGGACCTCACGGTCGACGACTACCAGCGGATCGCCCGGCACGCAACGGCGATCGAGGGTTCCGGCGTCAGCGGCTAATCTGGCACCGTGACCGACTCCCCGCGCTTCCGCCCCGATGTCCCCGAGCTGCACCGTCCGTACGCCGCCGACGAAGGCCGCTACAGCGAGTTCGCCTACCGCCAGGTCGGCACGTCCGGCCTGTACCTGCCCCCGATCTCGCTCGGGCTGTGGTGGAACTTCGGCGACAACATCCCGCTCGACAACCAGCGCGCACTGCTGCGCCACGCGTTCGATCGCGGCATCACGCACTTCGACCTCGCGAACAACTACGGCCCGCCCTACGGCTCGGCCGAGAAGAACTTCGGACGCATCTTCGCGGAGGACCTGCGCCCCTACCGTGACGAGCTGATCATCTCGTCGAAGGCCGGCTGGGACATGTGGCCCGGCCCGTACGGCGACTTCGCGAGCCGCAAGTACATCCTCGCCAGCGCCGAGCAGTCGCTGACGCGGATGGGCCTCGACTACGTCGACATCTTCTACTCCCACCGCGTCGATCCGGTGACCCCGATCGCGGAGACCGTCGGCGCTCTCGACACGCTTGTGCGTCAGGGCAAGGCCCTCTACGTCGGCATCTCCTCGTACAGCGCGGAGCGCACCGCGGAGGCCGTGGCCGTCGCGAAGGACCTCGGCACGCCGCTCGTGATCCACCAGCCGGCGTACTCGATCCTGAATCGCTGGATCGAGGACGGTCTGACCGACACCCTCGAGCAGTCGGGCCTCGGCGCCATCGCCTTCACCCCGCTCGCCCAGGGCCTCCTCACGGACAAGTATCTCGGCGACGGCACGGCGGAGCGGGCGCAGAAGCGCGGCTCCCTCCCGGACGGCAAGCTCACCGACGAGGCCGTGCAGACCCTGCGCGGGCTCAACGAGGTCGCGCAGGGGCGCGGTCAGTCTCTGGCGCAGCTCGCCCTGCAGTGGACGCTGCGTAGCCCGGTCGTCGCCTCGGCGCTGATCGGCGCGTCGCGTCCGGAACAGCTCGACGAGAACATCGCGGCCGTGAACGGACCCGCCTTCACGGCGGAGGAGCTCGCCAGGATCGACGAGCTGTCCGGCGGCATCGACGTGAACCTGTGGGCGAAGTCCTCGGAGCTGTGACCCGCTCATGAGCCTCGCCGCCTCGACCGGATCCGTGCATGTGCGCGCACCAGGGAAGATCAACGTCTACCTGGGCGTGGGCGGTCGGCACGAGGACGGCTATCACTCGCTGGCGACCGTCTTCCAGGCGGTGTCGCTGTACGAGGACGTGATCGCGCGCCCCGCCGACGACTTCTCGGTGACCGTCTCCGGGGTGGAGGACAACGGCGAGGTCCCGCTCGACGACCGCAACCTCGCGATGCGCGCCGCCAAACTGCTGGCGACCGCCGTGGAGCATCGGGGCGGTGTGGCGCTCGAGATCCGCAAGAGCGTCCCGGTCGCCGGCGGCATGGGCGGGGGATCGGCGGATGCCGCGGCCGCGCTGGTCGCGTGCGATGCGCTGTGGGGCACGGGTCTGTCGCCCGCCCGGCTGCACGATCTCGCCGCCCGGCTCGGAGCGGACGTGCCGTTCGCCCTGCACGGCGGTACGGCGGTCGGCACGGGGCGCGGGGATCAGCTCAACCCGGCGCTCGCGCGCGGTCGCTTCGACTGGATCCTGGTGCCCAACGAGCGGGGACTGTCCACGCCCGTGGTGTACGAGCGTCTCGATCTGCTCCGCGAGGAGCAGGGGGCGCTCGCCGACGACCCGCCGCTGTCACTCGACGTGCCGATCCCGGTGCTGCAGGCGCTGCGGTCGGGGGACCCGATGCAGCTCGCCGACGCGTTGGAGAACGATCTGCAGGTCGCGGCCCTCCATGAGCGGCCCGACCTCGCCGAGACGATCCGGCAGGGAGTCGCGGCGGGAGCGCTGCAGGGCATCGTGTCGGGCTCCGGCCCCACGGTCGCGCTGCTCTGCGCGGACCCGGAGACGGCGCAGGACGTCCAGTCCGCACTGCGCGAGACCGGCCTGGACCCGCTGCATGTGCACGGCCCCGTGCCCGGTGCCCGCATCATCGCCTGAGGACCTTTTCCGTCATCCCGGGTGCAGCGCGCACTCCCGGAGGTGCATGCGCGCGCGGCGGCCGACATAATGAAGTGAGGATGTGACCGTGCACACGCGAGGAGGATGACGATGTCCACCGCCTCCGAACGCGCCCGTCTGCCGAGCATCCGCGACGTCGCCCGCCTGGCCGGGGTGTCGCACCAGACCGTCTCGCGTGTGCTGAACGACCACCCGAGCATCCGGCCGGAGACCAAGGCGAAGGTGCTCGACGCGATCGCGGTGCTCGACTACCGCCCCAACCTCGCGGCCCGCGCGCTGGTCACCAGCAAGTCGAACATGCTGGGCATCCTGTCCGCCACGATCGGCGAGTTCGGTCCCACGTCGTCCATCGCCGGCATCGAGGACGCCGCCCGCGAGGAGGGCTATTCCGTCTCGACGCTGAACCTGGCCGCCACGACCCCCGAGGCGATCGGCAACGCCGTGCGGCAGCTCTCCCGTGAGCAGGTGGACGGCATCGTCGTGCTCGCGCCGCAGGTCCGGGTCTTCCATGTCCTGCGCGGCATGTCGGTGGACATGCCCTTCGTGACGCTGCAGACCGCGTCCGGATCCGACGGCGTCAGCCTCTCCGCCGACCAGGTCGCCGGAGCCAAGGCGGCAACGGAGCACCTCATCTCCCTCGGCCACAGCGACATCCTGCACCTGGCGGGACCGCAGGACTGGATCGAGGCGGAATCGCGCATGCGCGGCTACCTCGACGGTCTGCGCGAGGCCGACCTGCCGACCTTCCCGCCCATCCGTGGGGACTGGACGGCCGACTTCGGCTACTTCGCCGGCAAGGAGCTCGCCCTCCGCCGCGACTTCACCGCCGTGTTCGCCGCGAACGATCTGATGGCCATCGGACTCATGCACGGCTTCCGGGACTCCGGGCTGCGGGTGCCGCATGACGTGAGCGTGATCGGCTTCGACGACATCCCCGTCGCCGCGCATGTGGCGCCGACCCTCAGCACGGTTCATCAGGACTTCCCCGAGCTGGGGCGTCGCGCCGTGCGCATCCTGCTCGCGCAGATCCGCGGGGAGCAGGTGCCGGAGTTCGGTCCGCTGCAGACGATCCTGCGTGCGCGCGAGTCGGCCGCCGCGCGCTAGCGACGCCGTCTCATCACGGTCGCGACACGAAAAGATCCCGCGGACTTGACAGAGTCCGTCCGGAAGACGACGATATATCGATGTGAACGGTCACATCGAAGGTGACCGCACGTCGCGAGGAAGATCCGTGAGCACCACAGCAACGTTGCCTACCGTGTCTGGCCCGATCCTGGAGATGCGTCGCATCACCAAGGAGTTCCCGGGTGTCAAGGCGCTCGCCGACGTCTCCATCACCGTCCGCGCCGGCGAGATCCATGCGATCTGCGGCGAGAACGGTGCGGGGAAGTCGACGCTGATGAAGGTCCTGTCCGGGGTGTACCCCTACGGGACGTATGACGGAGAGATCCTGCTGTACGGCGAGGAGCAGCGCTTCAAGGACATCGTCGCCAGCGAGCAGGCGGGGATCGCGATCATCCACCAGGAGCTCGCGCTGATCCCGGAGCTCTCGATCACCGAGAACATCTTCCTCGGAAACGAGATCCAGCACCTGGGGCGCATCGACTGGCAGGCGCAGAAGGAGCGGACGATCGAGCTGCTCGCCCGTGTGGGCCTCAGCGAGGACCCGGACGTGCAGATCAAGACCCTCGGCGTCGGAAAGCAGCAGCTGATCGAGATCGCGAAGGCGCTCAACAAGGACGTCCGGCTCCTCATCCTCGATGAGCCGACCGCGGCCCTCAACGAGAACGACTCGCAGCACCTGCTCGACCTGATCCTCGGACTCAAGGCCAAGGGCATCGCGTCGATCATGATCAGCCACAAGCTCAACGAGATCGAGCAGATCGCCGACGAGATCACGATCATCCGCGACGGCCGCACGGTCGAGACGCTCGACATCTCGCGCGGTGAGATCAACGAGGACCGCATCATCCGCGGCATGGTCGGTCGCTCCCTCGAGAGCCGCTACCCGGATCGCACGCCCGAGATCGGCGAGGTGTTCTTCGAGGTCAAGGACTGGTGGGTGCAGCATCCGACCGTGCCCGAGCGCATGGTCGTCAAGGGATCGAGCATCAACGTCCGACGCGGCGAGGTCGTCGGCATCGCCGGTCTCATGGGCGCCGGGCGCACCGAGTTCGCGATGAGCATCTTCGGTCGGTCGTACGGCACGTTCCTCTCCGGCACCATGATCAAGGACGGCCAGGAGGTCGCCCTGCACGATGTCTCCGCGGCGATCAAGCACGGTCTCGCCTACGTGAGCGAGGACCGCAAGGTGCTGGGGCTCAACCTGCTCGACACGATCAAGCGCTCGATCGTGGCGGCGAAGCTGTCGAAGATCGCCAAGCGCGGCGTGGTCGACTCCCGCGAGGAGTTCGCGGTCGCGGAGGCGTACCGCAAGACGCTGCGCATCAAGACCCCGTCGGTCGAAGAGGGCGTCGGCAAGCTGTCCGGCGGCAACCAGCAGAAGGTCGTGCTGGCGAAGTGGATGTTCACCGACCCCGACCTGCTGATCCTCGACGAACCGACCCGCGGCATCGACGTGGGCGCCAAGTACGAGATCTACGCGATCATCAACGAGCTCGCCGCGCAGGGCAAGGGCGTCATCGTCATCTCCAGCGAACTGCCCGAGCTGCTCGGCATCTCCGACCGCATCTACACCGTCTTCGAAGGTCGGGTCACCGACTGCATCCCGGCCGACCAGGCGACACCCGAGGACCTCATGCGCAGCATGACCTCCGCGACCCAGAAAGCATCCGCATGACCACCGACACCACGACCGCGAAGCGCGGCTTCCACTTCAAGGACATCACGAAGATGTTCGGGGGAGGGCAGTCGACCCTCCGTCAGTTCGGCATCCTCGGCAGCCTCGTCGTGATCCTGGTCGTGTTCCAGGTGCTGACCTGGATCGTCAAGGGCACCGGCCTGACGCTCTCCTCGGGCAACCTGATCAACGTCGTCAACCAGTACTCCTACATCCTGATCCTCGCGATCGGCATGGTGATGGTCATCATCATGGGACACATCGACCTCTCGGTCGGCTCGGTCGCCGCGTTCACCGGCATCGTGGTCGCGAAGGCCATGGCCGACTGGAACCTCCCCTGGCCGCTCGGCGTGCTGCTCGGCCTGGGCGTCGGCGTGCTCGTGGGTGCCTGGCAGGGGTTCTGGGTCGCCTACGTCGGGGTGCCCGCGTTCATCGTGACCCTCGCGGGCATGCTGTTCTTCCGCGGGGCGAACCAGTGGGTCGGCGACTCGCAGTCCGTCCCCGTGCCCGAGGGCTTCAAGGTGATCGGCGCCGGTTACCTGCCGGAGATCGCCCTGCCGCTGCCGTTCAACATCCCGACCATGCTGCTGGCGCTCGCCGGTGCCGCGTGGATCGTGTTCTGGGAGATCCGCACCCGCCGCATCCAGCGCCGCATGGGCGCCGACATGGCGCCGCTGTGGGTGAGCGTGACGAAGGTCGTGCTGATCTCGGCCGTCATCCTCGTCGCCGGATGGCTCTTCGCCACGGGACGCGAGGGCACGAGCTTCCCGATCTCGGGCGTCATCCTCCTCGCCCTCGTCATCCTGTACTCGTTCATCACGAACAACACCGTCTTCGGCCGCCACATCTACGCGGTCGGCGGCAACCGCCAGGCCGCGCGCCTGTCGGGTGTGAAGGACCGCTGGGTCGACTTCTTCGTGATGATGAACATGTCCGTGCTCGCCTCGCTCGCCGGCATGATCTACGTCGCCCGCGCCACGGCATCCGGACCGCAGGACGGCAACGGCTGGGAGCTCGACGCGATCGCCTCCGTCTTCATCGGTGGCGCGGCCGTCTCCGGCGGCATCGGCACGGTGATCGGATCGATCATCGGTGGTCTCGTGATGGCGTTCCTGAACAACGGTCTCGCACTGCTCGGCGCCGGAGCCGACGTGGTGTCGATGATCAAGGGTCTCGTGCTGCTGTTCGCGGTCGGTGTCGACGTCTGGAACAAGCAGCAGGGCCGCCCCTCGATCATCGGATTCCTCACCCGCCGCCTCGGTCGCAAGCAGGATCCGGCGACCGACACGTTCGACCCGACCAAGGCGAACTATCCCACCAGTCAGAAGTACGAAGCCCCCGCCGTCGAAGAGACGCGCGGAAAGTAGGGGTCGAGCCGCGCACCGCACACGCGTCGAGACTTCACACACCAGAGAAAGAGATCACATGAAGAAGATCCTTCTGTCGGCGACAGCGCTTGTCGTCGCGGGCGCCTTCGCCCTCACCGGCTGCTCCTCGGAGCGCGGCGGTGACACCGGCTCGGGATCGGGGGACGAGGCCAAGGGCTTCGCCGCCGACGCGACGATCGGTGTCGCCCTCCCGGACAAGACCTCGGAGAACTGGGTCCTGGCCGGTCAGCTGTTCACCGACGGTCTCGAGGAGGCCGGCTTCAAGGCGGACGTGCAGTACGCCCCGGCCAGCAACACCGTCGCCGAGCAGCAGAACCAGATCCAGGCCATGGTCACCGGTGGCGCCAAGGTCATCATCATCGGTGCCAAGGACGGCAAGCAGCTGACCACGCAGGTCGAGGCCGCCCGTGACGCCGGCGTCGCGGTCATCGCGTACGACCGCCTGATCGAGAACACCGACGCCGTGGACTACTACGTCGCCTTCGACAACTTCGAGGTCGGCAAGCTCCAGGGCCAGGCGCTGCTCGACGGTCTCGCCGAGCGCGCAGGCCACGAGGCGCCGTACAACGTCGAGCTGTTCTCGGGCTCGCCCGACGACGCCAACTCGGCCGTGTTCTTCAACGGGGCGATGGAGGTGCTGCAGCCGAAGATCGACGACGGCACGCTGAAGGTCGTCTCCGGCCAGACCGAGATCTCTCAGACGGCGACCGAGGGCTGGAAGCCGGAGAACGCCCAGCGTCGCATGGACTCGATCCTCACGTCCAGCTACGGCTCGGAGACGCTCGACGGCGTCCTGTCCCCGAACGACACGCTCGCTCGCGCCATCATCACCTCGGCGCAGCAGGCCGGAAAGCCCGTGCCGGTCGTCACCGGTCAGGACTCCGAGGTCGAGTCCGTGAAGTCGATCATGGAGGGCGTCCAGTACTCCACGATCAACAAGGACACCGCGCTGCTCGTGGAGCAGGCCATCAAGATGGTCGGCCAGCTCCAGAAGGGCGAGGAGGTCGACGTCAACGACGAGGACCAGTACGACAACGGCAAGAAGGTCGTCCCGGCCTACCTGCTGCCCCCGGTCATCGTGACCAAGGAGAACGCGGCCGAGGCCTACGCCAACGTCCCGAGCCTTCTCGAGATCGTGAAGTCGTACCAGTAACAGTCGCAGCATCGCGCGGCACAGCGCCGCTCTGACGGACGAGCCGTCCGGACCCTCGGGTCCGGACGGCTCGTCTCATGCTGTCGGCGCGAGCGTGCGTCGGAACACCAGCAGCAGCAGGAGCGCGCTCGCCGTGAGCGCGGCGGCGACGCTGAACGGCGCGAGGGGCCCCGCCCCGTCGGCGAGCGCGAGAGCTCCGAGCACCGGACCGAGGGCGGCGCCGGTGTTCAGTGCCGCCGTGGCGTAGGAGCCGCCCATCGTCGGGGCACCGGAGGCGGCGTACAGCACGCGTGCGATGACGGTGCTGCCGACGCCGAAGGACAGGACGCCCTGCACGAAGACCGACGCCAGCAGCGCGACGGGGTGCGACGCGACGGCGCTCGCTACGATCCAGCTCGCGAGCAGCAGCGGGCCGCCGACCGCGAGCACCACCCCCGGCCGACGGTCGGAGAGGCGGCCGGCGACCGTGACGCCGAGGAAGGATCCGGCGCCGAACAGGACCAGCGCCCCTGAGACCCACGCCTCGCCGAGCCCGGCGACCCCGGTCACGACCGGAGCGAGGAAGGTGAAGGCCGCGAACGTTCCTCCGTTGATGAGCGCCCCGACCACCATCGTGAGGAGGAGGCGCGGCGTCGCCAGGATCCGCAACTCCGCCCCGAGCGGCGGGGACGCGGTGCCCGTGTGGCCGGCGTCGCTGCGGTCGTGCGAGATGCCCCGCGCGAGGCCGAGAAGCGCGAGGACGCCCAGCGCGGCGATCGCCCAGAACGTCGCCCGCCAGCCCATCGCCGTGCCGAGCAGCGCTCCGGCCGGAACCCCGGCGACGGTCGCGACGGTCGTTCCGGAGAGCAGGATCGACAGGGCGCGTCCCTTCCGGTCGGACGGCACCAGCGCCGTGGCTGTGGTCAGGGCGACCGCGAGGAAGCCGGCGTTCGCCACGGCGCTGACCACCCGTGTGAGGAGGAGCACATCGAAGGACGGCGTGATCGCGCCGATCACGTGCGCCACCGCGAACACGAGCAGGCAGAGGATCAGGGTCAGCCGCGGCGGCCAACGGCGTGCGAACGCCGCCATGGCGGGTGCGCCGACGATCATGCCGACGGCGAGGGCCGAGGTGAGCAGCCCGGCGGCGCCGAGCGTGACGTCGAGCTCGGCCGAGATGGCGGGGAGGAGTCCCGCGAGCATGAATTCCGAGGTGCCCATGACGAAGACCGCCAGGGCGAGCAGATAGAGGGTGTGAGGCATCGAGTACTCCGAGGTGAAGGATCAAGAAGGGGTCTTCTCGTCACCACGGCCAGTGCCCGGATTCGCCGAGCAGGCTCCCGCTCGGACGGCGGGAGGCGCGACTAGTGGTTCACGGGGTTGGCGGTGGGACCGGCAACCCCTGCTCTGTCTGACTCGGGACTCGACATGACGCCACTCTATCCGGGACCGCGCGGGGCGTCGGCGGCGGGTGCGGGCGTCGGCGGGGCTCAGAACGGAGAGGGCTCGGAATCAGTGAAGACGACCGTGTTCGGGGGCGGCGGGTGGTCGATGTACACGCGTCCGGTCGGACTCGTCCACTCCAGCACTCCGCCCTTCCGCTGCGTGACGTGCCAGGGGGAGTGGTGCTTGAGCATGTGGTGCCTGCGACAGAACGTGGACAGATTCGTGTGGACGGTCGGGCCGCCGGTCGCCGCGTCGTGGTTGTGATCGAGGTCGCACTTCCGCGCCGCGATCCCGCACCCGGGGAAGCGGCAGTGTTGATCTCGGGCTCGGAGGTGCCGACGCAGTTCTTCGCTGGGGCGGTAGCGGTCGACCGCGAGCACCGCTCCGCTGATCGGATGCGTGAGCAGCCGGTTCCATCCGGACGCGGCGCAGGCGAAGCGGCGTGCCGTCTCGGCGTCCATCGGTGCCACTCCGTCGAGTTCAGCGGGCGTTTCCGTACCGGCCGCACCGTCGTCGGTCATGAGGGCGAACGCGGGAACCGTGATCTCGATCCGCGCCTGGATCGCTCCGAGCAGGCCGTCTGCCGTGTCGTGCCCGCTGGGCGATCCGGTGAGCACCAGGTCGGCCAGCAGGTCAGCCCGCAGCTGATCGATCGTCCGCTCATCGCGCGGCGCGGCATCGGCGCCGCCGTCGCGTGCGGCAGCCTTCGCGCGCTGCGTGTTCTCCTTCTGCACTGCGTGGGCCATCTGCGACAGGCGATCGTACATGCCGTGCACCAGAGCCGCCGGACCGCGCATACGGAGATCGGCCATCCCGTCGTCGAGTTCCGTGATCCAGACGCGGCGCTGTCGGCGGGCGGTTCGATGGCGTTCGGTGATCGTCCGCTCCTGGAACCGTTCCGCGAGGCGACGGACGAGCCGCCGGAGTCGATTGGGCGACTCGCTCTCGGCCAGGGCGATCGCTTCGGCGGCGAAACGCTCGCGGTCGGTCTTGTCGTCCAGGTGCGCGCCGGCGTCGACGATCAGGCGCGAGTGGGCGGCGCTGATGCGCCCCTGTCCCTGCGCCGCCCACACGGCGGGGAAGCGATCGACCAGCCAGGATGCATCGGACATCCGCCGCTCGATCGTCCGGTCGCTGACCCGTTGCGCGGCCCCGATCTCGGCGGCCACCGAGCGGATCGCCATGTCGCCCCCATCGGGGTCACGCGCGTCGCGGGCGATCTCGACGGCCAGCCGCCCGGCCATGGCGAGGAGGCCGTCGCGCGCCGCCTGCATGCTGCTCAGAGTCTTCTCGGCAGCTTCGAGCCCGGCGACCAGATCGGCGAGCATCGCCATCTGGGAGTCGGTCGCGTCGAGCAGTGCTGTCATGACCACAGTCCATCACCGACCACCGACATTCGAACAAAGATTCGAGAGAGTCTGGCCGAAAGTCCGATCACGAAACGATAACGGCCATGGTTGACTGGCCCGGTGCTCCTGAACGTCATCGAAGCCGGGGAGGGCGACCGCGTCGCCGTGCTGCTGCACGGGATGATGGGATCCGCCGAGAGCTGGCACCGTGTGGTCCCGTTGCTCGTCGAACGCGGATTCCGCGTCCTCGCGCTCGATCTGCCGGGGCATGGGCTGTCGGCCCGCGATCCGGGGCTCACGATCGAGACGGCGGCGGACGCTGTCGTCGAGACGCTGGCACAGGCGCTGCCGTCGGCACTCCCTCCCGCGAGCACGACCTCCCTCGACCGCTGCAACCGCCTGGCCGTCGCCCTCGGCCACTCCTTCGGCGCGACCGTGCTCGCCGCCGCGGCGCCGCGCCTCGATCCCGGTCTCGCGGTCTACGTCGATGCGGCGCTCACCCTGCAGGGCGGCCACGACCGTGCGGACCTCATCGCCCAGTACGAGCACGATCGCCGCGCCCGGATGTCGCCGACCGAGCTCCGACGGCTGCGGCCCTTCTACTCGGTCCAGGACGCCGCCGTGGAGGCCAGGGCCGCCGAGCGCTTCGACCCTGCGACCGCCGCCTCCGTGTCGTGCGGTGCGGACGGCCACTGGACGGCCGCGCCGGGCTCGATCGTGGTGCGCGCCGAGCCCAGCGCCTGGGTCGCCGACGAGGACGCCCGCCGGTTCGAGCACGACGGAGTGACGGTGCGCAGCATCCCCGGCGCGGCCCACACCGTCTGGTACAGCCACTTCGAGGTCTTCACCGCGGCGCTGCCCGAGCTGTTCGCCCCGTCGCTCGTCTGAGCTCGCGCCGCCGGCCTGACCCGGCGCGACTACCCTGGGAGGGATATGGCACATCTTCTCGGGGCAGAGGCCCTCCATCTCGAATATCCGACCAGGGTCGTCTTCGATTCCGTGACCCTCGGCATCGAAGAGGGGGACCGCATCGGCATCGTCGGCCGCAACGGCGACGGCAAGTCGAGCCTCCTCGGCATGCTGGCCGGGACGAAGCAGCCGGACTCCGGACGGGTCACCGTCCGCGGCGGCACCCGCATCGGCGTGCTCGACCAGGCCGACAACCTCCCCGACGACCTCACCATCGGCGCCGCCGTGGTCGGGGACACGCCCGAATACGAGTGGGCCGGCGACGCGCGCGTCCGCGACGTCATCGACGGTCTCCTCGCCGATCTGCCCTGGGATGCGGAGATCGGCTCGCTCAGCGGCGGTCAGCGTCGCCGGGTCTCGCTCGCGAAGCTCCTCACCGGCGACTGGGACGTCATCGCCCTCGACGAGCCCACCAACCACCTGGACGTCGAGGCCGTCACCTGGCTGGCCGGACACCTCAAGAAGCGCTGGTCGCCGAACGCGGGAGCTCTCCTGGTCGTGACACACGACCGCTGGTTCCTCGACGAGATCTGCACCGAGACCTGGGAGGTGCACGACCGCATCGTCGAGCCTTTCGAGGGCGGCTACGCGGCATACATCCTGCAGCGCGTCGAGCGCGACCGGATGGCTGCGGCGACCGAGGCGAAGCGGCAGAACCTCGCCAAGAAGGAACTCGCCTGGCTCCGCCGCGGCGCCCCGGCCCGCACCGCCAAGCCCAAGTTCCGCATCGACGCCGCCAACGAGCTCATCGCCGACGTGCCCGAGATCCGCGACAAGGTCTCGCTGCAGTCGCTCGCGGTCTCGCGCCTCGGCAAGGACGTCGTCGATCTGCTGGACGTCAGCGTGACGTACCCTTCGACAAGCTCAGGGACCCAGGGAGGCTCAGGGACCCAGGGAGGCTCAGGGACCCAGGGAGGCTCAGGGACCCAGGGAGGCTCAGGGGCCCAGGGAGGCTCAGGGGCCCAGGGAGGCTCAGGGGCCCAGGGAGGCTCAGGGATCCAGGGAGGGTCAGGGGCCCAGGGAGGCTCAGGGACCGGGGGAGGCGGGCGCGGCGAGAAGACCGTGCTGAAGGACGTCGAATGGCGCATCGCCCCCGGGGAGCGCACGGGCATCCTCGGCGTCAACGGCGCCGGCAAGTCCACCCTCCTCGGCCTCATCGCGGGCACCGTCGAACCCACCGCCGGGCGCGTCAAGCGGGGGAAGACCGTGCAGGTGCGGACCCTCACCCAGCGCCTCGACGAGCTCGAGCAGCACTGGAACGACCCGGTGCGCGTGGTCATCTCGGGACTGCGCACGTCGTACACGCTCGGCGCGGGTTCCAAGGCGCAGGATCTGACCCCCGGCCAGCTGCTGGAACGACTGGGCTTCTCGTCCGCACAGCTCTCGACGCCCGTCAAGGACCTCTCCGGTGGTCAGCAGCGACGCCTGCAGCTGCTGCTCGTGCTGCTCGACCAGCCGAACGTGCTCATCCTCGACGAGCCGACCAACGACATGGACACCGACATGCTCGCAGCGATCGAGGATCTCCTCGACGACTGGTCGGGCACCCTGCTGGTCGTGAGTCACGACCGCTACTTCCTGGAGCGCGTCACCGACCAGCAGTTCGCCATCCTCGACGGTCACCTGCGGCATCTGCCCGGCGGCATCGACGAGTACCTGCGACTCCGTCATCTCCAGGAGACCTCGACCACCAAGCAGAGCGCGACGGCCGCCGCCACCGCGAACAACGCCGCCGCGGCGACCGCGAAGGGGCTCGACGGTGCGGCGCTGCGCACGGCGCAAAAAGAGGCGGCGGCGCTCGAGCGGCGTATCCAGAAACTGAGCCAGCAGGTGGATCAGGCCAAGCGGGCCCTCGCCGATCACGACCAGGCCGACTACGCCGGTCTCGGCGAGAAGATGAAGGCGATCGCCGCGCAGGAGTCGGAGATCGAGGAGCTGGAGCTGCGCTGGTTCGAACTCACCGAGGAGATCGGCTGACGGAGGAATATCCTTCTCCTACCGCTGTTGGGAGGTAGAGATGGAAGGCCTCGAAGTAACAGTCCTGCTCGGACTCACGATCCTCGTCGGAACCCTGATCGCCCCGCGCGTGCGTCTCGCGCTGCCCCTCGTCCTCGTCATCTTCGGGCTGCTCCTCGGCTTCGTGCCGCAGCTGCGCGAGGTCCAGCTGCCCCCGGAGACGGTCCTGCTGCTGTTCCTCCCCGTGATGCTCTTCTGGGAGAGCCTGACCACATCGCTGCGGTCGATCCGCCGTGACTTCCGATACATCCTCCCGATGAGCACGGTGCTGGTGGTCGCCTCCGCGTTCGCGGTCGCCGGCATCGGAGTGCTCTTCGGCATGCCATGGGAGATCGCGCTCATCCTCGGCGCGGCGGTCGCCCCGCCGGACGCCACGGCCGTCGCTGCACTGGGTCGTCTGCTGCCGCGGCGCATGTTCATGAAGCTCAAGGCCGAGAGCCTGACCAACGACGGCACGGCGCTCGTCCTGTACGCCATCGCGGTGTCGCTCGCGCTCGGCGGCCAGATCACCCCGCTGTCGGTGACGGTCGACGTGCTGATCTCGTATGTCGGCGGGGTCGCCGCCGGCGTCGTCGTCGCGGCGCTCGGATACCTCCTCCTGCGTCGGGTCTCGTCGACGATCGTGATCAATGTGACCCTGCTGCTGATCCCGTTCACGGCCTTCCTGCTCGCCGAGATCGTGCACGCGTCCGGCGTGCTGGCCGTGGTCGTGGCCGGTCTCATCGTCGCGTGGTTCGCCCCGCGCGTGACCACGGCCTCCTCTCGCAGGCAGGCCGATGCCGCCTGGCCGTTCGGGGTGTTCCTGCTCAACGGGGCTCTGTTCGTGCTCATCGGCCTCGAGGTGCAGTACGTCGTCCACGAGATCTCGGCCGCGGCGATCGGTCGTCTCGTGCTGATCACGCTCGCCGTGTGGGCGACGCTGCTCGTCGTCCGGTATGTGTTCCAGCTCATGAACACGCCGTTCCAGCGTCGACCCGAGGTGCGGCCGGCGCCCGGTGCGCGAGCCAGGGCGCGGGCAGTCTCCACGATCGCCGGGATGAGGGGAGCCGTCTCCCTCGCGATCGCCCTGTCCGTGCCCGCCTCCCTGTCGGAGGGCGGCGGAGTCGGTGGACGCGACGAGATCGTCTTCGTGACGGCGGGCGTCATCCTGCTCAGCCTGCTCGTTCAGGCCCCCTTCCTCCCTGCGCTCGTACGGTGGGCACGCTTCCCCGCCGACCACGCCGAAGCCGAGGAGTACGAGCTCGCCGAGCGGGCGATCTCCGGTGCGGCGCTGGCCGCCCTCGACGACCTCGCAGCCGAGCACGGCATCGGACAGGAGGTCCGCGACCGGGTGCGCGCCGAGGGCTATCAGAACCTGGAATTCGCGAACGCCCGCACTCTCGCCCGTGAGCAGGCTCTCGTGGACGCCGAGGCCGACGCGCTCGACGAGATGCTCGGCCAGCCGGACCCCATCGGGATCGGCGGCGGAGACGGCGGCGATGCGGACGGCGGTGTCTCCGTGTCGACGGACGATTCCGCAGACGGCACCGTGCTGCAGATGATCGCGACCTCGGAGGACGTGGACCTCGCACAGCGTTCGCCTCTCATCCGGCACGAGGAGCACACGCGGCTCAAGCTCGCGCTCATCGACCGCAAGCGCGAAGTGCTGCTCGGCTTGCGAGGCTCGGGGACCGTCGACGACATCGTGGTCCGGAGGATCTCCGCCCGGCTCGATCTCGAGCAGGTGCGCCTGCAGGGCATCGAGGACTACGACTAGCAGGAATCGGACGGCTGTGACGCCGTGTGACGACGCGATTCCGCGCGGACGGTCGAGCCTGCCTAACGTATTCGAGTCCCCCAAGAGAGGAACTCCTACACATGTCACGCCGCACCACCTCCGTTCTCGCCGCGCTCGCCGCGGTCCCGCTTTTCGTCGCCCTCGCCGGGTGCGCCACCTCGACCGACGCCGGCTCCGGCGACGGCGGTTCCGGGAACGAGACCGTCAAGATCGGTGTCGTCGGGAAGGGCGACGCGCAGTGGGCGCCCTTCGTCGAGGCGGCCGCGGAGGAGGGCATCACGGTCGAGCTCGTCGACTTCGGCTCCTATGAGCAGCCGAACCCGGCGCTGACCGAGGGCGAGATCGACCTCAACCAGTTCCAGCACATCGTCTACCTCGCGGAGTACAACAACGCCTCGGGTTCCGACCTCACGCCCATCGGATCGACCGCCATCTACCCGCTCGGCCTGTACTCGACGAAGTACGACGACGTCGACGACATCAAGAAGGGCGACACGGTCGCCGTGCCGGACGACGCCTCGAACCAGGCGCGCGCGCTCAACGTCCTGCAGCAGGCGGGCCTCCTCGAGCTCAAGAGCGGCGGCACGCCGTACTCCGATCTCGCCGACATCGATGCGGACAAGTCGAAGGTGAAGGTGACCGCACTCGAGGGCGCTCTCATCCCGACCTCGCTCCCGGATGTCGCGGCCGCGATCATCAACAACGATTTCGTCGAGGATGCAGGGCTGACCTTCGACGACGCGATCGCGCAGGACGACCCGGAAGACCCGAACGCCCTCCCGTACGTGAACATCTTCGCTGCGCGCGCCGAGGATGCCGACAACGAGACGTACCTCAAGCTGGTCGAGATCTTCCAGACGAACGAAGACGTGCAGGCCGGTCTGATGGAGTCGTCGGGCGACACGGCCGTGCCGCTGCAGACCCCGGTGGAGGACCTCGTCGCCTCGCTGGAGAAGGTCCAGAAGGACGCCGACGCCGAGAAGTAGACGACAGAGGGGTGAACCCCACCCCCTGTCCGATGAGGGAGAATCGGGTGGCGCGTCCCGCGCCGCCCGATTCTCCGTTTCCCGAGAGCCAGACCGGAGCAGCACATGCCGATCGTCACCCTGACGAACGTCTCCAAGACCTATCCCGCCCGCGCCCACGGCGATCGTGAGATCGTCGCCGTGGATGACGTCACCCTCTCGATCGACAAGGGCGACGTCTTCGGCATCATCGGCTATTCCGGCGCCGGGAAGTCGACCCTCGTGCGTCTCATCAACGCGCTCGAGCCCGCGACGCACGGCACCATCACTGTCGACGGCGTCGACATCACGGCGCTGAAGGAGAGCGAACTGCGTCCGGTTCGCGGCGGGATCGGGATGATCTTCCAGCAGTTCAACCTGTTCTCCTCGCGCAGCGTCAAGGCCAACATCGCCTATCCGCTCAAGCTCGCAGGGTGGTCGAAGCCGGACATCGAGGCCCGCGTGACGGAGCTGCTCTCCTTCGTCGGGCTCTCGGACAAGGCGAAGGCGTATCCGGAGCAGCTGTCCGGCGGGCAGAAGCAGCGTGTGGGCATCGCCCGCGCGCTCGCGACCAAGCCGGCGATCCTCCTCGCCGACGAAGCCACCAGCGCGCTCGACCCGCAGACCACGCATGAGGTGCTCGACCTGCTCAAGCGCGTGAACGAGGAACAGGGTGTCACGATCGTGGTGATCACGCATGAGATGGACGTGATCCAGACCATCGCGACGCGGGTCGCCGTGATGGAGAACGGCCGCGTCATCGAGCAGGGCGACGTGTTCGACGTCTTCTCCGCTCCGCAGAACCCGGCGTCGCAGCGGTTCGTCGGAACGGTGGTGAAGGGGGTCCCGTCCCCGTCGGAGCTCGCCGTGCTGCGCGACCGGCACACGGGCCGTCTGGTCACGCTGTCGTTCCGCGACGGGGACTCGTCCCAGGCTCAGGTCTTCCTCGATCTCGCGTCAGCCGGCCTCGACTTCGAGCTCGTCTACGGCGGGATCAACGACATCCGCGGCCGCGCCTTCGGGCACCTGACGCTCGCCATCCGGGGTGACCGCGCGGCGATCGACCAGGCACTCGCGCGCATCGCTGAGCGGGTCGAAGTCACCGTCATCGCCGGAGAGGAGGTCCGCTGATGGATCGGCTGAACGAACTGTGGCCCGAGTTCTGGCAGGCCGCGCTCGAGACCCTGTACATGACGTCGTTCGCGCTCGTCCTCGGCGGTATCCTCGGGCTGGCAGTGGGCGTGCTGCTGTACGTGACCCGTCCCGGCGGTCTGATGCCGAACCGCTTCGTCTCGGGCCTCATCAATTTCGCGGTGAACTTCTTCCGTCCGATCCCCTTCGTCATCTTCATGGCTGTGGCCCAGCCGTTCGCGCGGCTCGTCGTGGGCAGCGGCATCGGGACCACCGCCGGGGCGTTCATCATCGGCCTGGCTGCGGCGTTCGCGATCGGGCGCATCGTGGAGCAGCACCTGGTGTCCGTTTCCCCGGGAGTCATCGAGGCGGCCAGAGCCATGGGGGCGGGGCCCTGGCGGATCCTGTTCACGGTCGCGATCCCCGAGTCCCTGGGACCGCTCATCCTGGGCTACACGTTCATCGTGGTGGCCCTGATCGACATGACGGCGATGGCGGGACTCATCGGCGGCGGCGGGCTCGGCGCCTTCGCGCAGATCTACGGGTTCCGGCAGTTCGAGCCGCTCGTCATGTGGGCGGCCATCATCCTCATCGTGGTCTTCGTCCATCTCGTGCAGCTCCTCGGCACGCGGCTCGCCCGCAAGGTCATGCGCCGCTGACGGGCGTCCCTCCGGCCGGGGCCTCCTGGAGGCTCCGCCGCGTGCGGAACACGCGCTCCTCGCCGCTGAGCGGGTCGGTGAAGCGCAGCTCGCGGGCGAGCAGCTGGAGCGGATGGTCGAAGTCGTCCGGCTGCTCCGGGTGCAGCACGGGGTAGAAGGGGTCGTTCAGGATCCCCAGTCCGAGAGCGGCGAGGTGCACGCGCAGCTGGTGCATCTTGCCGCTGTGCGGGCGGAGCAGCGTGTGCACGACCCGGTCGTCGGCGGAGATGAGCTCCACCCTGGTCTCCGCGTTCGGCTCGCGCTCGGTGTCGACCTGGACGCGCACCTGAGCGCGCAGCTTCTCGATGTGATTCCGGTACACCAGCGGCAGTGCCGACGGGTCCCAGTTCTGGGGCCGGGCGGAGACGGCCTCGTAGACCTTCCGCACCTGGCGATTCTCGAACAGGAGCTGGTAGGCGCCTCTGGTCGCCGGCCGCGTGGAGAACATGAGCAGGCCGGCTGTGGCCCGATCCAGGCGGTGCATCGGGGCCAGCTCCGGGTTGTCGAGCAGGTTGCGCAGCCGCACCAGCGCCGAGTTCTGCAGGTACCGGCCGCCTGGAGTGGTGGGGAGGAAGTGCGGTTTGTCGACGACGAGGAGGTGGTCGTCCTGATGCAGGACGTCGATCTCGAACGGGATGCGCTGCTCGGCGGGAGGCTCACGGTAGTACCAGATGAACTCGACGCTCCCGATCGGGGCGTCGAGCGCCACCGCGGAGCCGTCCGCTGCCACGATCTCGCCCCGGTCGAAGCGGGCGCGCAGGCGATCGGGATCGAGGTGGAAGAACCGGTCGATCATGTAATCGGCCACGGTGGGCCACTCGCCCGTGAGCGGCACGTGCAGGCGCGTGGCGCCGACGCCGTCGCGCACCGGGAGCGGGGAGGGCATACCCATCGATCGGCCTCCGGGGGACAGGGTCGCTGGTCGCGACAGGAACCCTCCCACCCTAGGCGACGTGTGCCGGCCGACCCGCCGCCCCGTGGTCCTCGGTCAGCGCGCTCCGGCGGCGAGCCACTCGTCGAACGAGGTGGGCGCGAGGCGCGTGCCCGGCGCGGGGATCAGGACCTCGCCGGCGAATTCGACGCCGAGGGCGGCACCCTGCCAGGAGGCACGCAGCGGGAGGTCCGTGCCTCGCGCGGTGAAGGTGCGCCGCGCCATGTCGACCGCGTCCTCGGTCCGCGGACCGGCGATGTCGAACGATGCGGAGAGCGGCGCGTCGAGGGCGGTGTCCACGAGTGCGGCGGCGACGTCCGCCGGGGCGATGGGCTGCACCAGCAACGGCGGGACGATCGCCTCGCCGTCGACGACGGTCCATTCGGCGATCATCGCGGGGAAGTCATGGAACTGCGTCGCCCGCACGATCGTGAAGGGGACGGACCCCGCGGCGACCTCGCGCTCCTGCGCTCGTTTGCCGTAGTAGTGGGGGTTGCCGGCGACGGCGTCGAGCGCGGCGATAGACAGGGCGACATGGTGGCGCACGCCCGTCTCCGTCTCCGCAGTGAGGAGGTTGCGGGTGATCGTCGCGAAGGCGTGCTCGGCCTCGGCGATGTCGGCGACGGGCGGATTGGTCGCGTCGATCACCGCGTCCACTCCTTCGAGGCGCTGGCGGAGCCCGACCCCGGTGAGGAGATCGATGCCGACGCCGCGGCTCAGCGACACCGCCTCGTGTCCGCGGCGCGTCAGCTCCGTCACGACCAGCCCGCCGATCCGTCCTGTTCCGCCAGCCACTGCGATGCGCATGTCCCCTCCTTAATCATGGATATTAGATGTCCACAATAAGGCTCCGAGGTTAGGCTGGGCAAATGAAACTTCCGGAGACCTCCGAGTGGGTGCTGCACACCGTCACGGTGATCGCGCAACTCCCCGCCGGTACCACGGTCTCCGGCGCGCAGCTGGCCGAGCACTTCGGCGTCCCGGGTCCCTACCTGTCGAAGCAGCTGGCCAAGCTCGTGCGCGCGGGAGTGCTCACCGGTAGCACCGGACCGCGCGGCGGATTCCGGCTGGCGAGAGAGCCGGAGCGGATCAGCATCCTCGACCTCGTCGTGGCCGTCGACGGCGCCGCCGATCCCTACGTCTGCCGGGAGATCCGCCAGCAGGGGCGGGGAGCCGCCCGGCCGGAGGACTGCACGCGACCATGCGCGCTCGCCGCGGTCATGCGGCGGGCTCACGAAGCCTGGCGCGCGTCTCTGGCCGGAGTCACCGTCGCGGAGATCGTCGCCGGTCTTCCGGCCGGGGTGCCGGAGAAGAACCGGCGGCTGCTGTTGGCGCCGGCCGGCTGAGCACCGTCGGGCTCAGGCGTCGAAGCTCAGACTGAGCTTGCGCAGCAGCCCGGCGAGGCGATCGCGGTCGGCACGCGAGAGAGCCTGGAGCAGATCGGCCTCGACGTCGACCAGGCGGGTGATGGCGGCGTCCACGCGCATCCGGCCGTCGTCGGTGAGGGTCACCAGCACGCTGCGCCCGTCTCCGGGATCGGCTTCCCGGCGCACGAAGCGGCGTCCGACGAGACGATCGATCCGGTTGGTCATGGTGCCGCTCGAGACCAGGGTCTGCTGCAGCAGCTGCTTGGGCGAGAGCTGGAAGGGCGCGCCCGCTCGGCGCAGCGCGGACAGCACGTCCCACTCCCAATGCTCGAGATCGCTGCGGCGGAACACCTCGCGACGGGCCCGGTCGAGGTGGCGGGAGAGCCGGTCCATCCGCGACAGCACCTCCAAGGGGGAGAAGTCGAGGTCAGGGCGCTGCGTGTTCCACGCACCGACGATCCGGTCGACCTCATCCACCTCGCTCATCCGATCATTATCCCGCGTGCGGCGTCTCCGGCACCGACGCGGGCAGCGTCAGCGTCATGAACGTGCTGTGCGGATCGGCGCGATAGCGGCCGAAGGGGCCGGACTCCCGGAAACCCGCCGAGGCGTACAGGGATCGCGCGGGGACGAAGAACTCCGCGCTGCCCGTCTCCAGCGACAGTCGGCGGATGCCCCGCGTCTGCGCATCAGCGAGCAGATGGGCCAGCATCGATCGGCCCAGCCCCCGTCCGCGCAGCGCGGGGTCGATCCGCATCGACTTCAGCTCCTCGTGCCCGTCCTCCACCGCGGCGAGAGCGCCGGTGGCGACGGGGGCGCCCTCGACGGACCCGACGAACAGGCGCACCCCCGGCGCGAGCAGGCGCTCGATGTCCAGGGCATGACGACTCTCCGCGGGGGCCGTGGGCTCCAGTTCCGCATGATGGGCGACCAGGAACGCCGCGAGTGCGGGCGTGGCGGCGTCGACGCGTTCGATCACGATGCTCATGGCATCAGCATTCCAGAGGGGGTGTTTCCGACGCATGACGCGTCGCGGCGTCAGCAGAACCCCGGCCGTGACATGGCAGACTTGTCCCCGCGACGTCCTCGCGGGGGTCGCGGTCCGCCGTGGTGTAATGGCAGCACGACAGCCTTTGGAGCTGTGAGGTCTAGGTTCGAGTCCTGGCGGCGGAGCATGACTGGGAACAATCTCGCCATCGTCGTCCTCGCCGCCGGCCAGGGAACGCGCATGAAGTCGCGCCTGCCCAAGGTGCTGCACCCGATCGGCGGGCGTCCGCTCGTCGGACACGTGCTCACCACCGCGGCACGGCTGCAGGCGGCGCACATCGAGGTGGTCGTGCGACACGAGCGCGACCAGGTGGTCGCCGCCCTCGCGAAGGACTATCCGGATGCGGTGTTCGTCGATCAGGACGACATCCCCGGCACGGGTCGAGCGGTCCAGGTGGCCGTGGAGGCTCTCCCCGCCGACTTCGACGGTGATGTGCTCGTCCTCTCCGGCGACTGCCCGCTGGCCGACGCCGACACGCTCTCGGCCTTCCTCGCCGAGCACCGGGAATCCGGCGCCCCCGCGACGCTGATGACGGCCCTGGTCGACGACCCCACCGGCTACGGGAGGGTCATCCGCGATGCCGACGGCGGCGTGGACCGCGTCGTGGAGCAGAAGGATGCCAGCGCCGAGGAGGCAGCGGTCCGCGAGATCAACGCCGGCATGTACGCCTTCCGCGCCGAGACGCTGCGCACCTACCTGCCGCAGGTGGGCGTCGACAACGCGCAGGGGGAGATGTACCTGACCGATGTGCCGGGGATGCTCCGGCGCGACGGCGACCGCGTGGCCGCCTCCGTCGTCTCCGATGTCACCGTCACCTACGGCGTCAACGACCGCGCGCAGCTGGCCGAGGTCGGCCGTCTGCTCAACCAGCGCATCGTGCGCCGGTGGCAGCTCGAAGGCGTCACCGTGATCGACCCGGCCACCACCTGGATCGATGACGACGCGAAGCTCTCGCCCGACGTGACGATCCTCCCGAACACGCAGATCCTGCGGGCCACCGTCGTCGCTCCCGGAGCGATCATCGGCCCCGACACGACGCTCGTGGACTGCGAGGTCGGGGAGGACGCGGTCGTGCGCCGCACCGACGCGACGCTCGCGGTGATCGGCGCGGAGGCCACGGTGGGCCCGTTCTCGTTCCTCCGGCCGGGCACGGTCCTGGGGGCGAAGGGCAAGATCGGCGCCTACGTCGAGACGAAGAACGCCGAGATCGGCGAGGGCAGCAAGGTGCCGCACCTGTCGTACGTCGGCGACGCGACGATCGGACGCGGCGTCAACCTCGGCGCGAGCACCATCACCGCCAACTACGACGACGTGCACAAGCACCGCACCGAGATCGGCGACGAGGTGCACACCGGGTCGCACACGGTGCTCGTGGCGCCCGTTAGGCTTGGTGCAGGCGCGAAGACCGGCGCCGGCGCGGTGGTCCGCAAGGACGTCCCGGCCGGAGCCCTGGCCATGACCGTCGCACCCCAGCGCAATGTCGAGGGCTGGGTCGAGAAGAACAGAGCAGGAACGGGCGCGGCGGACGCTGCAGCCCGGGAGAATTCGGCGGAATAGGCGGAGCATGGCCCGGAAGAAGAAGACGGTCGATCTGGATCGTGACAACGGGGTCGCCCCCGGAATCATCGCGAAGACCAAGAAGCGACTCGTCGTCGCCGGCGGGCGCTCGCACCCCGAGCTGACCGCGGCCGTGGCCGAGGCCCTCGGCACCGAGATCGCCCCTGTCGAGCACCGCACCTTCGCATCCGGCGAGATCTACGCCCGGTTCGAGGTGTCGATCCGCGGCGTCGACCTCTTCCTCGTGCAGACCTTCGGCGAGCCGGTCAACGAGTGGCTCATGGAGACGCTCATCATGATCGATGCGGCCAAGCGGGCCTCCGCCAAGCGCATCACCGTGGTCGCGCCCTACTATCCGTATTCGCGCCAGGACAAGAAGGGCCGCGGCCGCGAGCCGATCAGTGCCCGCCTCGTCGCGGATCTGCTCAAGACCGCCGGAGCCGACCGCGTGATGAGCGTCGACCTGCACGCCGCGCAGATCCAGGGCTTCTTCGACGGACCCGTCGACCACCTCTTCGCCAAGCCGGTGCTGCTCGACTACTTCGAGCGCACGCTCTCGCCGGCCGACCGGGAGATCCTCACCGTCGTCTCGCCCGACATGGGTCGTGTGCGCGTGGCGGACACCTGGTCGGACAGCCTCGGCGCACCGCTCGCGATCATCCACAAGCGTCGCGACCCGAAGGTGGCCAACCAGGTCTCCGTGCACGAGATCGTCGGCGCCGTCGAGGGACGCACCTGCCTCCTGGTCGACGACATGATCGACACCGGTGGGACCATCGTCAAGGCCGCGCAGGCCCTCAAGGCCAACGGCGCGCACCGTGTCATCGTGGCGGCGACGCACGCGATCTTCAGCGACCCGGCCTCTGAGCGGCTGCAGGACGCGTCGATCGACGAGGTCGTCATCACCGACACGATCCCGCTCACCGAGTCGCGTCGCTGGGACAAGCTGACGATCCTGCCGATCGCTCCGCTGCTCGCGCGCGCCATCCACGAGGTGTTCGAGGACGGCTCCGTGACGAGCATGTTCGGCGGAGACGCCTGATCCATCGTCACGGCACAGCCCGCGCATAGCAGCGGTGCTTACGGTCGAGGAGTCGACGAGCCCGTCGAACGACACCGAGCCGGGAGGACCAGCATGATCCGCACGACCGTACCGACCTCTGTCCGCAAGGGATCCGCGCTGCTGGGCATCGCGGGTCTGTTCGTCCTCGCCGGATGCTCCGGCACCGCCGACGCGGGTGACGCCGACACCGTCGGCGGCAGCACGCCCGACGCCGGCACCTCTTCCGAGTCGTCCGGCGGCGACGCGACCGCGACGTACGCCGACGGCACCTACACGGCCGACGGCTCGTACCAGACGCCGGAGACGGTGGAGCAGATCTCCGTGACGCTCACCCTGGCGGACGGCGTCGTGACCGATGTCGAGGTGACCGGCGACCCGCAGGCCCCGGAGACCGAGCGCTATCAGGGCGAGTTCATCGACGGGATCGCCGATGAGGTGGTGGGCAAGCCGATCGATGAGCTGAACGTGAGTCGTGTGGCCGGCTCGTCGCTCACCAGCGGCGGGTTCAACGACGCCGTCGACGCGATCAAGGAGCAGGCGGCCTCCTAGGCGCCTGAGGCCGCATGGCGAGCTGGCGCTTCGAGGCGATCGGAACGCACTGGGAGATCGAGACCGTCGACCCGCTGGGCGAGGAGGCGCGGGGACGCGTCGCCGCCGAGATCGACCGCTTCGATCGCGAGTGGTCGCGGTTCCGCGCCGACTCCCTGGTGCGCGCACTGGGCCGTGACGGTGGACGCATCGTCTCCCGCGACGCCGGGCCGATGCTCGACGCGTACCGGGAGCTCTCCGGGGCGACCGCTGGCGCGGTCAATCCCCTCGTCGCCGACAGCCTGGCGGCGCTCGGGTACGACGCCGCGTACTCGCTCGTCCCGGGGGCGCCCGTGGCAGCCCCGGATGCCTGGGAGGAGCGGGTCTCCTGGACGAGCGGCGAGGTCACGGCATCCGTGCCGGCGCTCCTCGACGTCGGAGCACTCGGGAAAGGACGCCTCGTCGACCTCGTCGCAGGGGTGCTGACCGACGTCCCCGGCGACCTCGTGGTGGACGCCGGCGGTGACATCCGCGTGCGCGGAGCCGGGGTGCGCATCGCCCTCGAGCATCCCTACGACCCGCAGAAGGCGATCGGCGTCGTCGAGGTGCAGGATCGGGCGCTGTGTGCATCTGCGACCAATCGTCGCGCGTGGGGGAACGGCCTGCATCACGTGCTGGATGCGCGCACGGGTGAGCCGGTCCGCACCTGGGCGGCCACCTGGGCGCTGGCACCCGAGGCGATGACGGCCGATGCCGCCGCGACGGCGCTCTTCTTCGACGGCGGGCCGGCACTGGCCGCGGCGTGGGGCGTCGAATGGGTCAGGATGAGCACGGACGGCCGTGTGCAGCGCTCACCGGGGTGCTCCGCCGAGCTCTTCCTCGCGGAACGCGCTCCGACATCCACGGGCAACTAAGGAAGAGTGGACACCGTGAAAAGCTCCTTCGCCGCCGCACGTCAGCGGGTCCTCGCCGTCCTCGGATCGCTGTCGATGTACCGCCTCGTGCTCTTCGCCCTGATCGCCCTGGCCGTCATCGCGCTGGTGCTCTCGCTCCTCGGCGTGATCGTCTCGCCGACGCCGCTCGAACTCGTCGCGTCCTTCGTCGTGCTCGCGGCGGTGATCTCCGCGGTCGACGCGGTGGCGCAGCGTATGCTCCGGCTTCCGTGGCGCATCGAGTCCTCGCTCGTGACGGCGTTGATCCTGTTGTTCGTGCTGCGCCCCGGGGTCGAGCCGGCGGCACTGCTCGGACTCGCGATCGCCGGTGCGGTCGCGAGCGTCTCGAAGTACCTGATCGCCTGGCGCGGTCGCCACATCTTCAACCCGGCCGCGTTCGGCGCGGCCGTGGTGTCGATCCTGGGCGCGTTCGGGGCCTTCGACTGGCTGGGAACGTCATCGTCGTGGTGGGTGGGCACCCCGGTGCTGACGATTCCGGTCGTCATCCTCGGCCTGGCCGTGCTGTGGCGCACCGAGAAGGTGCGGGTGGTGGCCGTGTTCCTGCTGGTCGCTGTCGCGACGTCGGTCGTCCGGCAGGCGGTGCAGGCCGCGCAGTTCGACATCGCGTTCGACGTGTGGACGGCGCTCCCGTTCGCCGTGCTCCAGTCTCCGTTCCTGTTCCTCGGGGCGTTCATGCTCTCCGAACCGCTCACGCTTCCCCCGCGCCGTCGACAGCAGATCGTGGTCGCCGTCGTGGTCGGGCTGCTCGCCGGATGGCCGATCTCCATCGCCGGTCTGTTCACGCTGGGCCAGGAGCGCGCCCTGCTGATCGGAAACCTCGTCGCGTTCGCCTTCGCGCTGCGCGGATCCGTGCGGCTCGTGCTGGAGCGGCGGCGGTTCGTCACTCCGACGGCGCAGGAGCTCACCTTCCGGGCGAAGGGGCGCGTGCGCTTCCTCCCCGGGCAGTACCTCGAGCTGGACGTCCCGCATCGTCGGCCCGACGCCCGCGGCACGCGCCGCGAGTTCAGCATCGTGTCGGCTCCGGCTGACCTGCCGACGCTGCGCATCGCCTACAAGAACGGTGACCAGAAGCACCCGTCGAGCTACAAGCGCGCCCTCGCCGCCGCGGAGCCGGGAGCGACGTTCGCGGTCACCGGGACCTGGGGCGACTTCATCCTCCCGCGCGGCGAGCAGCCGGTGCTGATGGTCGCGGCGGGCATCGGCGTGACGCCCTTCGTGTCGCAGCTGCGGCAGCTGCAGGCGACGGGACAGCAGCGCGACGTGGTGCTCGTGTACGTCGCCTCCGACGCGTCGGAGCTCGCCTTCCGCGACGAGCTCGCTGCGACAGGAGTGCGCACGGTGGTGTTCACGCGCGATGAACCGGCCGAGCTCCCGGCGCACTGGACCTGGGGACAGGGGGCGCGCCTCGACGCCGAGACCCTCGAGCGGTCCGTGCCCGACCTCGCCGACCGCCACGCGTTCATCTCGGGCCCGCCGCGCCTGATCGCCGACCTCGCCCCCGCTCTGCAGAAGGCCCGCACCCTCACGACCGACGCCTTCGCCGGCTACTGACTCCGTCCCCGTCCCCGTCCCCGTCCCCGTCCCTGTCTCGCTCCCCGTCCCGGTCCGGCGGGACGGATGTCGGGCGAGCGGACGGATGTCGGACCGAACAGCCCTTCCGGGCCCGACATCCGCGCATCCGTCCGACAGGTGTCCCATCCACCGCTCCTGCACCGCGGACCGTACTCGCGCTCTCCATCCACAACCGGCCTCTTCCGCTGAGCCGAAGGGGCGGACCGGGCAGCATCGAGGGATGCTCAGCGCCGCCAGTGTGACCGCCCACCACGGTGGGGTCGTGCGGGGAACCCTGCTCGGGAGGTACGGCATCACGCGGCGGATGAGAGCGGATGAGGTCGACCGGGGTGCGCTCGTGCGCATCAGGCCAGGTGTCTTCGCCGTGCCGACGGCCGACCCGCAGCTCGTCGAGGCCGCGGCGCACGGCGGTGCCCTCACGTGTGCGCACGCGCTGCGCCTCTACGGGATCTGGACCCTCATCCCTGCCGATGCCGTGCACGTGTGGCTCGGGGCGCGAGGCCGCGCTCACCATCACGGTTGCGGTTGTGTCGTCCACCGGGATGCCGGTGTCGCCGGCGTCGGCCTGGCGCCCCTGGAGGAGGTCCTGGTCCACGTCCATCGGTGCGGCGGAGAGGAGGCGTTCTTCGCCGCCCTCGAGTCGGCGCTCGCGCAGCGCAAGATCACCTCCGCAGCGCGGCGACGCATCCGGGCCCGCCTCCCGGCGCGTGCGCGCTGGCTCGTCGACTTCGCGCGTTCCGATGCCGACAGCGGACTGGAGTCTCTGCTGCGACTGCGTCTTCACCTGCGCGGCATCCGCCTGGACTGCCAGGTGCGGATCCGAGGCGTCGGTCGCGTCGATTTCGTGCTCGACGGCCTGCTCATCCTCGAGGCCGACGGCAAAGGCAACCATGACTCACCGGAGAAACGTCACCGCGATCTGATGCGCGATGCTCTGGCTTCAGCGCTCGGCTACGAGACGCTGCGGTTCGACTACGCGCAGATCGTCCATTCGTGGCCTGTGGTGGAGGCTGCGGTCCTCGCGGCGATCGCGCGGCTCCGCGAACGCGACTGACAGCGGCCACTTGGCAGCTGTCGCCGTACGGATGTCGGGCCGAACGGCTGCCGACCTGTACGGATGTCGGGCCGAACGGCTGCCGCCCCGTACGGATGTCGGGCGTTGGCGCGGATGTCGGGCACACCGAGACGGAATGGCCCGACATCCGCGCATCCGTCCGACGGGTGTCCGGGCCGACAGGTGTCCCGTCCGACGGGTGTCCGGGCCGACGGGTGTCCGGGCCGACGGGTGTCCGGGCCGACGGGTGTCCGGGCCGACGGGTGTCCGGGGCGGCGAGTGTGCCGTGTGGCGGCAGGTGTCCGGGGCGGCGAGTGTGCCGTGTGGCGGCGTGCCGGGACGGGGTCAGGCGCGAGCGGGGGCGGGTGGGGGTTCGACGGGGATGCGCACGGTGAAGGTGGTGTCGCCGGGCACGCTCTCGACCGTGATGGAGCCGTGGTGTCCTTCGACGATCGCCTTCACGATCGCGAGGCCGAGTCCGGTGCCGCCGGTCTGCCGTGCCCGGGAGCTGTCGCCGCGCGCGAACCGGGCGAACAGCTCGTCGCGGATCGCGGGGTCGATCCCTGGACCGTCGTCGTGCACCCGCAGCACGGCATCATCGCCGTCCCGAGCGACGCTCAGGGTGACGGTCGTGCCGGCCGGGGTGTGGGTGCGGGCGTTCGCCAGAAGATTCGCGACCACCTGGTGCATCCTCCCCGCGTCGCCGACGATCGTGACGGGCTCGTCGGGGACATCGATCTTCCAGTGGTGGTCGGCAGCGGTCGGCCGCGCATCCGAGAGCCCTTCGAGAGCGAGCTGTGTCAGGTCGATCGTGCCGTACACGAGCTCCCGCCCCTCATCGAGCCGGGCGAGGAGCAGCAGGTCCTCGACGAGCCGGGTCATCCGCAGCGACTGCGCCTGGATGCGCTCCAGCGACGACGTGGTGCTCTCGATCACCTCGCCGCTCTGCGCGGAGTCCGGGGCATGCCGCAGCGCGCGCAGCGACAGCTCGGAGTAGCCGCGGATGGAGGCGAGCGGTGTGCGCAGCTCGTGGCTCGCGTCCGCCACGAACCGCCGCATCTGCTCCTCGTTCTTCTGACGCGCCGCGAGGGAGCTGTCCACGTGATCGAGCAGCTTGTTGAGTGACGCCCCCACGAGACCGGTCTCGGTGCGGGGATCGGCTTCGGACGCCGGCACCCGCTCCGTGATGCTGACCTCGCCGCGGGCGAGCTGCTGGTTCGCGACCCTCGTCGCGGTGGCCGCCACCGCGCGGAGGGGACGCAGGCCGACTCGGATCGTGATGGCGGTCGTGAGCGCGAGCAGGATCAGGCCGCCGACCGTGGCCAGCAGGATGACGGTAAGCAGCTGCGTGAGCTGATTCTGGATCTCGTCGCGAGGAAGGCCCGTGATGACGACGACGCCGTTGCTCGCGGTGGTTCCGACCACGCGGTAGGAGCCGAGCCCATCGAACGAGACCGTTGCGGGCGTGCCGAGTGCCACGGTGGCGTAAAGCTGTCTCAGCTGCTCGGACGTCAGAGACTGCCGCGTGCTGCTCAGGGCGCCGCGAGAGTCGTCGAACGCGACGCCGGTCGGTCCGGCGACGGGGCTGCCGACGGACAGCAACAGGCCGGGAACAGGGTCGAGCCGGTACAGGATGTTCTCGACCGTGGCGTCCGAGGGGGCGACACCCTCGACCACCCGGTCGCGGATGGTCACCGCGTAGCCCTTCACCTTGTCGTCGAGCTGCTGCTCGAGGGTGCTGCCCAGGGTGGCGCTGGTGATGACGGCGACGATGATGAGGATCAGCGACACGAACCCGATCACGGCGGTCATCAGCCGCGTCTGCAGGCTCATCGGCCGTCTCGTCATCGTCGCTGGGGTCACTGGGGAGCCTTGATCATGTAACCCACCCCGCGGACGGTGTGCAGCAGGGGAGTGCGGCCGGCGTCGATCTTCTTGCGCAGGTAGGAGATGTAGAGCTCGACGACCGAGGATTTGCCGCCGAAGTCGTAACTCCACACGCGGTCGAGGATCTGGGCTTTGGACAGCACCCGGCGCTCGTTGCGCATGAGGTAGCGGAGCAGCTCGAACTCGGTGGCTGTCAGCTCGATCTCGGTGCCGTCGCGGACGACCTCGTGGCTGTCCTCGTTGAGGGTGAGGTCCGCGACCCGCAGGATCGACTGGCCGTCGTCGGCGGTGGCGTGGCCGGTGCGGCGGATGATCGCGCGGAGTCGGGCGATCACCTCCTCCAGGCTGAACGGCTTGGTGACGTAGTCGTCGCCACCGGCGGTGAGCCCGGCCACCCGGTCTCCGACGGCGTCTTTCGCGGTGAGGAAGAGCACGGGGACGAGGTTGCCGCCTTCGCGGAGGCGCTTGAGCACCGACATCCCGTCGAGGTCGGGCATCATGATGTCGAGCACGAGCGCGTCGGGCTCGAACTCGCGCGCCACCTGGAGTGCTTCCATCCCGGACGATGCCGTGCGCACCTCCCAGCCCTCCATCCGCAGGGCCATGGCGAGCAGGTCGGTCAGCATCTGCTCGTCGTCGACGGCGAGGATGCGCAGGGGAGAGCCATCGGGGCGGCGAAGTTCGGGCAGGTCGCTGGTCATGTCCCTATTCTGCGGAATCTCCTATGCAATTTCTATGGAGAGGGCTATGCATTCTCTGAGAGCGTCGTTCCATAGGGTGTTCATCATCCTCCCCTCGAATCCGCATAACGGGCGTTCCTAGCGTCGATCCCACGCCGTGACGACCGCGGCAGGAGGAGAGACATGTACGGAAGATATCTGCGGCGCGAACTCGCCGGCCGCAAGAAGCAGACGATGATCGTGGCGATCGGGCTCGCCATCGCGATCGGGCTGGTGATCGTGGTCAACGCCCTGACGGCCGGCGTGCGGGACGCCCAGGCGCAGGCTCTGGAGTCCGTGTACGGCGTCGGGACCGACCTCACCGTCACCGGGGCGGCGGCGGAACCCGGAGAAGGCGGTGGTCCGCGGTTCGAGTTCGACGCCGACGCGGGCGAGACCGACGGCGACACGACGACGCTCGCACAGTCGACGCTGCGGACGGACTTCCTGCGCGGCACGCTCGACGCATCGGTCCTGGACACGGTGGCGGAGACCGACGGCGTCTCGGCCGCGACCGGGGCTCTGAGCCTGACCAACTCCACCTTCTCCGGGGAGGTGCCGAGCGGCGGCTTCGGCGGTCAGGACGGCGACAGCGGGAGTGCGCCGGATGCGGGGCAGGCTCCGCCCGAGGGCGGGGGAGCGGGCGGCGGAGCGTTCGGGATCGACTCCTTCACCGTGCTCGGCATCGACCCCGGCGCTGCCGCGATCGGCCCGCTCGCCTCCGCCGAGATCGAGGGCGGCCGCGGCTTCGAGGCCGACGACAGTGGCCAGCTGGTCGCGCTCGTGGACAGCACCTACGCGACCTCCGAGGAGATCGCCGTCGGCGACACGATCGACGTCGCGGGGTCGGACGTGGAGGTCGTCGGCATCCTCGCCTCCACCTCCGGCACGGCGGACACCGCCGCCGATGTGTACCTCCCGCTCGACACCGCGCAGGGGCTCGCCGGCGTCGAGGACGTCGTCTCCACCGTCTACGTCCAGGCGGATTCGGCTTCGTCCATTGACGACGTGCAGGCCGCGCTGGCGGAGGCCCTGCCGGACACGACCGTCTCCTCGCAGTCCGACCTCGCCGCCACGGTCTCCGGGTCGCTGTCGAACGCAACGTCTCTGATCACGAATCTCGGCTCCTGGCTGTCGATCATCGTGCTCGCCGTGGCTGTGCTGCTGTCGGTGCTCCTGACGCTCTCGGGTGTCGGCAGGCGCACTCGGGAGTTCGGGACTCTCAAGGCGATCGGCTGGTCGAACGGACGCGTCGTGCGCCAGGTCGCCGGCGAGTCGATGGTGCAGGGTCTCATCGGCGGGGCCGCCGGGCTCGTCCTCGGTCTCGCAGGCATCCTGCTCATCAACGTGCTGCGGCCGACTGTGGCCGCCGGTGCATCGGCAGCAGGCCAGGGCGCACCGGGTGGAATGGGTGCGGGCCCCACGGGCGGCGGAGGCCCGATGCTCCAGGCCACGCAGGCCGCGGACATCGTGCTGCAGGCCCCGCTCACCCCCTGGGTGCTGGTGGCCGCTGCCGGGTTGGCCGTCCTCGGCGGACTCGTCGCCGGCGCGTTCGGCGGATGGCGCGCCGCTCGCCTGAGTCCGGCCGAAGCGCTCCGTTCCGTCGCATGAGCGGCACCGCGGCCCATCCCTACACATCGCACAAGGAGAACGACATGACCATGGCAGACCTCGCCCCCGCAGGGCCCGATTCCGCCCAGCCCGACCCGCTGTACCACGCGAGCGGCGTCACACGCACCTACACGCAGAAGGGACGCATCGTGAAGGCCCTCACGGGCGTCGATCTGGAGATCCTCCCCGGCGAGTTCGTCACCATCCAGGGACCGACCGGAGGAGGCAAGTCGACGCTCCTGCAGCTGCTCGGTGCTCTCGACACCCCCACCGACGGCAGTCTGATGCTGGACGGCAGGGACCTGTCGTCGGCATCGCCGGCGGAGCTGGGCCGGATCAGGGCGCAGGAGATCGGGTTCGTCTTCCAGGGGTTCAACCTGATCCCGACTCTGACGGCGTCGGAGAACGTCGACATGGCGTTGGAACCGCTCGGACTCGGTGTCGCTGAGCGGCGGAGCCGTGTCGCCGCCGCCCTCGTGCACGTCGGGCTCGAGGACCGCGGCGATCACCGTCCTGCCGAGCTGTCGGGCGGGCAGCAGCAGCGGGTGGCGATCGCGCGGGCGATCGTGAAGCGACCGCGGGTGCTGCTCGCCGACGAGCCGACGGGCAATCTCGACGAGGGCATGCGCGACGGGATCCTCGATCTGCTCGAGGAGCTGTGCGCGGAGGGGATCACGATGATCGTCGTCACGCACGACTCGGCGGTCGCCCGGCGCGCGACGAGACGGTTCCGTCTGACCAAGGGCGTCGTGCAGGACATCACGCGGTGAGCGCGAGCGACAGAGGGGCGGCGCACCGCCCCTCTGTCGCGATGTCCGATGCCGGGTCTACGGTGTCGTCATGGTCGACAACGTCGAATCCCCGCAGCCCGCCATCCACCGTCCCTCCACCATCTCCGAGGTCGCCGCGCTCGTGCGCCGCGCCTCGCAGGAAGCCGTTCCCCTCACCGTCGTGTCGGGCGGGCACGGCCCCTGGTCGCACGGCGCAGAGCCGGGTATCCGCCTCGAGCTCGGAGAGCTCGCGTCGATCGAGGTCGACGGCACAGCGGTCCGCGTCGGCGGCGGCGCCGTCTGGGGCGATGTCGCCGCGACGCTCGCCGCGCACGGGCTCGCCCTCAGCTCGGGCGACACCGCGAGCGTCGGGGTCGGCGGTCTCACCCTCGGTGGCGGCGTCGGGTGGATGGTGCGGGCCTGGGGTCTCGCCGCGGATCAGCTCGTCGGTGCGCAGGTCGTCACAGCGAGCGGGGAGGTCGTCGAGACCTCGACCGCCGAGCATCCCGACCTCTTCTGGGCGCTGCGGGGCGGCGGAGGCAACTTCGGCGTCGTCACCCGCTTCGACTTCCAGGCCCATCGGCTCCCCGGCATCGCCCTCTCGGAAAGCGTCGTCGAGGCGGATGCGGCAGCCGTGCTCCGCGCCGCCCGCGACGTGCTGCGCGACGCCCCGCGCGAGCTCACCGTCACCTACATGGACGTGCCCCCCATGGACCCGAGCGCTCCGGCCGGTGCGCGCTTGACCGCGGTCTGGGCCGCGCCGGACGCGGAGGCGCTGCGGGCGATCCTCGAGCCCATCTCCTCGCTCGACGGCGTCCGCACCGAGGTGACCGAGCCGGCGTACCGCGACATCCTGATGGAGATGCCCCAGCCCGAGGGCGACGATGCTCCGGCTCCTCCGGGGTTCATCGGCGGCAACGGTCTCTTCGCCGATCTCGACGACGACCTCATCGAACGGCTCGTCGCCTTCCGCCGCGACTACCCTGCATCCGTGGTGTTCCTCCGCTCGCTGGGCGGAGCGTTCGGCGATGTGCCCCAGGAGCAGACGGCCTTCCCCGCACGCTCCGCGACCTGGTTCGTGATGGCCGGCGCGTTCGACATCCCCGGGATGCTGGACGACGCCGCTCGCGCGACGGTGACGGCTGACACGGAGCGGATCGTCGCGGGGCGCCTCGCGGAGTACGGCAACTTCGCCGACACCGAGCGGCCCGACGCCGTGCCCGGCATGTTCGCGCCGGAGGCGTTCCAGCGGCTGCGCGAGGTCAAGGCGCTCTGGGATCCGCAGAACGTGTTCCGCCGCAACCACAACATCGTCGTCTGAGGAACATCGTGCCCGGAGACGGGAAGGGGCCGGACACCTCGCGGTGCCCGGCCCTTTCGACGAAGCGACGTCAGTGCGTGTCTTCGGCTTCGATCTCGGTGCGGTCGCCCGACCACAGCGTGTGGAAGGTGCCCTCCTTGTCGATGCGCTTGTACGTGTGCGCGCCGAAGAAGTCGCGCTGGCCCTGCACGAGCGCGGCGGGAAGCCGGTCGGCGCGGATGCCGTCGTAGTACGACAGCGACGAGGAGAAGGCCGGGGCCGGGATCCCGGCCTGGGCGGCGGTCACCACGACGCGGCGCCAGGCGGCCTGCCCGCGGGTGAGCGCCTCGGCGAAGTACGGCGCCGTCATCAGCACCGGCAGGTCGGGGGTCTCGGCGTACGCGTCCGCGATGCGGTTGAGGAACTGCGCGCGGATGATGCAGCCGCCGCGCCAGATCTTGCTGATCGCACCGAGGTCGATGTTCCAGCCGTACTCGGCGGCACCGGCGCGGATCTCGTCGAAGCCCTGCGAGTAGGCGACGATCTTCGAGGCGTACAGGGCGAGGCGCACGTCCTCGATGAAGGCGTCGACCTCGTCGGCGGGAACCGTGAACTCCTCGTCCGGCCCGGGAAGCGACGCCGCCACGGCACGCTGCTCGGGGTGGGACGAGAGCGAGCGGGCGAAGGTGGCCTCGGCGATGCCGGAGACCGGGACGCCCAGCGAGAGCGCGGTCTGCACGGTCCATGCGCCGGTGCCCTTGGCTCCGGCCTGGTCGAGGATCACGTCGACCAGCGGCTTGCCGGTCTCCGCGTCGACCTGGCGCAGCACCTCGGCGGTGATCTCGATCAGGTACGACTCGAGCTCGCCCTTGTTCCACTCGGCGAAGATGTCGGCGATCTCGGCGGGCGCCTTGCCCGTGCCGCGCCGGATGAGGTCGTAGGCCTCGGCGATGAGCTGCATGTCGGCGTATTCGATGCCGTTGTGCACCATCTTCACGAAATGGCCGGCGCCGTCGTGACCCACGTGCGTGACGCAGGGCTCGCCCTCGGCGATCGCGGCGATGGACTTCAGGATCGGGCCGAGCGTGACCCACGACTCGTCCGAACCGCCGGGCATGATGGAGGGACCGGTGAGCGCGCCCTCCTCGCCGCCGGAGATGCCGGCGCCGACGAAGTTGATGCCGGTCTCGCGGACGGCCTTCTCGCGGCGGATCGTGTCGGGGAAGTAGGCGTTGCCGCCGTCGACGATGATGTCGCCCGGCTCGAAGACGTCGACGAGCGCGTCGATCACGGCGTCGGTCGGACCGCCGGCCTTGACCATGATGATCGCGGTGCGCGGCTTCTGCAGCGAGTCGGCGAACTCCTGGTACGTGTGCGCCGGGACGAATCCGGCCTCGGGGTGCTCGTCGAGGAGCGTCTGGGTCTTCTCGTAGCTGCGGTTGAAGATCGCCACCGTGTTCCCCTCGCGGCTGGCGAGGTTGCGGGCGAGGTTCGACCCCATGACGGCGAGTCCGACGACTCCGATGTTCGCTGATGCTTCGGGCACAGAAGGCTCCTCGATCGTGAAGAAGGGTGGTTTCAGCGTATCGCTGTACGGGAGGTCAGTGCTCACCTGTGTCACGCGACGCGATGAAGCGTCGTGTGACGGCGATGTCCCGCTCGCCCAGCCCCGCGTCCACGAGCTCGTCGAAGGCCGCGCGCAGGGCGGGCAGCAGAACGGGGGAGGTTCCGGTCGCCGCGGCGATGTCGGCGGCGAATCGGAGATCCTTCACCATGTACTGCGCGGCGCCGCTCGGGGAGTCGTCACCGCTCACGAGCCTGTCGCGGCGGCTGTCGAGCAGGTTCGACCCGGCGTATCCGCGGGAGAGCAGCGACCACAGCGCGTCGAGGTCGAGGCCGGAGCGCTCGGCCAGCACTGTCGCCTCGCCCAGCGCCAGGATCGTGGCGGAGACGACGAGCTGATTGCACGCCTTGGCGACCTCGCCCGCGCCCAGCGGACCCAGCAGAACGGGCGTGCCGCACGGCGCAAGGACCTCGGCGGCGATGGCGGCGTCGTCCGGGGCGCCCCCGAGCATGATCGAGAGAGTGCCGGAGACCGCGCCGTCCTCGCCCCCGGACACGGGGCAGTCCACGAGCCGCACGCGCCCCTCGGTCCGCGCACTCAGGCGCTCGGCCAGCGCGCGGACGGCGGGCGCTGAGGACGTGGAGCCGACGAGGATCAGGAGGTCCCCGGCATCGGCGAGCAGGCCGTCCGGCCCGTCGAGGAGCTCTTCGAGCTGCGGAAGGTCGGGCAGCATGGACAGCAGCACGTCCACCCTGGAGGCGAGCTCGCGTGGTGTCTCCGCCCAGGAGGCCCCGGCGGCGATCAGCTCGGGTTGCGGGCGGCGGGCGTGGATGATGAGACTGTCGTGCGCGGCGAGGAGGCGCTGCGCCATGGGGCGGCCCATGGCGCCCAGGCCCACGGCCCCGACGGCGACGGACGAAGTGGTCATGCGGCCACGGTAGCAACAATCCAGCAGGCAGAACAGTGTCCAGCAGGATGTATCTGAGCTAGGGTGAGGGTTCGACACCCGAGGAAGGGATCAGCATGACCGGGACCGACAACAGGCTGCGCGTCGTCGCGGCGGTGCCGCTGCGGGAAGACCTGTGCCGGATGATCGAGGAGCTCGAGCCTCGGGTCGAGATGATCCGCGACCCTGCACTCCTGCCCCCGATGCGTGGGCCGGCGGACTGGGCGGGTGACCCCGACTACGCGCGCACGCCGAGCGCGCAGCAGGCCTTCGACGAGCTGGTCGACTCCGCCGACGCGCTGTTCGGCATCCCCGACGTCGATCCGGAGGCGCTCGCCCGCACGGTCGCGGCGAATCCGCGTCTGCGCTGGGTCATGACGACCGCGGCCGGCGGAGGCGCCACGGTCAAGGCGGCCGGCCTCGACCGGGCGGACCTCGATCGGATCGTGTTCACCACGAGCGCGGGAGTGCACGGTGGTCCGCTCGCCGAGTTCGCCGTGTTCGGAGTGATCGCCGGCGCGAAGAACCTTCCTCGCCTGCTCGCCGACCAGCGCGATCGCACCTGGCCTGACCGGTGGGAGATGCGCCAGCTCGACGAGATGACGGTGCTCGTCGTCGGTCTCGGGGGCATCGGCGCGGAGTGCGCCCGCCGCTTCCATGCCCTGGGCGCGCGCGTGTGGGGTACGACGCGGTCCGGTGAGCCCGTCGCCGGCGTGGATCGTCTGGTTCCGCTCGATGAGCTCGTCGACGCCGTCGCGCAAGTCGACGCGATCGTGGTCACGCTTCCCGGCACCGCGCAGACCCACCATCTCATCGGTCGAGACGTGCTCACGGCGGTGCGGCCGGGCGCGATCCTCGCGAGCGTCGGTCGCGGCAGCGTGATCGACGAGGCGGAGCTGATCGGCGCGCTCGACGACGGTCGCATCGCCTTCGCCGCGCTGGACGTCTTCGAGCAGGAGCCCCTCAGCGAGGACTCGCCGCTGTGGGGGCATCCGGGCGTGCTCGTGAGCCCGCACACGGCTGCGCTCAGCTCCAAGGAGGAGGAGCGGATCGCGCGCCGGTTCGCGGAGAACGCGGCGCGCCTGCTCGATGGCGAGCCGCTCACGGCGGTCGTCGATACGGTCGAGTTCTACTGATCCGACGCGGCTGCCCGGCCGCGGCGACACCCGACGGGCGGAAGGCACGGCCATGGACGACGACACGCGCGAGGGGCGCGATCCCGCGCCGGCGGTCAGCCGCAGCATCCGTCTGCTCGGCCTGCTCGCCGATGCCGGTGGTCCGCGCACGCTGACCGAGCTCGCCGGTGACCTGGGGCTCGCGAAGTCGTCCACGGCGAACCTGTGCCTGGCGCTCGAGGCCGGCGGCATGATCGAGCGCACGGTGCAGGGGTACCGACTCGGCCTGCGCACAGCGGAGCTGGGGGGTGCGTTCGCCGCGCAGTTCAATCAGGTCCGCGAGTTCTACAGCGTGTGCGAGGCGTCGCCGCAGCTGTCGTCGGAGCTCGTGCAGGTCGCGATGCTGGACGGCACCGACGCGCTGTATCTGGCCAGACACGAGGGGTCACGGTCGCTTCGACTCGGCACCCCGCTCGGCTCCCGGCTCCCCGCCCCGCTGTCGGCGACCGGTCGCGCGCTCCTCGCTGCGATGAGCGACGAAGAGGTGGTCGCTCTCCTCGGCGAGGGCGCCGTGTTCCCGCAGCTCACGGAGCGCAGCACCACCACCCTGGCCGGGCTGCTGGATGCGCTGGCGGCCGCGCGCCGTCGCGGCTGGGCGCTCGACGCCGAGGAGTCGTTCCGCGGCATCGTCGGGGTCGCGGTGCCGCTCGACGGCTGGGCGCCCTCCGACCCGCCGCTCGCGCTCGGGGTCGCGATCCGTGCTGCCGAGGCCGACTACGAGCGGATCGAGCGTGTGGGCGAGGCCCTGCGCGCGGCGGCTGCCGCGCTGACGAACCCGTTCAGCGCCGCCGCCCGGCGCTGAACGCCGGCGCGCCGTCGCCCTCCGCTCCCGACGCATGGTCTCTTCCTTCGCGCATGCTGGGCGTTCAAAGGGTTGAACAGCATTCAACGGGCTGGTACAGTCGGCACCACGCCACAGGCGAAGAAGCCGATCGAAGGAGATGGCCGTGACCGAATCCCGCCCCTCAGCCCGTGCTGCGACCGATGACCCGGAATACGCCGCCAACCTGCGACGGGCCACGCTCGCGTCGAGCATCGGCAGCGCGCTGGAGTACTTCGACTTCGCGCTTTACGGCCTGTCCACGGCGCTGATCTTCAACGTGCTGTTCTTCCCGCAGGACGACCCGGCCATGGCGACGGTCGCCGCCTTCGCGACCTTCGGCGTCGGGTTCCTCGCCCGGCCCTTCGGCGGGCTGTTCTTCGGAGTCCTGGGCGACAAGCTCGGCCGCAAGTGGGTGCTCGTGGCGACCATCGTGCTCATGGGCGGCGCGTCCACCGCGATCGGGCTGCTCCCCACGTACGCCGCGATCGGCGTATGGGCGCCGATCCTCCTCGTGCTGATGCGTCTCCTGCAGGGCTTCGGAGCCGGAGCGGAGCAGGCCGGCGCGACGGTGCTGATGGCGGAGTACGCTCCGGTCAGACGGCGCGGATTCTTCTCCGCCCTGCCGTTCGTCGGCATCCAGGCTGGCACCCTGCTCGCCGCCGTGGTGTTCGGGCTGATCACCCTGCTCCCGGAGGAGCAGCTGCTGAGCTGGGGCTGGCGCGTGCCGTTCCTGGCCTCGTTCGCGCTCATCCTGCTCGCGCTCTTCATCCGGATGCGACTGCGCGAGACGCCGACCTTCGTGGAGCTGGAGAAGCACGAGCAGATCGCCGACCGTCCGATCCGCGAGATCTTCACGCACGGGCTCCCCGGCGTCATCGTCGGCGTCGGACTGCGGATGGCCGAGAACGGCGGCTCCTACATGTTCCAGACGCTGGGGCTGGCGTTCTTCGTCACGGTCGCGGGCGACAGCGCGGACAAGAGCCTGCTCACCTGGGGCGTCACCCTCGGCTCGCTGATCGGCGTGTTCTCGGTGCCGTTCACCGGACACCTCTCCGACCGGTTCGGGCGGCGGACTATCTACCGCTTCGGCGCGGTGTTCATGCTCGTCTACACGTTCCCGGCCTGGTGGATGCTGTCGCTGGGCAACCACGCGCTGGCGATCGGGGTGATCGCGATCGGCATCGGCGTGGCCGTCAACAGCATGCTGGGGCCGCAGTGCGCGATGCTCCCCGAGCTGTTCGGCAACCGCCACCGCTACCTCGGCGTGGCGATGGCGCGGGAGATCTCCGCCGTCCTGGCCGGTGGTCTGGCCGGGGTCCTCGGTGCGTATCTCATCGCCGTGAGCGGCGGAAACTGGGTGCTGCTCGCGATCTACATGGCCGTCCTCGCCCTCATCACGACGGCCTCGACCTTCCTCGCCCCCGAGACCCTGCGTCGGGACCTCACGCGGGTGGACGACGCCATCAAGGTCTCGCGCGCGGAGGGCGGCTACGACGTGTTCGCGACCACCGTGTCGATCACGGCGGTCGGTCGATGACGGGCGGTCCGCGACTGCTCGGCCGCATCGCCACGGCGGAGGGCCCTCGCTGGGTCCGCCCGCACGGCGACCGCCTCATCCCCGTCGCCGACCCGTTCGCCGCCTTCGCAGCGGGGCACCGTCCGGCCGACGTGGGGGAGGCCGTCGACGCTCCGCTGATCGCTCCCGTCGACCCAACCGTGCTCGTCGGGATCGCGCAGAACGAACCGGAGCACGTCTCGCCCGTCCAGGCCTGGCTGAAGAGCCCGCGGACCGTGGTGGTGGGCGGGGCGGAGGTGACGCTGCGCCGCGATGCCGGAGCCGCCGTGGCCGAGGGGGAGATCGCCGTGGTGATCGGCCGGGCCACCGCGGGGCTCACGGCGGGCAACGCCCAGGAGTTCGTGCTCGGCGTCACCGCCGTGAACGACCTCTCCAGCCCGGAGCGAGTCGAGTTCGATCCCCGCAACTTCGAGTCGAAGTCGGGGGAGGGGTACACGCCGCTCGGGCCGTGGATCGACACGGAGGTCGGGATCGACGACGTGGAGCTCTCCGTGGCGGTGGACGGCCGCCTCGTCGCCGAGACGGGGAGCCGGAGTCTGCCCGTCCCGATCCGGGAGTGCCTCGCCTACGTGGCGCGGTGGACGCCGCTGGGGCCGGGAGACGTCGTGATGACGGGCGCGCCGCATTCGCAAGCGCTCGTCCGCCCGGGGCAGACCGTCACGATCACGGTCGCGGGGATCGACCTGGTCACCCCGTTCGCATGACCGCGCGGACCGCCAGGGACGGCGGCCGCGTCGACGTCCGCGATATCATCGGGCCGGAGGTATGAGTGTGCGCATCGTCGTGATGGGACCGAGCGGGTCCGGCAAGTCCACGGTGGGCGCCGCTCTCGCCGAGCGGCTCGGAGCGCGCTTCGTCGACGGCGACGACCTGCACCCGCTCACCAACGTCGAGAAGATGGCCGCCGGCATCCCGCTGGACGACGACGACAGGATGCCGTGGCTGCGCGTGGTCGGCGCGACCCTTCGTGGCGAGGATCGCATCGTCGTCGCCTGCTCCGCGCTGCGCCGACGCTACCGAGATGCGATCCGCGAGGAGGCGGACGACGCGTTCTTCGCGGAGCTGGTCGTCGATCGGGACACACTCGCGAGCCGTCTCGACGCGCGTGCCGACCACTTCATGCCGGCGTCGCTGATGGACTCGCAGCTCGAGGCGCTGGAGCCTTTGGCGGACGATGAGATCGGAGTCAGGATCGAGGCGTCGCTGCCCCTGACGCAGGAGATCGACGCGATCCGCGACGCCCTCGCCGCGACCGCGCGCTGACGCGGCGAGGTCAGTCCTTGCGGTAGCCCGAGCGGCCCATCGAGAACAGGGCGCCCAGGCTGCCGACGATGGCGCACACGGTCATGGCGCCGATCAGCCAGAGGAGTACGTGCGAGAGGAAGGCGCCATCGAGCATGGGGGTCTCCGTGTTCTGCAGAAAAGGACGGGTGTCCTCAGCCTATCGGGTCATCCGGTACCATTGAGGCTGTACCTCGGCGAGGGATGCTTCTGCGCGTGCGCGAACATCCGTTATCGACGCGGCGAAGCAAGCCCGGTGGCTTTCCTCACGCGTGAGCTCGAGTCCGAAAAATCCAAGACCACCGCGCGGCGCCTTCGCTGCGTGCCCCGAAGGAGAACCCCATGTCTGAAGACACCAAGGTCCACGCCGAGCTCCGCGAGAGCTTCGGCAAGGGCTTCGCCCGCCGTCTGCGCGCTGCCGGCAAGATCCCGGCCGTCATCTACGGCCACGGCACCGAGCCCGTGCACGTCGCCCTGCCCGGCCACCAGGTCTCGCTCATCATCCGTCGCGCCAACGCGCTGCTGGAGCTGGACATCGAGGGCACCTCGCAGCTGACCCTGGTCAAGGACGTCCAGAAGGACCCGGTGCACCAGATCATCGAGCACATCGACCTGCTCGTCGTGAAGAAGGGCGAGAAGGTCGCGATCGACGTCCCGATCGTCGTCACCGGCGAGTCGGCTCCCGGCACGATCGCCAACCTCGACGCGACCACGCTGTCGATCGAGGCCGAGGCCACGCACATCCCGCAGAACCTCGAGATCTCGGTCGAGGGCCTCGAGGAGGGCGCGCACATCACCGCCGCCGACGTGACCCTGCCCAAGGGCTCGACGCTGCTCGCCGACCCCGAGACGCTGATCGTCGCGATCTCCGTTCCCGCGGCCCCCGTCGAGGACGAGGCCGAGGGCGAGGGCGAAGCCGAGGGCGAGGCTGCGGCCGAGACCGCCGAAGAGGCAGCCGCGGAGTGATCTCCGTCTGAATCCTCACAGAGGGGGCGCGATCCGATCGCGTCCCCTCTGTCGTATCCTGACCCGGGGTCCGCCCCGCACTGAGAGGACGAGACATGCCGTCGACCTGGCTCGTGGTGGGACTGGGCAACCCCGGCCCTCGATACGAGGCGACCCGGCACAACGTCGGCCAGATGGTGCTCGACGAACTGGCCGCCCGTCGCAGCGAGTCGTTCCGCGAGCACAAGGCGGGAGCGCGCGTCGTCGAGACCTGGCTGCGGCCCGGCGCCGACAAGCTCGTGCTGGTCAAGCCGAACTCGTTCATGAACGTCTCCGGCACTCCCGTGGCCGCGCTGGCACGTTTCTACTCGGTACCCGCCGAGCAGGTCGTCGTCGTGCACGACGAGCTCGACATCCCGTTCGACACGCTGAAGCTGAAGACCGGGGGAGGCCACGGCGGACACAACGGCGTGCGCGATGTGGCGCGGGCGCTGGGGACGGCCGACTTCCCGCGGGTGCGCGTGGGCATCGGACGGCCTCCGGGTCGCCAGGATCCCGCGGACTGGGTGCTGGCGCCCTTCGGCAAGGACGAACGGCCGAACCTGCCGATCCTCGTCGCCGACGCCGCCGACGCGGTCGAGCTCCTCGTCGGCGAGGGGCTCCTCGCGGCGCAGCAGAAGCACCACGCGCCGCGCTGACGCGTCAGGCGGTGAAGGCGGCGAAGCCGGCCGCGCTCCCGGTCGCGAACGCGATCACCAGCACGACGACGAACAGCAGAGCGGCGACAGCCGCGACCACGATGGCGGCGATGCCGGCCCCACGACCCTGTCGGCGGCGGATCGCGAGGATGCCGATCACGATCGCGGCGATGCCGAGCACCGTGCCCGTCCAGAACGACAGCTCCGCCCACAGCACCTGGTCCCGTGCGGGGGAGAGGGCGCTCAGGTCACCGCTTCCCGCGGAGAGGCCCTGCGGCACGAGTCGCCCGATCTCGAAGGCGTTAATCCCCGCGATGATCGGCGTGATGAGGGCTGCCACGAGAGCGAGGCTCAGCGCGAGCATCCCGAGGAAGCCCGACGGCCGTGCCGAGGTCTCCGGGACGCCGTAGGAGCCCGCCAGAGCCGTGTACCCGCCGACGGGCACCTGATAGGCGCCGGGAGGCGGTGCCGGCACGTTCGGCGCAGGAGCAGCCGGATACGCCGTCGGGGCCGGGAACACCGGGGGAGGTGGGGCGACGCCGGACGGGGGAGGCAGCTGCGGATCGGTCACGACCCCCATCCTAGGGCGGCGCTCAGACGCGACGGAGCAGACCCACCCGGTCGTACACGTCGGACAGGGTGGCGTCGGCGACGGCATCCGCGCGCGCCGCGTTGGCCGCGAGGATGCGGTCCAGCTCGGCCGGATCGTCGAGCAGTTCCAGGGCGCGCGAACGCACCGGACCGAACTCCTCCACGACGACCTCGGCGAGACCCTTCTTGAAGTCGCCGTAACCGCGGCCGGCGTACTCGTCCTCGATCGCCGCGACCTGCCGGCCGGTGAGGGCCGCGTAGATGGTGAGCAGGTTGGAGACGCCAGGCTTGTTCTCCCGGTCGAAGCGCACCGATCCCTCGTTGTCGGTCACCGCCCGCATGATCTTCTTCGCGGACTTCGCCGGCTCATCGAGCATCCACAGCACACCGGCATCGCTCTCCGCGGACTTCGACATCTTCGACGTCGGGTTCTGCAGGTCGTAGATCCGTGCGGTCTCCTTCTGGATGACCGGCATCGGGACCGTGAAGGTCTCCCCGAAGCGCGAGTTGAATCGCTCGGCGAGATCGCGGGTGAGTTCCACGTGCTGCTTCTGGTCGTCGCCGACCGGGACGACGTCCGTCTGGTAGAGCAGGATGTCCGCCGCCATCAGCACCGGGTAGGTGAACAGTCCGACGCTCGTGGCGTCGGCGCCGTAGCGAGCCGACTTGTCCTTGAACTGCGTCATCCGGCCGGCCTCGCCGAACCCGGTGATGGTGCTGAGGATCCAGGCCAGCTCGGCGTGCGCGCGGACGTGCGACTGCACGTAGAGCGTCGACAGCGAGGGCTCGATGCCCGCGGCGATGTACTGGGCAGCGGTGCGGCGGGTCTTCTCGCGCAGCTCCGCCGGATCCTGCGCGACCGTGAGGGCGTGCAGGTCGACCACCGAGAAGTACGCGTCGTACGAGGTCTGCAGGTCCCGCCACTGGAGCAGCGCACCGATGTAGTTGCCGATCTGGAGGGAGTCGGCTGAGGGCTGCATTCCGGAGTAAAGGCGAGGTTTCGTCACGAGATCAATCCTATGCGCCCGCGCCGGGAGGGCTCGCGCGCTCCGGTCCCCTACGCTGACGGCATGACGGACAGCACGGCCCCGATGCGGGGACAGGTCTTCCTCGACGCTCTGGGCGCCGAGGCCGAGCGTCTGCACCCGGAGATCCTCGCGCAGTATCGCGCTCCCGTCGCGGCCGGGCATGCCGAGGGGGTCTTCGCGGTCGCCGGGAGTCGCTTCGGCTGCTTGACGGCTCTCGCGCGTCCGATCGTGGGGCCGGGCCTGCTGGTGCCGACGCGGGGCTCGGACGTTCCGTTCGTGCTCCGCACCACCTCGGGACGGTCGACGTCGGGACGCGCGACGCTCGACTCCACGCGCGAGTTCCTCTTCCCCGGTCACACGGCGAGGATCGTGGACCGACTCACGGTCAGCGTGCGACCGGGGCTCGTCCGGAACCTCCTCGGAGCGCGCGGGCGCGTCGAGCTGATCGAGGAGTGCGGCGTCACGGACGAGGGGTTCCTGCGGATGCGCACGGTCCGCGTCGCCCTGCGGCTGTTCGGACGCCGGTTCGCGCTGCGGGGTCTGCTCGGCGTGCGCGTGGACCTCGTGGACGGGTGGGATCCGGAGCACCGCCGACGCACGATCGACATGCGCGCGGTGAACGCGGTGCTCGGCACCGTGCTCGAGTACCGCGGGTGGTACCGGGAATCGGAGCCCGCGACCGCGGAGGGGCGTGAGCCGGGTCAGTAGCGGTAGTCGACCACGACCGGTGCGTGATCGCTCCACCGCTGGTCGTAGGCCGCGGCACGGGCGACGTGATACGTCTCGACACGCTCGGCGAGAGCGGGCGTCGCGAGGTGGTAGTCGATGCGCCAGCCGGAGTCGTTGTCGAACGCCTTCCCGCGCATGGACCACCACGTGTACGGCCCGTCGACCTCGCCGTGGAAGCGGCGTCCCACGTCCACCCAGCCCAGACCGGGGCCGACCGATCCGTCGACGCCGGTGACCGTGGCCCCCGCCTCGCCGAGGAAGCGATCGAAATAAGCGCGCTCGCGCGGGAGGAACCCGGCCTTCGTGCGGTTGCCCCGCCAGTTCTTGATGTCGAGCTCGCGGTGTCCCACGTTGAGGTCGCCGGTGACGAGGGCGAGCGCCCCCTCGGTGTTCAGGCTCGCCAGCCGTGCTTCGAACGCGTCGAGGAACTTCCACTTCTCGTCCTGCTTCGGCGTGTCGGCCTCGCCGGAGTGCACGTAGGCGCTCACGACGGTGAGCGGACGGTCGCCGATGAGGAAGTCGGCCTCGATCCACCGCCCCTTGGAGTCGAAGTCCTCCGGGCCGAAGTCGGTGCGGGCGGCGAGTGCGGGCGTGCGGCTCGCGATCGCGACACCCGCTCGGCCCTTCGCCGTGGCCTCGTCGTGGACGAAGGTCCAGCCGGGGAGCGCTGCCTCGATGTGCTCGTCCTGCCCGCGGACCTCCTGCAGGGTGAGGATGTCGATGTCGGCGGCATCCAGCCAGGAGCTCATCCCGTTGCGGGCCGCCGCCCTGATCCCGTTGACATTGACCGTGGCGATACGCAGGTGAGGCATGCTCACAAGCCTAACGAGCGCCACCGACATCCCGAGCCGAGCGGTGGTTGAGCTCCGCGAGGAGACGCTCGGCCAGGGGTGCGGGTTCGATCGGCGGGGGAGCGGAGGCCTCGAGATCGGCCAGCTCGTCCTCCGCCGCGCGCACGGCCCTGGCCGCCGCCCATGCGCGGTACCACGGGGCGCGTTCACGGGCGGCGTGCGCGTCCCGCACCCGGATGCGCGCGGCCGTCACCAGGGCGCGGTGCTCGGCCACCCGTCGCTCCGCCTCCGTCTGCGCGAGCAGCGGCAGATCCCGGTCCTGTGCGGCGACGGCGATCCACGACGCGGCGACGAGCATCACCACGCCGTTGACCCGGAACCACAGCAGCAGTCCGATGAAGATCGCGAACGTCGCCAGCAGCGGGTTGGAGGGCGTGTAGCTGAGCAGGAAGCCGGCACCGTACTGCAGAACCGTCATGGCGCCGCCGCCGAGCAGCGCGCCCGGCCAGATCGTGCCCCAGTGCAGCGACGTGCCGGTGAGGAAGCGGACCATCGACGCCAGCGCCGAGGACATCAGGGCGAACGAGACGAGCACGGTGCCGATCCGGATGCTGACGTTCACGCTGTCGGAACCGGAGTCCCAGCCGAGCTGGGTGAGGATCCAGCTCAGCACCGTGGCGCTCGCCGACGTGAGGACGGAGCCGACCACGAGGGCGATCCCGAAGATCAGGGCGGCGAGCAGATCACGCGCCTTCAGGAGCACGTAGCTGCGCCGGTCGGGGGGAAGGCCGAAGATGTCCCGCACCGCGCGGCGGGAGAACGTCACCCACCCGATGGCGGTCCAGATCACGGTGCCGAGGGCGATCAGACCCGTGATGCTGAGCACGCCGGTGGTGTTGGAGGCGATCTCCTGCACCTGTTCCGGGGTGACCACGCCGCCCTCCGGCAGGATCAGGTTGGGGATGTAGCTGTTGATGATCGCGATCAGCCCGTTGACGGCATCCTCGCTGCCTCCGAGCCAGAGTCCGGCGATCGCGAACGCGAGGTAGATGGCCGCGAAGATGGCGAAGAGCGCCTGGTAGCTCACGCCGGCGGCGAGGAGGAAGCCGTTGTGCTGCAGGAAGTGCCGCCAGACCCGGACGGGGAACAGGCCGAGGGTGCGCCGGGTGAGGGCGGTGGCGCGCTCGACCGCGGCGTCGAGGCGGCGGGCCTCGCTCGCAGCGCCATCGGGATCGGACACCACCCCACCCTATCCAAGGGTCCGCGGCGCGCGAGAGCAGGCGTTAACGCGAGAACAGGCGGTTCCGCAGGGGAACCGCCTGTTCTCGCGTGATTGCCTGATACGGCGCGTCAGGGACGGCCGCGGAGGACCGCCTGCTTGACCTCGGCGATGGCCTTGGTGACCTCGATGCCGCGGGGGCACGCCTCGGAGCAGTTGAAGGTCGTGCGGCAGCGCCACACGCCCTCCTTGTCGTTGAGGATGTCCAGACGCACGGCGGCGTTGTCGTCGCGCGAGTCGAAGATGAAGCGGTGCGCGTTGACGATCGCGGCCGGGCCGAAGTACTGCCCGTCGGTCCAGAACACCGGGCACGACGAGGTGCACGCGGCGCAGAGGATGCACTTGGTGGTGTCGTCGAAGATCTCGCGGTCGGCGATGGACTGCGTGCGCTCCTTGCCCTTCTCCGGCACGGAGTTCGCGACGAGGAACGGCTGCACCTCGCGGTAGGACGCGAAGAACGGCTCCATGTCGACGACGAGGTCCTTCTCCAGCGGCAGGCCCTTGATGGCCTCGACGTAGATCGGCTTCGAGATGTCGAGGTCCTTGATCAGCGTCTTGCAGGCCAGGCGGTTGCGGCCGTTGATGCGCATGGCGTCGGAGCCGCAGATGCCGTGGGCGCAGGAGCGGCGGAAGGTCAGCGAGCCGTCGACCTCCCACTTGATCTTGTGCAGGGCGTCGAGCACGCGGTCGGTGGAGTAGAGCTCCACGTCGTAGTCGACCCAGTGCGGCTCGGCGTCGACCTCGGGGTCGAACCGGCGGATGTTGAAGGTGACGATGAAGGACTGGATCCCGGTCTCTTCCGTGGTGTCAGCCGGGGCCTCGGCGAGGGCGTTGGACATGCTCAGTACTTCCTCTCCATCGGCGGGTAGTTGAACTCGCCCTTGTCGTTCTTGGTGAAGACGACGGGCTTCCAGTCGAGCTTGATGTGGTCGCTCGGGTCGGAGGAGTGCGGGTCGCCCGTGAGGTACGCCATGGTGTGCTTCATGTAGTTCTCGTCGTCGCGCTTCGGGAAGTCATCGCGCATGTGGCCGCCGCGGCTCTCCTCGCGGTTCTGCGCGGCGTAGACGACGACCTCGGCGATGTCGAGCAGGAAGCCCAGCTCGACGGCCTCGAGCAGGTCGGTGTTGAACCGGTGGCCCTTGTCGTCGACGTGCACGTTCTTGTAGCGCTCGCGGAGCTCGGCGATCACGCCGAGGACGTGCTGGAGGGACTCGTGCGTGCGGAACACCTGCGCGCCCTTGTCCATCTCGTCCTGCAGCGTCTTGCGCAGCACGGCGATGCGCTCGGTGCCCTGGTTGTTGCGCAGGCCCTCGAGCATGTCGGAGACGAACGCGGCCGGGTTCTCCGGCAGCGGGACGAACTCCGCCGTCTTGACGTACTCCACCGCGTTGCGACCCGACCGCTTGCCGAACACGTTGATGTCGAGCAGCGAGTTCGTGCCGAGGCGGTTGGCGCCGTGCACCGAGACGCAGGCGCACTCACCGGCGGCGTAGAGACCGGGGACGACGGTGTCGTTGTCCGCGAGCACCTCGCCGTTGTTGTTCGTGGGGATGCCGCCCATGGCGTAGTGCGCGGTCGGCATAACCGGGACGGGCTCGACGACCGGGTCGACGCCCAGGTACGTGCGGGCGAACTCGGTGATGTCGGGGAGCTTGGTCTCGAGGACCTCGGCGCCCAGGTGCGTGCAGTCCAGCAGCACGTAGTCCTTGTGGGGACCGGCACCGCGACCCTCAGCGACCTCCTGGACCATGCAGCGCGCGACGATGTCACGCGGGGCGAGGTCCTTGATCGTGGGGGCGTAGCGCTCCATGAACCGCTCACCGGAGGCGTTGCGGAGGATCGCGCCCTCACCGCGCGCACCCTCGGTGAGGAGGATGCCGAGGCCGGCGAGACCGGTCGGGTGGAACTGGAAGAACTCCAGGTCCTCGAGGGGGAGGCCCTTGCGCCACACGATGCCGACGCCGTCGCCCGTGAGCGTGTGCGCGTTCGAGGTGGTCTTGAAGATCTTGCCGAAGCCGCCGGTCGCGAAGATCACGGCCTTGGACTGGAAGACGTGCAGCTCACCCGTGGCGAGGTCGTAGGCCACGACGCCGGCGACCTGGGTCTTGCCTGCCTCGTCCTTCACGGTGAGCAGGTCGAGCACGTAGAACTCGTTGAAGAAGTTGATGCCGAGCTTGACGCAGTTCTGGAACAGCGTCTGCAGGATCATGTGGCCGGTGCGGTCGGCCGCGTAGCACGCGCGGCGCACCGGGGTCTTGCCGTGCTCGGCCGTGTGCCCGCCGAAACGGCGCTGGTCGATCTTGCCCTCGGGGGTGCGGTTGAAGGGGAGACCCATGTTCTCGAGGTCGATGACCGCGTCGATGGCCTCCTTCGCGAGGATCTCGGCCGCGTCCTGGTCGACGAGGTAGTCGCCGCCCTTGACCGTGTCGAAGGTGTGCCACTCCCAGGAGTCCTCCTCGACGTTGGCGAGCGCCGCCGCCATGCCGCCCTGCGCTGCACCGGTGTGGGAGCGCGTGGGGTAGAGCTTGGAGATCACGGCGGTCTTCGCCCCGGGACCTGCTTCGATGGCGGCGCGCATGCCGGCCCCACCGGCTCCCACGATCACGATGTCGAACTGGTGGTAGTGCACGCCGTCACGGACGACGGAATCCTGCGTCTCGGTAGTCACTTCTTCTTAGCCTTCTTCTCAGTTCCCGACCAGCGCGGCGCATTCGGACCACAGGACGCTGTCCTCGGTCACACCCAGGCACGGGTCGAACGTGAAGACCACGAGCGTGCCGAGGATGATGAGCAGGCCGGCGGCCAGCCCGAGCGCCCAGACGAGCGCCTTGCGCGCCGTGCGGTGGGTCACGTAGTCGTTCACGATCGTGCGCATGCCGTTGGCGCCGTGGATCAGCGCGAGCCACAGCATCAGCACGTCCCACCACTGCCAGAACGGCGTGGCGAACTTGCCGGCGATGAACGCGAAGTCCAGGGCGTGGATGCCCTCGCCGACCATGAGGTTGACGAAGAGGTGGCCGAAGATCAGCACGACGAGCACGACGCCCGAGACGCGCATGAAGATCCAGCCCCACTTCTCGAGGTTCACTCCGCGACGGCGGCGGACCGGGGCGACGGCGACGGTCTGAGCAGACATCAGTGTCCTCCTCCGAATCCGGCGAACGCGAGCATCAGGTGGCGGGGCACGAAGCCGGCCATGATGATTCCCCACACCAGGAGGACGCCCCAGAACAGCTGACGCTGGTACTTGGCGCCCTTCGACCAGAAGTCGACGGCGATGATGCGCAGACCGTTCATGGCGTGGAAGACGATGCCGGCCACGAGCACGACCTCGCCGAGCGCCATGACCGGGTTCTTGTATGTGCCGATCACGGCGTTGTACGCCTCCGGCGACACCCTGATCAGCGCCGTGTCGAGCACGTGCACCAACAGGAAGAAGAAGATGGCGACTCCGGTGATGCGGTGAAGCACCCACGACCACATGCCTTCGCGACCCCGATAGAGGGTGCCGCGGGGGGTCTTGGACGTGGTTTCCGAAATCGACGGTGTCAAGCGGGCGCTTGTGGACACGGTCGTCCTCCCTGGATCGATGTGAATCGGTCGCATGCGCTCAGGCACGCCCGATCGGTGACCATCCTATTCCTGTCAGATAGCCGGGAGCGACGAAGGGGAGCCTAAGTGTCTCGATATCGAGATGTCTCCTCCGGCTACCCTGGGCAGCATGAGCCAACCCATCCCGGACTTCTACGCCGTGATCCCCGCCGGCGGCATCGGCAGCCGGCTGTGGCCGCTCTCACGGGCGGATGCGCCGAAGTTCCTGCACGACCTGACCGGCTCGGGGCACTCGCTGCTGCGCGACACCTGGGACCGCCTCGTGCCGCTGGCCGGCGCCGATCGGATCGCGGTCGTCACCGGACGCGCCCACCGCGCGGCCGTGGAGGCGGAGCTGCCGGGGATCGCCGACCTCAACGTCTTCCTCGAGTCCGAGCCGCGCGAGTCCGCCGCCGCGATCGGGCTCGCGGCAGCGATTTTGCACCGCCGCGATCCGGACGTGATCATCGGCTCGTTCAGCGCCGATCACGTGATCCGCAGCACCCGGGTGTTCGAGTTCGCGGTGCGCGACGCGGTGGAGGTGGCCCGCGAGGGGTACATCTGCACGATCGGCATCACGCCGACCGAGCCCGCCGTCGGCTTCGGCTACATCAAGATGGGCCCCGAGCTCGTGGTGGACGGCGCCCGCGAGGCCGCGCTCGTCGCGAGCTTCGTCGAGAAGCCCGACCTCGAGACCGCCAAGGAGTACCTCGCCGACCGTGGCTACCTCTGGAACGCGGGCATGTTCATCGCCAAGGCCGGCGTGCTCCTGGAGGAGATCGCCGCGAACGAGCCGGAACTGCACGCCGGGCTGCTCGAGCTGGCCGAGGCGTGGGACGACCGCGACCGGCGCGGACCGGCGGTGGATCGGATCTGGCCGCGGCTGAAGAAGATCGCCATCGACTACGCGGTCGCCGAGCCCGCCGCCCGGCGGGGGAAGCTCGCGGTCGTGCCCGGCCACTTCGACTGGGACGACGTGGGCGACTTCGCCTCGCTGACCAAGCTCATCAACAACGGCAGGAAGAACGATCTGGCCGTCCTCGGGCCGCACGCCAGGGTGCTCACCGATGGCGCCAGCGGGATCCTCGTGAGCCAGACCACGCGCGTCATCAGCCTCGTCGGCGTGCAGGACATCGTCGTCGTCGACACCCCCGACGCGCTCCTGGTCACCACGGTCCAGCATGCGCAGCGGGTCAAGGGCGTTGTCGAGTCGCTCAAGCTCACCGGACGCGGGGACGTGCTCTGACGCGCAGGTGAGCGCGCGACGCTGCTCACGTGTGGGCTTGATTTCAGCTTTGTAACCATTCGTCGGCAGTCCAGGGCGCGACGTGCACAAACGTCGAAACACTAGGTAACTTTGATCGATCCGCGATGGCCGCGGTTTCGTTGAGGGAGGCATCAGTTGACCATCTCCACCACCAAGAAGCTGCTCGGCGCGACGGTCGCCGCCGGTGTCGTCTTCGCTCTCGCCGGCTGCGGCCAGGCACCGACGGACAAGCCTGCCGGCTCGGGCGAGCCGGTCGACTCCGACTTCCTCCCGTGCCTCGTCTCCGACGCCGGCGGATGGAACGACAAGTCGTTCAACCAGTCCGCCAAGGAGGGCATGGACAGTGCCGCCGATGAACTGGGCATCAAGCCCCTCGAGTTCGAGTCGGCCAACGACAACGACTACGCGCCCAACCTGGAGACCGCCGTCTCCGAGGGCTGCTCGCTGATCGTCTCGGTCGGCTTCAAGCTGTCGGCCGCCACGGTCGAGTCCGCGCTCGCGAACCCCGAGATCGACTACGCGATCATCGACGACTGGGCCGACAACGACTTCGACGGCAACGTCGACGCTCCGAACATCAAGCCGCTGGTCTTCGACACGGCTCAGGCCGCGTACCTCGGCGGCTACGCCGCCGCCGCGTGGTCCGCGCAGAGCGGTGTCAACAAGGTCGGCACCTTCGGCGGCATGCAGATCCCGTCCGTCGCCGTGTTCATGGACGGCTACCAGCTCGGCGTCGAGAAGTACAACGAGGACAAGTCGGCCTCGGTGCAGGTCTTCGGCTGGGACGAGGCGACCCAGAAGGGCTCCTTCACCGGTGGATTCGACGCGAACGACACCGCGAAGCAGACCGCGCAGGGCGTGCTCGACCAGGGCGTCGACGTCATCCTCCCGGTCGGCGGTCCCGTCTACCAGAGCGCGGCTGCGGCGATCGCCGACAGCGGCAAGGACACGCTGATGCTCGGCGTCGACAGCGACCTCGCCGTCGCCGACCCCAGCGTCGCCGACATCACGCTGGTCTCGATCATGAAGGCGATCGACGTCGCCGTGAAGGATGCGACCGTCGCCGCCGCCAAGGGCGAGTTCGACCCGGAGCCCTACGTGGGCACGCTCGAGAACGAGGGCGTCAAGCTCTCCGGCTTCGGCGACTTCGAGTCGCAGCTGCCCGAGGGTCTCATGGACGAGCTCAAGACGCTGCAGGAGCAGATCGTCTCGGGTGACATCAAGGTGGAGTCCCCGAACTCCCCGTAAGTCGTTTCCAGTCCAGCACGGGGCGAGTGGTGAGCAGGCTGCCACTCGCCCCGTGCCGTGGACGGACGACGATTCTCCTCGATGACTCTTCTGGATAAGGTGCAGATATGAAGCTCGAACTTCGCGGCATCACCAAACGATTCGGCACCCTCGTTGCCAACGACCACATCGATCTGGTGGTCGAACCCGGTGAGATCCACGCGCTGCTCGGCGAGAACGGCGCGGGCAAATCCACCCTCATGAACGTCCTCTACGGCCTCTACCAGGCCGATGAGGGAGAGATCCTCCTCGACGACGAGGTGCAGCGCTTCCGCGGTCCCGGTGACGCGATGGCTGCGGGGATCGGCATGGTCCACCAGCACTTCATGCTCGTCCCGGTGTTCACCGTGGCGGAGAACGTGATGCTCGGACATGAGCAGACCAAGGCCCTCGGCCGGCTCGATATCGCGAAGGCGCGAGAGCACGTGCGGGCGGTCGCCGCCCGGTTCGGCTTCGACATCGACCCTGACGCCCTGGTCGGCGACCTGCCGGTGGGCGTGCAGCAGCGCGTCGAGATCATCAAGGCGCTCTCCCGCGATGCCAAGGTGCTCGTGTTCGACGAGCCGACGGCGGTGCTGACACCGCAGGAGACCGACGAGCTGATGGCCATCATGCGCCAGCTGCGCGACGAGGGCACGGCCATCGTGTTCATCACGCACAAGCTGCGCGAGGTCCGCGAGGTGGCGGACAAGATCACCATCGTGCGTCTCGGCCGCGTGGTCGGCGAGGCGTCGCCCACGGCGAGCAACGGCGAACTGGCGTCACTCATGGTCGGCCGCGCCGTCGAGCTGACGGTGCACAAGGAGCCGCCGCGCCTGGGCGACGGCGGTTTCGAGGTCACGGGGCTGCGCGTCCTCACGCCCACCGGCGCGATCGTCGTCGACGGCGTCGACTTCGCCGTGCGGCCGGGGGAGGTGCTCGCGATCGCGGGTGTCCAGGGGAACGGGCAGACCGAACTGGTCGAGGCCATCGTCGGCCTCGCCGCCCGTGTCGAGGGCAGCATCCGACTCGACGGCACCGAGCTGGTCGGCAAGAGCGTGCGTGCCATCCTCGACGCCGGAGTCGGCTTCGTCCCGGAGGACCGCACGGAGGACGGCCTGGTCGCCGGCTTCTCGGTCGCCGAGAACCTGATCCTCGACCGCTCGGACGACCCCGCGTTCAGCCGCGCCGGCACGCTGCGGCGTGCGGCGCTGGACGAGTTCGCCCGCGCCCGCATCGCGGAGTACGACATCCGCACCCAGGGCCCTGAGACTCCGGCCGGCACGCTGTCCGGCGGAAATCAGCAGAAGGTCGTGATCGCTCGCGAGATGAGCCGCGATCTGCGCCTGCTCGTCGCCGCGCAGCCCACCAGAGGCGTGGACGTGGGCTCGATCGAGTTCATCCACAAGCGGATCATCGAGACGCGCGACGCGGGGGTTCCCGTGATCGTCGTCTCCACGGAGCTCGACGAGGTCGCGGCTCTCGCCGACAGGATCGCGGTCATGTATCGCGGCACGATCGTCGGCATCGTCCCCGGCGACACGCCCCGGGAGACGCTCGGACTCATGATGGCCGGAGCGGCCGAAGGTGAGGTGGCCGCGTGAGCGGAGCGACGCCCGGCGCGGGTGATGTGACCAAGGGGATCCCGCCGCAGGAGCTCGCCACGAGCACCGGCACGGTACCCCGCGACCCCGCCGATGTGCCCCCGCCCCCGCGCGGCAACGTCATCCTCAAGGAGATCCTCCGCGGCAGCGCCGTGACCACGATCCTCGCGATCGTCCTCGCGCTCATCGTCGGCGGCATCCTGATCGCGTTGACGAATGAAGACGTGCAGGCGGCATCGGTCTACTTCTTCGCCCAGCCCGGTGACACTTTCGTCGCCGCCTGGAACGCCGTCTACAACGGCTACGAGGCGCTGTTCCGCGGCGCGATCTTCAACGCCCGCGGTGCCGACTTCGCCGCGCAGATCCGTCCGCTCACGAACACGCTCGGCTTCGCGGCCCCGCTCATCGCGGCCGGCCTCGGCGTCGCGCTGGCGTTCCGCGTCGGCCTGTTCAACATCGGTGCGCGCGGCCAGATGCTCATCGGTGTGGCCGTCGCCGCTCTGCTGACGTTCTCGCTCGACCTGCCGATCTGGCTGCACATCCCCGTCACGCTCATCGCCGGCATCGCCGGTGGCGCGCTCTGGGGCGCGATCGCGGGACTCATCAAGGCGCGTACCGGTGCGCACGAGGTGATCCTGACGATCATGCTCAACTACATCGCCTACTACCTGCTGCTCTGGATGATCCGGACCCCGGGCCTGCTGCAGAAGCCGGGCACGAACCAGGCCCTGGGCTCCGCGACGCCGGAGAGCGCCCAGTTCCCGACGCTGCTCGGACCGCAGTTCCCGCTGCTCGACCTCGGGTTCGTGATCGTGATCGTGGCGACGCTGTTCGTCTGGTGGCTCATCGAGCGCTCGGCGCTCGGCATGCGCATGCGGGCCGTCGGGGAGAACCCGCACGCCGCCAGAGCGGCCGGCATCAGCGTGCAGCGCATCTACGTCTACGCGATGCTGTTCGCCGGAGGCCTCGCCGGTCTCGCCGGGATGAACCAGATCCAGGGTGCGGTCACCACGGGTGTCACCGAGACCATCGACGCCGGCATCGGCTTCGACGCGATCACCGTCGCCCTGCTCGGACGCAGCCGCGCCTGGGGCACCTTCGCCGCGGGCATCCTGTTCGGCGCCCTCAAGGCGGGCTCCTTCTCGATGCAGGCGCAGGACATCCCGGTCGACATCGTGCTGGTCGTGCAGTCGCTCGTGGTGCTGTTCATCGCCGCGCCGCCGCTGCTGCGCTCGGTGTTCTTCCTCCCGAAGACCGATGCGGAGAAGGCCGCCAAGGCGAGAGCCAAGGCCGCGAAGAAGGCGGTGACGGCATGATGTCGCTCGTGCAGACCCAGGCTGCGGACGGCACGGTGCAGCTCGCGACCGTGAAGGAGCGCCACCTCAAGGCGCCGATCGTCCTCGCCGGCGCCACCGTGCTCCTGGCGCTGCTGTTCCTGCTCGTGCCGCGCGACGGCATCAGCAGCTTCCGCCTGTCCGACCAGTCGTCCGCGCTCTCGCTGCCGGACGTCGCCCTCCCCACCGTCGCGACCTTCTGGGTCGTGCTCGCGATCCTCGTCGTCCTGACGGTCGGTGCGTTCCTGCGGGCCTGGACCTACCGCACGCCGTCGCTGTGGCTGGTCATCGCCTACGGCGTGCTCGCCGTGTTCGCGTTCCTCGTATGGGCGTCCGCCGGCGGCCTCGTCCCCGTCACGAGCCTGCTGTTCGGCGCGGTCTCGCTGTCCGTCCCGCTCGTGTTCGGAGCGCTCGGCGGCGTCATCGGCGAGCGCGCCGGTGTCGTGAACGTCGCGATCGAGGGACAGCTGCTGCTCGGGGCGTTCTCGGCCGCCCTGCTCTCCAGCATCACCGGGAACCCCTTCGTCGGACTCTTCGGCGCGATGATCGGCGGCGTGCTGGTGGCCAGCGTGCTGGCGGCGTTCGCGATCAAGTACCTCGTCGAGCAGGTCATCGTCGGCGTCGTGCTCAACGTCCTCGTCACGGGCCTGACCGGCTTCCTCTACGGTGCGCTGCTGGCGCCCAACGAGGAGACCCTGAACAACCCGGTGCGCTTCCCGCGCGTCGAGATCCCCGTCCTGAGCGACATCCCGATCATCGGCCCCGTGCTGTTCAACCAGACCTTCATCGGGTACCTGATGTTCATCACGGTCGCCGTGGTCGCGTGGGGTCTGTACCGCACCCGCTGGGGTCTGCGCCTGCGCGCGGTCGGAGAGCACCCGCAGGCGGCGGACACCGTCGGCATCAAGGTCAACCCGACCCGGTTCTGGAACGTGCTCCTCGCCGGTGCGATCGCGGGTCTCGGCGGCGCGTACTTCACCCTCGTCTCGGTCCCGCAGTTCGGCAAGGACATGACGGCCGGACTCGGCTTCATCGCCCTCGCAGCCGTCATCTTCGGACGCTGGGACCCGATCAGGGCGACCCTCGCGGCCCTGCTGTTCGGTTTCGCCACGAATCTGCAGAACCTGCTGTCGATCCTGAAGACGCCGATCCCCGGCGAGTTCATGCTGATGCTCCCGTACGTGGTGACGCTGCTCGCGGTCGCCGGCTTCGCGGGTCAGATCAAAGCACCGGCCGCCGACGGCAAGCCCTACATCAAGTCCTAGGACAGGCAGGAAGAGAGAAGCACCGCAATGACGGACATCGACTGGGACGAGCTGCGCCAGGTCGCCACGGATGCCATGACCAAGGCGTACGCGCCGTACTCGCGCTACCGCGTGGGCGCGGCGGCGCTCGTCACCGACGGCAGGATCGTCGCGGGGTGCAATGTCGAGAACGCCTCCTACGGCGTGACGCTCTGCGCCGAGTGCGCCCTGGTCGGCGATCTGCACATGTCGGGAGGCGGCAAGCTCGTGGCGTTCGTCTGCGTCAACAACGACGGCGAGACGATCATGCCGTGCGGCCGCTGTCGGCAGCTGCTCTCCGAGCACGCGATGCCGGAGATGCTGCTGGAGACGGTGTCCGGCATCCGCACGATCGACGAGGTGCTGCCCGACGCGTTCGGGCCGCGCGCCCTTCGACTGGCCCAGGGGCCGGAGGGAGAAGGACGATGACCGTGGAGCAGTTCGACGCGATCGACGTGATCCGCGCCAAGCGGGACGGCGGGGCGGTGCCGGAGCCGGCGCTGCGGTGGATGGTCGACGCCTACACGCGCGGCTACGTCTCCGACGCGCAGATGGCCTCATTCGCCATGGCGATCTTCCAGCGCGGCATGGAGCGCGACGAGATCCGAGTGCTGACCGACGCGATGATCGCCTCGGGGGAGCGCATGAGCTTCGCGAGCCTCGGCAAGAAGACCGTCGACAAGCACTCCACCGGTGGTGTCGGCGACAAGATCACGCTGCCGCTCGCGCCGCTGGTCGCGTCCTTCGGCGTGGCCGTCCCGCAACTGAGCGGGCGCGGCCTCGGCCACACGGGCGGCACGCTCGACAAGCTCGAGTCGATCCCCGGCTGGCGCGCGGCGCTCAGCAACGAGGAGATGTTCGCGCAGATGCAGAGCGACGTCGGCGCGGTCATCTGCGCCGCCGGTTCCGGGCTGGCCCCCGCAGACAAGAAGCTCTACGCGCTGCGTGACGTCACGGGAACCGTGGAGGCGATCCCGCTGATCGCCTCCAGCATCATGTCGAAGAAGATCGCCGAGGGCACCGACGCGCTCGTGCTCGACGTCAAGTTCGGCTCCGGCGCCTTCATGCAGGACATCGACCGCGCACGCGAGCTGGCCCGCACGATGGTCGCCCTCGGCACCGACTCCGGCGTCGCGACCACCGCGCTGCTGACCGATATGAACGTTCCGCTCGGCCTCGCGATCGGCAACGCCAACGAGGTGCGCGAGTCCGTGGAGATCCTTGCCGGCGGAGGTCCCGCGGATGTGCGGGAGCTGACGCTCGCCCTCGCCCGCGAGATGCTCGCGCTGGCCGGTCAGCCCGACGCCGACGTCGAGGCCGCCCTCGACGACGGTCGGGCGATGGACACCTGGAAGGCCATGATCCGCGCGCAGGACGGCGACCCCGACGCCCCGCTGCCGACCGCGCGGGAAACGCACCAGGTGCTCGCCCCGGCGGACGGCGTCGTGACGAGGATGGATGCGCTGCCGTTCGGCATCGCCGCCTGGCGCCTCGGCGCCGGTCGGGCGCGCGCCGAGGACCCGGTGGTCTTCGAGGCGGGCATCGATCTGCACGCCAAGCCGGGCGACCGCGTGGTCGCCGGTCAGCCGCTGTTCACGCTGTCGGCCGCGGACGAGGCGCGTTTCCCGCGTGCGCTCGACGCGCTCGAGGGCTCGTGGGAGATCGGCGATGCGGCGCAGATCCAGCGGCAGCCGATCGTGCGCGAGCGCATCACGGCGTGAGCCGCGACCGCTAGCCTGAACTGAGCACATCCGCGACCGAGAGGATCACCATGTCGATCGATGCGAACGGCGACGTCACGCTGCAGGGGGTCTCTCTCCGGAGCCTGCCCAAGGTGTCGCTGCACGACCACCTCGACGGCGCGCTGCGGCCCGCCACGATCATCGAGCTCGCGGATGCGATCGGCCTCGACATCCCGGAATCCGACCCGCGCGCGCTCGGGCGGTGGTTCGCGAAGCAGAGCGACTCCGGTTCGCTGGTCGAGTACCTGAAGACCTTCGATCTGACCACCGCCGTGATGCAGACGAAGGAGGGGCTCACGCGGGTCGCGCGCGAGTTCGTGCAGGATCTGGCCGCCGACGGCGTGATCTACGGTGAGGTGCGCTGGGCGCCGGAGCAGCACCTGGCCCGCGGCCTCACGCTGGAGCAGACGGTGGAGGCCGTGCAGCAGGGCATCGAGGAGGGCGAGGACGCCGCCGACCGCGACGGTCGCAGCATCCGCGTCGGCCAGCTGATCACGGCGATGCGGCACACCGACCGCGCGCTGGAGATCGCCGAGCTCGCCGTCGACTTCCGCGGACGCGGTGCGGTCGGCTTCGACATCGCCGGTCCCGAGGACGGCTTCCCGCCCTCGAACCACCGCGCCGCCTTCGACTTCCTCGCCGAGAACTTCTTCCCCGTCACCGTGCACGCGGGAGAGGCGGCGGGGCCCGCCTCGATCCGCTCCGCACTCCTCGACGGTCGTGCTCTGCGTCTCGGCCACGGCGTGCGCATCGCCGAGGACCTCCAGGTCATCACGCAGGAGGGCGATGAGGTGCAGGTGCAGTTCGGCGATCTCGCGCGCTGGGTGCGCGACCGGGAGATCCCGCTGGAGCTCTCGCCGTCGTCGAACCTGCAGACCGGCGCCATCGCCGCGTGGGGCAACACCATGGTCGACCACCCCTTCGACCTGCTGTACCAGCTGGGCTTCGCGGTCACCGTGAACGTCGACAACCGCACCATGAGCGCGACGTCGCTGACGCGCGAGCTGGCGCTGCTGGTCGAGGTCTTCGAGTACGACCTGGACGATCTCGAGACCTTCCAGTTCAATGCCGCGGCCGCCGCCTTCCTCCCCGTCGAAGAGCGCGAGGAGCTGGTCGAGATGATCGCTGAGGGATTCGACGCCTGATCGTGGCTTCCGGGGGGAAGAGGCGGCGCACACGCACCGCAGCCGTCATCGGCACCGTCGTCGGCCTCGTGGTCGTCGGGGGAGGCGTCGCCGCCTTCGCATGGGCGAACCGCACGCCGGAGGACCCGGTCGCGAAGGCGCAGACCACGCCGCTCCCACATCCGCTGACGCCGGCGCAGCAGCTCGTGGCCGACGCGGATGATCCTCGCGCCTGCGCGGTGACCTTCCACGGCGAGGGCGCTCCTGCCGAGCCGGTGCTCCAGTTCCAGGAAGGTCTGTACCAGGGGCTGCCGATCCCGCAGCTCGACGGTCGGGTGTTCGCCGGCTGGTACGCCAGCGCCGACGCCGCCGCCGCCTTCGCGGTCGAGGCTCGGGTGAACGGCGCCGATCCGGTCGTGTGCGCGCAGCAGCAGGTCGACCTGTTCGCAGCATGGAAGACACCACAGGAGAACGCGGCCGAGGACGTACGCGTTCCCATCCTGATGTACCACCAGTTCACCGCGGATCCCGACGGCGAGAAGGGGTGGCTGCGCGGCAACTACGCCTACATCGGCGACTTCGATGCGCACATGGACCACATCGCGACGACCGGCTTCTATCTGCCGACCTGGGACGAGCTCAGCGCCTTCATCGACGGGCGGCTCTCGCTCCCCGCCCGCAGCGTGATCATCACCGATGACGACGCCGATCAGTCCTGGTTCGACCTCGCGGTCCCGGTCGTCGACAAGTACCGGCTGCTCAGCACCTCCTTCATGATCACCGCCTATCGGCAGGATCCGGCGCCGTCGGTCTACGTCCAGCGCCGCTCGCACACCCACGACATGCACCAGGCCGGGGAGAACGGCAGAGGACGGATGGTCAACTGGACCGCCGACCAGATCGCCGCCGATCTCGTCACGTCCGGGGATGTCCTCGGCGTCCGGGAGGTGGTGGCCTATCCGTTCGGGCACTACGACGACACCACGAAGCAGGGCGTCGCGCAGGCCGGCTACGAGCTCGGGCGGACGATCGAGCCCGGCTTCGTGCAGATCGGGACGGACCGGTACGCGCTGCCCGTCGTCCGCATCGACTACGGGATGGGCTTGGACGCCCTGGTGTCGCGCATCGGCTGACCCCCGGCGGCACGGCAGGATGGGGGCATGTCCTCGTCCGTCTTCATCGCCGGCCCCGCCGCATGGAACACGATCGTCGTGCTCGACCACCTTCCCGAGCCGGTGCCGCACATGCAGTTCGCCGAGGCGACGTGGGAGACCGTGGGCGGGACCAGCGCGGGCAAGGCGCTGAGCCTGACGGGTTTGGGACGCCCGACGCAGCTGTACGCGCTCGCGGGGGACGACGCCGCGGGGACGCGCGTGCGGGAGGCGCTCGACGGCGCCGGTGTGGCCGTGCGCTGGGGCGCGGGCGTCACCGAACGGCATCTGAACCTCATGACCCGCGACGGCGAGCGCGTGTCGCTCTACCTGGCCGCGCCGGAGGAGACGTCGGGGGAGGAGGACGCCTGGGTACGCGAGCAGCTCTCCGCGGCGGACGCGGTCGTGCTCGACCTCGCCGCCGAACCCCGGCGGCTGCTGCCCCTGGCTCGCGAGATCGGCACGCCGATCTGGGTCGATGTGCACGACTACGACGGGGTGGCGGAGTTCCACCGTCCGTTCCTGGCGGCGGCCCACGCGGTGTTCTGCAACGCGGACCGGCTCGAGGACCCGGTCGCCTTTCTCCATGCCCGGATCGCCGCCGGGGCGCACCTGGCCGTGTGCACGCGGGGTGCGGACGGCGCTGTGGCCGTCGACGAGCACGGCATCGAGCATCGGGTCCGCGCACTGCCGGTCGAGGTCGCCGACACCAACGGGGCCGGTGATGCGTTCCTCGCGGGTGTGCTCGACGCCCGTCTCGACGGTGCACCGGTCGCGGCGGCGCTCGAGGCCGGGGTCCGCGCGGCCTCGACCGTGCTGCGTTCGCGGCACCTGCATCCACTTCTGGACCCGATCCTCCATCTCCCGGAGGAGTGACCGACGGGGACGAGCCGTTCTCAGGAGAGGATCGACGCGAAGAACGAGTCGCCCAGACGGGTGACCTCCGCGTGCATCTCCGTCGTCGAGATCGTGGGGGTGCCGTCGCCGGACTGCGGGCCGTAGTCGCCGAAGGAGGCGTGCGAGGCCCCGGCGATCTCCACCAGCTCGGCGTCGGAGGGCAGGAGGTCTCGGGCGTCGGCGATCTTCTCGGGCGTCGAGAGGCCGTCCTCGCTCCCGGCGAGGCTGAGGACAGGGAGTCGGCTGTCCGACAGGTCGTTCGCGCAGTAGCTGGCGAACAGCACGAGCGCGTCCGCGTCCGGCGCGAGCTGGCAGGCGCGCACGCCTCCCAGCGAATGCCCGCCGACGGCCCAGACGTCGACCTCGGGGGCCGCGGAGGTGAACGCATCCAGCCCGCGCGGATCGAAGAAGGCGAGGTTCAGCCAGGGGCGCGTGATGACGACCGTCACGCCGTCTTCCGCGAACCCCTGCAGGATGGCCGCGTAGGCCCACGGGTCGACCTTCGCGCCGGGGATGAAGACGAGGCCGACCTCCGATCCGCCGTCGGCGGGCGCGAGCACGATGCCCTCCTCGGCATCGGTGACGGTGAGGGCGGTGTTCTCGCGCACGGTCTCCAGCGGCTCGGGCTCGGCGGACATGACTCCGATCTGGGTCCAGGCGAGAGTGCCGACGACGACGAGGACCAGCACGACGGCGAGGCTCCACAGGACGCGTCTCAGGACCCGCCGGCCACGCTTCTTCTGCACGGGAGAACGCTACCGCAGCTCCTTCTGCTCCCGCCGCACCGCGCTCCGGTAGGCGTCCTTGTTCACGTAATACGCCATCCGATCCAGGCCGAGGTAGTGGTACCCGCCCGTGACGTCCGGCCAAGGGCGGCCGGTCACCCGGTCCCGGAAGCGTGCGGCGCGCGGCGGGTCCTGCTCGACGGCATCGAGGTAGGCCGCGAGAAGCTCCGCCTGCTCGTAGCGGCCCTGCCAGCCGATGCCGGAGGCCTCGATCATGCCCATCACGAACAGCCCGTTGAACGACGCAGGGAAGATGTTCAGGAACAGCCGCGGGGCTGCGCCGCGCCAGTGCAGATGCTCCCGGGCGACGAACGGGTAGTCGAGCGTGTAGCCGGTGGCGAGCAGCACGAGGTCGTAGTCGTCGGCACTGCCGTCGCGGAACCGCACGGCGGCGCCGTCGAAGCGCTCGACGTCGGGGCGGATGCGCAGATCGCCCTGTCCGAGGTGGTGCAGGACGAGGGTGTTCACGATCGGGTGCGACTCGTAGATGCGGTGGTCGGGCTTCGGGAACCCGAAGCGCACCGGGTCGCCCGTGAACGCGCGCAGCACGCGGCTGTCGACGGCCTGCTTGAGCCGCGGCGGCAGCGGACGACCCTGGTTGAGCGTGTCGCTCGGCCTGCCGAAGAGGTAGCGCGGCACGAAGTGGTAACCCCGGCGCACGCTCATGTCGACGGATGCGGCGTGGTGCACGGCATCCACGGCGATATCGCACCCGGAGTTCCCCGCGCCGATCAGCAGGACGCGTCGGCCGCGAAGCTGCTCGGGAGACGTGTAGCCGCTCGTGTGCAGCAGCTCGCCGGAGAACTCGCCGTGGAACACGGGCGTGTTCGGCTTCGCGAGCGTCCCGTTCGCCAGGACGACACCGGCGTACCAGCGGACCTCTTCGCCCCCGGGACCGACGCTGGTGAGATCCCAGCCGTCGTCGCGCGGTTCGAGCCGCACGACCTCGGTGTCGAACCGGAACAGCGCTGTCAGGCCGAAGTGCTCGGCGTAGTCCTGGAAGTAGTGCTTCAGCGCGCGATGGCCGGGGTAGTCGACCCGCGTGCGCATCGGGAACTCGGCGAACTCGGTGGTCGTGCGCGAGGAGATCAGGTGCGCGGACTCGTACATCGTGCTGCGCGGGTTGGTGATGTCCCAGAGGCCGCCGACGCCGTGCGACGCCTCATAGCCGTCGACGGCGATCCCGCGCTTCTGCAGGGCGCGTGCGGCGGCGAGCCCCGATGGCCCCGCGCCGATCACGGCATATCTGCTCATCCTGCTCCCCGCACGTCGCTGTGCTCGAAAACGCCCCCGCCTCCCGATCGTAACGGGTGGCGGGGGCGTCGAAGGGCGGCGGTGTCAGTCAGCCGTGAGCTGGTCCTGGCGCGCGGCGACCGCGTCGCGGATCACGGGGAACAGCGGATGCTCGGGGTCGAGCTCCGTCACCTGCGCGGTGAAGGCCGCGGCGTCCTCTGTGCGCAGCAGCCGCTGCAGTTCGACCGACTGCTCGTCGGCCGGGTCGTCGAACTCGAGGGCCGCCGACACGGCGGCGACCAGTGCCTCGGCGGACAGACCGCGTTCCGCTGCCATCGCTGCGGGCCCGACGAACCGCTCGTGCCGCGAGATCTTGCGCAGCGGCTGACGCCCGACACGCTGCACCGTGTCGATGAGCGCGGGATTGCGGAACCGATCGAGGATCGTGGCGCGGTAGGCCGCGAGCTCCGCCGGATCCAGACCATGCTCCGCGACCAGCACGGCGGAGGTCTCCTCGAGCGCGGCGGCGACGCTCGCCGCGATGGCGGGATCGGCCAGCGCGTCGGCGATGCGCTCGATCCCGGCGCGCGCTCCGAAGTAGGCGGTGGCGGCATGACCGGTGTTCACCGTGAAGAGCTTGCGCTCGATGTACGGGGCGAGGTCGTCCACGAAGTGCGCCCCGGGGATGCTCGGAAGGGCGCCGCCGAACGGTCCGGCCTCGATCGCCCATTCGAAGTACGGCTCGACGGTCACGTCGACGCCGCCACCGGCCGGCTGCGCCGGGACGATCCGGTCGACGGCGGTGTTCGCGAACACCGCGCGGGCGAGCAGGATCTCGGCATCGTCCCCGGCGGCTGCGGCGATCTCCCGACGCAGCAGGTCCGTCGCCCCGATCGCGTTCTCGCACGCCATGACCTGCAGGGGAGCGGCCTCAGGGGAGCGCAGGGCGAGTCCGGCGACGATGGTCGGCGCCACGAACCGCAGCACGGTCGGGCCGACGGCCGTGGTCACGACGTCAGCGCTCGCGACCTCCTCCGCCGCGGTCGCCGGGTCCGTGCGGCTGTTGACCGCACGGAACCCGGTGACGACATGATCCGTCCCTCCGGGGCCGGCCTCGTGCACGGTGTACTCGTCGGCGGCGTTGATCGCGTCGACGAGGGCATCCGCGACGTCGGAGAAGACGACGTCGTACCCGCCCTCGTGCAGCAGCAGACCGACGAAGCCCCGCCCGATGTTGCCCGCCCCGAAGTGGACCGCCTTCATCCCTCGTTCACCTCCGACAGCAGCGCGTACAGCTCCTCGGGGGTCTGCGCGGCCGCGAGCCGGGCGACGTCGTCCTCCTCGGAGAACAGCAGGGCGATGCGCGACAGGATCTCCAGGTGCTCGTCGCCGACGCCGGCGATCCCGATCACGAAGTTCGCCTGCTCACCTGCCCAGTCGACGCCTCCGTCGTAGCGGACCACGGAGAGTGCGGAGGCGAGGATCGCGTCCTTCGCGTCGTTGGTGCCGTGGGGGATGGCGAGACCGTTGCCCATGTAGGTGGACACCGTCTCCTCGCGCTGCCGCATGGCATCGACGTACGCCGGGGTCACGGCGCCCGCGGCGACGAGGATGTCCGTCGCCTCCTGCAGCGCCTCGTCGCGCGTGGCCGTGCCCGCGTGGATCCTGACCCGGTCCGGGGTGAGAACGCTCATTCTGTGTCCTTTCGCTGTGCGCGCACCATCTCCACGACCTCCTCGTACTTCGGGGAGTTCATGAAGTTGTCGACCGACACGTGCACCGAGTTCGGCGACTTGGCGGTGGCGCGCTCGGTGAGCTGCTGCTGGGTGATGACGACGTCCGCGCTCCCGTCGAGGTTCGCGATCGCCTGGTTGGTGACGGTGATGTCCTCGATGCCCGCCTTCTTGAGCTTGTTGCGCAGCACGCTGGCGCCCATGGCGGAGGATCCCATCCCGGCGTCGCACGCGAACACGATGGTCTCGATCGGCGCTGCCGCGATCGTCGTCGTGGTGGGAGCGGCGGCGGCCTCGGAGGCCGAGGCGCCGGTCGAGGTGCGGAGGGCGTCCATCGCGGCGGACGACTTGCCCTTGTTCGCCTCGGTCTGCGCGATCGCGGCGCCGAACGCGTCGCCCTCGGCAGCCAGGTCGCGCTTGCGGGAGGCGCGCAGGATCACGCCGGTGATGAGGAAGGTGACCGTCGCGGCGATGATCACGGAGAGGTACACGACCAGCAGGTTGGCGACGCCGGGCCCGACGGCCGCTGCGGTCACCGCGATGATGCTGCCGGGGGCGGCCGGGAAGGCCAGACCGCCGCCGAGGACCATGTTCGTGGTGACGCCGGCCGCTCCACCCGCGATGAGCGCGAGGATCGTGGTCGGCTTGCTCAGCGCGTACGGGAAGTAGATCTCGTGGATGCCGCCGAAGAACTGGATGATGGCCGCACCGGGGGCGGAGGCCTTCGCCGCGCCCACGCCGAAGAACGTGAAGGCGAGCAGCAGTCCGAGGCCCGGCCCGGGGTTCGCCTCGATGAGGAACAGGATCGACTTGCCGGTCTCGGCGGCCTGCTCGATGCCGAGCGGGGTGAACACGCCGTGGTTGATGGCGTTGTTCAGGAACAGGACCTTCGCCGGTTCGACGATGATCGACACGAGCGGCAGCAGGTTGAGCGAGACGAGCCAGTCGACGGCCGCTCCGAGCGCCGCGCTGATGCCGAGCATGACCGGACCGAAGGCGAAGAAGCCCACGATGGCGAGGATCATGCCGAGGATGCCGGCGGAGAAGTTGTTGACCAGCATCTCGAAGCCGGGCCGGATCTTCCCGTCCCACAGGCGGTCCATCTGCTTGGTGATCCATGCGGCAATCGGGCCCATGATCATCGCGCCCAGGAACATCGGGATGTTGGTGCCGACGATGACGCCGACGGTGGCGATCGTGGCGACCACGCCACCGCGCTCCCCGTAGACCATGCGGCCGGCGGTGTTGGCGATGAGCAGCGGCAGCAGGTACGTCACCATCGGGCCGACGAGGCCGACGTAGGCGAGGATGTTCCCGTCTGCGCCCTCGGCCACGGCGGTCATGGCGCCCTGCCAGCCGATCACGGCGGAGTCGCCGCCACCGCCGATGATCTCGGCGACGCCGGCCCAGTGCCAGCCGAACGGGCTGTCCGCGCCGAAGAACCCGGCCGGGATGAAGAGCATCGTGATGAAGCCCCAGGCGATGAAGGCCGCGATGTTGGGCATGATCATGCCCGAGAGGAAGGTGCCGAAGCGCTGCACGCCTACGCGGAGGCCGCCGGGCCTGGTGGCGGCAGGTGACGTCGTCGTCATGATGTCGTCTCTTTCTGGTGGTGGGGGAGTTCCGCGGCGAGAGACGCCGCGGCGGTTCGGGCGGATGCCGCGCCGTCTGCGGCGAGGGCGACCTCGGCGAGACGTCGGGCATCGTCCAGGGTGTGTGCGGACAGGGTCTGTCTGACATCGGCCAGTGCCGACGGGGCCATGGAGAGGCTCGTGGCGCCGAGCCCGACCAGGACCACGGCGAGCAGCGGATCGGCCGCGGCCTCGCCGCAGATGCCGACCGGCTTGCCCAGACGCGCACCCGCGTCTCCGACCTCGCGCACGAGGCGGAGGACGGCGGGATGCCAGGGGTCCTGGAACCCGGCAACGGAGCCGAGCATGCGGTCGGCCGCCAGCGTGTACTGCGTGAGGTCGTTGGTGCCGATCGAGGCGAAGTCGGCGTGTGCGAGCACGCGGTCGGCGAGCAGAGCGCTCGCCGGGATCTCCACCATGACTCCGGCGGTGCGCAGTCCGTATTCGCGGGCGAGTCCGGTGAAGTACACGGTCTCCTCGACGGTCGCGACCATGGGAGCCATCACCCACAGGTCGGCCTCGGTCTGCGCGTCCGCCTCGGCGAGCGCCGTGAGCTGCTCGCGCAGGATGTCCTCGCTCGCCCGCAGCGCCCGCAGCCCGCGCAGTCCGAGCGCGGGGTTCTCCTCGTGGGCGTCGTTGAGGAACGCCAGCGGCTTGTCGGCCCCGGCATCCAGCATCCGGACGACGACCTTCTTGCCGGGGAACGCCGACAGCAGCTCGCGGTAGGACTCGCGCTGCTGGGCGATGGTGGGAGCCTGCGCGGAGGAGAGGAACAGGAACTCGGTGCGGAACAGCCCGACGCCCTCGGCGCCCCTGGCGACCGCTTCGGCGGCGTCCGCCGGCTTGCCGAGGTTGGCGAGCAGCGCGATCGGTGTTCCATCGGCGAGAGCACCGGGTGTCAGCGGGGCCGCGTCCGCCGAGAGTCGGGCCGCCGCGCGTTCCGCGGCTCGGGCGAGCTCGTCGGCGGACGGATCGCTCGTGACCACGCCGCCGGCCGCATCCACGATCACGGTGTCGCCGGTGGCGAGTGCTGTCGCGTCGCCGACGCCGACGATCGCGACGATGCCCTTCTCCCTGGCGAGGATCGCGGTGTGCGAGGTCGGTCCGCCGTCCGTCGTGATGAGGGCGAGGACCTGGTCGAGGTCGAGGAGTGCGGTGTCCGCCGGCGCGAGGTCGCGGGCGACCAGCACGAAGGGATGACCGGGGTCGGGGACGCCGGGTGCCTCGACGCCGCGAAGGTGCGCGAGCACCCGCTGGGCGATGTCGTCGAGATCGGCGGCCCGCTCGCCCAGATAGCCGCCCACCGCCTCGAGGGTGGCGCGGAACCCCGCGAAGGCGTCGTGGACGGCCCATTCCGCCGTGGCGCCAGCGTCGATCCTGGCGTCCACCTCGTCCTGGAGCGTCGGATCCTCGGCGATCATCGCCTGTGCCTCAAGCACCTCCTGCGCCGCACCGCCCGCTGCCTCGCCGCGTTCGTTCAGCTCGCGGGCGACGGTCGAGACGGCCTCGCGCACCCGAGCGCGCTCGGCATCGGCTCCCGCGGTGCTCGGGGTGTTCTCCGGAGCGGGCATCGCCTCGGCCATGCGGACGACCGGCCCCTGGGCCACGCCCAGACCGATGCCCACCCCGCGCAGCTCGCTCATCAGGCGGAGTCCTGATCGTGGTCGGTGGTGAGCAGCTCGGTGAGCGTGTCGAGCACGCCCTCCGCGCCTTCGCCCTCCGCGGTCAGGGTGACGTAGTCACCGTGCTCGATGGCGAGGGCGATGACGCCGAGGATGCTGGCCGCGTTGACGGGCTTGCCGGAGTCCTTGGCGATCGTGACGGCGACGCCCGAATCCTTCGCCGCCTGCGCGAAGAGCTTGGCGGGGCGGGCGTGCAGGCCGTGGGAGGAGCCGATCCGGACGGTGCGGGAGGCGGTCATGGTGTTCCTTTCGGGGTGTCGCCGGCGTCGGCGAGGATCGAACGGGCCAGGGCGAGCGTGCGCGAGCCGTCCCTGTCGGCGAAGACGTCGTCCGGCAGCACGGCGACGGCGGCGCGGGTGCTGTCGCTGATGGCATCACGGCGGTCGCTCAGATGGGGGCCGATCAGGATCAGGTCGTGATCCGACCCGACGGCGCTGCTCTCCATGCCGGCCGCGGCATCCCAGTCGAGACCGGCGGCCGCCGCGGCGGACCGGAGTCGTTGCGCGACGAACGTGCTCGACGCCCCTGCGCCGCACACCACGAGGATCCTCATCGATGCCGCCTTTCCTGAGAACAGTCTGGGAACGATGACGGGTCGTCCGCCAACACGTTCCTTTCCGCCCCTCCGGAACGGCTCTTCCGGCCCGCACGATCGGACGACCTGACATCATGGAGAGCACGTCGAGACAGTGCGGTCAGCACGCGGGAAGTCGGAGGGATCATGTCGCGCCAGCGCCAGGACCAGCTCCTCGCCGCGCTGCTGCGCCAGGAGGGATGGGCGACGGCCGGAAGCCTCGCTGATCTGCTCGGAGTCACTCCGCGCAGCATCCGCTCGTACGTCGCCGCGCTGAACGCCCGCGCGCCCGGAGCGGCGGTGGTCGAATCCGGGCCGGCCGGCTACCGCGCGGGGTCGGCAGCCCGCGGCGTGCTGCGGATGCGCCCCTCCGGGGATTCGGCGCCTCGGGATCGGCTGCACGCCCTCGTGCGGCTCCTCCTGGATGAGAGCGCGGGCATCGACGTGTTCGACACGGCCGAGGAGCTGCACGTCAGCGAGGCGACGCTCGAGGCGGACCTCGTGCGCGTGCGCGGGCTTCTGGACGGCACCGATCTGGTGCTCGAGCGCGACAGGGAGAACGTGCGCCTGCGCGGCAACGAGGCGGCGCAGCGGCGCCTGCTCAGCCGGCTCGCCCACGACGAGATGGACGACGCGTCCTTCCACCCCGAGACCTTCCGCAGGGCGTTGACGGGTGCTGCCGTGCCCGCCGCCGCCGTCGGCCCCTTCAAATCGGAGCTCGTCCGCGAACTCGGGGAGCTCGGCTACTACGTGAACGAGCTCGCCATCGCCGACGTGCTCCTGCACATCGCGATCGCCGCCGAGCGCGTCGCCGCCGGCCACACGCTCGAGTCCTCTCCCGCCGGTACGAGGGAGGAGATCCCGAGAGTCGGAGCGGTGATCGCCCGACTCGCCGCGCAGCACTTCTCCGTCGTGCTCGGCGAGGGCGACAGCGGCCACCTCGCCTCGCTCGTGCTCACCCGGATCGTCGCGCCGGGGGAGGCGACCACCAGGGAGGTCGCCCGCAGCGGGGTGGACCCGCAGGTCGAGGCGGCGGTCCGCGCCGAGATCGCCCGGGCCGCCGAGGACTTCCAGGTGGACCTCGTCGACGAGACGTTCGTGCTCCGTCTCGCCCTGCACGTGCAGAATCTGCTGCGCCGGGCGGAGGAGAGCGCCCTGACGCGCAATCCGCTGACGCGCTCGCTCAAGACGAGCTATCCGATGATCTTCGAGGTCGCGGTGTCGATCGCGAGCGGACTGCACGACCGGGTGGGGACGCCGATCCACGACGACGAGATCGCCTACATCGCGATGCACGTGGGCGGACGCCTGGAACGCAGCCGGAAGGCGGAGTCGATCCTCACCGCGACGATCGTCTGCCCGGGATACTACGAACTGCACGAGCTCCTGCGATCGAGCGTCGACCGCTCCCTCGGATCCGCGATCGAGGTGACGAGCGTGGTCACGAACGTCGACCCGGACTGGACGTCTTTCGACACCGACCTCGTGCTCAGCACGATCGAGCCCGGCTCATCGGGAGACCGTTTCGTGCGCATCCAGCCGTTCCTGACCGATGCCGACGTCGACCGCATCCAGCAGGCCGCTGCCCGCGTGCGTCGAGGACGACGGCTCACCCGGCTGCGCGGAGAGCTCGCCCGCTACTTCCACGCCGACGCCTACGTCTTCCCGCTGCCCGACGAGGGGGAGGAGGCCATCATCCGCCGCCTCGGCGGGCTTCTCGTGCAGGCGGGCCTGATCGGCGAGGACTACATCGAGAACACGATCGTCCGGGAGCGGATGTCGTCCACGGCGTTCACGGATGCGCTCGCGGTGCCGCATGCGCTGCAGATGACGGCCGCGCGCACGGCGATCGCGATCGGCGTCGCCGACGGCTCGGCCGCGTGGGGCGGAGGGCGCGTGCAGGTCGTCGCGCTCGCCGCGTTCAGCGAGGGGGATCGCGCGGCTTTCCAGACCGTGTTCGAGCAGCTCGTCGAGGTGTTCAGCGAGCGCGAGAGCGTGCAGCGCATCGTCCGCCGTGGTACGAGCTTCGAGGCGTTCCTCGACGAGCTCGTGGCCGTGATCGACGGCTGAGCCGCGGCGTCACCCCTTCGGCGCGAGCACCTCGACGAGCTCATCGAGGAGGGCCTCCGAGGTGTCCGATGCGGCGGTCTCGAGGACCACCGCATCGCCGGACTCGATCCCGAGATCCATCACGGCCAGCACGCTGCGGAGGTCGACGGTCGTGTCGTCGGAGGTGCGCAGCGTCACCGGCGCGCCATGGGACTGGGCGAGGCGGACGAGCTCGGCCACCGGGCGGGCGTGCACACCGTTGTGCGCGCTGACGATGACGCGGCGGGTCGGCATGGTCAGGAGCGCTCGTCGAGCAGGGTCCGGACGCCGGCCTCGAGCTCGGCCACGGCATCGCGCGCGCCCTGCGCGGACTCCGCTCGGGCGTCGATGTAGACCTTCAGCTTCGGCTCGGTGCCGCTCGGACGCACGATGACGCGGGAGCCGTCCGTGAGCCGGTAGCGCAGGACGTCTCCGGACGGCTGCCCCTGCGGCGCCTGCAGCAGGTCCTCCGCCGACGCGATGGACCGCCCCGCGATCTGCGTCGGGGGCAGCGAGCGCAGCGCGAGCATGACGTCGCCGATGATCGAGAGGTCGTCCACCCGCACCGACACCTGACCGCTGGCGAAATGCCCGTACGTCTCGCCGAGCTCGTCCAGCAGGTCCGTGAGCGTCGCCCCGCGGTCACGCGCCTCCGCCGCGAGTCCCAGGATCGCGACGGCTGCGGACACGCCGTCCTTGTCGCGGACCGTCTCGGGGTTGACCAGATAGCCGAGCGCCTCCTCGAATCCGAAGACGATGCCGGGGGCGCGCGAGATCCACTTGAATCCGGTGAGCGTCTCGTGGAAGTCGAGACCGTGGTGCGCCGCGACGGCGCCGAGCCCGGGGGAGGAGACGAGCGAGCAGGCGAGCGACGCACCGGGAGTGCCGGCCGCCGCCTTCGCTGCTCTGGCGCCGAGGAGCAGGCCGACCTCGTTGCCGGTCAGGCGGCGCCAGCCCTGCGGCGACTCCTCGTCGGGGACGGCGACGGCGAGGCGGTCCGCGTCCGGGTCGTTCGCCAGGATGAAGTCGGCCTTGACGCGACGGGCCCTGGCGAACGCGAGGTCCATCGCCCCCGGCTCCTCCGGGTTGGGGAACGAGACGGTGCGGAAGGTGGCGTCCGGGGTGAGCTGCTCGTCGACCACGAACGGCTGCGGGTACCCGGCGTCCTTGACGATGCGGGAGAGCGTCTCCCATCCGACACCGTGCATCGCGGTGTACACCCAGCGCATGCCCGTGGTGCCGGCGGGGGCCGGGGCGACGGCGGCGGTCGCGGCGATGTAGGCCTCGACCACGTCCTCGCCCGCGGTCTCGTAGTCCGTCGCGCGCGGCAGTGCCGTGACGGGACCGGCGTCGGCGACCCGCTGGATGTGCGCGGCGATCTCGGCGTCCGCCGGGGCCACGATCTGCGAGCCCTGGTCGGCGCCGCCGAGGTACACCTTGTAGCCGTTGTCGTTCGGCGGGTTGTGCGAGGCGGTGACCATGACGCCCGCATCCGCGCCGAGGTGGCGCACGGCGAACGCGAGGACCGGCGTGGGCAGCAGCCGGGGCAGCAGGATCGCGCGCAGGCCCGCGCCGGCGAACAGCTCGGCGGAGTCGGTCGCGAACACCCGGGAGTTGCGGCGACCGTCGTAGCCGATCACGACCGTCGGTGTGCCGCCGTTCGCCTTCTCGCGCAGGTAGGCCGCGAATCCGGCCGCGGCCTGGGCGACGAGGACCCGGTTCATCCGGTTGCTCCCGGCGCCGAGCTCTCCGCGGAGTCCTGCGGTGCCGAACGCCAGGCGGGTGCGGAACCGGTCGTCGAGCTCGGCGACGGCCGCCTCGTCCGCTGCGGCCGCACGGGTGATCAGACCCGCCAGCTCATCGCGCGTCGCGGGGTCGGGGTCCTGTCGCAGCCAGGCGCGCGCCTGGGCGAGCCGCTCCTCGCTCACAGGGCCTCGACCACCCTGGCCAGCAGGGCGGAGATCACCGGCTCCGCCTCGCGTCCGGCCTCGATGACCTCGGCGTGGCTGAGCGGCGTCTGCTGGATGCCGGCCGCCAGGTTCGTGATGAGCGAGAACCCGAGGATCTCCATGCCGGCCTCGCGCGCGGCGATCGCCTCGAGCGCGGTGGACATGCCGACGATGTGGCCGCCGATGTGCTTGGCCATCTGCACCTCGGCCGGCGTCTCGTAGTGCGGTCCGCGGAACTGCGTGTAGACGCCCTCGTCGAGGCTCGGGTCGATGCTGCGGGCGATGTCGCGCAGGCGCTTCGCGTACAGGTCGGTCAGGTCGATGAAGGTCGCGCCCTCGAGCGGGGAGTCCGCGGTGAGGTTGATGTGGTCGCTGATCAGCACGGGCTGGCCCGGCTTCCAGGTCTCGCGGATGCCGCCGGCGCCGTTCGTGAGCACCATGATCTTCGCGCCCGTGGCTGCGGCGGTGCGGACGCTGTGCACGACCCGGCGGACGCCGTGGTCTTCGTAGTAGTGCGTGCGGGCCCCGATGACGAGGACGTTCTTCCCACCGGGCGTCCGGATGCTGCGCAGCGTGCCGACGTGGCCCTCGAGCGCCGGCTTGGAGAACCCGGTGACCTCGGTCGCGGGGACCGTCGCGACGGTCTCGCCGATGATGTCGGCGGCCTTGCCCCAGCCGCTGCCGAGGGTGAGGGCGATGTCGTGCTTCTCGACGCCGGTCAGACGCGCGATGTCGGCCGCGGCTTCGGCGGCGACCTCGAACGGGTTCGCAGAGGGGTCGTCGAGGGGGTTGCTGTGGGTTTCAGGCATGGATCCACTCTAGGAAGTGGCAGGCTCCGGTGCCAGGATTGCGGAAGAATGGAGAGCATGTCTTCCACCACTTTCGAGCGCACTCAGCGCGTCGCCGTCCTCGGCGGCGGTCCCGGCGGTTACGAGGCGGCCCTCGCGGCAGCCCAGCTCGGGGCCGAGGTCACCCTGGTCGAGCGGGTGGGCGTCGGCGGATCCGCCGTGCTCACCGACGTCGTGCCCTCGAAGAGCCTGATCGCCACCGCCGATGCGGCCGTCGCCATCTCCGAGGCCAGCGACCTCGGGGTGAACTTCTACGCGAAGGGCGAGAACGGCAAGCCGCTCAAGCCCGAGATCGCCATCAACCTCGCGGCGGTGAACAAGCGCCTCATCGCCCTCGCCGGACAGCAGTCCGAGGACATGCGCGCCACGCTCCTCGACGCCGGAGTGCGCATCCTCTCCGGTCACGGCCGGCTCGAGGGCCCGAACGCCATCGTCGTCTCCACGGGCGAGCGCGGCACCGACTTCGACCGCGTCGAGGCCGACACGATCGTGGTGGCCGTCGGCGCGTCTCCCCGCGAGCTCGACTCGGCCAAGCCCGACGGCAAGCGCATCCTCACCTGGACGCAGCTGTACGACATGAAGTCGCTTCCGGAGCACCTGATCGTGGTCGGATCCGGAGTCACGGGCGCGGAGTTCGCCTCCGCCTACATGAACCTCGGAGCGAAGGTCACGCTCGTCTCCAGCCGGGATCAGGTCCTCCCCGGCGAGGACAAGGACGCGGCGAGCGTGCTGGAGAAGGTGTTCAAGCGCGGGGGCATGCAGGTGCTCTCCAAGTCGCGCGCCGACAAGGTCGAGGTCACGAAGGACGGCGTGACCGTGACCCTCTCCGACGGCCGCACGGTCGACGGCAGCCACTGCCTCATGGCGGTCGGGTCCATCCCGAACACCGCGGGCATCGGCCTCGAGGAGGCCGGGGTCGAGCTCGACGACTCGGGTCACGTGCGGGTGAACAAGGTCGCGCGCACCTCGGTGCCCAACGTGTACGCCGTCGGCGACTGCACGAACTTCTTCCCCTTGGCGTCCGTCGCGTCGATGCAGGGGCGCACCGCGGTGTTCCACGCGCTCGGCGACATCGTGATCCCGCTCGAGCTGATCAAGATCACCTCGAACATCTTCACCGCACCGGAGATCGCGACGGTCGGCTACGGCGTGAAGGACGTCGAGGACGGCGTCGCAGACGGCATGGTCTACAAGCTCCCGCTCGCGGCGAATCCGCGCGCGAAGATGATGGGCATCAAGGACGGCTTCGTCAAGCTCATCGCGCGGAAGGGCTCCGGCACGGTGATCGGCGGTGTGATCGTCGCTCCGAAGGCCTCGGAGCTGATCTACCCGATCGCGGTCGCCGTCGAGCGACGGCTCACGGTCGATCAGGTCTCTCGGGTCTTCGCCGCGTACCCCTCGCTCTCGAGCAGCATCACCGACGCGAGCCGCGCGATGCACCTCGTGAACATCTCCTGATCCGAGACCCCGCTTTCACGCCGAGACCCCGGGCTGCAGACGTCTGCAGCCCGGGGTCTCGGCGTGAAAGCGGGGTCTCGCGGGTCAGCTGATCGTGAGCAGCTGGTGCCCCGCGGAGACCGTGGCGCCCGCGTCGGCGTTGATGTTGCTCACGACGCCGTCCTTATGCGCCTGCAGCGGCTGCTCCATCTTCATGGCCTCGAGCACCACGACGAGGTCGCCCTTGACGACCTGCTGCCCGTCCTCGACGGCGATCTTGACGACGGTCGCCTGCATCGGCGAGGTGACCGCGTCGCCGGATGCTCCCGCGTTCGCGGTGGTGGCGTGGCTGCGGCGCGACGGCGGAACCGCGAGCGGGCGGCCGGCCGTCCCTGGAGCCACGGCGACGCGATCGGGAAGGCTGACCTCGAGCCGCTTGCCGGAGACCTCGACGACGACGGTGTGCCGCGCTTCGGCCGGGGCCTGCGTCTCCAGCTCGCCGTCCCACGCCGGGATGTCGTTGACGAACTCCGTCTCGATCCAGCGGGTGAAGACGCCGAACTCGCCGTCCTCGGCGGTGAAGGCGGGGTCGCGGACGACCTTGCGGTGGAACGGGATGACGGTGGGGAGTCCCGCGACCTCGAACTCGTCCAGCGCGCGGCGGGAGCGCTCGAGGGCCTCCGCCCTGTCCTTGCCGGTGACGATGATCTTCGCCAGCAGCGAGTCGAAGGCGCCGGAGACCGCGTCTCCTGCCGTGACGCCGGAGTCGAGGCGGATGCCTGGGCCTCCGAAGGTCTTGAACACGTGGATGGGCCCGGGCTGGGGGAGGAAGCCGCGTCCGGGGTCCTCGCCGTTGATGCGGAACTCGAACGAGTGCCCCTGCGGCTTCGGGTCGTCGTAGTCGATCGTGCCGCCGGCGGCGATGCGGAACTGCTCGCGGACCAAGTCGATGCCGGTGACCTCCTCGGAGACCGGGTGCTCGACCTGCAGGCGGGTGTTCACCTCGAGGAACGACACTGTGCCGTCCGCGCCGATCAGGAACTCGCAGGTGCCGGCACCGACGTAGCCGACCTCCTTGAGGATGGCCTTCGACGCGGAGTACAGCTGGGCGGTCTGGTCTTCCGTGAGGAACGGAGCAGGGGCCTCTTCGACGAGCTTCTGGTGGCGGCGCTGCAGAGAGCAGTCGCGCGTCGAGATGACGACGACGTTGCCCTCCGCATCGGCCAGGCACTGGGTCTCGACGTGGCGCGGCTTGTCGAGGTACTTCTCGACGAAGCACTCGCCGCGCCCGAACGCGGCGACGGCCTCGCGGGTGGCGGACTCGAACAGCTCCGCGACCTCGTCGAGCTCACGGGCGACCTTGAGGCCGCGCCCGCCGCCGCCGTACGCCGCCTTGATCGCGATCGGCAGACCGTATTCCTTCGCGAAGGCGACGACCTCGTCGGCGCCGGAGACGGGGCCGGGCGTGCCGGGGGCGAGGGGAGCGCCGACCTTCTCGGCCACGTGGCGCGCGGTGACCTTGTCGCCGAGAGCCTCGATGGCCTCCGGGGACGGGCCGATCCAGGTCATCCCCGCATCGATGATGGCGCGGGCGAACTCGGCGTTCTCAGCGAGGAACCCGTAGCCGGGGTGCACGGCGTCGGCACCGGCGCGGCGGGCGATCGAGAGGATCTTCTCGATCTGGAGGTAGGTCTCGGCGCTGGTCGATCCGCCGAGCGCGTACGCCTCGTCGGCGAGACGCGTGTGCAGGGCATCCCGGTCCTGGTCGGCGTAGACCGCGACCGAGGCGATCCCGGAGTCTCGGGCGGCGCGGATGATGCGGACGGCGATCTCGCCGCGGTTGGCGATGAGCACCTTGGCGATAGCAGGCATGATTGCCAGCCTAGCGAGAAGCCTCGCGATCCTTTTGACGACTCCCCACAAGAAAGACGCAGAAACGTGGAGGGGAGTCTACGACCACAGGTCCGTCCACCGGACGCCGAGCTCTCCGGCGAGGCGGCGCACGGTCGACAGCGACATGCCCACGACCGTGGACGGGTCACCGTCGACCCGGGTGATGAAGGCCCCGCCCAGGCTGTCGACCGTGAAGGCGCCCGCGACGTGGAGCGGCTCGCCGGATGCGACGTACGCGGCGATCTCGGCATCCTCGATGTCGGCGGCGAACGTCACGGCGGCCTCGGCGACGGCGGTGGCCTCCACGGGTGATGCGCCGGGGGAGACCCGGAACACGGAGTGCCCGGAGTGCAGGATCCCGGTCGCGCCGCGCATCTCGCGCCAGCGTCTGGTCGCCTCGTCCGCGGTGTAGGGCTTGCCGTAGACGCGCCCGCCGAGCTCGAACATCGAGTCGCCGCCGATCACGAGACCGTCGAAAGCACCCTCTTCGGCCAGCGCCCCCGCCACGGCGGCCGCTTTCGCCCGCGCGAGCAGCAGCACCAACTCGGCCGGCGCCAGCGCGGCTCCGCGTTCCCGCTCGGCGGCCGCGGCGACGGCGTCCTCGTCGACGTCCGGCGACACCGTGAGGGGTTCGATCCCCGCCTGGCGAAGCAGCATGAGACGGGCGGGTGAGGTGGAAGCGAGGCAGACGCGCATGTGCACCACCGTATCCTCGAAGGATGACTTCCTCCCCAGCCGACGTGCTCGAGCTCGACATCACCGGCATCGCCCACGGGGGCACCTTCGTCGCCCGTCACGAGGGACGCGTGGTGTTCGTCTCCGACACGATCCCGGGGGAGCGCGTCCGCGCCCGCGTGATCCCTCCGCAGGAGGGGACGGATGCCGCCACGCGCAGCTTCTGGCGGGCCGAGACCGTCGAGGTGCTGGAGGCCTCGGAGCATCGCCGTCCGCACATCTGGGCGGAGGCGGACGTCACCCGGGACCCGGCCGATCGCCCCGGCGGCGCCGACCTCGGCCACATCGACCTCGATCACCAGCGCGTCCTCAAGCGCCGCGTGCTCTCGGAGGCGCTCGACCGCTTCGCCGGGGCCGGGCTGGTCGCCCCCGAGATCGAACCGGTCGAGTCCGGCGACGGCCTCGGCTGGCGCACGCGCGTCACGCTGCACGTGGACGACGAGGGCACGGTCGGTCCGTTCGCCGCCCGCAGCCACCGCGTCGTCCCGGTGAGCTCGTATCCGCTGGCCCGCCCCGCCATCGCCGAAGCGGCGCTCGCACTCCAGGGCGAGGCGCCAGGACGCATCGAACTCGTCGAGCCCGCCGACGGCCGGGTGCGGGTGATCCGCCGCGAGGAGACCGAGCGTCCGGCGAAGGTGGCGCGCGGGTTCCGGCGCAAGCCGACGCCCGAGGTGATCCACGAGACCGTGAATGACCGTCGTTTCGAGGTCGACGCCACCGGGTTCTGGCAAGTCCACCCGCGGGCGGCGTCCGTGCTCGACGCCGCGGTGTACGGGATCCTCGACGGCCACGTCGACGACGCCAAGACCCACTACGACCTGTACGGCGGGGTCGGCCTCTTCGCCGCCACGCTCGCCGACCTCGGCGGGACCGACATCGTGACGGTCGAGTCCAGTGCGCGGGCCACCCAGCACGCGGCGGCCAACCTCGCCCCGCTGGAGGTGACCGCGGTGACGGCGCGCGTCGACCGCTTCCTCGCCACTCGGACAGGGGGAGCGCGGACGGGGGCCGTCGTGCTCGACCCGCCCCGCGCCGGAGCCGGTCGGCAGGTCGTCGAGGGGGTGCACGCGCTCGCCCCCGACGCCATCGCCTACGTCGCCTGCGACCCGGTCGCGCTCGCCCGCGATCTCGGCACCTTCCGCACGCTCGGATGGAACGTCGACCGCCTCCGCGGCTTCGATCTGTTCCCGCACTCGCACCACTTCGAGGTCGTCGCGCTGCTCACCCGGTGAGGCCGCGCTGCGGCCGCCGACCGACTCACTAGGCTGGGCGGATGAGCACGGTCGCACTCATCGACGATCACGAGTCCGTTCGCCTCGGCCTCGAGGCCGCCTGCGCGCGTGATGCGCAGACCGTGGTGTTCTCCGGCAGCACGGTCGTGTCCTATCTCGAGTGGCGTGCGGCGTCGGGCTCTGCTCCCGCCGATGTCGTCGTGCTCGACCTCACCCTCGGGGACGGGACCACCGTCACCGAGAACGTGACGTCGCTCGTCGCCGACGGTGCGAGCGTGGTGATCCACAGCGTCGCCGACCGTCCGGCCGCGGTGCGCGAGGCGCTCGCGGCCGGAGCCGCCGGTGTGGTCAGCAAGTCCTCCGCGCTCGACGACGTGCTCGACGCGATCCGCACCGTCGCCCACGGCGAAGCCCTCAACAACGTGGAATGGGCCAGCGCCGTCGACGGCGACCGCGCCTTCGCCGACGCGCAGCTCTCCACCCGCGAGCGCGAGGTGCTCCGGCTCTACGCGGCAGGACTGCCGCTCAAGGCCGTGGCGGAGCGACTCGGCGTCGCGTACTCGACCGCCAAGGAGAACATCACCCGGATCCGCGTGAAGTACGTCGAGGTCGGACGACCCGCACCGACCAAGGTCGACCTGCTGCGCCGGGCGATGGAGGACGGCATCGTCGGGGCGGACGGGGCGCCGAGTGCCCGCTGAACCGCTGAGCATCCGCGACGCCTGGAGCAAGATCCCCTCTCCGGGCAGCACGGAGACGGCGTTCGAGCGCTTCACCGGCACCCGCATGGAGCGGATCCTCGCGATCGTCGTGGCGATCGGCTCGACCGCGCTCGCCGCTCAGGCCTTGATCGCCGCCGTGCACGGGCTGTCGCACGCCGACGCGGCGCACATCGTCATGCTGGTCGTGGTCTTCGCGCCCCTCGCCGCGATGCTCGTGGCCTGTCTGGTCGGTCGGGGCGTGCGCACCTTCTCCGGTCTGTTCGCGGTGGCGTACGTGCTCGCGCTCGCCGCCTGGCCGACGGTCGTCGATCAGGCGGACAAGAGCGCAGGCGACCAGCCGTGGATCTTCTTCCTCGTCAACGTGGGGGTCGTCGCAGCGATGCTCGCGTTCCCGCTGCGGCTCCAGTTCGTGTGGGCCGTCGGCGTGCCGTTCGTCTACGGCTACGTCCGTCTCGTGCAGGGCGGATTCTCGCGCGAGTTCTGGGTCACCACCGCGTTCGACGTGTCGTTCACCCTCATCCTGGGCGTGGTCATCATCTCCCTCGGCTGGATGTTCCGATCGGTCGCCGCAGGGGTGGACGAGGCGAGAGGGCAGGCCGTCGCGTCGTACTCCACCGCCGCGGCGACGGCGGCAGCAGAGGAGGAGCGGGTGGCGATGTCGGCGCTGATGCACGACAGCGTGCTGGCGGCCTTGATCGCTGCCGAGCGCGCGGACAACGAGCGCGCGAAGGAGCTTGCCGTGGCGATGGCGCGGGAGGCGCTCACCCGCCTCGCGAACACGGAGGCCGCGGTCGCGCAGGAGGGCAGCGACGAACCGGTCGGCGCGGCGCAGATCGTCGTCGAGCTGCGGCGGGCCCTGTCGGAGCTCGGCGCCGACGCGATCGTCGAGGAGCGCGGCGGCGTCGGCCTCATCCCGGGACGCGCCGCGCGCGCGTTGGTCCTCGCGGCACGCCAGGCGATCGGCAACGCCGTCACGCACGCCAACGGGCGCGGTCTGCACATCATCGTCGAAGGGCACGGCGACGAGGGGATCGGCGTGACGATCTCGGACACCGGCCCCGGATTCGACGTGGGAGCGATCGGTGCGGATCGCCTCGGCATCCGCGCGTCGATCTTCGCGCGCATGGCCGGGGTGGCCGGCACCGCCGACATCCGCTCCGATGAGCACGGCACCACCGTCACCCTGGTCTGGGAGCGCTCGTGAACCGCACCGTCCGCAGCGTGGCCACCTCCCTGGCCGTCGGGTTCGCGCTCTACTTCGTCGCACGAGCGGTCTGGTGGATCGAGCAGCCCACGGTGCCCCTGCTCATGGTCCTCGCGATCGCCGTGTACCTCGTGGTGGTGAACGTCGCGATCCTCGGCGACGGCTCCTCGGTGCGCATGCCGCTGTGGACGGCCGTCCTGGCGGTGGTCTCCACCGCCCTCATCCCCGCCCTCGTGACGCTGTCGCTGGATCCCGCCGACCGCACGGCGCCGTTCGCCACCTGGTACATCGGTGCGCTGGGCCTGCTCGCGGTGGTGTGCGTCGTGCGGCGTCGATCGGTGGTCGGCTGGCTGACCCTCGGCATCCTCATCGTCTCGGCATCCGCCTACCTGGGCGTCGGCGTCGCCCTCAGCCTCGGCCTGGTCGGTTCGATCATGTGGGTGGCCGTGGCGCGTCTGCTGGTCATGTTCTGGGACCGAGCGGTCCGCGACACGGAGCGGCTCGCGGAGATCCAGCAGGCGGTGTCGGCCTGGCACGCCACGCAGCGGGTGCGGCAGCGCGAGCGTCGGCTGCGCACGCAGTTCGCTCTCGCCGTGGCAGGTCCCGTCCTGAGCCGCGTCGTCGCGGCGCGCGGCGACCTCACGGACCAGGAGCGCTTCGATGCGCGACTCGCGGAGGGCCGGCTGCGCGATGAGCTGCGCGGGGCTGATCTGCTCAACGACGCCGTGCGCAACGCGATTGAGGCCGCGCGCCGACGCGGTTCCGTCGTCACCGTCTTCGACGAGGGCGGCTTCGACGAGATCGATGAGGAGCGGCGCCGGGAGATCCGCGACGAACTCGCCGTGGTGCTCGAGCGCGCTCACACGGGGCGGCTGATCATCCGCTCGGCGCGGGATCCGCGTGTCGCGGTGACGGTCGTCGGTCGTGCGGGTTCGCGTTCCTCGGGAGATGACGACGCCGTCGACCTCTGGCACGAGATCCCGCGGAGGGGATCCGGAAGCTGAGAGTGGGCGAGGGGCGGCGAATCCGCCTGCCCCTCGCCGTGCGGACAGTTACCCGAAAACCGTCCGCTGGTGGCCGATCAGCGTCTGTCTACCCTGGGACAGAGAGACCAGCCGAACGCGAAGCGTCCCCCTCAGTCTGATGGTTCTTCAAGTCGTTGTCTGTAGGTATTTTGGGGGACAAGATTCTCAGCCCGATAGGAGATCATAGGACGATGGGAACTCGCCGGGGCACGAACCTTCCGCGGATGGGCGACTTCAATCAGTCGGTCATCCTCGAGGCCATCCGGCAGGCGGACGACGGTCTGAGCAGGACCGAGCTGGTCGCGGCGACAGGACTGTCCGCGCAGACGGTGACGAACATCACCAGGCGACTGCTCGGCGACGGGTTCATCCGTGAGGCGGAGCGCCGCATCAACGGCCCCGGCAAGCCGCGGGTGACGCTCCGCCTGATCGCCGACAGCCGCTTCTCGGTGGGCGTGCACCTCGACCCGGCGGTGATGACGTTCGTGCTGCTGGATCTCTCCGGGGCGGTGGTGCGACGGATGAGCGTGCGCACGCCTGCGAAGGAGCCGCGCCTGATCATCGAGAGCATGGCGGCCACGATCGAGGCGCTCATCGCGGGCTCCGGTGTGGATCGCACGCTGATCGCCGGGGTGGGCGTCGCGGCACCCGGTCCGCTCGACACGCAGAAGGGGACCGTGATCGATCCGCCGAAGCTGCTCGGCTGGCACCGGGTCCCGCTGCGTGCGGTGCTCGCGGAGGCGACGGGCCTCCGGGTCGTCCTCGAGAAGGACACCACCTCGGCCGCGGTCGGCGAGCTCTGGAAGCGGCGCGGCTCCGCCGACGACTCGTTCGTCTTCGTGTATCTGGGCACGGGCATCGGTGCGGCTCTGGCCAGGGACGGGGAGGCGGTGCGCGGGAGCACGCACAACATCGGCGAGATCGGACACATCATCGTGGATCCGCAGGGACCGTCGTGCACCTGCGGGCTGCGCGGCTGCGTCGAGGTCGTGTGCACACCCGAGGCGATCGTGGAGCGGGCCGAGCGCGCCGGAGTGTTCCAGGACGATCGCGAGGGAAGCGACGCCGCTGCCGTGGACGTGCGGTTCAGCGAGCTGTGCGACAGGTCGGCGGCGGGGGAGGAGCAGGCTCGAGAGGTGCTGCGGCAGGCCGCGGAGCATCTCGCGGTCCTGACGGCGGCGCTGACGAACATGCTCGACGTCGACCGTGTCGTGGTCGGCGGCCCCTTCTGGGCGCGCTTCTCCGAGATCGCCCTCGACGTGATCCCCGGGTCGCTGGAGCGGGCCAGCGCGACCAGGGCGCTGCGTTCGCTGCCGGTCGCCGGCACCGTGGTCGGCGACGACGTCGGAGCCGTGGGGGCCGGGTGCGTCGTGCTCGACTCGCTCCTCAGCCCACGCGCGTCCGATCTGCTGCTGGACGACTGAAGAAGCCCTCGGCTCAGCCCGAGAAGCGGCCCCAGGGGATGTCGCGGCGCAGCGGCGTGCGCAGCGGGCGCTGCGTGCGCGTCCAGGCCGACACCGCAGGTTCGTCCGCCACCGCGTCCGCCGCTTCCGAGGCGTAGGCCTCGCTGATCACGGCGATCAGGGCGGCGAGCTCCTCCTCGGTGGCCTCGCCGCGCGTGATGTCGAGCATCGTCGCGACCTCGTCCGGCGCGGCGGCAGGCTCCTGCTGCGCGGTCACAGCGGGATGTTCCCGTGCTTCTTGGGCGGCAGCTCCGCGCGCTTGCCGCGCAGCGCCCGCAGCGCCTTCGCGATCGACACGCGGGTGTTGGCCGGCTCGATGATGCCGTCGAGCTCTCCGCGCTCCGCCGCCAGGAACGGCGACGCGACGTTGTAGGTGTACTCGTTCGCGAGGCGGGTGCGCACGGCCGCGACGTCTTCGCCGGCCTCCTCGGCCTTCTTGATCTCGCCGCGGTACAGGATGTTGACCGCGCCCTGACCGCCCATGACCGCGATCTCGGCCGTCGGCCACGCGAGGTTGACGTCCGCGCCGAGCTGCTTCGAGCCCATCACGATGTATGCCCCGCCGTACGCCTTGCGCAGGATCACCGTCACCAGTGGCACGGTGGCCTCGGCGTAGGCGTAGAGAAGCTTCGCGCCGCGGCGGATGACCCCGGTCCACTCCTGGTCGGTGCCGGGGAGGTAGCCGGGCACGTCGACGAGCGTGACGATCGGGATGGAGAACGCGTCGCAGAAGCGCACGAAGCGGCTGGCCTTCTCGCCTGCCTCGATGTTCAGCGTGCCGGCCATCTGGGACGGCTGATTGGCGATGATGCCGACCGAGCGTCCCTCGACGCGACCGAAGCCGATCACGATGTTGGGTGCGAACAGCGGCTGCACCTCGAGGAAGTCGCCCTCGTCGACGACGTGCTCGATGACGGTGTGGATGTCGTACGGCTGGTTCGTGGAGTCGGGGACGATCGTGTTCAGCACGCGGTCCGCGTCGGTGGTCTCGAACTCGAACGTGCTCTCGTACGACGGCAGCTCGGCCATGTTGTTGTCCGGCAGGAAGCTGAGGAGCGTGCGCGCGTAGTCGATCGCGTCGTCCTCGTCTTCGGCGAGGTAGTGCGCGACACCCGACCGGGTGTTGTGCGTGTAGGCGCCGCCGAGCTCCTCCATGCCCACGTCCTCGCCGGTGACCGTCTTGATGACGTCCGGTCCGGTGACGAACATCTGGCTGGTCTTGTCGACCATGATGACGAAGTCCGTCAGCGCGGGGGAGTACACCGCACCCCCGGCGGCCGGGCCCATGATGATGGAGATCTGCGGGATGACGCCGGAGGCGCGGGTGTTCAGGCGGAAGATCTCGCCGTACTTGCCGAGCGCGACCACCCCTTCCTGGATGCGCGCTCCGCCGGAGTCGAGGATGCCGATGCAGGGCATCCCACCGGCGAGGGCGAACTCCATGATCTTCACGATCTTCTCGCCGGCGACCTCGCCGAGCGAACCGCCGAAGGTGGAGAAGTCCTGCGAGTACACCGCGACCGTGCGTCCGTTGATCGTGCCGACGCCGGTGACGACGGAATCGCCGTAGGGGCGCGAGCGATCCATGCCGAAGGCCGTGGTGCGGTGGCGCACGTACTCGTCGAACTCGACGAAGCTCCCGGGGTCGACCAGCAGCTCGATGCGCTCCCGGGCGGTCATCTTGCCCTTCGCGTGCTGCTTCTCCTTCGCTTTCGCCTCGGCGTCGACGACGGCCTCGGTGTAGCGAGCGCGCAGATCCGCGATCTTGCCGGCGGTGGTAAAGAGGTCGGGCTTGTCCGTCACGGATTCCACCCTATCGTCGGCTCGGCCCGTGCCGTTGGATGCTCGCCACAACGGGTCGGCTGATCCTTTGGCGACCTGCTCTCTCTGCGATCAGCGCTCGGCGGCGTCCGCGCCGGGGTGCGACGGGAGGTCGTGATCGCCGTGGTCGGTGTCACCCGCCCCCGCCTCGAGCTCCTCGACGGCACGCCCGCGGCGGGTGGCGAGGTCGCCGACGCGGTGCCCGACCCACCCGGCACCGCGGACGACGGTCCCGGCGGCGCCGGCCACCGCGCCGCCCGCGTAACGCGCACCCCGCAGCATCCTGAGTTCGAGCTTCTGTGCACCCGGCACGGGCTCCAACTCGAGAGGCAGATCGAGGGGCGCCGCCCCGAACGCCCGATGCGAGGTCGTGAGCACGCGGCGTCCGAGGATGTGGTTGCCCGCGCCGCCGACGGCGGCGCCGATGCCGAACGGGAGCGCCTTGCCGATGACCGAGGCGCCGCCCTTCGCGGCGAATTGCTTCACGAACATGCCCTTGAGCTGATCGACGAGCGGGCCGACGGCAGCGCGGGGGAGCGACTTGGTGACCAGCTCGCCCCAGTAGGACGATCTGCTCGCGCCCCGGCCGGCGACCTGCCCGGCGAGCTGCGCGACCAGGTCGACGCCCTCCTTGCCGAGCATCAGCGTCATCACGAGGGCCCTCGCGCGGTCGGGGTTCGCGACCGCGATGCCGTGCACCTCGGCGACCGACTGGGCGAACAGCGCGGTCGACTCCACGAAGCCCACGGTCTCCACGCCGGAGAGGGCGAGCGTGATCCCGGTGCCGATGCCGGGCACGACGGCGGTCGCGCCGACGGCTGCTCCACCGGTGGTCACCGCTGCGAGGTAGCGACGTTCCAGGATGCGGATGATCTCCGCAGGGGAGGCGTGCGGGTTGCGGAGGCGGATGCTGCGGATGTGCGCCAGGACGAGCGGGCGCTGGATCGACAGGACGCGATCCAGTCCGCGCACCATCATGGGGTGCTCTGTCGAGCCGACCGGCGGTACGCCCTTGTCCCAGGGGGCGTCGTCCGGGAGCGAATGGATCTTGTGCACCTTGGGGGCCATGCAGCGATCCTAGGGAGCCAGTCCGCGAAAACGCCGAAAGCCCGGCACCGCGCGGGGTGCCGGGCTTTCCGAGCAGGGATCAGACGAAGAGGTTCGCCCGCTCCAGGTCCTCCGCGAAGTCGACCTCGACCGCGTACAGGTCGGAGACGTCCATCGGCTCGAGGAGCAGGCCGTCCTCGGCGATGGCGAGCTCGAGGCCGCGCTCGAAGTAGTCCTGGTCCTCGACACGCTGCAACTGGCGCATGAACGCCTTCTTGTGCGTCGAGGAGATGTAGTTGATGCCGACGGCTTCGCCGAGGCCGCCCTTGACGGTCTTGGAGAGCTCGTTGATGTAGCCCTCGGCCGTGACGGTGTACTTGACCTCTTCGTCGCTGACCTTCGAGGTGTTCACGGTGACGAAGGACTGGTCGCGCTCGATGTACTCGAGGGCGCGGCCCAGGATCATCGGGTCGAACACGACATCGCCGTTCATCCACAGCACGCCGCCGCGACCGGTGGCGCCGAGCGCGCGGAGCAGGCTCTTCGACGTGTTGGTCTCGTCGTAGCGCTCGTTGTGGACGTAGTTGACGTGCGGGAAGGCGTCGATGATCGTCTCGGCGCGGTAGCCCACCACCGTGGTGATGCGGGCGCTCGAGCCGAAGGCGGCGCGGATGTTGTCGTGCTGCTGGCCCATGATCGTGCGGCCGTCGCTGAGCTCGGTCAGCGGCTTCGGCAGCGCACGGCCGAGGCGCGAGCCCATGCCGGCGGCGAGGATGACGGTCTGAAGAGTCACGAGTGCTCCTAAAGGAAGTTGTGTTCACGGTCGGTTAACCGACCAGACACTTCGTCGTGCCGCGTTCATGCTAGCGATACAGCCTGGGAACCCCGGGGCCAGGGAGGCCCCGTTGTCATTTCGTGACCGAGTACACACCGGACGCACAGGCTGGACAACCCCCTTGCGCATCGGAGGATCTTCGCTCTCGGATCGTCGATTGTCGCGTGGGGCCTTGGCTCGACGCGACCCGTTGATACCGTAGTACGGTGACTGCCTCCCCTGACGACCGCACCGCCCAGGTGGACGAGACCGAGACCGCGACGAACAAGACATCGGCGAAGCGCGCGCCCGCGAGGAAGCAGAGTTCCGGGGCGGCGACGCCCGAGGAGACGACGACGGCCGGGTCCGCCGCGAAGAAGACGGCGCCGCGCACCGCGGCGAAGCCCGCGACGGCGAAGAAGACCGCCGCGGCACGGAAGCCCACCGCGAAGCAGGCCTCCGGTGCGAGCCGAGCGGCTTCCGGTACGGCCACCGCGGCGAAAGCGGCCGCAGAGAAGGCGGCACCCGCCACAGACGTGGTCGTGGAGCCCCTGAACCGCGCCCTGGCGGAGAACTCCGGCGCGAAGACGAGCGCGTCATCGGCCGCACCGCGGTCCGCGGCTGCTGCGCGTACCGCCGCAGCAAAGAACTCCGCCGCGCGGTCGACCGCGCCGAAGTCGGCATCCACCGCGAGGTCGACGGCCAAGCCTGCCGCGAAGAGCACGGCGGCGAAGACCACGGCAGCCAAGACCACGGCAGCCAAGACCGCCGCGCCCAGGACCACTCCGGCCAAGACCACGGCCAGCAGCGCCGCGGCGAAGACGGCCGCAGCGAAGTCCGCGGCCGCCAAGGCCGCGGCGACCAAGGCAGCGGCGGCGAAGTCGGCGGCACGATCGACCACCGCGAAGACGACGGCCGCGAAGGCGGCAGCGGCGAAGGCGGCGGCGACGAAGGCGGCCAAGGCCGCGGCAGCCAAGGAAGCCAAGGCCAAGGCCGCCGCGGCCGAGCCGGTCGAGCCGGAAGCGGTTGCGGTGGAGGCCGAAGCCGCCTCCGTCGAGACGGCTCCGGAGACGCCCGTCATCGAGTCCACGTCGCAGATCGAGACGCAGTCGGCGACCGAGATCGAGCCCGCTGTCGAGTCTGCGACCGTGGTCGAGCCTGCGACCGTGGTCGAGCCTGCGGCCGCGGCGGAGAGCGAGCCGGCAGCCGAAGCGGAGCCCGACTCCGCGGCGCCTGTCCTCGTCGAGCCGCCGTCGGAAGTCGAGACGGCGCCCGAGGTCGAGCTCGAGGTCGTGGAGGTCGTCGAGGCCGTCGTGGACTCGGACGATGCGGCCTCCGGCACGATCCGCCCGGACGACGGGGCGTCCGCCGGCGAGGCGATCCGCATCCGCGGGCTGGTGAAGCACTTCGGCGACAACCGCGCGGTCGACGGCATCGACCTCACGGTTCCCGCCGGCTCGTTCTACGGTGTGGTCGGCCCCAACGGCGCGGGCAAGACGACCACCCTCTCCATCGTCGCCGGACTCCTGCGCGCGGACGCCGGAAGCGTCGTGATCTGCGGGATCGACCAGGCCAGCGACCCGCAGGCGGCGAAGCGGGTGATGGGCGTGCTGCCGGATCGGCTCCGCACCTTCGATCGGCTCACCGGCCGTCAGCTCCTCTATTACTACGGACTCCTCCGAGGCCTCACCGCCGACGTGATCGAGAAGCGCGCCGCCGACCTGGCGCGCGCGTTCGACCTCGGCGACGCGCTGAGCCGCGTCGTCTCCGACTACTCGGCCGGCATGACGAAGAAGATCATGCTGGCCGGCGCGATGATCCATTCGCCGCGGGTGCTGGTGCTCGACGAGCCCTTCGAATCCGTCGATCCGGTGTCGTCCGCGGTGATCCTCGACATCCTCCGCGCCTACGTCTCGCACGGCGGGACCGTGATCCTCTCCAGCCACGGCATGGACCTGGTGGAGCGGGTGTGCTCCCGCGTGGCGATCATCGTCGGCGGTGAGGTCCTCGCCGAGGGCACGATCGACGAGGTGCGCGCGGGGCAGACCCTCGAAGCGCGCTTCGTCGAGCTGGCCGGTTCGAGCGGAGAGGTGGAGGGGCTCGAGTGGCTGCACACGTTCTCCGACTGAGGTTCGCCCTCCTCCTGGGCGCGGTGCGGGGCGAACGTCGGATCCGGACGCTCGTGGCGTTCGCGGCCATCGTCGCGATCACGGTCGCCGTGTGTCTGGCCGTGCTCAGCCTGGACAGCGCCCCCGTGCCGGTCGCCCGCGCGGTCACGGTGCTCGGCGGCGCCGCCCTGCTGGTCGGCTTCCTCGTCGGGCCGGTCCTGGTGGGCGCTGTCGACCAGCTCGACCCGCGACGGTTCGCGGTGTTCGGCGTCGACGAGCGGCAGATGCCCTGGGTCCTCGCTCTCGCCTCGCTCGTGAGCGTCCCCAGCCTCGCCCTGCTCGCCGTCTACATCAGCGTGTGCGTCGTCGCGATCAGCGCCGGGGCACCCTGGGCGCTCGCGGTGCTGCTCACGATCGTCAGCGTGCTCACCACCGCCCTCACGTCGCGGATCGGCATGGCGATAAACGCGCTGCTGCTCCCGGAGCGCCGATCTCGCGAGCTCACCGCCCTGTTCGCCCTCGCGCTGATCGTGATCGCCTTCCCCGTCGCGGTGTTCTTCGGATCGCTGCGCTGGGACGGGCTCGTTCCCGACTCCCTGGCCGTCCTGACGACCGCGATCGGCTACAGCCCGTTCGGCGCCGCCCCGGCGTTCCTGTTCTCGGTCGCGGCCGGCGAGGCGGGGGCCGCGTGGGTCAGCGGCATCGTCGCCTTCCTCACCCTCGCCCTGCTCTGGCTCGCGTGGACCTGGGTGGTCCGCCGACTGCTGACGACCACGGAGCGTCCGGTCGCCGCACGGGAGCGCACCGGGCTGGGCTGGTTCGGACTGCTGCCGTCGAACGCCTTCGGCGCGATCGCCGCGCGCAGCCTGGTCTACTGGCTGCGCGACCGCCGCTACATCATGAACATCATCGTGGTGCCGGTCGCCGGCGTGCTCACGGTGCTGCCGCTCATCGTCGCGGGAGTGCCCATCGAGATCGCGGCGCTCGTCCCCGTGCCGGTGATGGCGCTGTTCTTCGGTTGGCTGCCGCACAACGACGTCGCGTACGACTCCACGGCGCTGTGGACGCACGTGGCGAGCGGCGTGCGCGGGCTGCCTGACCGTCTCGGGCGCCTCGTCCCGGTGCTGCTGGTCGCGGTGCCGGTGCTCGCCATCGCGGTGCCCCTGTCCCTCCTGCTGATCGGTGACTGGAGTCTGCTGCTGCCGCTCGGCGGTCTGGCGGCGAGCCTGCTGTTCTCCGCGCTGGGCGTCTCGAGCGTCCTGTCCGTGGTCGCCCCGTATGCGGTCTCGCGACCGGGCGACAGTCCGTTCCAGCAGCCGCAGCGGCCCACCTCGCGGGGCACCTACGGCCCGGCCGCGGCGTTCCTCGGGGCGATCGTGTTCAGCGCACCGACCATCTGGCTGTTCGCCGCCACGATCATCGAGGGCTCGGCGTACGCCCCTGCGACGTTCTGGGTGGGGATCCTCGCGGGGCTGCTGGTGCTGGTGGTCGGCGCCGTCGTCGGCGGACGCATCTTCGAGCGCAGCGGCGAACGCCTCATGGAGTTCGTCGAGACCGCGTGATGCCTGCCCGCAGCGCGCGCGACGCCGGTAGACTCACGGGATGAGTACTCCGCTGGACAGCCCCGATCAGGGCGGCGTGGCAACGCTTGATCGCGAACTGGAAGAGCTTCTCCGCGAAGAGAACCTCGAGCCGGGCGACCATGAGCGCTTCTCGCATTACGTGAAGAAGGACAAGATCCTCGAGTCCGCGATCACCGGCAAGCCGGTGCGCGCACTGTGCGGCAAGAAGTGGACCCCGGGCCGCGACCCGGAGAAGTTCCCGATCTGCCCCACGTGCAAGGAGATCTACGAGTCGATGATCGGCTGACCTCAGTCGGCTTCGACGAAGAGCGTCGGGATCGCCGGGTCGGACTTGCTGAGCGCCAGAGCGCGCACCGGAAGCTCCTCCCGCACCCGCAGGTGGTGCGCCCGCGCCGATGCGGTGCCCGCAGCGCCTTCATGGGCCGTGTCGATCTCGCCCGCTTCGACGAACGTCGCCTGCAGCGCGCGGCCGTCCGGGTGCTCGGCCGGGGTGTCCAGCGCCTCGAAGCCGTCGGAGACCACCACCGTCTCGGCGGTCGCGACGCCGTCCTCCAGGGTGCGGAACGCCGCCTTGCGCCCGCCGTGCGATGCCTTGTCGGCCGACGCCTTCGCGACGCCGATCCAGGAGCCGGCGCCGTCCTGCCTCGCCACGAGCTTGTAGACCATGCTCGCGGTCGGGTAGCCGGATCCGGTGACCACCGAGGTGCCGACCCCGTAGGCGTCCACAGGGGAGGCGGCGAGGGCGGCGATGGCGTACTCGTCGAGGTCGCTCGTCACGGTGATCCGGGTGCCCGTCGCGCCGAGTTCGTCCAGCTGCGCACGGACCTCGGCGGCCACGATGGGAAGGTCTCCGGAGTCCAGGCGCACGCCGCCCAGGCCGGTGCCGGCGACGCGGATCGCGGTCTCCACCCCGGTGCGGATGTCGTAGGTGTCAACGAGCAGCGTCGTGTCGAGGCCCATGCTCTCGACCTGCGCGCGGAACGCCTCCTCCTCGGTGTCGTGCAGCAGCGTCCAAGAGTGCGCGGCCGTGCCCATCGTGGGGATGCCCCAGGTGCGACCGGCTTCGAGGTTGCTCGTGGCCCCGAATCCGGCGATGTAGGCGGCGCGGGCTGCGGCGACGGCTGAGCGCTCCGCGGCTCGTCGCGAGCCCATCTCCGCCAGCGGACGCTCCCCGGCGGCGATGCTCATGCGGGACGCGGCGGTGGCGACGGCGGAGTCGTGGTTGAGGACGCTCAGGGCGAGCGTCTCCAGGACGACGGCGTCGGCGAACGTTCCCTCGACCGTCAGGATCGGCGAGCCGGGGAAATAGAGCTCGCCCTCGCGATATCCGCGGATCGAGCCCGTGAACCGGTAGTTCTCCAGATAGCTGAGGGAATCCGCGTCGACGACCCTCTCGTCTCGGAGGAAGCGCAGCTCGTCGTCCCCGAAGCGGAAGTCCCGGAGCAGCCCGAGCAGGCGCCCGGTGCCGGCGACGACGCCGAAACGGCGGCCCCCGGACAATCGACGGGAGAACAGCTCGAAGACGCTCGGACGGGATGCGGTCCCGTCGCGGAGAGAGGCGGCGAGCATCGTCAGCTCGTAGCGGTCGGTGAGCAGCGCCGTCGACGAGGTCATGCGCTCAGCTTAGTGAGCATGCCGATGCGCGAGGCGGCGCGCACGCGGGTAGGCTGGGGAGTCATGAACGACGCGCCCATCGGGATCTTCGACTCCGGTGTCGGCGGGCTCACGGTGGCGCGGGCCATCCGCGCCCAGCTGCCCCGGGAGTCGTTCGTCTACATCGGCGACACGGCGCACTCGCCGTACGGCCCCAAGCCGATCGCCGACGTCCGCCGGTACTCGCTCGAGGTGCTCGACACGCTCGTCGACCAGGGCGTGAAGATGCTCGTGATCGCGTGCAACACCGCCTCTGCGGCGATGCTCCGCGATGCGCGGGAGCGCTACGACATCCCGGTCGTGGAGGTGATCGGCCCCGCGGTGCGGCGTGCCGTCTCCACGACCCGCAACGGCCGCGTCGGCGTGATCGGCACCGTCGGCACGATCGGCTCGCGGGCGTACCAGGACATGCTCGAGGTCAACGAGCGCCTGCAGGTCTTCACGGCGGCGTGCCCGCGATTCGTCGAGTTCGTCGAGGCGGGGGTCACCGGCACGCCCGAGGTGCTCGCGGTCGCGGAGGAGTACCTCGCGCCGCTGCGGGAGGCGGACGTCGACACCCTCGTCCTCGGCTGCACCCACTATCCGTTCCTCCGCGGCGCCATCAGCTATGTCATGGGGGAGGGCGTCACGCTCGTCTCCAGCGACGACGAGACCGCCGGCGACGTGTACCGTCAGCTGGTCCGCGGTGATCTGCTCGCGTCGCCGGACGCCGTGGCCACCTACGTCTACGAGGCCACCGGCGCCTCGACCGATGATTTCACCGCCCTGGCGAACCGGCTGATGGGTCGCGAGGTCCGCGACGTCCAGCTGGTCCAGACGGGCGTGATCGCTCTTCCCGAATCCGCCTTCGAGTAACCGGCGACGCGTCGACCCGACCGACCCGCCCCCTCCGACCCGAGAGAAGCCCATGACCGAAATCGTCCGCGTCGACGGCCGTTCCACCGACCAGCTCCGCGAGATCACCATCGAGCGCGGCTGGAGCAGCCAGGCCGAAGGGTCCGCCCTGATCAGCTTCGGCGGCACCAAGGTGCTCTGCACCGCCTCGTTCACGAACGGCGTGCCGCGCTGGCTCACCGGGAAGGGCAAGGGGTGGGTGACCGCGGAGTACGCGATGCTCCCGCGCGCCACCAACAGCCGCAACGACCGCGAGAGCGTGAAGGGCCGCATCGGCGGCCGGACGCACGAGATCTCGCGTCTGATCGGTCGCGCGCTGCGTGCCGTCGTCGACACCAAGGCGCTCGGCGAGAACACCATCGTGATCGACTGCGACGTGCTGCAGGCCGACGGGGGAACCCGGACCGCGGCCATCACCGGCGCCTACGTCGCGCTGGCCGACGCGATCGAGTGGGGCCGCGACAAGAAGTTCATCGGTCGGAACTCGACCCCGCTGCTCGACTCGGTCGCCGCTGTGTCCGTCGGCATCGTCGACGGCGAGCCCATGCTCGATCTGGCATACACCGAGGACGTGCGCGCGGAGACCGACATGAACGTCGTCGTCACGGGTCGCGGCCTGTTCGTCGAGGTGCAGGGCACGGCCGAGGGCGCCCCCTTCGACAAGCGCGAGCTGGATGCGCTGCTCGAGCTCGGCGTCGCCGGATGCGCCGATCTGAAGGGCCTGCAGCTCGCCGCACTGGCGGGGGAGTGACGATGCAGGTCGTCCTCGCCACGCACAACCCGCACAAGGTCGCGGAGTTCCAGCAGATCATCGCCCGGACGCGTCCGGATCTCGAGGTCATCGGCTACGACGGCCCCGAGCCGGTCGAGGACGGCGTGACCTTCGCCGAGAACGCGCTGCTCAAGGCGAGGGCGGCCGCGGCGCACACCGGGCTCGCGGCGCTCGCCGACGACTCGGGCATCTGCGTCGACGTCCTCGGCGGCTCTCCTGGGGTCTTCTCGGCGTACTGGGCTGGGCAGAAGAAGGACGCCACGGCGAACCTGGAGCTGCTGCTGGACCAGCTGCGCGACATCGCCGACCCGCACCGGACGGCGCACTTCACCTCGACCATCGCCCTCGTCTTCCCGGACGGGCGCGAGGAGGTCGTGGAGGGGCTGTGGCCGGGGCGCCTGGCGCACGCGGCCTCGGGATCCGGCGGGTTCGGCTACGACCCGATCTTCCTCCCCGACGGGCAGCCGGACGGCGAAGAGCGCTCGGTCGGAGAGTTCACCGCGGAGGAGAAGCAGGCCCAGTCGCACCGCGCCCGGGCGTTCGCCGCGCTGATCCCGCTGCTCGCGGAGCTCTGACCGAGCGGGCCGTCACCGGGGCTCGTGATGATGGTTCTCGTTACCCTTCCCGACTAGCGGAACAGGCCTCTGACCGGGTCTTCCCGAGCTAGCCTTGAGGCATGCACGATCACGCACCCGCGCCAGGCGGCATCCGCTCGGCGAGCAGCCGGCGCCTCCTGGCGATCTCCCTGTCGCTGACCGCGACCGTCATGATCGTGCAGGTCGTGGGGGCGCTCCTCACCGGGTCGCTTGCGCTCCTCGCCGACGCCGCGCACATGTTCACGGACGCTTCGGCGCTCGTGATCGCCCTCATCGCGGCGACCGTCGCGGCGCGACCCGCGGATGACCGACGGACGTTCGGCTACCAGCGCGCGGAGGTCTTCGGTGCGCTCATCAACGCGGTCATCCTGATCGCGCTCGCCACCTGGGTCGCGGTCGAGGGCATCGGCCGTCTCGTGAACCCGGGCGAGATCGAGGTGGCCGGCGGACTCATGCTGGTCGTCGCGGTGGTCGGCCTGCTCGCCAACGCGGTGTCGATGTGGCTGCTGAGCCGGGCGCAGCGCACGAGCATCAACGTGCGCGGGGCCTATCTCGAGGTCATGGGCGACCTGATCGGGTCGGCGGCGGTCATCGTCGCTGCGGTCGTGATCCTGGTCACCGGATGGATGCCCGCCGATGCCATCGCCTCGCTGTTCATCGCGGCGATGATCGTCCCGCGCGCGATCGCCCTGCTGCGCGAGGTGTTCTCCGTGCTCGCGGAGTCCGCACCCAAGGGCACAGCGGTGAGTGAGATCAGGACGCATCTGCTCGGCTACGAGGGGGTCGTCGGGGTCCACGACGTGCACGTCTGGCAGCTGACACGCGGGGCCCCGGTGTTCACGGCACATGTGAGCGTCGAGCCGCAGCTGTTCGCGGATGGCCGCTCGACCCAGCTGCTCACCGACATGCAGGCCTGTCTGGCGGACCACTTCGACGTCGAGCACTCGACGTTCCAGATCGAGCCGGCGGAGCAGTCGGACTGCGAACCGCATCACGCCTGACGGTCGCTCGGCCGGGGCGGGTCAGGAATCGACGACGATCTCCTCCGGCGTCTTGTCGGGACGCAGCCCGCGCCAGCGGGCATGACGCAGCACCCCGTCGGGCGTCCAGTTCGCGAACTCGACCTCACCGACGAGCTCGGGACGCACCCAGAGCGCGTCCGACGCGTCGGGAGCGGGAACCCCGTCGAGCGGGGCCTTCGGAACCCGGAGCGGTTCCAGCCGGTCGAGCAGGTCACGCAGGATGCGGTCGGTGAACCCGGTGCCGACGCGCCCCACATAGCGCAGCGCCCTCCGTCCGGCGCTCTCTTCCGGCACTGCGAGCAGCAGCGAACCGAGGGTGCTCTCGCGCCCGCCCTTGCCGGGACGGATGCCGACGATCACGGCCTCCTGCATCCGGGTGTGCTTGAGCTTGAGCCAGGACGGGGAACGCTGCCCCGGACGGTAGCGCGACGAAGGATCCTTGGCCACGACGCCTTCCAGACCGAACTCCCGGCTGGCCGCGAGGGCGGCGTCGACATCGTCGAACACCGGCGGCACCTGTACGGGCGCGTCCAGACCGGCGACCACGTCTTCCAGGAGGGTGCGGCGCTCGCGCAGCGGCAGGCCGGTGAGGTCGTGCCCGTCGAGGCGCAGCAGGTCGAACAGCATGTACACGATCGGGGTGCGCACGACCTCGCGTTCGATCTCCCGCGGGCGGGTGAGGTGCATGCGGTTCTGCAGCAGAGAGAAGCTCGGGCGGCTCTGCGCGTCGAACGCGACGATCTCGCCGTCGACCACCGCGTCGGAGACGGGGAGGAACGGCGCTCCGTCGGCCGTGAGCTCGGGGTAGCGGGCCGTGATGTCGGTCCCGCGGCGGGCGTGCAGCAGCATCCGTCCATCCGCCCACGTGCCGATCGCGCGGATGCCGTCCCACTTCACCTCGACCCAGGACGGATCGCTCAACGTGCGCGCGATCGCGGGCGTGCCGTTCTCGGCCAGCATGGGGGCGAGCGTCGCCGCGGTCGTCGGTCCCGCCGAGGCCACGGGGGTGCTCAGGGGGCGCCGCGCGGACCGCCGGGAAGGAGTCGCGGTCGCCGCCGCTGGGGGCGCGAGAGGAGCGGCGTCTGCCATCGGGCGCAGCGCGACGAGCGGGTCCTGTCCCGCCGCGGCCCGTGCGAGCACCTGGTCGAGGTCGAGCTGGGCGAGCTGGGGGTCGTCGAGCTCCTCCCAGGTGCGGGGAGCGGCGACCCAGGGCTGCGCACGGCCGCGCAGGGAGTACGGCGAGATGGTGGTCTTCTTGCCGTTGTTCTGGCTCCAGTCGAGGAACACCTTGCCGCCGCGCTCCGCCTTCGCCATGACGCTCGTGGCGAGGTCGGGGTGGTCGTTCTCGATCAGTCGCGCGAGCTCCTTCACGACGGCGGAGATCTCGGCGCTGGTCTGCTCCCCGGGAAGAGCCGCGTACAGGTGGATGCCCTTGCTGCCGCTCGTGACCGGGAACGGGTCGAGGCCCATGCCGGTGAGGATCCTGCGCGCGATGCGGGCGACCTCGGCGCACTGCGCGAGTCCGACACCGGGTCCCGGGTCGAGGTCGAGCACGAGCCGGTCGGGACGGCCGGGCAGCCCGTCCGGAGCGAAGCGCCACTGCGGCACGTGCAGCTCGATCGCAGCCACCTGCGCGAGCCAGACGAGGGTCGGGACGTCCTCGACGAGCGGGTACTCCTTCGGGCCGTCCGAGTGCTCGATCGGCTGCCGCGGGATCCATTCCGGGGCGCCTGGCTCCAACTGCTTCGTGAAGAAGGCATCGCCCGGCGCATCCGTCGTTCCGACGCCCTCCACCCAGCGCTTGCGGGTGACGGGACGCCCGTCGAGCAGGGGGAGCAGCAGCGGTGCGATGGCCGTGTAGTAGGCGATGATCTCGCCCTTGGTGGTGCCGGTGGACGGATACACGATCTTGTCGAGGTTGGTCACCCGCAGCCGGCGTCCGTCGATCTGCACGACCTGCCCTTGTCCGACCATGGAGCCAGCGTAGTCAAGGGTCTGGCCGCGACATGTCCGACTGGTGTTCACTGGGCTCATGAGAACGATCTGGAAGGGCGCACTGACGTTCGGGCTCGTGAACGTGCCCGTCAAGGTGTACTCCGCGACCGAGGACCACGATGTGCCGCTGCATCAGGTGCACGACAAGGACGGCGGTCGCATCCGCTACCAGCGCACGTGCGAGGTATGCGGCGAGACCGTCGCCTATGCCGACATCGACCGCGCCTACGTCGACGAGGGCCAGACGGTCGTGCTGACGAAGGACGATCTCGCCTCGCTCCCCGCGGAGAAGAGCCGGGAGATCGACGTCGTCGAGTTCGTGCCCTCCGATCAGGTCGACCTGCTCACTCTCGACAAGCCGTACTACCTGGAGCCGGACTCGAAGTCCCCGAAGGCGTACGTGCTGCTGCGCAAGACGCTGGAGCAGACGGATCGGACCGCGATCGTGCGGTTCACCCTGCGCCAGAAGACCCGCCTCGCCGCGCTCAGGGTGCGGGGCAAAGTGCTCGTGCTGCAGACGCTCCTCTGGGCCGATGAGGTCCGCGACGCGGCTTTCCCCGCCCTCGACGAGGACGTGCGGATATCGAAGAAGGAACTCGAGCTCTCGGCCTCGCTCGTCGACAGCTACTCCGCCGACTTCGATCCCGAGGAGTTCGTGGACGAGTATCAGAAGGAACTGCGCACGCTCATCGACGCGAAGATCGAGGCGGGCGACACGTTCGACGTGGCCGAGACGTTCGGCGAAGCCGAGAAGGCGGCCGAGGGCGGCGAGGTCATCGACCTCATGGAGGCGCTGCGCGCGAGCGTCGCCCGTTCCAAGGAGGAGCGGGCCAAGAACGCGGGCTGACGGATACCGGCTGGCCGCGGCCGCCCGAGAGTCAGTGCTTGCCGTCGCCGTCCAGGTCGGGAGCGCGGTCGAACACCTCGGTGTCGAGGACGAGCTCCTCCGCCTCTTCGTGGTCGGTCACGACGTCCTCGCCCGCCGCGGCGGCCTTCTTCGCCTTGTGCCGCTCAGAGAGGTAGTGCCACAGCGTGACGAGCGCCGTGCCGCCGACGGCGGCGAGCAGGATCAGGTCGATGTAGTCCTCGACGAACGTCGCAACCGGAGGGATGAACCCGATCACATAGCCGAACATCGTGAGGCCGAAGCCCCACAGGACGGCGCCGATCAGGTTGTAGAGCGTGTATCGACGCCAGGGCATGTGCCCGACGCCCGCGGCCACGGGGGCGAAGGTGCGCACGATCGGCACGAAACGGGCAAGGATCACGGTGATCCCGCCGAAGCGCTCGAAGAACGCGTTGGTGCGCTCGACGTTCTTCTTGCTGAAGAGACCGGATTCCTTGCGCTCGAAGACCGCTGGGCCGCCCTTGTGGCCGATCACGTAGCCGACCTCACCGCCGACGAAGGCGGCGAGACCGATGAGGAGTGCGACGAACCACACGTTGATGCCGAACACGCCATGATCCGATCCGGCGATCGGGTGCGAGAGAAGGCCCGCGATGACGAGCAGGGTGTCGCCCGGGAGGAGGAACCCGACGAGCAGACCGGTCTCGGCGAAGATGATGAAGCACACCACCAGGAGGGCCCACGGTCCGGCGGTCCCGATGATCGTCGCGGGGTCGAGCCAGGGGATGAGGGCGGTCGGTGCGTGCAGCATGGATTCGAGCACTGGCGGGATTCCCGTCGGTCGTGATGGTCGGCGGCAGAGCGGAGCGACATCCGGGCGGCCTCACGACGGCACCATCGTCTCTCGTGCGGAAGGTGGGACTTGAACCCACACGCCCTGGGGCACAGGAACCTAAATCCTGCGTGTCTGCCAATTCCACCACTCCCGCGCGGTGGGATCAGTCTACTGACCGGGGAAACCGCATATCTGGGGATCAGCCCGCAGTTCGCGGACCGCGGTGGTCCGCCGCTCAGCCGAGAGCGCTCATGCCGGGCAGGCCGGGCTCCTCGGGGTTCGGGGCGAGCGGTTCCGCCGGGTTCGGGGCGAGGGGCTCCTCGGGGTTCGGCGCGAGGGGCTCCTCCGGGTTCGGGGCGAGCGGCTCGTCGGGGATGTGCGGAGAAGGCTCGTCGGGGGTGGAGGGAGGCGGGAAGGTGTCGGTCATGACCGTTCCTTTCGTGTGAGGGTGGCTGGTACGAGCCACTTCAGCAGGGTCGACGCATGACGTCTGCACCCTTGCGTTTCGACGGAGGATGTGGGCGATTCGTGGGCGCGGCTGTGGATAACGTCGGCAGCGATATCGCGATCCTTGCGAGGATGCCGGGGTGAATCGCCTCTCCGCCCTGGTCGCCGAACGCGTGCGCTCCCGGTTGCGCGCCGAGGGGGTCGATCCGTCCGTCGACCCGGATGCGGCCTGGCGGATCGCGCGGGCGGAGGTGCGTCGCCACGACGACCTCGCGCTGGCACGGGGGGACGCCTTGATCGAGGACGAGGCCGCGTGCATGCGGGAGGTGCTCGCTTCGCTGAGCGGTTTCGGTGCCCTGCAGCCGCTGCTCGACGATCCGGAGATCGAGGAGATCTGGCTCAACGGCGACGGACGGGTGCATGTCGCCATTGGTGGTGCGGCGCGACAGACGGGTCTCCAGCTCGAGGAGGCGGCGGTCCGGGATCTGGTCGAGCGGATGCTCCAGTCCACGGGGCGTCGCGTCGATATCAGCCAGCCTTTCGTCGACGCCTCGCTCCCGGACGGCTCGCGCCTGCACGTGGCCATCGCCGACGTCGTGCGGGGCTCCTGGGTCGTCAACATCCGCAAGTTCCTGCCGAACTACCGCTCTCTCGACGCTCTCGCGCAACAGGGCATGCTGGGCTCCGGTGCGGCGCGGCGGCTGAGCGACGCGATGAACGCGGGGCGCACGGTGATCGTGTCGGGTGCGACGCACGCGGGCAAGACCACGATGCTCGGAGCCCTGCTCGCCTCGTGTGCGCAGTCGCAGCGGATCATCACGGTGGAGGAGACGTTCGAGCTCGCCGTCGAGGGGCCGGACCTGGTGGCTCTGCAGGGGCGGCAGGCGGGTCTCGAGGGCACGGGCGAGATCACGCTGCGCCGACTGGTGAAGGAGGCGCTGCGCATGCGACCGGATCGCCTGGTCGTCGGCGAGGTGCGCGATGCGGAGGCGCTCGACCTCGTGCTCGCGCTCAACACCGGCGTGCCGGGCGCGTGCACGGTGCACGCGAACTCCGCGACGGAAGCGCTCGAGAAGCTCAGCATCCTTCCCCTGCTCGCCGGCCGGAACATCGATCGCGCGTTCGTCGCGCCCGCGCTCGCCGCGTCGATCGACCTGGTGGTTCACTGCGTGCGCGACCGCACGGGGCATCGCCGCGTGCAGGAGATCATCGCCCCGACGGGCGAGGTCGAGGGCGGGCGCATCCTCGTCCGGAGCATCGAACCGGCTGTGTCGCCACCGGACGAGGTCGGAGAGAACGGCGGGACGCGCTTTCCTGTCGGGGTGTCAGCGTGACGGTCTTCGTCGGTGCGCTGCTCGCAGCGGGGATTCTGCTCTGCCTGTCGCCGTGGATGTGGCCGCCCCAGGAGGACACGACGGTCGCAGCTTCCCACGGTCGGCTGGTCCGGCTCGCGGAGGAGGCGGGTCTGGAGGCCCTGTCGCAGCGGACGCTGACCGCGGTGATGATCACCGTCGGCGGGGTGGCCGCGTCCGTCGTCTGGCTGCTGACCGGCCTCGGCGTGCTGGCGGTCCTCGCGGCTCTCGCCGGAGCCTCAGCGCCGATCGTCTTCCTCCGGGGGCGTCGTTCGCGTCTCCGCCGGATGCGGCGACAGCTCTGGCCCGACGTCTGCGACCTGCTCATCGCGTCGATCCGGGTCGGACTCTCGCTTCCGGACGCGGTGGCGAGCCTCGCGGAGTCCGCGCCGGCGATGCTCCGGCCCGCGTTCGTCGTGTTCGCGCGAGATCTGCGAGCGAGCGGTCGATTCGAGACGAGCCTCGATCGGCTGAAGTCCACCCTGGCTGATCCGCTGGGCGATCGGATCGTGGAGACGTTGCGCATGGCTCGTCAGGTCGGCGGCACCGAGCTGGTCGGGGTGCTCCGCGCCTTGTCCAGCTCGGTCCGAGCGGATGCGGCCCTGCGCGGCGAGGTCGAGGCCCGGCAGTCCTGGATCCGCGGTGCGGCGGTCCTCGGTTCGATCGCTCCGTGGGTGATCCTCGGGCTGCTCGTCCTCCGACCGGAGGGCGCCGAAGCGTATGGCACACCGGAGGGCGTGCTCGTCATCTGCGCCGGGGCGGTGACGTCGTTCCTCGCGTTCCGGATCATGGTCCGCATCGGTCGCCTTCCGGAACCGCGGCGGTGGTTCGGATGAGCGGGCTCTCGGTCCTCGCCACTGCCGCGCTCATCGGCGGCGGATTCGCGGCGGGAGTCCTGAGCATGCTCGCGGCGCTACCGCGATGGCGGGCGCCCTCCCTCGCGCTTCGCATCGGACCGTATGTGCGCGATGTCGTGCCGGACGAACGACTGCCTCGAGCGGTTCTGCCCGCGGTCGGCGTTCTGCCCGCCGGCGGGCGAGCCCTGTGGGAGGCTCTCCGGCGCCGGTTCGAGCGTCTGCTCGGCGGCGGCGAGACCCTGCGGCTGCGTCTCACACAGGCCGGTCTGCAGAGGGACCCGGCGTCTTTCCGAGGCCGCCAACTGGGATGGGCGCTCGGCGGGATCGCTGCGGGTGCCGTCGTCGTGACGGCGCTCGCCGTGACCGGGCGGTTGTCCGTGCCGACGACCGTCTTGCCGCTGCTCTGCGGTGCGGGAGCTGCCGCCGCATACGATGCGCAGCTCTCCGCACGAGCCAAGGCCCGACGAGCGCGGCTCTCCGACGAGCTTCCGACCACGCTGGAATTCCTGGCGCTGTGCCTCTCCGCGGGGGAGGGGTTTCTCGATGCCCTGCGCCGGGTGACCGCGGTCGGGTCCGGCGAGCTCACGGTGGAGCTTCGCCGGGTGGTGCTCGCGGTGGGCACGGGATCGCCGCTCGCCGACGCGCTCGGAGAGATGCAGCGACGTCTCGATCTGCCGGCGCTGTCCCGCGCGATCGACCAGGTGATCGCCGCGCTCGAGCGCGGCGCACCGCTCGCGGCGGTGCTGCAGGCGCAGGCCGGGGACGCCAGGGAGGAAGCGAAACGCACGCTCATCGAGCAGGCCGGGCGCAAGGAGATCCTGATGCTCCTGCCGCTGGTCTTCCTCATCCTCCCGCTCTCGGTGCTCTTCGCCGTCTATCCCGGCCTGTTCATCCTCCGGCTCGGCATCGGCTGATCCGCTCACGAAAGGAACACGATGACGACACGATCAGAGACCTCCCCGCGGCCGAGACGAGAACGCGGGAGATGGCTCCGCGAATTCGCGCGCGACGAGTCCGGGGACGTCCCCGGGTGGGTCCTCGTGACACTGATGACGGCGGGCCTCGTGGTGCTCATCTGGGCCGTCGCTGGTCCGGCGTTGACCTCGCTCTTCGAGCAGGCGATCCAACGCGTGTCGGGGCTGTGAGATGCGCGTCGGGGTTCCGTTGGCGGACGACCGGGGCTCCAGCGCGGTGGAGTTTCTCCTGGTCGGGACGCTGCTCACCGCGCTGACCCTCGCCGTGCTTCAGCTCGCGCTCGCGGTGTATGTCCGCAACGTCGTGCACGACGCCGCGGTGGAGGGGGCGTATCACGCCGCTCTCGCCGACACCGGACCGGTAGACGGGGTTGCACGGGCGCGGGCAGTGATCACGCGTGCGGTGGGCGCGGAGTACGCCGAAGACATCACGGTCGTGACGTCCGGCGTTCCGCCGCACGAGACGATCGACGTGCAGGTGCGCACCACCTTCCCGCTGATCGGGCTGATCGGCGTGCCGTTCGGGATGGAGGTGGCGGCGCATGCGCCCGCTGAGACGTTCGGCGCTCCATGACGACGCCGGTTCCGCGGCCCTCGAATTCGTCACGGTCGGTGTGATCCTCCTGGTGCCGCTGGTGTACCTGGTGATCGCACTCGGCGCGATCCAGGAGCAGACTCTCGGTGCGGAGGCGGCGGCACGCCACATCGCGCGCACGATCGCCCAGGCCCCCGACGCCGAGAGCGCTTCCGCGCGCAGCGATGCCGTGCTCGCGGGCGTCGTCGATGAATACGGTCTCGACGAGGGCGCCGTCCGGGTGTCGATCGCGTGCACGAGCCGTGCCGTGGCATGTCCGTCACCCGGAGCGACGCTGGTGGTCACCGTCGCGACACGCACGCGCCTGCCCCTCGTGCCCGACCTGCTCGGGCTGGACCGGTCCACGGCGGTCCCGGTGCAGGCGGACGCGGTGCAGAAGATCTCGCGGATGTGGGGGACCGGATGAGGTTCCGGACCGGCGGCCGGACGAGCCCGGAGGAGGGGAGTGTGATGCTGCTCACTCTCGGGTACGTTCTGCTCGCGCTGGCGCTGCTGTTCGTGTGCGTCTGCGCCACGGACCTCTACATCGCGCAGAAGCGCCTCGATGCCCTCGCGGACTCCGCGGCGCTCGCCGGAGCTGACGGGTTCACGCTGGAAGTGCGCGACGGCGCCTTCCGTGCGGAACTGACCGACGCGGGCGTGGGCGATCACGCGACCGCGGTGGTGACCGCGCTTCCTGGGAAGGCGTCGATCGTCGCGGCGGGGACGCCCGATGGAGTGTCCGCGCGCGTCACGGTGGCGACGGACTGGCACCCGCCGTTGCTGTCGCCGTTCATCCCGGACGGCGTGCGGCTCGAATCGACCGCGACCAGCCGCACCGCACTGCGGTAGTTGAGCGGACTCACCGACGTCAGCGGAACGACAGCCCGTCACAGCTGACCGCGTCGGCGAAGTCGTCGTCCGCGATCTCGCTCCTGACCTCTGCCGTGTAAGCGCGCTTCGGAATCACTGCGACTTCCGCCATGGTGGCACTGTCCACAACCGCGTCGTCTGCGCAGCTCGCCACGACGATCCATGCAGTGTCGTCGCCGCCTTGCTGGTACGTCGCCTCGAGGCCTACGCGGGGCGAGACATCCTGGGTGAGCAAAGTAGTCGTGTCCCCCACGTGTTCTGAAACCTCCTCAAGAGACTTCCCGACCGTCTCGGCGATCGGCAGAGAGGACATGGCGCAACCGGTGACCGCCGCCGCTAGCGCGACTGCCGGCTCGCACGCGCGAAGGCGGATCAAAGCCCGCGTCAGGAGCTTGCCCCGGAGTGCTGCGCTGCGCCTGAGCGCCCCGGGGCCTATGGGGCGGAACGCTGCTTCGGTCATCCGCCCAGGCTACTGGAATCTAAAGTTTTACCGCGCCGCGCACTCGCTCCAACCGCACGAAGGCGACGAGGACTCCGGCGGCGAGGGCGCCGAGCCCGCCGAGGGCCATGTCGCCGATGGTGTCCTCGTAGGTGACGAAGATCTCGTCCGTGACGAACGTACGGCCGGCCCACTCGATCATCTCCCAGACGGCGCTGACGGCGAGCCCGAGGATCGTGCAGAGGACGACGGGGATGCGGCGGCGGAATTCCGGCGAGTCCTGGGCGGGGACGATGCGGAGCCGCGCGAGCACCAGGTAGCCCGTCGCGGCGATCGCTCCTGTGCACACGAAGTGCACCACGAGGTCCCACCCCGGCACCGACCGGTAGAGGTCGAACACGTTGCTCGCCGCCGCGACGAGCACGGTCACGCCGACGGCGAGGTCCGCCCCGCCACGCATCCCGAGCGCGCGCGGGAGCATGAGCGCGGGCGTGGCGAGAGCGAGGATGCCGGCATCGGTCGGGGTGGACCAGATGGCGGCCACCAGCACGCTGAGCACGCCGATCACTCGGATGGCGTCGGCGCCGTACTCCGCGACGGTGCGCGGACGACGGAGGAAATCCTCTTTCACGGTGCCTCCTCTGGGCGGTCGGGGGTGGCGGTGTCAAGGTCGAACAGGACCTGCACGGGGAGATGGTCCGACGGCCAGCCGCCCTCATACCGCCGCGCGTTGATGCCCGCACGACGCACCCGGAGCTCGGGCGAGGCGAGGATCCCGTCGATGCGCCGTCCAGGCCGCGGGGGACGGTAGCGCGCGAACGTCCCCCAGTCGGGGGTCCGCCGGGATTCGGCCGTGTTCCACGCGTCGGTGAGCAACCCGCCGGACTGGAGGGTGCGCCATGGTGCGGAGCCGGCTCGTGCGTTGAAGTCGCCGAGGACGATGACCGGTGCGGCCGCCGCTTCGGCCCGGCGGTGGATCGCCTGCGCCTGTCGGAGCCGTGCCCAGGGCGAGAACGCATCGAGATGCGTGTTGAAGACGGTGACCTCGCGCCCCGTCAGCCGATCACGGAAGAGCGCGGCCACCACGACGCGCGGGAGGCTGAGCCACGACGAGGAACCCGGCCGTTCCGGATGGCGCGACAGGGCGTACTGACTCCCCGCGCGCAGCTCCAGCCGCTCGGCGTCGTAGAACAGCGGGCAGCCTTCACCTCGGGGTCCGGGAAGCCGGCCGTGGCCGAGCATCCGGTACGACGGGCCGAGCGCATCGCGGACGACGGCCGCCTGTGCGGGCAGCGCCTCCTGCACGCCGAGCACGTGCGGTCGCTCCGCGCGCAGCAGCACCGCGACGCGCGGTCGCCTCCTGGGCCACCGGTCTTCCGGTGGCCAGGCCAGGGCGCCGAGGTCGCGCCGCACGTTGAGCGTCATCACATGGAGGTCGGTGTCGGCGGCGGCTCCGAGGAGAGGCTCGGTCATCGCCGCGCTCCCGGAGCCGGGACGCCGAGGCGGTGGAACAGGCGTCGCAGGCCGAGGCGCACCCAACGCACCGGAGGGAAGTCCTCCGGCCAGTGCACGAGCACGGTCCGGAAACCGGCGGCGATACGACGGAGGAAGGCGCGACCGCTGCCGAAGGGTCGCATCGAGATGCCCATCCCCGTTCCTCGGAGCCAGCGGATGCGGTGACGTTCACCCACGTGGAAGGCGAGGTCCAGGTCGTCGTGTAGGCCAGGATCGCGGTGCACGCGGTCGCGGACGTCGAGCCAGGTCGACCGGCGCAGGGCGAGGTTCGACCCGAACAGCGGGGCGTGACCCAGCGCCGTGCCGCACACCAGCCCGTACGCGAGGAGATACACCGCGGCCAGAGGGCGGCGCAACGCCGGCGGCCCGTCCACGAAGTGCGCGCCGCCCGTCCACGCTCCGACGCGAGGGTCTCGTCTGCACGCCCCCACCATCCGCTCGACCCATCGCGGATCGGGGACACCGTCGGCGTCCAGGCGCAGCATCACCTCGCCGGTCGCCGCGTCGTAGCCGGCCGCGCTCGCCGCGGGGATGCCGGGAGTGTCGCACCGGACGACGCGCGCCCCCTGTCGCGTGGCGACCTCGGCGGAGGAGTCGGTGGAGCCGTTGTCGACGACGACGATCTCGTCCGCCGGCAGCGTCTGCACGGCGAGAGCCCTGAGGCAGCGCTGCAGAGCTGCCGCGTCGTCCTTGACCGGGACGACCACGCTGACCGTGGGTTCGGGGGCGGCTGGTGTGGCGCGGTGCACGTCGTCTCCTCGCGGGTATCGCCTCAGCCTAGGGAGCGTCAGTGACGCTCACGAGCTGGTTGACACGCGGGAGGCTGCTGAGTACGGCGCTGCCGGGGTGTGCGCGAGTTCTTTCGGTCCTGACCCCTCAGGCGGGGTCCTCGGGCGGGGAGGCGTCCGGGGGAGTGCGCGGGACGAAGCGCGGGATCCAGCGCAGGAAGCCGAGTGCGCCGACGAGCCCGATCACGCCCATCGCTCCCGCGGCGAACGGCAGGGCCGCGACCGCGGTGATGCCCGACACGAGCAGTGGAGCGATAGCCCCTCCCGCGTCGGTGAGTGTCCGCCAGGAGCCGAGGAAGGCGGCGGGCTCGCGCTTCGGGGCGACGTCGGCCCCGAGCGTCAGCAGGATCCCGCTGGAGAGTCCGTTGCCGACGCCGAGCACGGCGGCGAACATGCCGAACCAGAGCACGGCGGCGTCCAGGTCGTGCGTGAACGACAGCGCGAGGAACCCGGCGCCCATCAGCACCATCGCGGGCATCGCTGCCCACAGGCGTCCGAAGCGATCCATGACCTGACCGCTCGCGTAGAACAGGGCGAAGTCGATGGCGCCGGAGACGCCGACCACGAGCGCGATCGTCGAGGCGTCCAGTCCGAGCGAGAGCCCCCACAGCGGCAGGACGACCTGACGCGCGGAACGGACCGCTGACAGGGACGCCGCCGCGAGTCCGAGGCGGCCGAGCACCGCACGCTGCCGCCACATCGTCTGGAAGATGCCCGCGCGCTCGACGGTCGGGATCGATCCGCTGACGGCCTCGCCCGAGTCCTCCAGGTAGCGCTCGCGGGTCGTCGAGGGCAGCGGCGGAACGGTCTTCTCAGGGTCGGGGCCGAACAGCACGAGCAGCACCATGACGACGAGGCAGCCGAGGAAGAACCAGATGGCGGCGCTCTCGGTGCCGAAAAGCTGCAGGAGTCCGGCGGCGACGAACGGGCCGATGAAGATGCCGAGCCGGAAGCTTCCGCCGAGCAGCGACAGCGACCGCGCCCGGAAGGGGACGGGCACGCGCGTGGTCATGAAGGCGTGCCGGGCGAGGCCGAACGCCGCCGCGCACAGACCGAGCACGAACACGGAGGCGGCGAACACCGCGAGGTTCGGCGCGAACAGCATGCCGACAGCGGACAGGATCGCGATCACGCCGGCGATCACCATCGTGAACCGCTCGCCGATCTTCCCGACCGCCCACCCGGCAGGCAGGTTCCCGCACAGCTGGCCGACCACCAGAGCCGAGGCGACGAGGGCCGCGAAGGCGACATCCGCGCCCATCGAGACCGCCAGCACCGGGATCAGCGGGATCACCGCACCCTCGCCGAGCGAGAACAGGATCGTCGGCAGATACACCATGGGCCCGAACTGGCGGAGGACCGTCGATGCACTGCTCACGCCCTCACGCTACTCCTCGTCGGGCGTACCCCTCGTCGACACGTCCCCGCGCGGGCGGGCGGCACGTTAGGCTGAGGTGTCATGCTCGAACTAGATCTCTCCGCCGAAATCCAGGCGCTCAGGCACACCTTCGGCGACATCAGCGAGGTCGTCGATGTCTCCCGTCTCCGTGACGACATCGCGCGTCTCAGCGAGGAGGCCGGCGCCCCCGACCTCTGGGACGACACCGAGAACGCGCAGAAGGTGACCAGCGCGCTCAGCCACCGGCAGTCCGAGCTCGCGCGCATCACGGGCATCGCCCAGCGCCTCGACGACCTCGAGGTGCTCGTCGGACTGGCGAACGAGATGGGGGACGAGGACTCCGCCCAGGAGGCGCGCACCGAGCTCGCGGCCCTGACCGACCTGATCAACCAGCTCGAGGTGCAGACCCTCCTCGACGGCGAGTACGACGAACGAGCCGCGATCGTCACGATCCGCTCCGGCGCGGGCGGCGACGACGCCACCGACTTCGCCGAGATGCTCATGCGCATGTACCTGCGCTGGGCGGAGCGGCACAAGTACCCGGTGAAGGTCATGGACACCTCCTACGCGGAGGGCGCCGGCATCAAGTCGGCCACGTTCGAGATCGACGCCCCCTACGCGTTCGGCACCATCTCCGTGGAGGCGGGAACGCACCGCCTCGCCCGCATCAGCCCCTTCGGCTCCGCGGACAAGCGGCAGACGTCGTTCGCCGCGGTCGAGGTCATCCCGCTCATGGAGGAGGCGACCGAGGTCGACATCCCCGAGAGCGACATCCGCGTCGACGTGTTCCGCTCCTCCGGCCCCGGCGGCCAGTCCGTCAACACGACAGACTCCGCCGTGCGCCTGACGCACCTTCCGACCGGCATCGTCGTGTCGATGCAGAACGAGAAGTCGCAGATCCAGAACCGCGCCGCCGCGATGCGCGTGCTGCAGACCCGACTCCTGCTGCTGCAGAAGGAGCAGGAAGCGGCGAAGAAGAAGGAGCTCGCGGGCAACATCACCGCGAGCTGGGGCGACCAGATGCGCTCGTACTTCCTCTACGGACAGCAGCTCGTGAAGGATCTCCGCACCGGCCAGGAGTCCGGCAACCCTGCAGCGGTCTTCGACGGCGACCTCGACGACTTCATCTCGGCGGGCATCCGCTGGCGCAAGCGCAAGGACGACGATGACTGAGTCCTGAGTGACTCCATGACGAAGGGCCCCGGAGGATTCCGGGGCCCTTCGTCATGCAGCGGACGTCAGTACCCGGCGCCGCGGAGCGTGCCTGTGACGTCTTCGTAGCTGAAGACGATGCAGTGGACCGTGCGGTCGTCGGCGCGGGCCCAGGAGCTGCGGGTCGGCTGATACGAGTAGACGTCGAGCACCGACGACTCGTAGGGGACGCCGACGAACGCCTCGAACTGTGCGATGCACCCGTCCCAGGCGATCTCGTAGAGCGGGTCGTCACCGGGGAACTCGCTCTCGCCCTCGACCTGGAAGATGTAGTAGATCTCATCCGTGTGCGGCTGCTCGCACGGCACCACCGGGAGGTCGTAGATCTGGTCCTCGGCGTCGTACTCGACCAGCGGCAGGCAGTCGCCGACCTGGAGCTCCGCGAACGGCACCATCTCCGCGCCCTCGATCGCGGAGGGGTCGTCGCCCGGCGCCGGTGTCGCCCCTTCGGCCGGCGGGCGGGCGCTCGGCGTGGCGAACGGCTCCGGGGCGCGGTCGGCGATCGACGTCGCGGTGAACGTGATGAGCGAGACGGCGACGGCCAGCACGGCGCCCACGACGGCGACGACGAGGCCGGTGATCCCCGGCCACTTCCGACCGCGGACGAAGAGCGAGACCAGCGACAGCACGGCTCCCACGGCGAGCAGCCCCCATCCCGCCAGCGCGATGGGCGGGAGGCACGCGACGATGACGCCGACGACAACGACGATGAGTCCGATGACCCCCAGGACGGGGAACCGCGACGGTGCCGACGGGCCGGGCTGCCCGACGCCGGGAGCTCCGGGGACCGTGCCGTACGGCGGGTACGCCGCGGCGGGCGCGGGCTCGGTGCGTGCGAACCCGGTGTCGGGGGAGGACGGTGCGGTGTACGGCGGCGCGAACGGCGCAGGCTCAGCGGTCGCGGACGCATCCTCCGAGGGAGTCGCCTCCGCTGCGGCTGCGACTGTCTCCCGCGCCGACGCATCGGCATCGGCTGCAGCGTCGGAGGGATCCGGCGCCGCGGGGGCGGGCTGGGGCGCGGTGACGACGTGCTGCGTCCACTGCGTCCCATCCCACCACCGCCGGTTGCCCGAGCCGTCGTCGTACCACCCGGCAGGTGTCGTCATCGCCGTTCCCCGTGTGTTCTTCTCGATCGTTGCGTGGAGCCTTCGCCCGGGCTCGCTGTCAGGCCGCGAAGCAGGCCGCGAGGGCCTCGGTGTCGCCGAGCACTTCGGCGAAGCCGTACGCCGCATCCACGTCGGTGAGCGTTCCGTCGCTCTCCGCGATGGTGCGCAGCGTGGCGTTGTCGAGGTCGGAGGCCACGAACATGTCGGCGATGCAGGCGATCTGCGCCTCGGTGTAGCCCTCGGCGCCGGTCGTCGCGAAGATCGCCGTCAGACCCTGCGCGACCTCGGCCGCCGTCGGACGCACGCCCTGGTCGACGTCATCCGGTCCCGTGGTCTCGGCCGGTGCGCTCGCCTCGATCGACGGCGAGGAGCTCGGGAGCCGGTCGATCTCCTCGCTCACTCCCTGCGCGAACGCGAACAGGTAGATGAACGACATCACCACGCCGATGATGGTGCCGACGACGGACAGGACGAGGCCTGCGATGCCCGGCCACTTCCGGCCCTTGAGGAAGAGCGAGATGATCGAGACCACGAAGGCCGCCGCGAGCAGGATGAACCCCACGAAGCCGACGACGGGGATGAAGACCAGGATGGTGCCGAGAACGGCGAGCCCGAGACCCACGAGGCCGAGCACCGAGAGCTTCTTCGGGTCCTCCGGCGCCGGCTGACCGTAAGGGGCTCCGGCCGGGTCGGACGGGGCGGCGGAGTACGCACCGGGGTAGCCGGGCGTCGAGCCCGGGTACGCGGGAGCGGAGTACGCGGGAGCCGAGGCGGAGTCGCCAGGGGCCGGGTAGCTCGTGGTCACGGCCGTGTCGTCCACCGGTGTCGCCTCGGCGGAGGGGGCCTCGGCCTCGGGAGCGTACTGCTCGGTCCACTGCTGGCCGTCCCACCAGCGCTGTCGGCCCGATCCGTCGTCGTACCAGCCTGCAGGCGTTGACATGCGTCCCCCTCGAAGATTCATTCCGCCGCGGTGTGCCCGCGACGCATATCTCTGTATATCAGTGGGAGGTGACTCAGCGGGACGGCGATGCGGAGAGCGATGTCGCCCGCGCCCGGTCGCCCTGCGGCGTGCGGGGTGTCGCTCGCGGCCAGGAGAGAGGGCGCGCTTAGGCTCGAAGCGCCATGATTCGGTTCGAGAACGTCACGAAACGCTACCGCGGGACGTCGAAGCCCGCCCTCTCCGGTGTCGACTTCGAGGTGCAGCGCGGGGAGTTCGTCTTCCTCGTCGGGGCCTCGGGCTCCGGCAAATCCTCCTGTCTGCGGCTCATCCTGCGCGAGGACGTCCCCACGTCGGGCCGCATCGCCGTGCTGGGCCGTGACCTGCGTTCGCTCGCGAACCGCAAGGTGCCCTACTTCCGTCGCCACATCGGCTCGGTGTTCCAGGACTTCCGGCTGCTGCCGTCGAAGACCGTCTACCAGAACGTGGCCTTCACGCTTCAGGTGACGGGATCCTCGCGCGGCTTCATCCAGCAGGCCGTGCCGGAGGCGCTCGCGCTCGTGGGCCTCGACGGCAAGCAGAAGCGCATGCCGCATGAGCTCTCCGGCGGTGAGCAGCAGCGCGTCGCTATCGCGCGTGCGCTCGTCAACCGTCCGCAGGTGCTCCTCGCCGACGAGCCCACCGGAAACCTCGACCCCGCGACGTCGGTCGACATCATGCAGCTGCTCGCCCGCATCAACGCCGGCGGGACCACGGTGCTGATGGCGACGCACGAAGCGGGATTCGTCGACCAGATGCAGCGCCGCGTGATCGAGCTCCGTGACGGCGAGATGGTGCGCGACGAGGTGCACGGCGGATACGGAGACACCTCCAACATCCCCCGCCTCGTGCCGGAGGAGGTGCGCGGTGCCGCCGCGGCCGCAGCGCTCACAGCCGTGCAGGAGGTGCAGCGCCAGACCGCCGACCTCTCCGTGGTCCGAGCCGCCCTCGCCGAGGAGCTCCACGCGCAGCGGGTCGCAGCCGCCTCCGCCGACGATGCTCCGATTGACGCGACGGCCTCCGCGACGACGGTCGAGCCGCCGGAGACCACCCGTCCGCAGGAGACCGGCACCGCGAGCATCGTCGAGCCGCCCGCCGTCGTCGAGCCGCCCGCCGTGGTGGAGCCGCCTGCCGCGGAGCCGCCCGCCGTGGTCGAGCCCCCCGGAGTGGTCCGCCCCCGTACGCACCCGATCACGCTTCCGACGGTCGACGTCGCCGAGCTCGGGGTCGCCGACCGGCTCGGCCTCTCCGACGAGGACGACGAGGAAGTGGGCCCGACCTCATGAGAATCGGACTCATCCTGACCGAGGCCCTGGGGGGCCTCCGGCGCAACATCTCGATGGTCATCTCCGTCGTGCTCGTCACGTTCGTGTCGCTGACGTTCGTCGGTGCCGCCATCCTCATGCAGAACCAGATCGGCGTGATGCGCGGATACTGGGCCGAACGCGCCCAGGTCGCGGTGTACATGTGCTCGGCGGTCTCCGAGTCGGACACCTGCATCGACGGGGCCGCGAGCGAGGAGCAGGTCGACGCCGTGCGTGCACAGCTGGAGGGGGAGGCGCTCAAGCCCCTCATCAGCTCGATGACGTTCGACACCAAGGAGGAGACCTACGCCAAGCTCGTCGCCCAGCTCGGCGAGGACCAGGCGAGCGTGCTCACCCCCGACCAGGCCTTCGAGGTGTTCTTCGTCACCATGAAGGACCCGGGGCAGTCGCAGGTTCTCGCCGAGGCCTTCAGCGGGCAGGCGGGCGTGGAGCAGGTCAAGGACCAGCTGCAGTACCTCGAACCGCTGTTCTCCGCGCTGACGGTCGCGACGTACATCGCCGTCGGCATCGCGGTCCTCATGCTCATCGCGGCGACGCTGCTCATCGGCACCACCATCCGCCTCTCCGCCTATGCCAGACGCAAGGAGATCGGGATCATGCGCCTGGTGGGCGCGTCGAACCGATTCATCCAGACCCCGTTCGTGCTGGAGGGCGTGTTCGCGGCCTTCCTCGGGTCGGCGCTCGCGAGTGCGGCGGTCGTGGCGGGCGTGCACTTCGGCGTGAACGGCTACCTGCGCGGTCGCGTGCCCTTCATCACCACCTGGGTGACGATGCAGGACGCGGCGCTGGTCGTGCCCATCCTGATCGCGATCGGCGTCGTGCTCGCCGCCTTGTCCGCCGGATTCGCGATCCGACGCTGGCTTCGCACCTGATAGCCTGAAAGGCTGCTCGGACGGAACGATCGATCGAGCTCATCACGGCACACAGGAGAGCACCATGCCCAGGGAACGCGGAGAGAAGGTCGTCGCGACCAATCGTCGCGCACGTCACGACTACAACATCGAGAAGTCGTACGAGGCGGGGATGGTGCTCACCGGCACCGAAGTGAAGTCGCTCCGTCAGGGGCGCGCCAACCTCAGCGACGGCTACGCGTTCGTGAAGGGCAACGAGGTCTTCCTCGATTCGGTGCACATCCCGGAGTACTCCCAGGGCCACTGGACCAACCACTCCGCGAAGCGCATCCGCAAGCTGCTGCTGCACCGGGAGGAGATCGCGAAGATCGCGCACGCGGTCTCAGCGGGCGGGTACACCCTCATCCCGCTGAAGCTCTACTTCTCGGACGGGCGAGCCAAGGTCGAGATCGCGCTCGCGAAGGGCAAGCGCGAGTACGACAAGCGCCAGACCCTGCGCGAGCGCCAGGACACTCGGGAAGCCGAGCGCGCGATGCGCCTGCGCAACCGCGTGGGGGAGTGACCTTCAGCGTCACATCCGCGGCGTGAAGCCGAAGACGCGCCCGAGGAATCGCAGCTCGCGTTCGAGGGCGTCGACGATCGTGTCCGCGCTGCGGAAGCCGTGGCCCTCGCTCGGGTACAGCACGTACTCGTGGTCGACGCCGCGCGCGGCGAGGGCGTCGCGGATGGCCTCGGACTGCGAGGGCGGGACGACGCGGTCCTCGCCGCCCTGCAGGAGCAGCACCGGCACGTCGATGCGGTCGGTGTGCGTGAGCGGCGACCGCTCGATGTACACGTCTTCGCTCTCCGGGAGCGGCCCGACCAGGCCGTCGAGGTAGGACGCCTCGAAGTCGTGGGTCTCGGCGGCCAGCATCCGCAGGTCGGCGACGCCGTAGCGGCTGATGCCCGCCGCGAACGCACCCCCGCGCACGAGCGCCGAGAGCACCGTCCACCCGCCGGCGGAGCCTCCGCGGATCGCGATCCGCTCGGGGTCGGCGAGGCCGGCGTCGGCGAGACCCCTGGCCGCGGCGATCACATCGTCGACGTCGACCACGCCCCACTGTCCGTCCAGGCGCTCCCGGTAGGCGCGGCCGTAGCCGGTGGAGCCGCCGTAGTTGACGTCGAGCACGCCGATGCCCCGGCTGGTGAAGAACGCGACCGCTGCCGAGGACGCCCCGGTCACGTGGGCCGTCGGCCCGCCGTGGACCAGGACGACGTACGGCGGCAGCTCGTCGTCGGGAGCGGAGGCCTCGGGATGCGTCGGAGGGTACGCGAAGGCATGCACGGCGCCGTGGGGCCCGTCGACCTCGATCGATCGCGCCGGCGGCATCCATTGCGCATCGACGGGCTCGCCGCCCCGCACGGCGACGATCTCGCCGGAGTCGACGTCGACGCACCACAGGCCCGGGTCGACACGCGAGCCGTTCCCGGACAGCAGCACGCTCGTGCCCCTGGCGTCATCGATGCTGACGTGGCCGTCGGCGGGCGTGTCGATCGGCCGCACCTCGCCCTGCGCATCGATCAGCACGATCTGGTCGCGGCCGTTGGTGCGGACGGCGACGATCCTGCCGTCATCGAGCGGCCGGTACCAGCGGTTGCCGAGCACCCACAGTCCGTAGCCGGTGTCGGCATCGGCCGGAGCCACCGGCTGCGGGGCTCCGGCCGGCACGACGCCGTCGAGCGTGACGCGGTGGAGCCCCCACCGGCCGTCCGGGTCATCCGCGAAGACCAGTTCGGCCTCGCCGACCCACTCCGGCTGCAGCGCAGCGCGTGAGCGGATGCTCTGCGGGCGGCCTCCGTCGAGCTCCGCGACCTGTACGCCGGCGCCCTCCCACGGCATGCGGCCGCGGTCCCAGGCGACCCAGGCGAGCCGGGTGCCGTCGGGCGAGAGCGCCGGGTGGGCGAAGAACCCGTCTCCTTGTACGATCACCCGGACGGCCGAGGCGTCCTCTGCCGCGGAGCCGTCGGTCGGGATCTCCACGATCCCGCGAGTGTGCGGGGTGGTCGACAGGTCCTCACGCACGGCGAACAGGCGGCCCTGCCTAAGGTGCAGCCCGCCGTGCGAGGGGCCGGCCGGGGTGAGCGGCAGCGGATCGGCCGCCGGGCCCTGCCGGTACACGCGCTGATCGCCCGCGTCGACGAAGTACAGCGTTCCGTCGTCGTCCGCGGTCCACGCGCCGCCACCGTACTCGTGCACGCGCGAGCGTGCGCTCCACGGGGCGCGAAGCACCTCGGCTCCGGAGGAGCGTCGTACCGTGACGCGCCCCTTCTCCGCCGGGACGGACTCACCCCACCAGATCTCGGCGCCCACGAACCGGGCGCCGTCGATGCGCGGCGACGATGCCGCCACGGACGCGGCGGAGACGGGCGAGGGCCAGCTACCGAAAGGAGACGACATGCCTCGAGCCTATGGGCCGGCGGCAGACGACGTCACACGCGCGCTCTCGCGTCAGACCGCGCGGAGGACCGCCACGACCTTGCCGAGCACCACGGCCTCGTCGCCGAGGATCGGCTCGAAGGAGGAGTTGCGCGGCAGCAGCCACGTGTGACCGTCCCGACGCCGCAGCACCTTGACCGTCGCCTCGCCGTCGAGCATCGCCGCCACGATCTCGCCGTTCTCGGCGTTGTTCTGGGAGCGGACGACGACCCAGTCGCCGTCGCAGATCGCGGCGTCGATCATCGACTCGCCCGAGACCTTGAGCATGAAGAGATCGCCCTTGCCGACCAGCTGCCGGGGGAGCGGGAAGATCTCCTCGACCTGCTGCTCGGCGGTGATCGGCACTCCGGCGGCGATGCGTCCGACCAGGGGGACGAGGGCGGCGTCGCCGACCGGTGTCGCGATATCGGCCGGGTTCTCGCCGCTGGCGCCGGGGAGGTCGATCAGCACCTCCATGGCGCGGGTCTTGCCCGGATCGCGCCGCAGGTACCCGCTCAGCTCGAGCTGACCGAGCTGGTGCGTCACGCTGGAGAGCGACTTGAGTCCGACGGCGTCACCGATCTCGCGCATGCTCGGCGGGTAGCCGTGATGCGCGATCGAGTTCTGGATGACCTCGAGGATCGCCATCTGCTTGGGGCTGAGGCTCTTGCGACGACGCGTGCGCGGGGCCTCCGATTCGGGGGCGGAGTTCTCGCTCATGGTGCTCCTTCAGTGCGTGATCCCGACGTCCCTCTTCGAATGTCGGAGGCCCGTGGTGGGGTGTTCTCATCGAAACCGTATCCGAGAATCGAGCCGATCTGGAAGATCTGTTCGAGCGTGTCGGCCGATTCTCGGATCTGTTTTCGAAGAATACTTGACAGATGTTCGAACTCGAAGATAACTTCGGAACGTAGCTTCGCATTCACGGCTCCCGGCCGAGTCGCGAATGCGAACGCTACGCCAACTTCCCCGGCAGCCCACGGCTCCGGGTCAGGCTAAGGAGCACCACATGAGCAGCATCAGCTTCAGCACCGCAGCGGTCATCCCGACGTCGGCTCGTCCGACGACGCGACTCCGGCTGACGGCACGCGGTCGCGCCGTGATGCTCGGGCTGGCCTCCGTCCCGCTGGCGATCGGCATCGCGTTCGCGGCGCTCAGCGGCGGCTCCGCCGTGGCCTCCGGCGCGGATGCTCCTGCTGTCAGCGTCGAGACCGTCACGGTCATGCCGGGGGACACGCTCTGGTCGATCGCGAGCACGGTCGCCCCCGAGGTCGACCCGCGCGACGTGATCGGCGAGATCAGCCGCATGAACCTCCTCCACGGCGGAGAGCTGCAGATCGGCCAGGAGCTGGCGATCCCGGCGCAGTATACGAACTGAGAGCCGACGTCGTACGCCGCAACGTTGCCTCTCCTGTGCTGAGCGCCGCCTAGCATGGGAAGGGTGACCCTCTCCCTCAACGATCTTCCGCTGCGCGACGATCTGCGCGGACTCACTCCGTACGGTGCGCCGCAGGCTCCGCTCCCCATCGCGTTGAACGTGAACGAGAACACGCATCAGATCCCGGACGCGGTGGCGAGCGACATCCTCGACGACATCGCCGTGGCGATCCGCGACGTGAACCGCTATCCGGACCGGGAGTTCACCGCTCTGCGCGAGGCGTTCGCCGAGTACCTCGCGCACGGCCTCGCACCGGAGCAGATCTGGGCGGGCAACGGCTCCAACGAGGTGCTCCAGCACATCCTCCAGGCCTTCGGCGGCCCCGGCCGCACCGCGTTCGGGTTCGCGCCCACGTATTCGATGTACCCGCTGATCGCGCAGGGGACCGGGGCGCGCTGGATCGCCGGCACCCGTCAGCCCGACTACACGATCACCCCGGAGGAGGCCGCAGAGCAGGTGCGCGCCGCCGACCCCGACGTCGTCATCCTCTGCTCGCCGAACAACCCGACGGGCACGCCGCTCGGTCTGGATGTCGTCGAAGCCGTCTACGAGGCGGCGCGGGGCATCGTGATCGTCGACGAGGCGTATCAGGAGTTCGCTCCCCGCGACGCCGTGTCGGCACTGACGCTGCTCGATGGTCGCCCGCGGCTCGCGATCTCGCGGACCATGAGCAAGGCGTTCGCGTTCGCCGGCGCCCGCGTCGGCTATCTGGCCGCCGACCCCGCGTTCATCGATGCGCTGCGACTGGTGCGGCTGCCGTACCACCTGAGCGCCCTGACCCAGGCGGCAGCGGTCGCCGCCCTGCGCAACGCCGATGTGATGCTCGGCATGGTCGAGGACATCGTCGAGCAGCGCGACCGCATCACCGCGACGCTCGAGGCGCTCGGCTACACGCCGCACGAGTCCTGGTCGAACTTCGTCCTGTTCGGCGGCGTCGCCGATCCGCGCGCGACGTGGCAGCAGCTGTACGACCGCGGGGTGCTGGTCCGCGACGTCGGGATCCCCGGCCACCTCCGGGTGAGCGCGGGCACCGAGGCCGAGACCACCGCGTTCCTGGACGCTCTCGCCTCGATAGGATCGGCATCATGAGCACCTCCGCACCGACCCCGCGCACCGCGAGCCGCGTCCGCAGCACGTCGGAGTCCACCGTCGAGCTCGAGCTGAATCTCGACGGCACCGGCGCGAGCCGCATCGACACCTCGGTGCCCTTCTTCGACCACATGCTCACGGCCTTCGCGAAGCACTCGCTCACCGACCTCACCGTGCGCGCCTCCGGTGACACGCACATCGACGCGCACCACACCGTGGAAGACGTCTCGATCGTCCTCGGTCAGGCCATCCTCGAGGCGCTGGGCGACAAGTCGGGCATCGCACGGTACGGCGACGCCCTGGTGCCTCTCGACGAGGCGTTGGCGCAGGCGGTCGTCGACATCTCCGGAAGGCCGTACCTCGTCCACACGGGCGAGCCCGCCGGTTTCGAGCACCACCTCATCGGCGGGCACTTCACCGGCTCCCTCGTGCGCCACGCCTTCGAGGCGATCGCGTTCAACGCCGCGCTGACCGTGCACGTACGCGTCCTCGGCGGGCGCGACCCGCACCACATCGCCGAGGCCGAGTTCAAGGCGTTCGCGCGTGCGTTCCGTCAGGCGAAGGCCCTCGACCCGCTCGTCGACGGCATCCCCTCCACCAAGGGAGCGCTGTGAGCACGGCACCCCGCGTCGCCGTCTTCGACTACGAGTCGGGCAACGTCCACTCCGCCGTCAAGGCGCTGGCGGCCGCGGGAGCAGACGCTGTGCTGACGCGGGACCGCACCGCCGCGCTCGAAGCCGACGGCCTCGTCGTCCCCGGCGTCGGCGCATTCCAGGCCGTCCGCGACGCGCTCTCCGCGCACGGCGGCGACGAGATCATCGGCCGCCGCCTCGCGGGCGGTCGTCCCGTCCTCGGCATCTGTGTCGGCATGCAGGTGCTGTTCGAGCACGGCGTCGAGCGCGGTCACGACACGACGGGCCTCGGCGAGTGGCCGGGCGCCGTCACCGAGCTCAACGCGCCTGTCCTGCCGCACATGGGATGGAACACCGTGGAGCCCGGCGCCGACAGCGTGCTCTTCCGCGGGATCGAGCAGGAGCGGTTCTACTTCGTGCACTCCTACGCGGCCCAGTCCTGGGAGCTCGATGTCATCCCGCCGTTCCCGCAACCCGTGCTGACGTGGGCGACCTACGGCGACCCGTTCCTCGCCGCGGTGGAGAACGGTCCGCTCTCGGCGACGCAGTTCCACCCGGAGAAGTCGGGCGAAGCGGGGATCCAGCTGCTGCGGAACTGGGTCGGAAGCCTCTGACCCGGGCGGTGACGCCCCCGTTTTGTGCCCCGCCGCCCGGCGGACTACCCTCGGTTCTCGTGCCCGCCCCGGGCCGGAGACCCCCCCGATCCAAGGACCCCATGAACGACTTCGCACAGTCCCCTTCGCTCACGCTCCTTCCCGCGGTCGACGTCGCAGGGGGCAAGGCCGTCCGCCTCACCCAGGGCGAGGCCGGGACCGAGACGAACTACGGCGACCCGCTCGACGCCGCGGGGGAGTGGGTCTCGCAGGGGGCGTCCTGGATCCACCTGGTCGACCTGGATGCGGCTTTCGGCCGCGGCAGCAACGCCTCGATCCTGCGCAAGGTCATCAAGCAGTTCAAGAACGTCAACGTCGAGCTCTCCGGGGGCATCCGCGACGACGCGAGCCTCGAGGCGGCTCTGGAGAGCGGCGCCGCGCGCATCAACCTCGGCACCGCGGCGCTGGAGAACCCGGAGTGGGCGGCCGACGTGATCAGCCGGTACGGCGAGGCGATCGCCGTGGGCCTCGACGTCCGTGGCACCACCCTCGCGGCGCGCGGCTGGACGAAGGAGGGCGGCGACCTCTGGGAGGTGCTGGAGCGCCTGGAGGACGCCGGCTGCAGCCGCTATGTCGTGACCGACGTGACCAAGGACGGCACGCTCCGCGGCCCGAACCTCGAGCTGCTGCGCGAGGTGACCTCGCGCACGCCGAAGCCCGTCGTGGCGTCCGGCGGCATCTCCAACCTCGACGACATCGCCGCGCTCCGCGAGCTCGTGCCGCTGGGCGTCGAGGGTGCGATCGTCGGCAAGGCCCTCTACGCGGGAGCGTTCACACTCGCTGAGGCGCTGGATGTCGCAGGAGACTGACCCGCACTCCTGCGGCCCCGAGCCGCACAACCACGGCGACTCCGCCGGGGTTCCGTGGGAGGGCCGCAGCTTCGAGTCGAATCCGCATGCGGCGGACGACGGATCCGCCGACCCGGCGCTGCTGGCCGCTCTGCTGCGCTTCCGCGCAGGGGAGGGCAGCCAGTCCGAGGTCGTCGACGCCTTCCGTGCCGCCCGTGTGCTGGTGCCTCTCATCGCGGAGAAGGGGGAGGAAGGGATCGCCCCCAACGGTCTCACCGTCGACAAGACGCAGGAGCTCTCCATCGTCACGGTCGCGGCTCCGGATGGTCGGCGCGTCCAGCCGGTGTTCTCGTCGGTCCAGGCGATGCAGGCGTGGGACTCGTCGGCGCGACCCATCCCCGTCGAGGCGGTCCGCGCGGCGTTGGCCGCCTCGTCGGAGGACACCGACCTGATCGTGCTCGACCCGACGTCCGACACCGAGTTCGTCATCCGGCGTCCCGCCGTCTGGGCGATCGCTCAGGAACAGCGCTGGGAGCCGAGCTTCCTGTCGACCGAGGTGTTCACAGCGCTGCAGGAGAGCGTGGCCCACGAACTGGCCGTGATCGATGTGGCGGTGGCTTCCGGAGACCCCGACGCGCGTCTGCGCGGTCCCGAGCTCATCGTGGTCCTGGAGCTGGTCGACGGACTCGAACGTGAGGTGCTCGACGCCGTGCTCTCGCGTCTCGCGTCTCGCTGGGCATCGGATGACCGGATCGCCGTGCTCGTCGACTCCCTCACCGTGAAGCTCCGCCGCAGCGCCTGAACCGCTTCGCTACGCTCGGGGACATGCCCCGGACTCTGGTGCGAGCCCTCGCGGCCGTCGTGCTGCTCGGAGGCGCCGTCGCCGGCACTTCCGGCTGCGTGATCAACGCGTGCCCGGCGATCGCCTACATCAGCATCTAGTTGACGGGACCGGTCCACTTCTCGCCCGGGCCCTTGCCGATCGGGTCGGGGATCGTGGACGCCTCGCGGAACGCGAGCTGCAGCGAACGGAGGCCGTCGCGCAGGGAGCGGGCGTGCATGTCGCTGATCTCGGGGGCGCCGGCGGTGATCAGCCCTGCGAGAGCGTTGATGAGCTTGCGCGCCTCGTCCAGGTCGAGCTGGGCGGCGGCGTCCGGATCGTCGGCCAGGCCGAGCTTCACGGCCGCGGCGCTCATGAGGTGCACGGCCGCGGTGGTGATCACCTCGACGGCGGGGACGTCGGCGATGTCCCGAGTGGCCGATGAGGCGGCCTCCTCCTGACGTGCCCAGCGCTCTTCGCGCTCCTGTGCCGCCTCGTCCGATGCCTGGTTCGTCACTTCGCCTTGCTTTCTGTTAGACTTTGGCGGGCTCCGGAGCGTCATGCTCCGGATCGAAAGAGGATTCACTTCCCACCCGCGCTTGCCGTTCCAGGCTACCGGGTCTTGCACTCCACCGGCTCCGTTCGCAGAACGGCTCCGGCAGACTGGGTGCGGAGCCGGCGTCTGAATGCCGGTGGGTGGGACGATTCCGATTTCGCCCGTGAGGCAGACAGCGTCACGGTGGCCGAATCCCCATCGTCTAAGGAGCTCCGCATCAGCGATCCCCGTACCAATGAGCGCATCCGCGTCCCCGAGGTCCGCCTCGTCGGCCCCGCGGGTGAGCAGATCGGCGTCGTCCGTATCGAGGCCGCACTGCGCCTCGCGCAGGAAGCCGATCTCGACCTCGTCGAGGTCGCCCCGAACTCGAAGCCGCCTGTGGTCAAGATCATGGACTACGGCAAGTTCAAGTACGAGGCCGCACAGAAGGAAAAGGAAGCTCGCCGCAACCAGGCGAACACGATCCTCAAGGAAGTCCGCTTCCGACTGAAGATCGAGGCGCACGACTACACGACCAAGCTCAAGCGCGCCGAGGGTTTCCTCAAGGCCGGCGACAAGGTCAAGGCCATGATCCTCTTCCGCGGTCGCGAGCAGTCGCGCCCGGAGCAGGGTGTCCGCCTGCTGCGCAAGTTCGCAGAGGACGTCGCCGAGTTCGGAACGGTCGAGTCCAACCCGACCATCGACGGCCGCAACATGGTCATGGTCGTGGCTCCGCTCAAGAGCAAGTCCGAGGCCAAGCAGGAGCAGAACGCCGTCCGCGACGCGCAGCGCGCCGACAAGAAGCAGGCCGCGCGCGAGGCGAAGAGCGAGTCCGCAGCCACTCCCGCGGAGTAACTCCCGCCCCCAGAACTCCCGCACCGCGGGTTGACACCGTCGCCTGAGAAGGCGCCATACGAAGGAAGAGAAGATGCCGAAGCAGAAGACCCACTCGGGTGCTAAGAAGCGCTTCAAGATCACCGGCAGCGGAAAGCTGAAGAAGCAGCAGGCGAACATGCGCCACAACCTCGAGCACAAGTCGAGCCGTCGCACCCGCCGCCTCAACCAGGACCAGGTGCTCTCGAAGGCTGACACCAAGGTCGCGAAGAAGCTTCTCGGTCGCTGACGCGCCCGAACGCACGAATAGGAACACAGGAAAATGGCAAGAGTCAAGCGGGCGGTAAACGCCCACAAGAAGCGTCGCGTCATCCTCGAGCGCGCCTCCGGTTACCGCGGCCAGCGTTCGCGCCTCTACCGGAAGGCCAAGGAGCAGGTCATCCACTCCCTGGTCTACTCGTACCGGGACCGTCGCAAGCGCAAGGGCGACTTCCGTCGTCTCTGGATCCAGCGCATCAACGCCGCTGCTCGCCAGAACGGCATGACCTACAACCGCTTCATCCAGGGCCTCGGCCTCGCGGGTGTCACGGTCGACCGTCGCATGCTCGCCGACCTCGCGGTCAACGACGCTGCCACGTTCACGACCCTGGTCGAGACGGCGAAGAAGGCTCTGCCCTCCGACGTCAACGCGCCGAAGTCGGCTGCGTAAGCACCTCTTCACGAACGGGCGTCTTCCTCCGGGAAGGCGCCCGTTTCGCGTTCTCCAGGACGGCGGTGACCCTAGACTGTGATCGTGCTGGAGAACCCCCGCTCGCCCCGAGTCCGTGCCGTCGCGAAGCTGACCAAGCGCAGTGCGCGCACCGAGACCGGACTGTTCCTCCTGGAGGGACCGCAATCCGTCCGCGAGGCGCTGACCTATCGTCCCGATGCGATCGTCGAGCTGTTCGCGACGCCCACCGGCTGGGAGAAGCACCCGGACATCCGGGCCAAGGCCGCCGAGGCCGACATCGACGTCGAGTACGTCACCGAGTACGTGCTGAACGCGATGGCCGACACCGTCACCCCGCAGGGACTGGTCGCGGTCGTGCAGCAGACGCCGACGTCGGTGCGCGACATCTTCGACGCCTCGCCCCGTCTCGTCGCGATCTGCGAGGAGGTGCGCGACCCGGGCAACCTCGGCACGATCATCCGCGCGGCCGATGCCGCCGGCGCTGATGCCGTCGTCCTGACCGGGCGCACGGTCGACCCGTACAACCCGAAGGTGGTGCGCGCCACGACCGGCTCGCTGTTCCACCTGCCGGTCTCGGTCGGCGGAGACCTCGACGAGGTCGTCCGACGCGCCCACGATGCCGGCCTGCGCATCCTCGCGGCCGACGTGAAGGGCGAGGACCTGCTGCAGGCACGCGCCGAGGGCGTGCTGGCGGAGCCGACCGGATGGCTCTTCGGCAACGAGGCGCGGGGGCTCGAGGATGAGGCGCTCGCGTTGGCCGACCAGGTGCTGCGGCTGCCGATCTTCGGGCGCGCGGAGTCCTTGAACCTCGCGACCGCCGCGAGCGTGTGCCTCTACGAGAGCGCGTTCGCGCAACGTGCGACGCCCCGCGACTGAACGCGGTTTCGGACGCTGATGGGGAAGCGGGGCTGATGGGGAAGCGGGGCCGATGAGGATTCTGATCGTCGAGGACGACGAACGGGTCGCGGCCGCCCTCGAGGCGTTCCTCGCTCGGTCCGGCTATGCGACCGTGCGTGCGGCGGACGGCGCGGCCGCCCTGGATCTGCTGGGTGCGGACACCGAGGTGGTGCTGCTGGATCTCGGGCTGCCCGACGTCGACGGCATCGACCTCTGCCGACGCATCCGCGGGCGCTCCGACGTCCCGATCGTGATCGTGACCGCGCGCAACCAGGTGGCGGAGCGGATCAAGGGCCTGCGAGCGGGCGCGGACGACTTCGTCGTGAAGCCCTATGACGTGCACGAGCTGCTCGCCCGGATCGAGGCGGTGACGCGGCGCTCGCGTCCGATCATCCCGGAGTCGGACGCCGAGGTGCTGCTGCGCGACGGGGGCCTGCGCATCGACCTGGTGTCGCGTCAGGTGCTCGTGGACGGTGCGCCGGTGGAGCTCACGCGCAAGGAGTTCGACATCGTCGCGGTGCTGGCGCGCTACCCCGGCGTCGCGGTGCCGAAGGAGCGCCTGATCCGCGAGGTCTGGAACACGGATTGGCGCGGCTTCTCGCACTCGCTCGAGGTGCACGTCGGCGCGATCCGCAGGAAGACCGGGGACCGACGGCTGATCGAGACCGTCCGCGGGGTCGGCTATCGGCTTGCGGGAGCGTGAGTCGTGCGCAGGCGCTTGATCGTGGTGTTCCTCGTGCCGCTGGTGGCGATCCTGGTGGCGCTCGGCGGTGCGGCGGGGTGGAGTGCCGCGAGGAGCGTGCAGCAGGCGTTCTACACGCAGCAGCTCGGTGACCTGGGCTACTTCGCGACGAGCGCGCGTCAGGCCCTGCGCTCGGGGAGCCCGGCCGTCATCGATGCCGAGGTCAGGCGGTTCCAGGAGGTGTACGGGATCGAGGTGACGGTGTTCGACCTCGGCGGCTCCGTCTGGGCGGCCGGGGACCACGACGGCGCCGTGCTCGGGGATGAGGACGCCGAACGGGTGAAGCTCGCCCTCTCCGGGCGTCGCGCCGAGCAGCCGACCACGGACGTGCCCTGGGGTGTCGCGGATGCGGCCCTGGCGGAGCCGGTCTTCGACGACGGGGACGTGATCGGCGCGGTGCTCGTCTCCGCCGACGCGGAAGCGCCGCGCACCGCGATCCTGCAGCAGCTCCTCCTCTTCGCGGCGATCGTGCTCGTCCTGACCGCTCTCGGCGTTCTCCTGGTGTTCCGGCTGGCGCGGTGGGTGCTGTCGCCGGTCGGACGTCTGGACGAGGCGATGGTGGCCATCGAGCGCGGCGAGATGGATGCGCGCGTCGCGGAGGACGCGGGGCCGCCCGAGCTGCGGCGCATGACTCAGGTGTTCAACGGGATGGCCGATCAGATCGAGCGGGTCATGACGCGGCAGCAGGAGTTCGCGCTGAACGCCTCGCACGAGCTGCGCAACCCGCTCAACGCCCTGCTGCTGCGCGTCGAGCACCTCGCCACGGGGCTGGGACCCGAGTGGCGGGATGACATCGAGGAGACGCGGGAGGAGGGCCGACGGATGACGCGCATCCTGGAGACGCTGCTGGGTCTGGCGCGGGGCGGACGCGGCGATTCGACGATCTCGGCCGTCGATCTCGCTGCCCTCGCCGCGCGTCGTCTGGACGCCTGGCGAGACGTCGCCGCCGGGCGGGGCATCGAGCTGCGATCGACCGGCGACGCCTCGGTGATGAGCAGCACGGATCGCACGATCGTGGAGAGTGCGTTGGACGCGGTGATCGACAACGCGGTCAAGTACTCCCCGGACGGCGGCTGGATCGAGATCGGTGCGCGGCGCGACGGAGGGACGTGCCGGCTCACGGTCCGGGATCGCGGACCGGGGCTGACTGACGAGCAGGCCGCCGCCGCCACCGACCGGTTCTGGCGCAGCGCCGACACCGGAGACATCCCCGGATCGGGTCTCGGGCTCGCGATCGCCACGGATCTGCTGGCCACGGTCGGCGGCGAACTCGCGGTCGCCGCCGCTGATGGGGGCGGCCTCGTCGTCGAGCTCGTCCTCCGGGACAGGACCCCGCGATGAGGGCGGTCGCACGGCGCTTGGCCGCCGGGGTCGTGGCGCTCGCCGTGCTCGGCGCGCTCTCGGCCTGCAGCGCGCGGGCGACGGAATGGGGCGACGGGGAGTACGAGGTCGCCGGCGGCGGATCGACGGGCGTCTATTACGACTACGGCCGTCACCTGGCCGATGAGCTGTCCGACTCCCTGGGAGTCGCCCTGTCGGTCCGGGAGACCGCGGGCTCCGTCGACAACCTGCTCCGGGTGGCGTCGGGGGAGGCGCTCCTCGGCTTCGCCCAGGGGGACACCGCGGCGGACGCGGTAGCGGGGAAGGGCGCGTTCGACCAGCCTCTTCCGGTGCGGGCGCTCGCGCGGCTGTATGACGAGTACGTGCAGGTGGTGGTGCGAGACGACTCCGCCATCGACGACATCGGCGACCTCGCAGGACGCACGATCTCCCTCGGCGCCGAGAACTCCGGGGTCAACGTGATCGCGGCGCGGATCCTGGCCGCGGCGGATGTGGACACCGCGTCCGTCCACGACGCGAGACTCGATCTGGCCGCGTCGATCGCCGCGATGGAGAGCGGTGAGATCGACGGCTTCTTCTGGGTGGGCGGACTGCCCACCCCGGGCATCTCCGCTCTGGCCGGGACGACACCGGTGCGACTGCTGCCGGTCGATCAGGAGTGGGTCAACCGCGTCAACGAGCAGTACTCGCACGCCTACCGACCGGCGGACGTGCCGGCGGGCACCTACGGGATCACGACCTCGGCGCCGACGATGGCGGTGCCGAACTACCTGATCACCTCGTCGAGCACCCCGGACGATGTGGCACGCGACGTGCTGACCGGCCTGTTCGACGCGCGGCTGCGGATCGCGGGCGAGGTGCCCACGGCGGCCCTGCTGGACCGTCGATCGGCGATCTTCACCGGGCCGGTCCCGCTGCATCCGGGCGCGATCGCCTTCTACCGGGCGCTGCGCGGCTGAGGTCTGCTCAAGAAATCCTCAAGAATTCTGATATCCCCGCATCGCTCTGCCAGTGTGAGGTCGATCGCACACGATCGGAGGCCTGCTGCTCTGCTGTCGCTGGGAGCGCAGCAGCAGGACGATCCCGCGGCCCGAGGGGGCGGGTCGTGGGGTGTCGATGCAGGGTTGCATCGGCGCCGCGATCAGGTGATTACGAACGTGTAAATCTCACCGATGTGCCTGGAGCACCGGGTACGACGTGGCTAGTTTGGAGAAATGATGACCTCTGATACACCCCTCGTCGTGGTCGAGAACGTCCAGAAGCACTATGGCGACTTCCAGGCGCTCACCGACATCGATCTGACCGTCAACTCGGGCGAGGTCGTCGTCGTGATCGGCCCCTCCGGCTCGGGCAAGTCGACGCTGTGCCGCACGATCAACCGGCTCGAGACGATCACCAGCGGGAGCATCCGCATCGACGGCAAAGAGCTCCCGGCCGAGGGCAAGGGCCTCGCGAACCTGCGGGCCGACGTCGGCATGGTGTTCCAGTCGTTCAACCTGTTCGCGCACCTGACGATCCTCGAGAACGTCACCCTCGGTCCCATCAAGGTCCGCGGGCTCAAGAAGGCGGACGCCGAGGCCGAGGCCATGACGCTGCTCAACCGCGTCGGCGTGGCGCAGCAGGCGAACAAGCTCCCCGCGCAGCTCTCCGGCGGACAGCAGCAGCGCGTCGCGATCGCGCGCGCCCTCGCCATGCAGCCCAAGGTGATGCTGTTCGATGAGCCGACCAGCGCGCTGGACCCCGAGATGATCAACGAGGTGCTCGACGTCATGGTCGAGCTCGCCCAGGACGGCATGACCATGATCGTGGTCACGCACGAGATGGGCTTCGCGCGGAAGGCCGCCGACCGTGTCGTCTTCATGGCGGACGGGCGGATCGTGGAGGAGGCGACTCCCGAGGAGTTCTTCACGAACCCGAAGAGCGACCGTGCCAAGGACTTCCTGTCGAAGCTCCTCACGCACTGACGCGCACCATCGCACCACACAGACCCTGCACACACAGCACACGAAGGAGACGCACATGCGACGCACACGGACACTCGCTGGCATCGGAATCGCAGCGACGGCGCTGCTGGCGCTGACGGCCTGCAACAGCGGAACCCCGTCCAGCACGGGAGCGCCCGAGGGCGGCGACGAGGAGACCTCGAACAGCGCCCCCTGGACCGTGGAGACCGACGTCACCATCGACGGCAGCCCCACGTTCGACCGGATCTCGTCGTCCGGCACCGTCAAGGTCGGTGTCAAGGAGGACCAGCCGGGTCTCGGATACCTCGACCCCGTGACCGGGGACCGCACCGGCTTCGACGTCGACATCGCCCGCTGGATGGCCGCCTCCCTCGGCGTCGACCCGGAGAAGATCGAGTTCCAGGCGATCGCCTCCGCCAACCGCGAGCAGGCCATCGTGAACGGCGACATCGACTACTACGTCGGGACGTACTCGATCACCGACAAGCGCAAGGAGCAGATCTCCTTCGCCGGCCCGTACTTCGTCACCGGTCAGGGCCTCCTCGTCGCCGCGGACAGCGACATCGCGAGCGTGGACGACCTCGACTCGTCGACCGTGGTCTGCTCGGCGACCGGATCCACACCGATCCAGAACATCAAGGAGAACTACCCCGAGGTGAAGACGAAGGAGTACGACACGTACTCCAAGTGCGTCGAGGACCTCAAGAACGGGCAGGTCGACGCCGTCACGACCGACGAGGCCATCCTCATCGGCTACGCGGCGCAGGACCCCGACAACCTCAAGGTCGTCGGCGAGCCGTTCAGCGAGGAGCGCTACGGCATCGGCGTCGCCAAGGGCGATGACGCGCTGGTGGAGTACTTCAACACGCAGCTGACCGATGGCGGCGACATCTGGCAGCAGATCTTCGACAACAACCTCGGCGCCTCGGGCGTCAAGGCGACCCAGCCCGAGGTCGACCCCGTCGGTTGACCTGGAGGGGCGGCCGGCTGAGCCGGCCGCCCCTTCACCGACGAGAACGCCGAGACCGGAACCGACAGGAGCAGCAGTGGGAGTCATCACCGACCACCTCGACCTCTGGGGAGATGCGCTGTGGGGAACCATCGTGCTGTTCCTCGGAGGCGGCATCATCGCGCTGGTCCTCGGCCTGATCGTCGGCGCGGCCCGCGTCTCGCCGGTTCCGATCGCCCGCGCCGTCGGCGGCGTGTACGTCAACTGGATCCGCAACACCCCGCTGACGCTGGTGATGTTCTTCTTCGCGTTCTGCCTCCCGATCCTGCTCGGCGAGCGGGTGAACTCCCTTCTGCTCGCTGTCATCGCGCTCGGCATCTACACCGCGACCTACGTCGCCGAGGCCCTGCGCGCCGGCATCAACACCGTGCCGGTCGGGCAGGCGGAAGCGGCACGCGCGATCGGACTGAACTTCGGTCAGGTCATGCGCTACGTGGTGCTGCCGCAGGCGACGCGCTCGGTCGTGCCGCCGATGATGAGCGTCCTGATCGCGCTCATGAAGAACACGACGGTCGCCGCGGGCTTCTCCGTCGTGAACCTCGGCACGATCCGCGCGGCGCTCAGCGAGCGGGGCGAGAACGCCCTGGTCGTGCTGCTGTGGGTCATGGTCATCTTCGTGGTGCTGGTGCTGCTGCTCAGCTGGGTGCAGCGCGTTCTCGAGAACAAGTGGAGGATCGCGCGATGAGTTCCGTCCTTTTCGACGTCCCCGGCCCTCGTGCCGTCGTCCGCAACCGGCTCATCGGCGCCCTCACGGTCCTGGTCGTGCTGGCCGTCCTCGGCTGGGTCGTGTGGCGTCTCTACGCCACCGGCCAGTTCACGGCCGAGAAGTGGAACATCTTCACCTTCTCCGCGGTCTGGGTGCGGTTCGGCGAGGGACTGCTGAGCACCCTGTCCGCGTTCGCGGCCGCAGGAGTCGGGTCGATCGTCCTCGGCTTCGTCCTCGGCATCGGCCGTCTCTCCGAGCACGCCTGGGTGCGGGAACCGGTCCGGTGGATCATCGAGATCATGCGGGCCGTCCCCGTCCTCGTCCTCATGATGCTGCTGTACTACGGCCTCCCGGTGCTCGGCATCAAGATGCCGCCGTACTTCGCGGTCGTCATCGCGCTGATCGTCTACAACGGCTCGGTGCTCGCCGAGGTGCTGCGCGCCGGGATCGAGTCCCTGCCGCGCGGGCAGAAGGAGGCCGGGTACGCGATCGGCCTGCGCAAGACGGGGGTCATGTACTTCATCCTCATCCCGCAGGCGGTCCGCGCCATGATGCCGGTGATCATCGCCCAGCTCGTCGTCGCGCTCAAGGACACCGCGCTCGGCTTCATCATCACGTACCAGGAGCTGCTGTACGTGATCAACCAGATCGGCAACCAGGCGCCCTACGGCTCCCCGCTGATCCCGGCGGCGATCGTCGGCGGCTCGATGTACGTCGCCGTCTGCCTTCTCCTGTCGTACATCGCGTACCGGCTGCAGCGTCGTGCGAAGCGCTCGGCGAAGGCGGGACCGGCGGAGCCGGACCCGCGTCAGCACGCAGGCGAGACGAACACGTCTCTCATCGTGCTGCAGGGCGACGGTTCCGACCTGCCGCGCTGATGCCGACCGGGACGCCGCGGCGGGGAGCGTCGCCCCGCGCCGGTAGACTCGATTCTCGTGTCAGAGTCTCCTGAAATCACCCCGGAAGCGGTCGAGGCCGCTGTCGCCGACGCCCTCGCGGCGATCGCTGCCGCAGCCGACACCGCGGAGCTGAAGTCCGCCCGCGCCGCGCACGTCGCGGAGGGGTCGCCGCTCGCGGTCCTGAACGCCTCGATGCGCCAGGTCGCCCCCGAGAACAAGGCCGCGTTCGGCAAGCTCGTGGGTCAGGGCCGAGGAGAGGTGACACAGGCACTCGCCGCCAAGGAGGCCGAACTGGCCGCTGCGGAGGTCGCCGCCCGTCTGGAGGCGGAGCGGGTCGACATCACCGCCCTTCCCTCGCGCACGCACGTCGGGGCGCGGCACCCGCTCACGCTCCTCCAGGACCAGGTCTGCGACATCTTCGTCGGCATGGGATGGGAGATCGCGGAGGGGCCGGAGCTCGAGCACGAGTGGTTCAACTTCGACGCCCTGAACTTCGACGTCGATCACCCGGCCCGCCAGGAGCAGGACACCTTCTACGTCGACCCGACCTCGCGCCACCTCGTGATGCGCACGCACACGAGCCCGGTGCAGGTGCGCTCGATGCTCGACCGCGAGGTGCCGATCTACGTGCTGTGCCCCGGCCGTGTCTACCGCACCGACGAGTTCGACGCCACGCACCTCCCGGTCTTCACGCAGTTCGAGGGCCTCGTGATCGACAAGGGCATCACGATGGCGCACCTCAAGGGCACTCTCGACCACTTCGCGCGGCAGCTGTTCGGCCCTGAGGCCAAGATGCGCTTCCGCACCAACTACTTCCCCTTCACCGAGCCGTCCGCCGAGCTCGACCTGTGGCACCCGACCTTCAAGGGCGGCGCGCGCTGGATCGAGTGGGGCGGCTGCGGAATGGTCAACCCCAACGTGCTGCGCGCGGCCGGGATCGATCCGGAGGAATACAGCGGCTTCGCGTTCGGCATGGGCATCGAACGCGGTCTGATGTTCCGCAGCGATGTGCAGGACATGCGGGACATGGCCGAGGGCGACGTCCGATTCAGCGAGCAGTACGGGATGGTGGTGTGATGCGCGTCCCGCTTTCGTGGTTGCGTGAGTACGTCGAACTGGCAGCGGACGCCACGCCCGAGGATGTCCTCGCGGCGCTGGTGACCGTCGGCTTCGAAGAAGAGGACGTGCACCGCTTCGAGATCTCCGGCCCCGTGGTCGTCGGCCAGGTCCTCTCGATCGAGCCGGAGCCGCAGTCGAACGGCAAGACCATCAACTGGTGCCAGGTGGACGTCGGCTCCGAGCACGGTGGCGTCCGCGGCATCGTCTGCGGTGCGCACAACTTCATCGTCGGCGACAAGGTGATCGTGACGCTCCCGGGCGCCGTGCTGCCCGGCCCGTTCCCGATCGCCGCCCGCAAGACCTACGGTCACGTCTCCGACGGCATGATCGCCTCGGCACGCGAGCTGGGCCTGGGCGACGAGCACAACGGCATCCTCGTGCTGTCGGACCTCGGCATCGACGCGCCCGTCGGCGCTGATGCGATCGCGCTTCTCGGCCTCGACGACGTGGCGGTGGAGATCAACGTCACGCCCGACCGCGGCTACGCGTTCTCCCTCCGCGGAGTCGCCCGCGAGTACGCACACGCCACCGGCGCGGCGTTCCACGACCCGGCGGAGCGCGACTTCGCCGAGCTGCAGCCCGGCTCCGGGCACACGGCCGCCGTCGACGACCAGGCGCCCGTCCGCGGCAACGTCGGTGCGAGCGAGTTCGTCACCCGGGTCGTGCGCGATGTCGATCCCTCGCGGCCCACACCGCCCTGGATGATCGCGCGGCTGAGTCTCGCTGGCATGCGCTCGCTGGGCGTACTCATCGACATCACGAACTACGTGATGCTCGAACTCGGACAGCCGCTGCACGGCTACGACCTCGACAAGCTCACGGGCGGGATCACCGTCCGCCGTGCGACGCCGGGGGAGAAGATGACCACGCTCGACGGCGTGGAGCGTGACCTGCACGTCGAAGACCTGCTCATCACCGATGAATCGGGTCCGATCGGTCTCGCCGGCGTCATGGGCGGCGGCACCACCGAGATGGGCGACACGACGAAGAACGTCCTCATCGAGGCGGCGATCTTCGACCCGACGACCATCGCCCGCACCGCGCGTCGGCACAAGCTGCCCAGCGAGGCGTCCAAGCGCTTCGAGCGCGGCGTCGATCCGCTGATCCCGTTCGTCGCCGCTCGCCGCGCGGCCGACCTCATGGTCGAGCTCGCCGGCGGCACGCTCACGGAGGAGGGCGGGGCTCTCTTCGCCGAGATCTTCGTCGCGGAGATCGAGCTCCCGCGCGGTTTCGTGCAGGGGCTCATCGGCGTCGACTACACCGACGACGAGATCACCGGGGCGCTGACGACCATCGGCGCGGAGGTCAACCCTTCGACAGGCTCAGGGACCGAGGGGGAGAGCGGGTGGACGGTCATCCCGCCCACCTGGCGCCCTGACCTGACCGACAAGTGGACGCTCGCCGAGGAGGTCGCCCGCATCCACGGGCTGGACCGCATCCCGTCGGTGCTGCCGACCCCGCCCTCCGGGCGCGGTCTCACCGCGCACCAGCAGGGGCGTCGCCGAGTGGCGAACGCCCTCGCGGCCGCAGGCTTCGTCGAGACCCCCGCCTTCCCGTTCACGACCGAGGCGCAGAACGACCTGCACGGCTCGGCGTCCGGCGAGCACCTGCCGAGCATCCGCCTGGCCAACCCGCTCGACGGACAGATGCCGTTCCTGCGGCGCTCGCTCATCCCCGGGCTGTTGCAGACCGCGCACCGCAACATCTCGCGCGGCCTCACCGACCTCGCGATCTTCGAGACCGGCGTCGTGTTCCTCCCTGAGCCCGGTGTCGAGTACGGCACCGACGAGGTCCCGCCGCTGGGCGCGCGCCCGTCGGATGAGACGCTCGCCGAGCTCGACGCGTCCATCCCGCCGCAGCACCGCCACGTCGCGGGGCTGCTGACCGGAAACATCGCCCCCCGCCAGCCGGGTCGTCCCGCGGAGCCGGCGGGGCTCGTCGAGGCGTTGGACGCGGTGCGTGTGATCGCCGCGGCGGCCGGTGTGGACATCGATGTGGTCCAGACGGAGCGCGCTGCACTGCATCCCGGGCGCACAGGTTCGCTCCTGGTGGCGGGCGAGGCGGTCGGCTACGTCGGCGAGCTGCACCCCGCCGTGGCGGAGGACGCGGACCTGCCAGGACGGGCGATCGTGTTCGAGCTCGACCTCGACCGGATCCTGACGCTCGCGGGCGGACGGGTCGTCGCGGCCTCGCTGTCGACGTTCCCCGCAGCGACGCAGGATGTTTCGCTCACGCTGTCGGCCGACGTCCCCGCGGCGGATGTCCGTGCGGCGCTGGCGGAGGGCGCTGGGGCGCTGCTCGAATCGGTGCGTCTGGTCGACGACTATCGCGGCGAGGGGGTGGCGGAGGGTTCGAAGAGCCTGACGTTCGCCCTGCGCTTCCGCGCCGACGACCGTACGCTCACTGCGGCGGAAGCCTCCGAGGCCAAGCTCGCGGGTGTCGCGGTGGCCGCCGAGCGCTTCGGCGCAGCCATCCGGGAGTGACCGATCATCGCCTGACGAGCTCTCCGCTCTGAGCGGATGCTCTTCCCCGCGGCCGTCCTTCCTGATGACATGGGCACATGACGGATGTGCTGATCCTCGGAGGGACCGGATGGCTGTCGGGGCGCATCGCGGCGCACGCGCTGGGGGCGGGGGCGACCGTGACGTGCCTGGCCCGCGGCGGTCGCCCGGCGCCGCCCGGGGCGAGCCTCGTCCTCGCCGACCGCGACGAGGACGACGCCTACGACGTCGTCTCCGGGACGGACTGGGATCACGTCATCGACATCTCCTCCCGCGCGGATCACGTCGCCGCGGCGGTCCGTGCGCTCGGTGATCGCGCCGCCTGATGGACGTTCGTGTCCTCGATGTCCGTGTATCGCGATGACGAGACCGTCGGAACGGACGAATCGGCCCCGCGGCACCCTGCGGCGCAGGAGGGCGAGGAGTACGACTACGGTCCGCAGAAGGTCGCGGCGGAGGACGCGGTGCAGGATGCTCTCGGCGACAGGGCGCTCCTCCTGCGTCCCGGCCTCATCGTGGGAGACGGCGACCCGAGCGATCGCTTCGGGTATTGGGCAGCGGCGTTCCTCCGTGCCCTCGACGAGCCGGTGCTCGTCCCTCCGCTCCACGGCCGGAAGGCGCAGATCATCGACGTGGACGACGTCGCCGCGTTCGTCGTGGCCGCGACCGTCACCGGCGCCGTGAACGCGATCGGGGACGTGCGCGATCTGGAAGACGTGCTCCGGACCGTGCGCGCGGCCACGGGACACATCGGACAGGTGATCGTCGGCGATGAGGAGCGCCTCGTCGCGGAAGGCGTCCAGTACTGGGCCGGACCGCGCTCCCTGCCGCTGTGGCTGCCTCCCGAGATGGGCGGATTCATGACCCGCTCGAACGCACGGTACACGGAGAGCGGCGGCACTCTCTCGCCCCTCTCCGACACGGTGGAACACGTCATGGCCGATGAACGCGAGCGCGGTGTCGACAGGAGCGCCGGGCCGGACTCACGCGGACCGAGGAGCGCGAACTGCTCGACGTCTTCGCTCGCTAGACTGCGAGGCAGTGACACGGGGTGCCGCATCCGCGGCTGAGATCACACCCGTCGAACCTGATCTAGTTCGTACTAGCGAAGGGATGTCGCGATGAGCGATCTTCTGCGTCCTGATTCCGCCCTCGACCTCGCAGGCAGTGCTGCGGACCTCCTGGAGGTGCTCCGCGAGACGCCTCCGTTGACCCACTGCATCACCAACGCCGTCGTCACGGGCTTCACCGCCAACGTGCTGCTGGCCCTCGGCGCCGCACCGGCGATGGTCGACATCATCGACGAGGCCGGTCTGTTCGCCGGCGTCGCCTCCGGTGTGCTGATCAACCTGGGAACCCCCACCCCGGAGCAGCGTGCCGCCGGTGCCGAGGCGGTCGCGGGTGCCACGGCGTCCGGCACCCCGTGGGTGCTCGACCCCGTCGCGATCGGTGCGCTGCCGGTGCGCACCGCTCTGGCGCACGAGCTCCTCGCGCACAGGCCGACCGCGATCCGCGGCAACGCCTCCGAGATCCTCGCCCTCGCCGGCCTCAGTGCCGGCGGACGCGGCGTGGATGCCACCGACAGCACGGATGCCGCCTTCGAGGCAGCGGTCCTCCTCGCCCGGCGCACGAGCGGCGTCGTCGCGGTCTCCGGGCCGGTCGACCTCGTCACGGACGGAGACCGCGTGCTGCGTCTGGCGAACGGCCACGAGCTCCTGACGCGCGTCACGGGCGGAGGATGCGCCCTCGGAGCCGTGATGGCCGCGTTCCTCGGCGCGGCGACGGCGACCGATCATGATGAGCTCACCGCCGTGGCCGCCGCGAGTCTCGTCTACACGATCGCCGCCGAGCGTGCCGCCGCGGAAGCCGGTGGGCCCGGGAGCTTCGCCGTCGCCCTGCTGGATGCGCTCGCCGCCGTCGGCGCCGACGACGTCAGGGCGGCCGCGCGCATCGAGGCAGGCGTCCTGTGATCGCCGACCTCTCGCTCTACCTCGTCACCGACCCCGAGCTGTGCGGCGACCGCGGAGTCGTCGAGACGGTTCGCCGGGCCGTCGACGGCGGCGTGCGTCTCGTTCAGCTCCGGGACAAGAACGCGACGGATGCGGAGACCGTGCAGCAGCTGCTCGCCCTGTCGGAGGTCATCGACGGACGCGCGCTCCTGGTGGTGAACGACCGGCTCGATGCCGCGGTCGCCGCCCGCGCGCACGGTGCGAGGGTCGACGGGGTGCACCTCGGGCAGGGCGATGGATCGGTGCTGCGGGCGCGTCGGGTCCTGGGACCGGACGCGCTGATCGGCCTCACCGCGAACACTCCGGCGCACCTCGACGCGGTGCACGCCCTCCCGGTCGGGACCGTCGACTACCTCGGCGTCGGCGTCATCCGCCCTACCCCCACCAAGGCGGATCACCCGGCCCCGCTCGGGGTCGAGGGTTTCCGCGACCTCGCCGCCAGAACCCCGCTGCCATGCGTGGCGATCGGGGGCGTCGGCATCGACGACACCGAGGATCTGCGCGACGCCGGCGCCGCGGGTCTCGCCGTCGTCTCGGCGTTGTGCGCCGTCGCCGACCCGGCAGCGACCGCCGCCGCGTTCCGGCGCCGGTGGTCGGCCGGTTCCGTGCCCCGGATCCTCAGCATCGCGGGCAGCGACCCCTCGGGCGGCGCCGGCATCCAGGCGGACCTCAAGTCGATCGCGGCGAACGGCGGATACGGGATGGCGGTCCTGACGGCGCTCACTGCGCAGAACACCCGCGGTGTGCGCGGAGTGCACGTGCCGCCGGCGGAGTTCCTGCGTGCGCAGCTCGACGCGGTGTCGGACGACATCGTGATCGACGCGGTGAAGATCGGGATGCTGGCCGACGCCTCGGTCATCCGGACCGTCTCCGCCTGGCTCGATGACGTGCGCCCGCCGATCGTCGTGCTCGACCCCGTCATGGTGGCGACCTCGGGCGATCGGCTCCTGGATCCGGCCGCCGAACGGGAGCTGCGCGACCTGCTGGGTCGGGCCACGCTCATCACCCCGAACCTCGCCGAGCTCGCGGTGCTGTCGGGGCGAGCGCTCGCCGACTGGGAAGACGCGCAGTCCGCGGCGGAGGAGCTGTCGCGCGACGTCGGGGCCGCCGTCCTCGTCAAGGGCGGACACCTCGACGGGGATGACGCTCCGGATGCGCTGCGGGACGCTCGCCACGGGCTGCGGCAGGAGTTCCCGGGGGAGCGCATCCCGAGTCGGAACACCCACGGCACCGGATGCTCGCTGTCCTCCGCCCTCGCGACCCGGCTGGCCAGGGGAGACGATCCGGTGGCAGCCGTCCGCGCGGCCCGCGCCTGGCTCCGCGAGTCCCTCCGCGCGGGGGAATCGCTGCGGGTGGGCGGCGGCACGGGGCCGATCCATCACTTCGCCGGACTGTGGCGACGGGGCGGGACGGAGAGCGCGACGGAGGCCACGGACATCGCCGCCGACTGGTGGGAGAGGATCGCGCAGACCAGGGCCGCGATCGACGAGCTGCCCTTCATCCGCGCGCTCGCCGACGGAACGTTGGAGCGCGAACCGTTCGCCTGGTACCTCGCGCAGGACGCGCTCTACCTCCGCGAGTACGCCCGCGTGCTCGCCGAGGCCGCCCGACTCGCCCCCACCTCTCAGGAGCAGGCGTTCTGGGCGGAGTCCTCCCGCGGATCCATCGCCGGCGAGCTCGACCTCCATGCCTCCTGGCTGACGCCGGCGCAGGGCGTGAGTGCGGCGACCTTCGCCGCCGAACCGGCGCCGGCGACCGTCGCGTACCTCGACCACCTGCGCTCCGTGGCGTTCGGCGGTGACTACGCGGAGATCGTCGCCGCCGTCCTCCCGTGCTTCTGGCTCTACACCGACCTCGGGCGGCGGCTGCATGCCGGGGAGTTCGGCGAGCATGCGCAGAACCCGGAGCACCCGTACGCCTCGTGGCTGGCGACCTATGCCGACCCCGCCTTCGAGGAGGCGACCCGCGCGGCGGTCGTCCATGCCACCGTGGCGGCCTCCGCGGCCCCGCCCGAGCGGAGAACGCGCCTCCGGCGGGCCTTCGAGGCGTCGAGCGCGCACGAGCTCGCGTTCTTCGCCGCGCCGCTGGAGTCGTATCCCGTCGGATGACGGGCCGGATTTGCGGTGGCGGCCGGGGCCGCGCTACTGTCGCGACATGCCTTCGGCCGCCACCGCTCCTTCGACGCTCGCTCCGAGCGTCATCGCTGTGCGCCGACGCCGCGGCCGCCGACTCTAGGCGACCCCGCCCTTCTGCCTGCGCACACGCAGCGGTCGAGTGCCGGTGTCGCCGCCTCCGGCCCCGCCCTCGGTCCTCCCTTCGCGGAAGGACCCGACCGTTAAGGTAGAAGCATGACGTATTCCGTCGCCGTCTCCGGCGCATCCGGCTATGCAGGAGGCGAGATCCTCCGTCTCCTGGCCGATCACCCCGACATCGAGATCCGCACGGTGACGGCGCACTCGAACGCCGGGCAGCCGCTCATCGACCACCAGCCGCACCTGCGCTCGCTCGCCCACCTCACGCTGCAGGACACCACGCCCGAGATCCTGGCCGGTCACGACATCGTGTTCCTGGCACTCCCGCACGGCCAGTCCGGGCAGTACACCGATGCGCTCGGCGACACCCCGCTCGTGATCGACGCGGGCGCCGACCACCGGCTCACCTCCGCGGACGCCTGGGATGCGTTCTACGGCGGGACGTTCCATGAGCCGTGGACCTATGGGGTCCCGGAGCTTCCGGTTGCCGGCGCGAAGCAGCGGGAGCACCTGCGCGGAGCCACCCGTATCGCCGCCCCCGGGTGCAACGCCTCGACCGTGAGCCTGAGCCTCGCTCCCGGCGTCGCCGCCGGCGTGATCGACCCCGGCGACATCGTCTCGGTGTTGGCGGTCGGTCCCTCCGGCGCGGGCAAGAGCCTCAAGCCCAACCTGCTCGCGAGCGAGATCCTCGGCTCGGCGAACCCCTATGCGGTCGGCGGAACGCATCGGCACATCCCCGAGATCCGCCAGGCGCTCGCCGCAGCTTCCCCTTCGACAGGCTCAGGGACCCAGACGGGTACAGGCTCAGGGACCCAGACGAGTTCAGGCTCAGGGACCCAGACGGGTTCAGAGACCCAGCGGATCGGCATCTCGTTCACGCCGGTGCTCGTCCCCATGTCGCGGGGGATCCTCGCGACCTCGAGCGCTCCGATCGTGGAGGGCGCGACCGATGCCCAGATCCGCGCCGCCTGGCAGGACGCCTACGCCGACGAGACCTTCGTGCACGTGCTGCCGGAAGGGCGCTTCCCCCGCACGGCCGACGTGATCGGTGCGAACACCGCGCTGATCGGCCTCGCGATCGACAGGGCCGCGAACCGCGTGACGGTGGTCGCCGCCGTCGACAACCTCGTCAAGGGCACCGCCGGCGCTGCCATCCAATCCATGAACATCGCGCTGGGTCTTCCCGAGACCCGTGCTCTCTCAGTGAACGGAGTCGCGCCGTGAGCGTCACCGCCCCCGCAGGATTCGAGGCGGCCGGAGTCGCCGCAGGACTCAAGTCCACCGGCAAGCCCGACGTCGCCGTGGTCGTCAACCGCGGCCCGCGCAAGGTCGGCGCCGCCGTGTTCACCAGCAACCGCGCCAAGGCGAACCCGATCATCTGGTCGCAGCAGGCCGTCGCCGACCGTGTCGTCGAGGCCGTGGTGCTCAACTCCGGTGGCGCGAACTGCTTCACCGGCAGCTTCGGCTTCCAGACCACGCATCAGACCGCCGAGAAGGCCGGGGAGCTCCTCGGGATCAGCGCCGGCGATGTGCTGGTGTGCTCCACCGGGCTCATCGGCACCGGAGACGAGACCTTCCGCGCCCGCGTGCTCGCCGGCACGGAGCAGGCGATCGCCGAGCTCAGCGCCGACGGCGGAGAGGCCGCCGCGCACGCCATCATGACCACGGACACGGTCGCGAAGACGGCCGTCGTGAGCCGCGACGGCTGGACGATCGGCGGCATGGCGAAGGGCGCGGGCATGCTCGCTCCCGGCCTCGCCACGATGCTCGTCGTCATCACCACGGATGCCGTGCTGGAGCCGCTCCAGGCCGACGCGGCGCTGCGCCGCGCGACGGGCAGGACCTTCGATCGCCTCGACTCCGACGGCTGCATGTCGACCAACGATCAGGTCACACTGCTCGCCAACGGCGCCTCCGAGGTCGTGCCCGATCTGGACGACTTCGCCGCCGCGCTCACCGAGCTGTGCCAGGATCTGGCCGTGCAGCTGCAGGGCGACGCCGAAGGCGCCAGCCACGACATCACGATCGAGGTGCAGCAGGCGGTGTCGGAGCAGGAGGCCGTGGAGGTCGGGCGGTCCGTCGCGCGGAACAACCTGTTCAAGGCCGCGATCTTCGGCAACGACCCGAACTGGGGGCGCGTGCTCGCCGCGATCGGCACCACCAGCGCGCAGTTCGACCCCTACGACGTGGACGTCTGGATGAACGGCGTGCGCGTCTGCACCGCGGGCGGCCCCGACCGTCCCCGGGAGGAGGTCGACCTGACCCCGCGCGCCACGCACCTCGTGATCGATCTGAAGGCGGGCGACGCCACAGCGACGGTGCTCACCAACGACCTCACCCACGACTACGTGCACGAGAACAGCGCCTACGCCTCATGACCGACATCCAGGACACCACCCCGGACATCGCCGCGCAGAAGGCGACGACGCTCATCGAGTCGCTGCCGTGGCTGAAGAAGTTCCGTGACCAGATCGTGGTCGTCAAGTACGGCGGCAACGCCATGGTCTCGGACGAGCTGCAGGAGGCGTTCGCGCAGGACATCGCCTACCTCCGCTACGTCGGCGTGCAGCCGGTCGTGGTGCACGGTGGCGGTCCGCAGATCTCGAACATGCTCGAGCGCCTCGAGATCCCCAGCGAGTTCAAGGGCGGTTACCGCGTCACCAACACCGAGGCGATCAGCGTCGTGCGCATGGTGCTCACCGGTCAGGTGAACCCGCAGCTCGTGTCGAAGATCAACTCGCACGGCCCGATCGCCACCGGACTCAGCGGTGAGGATGCCGGACTCTTCGGCGGACGCCGCCGCGGAGTCGTGATCGACGGCGAAGAGGTCGACCTCGGCCGGGTCGGCGACGTCGTCGAGGTAGACCCCACGCCCGTGCTCGACCACCTCGCGGCGGGGCGCATCCCCGTGGTGTCGAGCATCGCGCCGGACCTCGACCACCCCGGTCAGTCACTGAACGTCAACGCGGATGCCGCCGCCGCAGCGCTCGCGGTCGCACTGGACGCCCGCAAGCTCGTGATCCTCACGGACGTGCCGGGGCTCTACGCCGATTGGCCCAACCGCGACTCGCTCGTGTCGCACCTCACCTCGGAAGCGCTCATCGAGATGCTGCCGACACTCGAGTCGGGGATGATCCCGAAGATGCGGGCATGCCTCGACGCGGTCGAGGGCGGCGTCGACGCGGCCGCCATCATCGACGGACGAGTGCCGCACTCGGTGCTCGTCGAACTTTTCACCAGCAAGGGAATCGGGACCGAAGTGGTCCTGGGAGCGAAGGGAGCGACGGCATGACCGTCTGGCAGGACGACGCGGCACGCGATCTCGTGCTCAATGCGGGAGAGCGGCTCGCGCTGCTGACCCGTGGTGAAGGCTCGTACCTGTGGGACGCCGACGGCCGACGCTACCTCGACTTCCTGGCGGGCATCGCGGTCACCTCGCTCGGCCACGCCCACCCCGCGTTCGTCGAGGCGGTCTCGACCCAGGCGGCCACTCTCGCGCACGTGTCGAACTACTTCGCCACGCCCCCGCAGCTCGCGCTCGCCGCGCGGCTCAAGCGCCTCGCGGGGGCCGGGATCGACGGACGGGTGTTCTTCTCCAACTCGGGCGCCGAGGCGAACGAGGCCGCGTTCAAGCTCGCCCGTCTCCACGGCGGTGCAGAGCGTCCGCGCATCATCGCCCTCGAGAACGGCTTCCACGGGCGCACGATGGGCTCGCTCGCGCTCACCGCGAAGGAGTCGATGCGTGCCCCGTTCGCGCCGATGCCGGGCGGAGTCGAGCACATCCCCGCGACCGTCGAAGCGCTCGAGACCGCGATCGATGACCGTGTCGCCGCGGTCATCGTAGAGCCCATCCAGGGTGAGGCCGGTGTCGTCGAGCTGCCGGACGGCTACCTCGCCGCCGCGCGGTCGCTGACCCTCGCGCACGGCGCCCTGCTGATCGTGGACGAGATCCAGACCGGCGCCGGCCGCACCGGCCAGTGGTTCGGCTTCAGCCACGAGGGCATCACGCCCGATGCGATCACCCTCGCCAAGGGCATCGGCGGAGGCTTCCCGATCGGCGCCCTCGTCACGTACGGTGCGGCGAGCGAGCTGTTCACCCCGGGATCGCACGGTTCCACGTTCGGCGGCAACCCGCTGGCGACCGCCGTCGCGGACGCCGTGCTCGCCGAGATCGAGAGCGCCGGACTCGTCGAGAACGCCGCCCGCCGTGGTGCCGAGCTGCGCGAGATCCTCGACGGCATCGACTCTCCGCTGATCGACGGTGTGCGCGGGCGCGGCCTGCTCGTGGGCGTCGCCCTCAGCCAGCCGGTCGCGAGTGCGGTCGTCGCCGCCGCGCAGGAGCGCGGCCTCATCGTCAACGCCGCCAACCCGGAGACCGTGCGCATCGCGCCGGCTCTCACCATCGGCGACGCGGAGCTCGCCGAGTTCCGCGAGCTGTTCACCGCCGCCCTCGCCGATGTCCAGGCCTCTGTCGCCGGAAAGGTATCCGCATGACCCGCCACCTCCTTCGGGACGACGACCTGACCCCCGCCGAGCAGGCGGAGATCCTCGACCTCGCCCTCGAGCTGAAGAAGGACCGGTGGGCCGACAAGAGCCTCGCCGGTCCGCAGACGGTCGCGGTCATCTTCGACAAGTCCTCCACGCGCACCCGTGTCTCGTTCGCGGTGGGCATCGCGGACCTCGGCGGCAGCCCGTTGATCATCTCGACAGCGAGCAGCCAGCTCGGCGGCAAGGAGACCCCGTCGGACACGGCCAGGGTGCTGGAGCGCCAGGTCGCGGCCATCGTGTGGCGCACGTACGCGCAGTCGGGGCTCGAGGAGATGGCCGCGGGCACCCGTGTTCCCGTCATCAACGCACTGTCCGATGACTTCCACCCGTGCCAGCTGCTCGCCGATCTGCTGACGATCCGCGAGCACAAGGGCGACCTGAAGGGGCTCACACTGACCTTCTTCGGAGACGGGCAGAGCAACATGGCGCACTCCTACGCGCTTGCCGGCGTGACCGCGGGTATGCACGTGCGCATCGCCTCCCCGGAGGACTACGCGCCCCGCGCCGACGTCATCGAGGCGGCCGACCGCCGCGCCGCCGAGACCAGCGGATCGATCGCGCTGTACACCGATCCGGTCGAGGCCGCAGCCGGCGCCGACGTCGTCGTCACCGACACCTGGGTGTCGATGGGCAAGGAGGAGGAGAAGATCGCGCGCATCCGCGACCTCGGCGGCTACAAGGTCACTCCGGAGACGATGACCCTGGCCGATCCTGAAGCGATCTTCATCCACTGCCTCCCCGCCGATCGCGGCTACGAGGTCGACTCCAGCGTGATCGACGGCCCGCAGAGCGTGGTCTGGGACGAGGCCGAGAACCGGCTGCATGCCCAGAAGGCGCTGCTGGTCTGGCTCCTCGGCAAGAAGGACGCGTGATGACCGACGCCACACACGAAGGCACCAACGAGGGCGCGCTCTGGGGCGCGCGCTTCGCCACGGGACCGTCGCCGGAGCTGGTCGAACTGAGCCGCTCCACGCACTTCGACTGGATCCTGGCGCCGTACGACATCGCCGGCTCGCACGCGCACGCGACTGCTCTCGAGGCCGCCGGGTATCTCGAAACCGACGAGGCGCGGCGGATGCACGAGGGCCTGGACGCGGTGGCTCGCAAGGTCGCCGACGGGACGCTGCGCCCCGTGCCGACGGATGAGGACGTGCACGGCGCCCTGGAGCAGGCGCTGATCGCGGAACTGGGGCCGGAACTGGGTGGGCGTCTCCGCGCCGGACGCAGCAGGAACGACCAGATCGCGACCCTCGTGCGGATGTACCTGATCGATCACGCCCGCGTGATCGCGCGCGACCTGCTCCGGGTGATCGACGCCCTCGTGGCGCAGGCGGAGGCCCACCCCGAAGCCATCCTGCCGGGCCGGACGCATCTGCAGCACGCGCAGCCGGTGCTGCTGGCCCATCATCTGCAGGCGCACGCCTGGCCTCTCGTCCGGGAACTCGAACGTCTCGTCGACTGGCGCCGTCGCGCAGGCGTCTCGCCGTACGGCGGGGGAGCGCTGGCCGGCTCGACGCTCGGACTCGACCCGGCGCTCGTGGCGAGCGAGCTCGGACTCGACCGTCCGGCGGAGAACTCGCTCGACGGCACCGCGGCCCGTGACGTGGTCGCCGAATTCGCGTTCATCACGGCCATGACCGGTGTCGACCTGTCGCGCCTGTCGGAGGAGATCATCCTCTGGAACACCCGCGAGTTCGGCTTCGTGACCCTCGACGACGGGTACTCCACGGGGTCGAGCATCATGCCGCAGAAGAAGAACCCGGACATCGCCGAGCTCACGCGTGGCAAGTCCGGTCGACTCATCGGCAACCTGTCCGGCCTGCTCGCGACGCTCAAGGGCCTCCCGCTCGCGTACAACCGCGACCTGCAGGAGGACAAGGAGCCGGTCTTCGACTCGGTGCAGACCCTCGAGGTCGTGCTCCCCGCGTTCGCCGGGATGATCGCGACGCTCCGCTTCCACACGGAGCGCATGGCCGAGCTCGCGCCCCAGGGGTTCTCGCTCGCGACCGACGTCGCCGAGTGGCTGGTCAAGCGGCGGGTGCCGTTCCGCGACGCGCACGAGATCTCCGGTGCGCTGGTGCGCGCGTGCGAGGAGCAGGGGATCGGCCTGGAGGATGCCTCAGACGAGCTGCTGCTGTCCGTGTCCCCGCACCTCGTGCCGGAGGTGCGCGAAGTCCTCACGATCGAGGGTTCGGTCGCCTCCCGGACGGGTGTCGGCGGCACCGCGCCGGTCCGCGTCGCCGAGCAGCGCGCGGAGCTCGTCGCACGCGCCCAGGCGGCCGCACACGCCCTGGGTCTCTGACCCGGTTCGACGATCCGCCGACGTCCAGACGATCCCCCGAGGAATCCCCACCGATTCCTCGGGGGATCGTCGTCGGGTCGGGGGAGTGTCGTCGGGTGGGGGGAGTGTCGTCGGGTCGGGGGAGTGTCGTCGGGTCGGGGGAGTGTCATGCCACCGGCCGCGAGAGTCTGTGCAGGGCACCCAGCACAGCAGCCTGCGCTGTCGGCCAGTCGTGCACGATCTGCGCGTAGTCGAACCGCAGGGTCTCGTATCCGAGGCGTGAGGCCGCCGCGTCACGGATGCGGTCGATATGCCTGCGCGTCGGCGATCCGTGGTTCTCGTCGCCGTCCGCCTCGAGGATCAGGCGATCGCCGAGGACGAAGTCGACCCTCCCGACGCCGTCGATCCTCACTTGGCACCGGAGGTGGATGCCCAGGACATGGAGCCGCAGGCGGAGAAGCGACTCGAGGCCGCTGTCTGCGTCCGCTCTGGCCAGCTCCACCAACCACCGCGCGCTGCGTGGCAGTGCCTTCCTGATGCGCGCCCGCGCTGCGGCGGAGAGCTTCTGCAGTCGCCAGGCCGATTCGTACGCGGCGAAGAAGGCTTCATCGCCGCAGCACCGGCGCAGATGGAGGAGGGCCGTCTCGATCGTCGCGGAGCCGAGCGGCGGACGGCCGCGGTAATAGTGCGAACGGCAGGTGCACCCGGGGTGCGGGAGGGCGTGGTTGTCGGGTCCGAGCCAGACATGCGGACCGTCGTCTGCCGGAAGCACCCAGATCCCTGCGGATCGCAGCACGCTCGCGCAGGTGAGCGCGCCGCCGTGCGCCGTCGCTGCGCGCACCTGCTCGTCGAGAGGGCCGGCCGCGAAGACCCCGTGCCGGACGCGTTCGATCTCTCCCCGTCGCACCATTCCAGCCAGAGCCTGCCGGGTGAATCCGAGAGATCGCAGGTGCGTGCCTCGGGCGAGTCCGCCGAGGCTCCTGATGGTGTCCGTTGCCGAGAGCATCCGTCCACCGTGCCAGCCAGCCGATCCCGCCCTCGACCTCTCACCCGGTGCATGTGCACAGGCTCACGGTCGCCCAACCCTGTGCACGAACAGTCGTCGGCGACGATTCCCCGACCACCCGACGATTCCCCGACGAATCTCCACGGATTCCTCGGCGAACCGTTGTCCTGTCGGGGGATCGTCGCCGGATCAGTGGAGGTCGGTGTCTGCGGCGGACCGTTCCCACCGTGTGAAGCGAACCGTCAGGCCGGCGCGGGTGGGGGCGGCCAGGAACGGTCCGGCGAACGCGGAGGAGTCGCCGTCGAACGGGGCGACCCGGACCAGCCGCCAGTCGCCGTCGTCCGCGCGGGCCCGGACGATCAGCGCGTCCGCCCAGCGGCTCACCCGCACGGTGATCTCGCTGTCGCGCCAGTCATCGACATGGCCCACCGACCAGTCGGAACTGCCGGCGGTGACGACCGCGCCGAGCCCGAGGTGGTCGTCGGCGTACTCCACGCCCGTCTTCACCCAGTGCTCGTCGTCGATGCGGACGAAGACGCCCGCCTGGTCGAACTGTCCGTCCCAGGGCGCGCGGAACGACACCTCCATCGCCTCGCCCACCGCGAGCGGGGCGAGGAGCGCATGCTCGGAATCGTGGATGAACCCGTAGGCGGTGCGACGCCAGGCGTCACTTCCCTCGACAGCCGTGGCATCGAGATGCTCGGCGATGACGACGGACTCGGGAGCGTGGGTCCAGGTCCCGTCATTCCAGGCGATCATGCGTGATTCAGGCATATTTCCGTTCCATAACCAGATACTGCATAACTTAGGGATATTCGTGATAAGGTTATCGCATGGTCATCGCTGTCATCGCCGACATCGTCGGGTCCCGCGAACTGAGTGATCGCGGAGCGGCCCAGCGGACTCTCGACGAGACCATCGCGCAGGTGGAGCGCGACCTGCCGCTGGCGGTGCAACCCCTCACCCCCACGGTAGGAGACGAGCAGCAAGCCGTCTACCGCGGCCTCGTCGATGCGCTGACCTCGCTCCTGATGATCCAACTGCGGCTGCCCGACGGCATCGCCTTCCGGTTCGGTCTCGGCATCGGTCGGGTCACCGCCGTGGAGTCCGTCCACGGCGAGCTCGCAGACGGCCCTGGCTGGTACGCCGCGCGCGCCGCGATCGAGACCGTCCATGCCAGGGAGCAGCGCGCCGTGCCGCGGACCCGGACCTGGATTGTCGGTGCTCCGGGGCAGGATGAGGTCATGGAGACCACGATCGCCGCGTCCAACGCCTATCTGCTCGTCCGCGACGAGCTGGTCGGGGCGATGAGCGCGCGCGAGCGCCGTCTCACCTACGGTCGTGCCGTCGGACGATCCCAGCAGGACCTCGCCGCGCAGGAGGGCATCTCCCAGCCGAGCGTCTCGAAGTCGCTCCGCAGTGCCGGAGCCGCCGCGCTCCTCGAAGGGCTGGGCGCGCTGAGGGGAGAACCCGCATGATCCTGGCCGGTTTCATCCTGCTCGCTGTCGGAGCCGCCGACCTCGTGCGACAGTTCGCTCCCCGTCGGTGGATCGGCTACGTGGCCGCGGCAGCGTTCATCGTCCTCCTCGGCATCGGCGGTGACGCGCTGCTGCCGGCCATCCTCGGTCTCGCGGTCGGTGTGCTCTGGATCTGGAGCATGCCCGACGAAGGGCCGTCGCGCGCCGGATTCTGGCCCGCCGTCGCGCTCGCCGCGGTCAGCGTCGGAGCCGTGCTGTGGCTCGGGGCTCGACCCGCAGCCGGTCTCGTCGGCGAGCTGTGGCACCTGCGGTCGCCGTTCGGCGTGGTCGAGTTCGATCTCGCCGTGCTCGCACTCGGTGCCGGTGTGTTCCTGCTCGAATCATCGAACCTCGTGGTGCGTGCCGCTCTCGACGGCGAGCACACCTGGCGCCCCGCCGACCCCGCACCCGCGGTCCCCGAAGCGGCGGCCCCCGCGTCCGCCGATCCCGCGCCCCTCCTCGCCGATACGACTCCGGCCGAGACCGCCACCGCTGCACCGCGCGTCGACCCGCGCAACGGCTTCAAGGGCGGACGGCTCATCGGACCGCTGGAGCGCGTGCTGGTCATGCTCCTCACGCTCGCCGCGGCCTATCCGGTGCTGGCCGCGATGCTCGCGGCGAAGGGCATCGTGCGCTTCCCGGAGATCTCCCGCGATGGCGAGACCGGGGCCAGGGCCGAGTACTTCCTGGTGGGCAGTCTCGTCAGCTGGGTGATCGGGCTCGGGGCCGCGTTCCTCGTGTGGTGGGCGGCGCACAGCTGACTCAGTCGAGCTGCTCCCGGTACCAGGTCAGCTTCTCCGCGAGGCGCCGTTGCTGCGCGAGCACCTCCGCCAGCTGACGTTCGACGGTCTCCGCGTGCTCCTCCAACAGGGCGATCCGCTCCGGGATGGTGTCGTCGCTCCGGCAGAGCTGACCGTAGCGGCGCAGTCGTTCCACCGGCATCCCCGTCTCCCGGAGACACTTGAGGAACTCCAGCAGTCCGAGCTCGGCGTCGCTGTAGGCGCGGTGCCCACCGGCGGTGCGCGGGACCGTCGGGAGGATGCCCTCTCGCTCGTAGTAGCGCAGCGTGTCGATGCTGAATCCGGAGAGTGCAGCGGTCTCCGCCGGTGTGTACGTGCTCATGGCCCTGATCATAGATCTTGACCTGGAGTGCGCTCCAGGTTGCACGCTGATCACATGACCCTTCAGAACACCCCTGCTTCCCCTCTCGTCCTCGGAGCGATGTCCTTCGGGACGCTGGTCGACGATGACGTCTCCTTCGCGCTGCTGGATCGCTTCGTCGAACGAGGCGGAGTCTGGATCGACACCGCGGACTGCTACAGCTTCTGGGCGAGCGACACCGGGCACGGCGGCGCCTCCGAGAGCGTGATCGGTCGGTGGCTCGGCGAGCGTCCCGGCGTCCGCACGCGGGTCCGCCTGTCCACCAAGGTGGGCGCCGAGCCGCTCTGGCCCGGATCGTGGCCGGAGCATCGGACGGGGCTCTCGCCGCGCGCGATCTACCAGGCGGTCGAGGGAAGCCTGGAGCGGCTCGGCGTCGACATGGTCGATCTCCTGTGGCTGCACCAGGAGGACCGGGCCGTCCCGATCGAGCAGACCGTCGACGGGCTCGCTTCGCTGACCTCGCGGGGAACCGTCGCACGCGTCGGGGCCTCCAACCACCCCGCGTGGCGCATCGAGCGGGCACGGGCGCACGCCGCCTCGATCGGCAGCGTCCCGATCGACGCCTTCCAGCTCAACAGCACGTATCTGCGGACCCGCCCCGGCACGCTACCGCCGGGTGTCATCCATCCCTTCGGCGTCCTGAGCGACGAGCAACGCGACTTCGCCGTCGCGAACGGGCTGGAGACCTGGGCGTACACGCCGTTGCTCTCCGGCGCCTACGACAACCCGGCCAAGTCGATTCCCGAGGTGTACGAGCACCCCGGTACGGAGCGCCGCCTCGCCGTCCTCGGCCGGATAGCCGATGCACACGGCGTCGAACGTGGTCAGGTCGTGCTGGCGTGGCTGCTCGCGCACGGCATCCGTCCGATCCTCGGCGGCAGCAAGCTCGACCAGCTGGATCTCGCGATGGATGCGGCGGGCATCGCGCTCGCGGCGGAGGAGGTCGCCGACCTCGACGCTCCCGTGTGAGGCGGGCGGGATGCCCGCGCGCTGATAGCCTGGAGCGCGTGTCAACTCCCGCTCTGACGACCGCACCCCAGGCGATCGACCCCACGTTCGAGAACGTGTGGGACGAGCTCGTCTGGCGTGGCCTCGTCCACGTGTCCACCGACCAGGAGGCGCTGCGCGCCCTGCTCGCGGGAGACCCCATCACGTATTACTGCGGGTTCGACCCGACGGCGGCGAGCCTGCACCTGGGCAACCTCGTGCAGCTGCTGACGCTGCGCCGCATCCAGCTCGCCGGTCACAAGCCGCTCGGACTCGTCGGCGGCTCCACCGGACTCATCGGCGACCCCCGCCCCACGGCGGAGAGGACGCTGAACACCCGCGAGACGGTCGCCGAGTGGGTGGACAGGCTGCGCGGTCAGGTCGAGCGCTACCTCAGCTTCGAGGGCGACAACGCGGCCCGCATCGTGAACAACCTCGACTGGACCGCCCCGCTCAGCGCGATCGACTTCCTGCGCGACATCGGCAAGTACTTCCGCGTCGGCACGATGCTCAAGAAGGATGCGGTCGCGGCGCGGCTGAACTCCGATGAGGGCATCAGCTACACCGAGTTCAGCTACCAGATCCTGCAGGGGATGGACTACCTCGAGCTGTACCGCCAGTACGACTGCGTGCTGCAGACCGGCGGCTCGGACCAGTGGGGCAACCTCACCAGCGGCACGGATCTGATCCGCCGCGCGGAGGGCGTCTCGGTGCATGCGATCGGCACGCCGCTGATCACGAACAGCGACGGCACGAAGTTCGGCAAGAGCGAGGGCAACGCGATCTGGCTCGACGCCGAGATGTGCAGCCCCTACCGGATGTACCAGTTCTGGCTCAGCACGGCCGACAGCGATGTGATCGAGCGCCTCAAGGTGTTCACGTTCCTGAGCCGCGCCGAGATCGAGGAGTACGCACAGCTCGTCGACACCGAGCCGTTCCGGCGTGCGGCCCAGAAGCGCCTCGCACTGGAGGTGGTCGCGACCGTGCACGGCATCGAGGCGACCGCGGCCGTTATTGCGGCGTCCGAGGCGCTGTTCGGTCAGGGCGACCTCACGACACTGGATGCGGGAACGCTCCGCACCGCGCTGGAGGAGCTGCCGAACGCGACCGTCGGTGCCGACACTCCCGTCGTGGAGGCGCTGGTCGCGACCGGTCTCGTGGCGAGTCTGTCCGAGGCCAGGCGAGCGATCTCGCAGGGGGGCGTGACGCTCGACGGTGCACGCGTCGAAGACGATTCGGCCACGGTGCGGGGAACGCTGCCGGGCGGGGTCTCGGTGCTGCGACGCGGCAAGAAGACGCTCGCGGGCGTCTTCCTCGCCTGATTCCGAGCGCATGCCGTTCACTCCGAGCCATGCGGTCGTGGCACTGCCGTTCGTCCGCACGCCGCTGGTGCCTGCGGCGATCGCGATCGGAGCGATGACGCCGGACCTGCCGTTGTTCGTGCGGGGCGTGGGTCTGAACTACTCGTTCACCCACGGCTTCGGCAACGTCGTGTGGACCGGCCTGCTCGCGTTCGGGCTGTTCCTCCTCTGGCGTGTGGTCCTGCGTCCTGCCGTGCCCGAGCTGTCGCCGGCATGGCTCGCGCGCCGACTTCCGCCGGAGTGGGAGGACCGGGGGACCGTCGCTGCCCGGAGGGCCGTCGGCGCCGGGGAGAAGCGTTCGTACCCCGTGCTCCTCGCGCTGTCGCTGCTGCTCGGGGTGCTCTCGCACATCCTCTGGGATCTCTTCACCCACGAAGGACGCTGGGGTGTGCAGCTGGTGCCGGGCCTCGATGAGATGTGGGGTCCGCTGGCCGGATTCAAGTGGCTCCAGCACGGGTCGAGTGTGATCGGGCTCGCGGTGATCGGCGTCTGGGCTCTGCTCTGGCTGCGCCGTCGGCGTGTGCGTCCCGATGTCGAGCAGTGGCTTCCCGCAGGCGTGCGCATCGCCTGGTGGGTGTCGCTGCCGATCGTCCTCCTTGGAGCGTGGGGCTGGGGACTCATCGCCCTGGGCCCGATCGATGCGGACTTCACGGTCCAGCATCTCGCCTATCGCGTGCTACCCCCGGCGTGCGCGCTCTGGGGAGCGGCCACTCTCGTGCTGTGCGTCGTGGTGTCCGTGCGCGGCCGTCGTCACCAGACGGGCTGATCCCGACCCCACCGGCGCGGCGGCGCGAAGTCCGTCCCGGCCAACGCCGGTCTCGCCGTGACGACGTCTCGCCCTCCGACCGTGAAGTGCGTGAGGTGCGGACTCGGGTCGAAGGCCTCCTCGGGCGCGGGGTCATCCGCCCGCGGCATCCCCAGCAGTTCCGCAGCGACCCGCCGGAGCGAGGTGCGGACCCGCCAGGTGCCGCCTTCGCGGGTGCGGCGCTGCAGCAGCGTCGTCACGGCGGCGGCGAGGAGATACCCGGCGCTGTGGTCCAGAGCCTGCGCGGGAAGGACGCCGGGGGTGTGCCCGTCGGGCGACTCGACGAGAGCGATGCCCGATTCCGCCTGGACGAGACTGTCGAACCCGGCGCGCTCGGGCTGATCCGTACCCCACGCGCTGAGCTGGGCGACCACCAGGCCCGGGTATCGGTGCGCGAGTTCGTCGGGGCCCAATCCGAGCCGGTCGAGTGCGGCCGGCCGGTACCCCAGCACCACGGCGTCGGCGGTCTCGAGCAGGTCACGGAACTGCGAGGACCGGGCGTCCAGCACGGCTGATCGCTTTCCGTGGCCGGTATCGAAGTGCTGCCATTCGGGCTCAGGGAGGTCGGGCGGATCGATGCGCAGCACGTCTGCTCCGAACAGCGCGAGCGTTCGGGTGCACACGGGGCCGGCGATCACCCTGGTGAGGTCGAGCACCCGGAAGCCGCGTAGCGGTTGCTCGGCGGTGGCGGACGTCCGGCGTTCCACGGAATACGCGGGGGAGAGCCGGGCGATGTCGAGGAGCGGCGTCGCGCGCAGGGCGCGATCGTCCTCGGGCCGTTCCCGGAGCACGGGAACCGCCAGTCCACCGGAGGCGGTGATCGCGGCGACCCCCTCGCCCGAGGCCAGGCTCGCGAGCGCCGTCCGAACGTGATCGGCGTCGGCATCCGGTTGCAGTCCGAGACCTGACAGCAGGGCGCGGGCGTGATGCGGGTAGTTGCCGTGGGTGCGAATCCAGCCGTCGCGGGTGCGCCAGAATCCCGAGAACGGCGACCACACCGGGGGAGCGGCGCCGTCGATCGTCAGGAACCGGTCGCCGCGATATGAGACGGCCACCCGGTGCGCGTCGACCAGGTCGGGCGAGCGCCCGGCGGCGACGTGCGCGGCGGCGACGCTCGCCCAGGCGAGGTCACCGGCGGCCAGACGAGATGGCAGGGGCACCGTGGGGGCGACCGCGCCCATCCCGTCAGGGGAGAGAAGGTCCATCTCGCTCAGGACACGAGCGAGCAGGGCAGCTCCCGATCGCTGATCGCGAGGGGGCTTAGCCGCGGAGGAGGACATGGCCGCGATGGTACTCCCGCGGCACCTCCCGGTCGAAACGCACGCTGATCAGGGGACTCCGGCGGAGCGAACGCGACGACACGCCCGGGAGGTGGGGCTCGATTTGCCAGAACCCCGGAACCCACGTAACTTATTACTTGTTCGCCCCACAGGGAAGCGGAGGAGCCGAGAGCTTCACCCCCCTCAAGCGGAGAACCACTCCCACACATCCTTCTCTCTTGAGAGATCAGACGCTTGCGTCTAGGATGGGAGATCCACCCCTTCTGTGGCTGTCATCAGCTGCGCAGCGGATCGCTGATTCGCCGGGCGCGTCGATTTGACAAGCACGACAGGGTGGGTAAGATAGAGAAGTTGCCCTGCGGGCCTGGTTGTGATGACTGGGTCGTGGGAGCATCCGATCCTTGAGAACTCAACAGCGTGCACTTGTCAAATGCCAAATTATCCTCGT